>JACKDN010000060.1 GCA_020633465.1 Myxococcales bacterium
CCTCACCGCCTACCACGGACTACACGCCTTCGCTGTGGTCACCCGTGACGGCCGGAGGATCCCCAAGTGGGGGACCAACGGGTTCGCGGGTACGCGCCTGCCCAACCTTTCGCTCAAGATTCTCGCGCATCAGCGGAGTGCGAGGCTGGTGCGCGCTCAACTAGATCCGGTTGTTGGCACCGCTGGCTCCATCAGAATGCGCATCGAGGTCTCCGACGGCGAACCGGACGTGGTGGTCGCTGAGGATGCCCGAAAGCAGCTTTGGTTGATGAAGGCTGCGGCCCTCATCCAGGCAGACGGCCCGGTACCGGTGGTGGGGCAGCGCCTAACGCTCACGGCCACGCGAACTGGCGAGCCAACGGACCGGGAGCCAGTCGGCGGGCTTGTGGATATTGCCGACATAAAGCTCGGCGAAGTGAAGGGCGTGCAGCACAAGTTCGGCCACGCGATCGGACCGCTGGGCTCGATCGAGGGGGAGACTCGGCTGCATACGTGCCCGCGCCCGTGCCTGACATGCCGATGGTGCGCGCTGGGGTGGACGGCGCGGAATGTAGGGCCGGAGGGGCGAGTAGAGGCACCGGAGCAGTTCGTGATTTGCACCAAGCGGCGCGGCGACTGTCGACTCCAAGGTTTGTGACCGACATCCGGCCAAGAGGCCAAGTGTGCCCAGTGCGTGCCGGGCATAGCACTCGGCGGTATGCAGTGCCCTAGGAGCCAGCAACTACTGCCCAATCCCATACTTCTCCAGCTTGTAGTACAACGCCGACGTCTTGATCCCCAGCAGTCGCGCGCACTCGGTCTTCACGCCCTCGGCCTGGTCGAACGCCCGCTCGATCAGCGCCTTCTCCAGCGTCTCCAGTCGCTCGGTCAACGGCATGTCGTCGTCGGGTAGCGTGGGCATCGACAGGCTGGTGCCGGTCACGTGCGCCGGCAGGTCGCGCTTCTCCAGCGTGTCGCCCTCGGCGAACACCAGGGACTGTTCGATCGCGTTCTCCAACTCGCGCACGTTGCCCGGCCACGGGTAGCGCTGCAGGGCCTCCAACGCTCCCGGGCTGATCTCCCGCACATCACTCGCCGCGCGGTCGCGGAGCTTGGTGATGAAGTGCTGGGCGAGCGGTTCGATGTCGGCGGCGCGCTCGCGCAGGGGGGGCAGGGTGATGGGGACGATGTGCAGGCGGTAGAAGAGGTCTTCGCGGAAGGTGCCGGCGTCGACGGCGGCGCGCAGGTCTTTGTTGGTGGCGCTGATGACGCGCACGTCGACGCGGATGGTCTCTTCGCCGCCGACGCGCTCGAACTCGCGCTCCTGGAGGACGCGCAGGAGCTTGAGCTGGATGGCGGGGCTGATGTCGCCGATCTCGTCGAGGAACAGGGTGCCGCCGTCGGCGAGCTCGAAGCGGCCCAGCTTGCGCTTGATGGCGCTGGTGAAGCTGCCCTTCTCGTGGCCGAACAGCTCGCTCTCGAGCAGGGTCTCGGCGAGGGCGCCGCAGTTGACCTTGATGAAGGGGCCCTCGGCGCGGCGGCTGGTGCGGTGCAGGGCGCGGGCGACCAGCTCCTTGCCGGTGCCGCTCTCGCCGTAGATGTAGACGGTGCTGTCGGCGGCGGCGACCTTCTGGACCGTTTGCAGGACGCGCAGCATGGCGGGGCTGCTGCCGACGAGATCGGTGCGGTCGACGGGGCGGTAGCGGTCGTCGAGCTCGGCTCGCAGGATCTCGTTGTGGCGCTCGAGGCGCTCGACCTTGTTCCGCTGCTTCAACGCGTCGAGCGCGGCCTGCACCTTCAGGCGCAGCACCTCGGGCGGGAAGGGCTTGGTGATGAAGTCGAAGGCGCCCAGCTTCATGGCGCTGACGGCGGTCTCGATGGTGCCGAAGCCGGTGACGATCATCAGCAGCACCTCGGGATGCTTGGCCTTGATGGCCTGCAGCACCTCGATGCCGTCCATGCCCTCCATCTTGAGGTCGCTGATCACGAAGTCCGCGGCGCGCTCCTCGAAGGCCTTCAGGCCCGCCTGCCCGCTGGCCGCCGTGTCGACCTCGTGCCCCATGCGGCGCACCGTGTGCGCGATGCCCTCGCGCATCGTCTCGTTGTCGTCGATGACCAGAATGCGGGCCATGGGGCGCTCCGTGCGGACGTCGTCGCGCTGACGATGGCCGATTGAGGCGGGTGACTCAAGCGGGGGGCGCGGGGTGCTGTTGTTGCGGTGGGCGTTCCGGCGGCGGGCTGGCTTGGGCGGGGGCGGCGGCGGTTGGTGACCGGGGGCAGCCGTGCGCGGCATCTCGACGTTGATCGGGGATCGCACGCCGCGATCGAGTGGAAGGGTGCGCAATTGGCCGCGGCGCAGGAACGGTCGGGTGCTTGGCTGGAACAGGTGCAGCCTCCACCGGACAGACTGTGTCTCCGCCGCGCGCAAGCGCGCGGCCTGGGGCTGCGCCACCCCAGACCCCCCGCTTGGCCGGCGCCCTTCGGGCGCACCTTCGCGATCCTCGCGTCCTCGCCTCGCCCTTCGGGCTTTGGCTGCGGGCGGCTCGGTCGCTCAGGCACGTACGGCGGATGCCGCACGCCGGCCGAGTCTCACCACGCCCGCGCGCGGGGGCCTGGTCACGGACGGCGATGGGCTGTGGCATGGCGGGCGTTGTGGAGCCCGGCATCGGGCCTGGGGGATTGGGCCGCGAATCGCCGCTGGTCGTGGTCATCGTCGCCTGGGTGCGGCGCTATGACTGCGTCGCGGCGTCGCCATGGGGCTGTCCGGGTATGGTCATCGCGGCCGCGGCAGCGACATCCGGTGCCGGTCGTGCGGATGGCCCGCGAATGTCAGCAGCGCCCGCTGCTCGACGCGCCGAGGTCGCCCGCGCGACCGAATCGCCCGCGCTCAGTGAGCCACGCCGCCTCGCTTCAGCGCGGCGCACGAGGCGAGCACCTACCACCCGGCTCCTCGGCAAACGGTCAAGGCCCCGACTCTGGCGTCATGATTTGGCGTCGGCGTCGCCCGTTTCAGGAGCGGCTTTGCCCGCCTTCTTTTCAGAAAATGCGTGGCAACCACCACCCTGACGGAGTCGACCACGGCGTTCAGTTCGCGCGCGGGCAATGGCGCGAGAGGGCGGCGCCGACGCCAAATCTTGCGGAGACAAGGTCGGCTGGGCATGGCCGTGAGCCGCCGGGCCGTCAACTGGCGCGGCGCCAGAAGCCTTAAACTGGCACCGCTCGGCACTCCGCCTTCGTGAGGTCTGAACGGGTCCAGGGCGGAGCCCTGGCCGGTGGGAGCTCGAGGGAGGCACGGGTGCCTTCCTCGAAAACCAGGCGCCCAGCAGCGCCCAGCTGCGAACAAACCGTCGGCGTCGCGCGGCGCGTGATCCCCGAAGCGCGGCGCGCCGCGGCGTGGTTGAGGCTCCTCGGCGACGTCGACGACGACGGCGTCGGCGGCGTTCTTGCCCTGCGCCCCAGCGCCCGTCCATCATCGCCGGGTCCATACCCGGAGATTCGCTTGCCCAATTGCGGACTGGTACTGGCCGGCGGCGGCGCCCGAGGCGCCTACGAAGCAGGCATCCTCTACTACCTGTTCGTCGACGGCCCGGCCGAGCTGCGCGAGGCCGCCCGCTTCAACGTGCTGTGCGGCACGTCCATCGGCGCCCTGAACATCTCGGCCGTCGCGGCCTCGATCCACCAGCCCTCGGTGGGCATCCGGCGGCTGGCCGAGCTGTGGCGCGGCGTCGAGCTCGACCACGTCCTGCAGATCGGCCTGACCGACATGATGGCCCTGCCGGGCTGGATCATGGGGCGCAACCGGCGCGACTCGGTGTTCCCGGGCGAGCCGGTGTGGAAGCTGCTGAACAGCGCCATCGACTGGGATCGCATCCACGTCAACCTGGCCGAGGGGCACCTGAACGCGGTGTCCATCTCGTGCACCCAGGTGCCCACCGGCAAGACGACGGTGTTCTACGAGACCGCGGACGGGCGGCCGCGCAAGTTCTCGCGCGACCCCCACGTGCGGCCGGTGTACGCGCGGCTGGGGCCTCAGCACGCGCTGGCGTCGGCGGCGATCCCCTTCGTCTTCCCGGCCGTGCCCATCGACGGCATCCCCTACGCCGACGGCGGGCTGCGGCAGAACACGCCGCTGTCGCCGGCCCTGCGGCTGGGCAGCAACCGGCTGCTCGTCTGCGGCATGGGGCACGAGAAGCCGATGGACGTCGACGAGCCCATCCCCGACTGGCGGGGGCGGCTGTCGAGCCCGGTCTTCCTGCTGGCGAAGGTGCTCAACGCGCTGATGCTGGACCACGTCGACTACGACCTGATCCGGCTGGGCCACGTGAACCGCCTGCTGGCGGACGGCGGGCTCGCCTTCGGTGAGCAGTTCGTCACCCGCCTGAACCAGATGGTGGCCCCCATCCGCGGCGCCCGCTATCGCATCGTGCCCAACGTGGTGCTGCGGCCCAGCCACGACCTGGGCAAGATGGCCGCCGCGTACGTGCGCAGCGGCGAGATGCGCGGGGCGCGGGGCATGACCAGCCGCGTCATCCGCACGCTGGCCCGCATGGAGAGCCGCGACGAGGCCGATCTGACCAGCTATCTGCTGTTCGACGGCCCCTACTGCGACAAGCTGATCAACCTCGGCATCGAGGACGCCCGCCAGAAGCGGGACGAGCTGATCCGCCTGTTCACGGCGCCGACGGACGCGTCAGGCACGTTGACCTGAAGCCCTCGAGGTCGACGGGGTCGGTGCCCACGCCCCGCCAGACCAGCGGCGCGCTGACCTCGCCCTCGCCGGGGGCGAAGTCGGGCACGGCGACGCCCCAGAACACGCTCTCGGACAACGCCGCGGCGCCCGGCGGGGCGAAGCGGCGGCCCCACAGCGTGCCGGTGGCGTCCATGTCGTGCACGAAGATCGCCAGGCGGCCCTCGAGCGCGTCGGGCGGCAGGGTGTCGGCCACCGACACGGCCAGCGGCGCGTGGTGCAGCAGACGGGCCTCGACGGGCCAGGGCGTCGTGGGCACGGGGCGCCACCCGCGGCCGCTCACGTAGATCTCGAGCTCGGTCTCGTCCACCACCCGCGCCGGGCGCTGACCCGGCATCAGCGGGGGGCGGAAGGGCAGCGAGCGGTCGTTCTCGCTCATCGCCTCGACGTCGCCGCCGAGGAAGGGCTGCTCGACGGTGAAGCCTTCGGGCGTCGAGCGCCAGACGTTGAGGGCGAAGTTGGCCCCGGTCGCGGCCAGGATGAGGTCGTCGTCGCCGAAGGGCGCCGTCCAGATCCACCGCACCCGCTCGGCGACGGGGTACGCCACCTCGGCGCCGGCCTCGGCGAGCGGATCGAGGTCCACGGCGCGGTCGGCGCAGAACACCCGCGTGCGGCCGTCGGTGTCGAGCACGTGCAGCGCGATGGGCTCGCAGGGCGCGGGCGTTCGGCCCTGCGTCTCGGCGTCGACGAACCACAGCAGCTCGTGCTCGAGCATCGGCAGCCCCATGTCCGGCGGGCCCATGTCCTCACCCGCGTCGGCGACGCCCATGTCGAGCGCGGCGTCCCCCGCGTCCCCCGCGTCGGCGCCGGCGTCCGCGGGCCCCATGTCGGCGACGCCGGCGTCCTCGCCGGGCGGCATGGGGCGGGGCGCCCGCGCGACGTGCATCACCGTGCGCACGCGCCGGTTGGCCACGTGGCGCAGCTCGCCGGTCGCCAGCCACTGGCCCACCGTCGGGATGTTCTCGCCCAGCACCGGGCGCGTCGTGTCGCCGGGCTGGCGCACGTACATGCGCACCGCGTCGCCGGTGGGCACGACGAAGATCAGGCCCGCGTCGCTGGTCAGCACGCGCCAGCCGCGCGCGGGCAGCACGCCGTCGGGCAGCGGCACGCGCGTGTGCACCGCGCCGTCGGCGCAGCACAGCGCGCCCTGCGTCCGGCCGTCGCAGTCCTGGTCGTTGGGCGAGCAGTCCTCGGGGTTGATGCTGATGTTGCAGCCCTCGGGCTTGGTGTACAGCGGCGGCGTAGGGCCGTCGGCGGGCGGCACCTCGACCATGACCGGCTGGCCTTCGTTCCAGTCCACGCGCAGCACGCGGCGGCGGAAGGTGGCGACGCCGAGCACGGCGTCCTCGGCGGCCGTCAGGTCGACGCTGCGGACGACGTCGTCCTCGAGCAGCCACAGCGTGTCGTGGTCGAGGCCGACCGTGTTGATGAGCACGCGGTTGTCGGCCAGCGTGTGCAGGGCCTCGACGGTGGCGGGCTGATCGACCAGCACGGTGACGTCGGCGCCATCGGCGGTCGGATCGACGGCGGCGCCGGGCATGCCGCGCCACATCACGACGCGGTCGCCGACGGGTCCGACGAAGTAGAGCTGCTCGCCGGCGCCCACCGAGACGGCGCCGGGGCGCGCGTGGCAGCGCCAGGGCAGGCCCACGGCGTCGTCGAGCGCGCCGGTGTCGACGGTGGCGCAGACGCCGACGTCGAAGCCGGCGACCAGGCGGCCGAGCGCGGGGGTGAGGCTGGCGGCGGCGGGCAGGCCGCGCCCGTCGGGCAGCGTGCGGCCGCGGCCGAGATCGTCGAAGACGCGGACGAGGGTGCGGGCGTCGGCCTTGGGGCCGTCGGCGCCCATGATCACGGTCTGCGCGCCGACGTTGAGCAGCCGCGCGGGGCCCCAGACGCCCATCGGCACGGGATCGGCCTCGGGGGCCTCGAGGTCGTGGGCGTGCAGCTCGCGGGTGAGGGGATCGGGCAGCAGCACCCAGGGCGGGCCGCTGCGTGTGCGCGACCCCAGCAGCGGGCCGCTGAGGTCGACCGCCTCGGCGACGTCGACGACCGGGCCGGGCTCGCCGCCGTCGGGCAGGCGGCGCGCCAGCAGCCGCCCGCCGCGCGCCCAGGCCACCCACGCGTCGTTGCTGCCGCTGAGCACCACCGCCCGCGACCGCGGCGGCGGGCCCCCGGAGGGCCCCATGTCCACCGGGACGGCGTCGACGATCGCGTCCGCGGCGTCGGCGTCGCCCATCGAGCCGTCGATCAGGGGCCCCATGTCCTCGACGGACACGTCCAGATCGACCTCGGCGTCCCTACGCGGCGTCGCCGCGTCCAGCCGCGGCTGCGGCCCCAGGTCGAACGTCTCGCCGGCGTCCGGCTTGGGCGGCAGCGTCGTCTTGGTCTCGGGATCACAGCCCGCGGTGGCGAGCGCGACGAGCAGCAGGAGCGGTGCGTTCTTCATGCGTGGGCGTCCCTCGGCCGGTGTTCGTCCGGCCGACTTCTTGGAATCGTAGGGGCTATCAGCTTTCAGCTTTCAGCTCTCAGCCGGGCACGTGACGACGTGAGCATGCGTGGGGCCGCGGGGTCGTGCCCGCATCGCGATCGTGGTGCTCATTCTGATGGAGCAACTCATGCCGTGGCGTCCCTTCGCAGGTCCGGGTTCGGCCCATTGTGTGGCGTCGAGTGGGCCATCCGCTTTCAGCTTTCAGGTCTCAGGCGGGCCAGCAACGACGTGAGCATGCGTTTGACCTCCGTGGTGCCCGCATCGAGCGCGCGGTGCTCGCTTCGATCGAGAAGCTGGAGGTCGGTCGCCAAGAGCAGCAGATACTCGACCTCGCTGGCCGAGCCCATCGCGATGTCCAGGAACCGTGCGAAGTCGGCATCGGTGTTCCGGCCGCAGCCCTCGGCGATGTTGGCGGGAATCGACGTCGCCGCGCGGCGCAGCTGGCTGGTCAACCCGTAGAGCTCGTCGCGCGGGAAATCGCGCGTGGCGCGATACACCGCGAGCGTCAGCTCGTGGGCCCGCTCCCAAACCTGCAGTTTCCGAAAGCCCTTCATCGAGCCTCAGCTCCGCGGTCGAGGCCGCCGGCTGACAGCTGAAAGCTGACCGCTGAAAGCCCGGCCGGTCCAGCACACCGTCGAGCGAGAGCTGCGGCCTGCGCCTGCGGGGCAGGATTGCTTCGTTGGTCAGTCGGCGCGGACGACCAGGAAGCTGCGCGGCGGAAGCTGGCGCTCGCCGCCCAATACCACGGCGTCGGTCATCAGATCGACGTACTCGCCGGCGGGCAGGGTGACGCCGCGGGGGTCGTCGGCGCGGTTGATGGCGATGGTGACGTCGCCGCCGCCGCAGCCGGTCATGCGGTAGACCCAGGTGTCGCGGCTGCTCGACAGCGTGATGCGGCGGCCGCGGGCCAGCACCTTGTTGTCGGCGCGGATGCGGGCGAGGGCGCCGATGTTGGCGCGCAGGGCGGCCTGCGCGGGCAGCAGCGCGGCGTCGTCCCAGGGCATCGTGCGGCGGTTGTCGGGATCGCCGCCGCCGGCGAGGCCGATCTCGTCGCCGTAGTAGATCAGCGGGATGCCGGGGTTGGTCATCATCACCGCGTAGGCCAGGCCCAGGCGTTCGTACGGGGCGTCGCCCTGGGGCTGTCGGAAGTCGCCGTTCCAACCGTTGCCGGGGTTGCTGCCCTCGGTGCAGCTGCCCAGCTCGCCGCTGGCGAAGTGGATCGCCCGCGGGATGTCGTGGTTGCCGATCCACGTGGTCATGATGGCGCCGGGGCCGTAGAAGCTGTCGTTGCCGCTCATCCACGCGGCGAAGCCGTCGAGGCCACCCTCGGGGCGGAACAGGCCCTGGCACACCTGCTTCTTGAACGGGAAGTCGAACTGCCCATCGAGCAGGGTGTCGGGGTCGACGTAGCGCTTCAGCAGGTTGCGGTCGTCGTAGGCGAAGGTCTCGCCCACCAGGTAGAAGCGGCCGCCGGCGGGATCCTCGATCTCGTCGTTCAGGCGGGCCCGCAGATCCTGCAGCCACTGCAGCGGCACGTGCTTGATCGCGTCGAGGCGGTAGCCGTCGATGCCGTAGTGCTTGGCCCACCACAGGGCGTCGTTGACCGACCACGCGCGCGCGGCGGCGTTGTCGAAGTCGAAGGGCGGCAGGTAGTCGGTGAAGGCGCAGCGCGTGCCCCAGAAGGGATCGTCCCACAGGTTCTCGCGGCCGCAGTTGGCGAAGCGGCCGTCGCGGCGGGCGAACCAGTCGGGGTGCGCCTGGTACAGGCCGCTGTCGACGTCGACGTGGTTCATCACGTAGTCGAACAGCACCTTCATGTCGGCGTCGTGCGCGGCGTCGACGAAGGTGCGCAGGTCGTCCGCCGTGCCGATGCGCGACTCGACCACCGGGGTGGGCGAGGGGTTGTCGGGATCGCTGTAGTCGACGTTCGGCGGCGACGGCCAGTAGCCGTGGTAGCCGCTGTAGGTGTGCGGATCCGAGTTGGGGTCGATGGCCTCGCCGGCGGTGTCGCGGTTGTCGTAGGGCGCGCTGAGCCAGACGGCGGTGACGCCCAGATCGGCCAGGTAGGGCAGCTTGGCGGTGACGCCGTTCAGGTCGCCGCCCTCGTACTGGCCGCTGGGCCCGCGCGCGGCGTCGCCGTCGCTGACGCCGGGCACGGGATCGGCCCGCCCGTCGCTGTCGTAGAAGCGGTCGACCATCGCGAAGTACATGACCGCGTCGCGCCAGTCGAAGGCCTCGAGGTCGCCGCACTGGCCCGGCTGGCCGGGGTCGACCATGCAGTCGACCAGCACGACGCCGTTGCGCGCGCCGAAGCCGTCGTCCTCGTAGGCGTCGGCGTCCGGCGGCTCGATCCACTCGACCGCGCCGCCGGCCAGCGTCAGCACGAACTTGTAGCTGGTGGGTCCGTTCTCGAGCGCCACGCGGGCGAACCAGACGCCGTCCTCGGCCACGAACTCCATCGGCGTGGCCTCGGGATCCCAGCCGTTGAAGCTGCCCGCGAGGTGCACGGCGGTAGGCATGCGGTCGCCGGCGTCGAAGGTGAAGACGACGTCGTTGCAGGGCTTCTCGGCGCAGGCCTGCAGCACGCACGACTCGGTGTAGCGGTCGCACTCGGCGTCGTCCTGGCACTCGGGCACGAAGCACTGCAGGTCGCGGCAGATGGCGTCGGGCTCGGCGCAGTCCGCGTCCTGCTGGCACTCGGGCTCGCAGGCGCCGTCGCGGCACACCAGGGGGGCGGCGCAGGGGGTGTCGTCGTCGCACTCGGGGGCCGGCGGCTCGACGCAGTTGCCTTGCACGTCGCAGATCTGGGGGGCCGGGCAGTCGCAGCCGGGGGCCTCGTCGGCGCCGCAGGCGTAGAAGCGGCAGTACGGGGTCTCACCGCCGCACTCGGCGTCGGTCAGACACTCGGCTTCGAAGGGGCAGGTCTGCGTGAGCACGCTGTTGAAGCCGCCCTCGCCGTCGTCCACCCGCGTGGGGTTGTCGGGATCGGGCAGCCAGGTGCCGTCGACGATGTACTTGTAGGTGTGCTGGCCGGGGCGCAGCGACACCTCGGCGGTCCAGAAGCCGTCGCCGTCCGCGTCGGCGAGCGTGACCTGGCCCTGCCAGCCCTCGAAGCTGCCGCCCAGCCTCACTTCGCTGGGCGCGGGGCCGGCGGGGTGGCGGTAGACGAAGGTGCGCACGCAGGGCTCGCCGCCGGGCTCACCGCCGGCGCCGGGCTCGCC
>JACKDN010000061.1 GCA_020633465.1 Myxococcales bacterium
TCATGCCAGTGTGCCGCGAGCGGCGCTGGCCGATCAGCGGCTACACGACCTGATGGCGCTCGTCGACGTGCTGCGCGTGGGCCAAGTACGCGCCCGCAAAGCTGCCGAGGGGCGGCTGGCCGCGTTGCTCGGTCCGGTGTGAGCGCGGTCCAGGCAGCGCGCGGATCGGCTGGCCGGCGCGCCGCCGCTACCTCCTACCCCCGCCCTGCCCGCTCCGTCGCCCACGTGCGTAGCGACCGCGCGAACCGCTGGCTCAGCGGGTCGCCGCGCTTCTCCACCACCGTGGCGAAGCGCTCGAAGTCGATGCACCCCTCGCCAGCGCCGTTGGGCTGCACGTAGATCACCTCGGTCGCCCACTCGCCGGGCGCGACGGTGACCTCGACCTGCACCTGGAGCTTTCGCAAGCCCTGGCGGTGGTCGCTGTGCGCCTTGGCCAGCAGGCCGTCGGGCAGCTTCAAGCAGCCGTGCTCGGCCAACAGCGCGAGCAGGTGGGCGTACTTGCCGTGCGCGGTGCTCTTGCGGGCGACCGCCACCACGCCCTCGAGGATCGGCGCCAAGCCCAGGGCGGCGGCCGTCTCGAGGTAGTGGTCTTGGATGGCGTTGCGGCTGCCGTCGTCGGTCTTCAGCTCGACGAGGAACACCTTGCTGCGATCGGCGGCGAAGGCGGCGTAGTCGACCTTCACCGACAGGTTGCTGGGGCTGTCGCGCCAGATCAGGTCGCGCTTGATGGGCAGCTCGGGCACCAGGCGGGGGTCGATGGGCGTGCCGGTGACGGCTTCGAGCACCTCGGGCAGGTACAGGGCGAAGTAGACATCGGCGCGGCGCTCGAGCTGGTAGGCGGGCAAGTGCCTCCAGCGATCGAGCAGGTCGAAGACGGGGTCGATGGCGTGCATGGGTCACCCTGGCACGGGCAGGTGGCTGCTGCCAAGGGCAAGGGCGGCGCGAAACGACCGTCCTGGGGATCAACCGGTCAGGGATCGCCCTCGACCAGGGCCCGGATCTCGGGGCGGTCGCCCAGGAACGATCCGGGCGGCAGCCGAACGAGCGGCGTGTAGCCCTCGAGGCGCGCGTTCATCGCCTCGTCCTGCAGGTTGTCGGCGGGGCGGTTCGCGTGGCGCAGGTGCTCGAGGTAGCGGCCGCGCTCGACGCCGTAGAAGGCGGCCACCGCCCAGGGTGGGTCGCGCAGGCTGGTCACCACCAGCCGGAAGGACCCTTCACGCATCGCGGCGACGAATGGCTCGGTCCAGCCGCGACGAATGCTGGCCCACCGGGCGAGGTCGGCTCCTGCCTTCTCCCAGGGCCGCTGCCGGCAAAGCTGCCGCCACGCGCGCAGCCCGGCGCGGTGCTCCAGGTTCGGGAAGCCCGCTGCGACGGCCGCGTACAGCAAGTGGTCGGCGTCGAGCACCCCCTTCGGGTACTGCGCGGCCAAGGTCGACTTGCCCAACCCGGAGAGGGCGTACACCAAGACCGGCCCGTCCGGACAGGCCGGGTGCAGTTCGACGGGCCTCACGCCCACCGCGTCGATCACGCGTTCTCCATTCTGAGTACGAAATGCTTCAGATTGGAGAACGCGCCTCGCTCGAAGCCACGTAGGCTGGCCCCGAATGGCTTGGCACGGTCGGTGCTCCTGGGAGCGGTCACGGAGGTCACGATGCGAAAACTCACTCGCCACGCGGCGCGGCGAACCGCCCAACGCCGTATCCGCCCGCAGCATATCGAACTCACCCTCGAATGGGGACGCGAGATCCGCCAGGCGGACGGACGCGTCGCCTATCACCTGGGATACCGAGAGGCCGCCTGGGCACGCTCGAAGGGCGTGCTGGTGTCCGAGAGGGCCGTCGGCGTGACGGTGGTCGTCGCCCGCGACGGCGCGGTCCTGACCGTGCTGCGCAGCCCTGACCGGCGCCGACTGGTGCGCGTCGGGAGCGGCCGCTGGCGGCCCATCGGTGGGGGCGGCCGATGATGATCGACGACGCACGGCAGCAGCTCGAGCAGGACGGCGTGGCGTTCCTGCCCGGGGCGCTCGAGGCGACGCACCTGGCGGCGCTGCGCTCGGCGCTGGCCGCCAACCGCGCGAACGGCCGTCCGCTGAGCCGCCAGGTGCTCTACACCCACGGCGCGCCGCCGACCGATCGGCCGCCGTTGACGGCGCTGATGGACCAGTGGCTCAGCCCCCATCGCTACGACGACGCGGGATCGACGCGCACCGTCGCCGACGCGCTCCGGCCGCTCGCGGACGCGCTGCTGGGCGAAGCCGCCGTGCTGTTCCAGGATCTGCTGCTCGTGAAGCGCCAGGGCCAGCGGGCGTTCCCCTGGCACCAGGACTTCGGCTTCTGGCCGGTCGACCGCCCCTGGGGTGTGATCATCTGGGCGCCCCTGCAGCCGTCCGACGGTGGCAACGGCGCCCTGCGGTTCGCGCAGGGCAGCCACCGACTGGGGGCGCGGCCCGTGGTCGACCTGCACGACGGCGCGCCCCAGGATCCGACCGCGCGCCTCGACTTCGAGGCCGATCGGTGGCCCCTCTACGCGCCCACCTACGCGCTGGGGGACGCGGTCGCCTTCTCGCCGCTGACCTTTCACGCCTCGCCGGCCATGCGCCGCGCCGGCGAGCGGGCGGCCTGGTCGTGCGTCTTCTTGTCGCCCCGTGTCCGGTGGTGCCACGCCAACGCGTCCAATCACCGACTGTGCAAGGTCGTGCCCGACGGCGCGCCGATCTCGGAGGTCGCCCATGTCTGAGTTGTCGCCGGCCCACCGCGCCGCCTTCGACGCGCAGGGCCACGTCGTCGTCGACGACCTCGCGTCCCGCGCGCAGGTGCGCCACCTGCGCAGCGCCTTCGAAGCGCAGGCCGAGCTGTGGGCCCACGACGTTGGGGCCTCGGTCGACGAGTACCTCGGCGTCGTCTCGCAGTGGACCAACGTGTGGGAGCACAACGCGGCCTTCCGCGCCCAACTGCACGACGCTCGCGCCGCGGCCATCGCCGCCGAGTTGATCGGCTGCGAGCGCGTGCGGGTGTTCCACGACCACCTCATCGTCAAGCCGCCGCAGGGCGGCGACACGATCCCGTGGCATCGCGACCTGCCGAACTGGCCGGTGGGCGAGCCGCGCGGTGTCTCGTGCTGGCTCGCCCTCGACGACGTCACGGTCGAGTCGGGCGCGATGCACTTCATGCCCGGCGCCCACAAAGAGCCGATGACGCGCTCGATCGACTTCCTCAACGAAGAGAAGTGCTGGGGCGACCGCGCGCACGAGGCCGTCTCGGTGCCCGTCCGCGCCGGCTCCGCCGTGTTCCATCACTGCCTGTCGTGGCACACGAGCCCGCCCAACCGGACCGGCGGTTGGCGCCGCGCCTACATCACCATCTACATCGACGCCACCTGCACCTACGACCCGGACCGGGCAGGTTGGCACCCGATGACGTCGCGCGTCACCGTACCGCCCGGTTCGGTCTTCAACGACGACGCGTTCCCCATCCTCGGCGGCCGAAGGAGCGTCCCGTGAACCGCATCGAGATGTACGCCAGCTCGGCCCACCTGAAGCAGGGACTGCACCGCGTGCTGGCCGTCGCCCACAGTCTGGCCAGTCCGGTCACGCCCGCGGTCGACGCCTGCTGGTGGCACCTGGTCGATCCCGCCGAGCAGGCGGACGCACGCGCGCACCGGCTGTCGCTCGAGACGCTCGCGAGCGTCTTCTCGCGGCCGGCGGTGCAGCGCATCTGCGACGAGGCGCGGCGCTGTTTGGGGCTCTTGGCCCTCGACCACGAGGCCGTCGCGGCCGCGTTCCGCGCCGCGATCATCAGCGGTCGAGCGCACCGCGCCCACTTCGGCCGCGACGTGTACGGCACCCGCAACAAGGTGTTGTGGGATCACCTCTGCGCCGACTTCGGCGCCGCCGTCGCGTCCCGCTACGGAGAGACCCTCGGGGACGGCGCCGTGGACCGCGACGCCAGCCGCCCATCCGCCGACGCCCTCGCGACCCTCGCCACCCTCACCGCCTTCGACACCAGCCCCGACGGCCCCGACCATCAACATTGCGTCGACTGGCTGGTCGACCAGCTCGAAGCGCTGGGCTTCGAGGTCGAGACCATGGGTCACGACCTGGGGCGGCCGCTGGTCGTCGCCCGCCGTCCGGCGCGAGGGCTGGCCGGCCACGTGGCGCTGTACGGCCACTACGACGTGACGCCCTTCGGTCGCGAGCAGAAGTGGAGGCACCCGCCGCGCACGTTGACCGACACCGACGGGCGCCTGTTCGCGCGCGGCGTCGCCGACAACAAGGGACCCCTCGCCTGCCGTCTGGCGGCCCTGCGCCACCTCGATCGCACGCCCGCCCTGACCTGGTTCGTGCAGGGTGAGGAGGAGACGGGATCGGCGGTCGCGCGAACGCTCCTGCCGTCGCTGATGGCGTCTTTGCGGCCGACGCTCTGGCTGGACGAGACGGGCTACCACGACCACGAGGACGGCACGCTTCGGCTGATCGCCCGCACGATCGGTCCCAGCGATCGCGACGCGCCGGTCGACGCCGCGCTGGGCGAGCTGCTGCGCGGGCTGCGCGGGCTGGCGTCGCGCTGGGGCGTGGCCGCGCGCCACGAGCAGCGTGGCCTGAACAAGAGCGCGGTCGCCGGCGGTTGCCCCTTCGATCGCAACCTGCCCCAGGGAGCGCGCTACGCGGCGCTGGGGGTGAATGACTCCGGGGCGCGCATCCACGGCTTGAACGAGTCGGTGCCGGCCTGGCCCTTCCCGCTGCACGCCGCGCAGCTGGACGTCGTCTTTCGCTGGGCGCATCACACCGCCGAGGAGGAGGCCCGATGACTGCTCTGCTCGACGCCGGCCGCGTGGACGCTTACCTCGCGCGGCTGGGTTCGCCCGAGGTCCGTCACGACGCCGGTGGGCTGGCCACGCTGCAGTCGGCGCACCTGCGCGCCGTGCCGTTTCACAACCTCGGCCTGCTCGCCAACGACGGGCGGCCCTACACGCTGCAGGCGCTCGAGGCCGTGGTCGACGAGGCGATCGCGGGCATCGGCGGCAACTGCGACCGGACGACGCCGCCCTTCGCGACGCTGCTGCAGTCGGTGGGCTTCGACGCGCACCTCGTGGCTGCGACCGTCCGCGCGCCGGGTGATCACTTCGTGTGCGTGGTGCACATCGGCGGTCGCCGCTACCTGTGCGACGTGGGCAACGGCCACCCGTACCTGCGGCCGTGGGACCTCGACGGGCCGCGGCAGGCTCAGTCGTTCAACGGCTGGCACTTCGAGTTCGACCCCCGCGCCGCCGGCGGACCGACCCTGATGCGCCGACTGGACGACGGCGACCTGCGCACGGTCTACGTCGTCGACCCCGCGCCG
This sequence comes from Myxococcales bacterium, assembly GCA_020633465.1. GTDB lineage: Bacteria > Myxococcota_A > Bradymonadia > UBA7976 > UBA1532 > JACKDN01. Next base: position 5,340 of record JACKDN010000061.1, read on the forward strand.
CGGGCCTACGGCGACTTCGCGCCGATGGTGAACGCGCACTACAGCCAGGCGGGCTTCGGGCCCTTCCTCGACGGCCTGCGTGCGGTCAGCATCGGCGCCGACGCGGTGCTGACCCTGCGCGACGCCGAGTACGCGCGCCACACCCGCTTCGGGCGCTTCGTGCGGCGCGTCCACGGTCGCGACGCGATCGCCGGGCTCCTGATCCAGCGCTTCGGACTGCGCCCCGCGCTGGTCGACGCCGCGCTGTCGGTCGTCGCCCGCCGCCGACCCGATCTGCTCGGCGACGAGCCCCCCTGGGTGGGGCTGAGCCGGGGCTGCATCGCCAAGGAGCCGTCGCTGCCGGCGACGCTGAGCGCGCCCCCGCGCGCGTCGGTGCCCGACATCCTGGTGTCGCTGGCGACCGTCGGTCGAACGGCGGCCGTCGAGCGGCTGCTGCGAACGCTAGCGACCGAGGTGGAAGCGTCGGGCTATCCCGGGCGCGTCGGCGTGTTGATCGTCGAGAACCACGACCACCCGCATCAGCCAGCCAGCGTGCCGCCCGGCCTGCCGGTCCACCGCGTCCCGATCCGGGACCTGACCGGCGATCTCGAGCGTTCGACGCAGATCGGCCTGATGCCCCGATTGAACCACCTGCCGGCGCCGATCGGCGTGGCGCGCGAAGCCCAGGTTCACACGCTGCGCAGGCACCTCGAC
>JACKDN010000062.1 GCA_020633465.1 Myxococcales bacterium
GACGACGCGTGTCGTCAGCGGTCGTCGGCGAGCAGGGCCAGGATGGCGCGGTCGTCGAAGTCGAAGGCGAGCGCCTCGATGCGCTGCGCCATCGCGGCGTGCCGGGGATCGCGCTCGGCGATCTCGTGGGCCAGCTCGGCCACCCGGGTCAGCTTGCCCGCCTCGGCCAAGGCCGCCAGGCGCGCCCGGTCGGGCGCGGGGAGCGGGGCCACCGGATCCCGCGTGGACGGCCTGGGCGTCGGCGTCGGCATCGGCCGGCCGTCGGTCACCGGCAGCTCGAGCTCGAAGCCGAACGTGCTGCCGACGCCCGGGGTGCTGCGGACGCCGATCTCGCCCCCCATCAGCTCGACGATGCCCTGCGTGATGGCGAGGCCGAGCCCCGTCCCCCGGCTGCGATCGGCGCGCGCCCCGGCCTGCTCGAACGGCTCGAAGATCGAGCCCAGGCGCGCGGCGTCGATGCCCGGGCCGGTGTCTTCGACCTCGACGCGAACGCGCACGCTCGCCGGCTCGGCGCGCACGACGGTGAGCCGCAGCGTCACCTGGCCGCTCACGGCGAACTTCACCGCGTTGTCGAGCAGGTTCAGCAGCACCTGGCGCAGTCGACTGGCGTCGACCTCGACGCGCGCGGGCAGATCGCCGTCGGCGTCGATGGCCAACCGCAGGCCCTTGCGGCGCGCGATCGGCGCGACGAAGTCGACCGCCTCGCGGGCCAGATCGCGCAGCGCGGCCGGCCGCGGGTCGAGCTCGACGCGCCCCGCCTCCAGCCGGGCCATGTCGAGGATGTCGTCGATCACGCCCAGCAGGTGAGCGCCGCTGCGCCGGATGGTCTCGACGCCCTTGCGACCCTCGGTGTCCAGCGTCGCCCGCTCGCGCAGGTAGTCCGCGTACCCCAGGATCGCGTTGAGCGGCGTCTTGAGCTCGTGGCTCATGGTGGCGAGGAAGGTGCTCTTCACCCGGCTGGCCACCTGCGCCCGCGCCAACGCCACCTCGAGGGCCTCGGTCCGCTCGCGCACCTGCGCGTCGAGGCTCTCGTACAGGCGCGCGTTCTCGATGGCGATCGCCGCCTGCGCGGCCAGCGTCTGCACCGCCACGATCTGGCGCGCCGCGAAGGCGTGCTCGACCAGGTCGTTCTCGAGGTACACGGCGCCCCGCACGTCGCCGCCGCGCACGATGGGGACACACAACACCGAGAGCGCCGGGCGCCCGCGCAGGTACGGGTCGTCGACGTCGGCCTCGTCGGGATCACCCAACACGACCGCGTGCTGCGCGCGCAGCACCCGCTGAACCAGCTTCGCCGGGAGGTCGCGCGCCGCCCCGAGGGGCACGCTCGGGCCCACACGGGGCGACTGCCCGAGCTCCATGCGCGCCTCGACGGTGGCGGCCTCGGCGTCGCCCAGCACCAGCGCGCCGCGGACGCCCCGCGCCTGCTCCAACAGCGCCGCCAGCACGCGCGCGAGGAGGCGGTCGAGGATCACCTCCTCGGTGATCGCCAGCGCCGCCTGCGACAGCTGCGGCGGCGGCGCGGCGTCGGCCCGCGCGTCGCCCGGCGCCGGGGCGCGCGCCTGCCACTGCTGCAGCGCCGCCCGCGCTTCGTGGCGGTACGCGCGGGCGGCCGTCGGGCGCTCCATCTGCTCGAGCAGGTCGGCGGTGTCGCCGCAGAGGATGGCGACCTCGTGCTGCACGCCGGCGTCGCGCGCGCCGCGGATCGCGCGCTCGTACAGGGCCAGCGCTGCCTCGCGGCGGCCGGCCGCGCGTTTTCAGGCCGCCGCGACCCCGCCAGCCGCCACCGGCGCCAGGCACCTGGCGCGCGGCCCGCCGGATGAGGCGCAGGCCCGCCCGCGTCGGCCGCCGCGCCGCGCGCCGATCCAGCCCTGCTCGACCGCCCCCACAGCGCGACCAGCCGATGGGTCCAGGCCGACAGCACGTCCGCGGTGACCGGGAAGCGGTCGCGGAACCACGGCCCAGGGCGACGGCGGCCTCGAACGCCGCGCGCCGCTCGCCTTCGACGAGCGCGGTCAACAGCCCGAGCCAGGGCGCGTGCTCCGAGCCGGGCGGCGGCGGGCGCCGGCGAGGCCGCAGCCGGGCGACGTGCGCGTGGATCGCCGCCGCGGAGCGCTCGACGTCGAGCACCTGATCCAGGCGCGCCCGCGCACCTGCTGCAGTCGAAAGCTGACGCGATCGAGCGGCTCGCCGGCGATCAGCGCATAGGCCGCCGCGATGAGCCCGGCGTAGTGCACCATCGAGGTGTCGCCGGCCCGAGCCGCCGCGTCGGCCGCCGAGTCGAGCAGCTCCACCATCTCGCCGACCGGCTGGCGCCACCACTGGACGCAGCCGGCGTCCATGACCCGAATCCGCGCGCGGATGTGCGGCGAGCCCACCCGTTCGGCCTGCGCGTGCGCGAGCTCGATGAGCGCGTGGGCGCGCTCGAGCAGGCCCACGGCGGTGCAGCACGCCCGACGCCATCCAGGTGAGCGGTCCCCAGGCCGCGACGCCGTCGCCAACACCGTGCGGACGTCGTCGAAGACGTAGAGCGGCCCCGCTCGGGGTAGCGCGCGAGAAGGCGGGCGCCGAGATGTGCTGCACCCGCTGGATGCCGGCGTCGATGGCACCGGTGGTCACCGGGAGCCGCCGCAGGCGTCCGCGCGAGGCCCGGCGAGCGCCCACAGCGTCCGCGCCAACCCGAAGGCGATCCGAGCGCGCCCGCCGCGCGTGGGCCGCGGGCGCCGGCCAGCGTCAGGAAACGCTCCGCCGCCTCGACGGCCTCGTGGGTCCGCCCGCGTCGGTCGCCGCGACGATGCGCGTGGACCAGGCAGCCGCCTGGTCGGCCAGGCCAGCCGCGTGCGCGAGCACGGCGTCGACGCAGGCGTTCATCCGATCGGCCCGACCGACGACCCGCGCCGCCTCGGCCGCGCCCTCGTGCAGCGCCAGCGCCAGGTCGTACTCGACGCCCCAGCCCGCGGGGCCGAGGGCCTCGATGCCCGCGTCGTAGTGACCCAGCGCGTCCTCGAAGCCGGCGCTCGCCCAGGCGTGATCGCCGGCTCGCCGGGCGAGGTGGGCGAACCGGACGCGCTCGGCGGCGTCGCCCATCGCCGGAGCGCGCGCGCCAGGTGGGCGGCGGCCGCGAACAGCGCGTCGGCACGCCTTCGCGCGCCCCGCGAGGCAGCGGCCGATGCGCAGGTGGATCGCCGCCCGCTGCTCGGCGGTCAGCCGCGCCCGCGCCGCCTCGACGATGCGGTCGTGCGGGAAGCCGACGGCGTGCACGCCGTCGACGTCGTGGTGCACCACCAGCACGCCCGCCGCCAGCGCAGGCCGGATGCGCTCCATCAGCACCTCAGGCGGGCAGTCGGCCACCCGCGCCAGCACTCCACGGGGCCCGCCGGCCGAAGCAGGCGGCCTCGCCCACCACCGACGACGCCGCGCCCGGCAGCGCCTCCAGCCGCCCGAGGACGACGCGCGCCACGTCGTCGCCCACGTCGGCGCTCTCGACGGCCCGCAGGTCCCAGCGCCAGCGCTCGCCTTCCCAGGCGAGCAGGCCGTCGTCGCGCAGCCGCGCGAGAACAGGTTGACGAAGAGCGGGTTGCCGCCGGTCTTTCGCTCGAGCACGGCCGCCAGCGGCGCCGCGTCCGCCCGCCCGCAGGCCAGCGTGTCGGCGATCAGCCCGGCGAGCGCCGCCTCGTCGAGGGCGCCAGGCGGATCGCGTGACAGTCGACCCGCGGTCCGACAGCATCTCGAGGAAGCGCGCGTCCGGCTCGCCCGACGACCAGCAGGCCGCGGTGCTGCGGGTCGCTGGCGACGCGGGCCAGCAGGTCGAGCGAGGCGCCGTCGGCCCAGTGCAGGTCGTCGATCGCCAGCACCAGCGGGCGCTCCGGCGACGCGAGCGCATAGAGCACCGAGCACAGCACGTGGCGGGCGCGCGCCCGGGCCTCGACCGGATCGACGGCGGTCGGCGGCGGCAGCGACTCGAGCGTCGGGCGGAGCGCCGGCACCAGCTCGGCGACGAGATCGCGGTTGGGCGCCGCCGCCCGACGGACGGCCTCCAGGCGAGCCGCCGCCTGCTCGGCGGGCCCGCCGAGCAACGCGCCGACCGCCGCGCGCAGGCGCGCGGCCGTGCAGCCGCCCCACGTCGGCCACCCGGCGGGCCCCCGGCGCCGCGCCGCCCCGCTGCGCCGCCTCGAGATCGGCCAGCAGCGCCGCGGCGTCCGGGTAGCGGTCCGCGGGCCGCTTGCGCAGCAGGCACTGGACGATGTCCGACAGGGCGCGGGGCACCTCCGCCCGCACGCGGTGCACCGGCGTGGCGCGCCGCGCCAGGTGGGCGTGGATCACCGCCTCGGCGTCGGCGCCGTCGAAGGGCGGGTGCCCCACCAGCAGCTGCCACGCGGTGACGCCCAGGGCGTACAGATCGGCGCGCGCGTCGGCCGGCGCGTGGGCGATGCCGCACAGCTCGGGCGCCCGGTAGGTGGGCGGGCCGGCGAGCTCGGGGGCCGCGGCGGGCGTCTCGCGCTCGAGCGCCCGGTCGAGATCGATCAGCTCGACCGCGCCGGTCCGCGGCGCCCACAGCAGGTTGGCCGGACACACGTCGCGGTGCAGGACACCGACGGCGTGCAGGCGACGGAGCGCGCGCGCCGCGCACACCAGGATGTGCAGCACGTCGTCGGGTCGCAGCGGTCCCCAGGCGAGGTGATGCGCCAACGTCTCGGCGCCCGCGTCGGCGAGCACCAGAAAGGGCCGGGCGCCCCAGAAGCGCAGCTCGACCGCGCCGACCAGATGCGGACCAGGGGCCAGCGTGAGCAGCCGGTGCTCGCGGCGATAGCGCGCCTCGGCCTCGGGCGCCGGGACCCAGGGCGCCGGCGTCTTGACCACGACGCGCGCGCCGTCCGCGCCGGCGCAGCGGGCGACGAGGGTGTGGGCGCTGCGATGGAGGATCCGGTCCAGCGACAGGTCCGGCGGCAGCTGGACGGACGGGCCCGCCGCCTCGTCCGAGGCCCAGCCGGCGGGCGTCTCGACGGCCACGGGATCAGCGCGCGTCGCGCAGGGTGAGCACCGTGCGGATCAGCGCGGGCACGTTGTCGACGCCCAGCTTCTCCATCAAGCGCGCGCGGTACGTGCTGACGGTGGTGCGCGCGATGCCCAACGACCAGGCGATCTCCTTGGTCGAGCTGCCGTCGACCAGCAGGTCGAGCACCTCGTTCTCCCGGGCGCTGAGCGCGAGCAGCGGCGATCCCTCGGCGTCGTCGTCCAGGTGCCCTTCGACGCTGGCGGCCGAGTCGGCGGCCGGCTCGAGCAACGCCATCGCGGTGTCGAGGTGGGCCTCGACCTCGGCCCGCGCCGCGGCCTCGCCGATCAACCGCCGCGCCTGCGCGAGGTGGGTGTGCACGAGGCCGAGGCG
>JACKDN010000063.1 GCA_020633465.1 Myxococcales bacterium
ACCGCCCCCCGCGCGCTCGGCGGTGGATCGTCGGGCGTCGCCGCCCGCCGCAGGCGCGGCACGTGGCGCGTGCCCGCGCGATACACCGCCTGCACCTGGCGCCCGCCGAGCTCGGCCAGCAGCGCGTCGGCGGCGGCCTCGGGCGCGCCGTCGCAGTCGACGACGCCGCCCCAGAGCGGGCCCACCTCGAGGGCCAACACCCGCGCGATGCCCCAGGCGGCCGCGGCCCCGAGCCCCGCTTCGGCGTCCCCGGGGAGGCCGATCGGCGCGCCGCGGGTCAGCATCCAGAGGGGCGGCGGGGTCTGCACCGTCGCGTCCTGCCGGCTGACGTCCTTCAGCAGCGCGACGATGCGCCGGCTGGTGGCCAGGGCCGCGTCCCCCGGCTCGCCGTCCGGGCCGGGCGAGAACACGACGCCGCGCCAGTCCGGCCCGGCCTTCACCGCCTCGAAGAGCGCGGCGCGCCGGGTCGCGTCGTCGAGCGCCGCCGGCTCGGCGGTCACCACCGCCGCCGCGCGGCGCGCCTCGAGGGCCTTCTTCAGGGCGCCGGCCAGCGGCGCCTCGGCGACGACCAACCATCGGCCGCCGGCCGCGGTCGGCGGCGCGGCGTGGGCATCGGGCACCCAGTCCAGCGTGTGCACCATCGACGCCGCCGGCGCCTCGATCCCCCGCCCGGCCTCGATCGCGCGCAGCCCCAGGCCGCGCACGTCGGCCACCACGCCCTCGTCGTCGAACAGCAGCAGATCCACCCGCATCAGCGCGGGGTCGTCGCCCTCGACCACGCGCAGGTGGCACCACACCGCCGACGCCGGCCGCCCGGCCAGCGCGATGCGATCCACGCGCTCGGGCAGGCGGCTCTGCTCGCCGTCGCCGAGGTGCACCGCGAGCTGGAAGCAGCCGTCCAGCAGGGCCGGGTGCAGGTGGTGGCGGCCGGCGTCGGCCAGGTCGTCGAGCTCGACGCGCCCGAGCACCTCGCCGGCGCCCGTGTGGATGGCGCGCACGGTCCGGAAGGCCGGGCCGTAGTCGAGGCCCAGGCCGGCCATGCGCGCGTAATGCGCCTCGGGCTCGACGGCCTCGCGGCAAGCGGCGCGCAGGGCGTCCAGGTCGGGGCTCGACGCCAGGGCCGCGGCCGGCTCGATGCGCGCCTCGGCGTGCAGCTGCCACGGCGCGTCGGTGTCGGCGCGGCTGAAGATCTGGACCGCCTCGCCGGTGGGGCCGGGCACCCGCTGCACCTGGATCGCCCGGCGCCCGCCGGCGAGCGACAGCGCCTCGACGAAGCGCAGATCGGCGACGGTGATCGGCTGGCCGGGCGCCGTCGCGGCGCCGGCGGCGATCTCGGCGAAGCCCGCGCCCGGGAAGATCACCCGCCCCAAGGCGCGGTGATCGCCCACCCAGGCGGGCGAGCCGGCCGACACGGCGTTGCGCCAGATCTGACGCCCGTCGCCGATGACCGCCAGGCCGTTGCCCAGCAGCGGGTGGGCGCCGGGATCGAGCCGCGCGTCCTGCATCCAGGGCACGGTGGGCGGATCGTGCACCGGGATCTGCTCGAGCCAGTAGCGCTGCCGCTGCCAGGGGTAGTGCGGCAGGTCGTGCGCCCGCGGCCCAGGGGGCGCGAGGGCGTCGGCGGCCACGTCGACGCCGCGGGTGAAGACGTCGGCGAGGGCCATCGCCATCGACTCGCCGCCGGGGGTGCCGCGGTGCATCGAGACCACCACCTGCGCGTCGCGCGCCGTCTGCCGGATGGCGGTGGCCAGCAGGCGGTGCGGCGCGATCTCGATGAACAGCGGCGGGCGCCCGCCGGCGAGCTGCGCCACGACCTCGGCGAAGCGGAAGGGCTCGCGCACGTTGCGGCCCCAGTAGTGGGCGTTCAAGGCGGGCCCGGGGATCGGGGCGGCGTCGACGGTCGACACCATCGGCACCTGCGCGGCGCGCGGCTCGATCTCGGCCAGCGCGGCGGTCAGCGCCCCCTGCACCGGATCCATCTGCGGACCGTGGAAGGCGGTGCGCACGCCGACGATGCGGCGGGCGAAGATGCCCTCGGCGCTCAGCTCGGCGACCAGGGCGTCGATCGCCTCGCCGGTGCCCGACACCACGGTGGTGCCGGGGCTGTTGTTGCCGGCCACCGCCAGGTCGCCGCCGCGCCCCGCGATGCGGGCGGCGGTGGGCTCGGGCTGCAGGCCGATCACGGCGGTGGCGCCCTGGCCCTCGGTGGTCAGCATCAGCCGGCTGCGGTGGAAGACGACGAGGGCGGCGTCGCCCAGCGTCAGCGCGCCCGAGGCGTGGGCCGCCGCCGCCTCGCCCAGGCTGTGGCCCACCACGGTGTCGGGCAGCACGCCGCGCGCGCGCCACAGGGCGGTGAGGCCGACCTGCACGGCGAAGGTGCCGCGCTGGGCGAGCAGCGCGTCGGCGGGATCCTCGCTGGGGTCGAACAGGCGCGGCCGCAGCGGCTCGGCGCCCAGCGCGGTCAGCGCGGCGTCGGCGGCGTCGAAGGCCTCGCGGAAGGCGGCCTCGCGGGCGTACAGGTCGCGGCCCATCTGGGCCCAGTACGCCCCCTGCCCCGAGTAGACGAAGACGATCGGGCCCTCGGCGGGCGCGGGCGGCGTGTGCTCGGCGGCCAGCCAGGCGTCCATCGCCTGCAGCAGCTCGGCGGCGGTGCGCCCGGGGAAGGCGGCGCGCTCGGGCAGCCGATCCCGCCCGACCACGGCGCCGCGCACCAGGGCGCGCAGCGCGCCCCGGTCGGCGCACGCCTCGATCCGCGCGCGCCAGGCCTCGACCAGCGCGCGCAGGGCGCCGGTCGAGCGCGCCGAGATCGGCAGCACCAGCCACGGCTCGCCCTCGAGCGCAGCCGCGGGCGCGGTCGGCACCGGCGCCTGCTCGAGCACCACGTGGGCGTTGGTGCCGCCGAAGCCGAACCCGCTGACGCCCGCCAGCAGTGGCTCGTCGGGTCGCGGCCAGGGCCCGCGCGTGGT
>JACKDN010000064.1 GCA_020633465.1 Myxococcales bacterium
TCACCACCCGGCCGTCGGGCGCCGGGCGCCCGGAGTCCAGGGGCAGCGACCAGTCCAGGCGATCGAGCACCCGCCCGTCGGCCACCAGCCGCAGCGCCACGGCGTCGCCGGGCGCCCGCGCGCCGAGATCCACCGTCACCGCCTCACCCGGCGCGGCCTCGACCGGGTGCGCCGCGTCGCCGGCCTGCAGCGTGGCCCGCAGGGGCGCCGCCGCGCCGTTGATCACCGTCACGCGCAGCTGCACCGTGTCACCCGGGCTGCCCGGCCCGACGCGCGGCGCGCTCAGCCGCACGGCGTCCCGGGTCGACAGCGCGCGCGTGGCCACGCCCATCGCGTCGGCGCTGATCGCGCGGGCCTCGCCGGTCCAGGCGCGCATCGCGCGCGGCACCGGCACGCTCAGCTCGACGACGCCGTCGGCGTCGGTCCGCAGCACCGCCCAGCCCGCCGCCGCGCGCTCCCCCCCGATCCAGCTCGGCGCGCGGATCGAGGTCCGGCCCATGCGCACCCGCGCGCGCCCCGCGCCCCGGCCAGCGCCGCCGCCGCCGGCCCCCGTGCCGGCGAGGCCCAGGCCGCCGAAGCCGAAGCTGTCGCCCCCGAGGGGCGGCGCGTCCATCAGCGCGTCCATCGCCTCGGCGCGGAACCGCCCGGCCTCGGCCCGCTTGGCCTTCTCCTTCTCGGCGGCGCGCGCGACCTCGGCCAGCAGCTCGGCCGCGACGGCCTCGGCCGTCACCGTCTGCGCCCAGCGCACGAAGGCGCCCGCGCCGCGGGCCGCCGGGAAGTCGCGGCGCAGGCCCGCCGGATCGATGGACGCGGGCGCGCCGGCCGCCTCGATCAGCGCGTCGTCCAGCACGCGCAGCGCCACCTCGGCGCGCACCGGGCGGCCCGCGCCGTCGGTCACCCGCGCCCGCAGGCGCCAGCGCGCGCCGCGCTCGGCCGTGGCGGCGTCGGTGGCCGCTTCGATCTGCACGTCCAGGCTGGGATCGACCACCACGGTGCGCGCATGGCCGCGGCCGTCGGCGGTCGTCAGGGCCACGTCGACCTCGCCCCCCCACGCGGCGCTGGTGCGCCACCGCTGGACGGCGCCCGGGCCGGCGACCGCCGCCGCCAGCAGCCGGTCCGTGCCGGCGGTCAGCAGGCCGGGCGCGTCGCCCACGATCGCCACCTCCATCAGCTCGCCCGCGCGCAGATCGCGCAGGCCCCGCAGGCCCGGCGCCGGCCGCGCGACGCGGAAGGCCGCCGAGGCGCTGGCGCCGCCCTCGCCGACGGGCGCCACCCGCAACGACCAGGCGCCCGGCGGCAGCGCCGGCAGGGTGAGCGCGAGGTGGTCGCCCTCGATCGCGACCTCGCGCCGGGCCACCTCGCCCTCGACGCCGGTCGGCGCCTCGACGGCGTCGACGCGACCGGCGGCGCCCTCGAGGCCGTCCTGCCAGGCGGGCACCCAGGGATCCGCCGGCGTCTTCGGCGACGGGTCCGGGTGCGCCAAGGGCGCCCACGCCAGGCGGTATCGCCCAGGCGGCCCGTGCAGCACGACGCCGATCGACGCGCCCTCGGCGGCGTCGTCGACGTGCACGCGCAAGGGGCTGGCCTCCGCCTCCGGGCGGCGCGCCCCCGCGCTCAGGCCGGCGCCCGCGAGCGTCGCCCGCGCGCCCCAGTCCGGCCCGGCGGGGGGGCCCTTCACCCGCAGTCGACCGGCCGCGTCGGTGCGCCCGGCCCCCTCGCGCCCGTCATCGGCCGTCCAGGTCAAGCGCGCCCCGGCGACGGGCGCGCCCGCCGCGCCACGCACCGCGAACACGGCGTCCGTGCCGTCGATCCAGGCCTCCACCCGGCGGCGCGGCGGCCCCTCGGGGGCCACCAGCACGGTGGCCACCTGCTGGCCCTCGTCCTCGCCCGGCGCCTGCACGAACAGCCCCAGCGTGCGGCGCCAGGCGCCGCTGCCCAGCGGCGCCGGCGGCACCGCCAGGGTGCCGCTCAGCGTGCCCAGCTCGGTCGCCTGCACCCGCTGCTCGGCGTAGCGCGTCGCGCCCTCGGCCAGCCACACCGCGAAGCGCCCCGGCACCGGCGCGCCCTCGCGCCGCGCCACGACGCGGAAGCCGAGATCGTCGCCGGGCCGGTAGGCGGGGCGATCCAGATCGGCGGCGATCCGCAGCGCCGGCTCGGGCAGATCCCCCCGGCCCCGCGCCACCCGCAGCAGGGCGGGGGCGCCGCCCGCCTCGACCAGCACCACCAGGGGCCCGATCGCCTCCAGCCGCGCCCGGTAGAGGCCGGTGCGGTCGGTGCGCCCGCTCACGATGCGCCCGTCGGGCAGCCGGACGCGGACGTCCGCGTCGGGCGCGGGGCGATCACCGCGGAACGCCGCCACCGCCAGATCGGGGCCCACGGCGCGCGCGACCACGCGGACGTCGGACACCCACAGCACCGCCGACGCCTCGCGGTCGTCGCTGGCCACGGTCACGACGTACAAGCCCGGCTTCGGCGCCGGCACGGCCAGGTCGAAGACGACGTCGCGGTGGGGCGCGTAGCGGGGCACCTTCACCTTCCAGCGGCGATCCGGCGCGATGACCGCGACGTCGAGGTTCGGCAGATCGCCGGGCACGCCGCCGGCCCGCAGATAGGCCTCGGCGTCGACGCGGTGCAGGCGGGCCTCGACCCACTCCAGGTTGCGGGCCGCGATCTCGACGCGCGCGTCGCGCCCCGGCGGCTGCCGGGTCGACCGGATGCGGATGGCCTGGGCCTCGAGGCGCTGCTTCTCCGCCTGGGCCGCGCCGGCCTGCGGGCCCTGCTCGGCCTGCTCGGTCAGCCAGGCCAGGGCGCCGGCGACGTCGCCCGCGTCGAAGGCGCGCGCGCGGGCCAGGGCGGTCAGCGCCTCGCCCGCGGCGGCATCGT
>JACKDN010000065.1 GCA_020633465.1 Myxococcales bacterium
ACGCCCGCGTCCTGTATGGCCTGCTCGAGGCCGCCACCCAGCGCGGCGCCAGCGATCTGCACCTGGCCGACGGCGAACAGGCCCAGATCCGCGTCGGCGGGCGCCTGCGTCCGCTCGAGGTGGACGCCCCCGACGACGTCCGGCTGCTGGTCGGACCGCTGCTGGACGAGGCCGCCCACAAGGACGTCGAGGCCGGCCGCTCGGTCGATCGCGCCGTCGCCCTGCCCGGCGGCCAGCGCTTCCGCCTGAACGTCTACCGCTGCGCCCAGGGCTGGGCCGCTGCGCTGCGCGTCCTTCGCCGCGAGGCCCCGCGCCTGCCCGAGCTGAACCTGCCCGTCGACCTGAGCGAGCTGGCCACCCGCCCCCACGGGCTGGTCGTCGTCTGCGGCCCCACCGGCGCCGGCAAGACCACCACCTGCGCCGCCCTCGCCCGCCACGCGCTCGAGACGCGGGGCGGCCTGCTCGTGACCCTCGAGCAGCCGGTCGAGTACGCCTTCGATGCGCCCGACGGCGCCCTGGTGCGCCAGCGCGAGGTGGGCCGCCACGTGGTCGACTTCGCCACCGGCCTGCGCGACGCCCTGCGCGAGGATCCCGATCTGCTGCTGGTCGGCGAGATGCGCGATCCCGAGACGATCGAGCTGGCCCTCACCGCCGCCGAGACCGGCCACCTGGTGCTGACCACCCTGCACGCGCGCTCGGCGGCCAGCGCCATCGAGCGCATCGTCGACGCCTACCCGCCCAGCCGCCAGCCCTGGATTCGCGGCCAGCTCGCTGGCGTGCTCGAGGCGGTCGTGGCGCAGCGCCTGCTGCCGCGCGCCGACGGGGCCGGCCGCGTGCCCGCCGTCGAGGTGCTGCGCGCCACCCACAACGTGGCGAACCTGGTGCGCGAAGGCCGCACCGCCCACCTGCAGAGCGCCCTGCAGGCCGGCCGCGACGCGGGCATGGTGGTGATGGAGAAGTCGCTGGCCGACCTGGTGCGCCGCGGGGCCGTCGCCCTGGCCGACGCCGTCGCGGCCGCCGCCGACGCCGCCAGCCTGGCCGACTACCTGCGCTGATCACCCCCAGCGGATGGCCTGGGCGCCCCACGCGTAGCTGACGCCGGCCGACGCCATCACCACCAGATCGCCCGCGCTCAGGCGGCCGGCCTCGATGCCCTTCTCGATCGAGAGGATGGGATCGAACTGCCCGATGTGGCCGAAGTCCTCGAGGTAGAACGACTGGTCTTCGGTCAGGCCCAGCTCGCCCAGCGTGGCGGCGTGGGCCGAGCGCTTCATGTGCAGCAGGGCCAGGTAGTCGATGGTGGTGGCGTCCGAGCGCGATACCGCCTCGCGGATGACCCGCATGAAGTTGCCGTGGCTGCGCTCGGCCAGCCGCGCCTTCATGGCGTCCACGTCGGTGACGTCGAGCATCGTCGCGGCCGTGCCGGCCAGCTCGGGCGTGACCGGCTGCACGGTGCCGCCGGCGGCCACGTGGACGTCGTCGGCGAAGTCACCGTCGGTGATCAACGACGACCCCAGCAGCACGTTGTGCGGGTGATCGCGCCGCAGCACCAGGGCGCCGCCGGCCGCCGCCAGGCCGTACATGAACGACACGCGGGGGTTGGTGAAGTCGATGAGATCGCCGTTGCGGTAGCCCCCCGCCAGCAGCACCGTGCGGATGCTCGGATCGGCCTGCATCAGCCCGCGGGCCATCTTCAGGGCGGCGACCGTCGTGCAGCAGCGCTGGGCCAGGTCGACGGCCCAGGCGTTCCGCGCGCCGACGAGCTGCTGGATCTTGATACCCGACACCATCAGCGGGTGCTCTTTGTACTCCTCGCTGATCGACAGCAGCACGTCGACCTCGAGGGGGTCGACGCCAGCGCGCTTCAGCGCCACCGTCGCGGCCCGCGCGCCCATGGCGCAGGGGTGATCGTCGGGGCCGGGCACGGGCTTCTGGCGCAGGCCGAACTTGTCTTCGATGATGCGCTGCGGGATGCCCGATCGCCGCGCGATCTCGGCGCCGGTCATGCGCGCCTCGGGCAGGTAGATTCCGGTCGAGAGGATACCAACGGGGGGCAGGGCGGGCACGGTTCGCGCCTCCTCTTTTGTGCAACGCACAAAGAATGGCGCGGGCGCGCGAGGGCGTCAAGGCGCCGGGCACCGTGCGGCGCGGCGAGCGCTACTTCAGCGCCTCGATCTGCCGCTTGATCATCGGGTGGAAGTTCTCGCGTGGCTCCGTCTTCAGCCACGCCTCGCAGTGCCGCAGCGCCGCCGATCGGTTGCCCATCGCCTGGTACAGGCGGCACAGCCGCTGGTGGGGCTGGAAGGCGCCGGGCTTCAGCCGGCTGGCCGCGAGGAACGCCCGCACCGAGCCGGCGTTGTCGCTGCCCATCTTGTTGATGCCCTCTTGCACCAGCTCGTCGAAGCGCTTGTTGCGGTCGGCCCGGTTCGTCGGCCGCGCGTCGGCCGGGTTCACGTCGGCCGGGTTCACGTTCGCTTCGTTGGCGCCGTTGGCCGCGTTGGCGCGGTTCACCCGCTCCCGCTTGGTGGGCTTGCGCTTCTTGGGCCGCTTGGTCCAGCGCTTCTTCTTCGGGGGCTCGAGCGCCTTCTTCAGCTCGGCCGCCTGCGCCTCGGCATAGGGCAGCGCCTCCAGCCGCGTCGCGATGGCCTCGGCGGCCGGCCGATCGCTCTCGACCAGCGCCAGCGCCTGCTTCAGCTCGGCGTCCGCGAAGCCCTTCTGTACCTTCTCGCGCTCGGCCGCGGGCACCGCCTCGGCCAGCGCGGGCGTCGCCGACAGCAGCGCCACCGCCTCGGCCCACCGCTCGGCCTCGACCAACGCG
>JACKDN010000066.1 GCA_020633465.1 Myxococcales bacterium
TTAGGGTCTGCGCAACAAAAGGGACGGAGTTGAATAATTGACTTGTGGAGAAATGCAGCGTGACGGTGATCGCCCGTAAATCGCCGTCTGGAGACAGATTGTGAGGTATTCGAGGCGCCCGCGGCCGGCGCCGCGATGGTCTGGTGAGTCACTCTGTCGATGTGTCGCCGGTCGACGACGGTCTGTTGCAGTCAGCGTGAAAGGCTGTGTGTCTGACTGAAAGCGATCGGGCCCGGTGAGGTGGGCCGCGACGGGGGCGATGGTGCGCCGATGACCCGGCCGAGGTGGGTCGGGCGCGCACCGTCGGCCGGCGCGGCGCTCGCCGTCGCCCCAGAACGCAGCGCGCCCGCCGGTGGGGCCGGCGGGCGCGCGAGGACGGGACAGGGTCGAAGGCGGGCGCGGGGCCCTCATCCGTGGGTCAGTTGCGCGCCTCGATGCGCTCGGCCAGCGCCCGCCGCGCGGCCTTCAGCTCGTCGGCGGTGGTCGCGGTGACCGTGTTCGCCGAAGGGAACAGCTGGTCGACCTGGGCGCGGGCGAAGTCGCCCTCGCCGAGCTGCTCGAGCAGGTGCAGGTACTCGTAGTCCTCGAGCCCCTCGCGGATGAGCTTCATGCGCTGCGACTCGATCGGGATGTCGGTCTGGCCCCCGATGATGCTGGGCTTGCCGGGGTAGAACAGGGTGCCGTCGCCGCTGCCCGAGTACCGGCACTGGTTCGTCCAGGCGGTGGCCAGCTGGTCCGTCGTGGCGAAGTACAGCTCGCCGCCCACGGCGTGCCGGAAGGTGAACCACTCCATCGCCCGGGCCTGGATGGCCGACGCGTCGATGACGTAGCTGGGCCAGCCGTTGAAGGCCTCGCCGCGCGAGGTGTCGCAGCCGTTGCCGCAGCCGTGGCTGATGCAGCTCTGGTACCACCACATCTTGCGGTTCGGATCCTGGTTCATCCAGCTGCGGTAGTCGGCGTGGGTGCCCATCGCGCCGTTCGGGCCGACCCAGTTCATCAGCGGCGTCAGCAGGTCGATCGAGTCCAGCACGCCGGCCTCGGCCGCCTCGGGCAGGCCCGTCGTGACCAGCGTGTTCACGCCGGCCCGGCGCACCGGCTCGGCCCAGCCGGGGATGTCGCCCCACTGGCAGCCGTAGGGCGGCTCGTCACAGACGTACTCGAAGAGCGTGACGTCCCAGCCGCGGTCCTCGACGCCGCCCTTCCAGCGGCGCACCGACGCCTCGGGGTCGGCGGCCCAACGGGCGTGCGTCGCCAGGGTGGTCATCTTGGCGCCGGCCAGGCGGCCGTCGTGGCTGCCGTCGAGCAGCGCGCCGTAGGCGTCCTCGAAGACCGACCAGTCGTCGTTGCGCGGCCAGAAGTACACCATCTGGCCGAGCGAGATGCGGTTGTCGAGGGCCACCTTCGCGTACAGCGCGCCGTAGTGCAGGATGCCGGCGTCGCCGCCGCAGGCCTCGTAGCTGCCGTGGTGCGCGACGCAGCCCGCGTCCCAGCCGATGCCGAACATCGTGGGCAGGCTCGAGGTCGAGGGCAGGTCGAAGTCGAAGACGCGCAGCCCGACGGGCACGGCGAAGGCGCCGTCGGCGGTGTCGACGGTCACGGTGCCGGTGTAGCGGCCGGCCGGGATGCCCGTCGGGACGTGCAGGTCGACCAGCACCGCGGCGAGGCGGCCCGTGGGCACCACGAGGGGGAACGCGTTGCGGCGCTCGCCGTAGTAGGGGTCGACGTCGGGCACGAGCGGATCGGGCCACTCCCCGGCGTCGCCCTCGTCGTTGCTGGCGCTGGGCACGTCGTACTGGGCCACCTTGTAGACCACCGCGTTGTCGGCGGTGATGCGGGCGCCGTTGGGACCGGTCAGCGTCGACAACGAGACCCCGCGCACGGTGCGGCCGCTGGCGCCGCCGGCGAAGGCCAGCTGGAAGCCCTCGAACTCGTTGCGCGCCGCCTCGATGTCGACGGCCTTGTCGGCCGGCAGCGCGTCGACGCTGCGCAGCTTGTGGGTCAGCGAGGTCACGCCGATCCAGCCGGGCACGTTGCCGGCGGCCGGGCAGGCGCCGCAGTCCTGGGCGCAGGTGCCGCAGGTCTCGTCGCCGTTGCAGGTGCCGTCGCCGCAGGCGGGGGGCGGGGGCGGGCAGGCGCCGCAGTCCTGAGCGCAGGCGCCGCAGTCCTCGTCGGCGTCGCAGGTGCCGTCGCCGCAGAAGGGCTCGACCTCGGGGGCCGGACACGCACCGCAGTCGCGGGCGCAGCTGCCGCAGTCCTCGCCGTCGTCACAGACGGCGTCGCCGCAGTAGGGGGTGCCCCAGCCGCCGCCGAACAGCATGCGGATGAAGGCGCGGATGAAAGCGTCGCGCTCGGCGCTGGTCATGCGCAGCGCCTGGTGATCGCCGAGGTCGATGGTCTCGACCTCGGGCTCGGGGGCCTGGGTGGCGACCGCCGACACCTGGGCGTCGGCGACGCCGTCGGCGCCGTGGGTCTCGAGTTCGGCCGGCTCACACGCGGTGAGGGCGGCGGTCAGCGACAACAGGACCAGCGCGATCCGTGCGCAGGTCGGGTGTGCGTTCTTGCGGTTCATCGGCATCGTCCATGCTCGCCGTGTCGTGGAGGGACGTGGAGGCTAATCGGACGGTGACTCCGGCATT
>JACKDN010000067.1 GCA_020633465.1 Myxococcales bacterium
CGGCGGGACCGGCGGGACCGGCGGGGCCGGCGGGACCCTGGGCCCCCACGCCCGCGTCCGGGCTGACGCCGTCCTCACCCGGAGGTCCCTGTTCGCCTTCGCAACCCGCGAACACCAGCATGGCGGCCAGCGTCACGACGAAGCGCTTCATCGTTCCAGCGGTCATTTCATCCTCCCCACAGCATTCATGGCGCTGAGGCACGGACCTCGCTTCGAACGCCCCGCGCGACCGGAATCGCGAGACGCCGACCCGCGCTCGGCGCCGAGCGCGCCGGGCATCTTCGAGTCGAACGAGATCCAACGGTTTTGGGCCGAATCGGACGATCCGACCGTTCGAAGGGTCGACCTCCACCCGCCGCTCGGTCGGGGGACGGGCGCGCGGCGAAGCGCGCGCTCTCTTCCTGGCCCGTCGTCGGTCGGCGACGCACCCAGGTGCGTCTGGTGGGAGACCATCGGTGGGCACGAGGGGGCGCGACCCGGGACAGTGAGGCACCTCGCGCGCGGGGCGCGCGCCGAGGGGTTGGAGCGTGCCGGGGAGACACGCGCGCGGGTTGTTACTTCAGGGTGTCGCTGCGACGTGTAGGCCGAGTGACAGGCGTAACGACGTTCGGGGGGCAGCGAGGGCGACGACGGTGACGTCGCCGGCCGTCGAGCGGTCGGCGCGGTGACGGCCGTCGGGACGCCGGTGGGCGTCGCGAGGTCGCACGGGGCGCGGACGGAGCGTCGCCGACACCCGGACGGTCGCGGCGCCGGAGCGCGCGTCGTTCGGGTCGGGTCGTCGGTGCTGACGCTCATCGAAACTCCCCCCCGCGCGGGTCGAGGTGCCGCACGAGTTGGCGCCGGGCTGTGCAAGCCGTGTGCCCTTCGGGCGGGTCCGGCGGAGGGGGTGGAGGGGGGCGTGATGGGGCTCTCTGTGGTGTGTGATCGGGGCCGAAAGAGGCACCTCGCTGCCCGCGCCGTGGCTGGCCGGGGTGTTCGCGGGCGACGCGGCGTGACGGGCCGCGAGCGCCGATAGCGGGCCCGGGGAGCGTTCGCGAGGTGGGCACGGCGACCGCTGACCGTCGCGCCGCGCGCGGCGCCCGGGCGAAGCCTCGTGAGCGTCGGACGACGGGTCGGAGCGTATCGGAGCGAGTCCGAGCGTATCGGCGTGTATCGGGTCGTGGGTGGGGGCGTGGGTGGGGGCGTGGGTGGGGGCGGCGGCGTCGTGGACGCTCGGGAGCGTCTCGACGGGTGCGTCCACGAGCCGGCAGCGGGGGGCGCCCGCGGCAGGACGGCTGCGCGTGCTTCGGCGCAGACGCGGTCGACGCGATCGGCGACCGCGCGGCCGGGGCCGCCGGTCTGACGCTGTGGGCGCACGACGGAGACAATGCCTTCGGCGGTGACTTCAGTGACGTCCTCGAGTGCACGCCGACCCTCGTGCGGAGCGCCACCGACAGCGGACACCACGTCACCACGGTGGATCGTGCTCAGCCCCGTCCCGGGCTGGCACGCGGCGATTCGAGCCGAGGCGCCCGTCGGGTAGCCGGGCGTCGGGCCGTCCGCGCCGGTCGACGCGGGCGCCGCCGGCCCCACCGGCGCCGGGCGCGCGGACGCCGATCCGGTGCCGCGTGGGCGCGGGCGCTGCTGCTGACAGACGGTCAGTCGTCGTCGGACACGCTGAGGCCGCCCCGCGCGTCGCCCTCGACCACCGACAGACCGCCCCCGCGCAGCCCGCCGATGCGCTTCGCGATGGCGTCGGTGGCGGCGCGCACCGCGTCCCGGCGCGCGGCGGGCGTGAACAGCCCGCTGCCCGCCTCGGTGAGCGGCGCGATGGCGCGCTCGGTGCCGACGTCGCCCAGGCGCGCGACGAGGGCCAGCAGCAGGTCGTCGCCGGCCTGGGGCAGGCAGCACAACAGGCAGCCCTCGGGCAGCGCGTCGAGCAGGCTCCGATTCGCCACGAGCCGCGGCATCAGCGCCGCGGCGACGGCGCCGCGCACGGCGGGATCGGCGTCGGTGGCGATGCAGGCGGCGGCCTCGAGCACGATGGCCTCGGGCGCGCGCCCGTCGAGCGCCTCGAGCAGCCGCTGGCGAGCGCCCGGGGCGCTCTCGGTCTCGATGCGCGACCGAGCGCGCGCGATCAGGTCGTCGGGCGGCACGAGCCCCACGGCGACGTGCAGCAGATCGGTCAGCGACTCGGCGTCGGTCGCGGGGGCCCGCAGCGCGCCGCCGCCGAGGGTCAGGCCCTTGTCGAGCCAGGGGAGCAGGCGCGCGCGCAGGTCGGCGTCGAAGGTGGCCCGCGCCGCCAGCGGATCGCCCGTGATGTGCGCGCGCCGGTCGAAGGCGGCGTCGCCGATCAGCACGTCCTCGCCGGTGAACACCTTGCGCAGCGCGGCCAGGTCGGCCTCGGCGCGCAGATCGAAGGCGGGCGCCTGGGCGAAGCGGAGCGTGGCCGGCTCGCCCGGCTCGTAGGTCAGCGGGCCCAGGCGTTGACCGCCGCGCGGGCCCCGCCGTCGCCAGCGCGCCGCCACACAGGCGCGCAGCG
>JACKDN010000068.1 GCA_020633465.1 Myxococcales bacterium
AGCCCGCGGCCGATCCGGACGAGCACCGGCTGGCGACCGCCCTGCGGGCCCTGCCGGGGGATCGGCGCGGCGCGTTGGGCGCCCTTCGCCCGCTGATGACCGCGGCGCCCGCGCCCCGGCCCGTGCCGCGGCGCGCGCTCGAGACGGCGGTCATCCGCGTCTGGCCCGATCGCCGCGCCGCGGCCCGCGCGATCGTCGACCTGTGGCGGGACGCGCTGCCGCCGCCGTCGGGCCTGTCCCTGACCGACGCCCGCGCCCGCCTGGCCCTCGTGCTGGCGCATCCGCGCGCCCGCTTCGAGGGGGCGCCGGCCGACGCCGGCACCGCGGCCTTTCAGCGGTGGGGCACGGTGCTCGAGGGTGTCGACGACGCCCGGGCCAGCGCGCTCTGGCCCGCCGTGACCGGCGCCGACTTCAGCGTCTGGCGCGCGATGGCCTGGAACCGCCTGCTGCGGACGGGTGAGGGCGCGCCGGCCGATCTCGCCCGCGCCCTGCGCCAGAACCTGGATCCCGACGATCTGACCGGCTTGCTGCGCGGCGGCCGCCTGCGCGCCTGGCTCGACGCGCGCGACGCGCTGGCGGCGACCGGGCTGCCGGCGCAGGTCAGCGACGCGGACTGGCTGCGCACGTTCTTCGTCCGCGAGCGCCGCTGGGGGCCGGACCTGCTGCTCGCGCTGCTGGGCGCGGCGCGCGACGCGGCCGACCGCGCCGTGGCCGTCGAGGCGCTGGGGCGGGCCTTGGGCCGCCGGGCGCCCGCGGTGCAGGACGCCTTCGCCGCCTGGGGCACGCCGGCCCCCGACGCCGGCGGCGCCGAGGTGGCGCGGGTGGCGGACGCGCTGGGCGTCGAGGTCGATCGCCTGCGCGCGTACGCGCACCACCGCACCCTGGCGGGCGAGGCGACGCCCCTGCCCGCCTCGCTGCGCGCGCCGCTGGATCGCGCCGAGCGCGAGGCCGGCGAGGCGGCGTGGATCGAGGCCCGGCTCGCCGATCCCGATCTGCCCGAGGCGCGGCGGTCGGTGCTGGCGGCCCGCCGCGCGACGCTGCTGGACGCCGAGGGGGCCGCGGCCCGCCACGCCGCCGCGGTGCGGCAGGCGGTGCACACGCTGGATCGCGGGCTCGAGGTGGCGCGCCGCGCCAGCCTGGCCCGGGTGCTCGACGGCCTGGCCCGCGCCCTGCTGCGCGCCACCGGCGCAGCCGTGCCCGAGGGCGCGCTGCCCCCCGGCCTGTGGGACGCCCTGCTGCTGCTGCGCACCGAGGAGGCCGATCCGACGCTGGTGCGCGCGCTGCTGGACGACGCGCTGGCCGGCCGCGATCTGGCCGAGCGCCCGCCGAACCGGGCCTGGCTGAGCCGCGCGTCCTTCGACACCGCGCGCTGGCGGCGCGGGCTGCGCGCCGAGATCGAGGTGGCCGGCGAGCGCCTGGTGTTCGCGACCGAGCACGATCCGCTGGCCGCGCTGCGCATGGGCACCTTCTTCGACACCTGCCTGTCGCTGGACGGCGGCGTGAACGCGGCGAGCACGCTGACCAACGCGCTCGACGTGAACAAGCAGGTGATCTACGGGCGCCGGCCGGACGGCGTCGTCGTGGCGCGCAAGCTGATCGGGGCCACCGCGGACGGGCGGCTGGCCGGCTATCGGCTGTACGCGCAGGGCGACACCGAGGCCCTCGAGGCCGCGCTGGCGCCGGTGTGGGCCGACTTCGCGGCGGCCTGCGGGCTGCGGCCGAGCGACGACGCCACGCCCGAGAACCTACACGGCGGCTTCTGGTACGACGACGGCAACGTGCCCTGGTCGGGCGGCGCCGCCGGCGAGGCGGCCTACGTCGACGCCGCGCGCCGGGGCGACGTCGGCGCGCTGCGCCGCATGGCCCAGGACGGCCCGTGGCGCTGGCGCGCCGCCGCGTGGACCACGCTGCAGCGCCACCACCCCGAGGCCGCGCCGCCAGGCGATCCCGACGGCGACGGGCTCTGGATCGCGGGGCCGCTGGTGGCGGTGGGTCGCGTGGGCTGGGTGCGCCGCCTGCCGCGGCGCCGCCGCTTCGACGACGAGCTGCTGCACGCGCTGGTGGACCGGGGGCCGCCCGACGGCGACGCCGCCGAGGTGGTCGTCGCGCAGGTCGAGGCGATGGCGGCGCGGCCGGGGCGTCGATCGGACGCGTGCGCGCTGGTCCTCGGGGCGGGTTGGCGCGTCGCGGGGCCCGCGCGGGTGCTGCGCCTGATCGTGGCGCTGGACGCGTTGGTCGAGATCAGCGAGCGCGACGTGTCGCCCGGTGATCGCCGCGCGGCGATCGAGGCGTCGGCGCGGCGCGCGCTGCTGCCCCACAGGGCGGACTCGGGGCCGGCCCTGCGGCGGG
>JACKDN010000069.1 GCA_020633465.1 Myxococcales bacterium
ACGCCGGCCGGTTTCACCACGCTCGCGGGTCGGCGCCCGGTCATGGACGTTCGTGGGTGGGGTCTGGGCCGAGCGGCGTGGAACCTGGGGTCGGCGGTGGCGGGATGGGCCGCGCGCGTCCGACGCCTACCCGCGCCCCACGTCCGCGTCGACCAGCGGACGACTGCGCCTGCCCGCACCGGGCGGGTCCGGCCAATCCGGCGCCCAGGTCTCCATCCAACTCGGCGCCAGCGCCAACCGCTCGTGCCGCAGCGTCGACGGCCAGTCGCACTCCACGCCCTCTTCGCGCTCGACCAGGACACTGAGGTGCTGCGCGATGGACGAGTGCGCCGCCACGTCCGCGACGAGGCACGCTTCGATCAGCGCCTCGATGGCCGGCGGGCCGCCGCGCCGAGCGACCGCGTACGCCGCGGCCATCGCGCTCGGCGTGCGCCCTCCCTCCACGACTCGGTGGGGCGCCGACAGGCGTTCACGCAGCAGGCCGAAGTGAGCGCGTGGCGCCCGGTCCGCCAGCACCTTCAACGCGTCCACCTGCAGCAACAGGTCGTCGCTCCCGATGGCCGCCGCGGCCGTGCGCAGGCAGTCCTGGCTCCGGTCGGGTCGTGCGGTGAGCCAAGCGAGGTCGACCAGCGGATCGCGGCACCGGGGCGGCGACGCGGGCACCGCGCCGCGGCTCGCCAAGCCGGCGAGACCGAGGTACGCCACGCGCCAGTGGGCATCGAGGGCCGCTTCCCGCAGCAGGCCGAGGCCCCCGCGCGGCTGCCAGACGAGCTGCGCCAGGATCACGCGCGCCACATCCCAGCCCAGCCGCCCTGCCGCGAAGCGCGCCGCCGCCCCGGGCCGAGCGCGCGCCCAGCGCAATGCCAGATCGCGGCGGATCAGCTCGGGCAGGTCGTCCGCGCCGAGCAGCTCGCCGACGAGGGCATCGAGAGCCGGCGTCCGCACGAGCGTCTCGAAGACGGGGGCCAGCCGACTCGTGGGCGGCCACGCCGGCCGAAACCAGCCCATGCAGGCCCAGACCTCCCAATCGGACCAGCGCTGGTAGGTCATCTCGGACCGGAGGCGCTGCAGAGCGCGCTGCGCGATCCGCTCGGGCGACGCCATGCGCCGCAGCAGCGCCGCCGGCAGCAGCAACCGGCGCGCCGCCTCTCGCAACCGCGTCGGGTGCCGTGCGAACAGCGCAGTCACCTGCCGCGGCGGCAACCGATAGAGCACGCCGGCCAGCTCGTCGAGCTGCCAGCCCTCGCTCATCAGCCAGTCCACGTCCGCGGCCCGCTCGGGGTAGCGCGCCAACACCCGCAGCGCGTTGGGCCGACCCGCCGCCCGCCACGCGGCGAACCGCCGCTCGAGAGCCGCGGAGGGACGACGCCGACCGTCGTCGCGGTCGAGCCTCTCGGGGTCGTCGAGGCCGAAGAGTGGGGGAGCGTGGGCGTTGTCGAAGACCACGCTGTGGGCAGCAGGCGCGGGAAGCGTCTCGCGTGTGAGCACGTGGAGGACGGTGGTGAGGCCGGGCGGCGCATCGATAGGATGTGCGGCGAGCCAGCGTTCGAGCGCCGCACGCGTCGCCGCGCGACCGCGCCAGCGAATTGAGGGAGTCAGCATGAACCGCCAGGTACGGTGGCGAGCCGGCGCCGAGCGGCGCGTTGGTGTTGTGGGCAGCGTAGCGGGGTGGCCAGCCGGACGTAAGGGAGAACTCGGCGATGTGCTGCCGGCGGGCATCCCGGAGGGGCAAGAAAATAGACAATACTCCGATTTAGTTCGTTAGTTTGGCACGACCCCGTCGGTCCGACCCCATCGGTCCATCAGTCGGGCGCGACGATGTCGCTTCAACGACCGACTCGTGCCAACGCTCAGAAGGCCCGGCAGCGACGCGTTCAGCGCGACGCGCGGGACGAGCACCTACCACCCGCGCTTCTCGGCGAGCGGGCAAGCCCCCGACTCGGGGCGTCATGATCGCGCGGCGGCGTCGCCCGTTTCAGGAGCGGCTTTGCCCGCCTTCTTTTCAGAAAATGCGCGGCTGTCTGCGCCG
>JACKDN010000007.1 GCA_020633465.1 Myxococcales bacterium
CCCTCTTCACCCAAGACCTCTACGCCCGCGCCCTGCACTTCGCCGCCACCGCACACGCCGAACAAACGGTCCCCGGCAGCGACGTGCCCTACCTGTTCCACGTCACGCTCGTCGCGATGGAGGTCATCGCCGCGCTGCCGCATCACCCGGAGTTCGACGCCGACCTGGCGGTGCAGTGCGCGTTGCTGCACGACACGGTCGAGGACACGGCGACCACCACGGACGACCTGGCGCAGCGGTTCGGCGCGAAGGTGGCGCGGGGTGTGGCGGCGCTGAGCAAGGATCCGGGGGCCGCCGCCGATGTCGAAGACGCGGCGCAGCGCAAGCGCGTGATGATGGCGGACAGCTTGGACCGCATCCTCGACGCGCCGCGGGAGGTGTGGGCGGTGAAGCTGGCCGACCGCATCACGAACATGGCGCGGCCGCCGGCGCATTGGTCGTCGGACAAGCGGCGGCGGTATCAGGCCGAGGCGCGGCTGATCCTCGAGACCCTGGGTGAGGCGTCGGCCTTTCTGGCGGCGCGGCTGGCGGCGCGCATCGAGGCGTACGACGCCTGGCTCGACCCTTGAGCGTTGGCGGCGGAGGCGTGCCCGCGCCCGGGCGGCCGGCGCCGTGGATGGCGGCGACGGTCCGAAGAGTCATCTCGCCGCTGGTGCGGGTGCTGCACCGGCCGACGCTCGGGGGTCTGGAGCACCTGCCCGCCGACCGCCCCTTCCTGCTGGTGGCGAATCACTCCGCGGGCATGGGGCTGGCCGAGATCGCCTGCTTCACGTCGCTTTACCTGCGGCGCTTCGGCACCACGCGCCCGCTGGCCGGGTTCGCGCACCCGGTGGGCTTTCGGGTGTGGCCCATCTCGGCCGTCGTGCGCGGCCTGGGTGCCGTGCCCAGTACCTACGAGGCGGCGTTCTCGGCGCTGGCCGAGGGCGTGCCGCTGCTCGTCTTCCCGGGCGGCGATCACGAGACGCTGCGGCCGGTGTGGCAGGCGCACCGGGTCGACTTCGGCGGGCGCCGCGGCTTCCTGCGCGTGGCCCGCGACGCGGGCGCGCCGATCGTGCCGATGGGCATCCGCGGCGCGCACCTCACGGTCCCCATGCTGCTGCGCAGCCGACTGTTGGCGACGCTGCTGGTGCTGCCGCGCCTGTTCGGTCTGAAGCGTTGGGGGCTGAGCTTGCTGAGCGTCGCGGGCGCCGCCGCGCTGGCCTTCGCTCCCCTGCCCTGGCCGGCGCGGCTGGCGTTGATCTGGGCGTGGCTCACCTCGCCCGTCGTCTTCTGGCCCATCGTGCCCTGGACCATTCGCATGCGCGTCGGTCCGCCCATCGAACCGGAGACCCTGTTCGGCGACGACGACCCATCGCTCCAGGGGGCGCTGGCCCAGGTGCAGGGCGCCGTGCAGCGCCTCGTGGACCGATGACTCACCCCGTGTTGCGCAGCCCCTGCGCCACCCCATTGAGCGTCGTGCCCAGCGCCTCGTCGAGCAGCGCCGGCACGTCCTCGCCGGCCGCCAACCGGCGGCGCAGCAGGCTGGTCTGCAAGAGCGACAGCGCGTCGAGGTAGGGGTTGCGCAGGCCGATGGCGGTCTGCAGCGGCGGGTTGTCCTCGATCAGGTGCGGCCGCTGCCGGATGGCCTGGATGGCCTTCACCGTGCGCACGAACTCGGCCTCGAGCGTCTCGAGCAGCGCGCCGTCGCCGCCCAGCGTCTCGACGTACAGGCGCGCGACCTCGAGGTCGGCCTTGGCGCACACCATCTCGACCTTCGACACCAGGTCGTCGAAGAAGGGCCAGGCCGCCGCCATGCGCCGCAGCAGCGTCAAACCGTCGGGCTGGTCGATCACCGACTGCAGCGCCGAGCCCACGCCCAGCCACGCGGGCAGCATCAGCCGAATCTGCGTCCAGCCGAACACCCAAGGGATGGCCCGGATGCCGGCCATCTTGCCGGCGCCCTTCTCGCGGTAGGCCGGGCGGCTGCCGAAGTGCACCCGCGCGAGCTGCTTGACCGGGGTGCAGCCGACGAAGAGGCGGAACAGCGCGGAGTCCTCGTGCACCAGGTCGCGGAACACCGGCAGCGCGACCGCCGCCATCTGCTCCATCGCCTGGCGGAAGCGCTTCATCTCGTCGGCGTCGACGGGATCGCGCCACCCCGGGAAGCCGGCCATGAGCGTTCCGGTGGCCAGCACCTCGAGGGAGCGTTCGGCGATGGGCATCAACCCGAACTTCTGCGAGATGGTCTCGCCCTGCTCGGTGGTCTTGATGCGCCCGCGGAGCGTCCCGGCGGGCAGCGCCGACAGCGCGCGGAACACCGGCGAGCCGCCGCCGCGACCGACCGTACCGCCGCGGCCGTGGAACAGCGTCAGCTCGACCCCCGCGGCGTCGCACACCTGCGACAACTTCGCCTGCGCCTGGTACAGCGCCCACGAGGCAGGCAGCAGCCCGGCGTCCTTGGCCGAATCGCTGTACCCCAGCATCACCTCCTGCCGCATGCCCCGCGCGGCCAGCTGCCGGCGGTAGGCGGGATCGGCGAACAGACGCTCCATCACGCCGGGCGCGTTCTCGAGATCGGCCCGCGTCTCGAACAGCGGCACCACGTCGAAGCGCGACCGCGGGGGATCGCTCGCCAGGTCGACCAGCCCGGCCTCGCGCCCCAGCAGCAGCACCCGCAGCAGGTCGGCCCGGTCGCGGCACATCGAGATGATGTAGGTGTCGGCCACCGCCTCGCCGACGTCCGTCTGCGCCTCGACCATCGCGTCGAACACACGCACCACCTTGGTGGTGGCCTCGTCGAGCGTCGCGTGCGGGTTGCGCAGCGGGCGCCGGCCCAACAGCTCGGCCGACAACGCCTCGGCGTCGAGCGCCGGCAGGCCCACCGCCGCGGCCAGCGCGTTCACCGCGCGCGTGTGCGCATCGCTGTCCTCGCGCACGTCCAGCTTGTAGCCGTGCAGCCCCAGCGCGCGCACTCGGCGCAGCAGCGGATCGAGCGTCGCGTGCGCCACCCGCTCGGCGCCGGCGGCGACCAGCGCGGCCCGCACCACCTGCAGATCGGCCACGAAGTCTTCGACGGCGCGGTAGGCCGCCGGCTCGTCGGGCGCCTTCCCCGCGTCCTCGCTGGCCAGCCGGCGCCGGCTGGCCTGCAGCCGCGCCGCCACGAAGGTCAGCTTCAGCCGCACCGGCTCTTCGGCGTCGCGCCGGGCGTTGGCGTCGAACAGCCGCGGCAGGATCCGTCGATCGGCCTCGATGGACGCCCGCAGCGCCTCGGTGGCCGGCGCGAAGCGCGTCGACAGCGACAGCCGCTCGATGAGATCGGCCACCGTCTCGGCGTACCGCCCCAGCAGCACGTGCGCCCCGCGGCGCACCGCGGCCAGCGTCACCTCGGGCGTCACGAACGGGTTGCCGTCGCGGTCGCCGCCCACCCAGCTGCCCGGCCGCACCAGGGGCCCCGTCTCGGGCGCCCGCCCGAACACCTCGAAGAAGGCGCGCTCGACGCTGGCCTGCACGCGCCCGCCCGCGTCGAGCAGGCGATCTTCGAGGTACCACAGCACGGTGCTGACCTCGTCGAGCACCGAGGGCCGGTCGCGCCGCACCTCGCTGGTGAGCCACAGCGTCTCGACCTCGGCCTCGAGCTTCGCGTCCAGCGGCCCGCGCTCGCGCACGTCGTCGCGCGCCAGCAGCAGATCGGCCACCCGCGCCTGCAGGTTCAGCACCGTGCGCCGCGTGGCCTCGGTGGGGTGCGCGGTCAGCACCGGCCGCACGTCCAGGCGCTGCAGGCCGCGCTCGACCGCGTCGGCGTCGTGGCCGGCCGCGCGCAGCGTCTCGAAGGCCCAACGCGGCGAGCCGGGCTGCGGCCCGGGATCGGCGTGCGCCCGCCGCCGGCGCACGCGGTGCACCTGCTCGGCGGTGTTGATCAGCACGAAGAACAGCGTGAACGCGCGGGCCACCGGCGCGGCCACCTCGAGGGGCAACGCGTCCACCTCGGACAGCAGCGCGCGCAGATCGGGCGCCTCCTGACCGCGGCGGCGCGCGCGGCAGCGCTGGCGCAGGTCCTCGACGATGCGGAACACGGCGTCCCCCTCGAAGCGCGCGCACACGCGGCCGAGGGCAGAGGCCAGCCAGCGGACGTCCTCGCGCAAGGCGGCGTCGGCGTCGCGGGCGGTGGGGGGTGGCAGCAGGGTCTCGGGCGTCGGCAGATCGGTCGTCGTCTTCATGGGCGGCATCCTGCGCCCCTGAGCGGCGCCAGACAAGGACGCCGCGGGAGCGTCAGCCGTCGCGGGGCTCGATCTTCGGCAGCGGACCGGTGGGCACCGGCCGCAGATCGGGCAGCCCCTGCACCGCCCCGCGGCGCGTCACCACGGCCGCGCCGATGCTGCACGCGAAGCGCAGGTGCTCCACCAGCCGGGCCTCGGGCAGCGCCTCGGGCCGCGCCGACTCGCTGGCCAGGCGGTGCAGCAGCCCGGCCATGAAGCCGTCGCCCGCGCCGGTCGTGTCGACCACGTCGACGTCGGGGGCGGGCACGTGGCCGGCGTCCTCGGGCCGCGCCCACAGCGCGCCCTCGGCGCCCAGCGTCACCACGGCCAGCCACGCCCCGTGGTCGACCAGCGCGCGCGTCGCCTTGACCGGATCCTGCTCGCCGGTCAGCGCCGTGGCCTCGGCCGCCGCGCACTTGACCACGTCGCAGCGCGCCAGCGCCCGCAGGGTGCGGCTGCGGATCAGATCCGGGTGGCCCCAGTGACGCGGCGTGCCGCCGGGATCGCAACACACCAGGCCCCCGGCGTGGTCGATCATCTTGTGGATGGCGGCGACGCCCGCGGGTTGGCGCAGCGACGACGCGGTGAAGAGCACCGCGCCGGCGGCGCGCACCCGCGCGAGGTCGAAGTGGTCGGCGCGCAGCCGCTCGGCGGTGTCGCCCCCGCGGTGCAGGAAGCTGCGCTCGCCGTCGGCGTCGAGTGTGATGAAGCACAGCCCCGTCTGGACGCCCGGCTCGACCCGCACCGCCGTCGTGTCGACGCCGTCGCGATCGAGCGCCCGGCGGACGAAGTGGCCGAACTCGTCGTCGCCCACCACGCTGACCAGCGCCGAGCGCGACCCCAGGCGGGCCAGGCCGATGGCGACGTTGCAGGGGGCGCCGCCGCTGTGCAGCTCGAAGCTCTCCGACTCGCGGAGGCGGCCTCGGTGCAGCGGTACGAAGTCGACGAAGGCCTCGCCGACGACCAGGACGTCCAGCGTACGCATGGCGGCACGATAGCACCCCGAAGGCGACCGCGGGGGTCCTTTACACCAGCGCCGCGGCAGCCCAACATGCCCGCTCATGTCGCCCCGCCGCGTCCGACTGCGATCGACCGCCGTGCCCGTCGTCCTCGGGGCCGTGTCGACGGCGCTGGCCGTCGTCATGCTGGTCAGCTGGATCCTGCTGGTGGTCAACGACCCCCACTTCAGCACCAACATCGGCCAGAACACGACCATCCTGGTGCTGGGCATCCTGAGCCTGTCGGTCATCCTCGTCGTGCTGGTGCTGTTCAGCGTCGTGCTGGTGCGCGAGATCGTCGAGGGCCGCCGCCAAACCAGCTTCATCGACTCGGTGACCCACGAGCTGCGCAGCCCGCTGGCGTCGTTGAAGCTGTGTCTGCAGACCGCGGAGCGCCCGGACCTGTCCGAGGATCAGCGGCGCCCCCTGTTCGGCATGATGCGCAACGACGTCGACCGCCTCTCGCGCTTCATCGACGACGTGCTGGCGGCCAACCGCCTCACCCACGGGCTGTTGAGCCACGAGGTGTCCGAGTTCGACCTGGCGGCCCTGGTCGGCCGGTGCACCACCCGCGTGGCCGCGCGGCACGAGGTGCCCGAGGGCGTCTTCACCCTCGACAGCCCCGAGACGCTGCTCGTGCGCAGCGACCCCACGGTGCTCGAGACGGTGCTCGAGAACCTGCTCGACAACGCGGTGAAGTACTCCGATCCGCCGCCCCGCGTCACGGTGCGCCTCGCGCGGACCGAAGCCGGCGCGCTGCACATCGCCGTCGAGGACGAGGGCATCGGGCTGTCCCCCAAGGACGCCAAGCGCATCTTCGACCGCTTCTACCGGGTCGACAGCGAGGCGGTGCGCAGCCGCCGCGGCACCGGGCTGGGCCTGTTCGTGGTGCTGGCGTTGGTGCGCAGCCTGGGGGGCGGGCTGCGCGCCGTGTCGGACGGCCCCGGACGTGGTACCACGGTGCACGTCGTGCTGCCCGACGCCAGCCCGGAGGCGAACTGATCGATGAGCCCGCCCCGCATCCTGTTGGTGGAGGACGAACAGAACCTGGCGCGCGCGCTGAAGCTGAACCTGAGCCTCGAGGGCTACGAGGTGGCGCACGCGGCGACCGCCCGCGAGGCGGGCCGGCTGATGGTCGACCCCACCGGCTTCGACGCCATCCTGCTGGACGTTCAGCTGCCCGACGTCGACGGCTTCACCTTCTGCGAGCGGCTGCGCGAGGCGGGCGACTACACCCCGGTGCTGATGCTGACCGCGCGCAACGCGCCCGAGGATCGCGTCGCGGGCCTCGAGGCCGGCGCCGACGACTATCTGCCCAAGCCCTTCGAGCTGGCCGAGCTGTTCGCGCGGGTGAAGTCGCTGCTGCGGCGCGCGCGCTGGTCGCGGGCCGAGGGCGACGACGGCGGCGCGAGCGTGCTGCGGTTCGGCGAGGCGGTGGTCGACTTCGCGGCCCACCAGGTGACCGTCGCCGACCAGGAGGTGACGCTGACCAAGCTCGAGCTGGATCTGCTGCGCTACTTCGCCGAGAACGCCGGCCGGGTGCTCAGCCGGGGCGAGCTGCTCGAGAACGTCTGGCACGTCGACCGCAACGCCAACACACGCGCGGTGGACAACTTCATCGTGCGACTGCGGCGCCACCTCGAGCCGGATCCCAAGCGGCCGGCGCACATCGTCAGCGTGCGCGGCGCGGGCTACAAGTTCGAGCCTTGACGCGAACCCTGCGCGGCCAAGCGGCATCCACCCGCCCGATGTCCATCGCCTTCTTCGACCTGGATCGCACGATCATCGCGCGCAACAGCGGCACGCTGTGGCTGAAGAGCGAGCTGCGCCTGGGCTACGTCGGCCGGCTGCGCGCGGCGCGGGCCGCCACCTGGCTCTTGCGCTACCACCTGGGCCTGGGCGACCTGGGCGACGCGCTGCGCGACGCCATCGCGGGGCTGCGCGACACCGACGAGGCGTCGCTGCGCCGCCGCACCGAGGCCTTCTATCGGCGCGAGGTGCAGGGGCTGGTGCGGCCGGGCGCGCGCGCGGCCCTCGACGCGGCGCGCGCCGCCGGCCAGCGCTGCGTGCTGCTGACCACGTCGTCGAACTATCTGTCGGCGCCGGTCGCCCGCGACCTGGCGCTGGACGACTACCTGTGCACCACCTTCGAGGTCGACGACCGGGGCGTCTTCACCGGCGAGCCCAACCTGCCGCTGTGCTACGGCGCGGGCAAGGTGACGCTGGCGCAGGCCTACGCCGGCGAGCGCGGGGTCGACCTGGCCGACTGCAGCTTCTACAGCGACTCGCTGTCCGACCAGCCCATGCTCGAGGCGGTGGGGCACCCCGTGGTGGTCAACCCGGATCCGCGGCTGCTGCGCGTGGCGCGCGCCCGCGGCTGGCCCGTCGAGGACTGGGGCGAGCCCGCCGTCACACGGCGCAGCTGACGACCGCCGCGTCGGGATCCAGCCCGGGGAAGTCCGCGTCGGCGCCGCAGCTGCGGCACCCGGGATCGCGCGCCAGCTTCAGCCGCCGGAAGCGCGCGCCGAGCGCGTCGTAGTGCAGCAGCGTGCCCGCCAGCACCTCGCCGAGCCCGAGCACGATCTTCAGCGCCTCGACCGCCTGCAGCAGCCCGACGACGCCGGGCAGCACGCCCAGCACCCCGGCCTCGGCGCAGCTCGGGGCCAGCTCGGGCGGGGGCGGCGCCGGGAAGGCGCAGCGATAGCACGGCCCGCCCTGCGGGCCCGCGGGCCAGAAGACGCCGGCCTGGCCCTCGAAGCGGTGCACGGCCCCGTGGACGTTGGGCACGCCGGCGCGCACGCAGGCGTCGTTGATCGCGTAGCGCGCGGCGAAGTTGTCGGTGCCGTCCACCACCACGTCGTAGGCGCCGACGAGGGCCTCGACGTTGGCGGGCCCCACGCGCTCGGCGTGGGTCTCGAGGCGGACGCCGGGGTTGAGGGCGGCCAGCGTCTGCCGGGCCGAGTCGACCTTGGGCTGCCCCACGCGGTCGTCCCCGTGCAGCACCTGCCGCTGGAGGTTGCCGCGGTCGACGACGTCGTGGTCGACGATGCCCAGGGTGCCCACGCCCGCCGCGGCCAAGTACAGCGCCGCCGGCGAGCCAAGTCCGCCGGCGCCCACGATCAGCACCCGCGCGTCGAGCAGCTTGAGCTGCCCCGCCTCGCCCACCTCGGGCAGGTTCAAGTGGCGCGCGTAGCGGGCGCGGGCCTCGGCGTCGAGGGCGCGGGGCACCTCGACCGGCCGGCCTTCGGCCTTCCAGGCGTCGAAGCCGCCGGCCAGCGAGGTCACGTTCGTGTAGCCGAGGTCGAGCAGGTCGGCGGCCGCGAACAGCGAGCGTTGGCCGAAGCCACAGTAGAGGATGATCGGCGCGTCGAGGTCCGGCGCGACCTGCTCGATGCGCAGCTCGAGCCACCCCCGATCGACATGGTGCGCGCCCGGGACGCGACCGCTAGCCACCTCGTCCGCGCTGCGAACGTCCACCACCACGGCGCCCGCGGCCGCGGCGTCGGCCGCCCCCGCTGAATCCACCTCGCGGATCCGCGCGCGCAGCGCGGCCAGTCGAGCGTTTTTTCGGCTCATGCCCCTGGGCCTCCGGGTCGAAATCAACGAAGAATACCAGCGACTATCGCAGGAGCCTCCGCATGAAATCCTCCGCGTCGCGCGGCACCGTTCTGCACGCCGCTGCCAGCGTTGCGAAGCCCTCGGAATACTTCTAGTATTCCGTCGGCTTCGCGCCTCGGCCTCGACGCGCAGCCCAGCACCTCGCTCGGTCCGGATTTCGTGCGGAAGCTCTAGGGGGGACGCCATGAACGTGTTCGACCGCATCGCCGTGTGGGAAGGCAACATCACGACCCTCGAGGTCGACGCGATCGTCAACGCCGCCAACACCAGCCTGCTGGGGGGCGGCGGGGTCGACGGCGCGATCCACCGGGCGGCCGGGCCGGGCCTGCTCGAGGAGTGCGAGAAGCTCGGCGGCTGCGCCACCGGCGACGCGAAGATCACCGGCGGTCACAACCTGAAGGCGCCGTACGTGATTCACGCCGTCGGGCCCGTGTGGCAGGGCGGCAAGGCCAACGAGTCGGCGCTGCTGGCGAGCTGCTACCGGCGCAGCCTCGAGATCGCCCACGAGAAGGGGCTCGAGCACGTCGCGTTCCCGGCGATCAGCACCGGCGCCTACGGGTATCCGCTGGAAGAGGCCGTCGAGGTGGCCATGGAGTCGGTCGTCGAGTGGCTGACCGACCACGACATGCCGCGACGCGTGACGATGGTGACCTTCGACGTGCGCGCCACTCGGCTGATGCGCCAGGCGCGCATGGATCTCGCCGACGATCGCGATTGACGCGGCCGCGCGCCGCGCGGGTTGATGCCGCCCGCGGGCGCCGCGATACTCGACGCACCGCCGCCCCTCTCCCGGCGGGCTCGAGGTTCCCATGCGCGCATTGGTCACCGGCGCCACCGGCTTCATCGGTCATCACCTGGTCCGCCGCCTGGTCGCGATGGGCGACGAGGTGCGCTGCCTGGTGCGCCCGACGTCGAAGATCGACGAGCTGCGCGCGCTGGGAGTGTCGTTCGTCGAGGGCGACGTCACCCGGCCCGACAGCTTGGGGGCCGCGGTGTCGGACGTCGAGGTCGTCTACCACCTGGCGGGCGCCATCCGCGCGGCCGGCAACGCGGCGCTGTGGCGCATCAACGAGGGCGGCACGCAGAACGTCGCCGAGGCCTGCGCCGCCTGCCCTGCCCCGCCGGTGCTGCTGCTGGTGTCGTCCGTCGCGGCGTCCGGCCCCTCGGACGGCGAGCGCGCGCGCGTGGAGGCCGATCCGCCGGCCCCGGTGAGCGACTACGGGCGCAGCAAGCTGGCCGGCGAGACGGCCGCGCGGGCGCTAGCCGGGCGGGTGCCCACGACGATCGTGCGCCCGCCGGTGGTGTTCGGCGAGGGCGACCGCGAGACGCTGGATCTGTTCCGCATGGCCGCGAAGGGGTGGCAGGTGGTGCCCGGCGCGGGCAACGACCGGGTGTCGCTGTGCCACGCGGCCGATCTGGCGCAGGTGCTGGTGCGGGCGGCCGAGAAGGGCGAGCGCGTGGGCCCCGAGGCGCCGGGCCACGGGGTGTACTTCGCGGGGGACGCCCACGCGCCCACGTTCGGCGAGCTGGGCAAGCTGCTGGCCGCCGCGGCCGGGCAGAAGAAGCTGCGCGTCATCCCCACGCCCATGGCGGTCACCTGGGGCGTCGCCGCGCTGGCCGAGCTGGCCGCCCGGGTGCGCGGCACCCCGACGCTGCTGGGGCTGGACAAGGCGCGCGAGGCCACCGCCGGCGCCTGGCACGTCAGCAGCGAGAAGGCGCGCACCCAGCTCGACCTGAAGCTGGGCGTCACGCTCGAAGCGCGGTTGAAGCAGACCGCCGACTGGTACCGTGCAGCGGGGTGGATCTAGAAGCCGGTCGTGCGGCCCTCGCGGCGGCGGCGCATCAGGCGGATGGCCGCGAAGACGAGCAGCCAGGGCGCGAGGTTGATCAGGCGCATCGCCACGGAGCTGCGGCGTTTGCGACCCTCGGGGCCGGCGATGGCGTCGCCCTCGCAGCCGCCGCTGTCGCAGCCGCCGCTGCTGTCGCCCGTGTCGAGATCGTCGCCCTCGCAGCCGCTGCTGCCGCTGTCGGTGTCGCTGTCCCAGTCGTCACCGTCGCAGCCGCCGCCGCTGTCGTCGCCCCAGGTGCTGTCGTCGGACTCCCAGTCGTCGTCGTCGTCGTCCCAGCCGTCGTCGCAGCCGCCCGACGCCACGGCGTGCCCGCCCCCGCTGTAGCCGCCGCCGTGGGCGTCGTCGTCGTGATCGTCCGCCGGGGGATCGACGGCCAGGACCACGGTGTCGAAGCGCCGCCAGAGCGCCTCGTCCTGGCGGTCGGCGAGGTCGACGTTCAGCACCGCGCGCCAGCGGCCGTCGTAGCCCGTCTCGACGCGCAGCGTGCCGCGCGGCAGGCGGTCGGCGACGAAGACGGTCTCGCCGTCGGCCCCGTACTCGCGATAGCGCAGGTCGACGCGCGCGTCGGGCAGGTGCACCGTGCCGGTCCAGGCGTCGAAGGCCACGGCCAGGACGCCGTCGCCCGGCGCGCCGGGCAGCGACAGCGTGTAGAGCAGCTCGACGCGGCCGCCGGCCTCGTCCACGGTGCCCACGACCTCGCCGCCCAGGCCGCGCTCGGCGAGGATGTCCTTGCCCTCGCCTTCGATCCACCGGCCGCTGGCCGGCCCGCTGCCGGTCCAGGCCAGGCAGGGCGCGGCCAGCAGCGTCAGCAGCAGGTGGGTGAGAATCCTCATCGTCGTCCCCTCTCGTCTCGCGGGCCCGCGTCCCCCGACGCTCAGAAGTGGAAGGTGGTGGTGATCGCCAGCCCGGCGCGGCCGAAGCCGCCCTCGTCCTCGTCACCGAGGCCCGCGGTCAGGCCGGCGAGCCGCAGGTCGTCGGCGTCGGGGTAGAAGTCCGCCTCGCCCTCGAGGCCCAGGGACAGGTGATCGCTCAGCCGGTACTGCAGGCCGGCCTGCGTCTGCACGGTGAAGACCTCGCCCTCGAGCTTCAGCGGGCGATAGCCGGTGCGCCGAACGATGGCCTCGTCGTAGGTCTCACCGAACGAGACCTCGACCATCAGACGCAGGCGCTGGGTGAAGGGCAGGTACATCCGGCCGCCGACGCCCCAGTTGACCTGGTCGCGCTCGACGTGCGCGTTGCCCGAGGACGGCGGTCCCGTGAAGTCGTAGCCGGACTTCCCGATGTGCCCGACGAGGTAGTAGGCGGGGGCGAAGCCGGGGATGCGGCCGCCGACGCCGAAGGTGCCGCCCCAGGCGGCGCCGGCGTCGGTCTCGGCGTCCACGCCGAGGGGCGTGGCGACGCCGCCCTGGGCTTCGAGCAGGAAGTGGTTCTGGGCGGCGGCGGGCGTGGCGAAGGCGAAGAGGGCGAGGGCGGGAGTCAACAGGAGCGCGCGCATGGGAGACCTCCGAAGGTTCAGTCGGGGCGACCGCGTTGCAGCCTGCGTTCCAGGCCGCGGAGCCCCGTGGTTCGGTCGCCCGACGCCGCGCCCGGGCGTCGTGTTCACGGCGGGGTGTGACGCGAGCGCACAGCCGGGTGTCACGCGGCGGTTTCCGCGCGGGCCCGAGTCTGGTAGTCAGTGCGCGGCGCCGGACGCCACCGACCCCGCGGGGTGCCTGCCCGGCCGCCCGCCCGTCCCGACGCGAGGCACATGGGTTCGCTCGAACCGGCACTGAAGGCCGCCATCGACGCCGCGCGCGCTGCGGGCGCGCTCTTGCGGCGCGAGTTCCACCGGCCGACCGGCCCCCGCGGCGCGGACGGCCACGCGCCGGTGGATCTCGAGGTCGAGGTGCTGCTGTACGACCGCCTCACGGCCGCCTTCCCCGACTTCGGGCTGCGCGCCGAGGAGCGTCCGGAGCGCAACCGCCTGCCGGCGGGGCCCGACGTCCCCTGGTGGCTGATCGATCCCAACGACGGCACGGCGGCCTTCCAGCGCGGCCACCGCGGCGCCTCGGTGTCGATCGGCCTCATCCGCGCCGGGCGGCCGGTGCTGGGCGTGGTCTTCGCCTACGCCGCCCCGGACGACCGCGGCGATCTGCTGGCCTGGGCCGAGGGCTGCGGGCCGGTCACGCGCAACGGCGAGCCCCTGCCCGCCCGCGCCTGGCCCGACGCCCTGGGCCGCGACGACGTGGTGGTGGTGTCGAACGGCGCGGACGGGCGCCCGCTGCCGAACGCCTTGGCCGTCGCGCCCGCGCGCTACCAGACGGCGCCCGGCATCGCCTACCGGCTGGCGCTGGTCGCCGCGGGCGACGCCGTGGCCGCGGTCTCGCTCAACGGCCCCCGCCCCTTCGACCTGGCGGCCGGCCACGCGCTGGTGCGCGGCGCGGGCGGCGATCTGATGGACGAGCGGGGCCGGCCGATCACCTACGACCCCGCGACCCCGCGCCCGGTGGGCTACTGCTTCGGCGGCGGCGCGGCGGTGTGCGAACAGCTCCGCGCGCGCGACTGGGACACCGTCCTGCGCACGCCCTTCCGCGAGCGCGAGGCGATCGACCTGATGCGACCGCTGCCCGGCCAGCTGGTGAGCGATCCCGCCCGGCTGTCGCGCGGCCACGGCTGCTGGCTGGGGCAGCTGGTGGGCGACGCGCTGGGCAGCCAGGTCGAGTTCCGCGGGCCGGACAGCATCGCGCGGCAGTGGCCCGACGGCGTGCGCGCGCTGCGCGACGGCGGCACGCACGACACGTTGGCCGGTCAACCGACCGACGACTCGGAGCTGGCGATGGCGCTGGCCCGCGCCCTGGTCGATCAGCGCAGCTACGACGAGGACGCCGTCGCCCGCGCCTATCACTGGTGGTATCGCTCGCGGCCCTTCGACATGGGGCGCACGACCAGCACGGCGCTGTCGGCGGCCACCGGCGAGAACCCGGCCCGCGGCGCGCGCGCGGCGGCCAGCCGCACCAGCCAGGCCAACGGGGCGCTGATGCGCATCAGCCCGCTGTGCCTGGTGGGCCACGCCTGGCGCGAGGAGCTGCTGATCGAGGCGGTGCGCGCCGACGCGCGGCTGACGCACCCGCACCCGGTGTGCCTGGACGCGAACGCGGCCTTCGCGCTGGCGGTGGCCTTCGCGCTGCGCGAGGGGGCGGGCCCCAAGGCGGTCTACAACCACACCCTGGCCGGCGCGCGCGCGCTTCGGCTCGAGCCCGCGGTGCTCGACGCCCTCGAGGCGGCCGCCGACGGACCGCCCGCCGACTTCACGCGGCAGGAGGGCTGGGTGCTGCTGGCGCTGCAGAACGCCTTCTGGCAGCTGCACGCCGCGCCGGACTTCGAGACGGCGCTGGTCGACACCGTGGGGCGCGGCGGCGACACCGACACCAACGCGTGCATCGCGGGCGCGCTGCTCGGCGCGGTGCACGGGCGCGAGGCCATCCCCGCCGCGTGGCGGCGCGCCGTCGTCACCTGCCGCCCCATCGCCGGGGTCGAGGGCGTGCGCCGGCCGCGACCGCCCGGCATGTGGCCGGTCGACGCGCTGGTCACCGCCGAGCGCCTGCTGGCGCTGGGCCACGGCCCGCAGGCGGTCACCGGGCCCTTCCCCAAGATCCTGCGGCCCCGATGAGCCACCCGCGCGACCGCTTCCTGACCGTCTACGGCCGCAAGCCGGTGCTCGAGGCGCTCGAGCAGGCCGACGTGCAGGTCGAGAAGGTGCTGCTGGCGCACAACGCGCGGGGCGGGCTGGTGCCCGACATCGAGCGCGCGGCGAAGCGGGCGGGCGTGCCCCTGACGCGCGTGGCGCCGGACCAGGTCACCCGGCTGTCGCGCAATCAACGGCAGGATCAGGGCGCCGTGGCCGACGTGCGCGCGCCGCGCATGGCCGCGCTGCAGGACGCGCTGGACGCCCTGCCGCCGCGGGCGCCCGCCGCCGCGCTGCTGCTCGACGGCGTCACGACGCCGGGCAACGTGGGGCTGCTGCTGCGGACGGGCGCGGCGGCCGGGCTGGACGGCATCGTGGTGCCGCGCGCCGGCAGCCCCGAGGTGGGCCCGCTGGTGATCAAGGCGTCGGCGGGCGTGGCCTTCAAGGCGCCCATCTGGCGAGCGGCGAACGCGGCCGAGGCCGCCGCGGCGCTGGTCGCGGCGGGCTTCACCCTGTGCGGCCTCGCGGCCGACGGCGAG
The DNA here is from genome assembly GCA_020633465.1 of Myxococcales bacterium. Lineage (GTDB taxonomy): Bacteria > Myxococcota_A > Bradymonadia > UBA7976 > UBA1532 > JACKDN01. The sequence continues at coordinate 14,905 of JACKDN010000007.1, forward strand.
GCCGATCTGTTCGAGGCCCCCCTGCCCCACCGCGTCGCCTTCGTGCTCGGCAACGAGACGGCGGGCGTGGGCGCGGCCGTCGCGCCCCACGTCGCGCGCTGGGTGCGCATCCCGATGGCGCCGGGCATCGAGTCGCTGAACGTGGCGGTGGCCGGCGCGGTGGTCGCGTTCGACGTGGCGCGCCGCCGCGGGGTCAGGCCGGCGGGCTGAAGATCACGCCCGCGGGCGCGTGGTCGCTGGGCCGCTGCCCCTTGCGCTCGTCGCGATCGATGAACACCTCGGCCACGCGGTCGGCCAGCGGCTTCGTCGCGTACACCATGTCGATGCGCATGCCGTTGTTCTTGGCGAAGCCGAGCTGGCGGTAGTCCCACCACGAGTAGAACCCGGGCTGGTCGTTCTTCAGCCGGAAGGTGTCGATCAGCCCCCAGTCGACCACGGACTGCAGCGCCGCGCGCGCCTCGGCGTTGCACAACACGGTGTCCTTCCACTCGTCCACGCGGTCGACGTCGCGATCGTCGGGGGTGACGTTGAAGTCGCCGCACAGCACCAGCGGCTGGCTCGGGTCGCAGTGCGTCTCGAGCCAGCGGCGCAGCCGGCCGTACCAGGCCAGCTTGTAGGTCCACTTGTCGCTGCCCATCTCACCGCCGTTGGGCACGTAGACGCAGACGACGCGCACGCCCCGCACGGTGCCGGCGATCAGGCGCGACTGAGGATCGTCCACGCCGTCGTCCATGCCGCGCACGACGTCGGTGATCGGCGTCTTCGAGACAATGGCGACGCCGTTGTAGGTCTTCTGCCCGAAGGCGGCGACGTAGTAGTCGAGCTCCTCCTCGACCTCGAGCGGGAACTCCTCGTCGGGCACCTTCAGCTCTTGCAGGCACAGGACGTCGGGCGCGTTGCGGTCCAACCAGTTCAGCAGCCGGTCGTGGCGCGCGCGCACCGAGTTGATGTTCCAGGTGACGACCTTCATCGTGCCTCTCCTCTCTCGGCGCGCCCGCGATACCAGTGGCGCACGACCTCGGCGGCCGGCTTGCCGCGCGGGGTGTAGCCGCGGTCGGCGGCGCCGCCGAACCCGAACCAGTTCCAGAGATACAGCCCCGCCAGCCGCGGCTGCGCCTGCCATACGCGGTACAGGGCGCGGTAGCAGCGAAGCTGCAGGGCCAGGTCGGCGCGGGCGCCCTCGCGGTGATCCCAGGGGCGGGCCGCGCCGTGCTCGGTGGACGGATAGCCCACCTCGGTGAAGACGAAGCGCAGATCGCGCGCCTCGGCCCAGGCGACCAGCGCGTCGGCCCAGGACGCCCAGCCGGCCACCAGCGCGGCCTCGTCGGGATCCGGGGCGTGGGTCAGCTCGTGGTAGGCGGTGAGGCCGACCACGTCGACGGCGTCCCAGAAGGGCACGTGGGCGTAGTGATCCCAGTTGGCCGAGTACGTCAGCTGGCCGCGGTAGACCGCGCGCACGTCGGCGATCAGCGCGCGCCAGCGCACGGCGTCGGCCTCGAGGCTCAACAGCTCGCTGCCCACCGCGAACAGCTCGACACCGCCGCTGCGCTCGGCCAGCCGCGCGTAGTGCAGGACGAAGTCGCGGTAGCGCGCCCAGAAGGCCTCGAGGTCGGTCGGCGCCAGGGTGCCGCGCCAAACGCCGATGGCGCGCTGCTCGATGTGCACGATGGGCATCAAGAACACGCGCAGGCCGCGCTGGCGGGCGGCGCCGATGACCCAGGCGAGCAGCGTGTCCTGCGGGGTGAGATCGGGCCAGGGCCGCAGGTCGACGTCGTGGATGGTCTGCTGGCCCCAGCGCACGACGAGCTGCACGTCGGTGACGCCCGCCTCGGCCATCTCGTCGAGCATGGTCGTGTAGATGCGGCGCTGGACGGCGGGATCGGGATCGCTGACGAACAGGCCCAGCGACGCGCCGCGGCGGAAATCGGCGGCGCGGGCGCGCGGCGCGTCGAGCCCGCTGAGCGCCACCGACGCGTCCGCGGCACGCGGCGCGCGGCTCGAGCGGCAGCCGCCCAGCGCGACGAGAAGCAGCAGCGCGACGAGAAGCAGCAGCGCCAGGACGCCCCGGCTCACGACCCCAGCCGCTCGGCGATGGCGCGGGCGTTCATCACGCCCTTGTAGACGTACAGCTCGCCCGGCAGGTCGTCGTCGAGCACGGCCTCGCTGACGCGCAGGCGGCTGCTGACCGCGAAGACGATGCGCTCGCTCAGGCCGGCCTCGACCAGCTCGACCCGCCGCCAGACGGCGTCGCGGCTCCAGAAGCCCATCACCTCGAGGTAGGCGCGCTCTTCGCGCTCGGTGTGGCTGAACACCAGGTCCGGCACGCAGACGCCGACGCCGGGCAGGGTGAGCACGCGCGTCGAGCGGCGCACCCGCCACGGCGTGTCGAGGGCCTTGAAGCGCTCGACCAGCTGCGCCACGTCGTCGGCCAGCGGGGCCGCCTCGAGGGCCTCGGCGGCGTCCCCGCCCCCTTCGTGCTCGAAGATCAGCGGCGTGCGGTCCTTGCCCCAGCGCACCTCGGCGCGCAGGGCGAAGCGCGCCGCGCCCTCGAGCGCCGGCAGCATCAGGGCGAGCTGCAGCCCGTACTTGGTCGACGCCTGGAACAGGCTGAACGGGCCGTCGAGCTCGATGCGGTAGGTGCCGCCCTCGGTGGCCTCGATGCGGAACAGCAGGCGCAGGAACTTCAGCTTCTGGAAGAACGTGCGCGCGGCGCCGGCGTCGGCGAAGTCGGCCTCGACGGTCACCTGCACGGCCCGCAGCAGCACCGCCTGCGCCTGGGCGCGGTCGTAGGCGTCGACCAGGCGCGCGGGGCCGATGGGCTTCACCTCGACCAAGCGGTGCGCCGACTTCAGGTCGGCGTAGAGCGCGTCATCGAGGGCCTCGGGCGTCAGGTCGAGCGTGGGCGCGACGGCGGCGAGCACCGCCTCGCGGTCGAAGGCGTCGTCGGGCCCCAGCGTGCGCCGGGCGGCCGCGGCGGCGGCGAAGACGGCCGCGCGGGCGGTCGGCGGGTCGACGCCGTCGCGCATCTCGAAGGTGCAGCGATCCAGCAGCAGCTTGCGCAGGCCGTCGCCCACCCGCCGGTCGGCGGCCCCCACCTCGACGGCTGAGAAGGCGTCCTCGAGATCCTCGCGCGAGCCCCCGACGCCCGCCTCGAGCACCGAGCACAGCCCCTCGGCGATGGCCAACGCGCGCGCCCGCTGCCGCGCGTCCAGCGGCCGCACCTGTAGCGTCTGGCCCTTGCGCTTCACGCGCACCAGATCAGCGGTAAGCATCGTGCTCCCGCCGCCGCTCGCTGGTGAAGGTCTCGGCGGTGCCCGCGGCGACCAGCTCGTACAGCACCGCCTGCTTGTCCCCCGCCTTGCGCAGGATGCGCCCCAGCCGCTGCACGTGCTCGCGCACCGAGCCGCTGCCCGAGATGACGATGGCCACGTTGGCGTCGGGCACGTCGACGCCCTCGTTGAGCACCTTCGACGTCGCCAACGCGCCGAACGTACCGTCGGCGAACCCCTCGAGCAGCGCGCTGCGCTCGCTGGGCTTGGTCTGGTGCGTGATGACGGGCACCAGGAAGCGGCGCGACACCTCGTAGGCGGTGCTGTTGTTCTGGGTGAAGACGATCGAGCGGTCGGCGCGGTGCTGGTGCAGCAGGTGCTCGACGAAGTTCAGCTTCGAGGGCGCCGCGAAGGCCAGCCGGCGCTGGGCCAGGTAGGCCTGCATCGCGCGCCGCCCCTCCTCGCTGCGCGACGAGCGCACGACGAACTGCGACCAGCCGTCGGGCCGGCTCATGCGGATGCCCTGGCTGCGCACGAAGTCCCGGTAGATGCCGCGCTCGTGCTCGTAGGCTGCGCGCTCCTCGTCGGTGAGATCGACCCAGATGGTCTCGGTGCGGTACTCGGCCAGGTAGTCGCCGGCCAGCTGGCCGACGTCGCGCCGGTACACCAGCGGGCCGACCAGGTGCTCGAGCTCGAGGTGGCGGCCGTCCGCGCGCTCGGGCGTGGCGCTCAGGCCCAGGCGGTAGGGCGCCAGGCACGACTTCGCCGCCAGCGCGTAGGCCTCGCCGGGCAGGTGGTGCACCTCGTCGAACACCACCAGGCCGAAGCGCGCGCCCAGGTGCTCCATGTGGATGTAGGCCGAGTCGTAGGTGGTGACGGTCAGATCCTCGACCCGGTAGTCGCCGCCCCCGATGATGCCCACGGGCAGGTCGAAGGCCGCGCGCAGACCGTCGTACCACTGGCGCACCAGGTCGAGCGTGGGCACGACGACCAGCGTGCTGCGCTTCACCGCGTCGATGGCCAGCTGGGCGACGTAGCTCTTGCCGGCGCCGGTGGGCAGGGCGACGACGCCGCGGCCGCGCTGCGATCGCCAGGCCGCCAGCGCTTCGGTCTGGTAGGGCCGCGGCTCGCGCCGGGCGCGCAGGCCGTGGGGCAGCTCGGCGTACGCGCGGGCCTGATCGTCGTAGGGCAGCTTGCGCGAGAAGAAGGCCATCACCACCTCGGCGTAGGCCGACGCGGGGGCCCGGTGACAGGCCGAGCGCGCGTCCCAGCGGCAGGCCTCGGGCAGCACCGCGGGCTCGGCGACGTCGCGCACCTCGAGGGTGCCGGCATGGAAGCGCAGGACAGCCATCGGCCGGGGTTCTACCGCATCGAGGGGCCGCCGCGACACCCCCGCCGAACGACCCTGGTTGGCAAACCGGGATCGATTTCGCCATCATGGCGCCCTCGTTCGTCCCGTCGGAGCCCGACCCATCCGCCGCGCCTGCACCGCGTTCTTCGCCGCCCTCGTGCTCGCCCTGGCCGCCCCGGCCGGCGCGACCACGCCGGATCGACTGTTCCAGCCGGCGGGCACCTGGGCGCTCGTCGCCCGCGCGGCCACGCTGCTGGCGGACACGTGGCGCGTCGACCTCGACGATCCCTGGCTCGACTTCCTCCACCCGGCCACCGCCGTGGGCGAGGCCAAGGACGGCCGCCTGCTGTACCCCGTCGCGATGACGCCCAGCCCGGGCATCTACCTGCGCAACCCCGACGAGTCGTGGACGACCAGCGAGGTCATCGTCGCCCTGCGGGCCGCGGCGAAGCGGGTGCGGGACGAGCTGCCCGGCGGGTTCGATCTGGTGCTGGGCGACTTCTCGCTGCGCAAGGGCGGCCGCTTCCGCCCCCACAGCACGCACCAGAACGGCCTGGACGTCGATCTGCGCTACTACCAGACCGGCATCGAGCCGGGTGACTACAGCTACCACTTCGTCACCGAGGCCAACTTCGACACGCCGCGCGTGTGGCTGCTGTTGACCGCGCTGGTCGAGATGGACGCCCTCGACCGGGTGTTCATGGACGTCCGCCACCAGCGCCGCCTGTACCGCTACGCCACCGGCGAGCTGGGGCTGAACCCCGACGATCTGAAGCCGCTGTTGTCGTACCCGCACGGGCGCGCCCGCAAGGACGCCCTGGTGGTGCACGTGCGCGGCCACCACAACCACCTGCACCTGCGCTTCCGCGCGCCGCTCGCGCGCCTGGTGGGCGGCCTGTACTCCCAGGACGAGGCCCTGCTGGTGCAGCGGGCGCAGGATCTCGACGAGTTCGGCCGCTTCGAGCACGTCGTCCGCCGCGGCGACACCCTGGGCGCCATCGCCGCCCAGCACGACGTCGACCTCGACGACCTGCGCCGCTGGAACCGCCTGGGCAAGCGCTCGGTGCTGCGGCCCGGCAAGGTGCTGGTGGTGCGGCGCGACACCCAGGAGCGCGTGGCGCGCATCCCCTGACCGCCCGCCGGGCGATCCCGATCAGAACAGCAGCGGACCGAAGGCGACGATCACGAGCGCTGTGGCCATCACGCTGACCGGCAGCAGGATGCGCTCGTGGCGGTGCCAGAACGAGCCCTGCTCGGCGAAGGCCAGCCGCGCCTCTTCCTCGCCCACCACCTGCCGCGTCAGCAGGTGGTTCAGCGCCACCGGCGGCGTCAGGTAGCCCAGCTCGAAGGCCACCAGCACCACCATCCAGAAGTGCACCGGATCGATCCCGTTGCGGTAGGCGACCTCGGCGATCGTGGCCGAGACGAGGATCACCGCGCCGTAGGGGTCCATGATCATCCCGACGATGACCAGCACGACCACCAGCAGGCCCATCGTGGTCCAGACCGACGCGAACTGCTGGGGAAAGTAGGCCATCAGATCGGCGCGCTCGATCACGCCGCCGAGGCAGATGGACAGGCCCATCAAGAACAGCAGGGCGCCGATGTGGTGGCTGGTCTCGGTCGTCGCCCGCTGCACGCTGGCGTTGAAGCCGACGACGGCCTCGCCCGGGGCTGCGCGCTTGCGGGCCAGCCGCCGGTCGTACACCAGCATCGCCAGCAGCAGCACCGGCAGCACCACCGGCGCGTAGTTCTCGTCGACCGTGGCGTCGAGGCCGAAGGCGTAGAAGGCCAGCACCGCGGCGGCCACCAGGGCGTAGGGCACGAGGGGCCGGACGGCGGCCAAGGTGCCCTTCACCGCCTCGCCCGGTGAGGCGAGCTGCAGCTTGTTCTGCCGGTTCAGCAGCGACGCCACCAGGAACAGCACGGCGGTCAGCAGGAACACCTTCAGACCCCAGCCGTACAGCTGGTCGGTCGTCACCTGCTTGTTCAACGAGGCGACGATCACCACCAGCAGGCAGGGGCTGAGCACCACGCCGAGGCTGCCCGACATCGCCGTCGCGGCCAGCGCGAGCTGACGGCGGGCGCCCGCCTGGCGCAGCTCGTCGTAGATGACCGCGCCCACGGCGATGACGAAGATGCCCGACGCGCCGCTGTAGGCGGTCGGGATGGCCGCGCCCACCACCATCACGAAGGCCAGCAGCTCGGGCGGCAGGCGCCACGGGCGCACGAGGTCGACGCTCAGCTCGGCCAGCATGGTGCGCTTCAGCAACATGCCGATCCACACGTACAGGCCCACCTGCAGGTACAGGCGCGCGAACTCGGTCAGCTTGGTCAGGTAGATCGACAGGCCCGCCGGGTGACCCTCGCTGATCAGGAAGTACAGCCCGGCGACGATGCCCATGGTGCAGTACAGCGGGACGGCGAACAGCGCCTGCGCCGGGTTCCCCCCGGGCGTCGCGTCCGCCGGCGGGCGCACCAGGTGGTACACGTTCAGCGCGGCCATCAGCAGCGCGCCGACGATCCAGATCGTGAACAGCTCCGGGTGGGGGTTGGCCACCCCCGAGGCCTCGTCGATCGCGCGGTGCGACCACACCGAGTGGGCCAGCAACAGGTGGGTCAGCAGCTGGGCGCCCTCGGCGGCGACGTGATCCACGCGGCTCTGCGCCGGGCGCAGGGCGATGTGGCCCCGGGTCGCCGTCGCCGTCGCGCCGCACACCAGCAGCAACAGCAGCAGCAGGTGGCGCTGATAGGCCAGGCCCAGGTCGCGCACGTCCTCGACGAAGGCCTCCACCGCGCGGAAGCGCAGCACGCTGGGCGTGCGCCGCTCGACGATGCTGGCGTAGTCGGCGTGGCGCTGCTCGCACCGCGCCTTGGCCGCGGCCATCGCCTGCGCGGCCGCCGCCGCGGGATCGGGCTTCTCGGCGCCGCCGCCGTCGTCGAGCAGCGCGTCGAGATCGTCGCCGCCGCCCTCTGCGGCGTCGTCGTCCTCGAGCAGCGCGTCGAGATCCGCGCCGCCCGCCGGCGCCGCGGGCCGCCCGCCCGCGCCCTCGCCGTCGTCCTCGAGCAGCGCGTCGAGATCGTCGCCCTCGGCCTTCGCCGGGGCGGGCTCGGCCCCGTCGTCGTCGAGCAGCGCGTCGAGATCGTCGCCCTCGGCCTTCGCCGGGGCCCCATCGCCCTCGTCGTCGAGCAGCGCGTCGAGGTCGTCGCCGCCCGCGGCCGCGGGCGCCGCCTTCGCGGCGTAGTCGGCGGGATCGCAGTCCGGCGCCGTCGGCTCGAGCCTCAGCTCCCGGTTGTAGCCGGGGAACCAGCGCTCGCCGAGCGACGAGAGCTGGCTGTACACCAGCACCGCGCTGCTGTTGGCGATGACCGCCAGAAGCAGCAGCAGCGCGGGCGTCGTCGAGAGGAGGAGCCTGCCGCGGCTGACCGGACCGTCATGGGACAAGGGCGGGCTACTCCTGCTTCAGCGCGCACTCCGCGCGCGCGGCGTCCGCCTTGCAGCGCGCCTTGCGCATCAGCTTCAGGGCCGTCGGGTGGTAGATGCGGCCGTGCCCGTCACGCAGCTCGACCCGCACCTTCAGGAACATCTCGTCGTACCGCACCTTGTCCTCGGCGGGGATGTCCTTCCAGGCCTTGGCGGGGATCTTCTTCTCCGCCTGCTGCACCATCTTCATCGCCTGGTCGAACTTCGAGGCGGCATACGCGCGCGACTGCTCGCCGAAGCCCTCGGGGAAGTCCTTCGACTTGATCAGCAGCTGCAGCGTCATCTGCGCCAGCGGGTAGCGGATGACCGCGCCCTTGTCGCCCACGCCCTTGTACAGCTCGAGGGCCTGGTAGGCCGTCGCCGGCGCGTAGGCCACCTCGACGCTGCCGTTGTTGAACATGCCGCCGAAGGTGCTGACGTCGGCGGGCACCAGCGAGGCGCCGACCTTCTTCACCATCACCTTGGCCGCCTCGTCGAAGTCGAGCGTCGCCAGCTTCTTGCCGGCCAGCTCCTCGACGGTGTCGATCTCGCCGTCGCGCACCAGCATGTAGACCGCGCCGCCGGGGAAGATGGCGGCGCTCTCGTAGTCGCCCGAGGTCATCAGCTTGGCCGCGCCCTTCTTCGACAGCGACAGCACCACCTTGCGCAGCAGCTTGTAGTCGGGCAGCGCGCCCATCGCCTCGAGCGTGCCGGCGAACTTGTGGAACGAGCGCCCGCGCGTGCCGGTCATCAGCACGGCCTGGCACTTGCCCGCCTTGAAGTCCTCGGCCGCCGTCTTCTCGTCGGTGTAGGGCTTCATGTCGAAGTCGACGCCCCACTTCAGGGCCTCGGTCCGATAGTCCTTCATCAGGTTGAAGACGTCGCCGTTGGCGCCGCTGGGATCGTAGACGCACAGGGTGCGCTGCACCGCGTCGGCGGCCAGCGCGGGGGAGGCGGCCCCCATCAGGGCCGCGACACACACGAACGGAAACAGACGCTTGGTCACCACTCTCACTCCTCGGTCGCGTTCGGCGGCGCCGAACCGTCGGCCCCCGGGGCGGGGGCGGCCTGCGCCGGCGCGTCGTCCTCGAGGCCCTCGAGCAGGTCGTCCCCGCCCTCGGGCGCCGGCGGCGCGTCGTCCCAGAAGGTGCCCAACGCCCCCACCGGCGTCCGGTGGCCCGTGCCCTCGGTCCACAGTCGATCCGAGAGCACCTGCACCTGCACCGTGGCGTTGTGATCGAGCAGCGAGAAGCGGCCGCGAGCGGGCGCCTCCTCGATCGCCGCCGCGTAGGCCTTGATGGCTGCCCGCACCTTGTCGGACTTGCCCGCCGCCGCGGCCGCCTGGGCCTCGACGGCCAGGGCGACACGGACGCCGGCTTTCACACCCAGCGCCGAGGCCTCGGCCAGCCGGGCCCAGGGGTCGACCCCCTCGGGGCCGGCGCCGGGGATGCTGGTCCAGACCGCCGCGCTGACGGCGCGCGGGACGCCCCACCACTTCTCGTTGTTCAAGCACTGCACGCCGCGGGCGGCCTGCCGCGGCACGTCGAGGGGCACGCCGGCCATGCCGTTGGCGCCGCGATCGTGCTGCGTCGCCTGCACCCCGGCCAACATGCCCAGCAGCCAGATCAGCTCGTCGCTCTCGTCCTCGAGCTCGGGGCACGTCTCGCCCGGCACGCCGTACTCGGCCACCAGGTACTTCCAAGCGCGGTAGAAGCGGCGGGCGGCGACGGCGTTGGCGCGCTTCTCGGCGATGCGCGCGTCCTGGGCGCCCGCGGCGTCCCCCGCGTGCAGCGCGCGCAGCGACCGCAGCTCGGCCTCCCAGGCCTCGATCTGCGCGCAGGCCCCCGCCGTGACCAGCGTCGACACGGCCGCCTTGTTGGGCGCGTCGGTCACCCGCTCGAAGCTCATCAGGTAGCTGCCCATCGACACGCCCGTCTCGCAGGCCATGCCGAGGTCGTCGGACGCGAGGAGGAAGGGCGTCAGCTCGTCGACCGTGTACTCCGACATCATGTCGCCGGTCATGGCTTTCAGCGAGCAGCCCGTGGCGAGCGCGGCGAGCATCGCGACGCCTGCCAGCGGGAGGCGGATCCGGCTCATTGGTGCAATCCTGTCGACGGGTTCGGGGCAACCTATCCAATGGCCCGCGGCGGTGCAATAGCCGCCGCCGACGCGCGTTCGGCCGGCGCATCTGTCGGCGTGACACCGCGCGCGCACCGGCGTATGGTCGAATCCGCAGCGTACCGTGGGAGAAGACGATGACCGACCGGGGGCTGCTGCTGGGCGACGACGGCGAGCGGCTGGCCAGGGCCGCCGCCGCGCTCGACGCTGCCGGGGATCTCGAGTGGTCGCTCGCCCACACCGGCGAAGCGGCGCAGCGCGCGGTCGACGCCGGCGGGCTGGCGGCCGTCGTGGTCGTCGAGCCGGCCGGCTTCACCGACGCGGCCGCCGCCCGCTCGGCCATCGTCACCCGGGGCGATCCCTGCCCCGTCGTCGTGCTCGACTTCGCCGCCGACGTGGCCCGCGCGGTCCGCGCCCTGCGCGCCGGGGTGGCGGACTACGTCGAAGGCGACGCCCTCGACCGCCTGCCGGGCGCCGTCCGCGAGGCGCTGGCCTCGCACCGCGACGACGCCAACGAGGCGCGCCGCCTCGAGACCCTCGGCCGCCTCGTCGACGGCGTCGCCCACGACACGAACAACGCGCTGTCGGTCATCCTGGCCCACAGCAGCCTGCTCTTGTCCGAGGTGAACGACCGCCACCCCTTCGCCGAGGGGCTCGACGAGATCCTCGGCGCGGCGCGGCGCACCGCCATCCTCACCCGCCGACTGCACGCCGTCGCCCGCCGCCGCACGGGGCTGCGCGAGCACGTCGATCTGCACCACGTGCTCGACGAGCTGGCGCCGGTGGTCCGGCGGGTGCTGCCGAGCGACGTCGAGCTGGTGCTCGATCTGCCGGGCGCGGGCCCGGTGGTGGCGGCCGACCGGGCCGACGCCGAGCACCTGATCCTGGTCGCGCTGCTCAACGCCCGCGACGCCTCGGTCCACCCCGGCGAGGTGCGCGTCCGGACGGGCGCCGTCACGCTCGGCCCCGAGGGCGCGCGCACGCACGGCCTGCCGCCCGGGCGCTACGTCCGCCTCGAGTGTCGGCGCACCGCCGACCGCCCGGTCGACGGGCCGGCCGATCGCGGGCCGAGCACCGCGGTCCTCGGGTTGGGCACCGCCGTCGCCCTCACCCGCGCGCTCGACGGCGCCTTCGTCATCGAGCGTGATCACGACACCGTCGCGCTGTGCGCGCTGCTGCCGGCGCAGGATCCGCGCCCGCTGACCACCCCCGTGCCGGCCCAGGACACCGGCGCGTCGGTGCTGCTGGTCGAGGACGATCCGCACGTCCGCACGGTGACCGCCACGGTGCTGCGGCGCGCCGGCTACCGGGTGGTCGCGTCGGCCACGCCGGGCCAGGCGCTGCTGATCGCCGAGCAGCGACCCGCCCTCGACCTGCTGCTGGCCGATCTGGTGCTGCCCCGCCTGGACGGCGCGGCGCTCGCCGAGCGCATCCGCGCGACCCACCCGCACCTGAAGGTGCTGTTCATGTCGGGCCACGGCCCGCGCAACACCGGCGGCGCGCCCTACCTGCCCAAGCCCTTCACCGCCGACGACCTGCTGCACGCCGTGCGCCGCGCCCTCGCCTGATCGTGCGTGGTCGTGGTCGACCCGACCCGGCCCCTCAGTTCTTCTCGATGCGCGCGATCGCCTGCGCCGGCGTCACGTCGCCGAACACCACCGCCATCAGCCCAGGCAGGTAGCGATCCATCATCATCACGTTGGGCACCACCACCTGCCGGCACAACGGCAGGGTCAGCTCGGTGCCCTCGACGTCGATGGCCGTCTTGTAGCGGATCTCGCCGTCGCTGTAGTCCATCTCGAAGTTGCCGACGATCATCCCGTAGTTGGCGCGGGTGATGAACTCGGCGGCGGCCGGCCGCTTGTCCTCGGGCACCGTCACCGGGCACAGCGAGTAGAAGACGAACTGCTCGAACTCGCTGCGGGCCTTGGCGTAGCAGGTCCACGACCCGCTGTCGCCCTGGAACGCGCTGCGCAAGGCCGTCTCGCCCTCGACCAGCTGCACCGGCCAGCTGTCACCGTCGAAGTAGGACACGATCACCTCGAACATCGTCGGCACGGCACCCTCCTCGGTCTCGACGCGCAGCGCGGCACCCTATCAATGGGGCGCGGCGAACGGAACCGGATCGGGCGGGGCGGCCCGACGGTCAGCCGCGCAGCGGGCGCTCCTTGTCGCCGTCGCGCAGGCGCAGGCGAAAGCCCTCGAGGCGGGGCAGCCAGGCGGGCGGCGGCGGATCACGGCGGCGGCCCGCCGTCTTCACCAGCGTCGCCACCCGCCGCTCGACGTCGTACTCGACGCGGTAGCTGACGTCGGCGAAGTCGAGCACGCGCGGGAAGCTGCGTTCGAGGCGCTCGCGATCGTGCCAGGGCAGATCCTCGGCGCGCAGGTCGTCGGGGCCGAGCAGGGCCAGATCGTCCCCGTGCTCGAGGCCGAGCGCCTCGATGCGCGCCGCCACCCAGGCGTCGAGGGCCGGCGGCGGAGCCTCACCGCTCAGCCGCGCGTGCAGCGCGCGGGCCTCGAGGCGCTCGGCGGTCTCGTCGCGCACCGCGCGCCAAAGCCGCCCCTCGAGGAAGGCCGCGGCGACGGCCTCCCGGGCCAGCGCGCCTTCGGGCACCGCGTCCCACGTCTCGAGCACCTTCCGCGCGTGCACCCGCTCGTGCGTCGCGACGATGCGCCCGCCCTTCACCACCGTGCGCGCGACCCGCACCCGCCCCACCCCGGCCTCGACCAGCCACGCCAGGGGCGCCGGCATGGCGCAGGTGATCCGGATCTCGCGGTCCCGCGGGCCGGCCCCGAAGGCGCGCGTCTCGAGCACCACCGCGGCCTCGACGCGCGCCCCGGCGGGCGTCTCGAGCTCGGCGGCCAACGCGCTGTCGCGCCCCAGCACGGCCTCGGTGCCCCCGCCGCTCCAGGCCACGCCCTTCTTGCGCCGGCGCGCGACGTACGCGCTGCGCGGATCGGCGCGCAGCGCGGTCAGCGCGAGGCGGCGCCGGTCGATGGCGGGATCACCCTCGACGGGGGCCACGTCGAACGCGCGCCGCAGCCGCCGCGCCGTGCGCCGGGCGGCGTCGAGCGCGGCCGCGTCGAGCTGGTGCCGCCCCGGCTGCCCGATGCGCACCGCCCGCACCGCGGCGACCGCGTCGCACCCGCCCTGCCGCAGGTCGTCGTCCGGCTGCTCCGGGCGGCCGCGGAAGATCGGGCGGTCGACGGCCAGCGCCGCCACCAGATCGACGACGTCGCCCAGCGCCCCGGTGCGCCCCGCCTCCACCAGCAGGCGGCCCAGCGCGGCGTCCAGGGGCAGCCCGAAGAGCGTGCGACCGGTGTCGGTGAGGGCGCCCGCGTCGTCCACCGCCCCCAGCGCGCGGAGCTCGTCGACCGCGGCCTCGACGGCGTGGCCGTGCGGGGCGTCGAGGAAGGGCAGATCGGCGCAGGCCGCGCCGCAGGCGGCCGCGCCCAGGACCAACGGCACCAGCGACTCGCGGTACACCTCGGGCGGCGTGTTCGGCTCCAGCCGCGCCTGCGCGCTCCACAGGCGGTAGCACACGCCGGCCGCCGTCCGGCCGGCGCGCCCCGCCCGCTGGTCGGCGCTGTCCTGCGCCACCGGCCCCAACGCCAGGAAGCCGCGGCCGCCCCGGTAGTGGGTGCGCCGCACCAGCCCGGCGTCGACGACGACCCCGACGCCGGGCACGGTGAGCGAGGTCTCGGCGACGTTGGTGGCCAGCACCACTTTGCGCCGCGGCGTGGGCTGGAACACGCGGGCCTGCGCGTCCAGCCCCAGGCCGCCGTGCAGGGGGATCACGCTCAGATCGGCGCGGCCCGCGAGCGCGCGCCCGGCCGCCCCGATCTCGGCCTTGCCGGGCAGGAACACCAGCACGTCGCCCGGATCGCCGCCGGCCGCGTCCAGGGCGGCGCGCACGCGCGCCTCGAGCCCGCGCGGCTCGGGCAGCAGGGCGCCGCCGGGCAGGTGCCGCACCTCGACGGGGAAGGTGCGCCCCTCGGCGGCCAGGTGCGGCCCACCGAGCCACGCCGCCACGCGCTCCGCCTCGAGCGTCGCCGACATCACCACCAGCCGGGCGCCGTCGCGGCGCAGCAGCGCCGCCAGCAGATCGACGTCCAGGCTGCGCTCGTGGAACTCGTCCAGCACCACCACGGCCCAGCCGGCGAGGCCGTCCGAGGCCCGCATGCGCAGCGCCACCCCCGGCGTGACGAACAGCAGCGCGGTGTCGGGGCCGCTGCGGTCGTCGTCGCGCACCCGATAGCCGACGCGCCCCCCGAGCCGCTCGCCCAGCTCGTCGGCGACCCGCGCCGCCAGGCCGCGGCACGCCACGCGGCGGGGCTCGATCACCAGCGTCGGCCCCCGGCCCAGGCACCACACCGGCACGCGCGTCGACTTGCCCGAGCCGGTCGGCGCCGACACCACCAGCGAGCCCTCGGCCAGGCGGGCGCGCAGCGCGGGCTCGAGGGCGTCGATGGGCAGGGGGTCGCGGCGCATCCGCGCACCATAGGGCACGCGGGGCCGCGGCCCAAGCGGTCCCGCGCGGCAGGGGTGGCGGGCCCGCCCTCGACCGGCCACGATGGCAGGCGTGCGCACCGTCGTCTGCCAATCGTTCCGCACCTGGGACGTGCCACCGTGGATCGATCTCTGCCTCGGCTCGGTCCGGGCGTGGGCCCGATCCCGCGGGCACACCTACGTGTTCGAGGACGACGCCCTGTTCGATCGCGTGCCCGACGCGTACCGGCGGCGGGCGGCCGACCGCCCCATGGTGCTGTCCGATCTCGGGCGCCTGCGCTGGGCCGAGGTCCTGCTCGAGGCCGGCTATCAGCGGGTCGTCTGGCTCGACGCCGACGTCTTCGTCTTCGCGCCCGATGCCATGGTCATCGACCACGAGGGCGACTACGCCTTCGGCCGCGAGGTGTGGCTTCAGCCCGACGCCCGGGGCCGGCCGCGGGCGCACCGCAAGGTGCACAACGCGCTGGCCGTCTTCGACGCGGGCAACCCGATGCTGTCCTTCTACGCGCACGCGTGCGAGCGCATCGTGGCCCGCTTCGAGGGGCCCCTGCCGCCGACGGTGGTGGGCCCGCGCCTCTTGGCCACGCTGCACGGCCTGCTCGACTTCCCGACGCTGCCGGCGGTGGGCACGCTGGCGCCGCGGGTGCTGGTCGACGTGCTCGCGGGCGGGGGCGACTGGCTGGACGCGCAGCGCGCGGCGCGCGACGGGCGGGTGGCGGCGATCAACCTGGGCGCCTCGCTGGTGGGCACCGAGCACGACGGCGCCCGCCTGGACGCCGACGACATGCGCGCGGTGTGCGATCGCCTGCGCGTCGAGGGCGACGCCCTGCTCAACGGGTGACGCCGGTGATGGCCAGCGCCACGGCCATCAACATCGCGCCGACCTCGACCCGCCGCGTCACCGCGTCGCTCATCCAGGCGCGCACCCGCTTGCCGAGCAGGTTGCCGCTGGTGACGGCCACCGCGAGCGCCAGCGACCACCCCAGCGTCGACGGGCCGATGAGGCCCTCGACGGCGTAGGCGGTCAGGCGGCCGGCGTGCATGGTGAAGGCGCAGCCGGCGGCCGTGGCCAGGTACGCGCCGCCGCTGAGGCCCGCGGCCAGCATCAGCGGCGCGGTCAGCAGACCCGCCCCACCCGCGCCCGCGGCGACCACCCCGATGCCCGCGCCGGCCGGCGTGATGAACCGGGCCTTCGGGCGCCACTGGAACCAGCCGAGCGCGCGGGCCGCCCCCAGCAGCGCCATCGCCGCCATGATGCCGAACAGCGCGCCCTGGGGCAGCCGCGTGGCGACCAGCCCGCCCAGCAGGCTGCCGGGCAGCGCGCCGGCGATGAAGGCGCCGAAGAGCGCGAAGTCGGTCTCGCGGCGGAACAGCCACCAGCGATGCAGGTTGCCGATGCCCAGCGCCGGCGCGGTGACCGCCAGCGCGGTCAGGGGATCCCACACGACGGCCAGCCCCAGCATCAGCAGGGCGCCGCCGCCCACCCCGGTGATGGTGGTCAGCAGGCCGGCGGCGAGGGCGAACAGGACGGGGATCATGGCGGCGCGCCTCCGGTGCGTTGGACCCCTGCAGCATGCGCCGCGGTTCGACGGCCTTCCAATCGATTGTTTCGCTGCCTATCATCACGTCTGCTTATGATTCACGAGCTGCGCCACTTCCTGCTGGTGGTCGAGCACGGCACGCTGACCGCGGCCGCGCGCCACGCCCACCTGACGCAGCCCGCGCTGACCGCCTCGATCCAGCGCCTCGAGCAGGCGATGGAGGCGCGGCTGTTCGATCGCGGGCGCTCGGGCGCGCGCCTCACCGCCGCCGGCGAGGCGCTGTTGCCCCACGCGCGCGCCGCGCTGGCCGCGGTGGACGATGGCCGCCGCGCCGTCGCCGAGGTGCAGGGGCTGGTCGCCGGCGAGGTGCGCATCGGCGCCGGGGCCACCGCCTGTACCTACCTGCTGCCCGAGCGCCTGGCCGCCTTCCGGGCGGCCCACCCGGGCATCGTCTTCCGCCTGCGCGAGGGCAGTCCCGAGGTGCTGCTCGATCTGCTCGAGGCCGGCACCATCGATCTGGCCGTGCGCGCCGGCGACGAGGGCGAGCGCTGGACCGACGACCACCTGGTGCTGGTCGCCGCGCCGGGCGTCGAGCCCGCGGACGCGCCCTTCGTCACCTTCCCCCCCGGCTCGTCCACGCGCGGCCTGCTGCAGCGCCACTTCCCGGAGGCCCGCGTCGCCATGGAGCTGAGCGGCATCGGCGCCATCAAGAGCCACGTGCGCGCCGGCATCGGCGTCGCCCTCGTCAGCACCCACGCGGTGGCGCGCGAGCTGGCCGACGGCCGCCTCGTCCGCGTGCCCGACCCCCGCACCCCCGTCACCCGCACCCTGCGGCTGGTGCACCGCGGCGTCGACCGCCTGCCGCCGGCCGCCGCTGCCCTGCGCGCGGCGCTGCTGGCCGAGGGCGCGCCGTGAGGGGCGTAGCCGCGCCGCTCGCGCTGGGCGTCGCGTGGGCGTCGTTGATGGCGCTGCTCGCCGCCGGCGGCCACCGCCCCTCGGCCGCCCACGGCCTGCCGGTGAGCGCCGATCGCTACTACGGCGTGGCGGCCATGTACCTGGCGCCGCTGTGCGTCGCGCTGTGGTGGTGGCTGAGCGCGGTGACGCACCGCGCGGCCCGGCGCCTGGGCGGGCACGGCGAGGCGGCCGGCCTGCGCGCCGCCCTGGGCCCGGCCTGGGCGCTGCCCCTGCTGCTGGGCCTGGTCGTGCCCGATCTGGCGGTGTACCTGATCGCCGGCCACGCCGCCCTGGCCCGCGCCCTGCCCTACTACGCGCCCGTCGCGGTGATCGCCTGCGCGGTGGCGTGCACCCGCGCCACCGCGCGCGCCACCGGCCTGGACGCCGGCCGGGCCTTCGCCGCCGCCGCCCTCGGCCTGCTGGCCCACGCCCTGCCCGCCGCCCTGCTGATCCGGTGAGCCGAGCGCATGGTCAACGGCGCCCCGATGATCCATGCTGCCCTGCCGACGCACCACCCGACGGAGCCCGCCGATGAAGACGCCGCCCACGACCCCCGAGGAGCTGCTGACCGACCTCGCCCGCCACGACTGCAGGCGCGCGAAGGTGGCGGTGACCGACATCGACGGCGTCCTGCGCGGCAAGTACATGCACATCGACAAGCTGCGCTCGGCCCTCGAGGGTGGGTTCGGCTTCTGCGACGTGGTGTTCGGGTGGGACGCCGCCGACGTCTGCTACGAGGGCGCCGCCTACACGGGCTGGCACACGGGCTATCCCGACGCGCTCGCCCGCCTGGACGTCTCGACCTATCGGGAGATCCCCTGGGAGGAGAACACGCCCTTCCTGCTGGGTGACTTCGACGCGCCCGACGGCGGCCCCCTGCCCGTCTGCCCGCGCCGCACCCTGCGGCGGGTGATCGACCGCGCGCGCGACCTGGGCTACGACGCCCGCTTCGGCCTCGAGTTCGAGTGGTTCAACTTCGCCGAGACGCCCGACAGCTTCGCCGCCAAGGGCGGCCGCGCGCCCACGCCGGCCACGCCCGGCATGTTCGGCTACTCGCTCCTGCGGTCGAGCCTGAACCACGCCTACTTCCGCGATCTGATGGAGCAGCTGGCCGACTTCCGGGTGCCCCTCGAGGGCCTGCACACCGAGACCGGCCCCGGCGTGTACGAGGCGGCCATCCTGTACAGCGACGCCCTCGAGGCCGCCGACCGCGGCGTGCTGTTCAAGACGTCGGTGAAGGAGATCGCCTACCGCCACGGCGTGCTGGCCAGCTTCATGGCCAAGTGGAACCCGGCGCTGCCCGGCTGCAGCGGGCACATGCACCAGAGCCTGTGGCGCGACGGCAAGAACGCCTTCCACGGCGCGGGCGAGCACGGGATGAGCGACACCTTCCGCCACTACCTGGCGGGCCAGCTGACGCTGCTGCCCGAGCTGCTGGTGCTGATGGCGCCGACGGTGAACAGCTACAAGCGGCTGGTCGAGGGCATGTGGGCGCCGACCAAGGCCACCTGGGCCGTCGACAACCGCACGGTGGCCCTGCGGGTCATCCCCGGCGGCCCCAAGTCGACGCGCCTCGAGACGCGGGTGAGCGGCAGCGACATGAACCCCTACCTCGGCGTCGCCGCGGCGCTGGGCGCGGGCCTGTGGGGCATCGAGCAGAAGGTCGAGCTGGACGCGCCGCCGGTGAAGGGCAGCGGGTACGCGGCCGACGCCCCCCGCCTGCCCCGCGATCTGAACGAGGCCACCGACGCCTTCGAGCAGAGCGACGTGGCGCGCGCCTTGTTCGGCGACGCCTTCGTCGACCACTTCGTCACGACCCGGCGCTGGGAGTGGCGGCAGTACGCCGCCGCGGTCACCGACTGGGAGCTCAAGCGCTACTTCGAGATCATCTGACGCATCGGACGCCCGAGCACCGAGCCCACCCCCAACGAGGACTTCCGTGAGCGACATCGTCGGCTACAACTTCCCCACCCCCATCCGCTTCGGCGTCGGCGCCCGCCGCCAGCTGCCGGCCGCGCTGGACGCCGCGGGCGTCGCGCGGGTGCTCTTCGTCACCGATCGCGGCGTGGCGGCGCTGCCCTGGTTCGCGCCGCTGGTCGAGTCGGCGCGCTCGCCGTCCCGCGCGGTCACCGTCTTCGACGGCGTCTGGGGCAACCCGGTCGTCAGCCAGGTCGACGCCGGCGTCGAGGCCGGGCGCGCCGCCGAGGCCGACGCCATCGTCGCGGTCGGCGGCGGCGCGGCCCTCGACGTGGCCAAGGCCATCGCGCTGATGTTGAACCACCCCGGCCACCTCTTCGACTACGAGGACGGCAAGCCCGACGCCCGGCCGGTCGACCAGCCCATCCCCTACCTGGTGGGCATCCCGACGACCGCCGGCACCGGCAGCGAGGTCGGGCGCAGCGCGGTGGTCAGCGACGACGACACCCACGCCAAGAAGATCATCTTCGATCCGCTGCTGCTGCCCCGCCTGGTGCTGGCCGATCCCGAGCTGACCCTGGGGCTGCCCCCGCACCTGACCGCGGCCACCGGCATGGACGCGCTGACGCACCTGGTCGAGGCCTTCCTGGCCAAGGGCAAGCACCCGATGGCCGACGGCATCGCGCTCGAGGGGCTGCGGCTGGTGGCCGCGCACCTCGAGGACGCCGTGCGCTTCGCCGGCGGCGATGACGACCGCGACGCCCACCTGGCCGCGCGCGCCGGCATGCTGGACGCGTCGCTGATGGGCGCCGTCGCCTTCCAGAAGGGCCTCGGCGTGACCCACTCGTGCGCCCACGCCCTGTCGACCGTGTGCGATCTGCACCACGGCCTGGCCAACGCGCTGATGCTGCCCGCCTGCATGCGCTTCAACCTCGAGACGGTGCCCGAGCGCTTCGAGCGGCTGGCCGCCACGGTCGGCGCGGAGGACGGGCCCGGCTTCGTCGCCTGGATCGAGCGCCTGCGCGACGCGATCGGCCTGCCGCCCTCGCTGACGGCCCAGGGCGTGCCGCGCGACGCGCTCGAGCGCCTCGTCGAGGTCGCCCTGGCCGACGGCTGCCACCCCAACAACCCGCGCGCCGTCGGGGCCGACGACCTGCGCGCGCTGTTCCTGGAGGCCTTCGACGCATGAGCGCGCTGACCCTGCTGAACCCGGCCGACGGCACCGTGCTGCGCGAGCTGCCCGCCGACGACGCGGTGAGCGTCGGGGCCAAGATCGCCGCCGCCCGCGCCGCGCAACCGGCGTGGGCCGCCCGCCCCTTCGCCGAGCGCCGCGCGATCCTCACCCGCTTCCGCGATCTGCTGATCGAGCGCAAGGACACCCTGGCGCTGACGACGACCGCCGAGACCGGCAAGCCCGTGCGGCAGGCGCGCAACGAGATCGCCGCCACGCCGGCCCGCGTGGACTTCTTCCTCGAGCACACGGCCGCCCTGCTGGCGCCGCGCCTGATGCACCGCCAGCCCGACGGGGGCGTGCCCGGCGCGGCCGCGCTCGAGGAGGTCGTCACCTTCGACCCCCTCGGCGTGATCGCCAACATCTCGGCCTGGAACTACCCCTGGTTCGTCGGCACCAACGTCATCGTGCCCGCGCTCTTGTGCGGCAACGCGGTGATCTACAAGCCGTCCGAGCACGCGACGCTGACCGGCCTGGCCATCGCCGGGCTGCTGCACGAGGCGGGCGTGCCCGACGACGTCTTCGTGCCGGTGATCGGCGCGGGTGAGACCGGCGCGGCGCTGCTCGAGCACCCGCTGGACGGGATCTTCTTCACCGGCTCGTACGCGACCGGCGTGAAGGTGGCCGCCGCCGCCGCGCGCCACCTGGCCCCGGTGCAGCTCGAGCTGGGCGGCAAGGACGCCGCCTACGTGACCGACGAGGTCGACGCCGCCGCCGTCGCCGGCGCGGTGGCCGACGGCGCCTTCTACAACGCCGGGCAGAGCTGCTGCGCCGTCGAGCGCGTCTACGTGCACGCGGACGTGTACGACGCCTTCGTCGAGGCCTTCGTCGACGCGGTGAAGGGCTTCGCGATCGGCGCGCCCACCGACGAGGGCACCTACATCGGTCCCCTGTGCCGCGAGCCCCAGCTCGCCGTGCTGCAGGCGCAGGTCGACGACGCCCTGCAGAAGGGCGCCACCCTGCGCTGCGGCGGCCGGCGGGCCGATCGCGGCGGCTGGTACTTCGAGCCCACCGTGCTCACCGACGTCGACCACACGATGGCGGTGATGCGGGACGAGTCGTTCGGCCCGATCATCGGCATCGAGAAGGTGGCCGACGACGCCGAGGCCGTCGCGCGCATGAACGACACGCCCTACGGGCTGACCGCGGCGGTCTACGGGCGCGACCGGACGCGCGCCGCGCGCATCCTGGAGCGCATGAACACCGGCACCGTCTATTGGAACTGCTGCGATCGCGTCAGCCCCAACCTGCCCTGGAGCGGGCGGGGGCACTCGGGCGTCGGCGCGACGCTCTCGCTCGAGGGCATCCGCGCCTTCCTGCGCCCCCGGGCCTGGCACCTGCGGGCGCCGTGAAGGCCGATCTCGCCCGACTGACCCGCCGCGTCGAGGATCTGGTGCGCGGGGGCGGCAACGCCAACCGCCTCGTGGTCGAGACCGACGCCGGCTTCGTGGTGCTGCGCGGCGCGCGCGGCGCCGACACCGTGCAGATGGAGGCGCAGGGCGGCCGCCACCTGCCCGCCGATCGCCGCCTGGACGCCGAGCAGGTGCGCCTGCTGACCGACGCGGGGCTGCGGCAGGCGTCGGCCGCGCAGTGCTTCCGCGGCCGCTTCCCCGTCACCGACGCGGACGCGCCCGAGCGCGTGGCGCGCCTCGCGCTGCACCTGCTGTCGGCGGTGTACCGCAGCCTGCCCGACGAGCCCCTGCGCCTGGACCACGAGGCCGGCGACCGGCCGACGCTCGACGACACCCGGCTGGTCGAGGCGATGACCCACCTGAGCCGAGCCCGGGACGCGCAGGCGCGCAACCGGGTGTACATGGCGCTGTGTCGGGCGCACCTGGTGCTGCCCCTCGCCGACGACGCGGCCGAGGACGACCCCGCGCCGCGGGAGATCGAGCGTCTCGCCGACCTGCCGGTGACTGCCGTGTTCACTGACTGGGACACCCTGGACGCATTCGCGCCCCGGGGGCTGCCCACGGTGGTGCTTCAGGGCTTCGACATCTTCCCCTTGCTCGACGCCCACCGGGTGGCGTCGGTGCAGATCAACCCCCGGGGGCGCGTCGGCGGCGAGCTGTATCGCAACGAGATCCAGACGATCACCGACGGCATCAAGCGGATCCGCGGCGTGCACTGACCGGCCACCACAGCCGGAGTCACGGGCGAGGCTGCGGCGGCAGGCATCGACGAAATGGGAGGCCGAACGCCCCTCTATTTCCGCCTGCTTCGTATATTTCCAGGAAACGTGAGCCAAAGAACTTGGCCACGGCTCGTTATCTTGCTAGCTTCCGGCGCATTGGTCGGGGGTACGTCCATGCGCACGCGTAGCGTTGTGAGTTCGTGTATCGCCGGTTTGTGTCTCGTCGTCGCCTCGGCGGCGCCCGCACAGACCACTGCCTTCAGCACCGACGTGTCGACCGCGATCGACCGCGGGTTGGCCTGGCTGGATGCCAGCGGCGTCTACGCCAACCCCAGTTCGGCAGGGGACGGCGCGGGCTTGAGCGCCCTCGCACTTTTGGAGAAGCGCGCGAGCGCCGACCTGGGTGCGCCGGCCACCGGCTACGACGGCGCCAGCCCCGCGGATCAGGCGCGCCTCGACGCCGTGATGAGCTACATCGTCACGCGCGCCCTGGCCGAGACCTTCTACGCCTACCGCGACGGCGCCGACCTGATGGCGCTGGCCGTGTACGTGCGCACCGGCGGCCCCGACCAGGCCGGCGCGCTGGCCGCGGTGGACGCGATCGTCGACCGGGCGCTCGCGGCGCAGGGCGGCCACGGCTATTGGTGCTACCGCAACGGCGCGTGCGAGGACTCGTCGACCACGCAGTTCACGGTCGCCGGCCTGGCGGCCGCCCGCGGGGTCTACACGGACCCGGGTACCGCCGACCCCGTGCGGGTGGCGGCCATCGACGCCGCCCTCGCGACGGTGCGCGCGGCCTACGAGGCGGACTCGACCTCGAACGGCCTCAGCGGCAGCGAGCGCGGCCACCCCTACCGGCCCGGTCAGGCCAACTCGATGCAGCAGACCTCGTCCAGCCTGTGGATTCTGCAGGTGGGCGGCGGCGCCATCACCGACCCCGAGGTGCAGGGCGCGCTGGAGTGGCTGCGCAACCGCTACAACTACCTGACCATCGGCGGGGCCAACGGCGGCTGGCGCCAGAGCTACTACTACATGCTGTGGGCCTCGTCGCGCGCCTTCCAGCTGCTGGAGGAGGCCGATCTGGCGCCGCCCCCGGGCGGCCTGTCGACGGCGGATCTGGGCGCGCTGCCCGCGGGTGACGCGCCCGCCTTCGCCAACCGCCTGGTTCGCCTGGATCCCGCCGCCCTGCCCCGGGTGGCGTCCTTCGGGCCCGAGGGCGTCGGCTACTACGCGGATCCCCGCGAGCCCGCCCGGTGGTACTTCGACTACGCCTACACCATCCTCACCCGGCAGGACCTGCAGGGCCGCTTCACCCCGCCCCCGACCGACGCGGTGTGGAACAACTTCTCGGCCCACGCCTACGCCATCCTGGTGCTGGAGCGCTCGATCGGCGGCGGCTGCGTCGACAGCGACGACGACGGCGTCTGCGACACGGACGACAACTGCCCCCAGACCGCCAACGCCGATCAGGTGGACGCCGACGAGGACGGCCGGGGCGACGCCTGCGACAACTGCCCCGCCACGCCGAACCCCGACCAGGCCGACAGCGACGAGGACGGCGTGGGCGACGCCTGCGCCTGCGTCGCGGCGGACGAGATCTGCAACGGCGCCGACGACGACTGCGACGGCGAGGTCGACGAGGGCGTGCTGAACGCCTGCGGCGGCTGCGGCGAGGCCCCCACCGAGGTGTGCAACGGCGCCGACGACGACTGCGACGGCACCATCGACGAGGGCACCCTCAACGCCTGCGGCGAATGCGGCGAGGTGCCCACCGAGGTGTGCAACGGCGCCGACGACGACTGCGACGGCGAGACCGACGAGGGCACGCTGAACGCCTGCGGCGCCTGCGGCCCGGCGCCGGACGAGCAGTGCAACGGCCTCGACGACGACTGCGACGGCGAGGTCGACGAGGGCACGCTCAACGCCTGCGGCGCCTGCGGCGCGACGCCCGACGAGGTGTGCAACGGGCTGGACGACGACTGCGACGGCAGCGTCGACGAGGCGATCGACGGCGGCGCCTGCGAGGCGGGCATCGGCGCCTGCCGCCGCGAGGGCCGGCTCGTGTGCGTGGCCGGCAGCGACGGCGAGAACCTGCTGGCCAACGGCGGCTTCGAGGAGCCGCCGGTCGACGGCGGCTGGACCATCCTGCCCAGCATCCCCGGCTGGACGCTGACCGCCGGGCCCAACGTCGAGATCCAGACCAGCGCGCGCGGGGTGCCCTACGAGGGCAACCAGTGGGTCGAGCTGGACGGCCACCCGGCGCCCGGCTCGAGCTGCATCGCGCAGACCGTGCCCGCCGTCGCCGGCGCCCCCTACGCGCTGAGCTTCGCGCACTCGGCCCGCCCCGGCGTGACCGACAACCGCGTGGGCGTGTCGGTGGACGGCGACCTGGTCGACGTCGTCGACGCCAACGGGGCCGGCGTGGGCGGCAACGTCTGGACGGTGTACCGCTACGAGCTGGTGGCCGCGGGCGACACGCTGACCCTGGAGTTCTGCGACCTGAGCGAGAGCCAGCCGACGCTGGGCGGCTTCATCGACGACGCGCGGCTGGCCCAGGCGGTCGGCCTGGTGTGCGACGCGGTCGCCGGCGAGCCGAGCGACGAGATCTGCGACGGCGAGGACAACGACTGCAACGGCGCCGTCGACGACGTGCCGCCGGCCATCTGTGACCGCGCGAGCATCCTGGCCGCCGAGCAGGGGCTGCAGAAGAACGGCCAGCCGGTGGCGGCCGACCGCAGCGACCCCCAGGCGGCGCTGGGCGCCGGCGACCCCTTCTTCTCGCTGGGCTTCGGCGGCACCTTCGAGTTCGGCTTCGGCGTCGCGCCCGCGTCGCTGCGCGTCGGCGAGCGCACCAACGGCGGCTACCCGCTCGAGGCGGCGCGCCTGGACGCGTGGATCGACGGGGCCTGGCAGCCGGTGGCCGAGCTGCGCAACGGCCAGGCCGCGGGCGAGTTCCCGCGCTTCGAGCAGACCGTCGACATCCCCGAGGCCCTGCGCAGCACGCGCCTGCGGCTGGTGGACGTCAGCGATCCGGCCCCCTTCCCCGCCGCGGCCGACGGCTTCGACATCGACGGCATCGTGGCGATCTACGACGGCTGCGCCGAGGTGCCGGCCGAGATCTGCGACGGCATCGACCAGAACTGCGACGGCCAGATCGACGAGGGCGTGACCAACGCCTGCGGCGGCTGCGGCGACGTGCCCGCCGAGGCCTGCAACGGCGAGGACGACGACTGCGACGGCCAGATCGACGAGGGCGTCACCAACGCCTGCGGCGGCTGCGGCGACGTGCCCGCCGAGACCTGCAACGGCGTCGACGACGACTGCGACGGCGAGACCGACGAGGGCGTGCTGAACGCCTGCGGCGCGTGCGGCGAGGTGCCCACCGAGATCTGCAACGGCGTCGACGACAACTGCGACGGCAGCATCGACGAGGGCGTGACCAACGCCTGCGGCGGCTGCGGCGACGTGCCCGCCGAGGTGTGCAACGGCGCCGACGACGACTGCGACGGTCAGACCGACGAGGGCGTCACCAACGCCTGCGGCGGCTGCGGCGCGGTGCCCGACGAGAGCTGCAACGGCCTCGACGACGACTGCGACGGCCAGACCGACGAGGGCGTCACCAACGCCTGCGGCGGCTGCGGCTCGGTGCCCGACGAGGTCTGCAACGGCGAGGACGACGACTGCGACGGCGAGACCGACGAGGGCGTCACCAACGCCTGCGGCGGCTGCGGCGCGGCGCCGGCCGAGACCTGCAACGGCCTCGACGACGACTGCGACGGCACCGTGGACGAGGGCACCGACGGCGGTTCGTGCTCGATGGGCGTGGGCGTGTGCCTCCGCGAGGGCACCCTGCGCTGCGCCCCCGCGGGCGACGAGGACTTGGTGTTCAACGGTGACTTCGAGCTGCCCGAGGTGCCCGCGGCCTGGCGCGCCTACGGCGACATCCCCGGGTGGCGCCTGAGCGCGGGGCCCTCGATCGAGGTGCAGCGCGACGTCGGCGGCTGGGACAGCTTCGACGGCACCCAGCACGTCGAGCTGGCCTCGACGGGCAACGGTGGCGCCTGCATGGCGCAGAGCGTCGCCACGCTGCCGGGCGCGGCCTACACCTTCGGGTTCGCCTTCAGCGCGCGCCCGAGCGTGCAGTTCAACGCCATCGAGGCCCGCTGGAACGGCGTGGCGGTCGCGGTGGTGGACGCCGACGGCCGCGGCCAGGCGACCACCCACTGGGACACCTTCACCTACGCGGTCATCGCCGAGGGCTCCGAGACCGAGATCGAGTTCTGCGACGTCTCGGGCACCGGGCGCACCGTCGGCGGCCTGATCGACGGCGTGTCGCTGCGGCGCGCCGCGCTGGTGTGCGACGCGGAGCCGGGGTCGCCGCAGACCGAGATCTGCAACGACCTCGACGACGACTGCGACGGCGAGACCGACGAGGGCGACGTCTGCGGCTGCACGCCGGCGCCCGAGGGCGAGACCTGCAACGGCCTGGACGACGACTGCGACGGCGCCATCGACGAGGGCAACGTCTGTGGCGGCTGCGTGCCCGATCCCATGGGCGAGCAGTGCAACCGCCGCGACGACGACTGCGACGGCGCCATCGACGAGGGCGACGCCTGCCCCTGCATCCCCGCCCCCGAGGGCGAGACCTGCAACCGCCGCGACGACGACTGCGACGGCCTGGTCGACGAGGGCGACGCCTGCGACTGCATCCCCGATCCCGCGGGCGAGCAGTGCAACCGCCGCGACGACGACTGCGACGGCGCCATCGACGAGGGCGACGCCTGCCCCTGCATCCCCGCCCCCGAGGGCGAGACCTGCAACCGCCGCGACGACGACTGCGACGGTGAGATCGACGAGGGCGACGCCTGCGATTGCATCCCCGATCCGATGGGCGAGGCCTGCAACCGCCGCGACGACGACTGCGACGGCGCCATCGACGAGGGCGACGCCTGCCCCTGCGTCCCCGCCCCCGAGGGCGAGACCTGCAACCGCCGCGACGACGACTGCGACGGCGCCATCGACGAGGGCGACGTCTGCGACTGCATCCCCGATCCCGCGGGCGAGCAGTGCAACCGCCGCGACGACGACTGCGACGGCGCCATCGACGAGGGCGACGCCTGCCCCTGCGTCCCCGCCCCCGAGGGCGAGACCTGCAACCGCCGCGACGACGACTGCGACGGCCTGGTCGACGAGGGCGACGCGTGTGACTGCATCCCGGATCCCGCGGGCGAGCAGTGCAACCGCCGCGACGACGACTGCGACGGCGCCATCGACGAGGGCGACGCCTGCCCCTGCGTCCCCGCCCCCGAGGGCGAGACCTGCAACCGCCGCGACGACGACTGCGACGGCGCCATCGACGAGGGCGACGCCTGCGACTGCATCCCCGATCCCGCGGGCGAGCAGTGCAACCGCCGCGACGACGACTGCGACGGCGCCATCGACGAGGGTGACGCCTGCCCCTGCATCCCCGATCCGCGGGGCGAGCAGTGCAACCGCCGCGACGACGACTGCGACGGCGCCATCGACGAGGGCGACGCCTGCCCCTGCGTGCCCGATCCGCAGGGCGAGCGCTGCAACGACCTCGACGACGACTGCGACGGCCTGATCGACGAGGGCGACGTCTGCGGCGGCTGCGAGCCCGCCGAGGGCGAGACCTGCAACGGCCAGGACGACGACTGCGACGGCGCCGTCGACGAGGGCGGCGTCTGCCCCTGCGAGCCCGCCCCCGAGGGCGAGACCTGCAACGGCCAGGACGACGACTGCGACGGCGCCATCGACGAGGGCGACGTCTGCGGCGGCTGCGTGCCGGATCCCATGGGCGAGCAGTGCAACCGCCGCGACGACGACTGCGACGGCGCCATCGACGAGGGCGACGCCTGCCCCTGCATCCCCGCGCCCGAGGGTGAGACCTGCAACCGCCGCGACGACGACTGCGACGGCGCCATCGACGAGGGCGACGCCTGCGGCTGCATCCCCGATCCGCTGGGCGAGCAGTGCAACCGCCGCGACGACGACTGCGACGGGCTGGTCGACGAGGGCGACGCCTGCCCCTGCATCCCGGCCCCCGAGGGCGAGACCTGCAACCGCCGCGACGACGACTGCGACGGCCTGATCGACGAGGGCGACGCCTGCGGGTGCATCCCGGCGCCCGAGGGCGAGACCTGCAACCGCCGCGACGACGACTGCGACGGCATGGTGGACGAGGGCGACACCTGCCCCTGCGTGCCCGATCCGCTCGGCGAGCGCTGCAACGACGTCGACGACGACTGCGACGGCAACATCGACGAGGGCGGCGTGTGCGACTGCACGCCGGATCCCCTGGGCGAGGTGTGCAACCGCCGCGACGACGACTGCGACGGCGAGGTCGACGAGGGCCTGCTGAACGCCTGCGGCGCCTGCGGCCCGGTGCCGGTCGAGCGCTGCAACGATCGCGACGACGACTGCGACGGCGAGATCGACGAGGCCCCCTGCGGCTGCGAGCTGAACGGCCTCGAGGTGTGCAACGGCCAGGACGACGACTGCGACGGCGCGGTCGACGAGGGCGGCGTCTGCGACTGCACGCCGGCGCCCGAGGGCGAGACCTGCAACCGCGCCGACGACGACTGCGACGGCGCGGTCGACGAGGGCGGCGTCTGCGCCGACGGCTGCGCGGTCGAGGGCAACCGCTGCATCGACACCTGCGGCGAGGGCTTCACCTGCGACGACGACTGCGACACGTGCATCCCGCGCTGCCTGCTGCACGGCGACCGCTGCGCCGACGAGTGCCCCACCGGCATGATGTGCGACGCCGACTGCGGCGCCTGCGTGGACATCCCCTGCCGGCGGGACGGCGACGCCTGCGTCGACAACTGCCCCGACGGCACGGTGTGCGACGGCAACTGCGGCGCCTGCGTGCCGCCGCCGGCCTGCTCGCCCAACGCCGACGGCACCTGCAACGACCTGTGCCCGGCCGGCCAGCAGTGCAACGCCGACTGCAGCGCCTGCGAGCCGCCGCCGGCCTGCTCGTTCGACGCCGACGGCACCTGCAACGACCAGTGCCCCGCCGGCCAGCAGTGCAACGCCGACTGCAGCGCCTGCGAGCCGCCCCAGGCCTGCACGCCCAACGCCGACGGCACCTGCGACGATCAGTGCCCCGCCGGTCAGCGCTGCAACGCCGAGTGCGACGCCTGCGAGGACGAGCCCGGCGACGATCCGCCCGTGCCCGGCGGCTGCGGCTTCAACCCGGCCGGCATGTGCATCAACGACTGCCCCGACGGCAGCGTGTGCGACCCCGACTGCCAGGCCTGCGTGGCCACCTGCGCGCTGCAGGACAACGTCTGCCTCGACAACTGCCCGGCGAACTTCGCCTGCGACCAGGCCTGCGAGCGCTGCCTGCCCGCCTGCCAGCAGCGCGGCAACGTGTGCGTCGACAACTGCCCCGGCGACACCGTGTGTGACGGTGACTGCCGCACCTGCACCGAGCCCACCTGCGGCCTCGACGCCAACGGTCAGTGCGGCGGCGACTGCGCCCCGGGCAGCACCTGCAACGCCGAGTGCGATGGCTGCGAGCCCTGCCTCGCCGACGAGGTGGCGTGCGACGGCCGCGACGAGGACTGCGACGGCGTCATCGACGACGGCCTGCTGAACAACTGCGGCGCCTGTGGCCCGCCGCCGGCCGAGGAGTGCAACGAGCGCGACGACGACTGCGACGGCGCGGTCGACGAGGGCTGCCCGGCGGTCTGCACGCCGGCCCTCGGCGGCGAAGTCTGCAACGACGAGGACGACGACTGCGACGGCGAAATCGACGAGGGCCTCGAGTGCCCGCCGCCCTGCGAGCCCGCGCCCGAGGGCGAGACCTGCAACCAGCAGGACGACGACTGCGACGGCGAGGTCGACGAGGGCGGCGTGTGCGATCCCCTGCCCTGCGATCCCGCGGTGGGCGGCGAGGTGTGCAACGGCCTCGACGACGACTGCGACGGCGAGGTCGACGAGAACACCGTGCAGCCCTTCGACTGCACCGCGCCCGAGGGCGTCGGCGCCTGCCAGCGCGGCACGGCCGCCTGCGTCGACGGCGAGGTGGCCTGCGTGCCGCGCGCCGAGGGCACGGCCGAGGTGTGCAACGGCGAGGACGACGACTGCGACGGCACCATCGACGAGGAGGCCGATCCCGGCGACGCCTGCTCGGTGCCGCGCGCCGAGGGCGAGAGCGGCCCGGCCTGCCCCGGCACGCGCATCTGCGTGAACGCCGAGGTCGTCTGCGGCGACGCGGCCAGCCGCGAGCCCATCGCGTGCGGCACCGGCCAGGGCAGCCCGGACGACGCGGGCTTGCCCTTCGATGACACCGGCGTCGATCCGCTCGACCCCGACCTGCCGCGCATCACCGGCACCGACACGACCGACAACTGCACCTGCGACGTCGGCGACAAGGGGGGCGATCCCTGGTGGCTGCTGCTGCTGCTGCCCCTGCCCCTGCTGCGTCGCCGCCGCCGCGCCTGATGCGCCCCCGGGGCGCCGCCGCCCGGCGCGCGCCCCGCCCCTCCCTGCTCACCCGTCTGTCCGTCCCCCCGACCCGATCCGCGCGACGGTCGGGGTGCGCTCTCTTCGCGCGCGCCCGCGCGCGAAGAGATTCGGTGTAAAAATTCGCTCCATAAGACAACCCGTGTTAGTCAGACCCGACGGATCCGTTCCCCCGCTGGGAGGTTTGCGTATGTCCCTGCGTCGCAGCTTGCTTCTGGTGTGTACTCTGCTGTGTTCCGCAGCGCCGGCCGCGGCGCAGGACGTTCAGCTCTTCAAGCCAGCGCTGGGTACCTACAACTACCTGATGGTCGAGGGTGTCCGGACCGCCGAGGCGGGCTACCTGATTCCTTCGCTGTACCTGAACCTGGCCAGCGATCCCCTCGTGCGGCGCAACAGCGACGGCGACATCATCGAGGGTCAGCAGATCGTCGAGTGGCTGTCGACGGCCAACGTGATGCTGGCCTACGGCGTCGTGCCCGAGCTCGAGCTGGGCATCGACCTGCCGGTGCACTACGCGTCGGGCGCGCAGCTCGACGATCAGGGCGACGACGGCGTCGGCCTCGGCGATCTGCGCTTCATGGCCAAGTTCCGCCTGCTGACGCCCAACGCGGACGAGGACGAGCGCCAGCCCATCGGCATCGCGCTGTTCGTGCCCCTGACCGCGCCGACCGGCGACACGTCGAAGTTCGTGGCCGAAGAGGGCGTGACGGTCAACCCGATGCTGGTGCTCGAGGCGATCTACGAGGTGTTCCGGTTCGCCATCGACGCCGGCGTGAAGTTCCGCGAGGGGACGCAGTTCGAGACCCTCGAGCTGGGCCACGAGTTCACCTACGGCGTGGGCGTCGGCATCAAGCCGGGCACCGACGCGGTGGAGCTGCTGGCCGAGATCAACGGCGCCACCGCCCTGAGCGACGTGCCCTCGATCAGCGCCACGACCCCCCTGCAGTCGCAGGTGGGCGCGCGCTGGTTCACCGAGTCCGACATCGTGCTGACCGGCGGCGTCGGCACCGGCTTCCACTCCGACTACGGCGCGCCCGAGTGGCGCATCCTGGCCGGCATCTCGTGGCAGCCCAACCCCTGCGGCGACGACACGGACGGCGACGGCATCGGCGATGAGTGCGACAACTGCGTCGGCGCGGCCAACGAGGACCAGCTCGACACCGACGGCGACGGGCTCGGCGACGTCTGCGACAACTGCGCCGAGACGCCCAACCCCGACCAGGCGGACGCCGACGGCGACGGGCGCGGCGACGTCTGCGACAACTGCCAGTCGGTGGCCAACCCCGATCAGGTCAACAGCGACGGCGACGCGCTCGGCGACGCGTGCGACAACTGCGCCGCGGTCGACAACCCCGACCAGGCGGACGCCGACGGCGACGGGCTCGGCGACGTCTGCGACAACTGCCAGGCCGCCGCCAACCCGGAGCAGATGGACACCGACGGCGACGGCCGCGGCGACGTCTGCGACAACTGCCAGTCGGTCGCCAACCCCGACCAGGCCGACGGCGACGCCGACGGCATCGGCGACGCGTGCGACTACTGCGCCCAGAAGCCCGGGGGCGCGAGCGATCGCGACGGCGACGGCATCGGCGACGAGTGCGACAACTGCCCCGACTTCAAGAACCCCGAGCAGGGCGACGTGGACGGCGACGGCGAGGGTGACGCCTGTGACTGCACCATCAGCCTCGGCGAGCGGATTCACTTCAAGTTCGACAAGTGGGCGCTGCGCGAGGACAGCGAGCCGGTGCTCGACCGGCTGGCCGCCATCCTGAAGGCCTACCCGCAGTTCAAGCGCATCGAGGTGCAGGGCCACACCGACACCAGCGGCTCGGACAAGTACAACCTGCGCCTGTCGCGCAACCGCGCGCGCACCGTGAAGCGCTACCTGAGCCGCTCGGGCAAGGTGAAGCGCGACCGGATGCTGGCCTGCGGCTATGGCGAGTACCAGCTGGCGGAGTGGACGCCCGACGGGGTGAAGAACCAGAACAACCGGCGGGTGCAGTTCGTGATCCTCGAGGTCGACACCAGCGCCGGGGGCGAGTTCAAGCAGTGCCCCTGGCCGGTGAAGGTGCGCGAGTGCCCCGACGCCTTGACGGCCGACTGGATCCCGGGCGTGGATCGCGGCCCGCGCATCGGCCCCGACGGCACGCCCTTCGAGCGGCCGGAGCCCCCGCGCGAGGTGCCGCCCGGCGGCCAGGTGCCGCCCGCGGGCCAGGTGCCCCCCCGCCCCGCCAGCCGCGCCGGCGCCGCCCACCGGCCAGGCGCCGCCCGCGCCGCCCGCCGGCCAGGCGCCGCCCGCCGCCGCCCAGGCGACCCCGCGCCGCCCGCCGCCCAGGCGCCGCCCGCGCCGGCAGCCCAGACGCCCCCCGCGCCGCCGGCCCCCGCCAAGCCCTGACCGACTGCGCCGCGGCGCCGCGGCTCAGTTCGGATCGGGCAGGTACCAGATGGGCGACGTCCACGCGCGCTCGCGCACCGTCTTCGGCACCGCCGGATCGTCGCAGGCGGCCGGCCGGTCGTCCCCTTCCAGGTCGAGGCAGGCCCAGGCGCTCCAGCGGCAGCTCGGCACCTCGAGCACCCGCGCGTAGTAGAAGGCGGGCGCGGTCGGATCGAAGTCGTCGTCGGTCCACACGCCGCACAGCGCGTCGGCCCCCTGCCCCGTCGGCTGGCAGGCCGCGTCCACGCCGGCGTCGGGCGCGGCGGCGCCGGCGGCCACGACCACCTTCTCGCGCAGCTGGCCGTCGGCGTCGACCCAACCCTTGATCACCTCGACCCGCTCCAGGGGCGCCCCCGGGCGCGCCGGCGCGCCCGCGTCGCGCAGCGCGCTGATCACGAAGCGCGGCGCGCCGCTCATGGCCGCGCCCAGGCGCCCGCCCATCGGCACGCCCTCGGCGTAGCCCCGCGTCACCAACCCCGGGTCGTCGCAGATCGCGTCGTCGAAGCCCCAGCCGCCGAAGAAGCGCACGCCGATGCGGGGCCCGCTCGTGCCGTACACCTCGCGCCGCCGCAGCGCGTCGAACAGGGCCTCGCGCGTGTTCTCCTCGGCCCAGACCGCCGCCAACCCGCCCGGGTTGAACAGCACGCCGCCGGGCGTCAGCGTCCCGTCGCTCAAGCGCTTGGTGTCGGCGTCCTCGTTGTTGCCCCAATGGCCGGGCCAGTCCCGCTCGGCCACCAGGCCCGGCGTGCCGTTGTGCGTGTCCGTCGCCGCGATGATGCCCAGCTCGAAGGGGTTCACCCCCAGCGCCTTCCACTGCGCCAGGCCGCGCAGCAGCGCGCCGCGCGCGAAGTCGTAGCGCGACAGGCAACCCTGCCCGATCATCGCGCCGCGCCCGGTCCCCTCCCCGCAGTCGCTGGCCTCGGGGCGCAGCTTCTCGAAGCGGCAGGCCTCGTCGGGCGCGCCCAGCGGATCACCGAAGGCCGGGTGACACTCGCTGTCGCCCTTGTGCTGCATGATCTCCAGCAGGGGCTCGAGCCGCGCCCGCCGCGCGGCCACCGCGCGCTGCTCGGCCACCGTCTCGGCCCCCATCCAGGTCAGCGCGAACAGGTTGCCGTTGCTCCAGTTGCCGTTGTGCGGGATGGCCAGCACGTCGCAGTCGCCCGGCGCGTCGAGGCACTCGCGCTCGAGCCGCGCGAACAGGCCGTCCGGCGTGGGCTCGTCGAAGTACGTCACCGGCAGATCGGGCACGTCGTCGCCGCGGAACAGCACGTTGCGGTGCAGGTTGCTCAGGCCCGTCGCCGCCGAGTACTCGTAGGCCACGAAGGCGGTGAAATCGCAGGTGGGCCCGACGCTCTGCGCGGCGTTCGCCGCCTCGCGCGTGCGCTGCCACACGTCCGCCGCGCCCTCGGCGCAGTCCACGCGCCCCGCGCCGCAGACGTCGTTGAAGCGCGTCGGCGCCGGCCGGGTGAGCGTCAGCCCGAAGTTCGCGACGCTGGCCCCCTCGGCGCGACGATAGCCGATGCAGGTGGCGCTGTCGTAGGCCGCGCTGCCCGGCGTCGTGCAGGCCTGGATCTCGGCGAGGAACTCCGCGTGATCGGTCACCGCCGCGAAGTCGAGGGGCCGCGCGAGGCGCACCGTCGTCTGCCCCACCCCGTCCGGCCCGACCGGCGGCAGCTGCACCGCCTCGCCCCGCGCGAAGCGGTAGGCGTCCTCGGGGCGGTTGCGCACGTCGAACACCCACGCGTCGAACGAGTAGGCCGTGTGCACGTGCAGATCGCCGAAGTACAGGTTGCGCTCGGGCGCGAAGTCGGCGCAGCGCCCCGTCGGCGGCGCCGCGTCCGCGCGGTCGGTGTCCGGCTCGGCGTCCCCCGCCGCGGCGTCTGCCGGCGCCGCGTCGACCCGCGGCGTCGCGTCCCCGCCGTCGTCGTCGCAGCCGGTCGCCGCCAGCGCCGCGGCCAGCATCAGGGTCGTCCTCTTCATCCCGCGCTCCCCGTCCAGTAAAGCCCCACCACGTCGCGGATGCCCCAGGCGCCCAGCCCGATCGCCGCCGTCGTCGTCGCCCAGCCGGGCCGCGGGCCGATCCGCCGCCCCAGCGCGTCGCCCAGCACGACGAGGGCGCCGAAGCCCAAGGCCAGGCCCACCCAGGCCCCGCCGCCGACCACCGCGGGTCGGCTGACGACGCCCCACGCCCAGCCCGCGGCCAGCGCCCCGACCGCCAGCCAGCGCCCCTCGTCCAGCGCCCAGGGCCGCGCCGCCACCCACGCGCAGGCCAGCGCGGCGACGCCCAGCGCCGCCGCCGCCGGCCCGCCGAGCGTCCAGCCGACCGCCCACCCGCGGCCGCGCCAGCGCCCGCCGCCCCGCGCGCTCGCCGCGCCCAGACCAACAGCATCAGCAGCCCCAGCGCCCCGCCGAGCTGGCGACCCAGCGCGCGCAGCGTCGCGTCCGCCCCCTCGGCGCGCGCCGGCGGGTGAAGCGTCGCCCGTGGCCGCGCCGCGGTCAGGTGGACGCGCTCGACGCGCCCGTCCGGCCAGGTCACCGTCACCAGCGCCGACGCCGCCGGCAGCGCGACCCCCTCCAGCCCCACCCAGCCGGGCGCGCAGCCCAGGGTCCAGCGCTCGACCACCCGCGACTCGAGCCGCGCGACCCGCGGCGCGTCCGCCGGCCCGCAGGGCAGCACCGGCCGCAGCCGGTCGCCCCCGTAGGGCTCGGCCTCGACGATCCACCGTGCCGTGAAGCCCGCCGCGCCGGCGGTGAGATCGAGGCGGGCCGGACGGAAGTCGTGCGCCGACGCGACCGCGGGCGCCGCGACCAGCAGCGCCAGGAGCGCCCCCCTCACGGCGCGGTCCGCACGACCGGGTGGCGCGCCCGCAGCCGCTCGAGCGCCGCGTCGAAGGCCGCCGCGCGCGCCTCGCGCCGCCAGTCCGCCTCCACCTCGCCGCGCGCCTCGGCCAGCGTCGGCGCCCCGCCGGGCAGCACCTCGGTGATGCGCACCAGGTGGCGGCCGTAGCTCGAGGGGACGGGCCCGAACCAGCCCCCCGGCTCGCCGGGCACCACGGCGTCGGCGAACTCGGCGCCCATCAGCCCGGCCAGCTGGTCCCGCGCCTTCACCCGCAGCGCGCCGCCGTGCACGAAGGTGTCGCCGAGGCTGGCGGGATCGGCGCCGGCCGCGAGCGCCGCCCGCGCGGCCTGCACCGCGGCGTCGTCGCGCTCGCGGCGGAAGAAGACGTGCTGGAACGACACGCGCCGCGGCCGCGCGAAGCGCTCCGGGTGGGCCGCGAGGTGGGCCGCGAGGATCGCGTCGTCCGGCGCGCCCACCGGCGCGTCCTCGAGCAGGAACCGCATCTTCTGCACCAGCCGCCGGCGGACGATCGGATCACCCTGGGCCAGGCCGGCCCCGAGGGCCTCGCGGTACAGCACCTCCTGATCGACCTGGTCGGCCACGGCGGCCTCGAGCTCGGCGGGCGTCGGCGGTGCGCCGGTGCGCGCGACGTGCTGGCGGCGCAGGGCGTCGACCAGCGCCTCGTCCACCACGATCGGCGCCGGCGCGTCCGGCGCTGGCCGGCGCGCGACGTCGACCGCCGCCCAGGCCAGGCCGAGCAGCACGAAGAGGGTGGTGGGGTGCAGCAGAGCCCGCATGGACGCTCGCCGGCCGGTTCGGGGCCGCGATGGTAGCGCCTCGGGCCGCGGGGATCACTCGCCGGGCGGCGGCGGGGGCGGCGGCGCGTCGGGGGGGCCGCGGCGATCGCGCGGCCCACGCCGCCCGCGCCGCCCCTCGCGGTGCCCGCGCCCGCGCTGCATGGTCTTGAGCTGGGCGCGCTGCTCGGGCGTCAGCAGCGCGCGGATGTCGAGCAGCGCGCTCACCTTCAGGCGCCGCAGCGTCGTCTCGAGCTGACCCACGCGCTCGACCTGGGCCAGCACCGCCTTCTTGTCGGGGGCGTCGGTGTCGAGCAGGCGGTGCAGCTCGATGCGGGCCACCTTCAGCTCGGCCTTCGCGGTGATGGCCTCCTTCTGCGCCGTGTAGGCCCGCGCCTTCACCTTCTCCAGCGTGGCGTCGTCGAGGCCCAGGCGCTCGGCGGCGCGATCCAGCCGACCGGGATCGAGCAGCGCGTCCGGGCCACGCCCCCCCGGTCCTCGCCCACCCGGCCCGGCCCAGGCCACGCCCCCGGCCAGCAGCAAGGCGGACAGCATCATCAGGGACAGCGCGCGCACGTTCATCGGTCGTCTCCAGCAGCTCACAGGGTCACGTCCAGCAGATCGCCCAACGCCAGGTAGTCGTCGGGCAGGGTGTCGTCGGCGAAGCCCACCTCGTCTTCGGGCGCGTCCTCCAGCACGGTCAGCGCGAGGAAGACGTCGTCGGCCGCCTCGTCGTCGGCCTCGTCGTCGGGGGCGGCGAGCGCCTCGTCGGCCTCGACGTCGAGCGCCTGCTCCACGTCGAGGGCCGCGACCACCTCGGAGAGGCTCACCGCCGGCCCGCCGTCGGGGCGCGCCGGCGACGGGGGCGGCGCCTCGGTCGCGCGCAGGCCGATGACGAGCGCCGCGGCGGCGGTCGCGGCGAGCGCCAGGCCCCCGCCCCAGGCGAAGATCGAGCGCCGCGCCCCGCCCGCCAGCCGCTGCCGCAGCGCGCGGTCGAAGGCCGCCGCGTTCGTCGGCTCCGGCCGGTAGGCGTCGCGCACCGCGTCGAGGAAGGCGCGGTCGTCCGAGCGCAGATCGTCGCGCTGCCGATCGTCGTCGCGCATCACGCACCTCCTTCGTCGTCTTCGCCCAGCCGCAGATCGGCCAGCTGGGCGCGCATGCTCTTCAGCGCGCGGTGCAGGTGGCTCTTCAGCGTACCGGGCGCCTTGCCGAGCACCTCGGCCGCCTCGGTCAGCGTGAAGCCCTCGAGGTACACCAGCACGAACACCTCGCGCTGGCCCGCCGACAGGCCGTCGAGCGCCTCGCCGATGCGCCGCTGCAGGCCGACGTCGCGCCGCATCATCGTGGCGTGCGCGTCCTCGGTCTTCGCTTCGTCGGTGAAGAGACCCTGCCACCGACGCCGGATGGCGAACCAGCGCCGGCGGTTCTGAACGGTGCGGACCAGGATTCGGTAGAACCAGGTGGACAGGCGGGCGTCGTCACGGAACGAGTCGAGGGCCCGGTAGGCGCGGACGAAGGCGTCCTGCGCCACGTCCTCGGCGGTGGCGCGGTCGCCGCCCAGCATGCGCCACGCCGTCGAGACCGCCTGCTCGCGGTGCTCGGCCACGAAGGCCCGGAAGCGCGCCTCGCGCTCCACGGCGGCGTCGGGGGCCAGAACGGTCATGGTGGCTCCAGCGTTCACGCGCCCTGAGACACGCGCGCCCGGCGGGCGGTTTACGGCGACGTCGCCGCGCCCCGCCGAGCCTCGCGCACGATCGGGTGCAGGGGCAACCGCCGCGCGGCGGCGTCGTCGCGCCACATCAGCCAGCTGTCGGGCGCCTGATCGGCGGGGGCCCCGGGCAGGACCGCCGCGACGTGCAGCGTGAAGCCGTCCTCCAGGGGCCGCGGCCCTCGGCTGGGGGTGTCGGGGTGATCGAAGCGCGCCCGCAGCAAGCCCACGGGCACGTCGTTCCGGCCGTCGCGCACGCGGGCGAAGACGGTCACCGGCCGCGCCCCGCCGGCCTCGAGCCACACCCGATCGCCCGCGGCGCGCAGCGTCGCCCCCGCCGGCGCGGTACCCGGGGCGTACGGCGCCGCGCCGGCCACCGCGCGCGCCTCGGCGAAGCGGGCGATCTGCGTCGCCATGAAGTCGTCCTCCCGCTGCGCGAAGGCGTCGAGCTCGGCCTCGAGCGCGGCGTCGAAGTCGCCCGCGCGGTAGAGGGCCGTGGCCACGGTGTCGCGATAGCTGGCCAGGGTCTCCTGCGCGTCCGGCCCCTCGGGCGTCTTCGCGATCGCCCGGGCGGCCGCGGCGCGGGCCGCCTCGATCAGCGCCGCGTCGGCGGCGGGATCCTCGAGGGCGGTCCACGCATAGAGGTTCAGCGTCTGCGCCGCGAGATCGGGATCCGCCAGCAGCGCACCGAAGGTGCGTCGCATATCGGGCCCGGGATCCTCGCGCGCGTGCAGCACCGTCTGGACGCCGGCCACGCCGAAGACGGCGGCCAGCGCCCACGCCACCGCCCGCGTCGCGCCGCCCGCGTCGGCGCCGTGGCGGTAGGGGGCCCGCACCAGCAGCGCGGTCGCGACGCCGCCCGCCAGGAAGCCGCCCGCGTGCGCCAGCCAGTCGATGGTCCGCACCATCAGGGGCAGGGCCACCTGCAGCCCCAGGATCACGGTCCACCAGCGCCGCGACTGGCGCAGGCCCGCCGGCAGGCCGGCGCTGCGGTGCAGCTGCAGCACGGCCAGGGCGCCCAGCAGGCCGAACACCGCGCCCGAGGCGCCGATCGACGGCATGCTGCGCCCCGCCAGCAGCGAAGCGAGCGAGCCGGCGATGCCCGCGACGGCGTACACCACCCAGAGACGGTGGGGGCCCATCAGCCGCTCGAGCAGCCCGCCCAGCGCGTGCAGGGCCAGCCCGTTGAACAGGATGTGCACCCAGCCGCCGTGGAGAAAGGTGGCGCTGATCAAGCGGAACCACTGGCCGTCGGCGACCAGGATCGGCACGTTCGCGCCGAGGCGCACGACGCTCAGCGGCGACTCGGACGGCCGCTGCAGCTGGACGAGGAAGACGGCTCCGATGGTCAGCAGCAGGACGCGCGTGATCCGCGCCTGACCCTGCCGCATCACGTCGCGC
Source organism: Myxococcales bacterium (assembly GCA_020633465.1). Lineage (GTDB taxonomy): Bacteria > Myxococcota_A > Bradymonadia > UBA7976 > UBA1532 > JACKDN01. Next base: position 55,065 of record JACKDN010000007.1, read on the forward strand.
GCGCGGGTGATGCCGCGGTCGAGCTCGGCGAGGCGGGCCAGACCGCCCGGCTGGACGGCGATGCGCTGGCGGATCAACTGGAACAGCTGCGTGGGCGTCGTGGCGTCGGGGAAGGCAGTGGCCGGCAGCAGGTGCACGCGCGACGGCGTGGCCACCACCAGGCGGCCCCCCCGCGCGCCGCGCTGCAGCACCAGCGCCTCGATGTCGTCGAAGGCCACGGCCTGGTCGCGCAGGCCCCAGGTGTCGGGGGGAAAACGGCAGCCGTCGGGCCCCACCACCACCGTCGCGCGGCGCCGCCGCAGCAGCTTGCCCACGCCGAGGACCGCCATCGCGAAGGCCACGACGGCCAGACCCACCCCCAGGGGCAGCGCCTGATCGTAGGGGGGGCCCAGCGCGGTCGCCTGCATCAGCTCGTAGGCGCCCCACGTGGCCACCCCGCACCAGAGCAGGTTGGACAGCGCGCGGCCGCGCAGCCAGGCGGGCGCGAGGGGGAAGATCTGCGGTTCGTCGGTCACGGAGCCTGCCGGAGGAGCGCTGCCTTGGGGGACGGGCCGCGATCGCGGCCCCGTCCCGGGAAGGAGATGCCGCGCCCCGCGAGGGGTTCCGGGGCGCGCGGCTCCGCCGGCGTCAGCGGCCCGGCTGCGCGGGCGCCGCGCCTCCCAGCTTGCCGCCCAGCGCGGGCGCGGCGCCCGGCGCCGCGCCGCCCAGCTTACCGCCCGGCGCGGGCGCGGCGCCGCCCGGCGCGGTGCCCCCAGCTTGCCGCCCGGCGCCATGCCCGGCTGCGCCATCCCCGGCGCGGCCCCGGGCGCCATGCCCGGCTTCGCCATCCCCGGCGCGGCGCCGGGCGCCATGCCCGGCTGCGCCATCCCCGGCGCGGCCCCGGGCGCCATGCCCGGCTTCGCCATCCCCGGCGCGGCCCCGGGCGCCATGCCCGGCTTCGCCATCCCCGGGTTCGCCATGCCCGGCGCGGCCCCGGGCGCCATGCCCGGCTTCGCCATCCCCGGCGCGGCCCCGGGCGCCATGCCCGGCTTCGCCATCCCCGGCGCGGCGCCCGGCGCCGTGGTGCCCATGCGCTTCCCGGGCGCGGTGGTCCCCAGCTTGCTGCCCGTGGCGGGCTTCTTGGCCATGCTGGGGTCGAACTTGGCCACGTAGTCGTTCATGCGGCTGTTCAGCCGGGCCAGCGCCGTCTTCTTGTCGTCGCTGCTGGCCATGATCTTGTCTTTCTCGGCCTTGAACTCCGCCAGCTTGGCCATGATGTCGGCCTTGCGCATCGGCTGCTTGGTCGCCAGCGCCTCGATCGTGTCGACGTTGCGCTTGAACTGGTTCTCCTGGCCCTCGACCGAGCCACAGGCCAGAAGCAGGCTCAGCGCCCCGCAGGCCGCCAACCGGGTGATCCACCGCCCCATCTCGTCCCTCCTCAGTTGCGGTCCACGTGCCCGTGGACCTGCTTCTCCAGGTCGTCGGCGTACTTCGCCACGTAGAAGACCGACCGCATCACCTCTTCGGGATCGGCCGTCTGCATCAGCTGGGTCTCGACCAGGATGACGTGCGGATCCCGCAGCGCCAGCGCCCCGTAGGGCAGATCGGCGTTGAGCCGCAGCAGGTAGTAGGGGTCACCGATGTACGAGGCCTCGCAGACCACGCTCCAGATGTAGGCCAGGTAGCGCCCGTCGGGGTCGTGCCCCTGCGTGATCTGCACCACCTGCGAGCGTCCGTGCTCGGTGGGCACCTCCACCCGATAGCCACCCTGCGCGTGGGTCCACGCCCAGCCCTGGTAGCTGCACACTTGCTGCAGGAACGAACCGAAGTCCATCGCGCCTCCTCGGAATCCTGGGCGGCCCAGCGCCGCGCCCGGCGAGACTACACGCCCGGCCCAGGAGGGGAAAGTGCGACCTCGCGCCTCACTCGGGGCGCAGGTGGGGCGGCTCGAACCGCAGCGCGCGGGCGAACCAGGTCGGCTGCACGCGCCGGGCGACGCGCGCCCAGCTGCGCGCGCGGTGGGCGTCGCCCAGGGCGTGGTAGGCGCAGGCCGCCTCGAAGGCCAGCGCCGGGTCGTCGGACGGCCCCTGCTCGAGGCGGAGCACGGCCAGCGCGTCGCCGGGCCGCTCCTGCCGGCGCAGCCAGCGGGCCCGCATCGCGCGCGCCGCCACGCCCTCGGGGCTCTCGGCCTCGACCTCGGCCAACGCCGCGTCGGCCGCGACGAAGTCCCCCAGCTCGATCAGCGTGCCCACGTAGGCCGCGCCGTACTCGCCGCGCGGCCAGTCGTCGTCGTGGGCGAGGCCCGCCTCGAAGGCCCGCCGCGCGCCCAGGTCATCGCCCTGACAGGCGCGCGCCGCCCCCAGCAGCACCTGCGCCCAGGCGCGCTCGCTGGCCTCGGCGTCGCTGGCCTCGAGCTCGGTCAGCCGATCGACGGCGTGGGCCAACAGCGCGTCCGTGCCGTGGGCGACCTCGAGCTCGGCCAGCAGCAGGACCAGCGCCGCCGGCAGGGGCGGCGCCAGGGCGGTGAGGGCGCGGTGTGCGCGCCCCAGATCGCCGGCGGCCAGGGCGGCCTCGGCTTCGTCGAGGAGTGGATGCATGCGGCCCATCATAGGGCACGGCGGGCGGAATGGACCGCCCTGCGCCGCGTCGTGGTGCGATGCCCCGGCCGCCGCCGTCGGCGATCGCCACGGGCGCGGGCCCCGATCGTCGGAGATTCCCACACCGCGGCGCCCGCGTTCACCGGCCCGCCGGGCGCGGCGCGCGGCACGCCGAATGCACCGGGGCATCGGCGAAGCCGTCCTGAGAGGATCCCGATGAACACACTCATTCTGGCCCGCATCGCCGCCCGCCGCGCCGACCTCGACACCCTGCACACCCACCTCCGCCGCGGCCTCCCCGACGCCCCCGATCATCGCCGCCGTCAACGCGCCGCCGAGCTGCTCGCCGAGGCAGGCCACGTCGCCCTCGCCCTGCCCCTGTTCGCCGACGCCCACGCCGCGCTGCTGCGCGAGGACGACCGCGGCGCGGCCTGCGGCGTCGCGCGCACGGTGGTCGACCTGGTGCCCGCCGACGTCCACTGGCGCTTGCGCCTGGCGCGCGACTACCTCGCACTCGATCTGCACAGCCTGGCCGAGGAGTGCCTGGCCGAGGGCGCGTGGCTGGCCCGCGACGACCAGACCCGCGACCTCTTCGAACGCCTGCGCGCGCGATCGGCCCCCCTGGCCGCGGCCGCCTGATCGGCCGGCGGTTGCCAGCCGCCCCGCGCGCACCGCACACTTCGTCCATGCCCCCGCCCCCCGCCCTGCTGCGGATCGCCCTCGAGGTGCCCGACACCGAAGCCGAAGGCCCCGGCCGCCGCTACGCGGTGTGGGTTCAGGGCTGCCCGCTGCGCTGCCCCGGCTGCTGCAACCCGGATCTGTTGCCCTTCCGTGGCGGGCGCGCGGTCGCGCCCGCCGAGCTCGCGGCGCGCGTCGTCGCCACGCCCGGCATCGAGGGCCTCACCCTGCTGGGCGGCGAGCCCTTCGCCCAGGCCGCGCCCCTCGCCGAGGTGGCCGAGCAGGTCCGGGCCGCCGGCCTGAGCGTGATGGTGTTCTCGGGCTTCACCCTCGAGGCTCTGCGCGCCCGCGCGGACGCCGCGCGCCTGTTGGCCGCGACCGATCTGCTGGTCGACGGCCCCTACGACGCGCGCCGACCGGACACCCGGCGCCGCTGGGTGGGGTCGACGAACCAGCGCACCCTCGCCCTCACCGATCGCTACGACCCGCAGTCCCCGCGCTTCTTCGCGCCGCGCGAGGTGGAGCTGCGCCTGGTGAACGGCCGCCTGATCGTCAACGGGTGGCCGGCGCCGCTGGGCCTGCCTTGAGGCTCTCGCCCGCCGAGCACGCGCTGCTGACGACGGCGCGGGTGGCCCTGGACGCCGAGGGCGATCCGGCGGTGGCGCAGACCGTCCTGCGCCGGCGCGCCGCCGCGCCGGCTCGGCTGAGCCCGAGCGCGGCGCGGCTGCTCGAGGCCACCGTCGCCCAGGGCCCTCGTGCGGGCGCTGGTGCGCGGCGGCGGGTGGCGTCGAGCGCCGACCCTGGGCGGCGCGGCGCCCCGCGTGGGGCGCCTGTGGCACACCGCCCCGCCGCCGACCCTGCGCCTGGACGGGGCGGCCTTCGCGCTGCTGCGCTGGTTGACGGCGACGGATCCCGCCTCGACGGACGCGAGCGCGCCGCCACCGCCCGCCGATCTGGGCGGCGACCTTCTGTGGGCGCTGGTGGCCGACCGCCTGCGCGCCGCCGACCTGCCGGCGCGCGGCTTCGACGGCGGGGCGCTGGTGTGGCTGCTGTGCCCGGACGCGCTGGTCGACGCGGTCCCCCGGAAGCTGGACTTCGGGCCCCTGATGGCGGGCGACGGGGCCACGGTGCTCGCGGGGTTGCAGGCGCGGCTGGCGCGGCGCTGGGCCGACATGGAGCGCGCGAAGGCGACGATCTCGCGACCCGCGGCGCTGGCCGGGCTGGGCGCGCGACAGGCCGCCGCGCTCGAGGCGCTGCTCGACGCCGCCGAGGGCGCCGCGCGGCCCGATCTGGTGAGCTTCGTGGTCGAGGCCGCGGATCGGGCCCTCGGCCCGGCGCCCGCCGCCGACGCGCTCGATGCCGCGGCGCCGCTGGGCGAGCGGGCCGAGGCCCGCTTCGCCGGCGGCGCGTTCCTGCGGGCGGCGCGCCGCGTCGACGCCTGGCGCGCGCGGCTGGGCGCGGTGCGCTTCTTCGAGGACGAATACGACGCGGCGCAGGCGACGTTGGCGCACTGGGCGCCGCACGCGGCCGCCCTGCCCAGGGCCGCCGCCCTGGCCCGCCCCCTGGACGCCCTGCGCGGAGATCAGCGATGAGCCGAGCCTACACCCTGCAGCTGAAACAGAGCCTGCGCCGCACGGTGGTCGTCGACGACGGGGTGCGCTCGTCGATCGAGCTGCTCGACGTCCTGCCGCGCCCCGCGATGGCCGAGCTGTTGCGCGCGCGGCTGCGGGCGGCGGGCTTCGAGGACGCCGAGGACGGCACGCTGGTGCGCGTCGAGGCGGACGGCGTGCGGGTGGCCGTCGATCCGGACGCGCGCACGGTGACGGCGCGGGCGCAGGACGAGGCCGAGCTCGAGCTCGAGGCCGAGGCCACCGTGCGCACCTACGAAGAGACGAAGGATCGCGACGCGGCGCGCGGGCGGGCGCGGCTGGACGCGCAGCTCGAGGCCGAGGCCCGCGAGGCCGAGGGCGCGCTGAAGGCCGAGGTGGCCGCGCGGCTCGAGGCGCGGCTGGGCGACCTGCGGGGCGAGCTCGACCGGCTGGGCAACGAGGTCGTCGCCGACGCGCTCGAGCGGCGCGCCGCCCAGCTCGGCCGGGTCACGGCGGTCAGCCGCGACGGCGCGACCGGTGAGATCACGATCAAGGTCGAGCTGTGAACCCGCGCCGCCTGCCCGAGAAGCTGCTGCCCGAGGCCATCACGCCCTTCCAGGCCGTCGAGGCGGCCTACCCCGAGGCGCTGGCCCGCGTGGTCGAGGCCCTGCGCCGCGGCCTGGCGGCGCTGGTGGAGTGTCCCAAGGGGCTGACCCCCTACGTCTACAAGTGCGTGCGCGATCGGCTGAAGTCCGAGGGGCTGGCCTGCACCTACCTCGACGGGCGCGGCGAGGGCGCCGAGGGCGAGGGCGCGCTGGGCCGGGGGCTGATGGCGGGCATGGTGGACGCGCTGCGCGACGCCGTGCGCGGCGCGGTCGACCAGCGGGTCATCGTGCTGCCCCACCTGGACCTGCTGACCTCGTCGACCGGCACGCTGACCACCGAGGCCCGCGAGGTCATCTCGCTGATGTACGAGAACCCCAGCCTGCAGTGGCTGGGCTTTCGGGATCCCTCGTTCCCCATCCCGCGCGTGGTGACCGATCTGTTCCCGCACCGGGTGTCGCTGCTGGGCCTGCCACGCGAGCGCCTGGCGCAGCTCGTGACGCGGCGCGAGGCCCGCAAGCTGGGGCGCGACGGGCTGGACGTCTACGCGCTCTACAGCCACGTCTCGGGCCTGGACGCCGTGCGGCTGCGCAACCTGCTGGGCGCGCTGCAGGGCGAGGATCACCCGGTCGACCCCAGCGCCGCCTGGCGCTGGCTGCGCGAGGCGACCGTCGAGCCGGGGCTCAGCCTGCCCGACGTCGATCTCGAGCGCGACCTGGGGGGCTACGCGGGGGTCAAGAAGCGCATCCGTCGCGAGATCCTCGACGTCGTCCGACACACCGCGGGGCTGGACGATCCAGCGGCCATCGAGCGCGCCGAGGCGCTGGTGCCGCGCGGCATCATCTTCTGGGGGCCGCCGGGCACCGGCAAGACGCTCTTCGCCAAGGCGATGGCCACCGCGCTGGGCGCCGCGGTGCAGGTGATCAGCGGCCCCGAGCTGAAGAGCCGCTGGGTGGGCGAGAGCGAGGCGCGCATCCGACAGGTCTTCCTGCGCGCACGCCAGAGCGCGCCGTCGCTGATCATCTTCGACGAGCTGGACGCCTTCGCCAGCGCCCGCGGCACCTACACCGGCAGCGGCGTCGAACACTCCATGGTCAACCAGCTCCTGACCGAGCTGGACGGCTTCCGGGCCAACGAGCGCGTGTTCGTCGTCGGCACCACCAACCTGGTCGAGGCGCTCGACCCGGCGCTGCTGCGGCCCGGGCGGTTCGAGTTCCAGCTCCACGTCCCCTACCCCGACGCGGCGGACCGCGACGCGATCCTCGAGGTGCACGATCGCAAGCTCGACCTGCAGATGAGCGAAGAGGCCCGCGCCTACGCGGTGCGCCAGTCGGCGGCGGTGCACGAGGGCGGCACGCCCTGGTCGGGCGACCACCTGCAGGCGCTCGGCCGCGCGCTCGCTCGCCGCCGCCTGCGCGACGGCCTGACCGGGCCCACGACGCCCGCCGACGTCGACGCCGCGCTCACCGAGCACGCCGACCGGCCATCGCTCACCGCGGCGGAGCGTTACGTCGTCGCGACCCACGAGGCGGGCCACGCGGTGTGCGCGCTGCACTGCCCGCACATGCCGTCGATCGATCGCATCTCGATCCGCAGCGACGTCGCCGGCGCGTTGGGGTTCGTGCGCTACGCCGACCCCGCCCATCGCTACGTCGTGACGCGCGGGCAGCTGCTCGACCTGCTGTGCACGCTCTTCGGGGGGCGCGAGGCCGAGCGTCTGTTGCTGGCCGATCTGAGCGTCGGCTCGGCCCACGACCTGCGCCGCGCCACCGAGGTCGCGCGGGACGTCGTGGGTCGCTTCGGTATGGGCCCCGACGACCTCGAGGTGCGCGACTTCGGCGCCGGGCCGGAGGGCAACGGGCACGTGGCCGAGCCCACGCGGGCGCGGGTGGACGCGGGGGTGCGGGCGGTGCTCGAGGAGGCGCGCGCGCGGGCCGAGGCCATCCTGACCGCGCACCGCGGCGCGCTCGAGACGCTGCGCGATCTTCTGCTCACCCACGAGGTGCTCGACGCCTCGGTGCTGGCGACCTTGGAGTGATGCCATGGCCGAGCTGACCATCCGCCTGGTGGTGGATCCCGAGACCGGCGCGCGGCGCGTCGTGGTGGACTACGGCAGCGACGCCGACGCCCTGCCCATGGAGCACGAGGCCGACCACCGGGCGCTGGTGGAGGCCCTGGTCGAGGGCGGCCTGGATGGGGTCGAGGTGGGCCGCGCCGAGAAGTCGCGGCCGGCGGAGCGTTCGGCCGAGGCCGTGGCCGAGGAACCCGCCGCCCTCGACGAGGGCCATGACTGAGGTCCGCCCTGCCCGATGGCTGCGCGCGGCGCCAGCGACCCTGGCGGCGGCGCTGCGCGCGGGCGTCGTGCCGAGCGACGTCGCCGGCGGCCCGGTGCGCGGGGGGCGCGACGGGTCGGACGTCCTGGTCGCGGTCGGCGACGCGCTCGCCGAGGCCTTGATCGCGGTCGGCTTCGACGAGGCGGACGCCGAGGCGCCGGCCGCCCTGCGCCCGTGCTGGCCCGCCCTGCTGCCGGTCACCGCCGCGCCGCTGCCCGAGACGCTCGGCGAGGTGCTCTTCGTCCTGCCCCCCGGCACGTCCTGGGGAGTCTTGGGCGGCGCGCTCTGGCGCCTCGGCTGCGACACGCTGTCGGTGGCGCGCGTCGCCACCCCCGAGGGCCCCCGCGACCTCGTCCGCGCGCTGCACCCGCCCTGGTACGTCACGCTGCGCCACCTGGACCAGCCCTCGCTCGCGCGCTGCTTCGCACCCGTCGATCGCGGCGGCAGCGTCTACCTCGAGCTGGGCCGCCGGCATCCGCTCGCGGCCACCGTGCGTTCGGCCCCCGACACGCTCACGCTCATCGGCGACGCCTGCTTCGAGACGCTGCCCGATGGTCCCTGGCTGCCGCTCGATCGGCTGACCGACCTGGACCCGCCCGAGACGCTCCCGAGCGTCGCGACGCCGCCCCCGCGCCTGCGCGTGACGCTGCACCTGGGCGCGGAGAGCGCCCCCCCGCCCCCCTCGCTGTGGGTGCTGCGTCCGCCCGCCGTCGAAACGCTGGAGCGTTGGCTGGCGCACGTGCCCGACGCCGTCGCCGGCCGGCTGCGGCTGGCGGCCTTCGGTCCCCGCGACGCGCCCACGCTGGTGTTGCAGGCGCTGCCCGGCGCGCCGCCCCCGACGCTCGCCCTCGACGCCGAGCCCTACGCGCCCCTCGCGGGTCTGCCGCGCCTGCACCGCCCGCCGGGCCGCCGGGTGGCGCCTCCGCTGCGCCCCGACCGCCTGCGCGCGCGCCTGGCCCCGGACGCCGACCGCGTGTACTGGCTCACCCCGACCGGCGACGACGGCGGCTTCCGCGTCGAGTCGCTGCCAGCCGCCGCCTTCGGCCCGCTGAGTGATTGGATCGACCACCTCGTGGCGGGCGACGAAGAGACGCTCGATGCGTGGGTGGCGGCGGTGAGCCTGGACCTCGACGGTCTGGTCGCCGAGGTCGACGCGCCGGCTGCGCCGCCCCGGCCCGAGGCGCCGCCGAGCGCGCCCGCCCGGACCGCGGCCCGCGCCCGCCCGCGCGGCCCCGCCCCCAGGTCCCCGCCGCCCCGGCGACGCCGAGCACCCGGACCCCGGCGCGCGCGCCCGACGCGGCGCGCCTGGCCCTCGACGCCGCCGCCGAGGTCCTTCCGCAGCGACCCGCCCCGCTCGATGACCCGAGCCGGGTCGAGTCGTGGGCGCGCCTGGCCGATCTGCACGCCGCGACGGGCGGCCTGGCGAGGCGGCGCTGTGCTGGTCACGCGCGCTGTGGACCGCCGCGCCGGCCGAGGCGCCGGCGCTGGCCCGCCGCTGGGCCGAGGCCACCCGCGCGGCCGCGCCGTCGAGCCTGGGAGGCGCGCCGCCGGCCGACGCGGTGCGGGCGGCCGCCGCGCAGCTGATCGCCGCCGCCGCCCCGTGGCCGCGCGCGACGCGGCCGCCTTCCTGGAGCGTCACGAGGACGCCCTCGACCTGCGCACGCGGTGGCTGGCCCGCGTGGCCGTCGCCGACGGCGACCGCCTGATGCTGCTGCGCGCGCGCGACGCGATCCTGGCGCGCCTGCGGGACGGGCTGCCGGCGCGCAGCGAGCTGCCGGCGTTCGTGCGGCGGGCCGGCCGCGGCGAGGCGGCGGCCGGTCCGCTGGCCGAGACGCTCGAGCACGTCGAAGAGGTCGTCCGGACGACGCCCCGGGCGCGTTCGCCCCTCGAGCGCGACGAGGCGCCGACCGGCGCGTACCTCGACCGCATCTTCGCCTGGGGCCACGCGCGCCTCGGGCGCCGCGACGCCGCGGAGGCGCGCGCGGCGCGCGCGCCGCTGCTGCCGACCGACGATCCCGTGCACGCCTGGGCCGCCGCGGCCTTCGCCGCGCGCCTCGAGGACGCGCTCTCGACGGGCGGCCCGCCACGGCACCCCTGCCCGCCCGCGTCGAGGCCGCACGGGCAACCCTGGCCCGCTTCGATCGCTACAAGGTCGACCGCCTGTGCGAGGCGTCGTGGATCGTCGCGCCGGCGGGCGGCGCGGACGCCTTCGCGACCTTCCACGCGGCGGCCGACGAGGCGTCGCTGGCCGCGATGGCGCTCCCGGATCCGCGGCGCGCGCGCGGGCGGCGGACGCGGCGGCCGCCGCGCTGCGCGAGGCGCCCGCCGCGGCGCCGGCGCGAGCGTTGCTGGCGCTGCTGGGCACCCTCGAACACGCCGAGGCGGCGGCCCGGCTCGAGGACGCGCTGGGCCTGGCCGAGCGGCTGGAGGGCGCGGACCGCGCGGCCTTCCTCGCCGCCGCCGCGCGCCTCGCCGAGCACTTGGAGCGTCCGGCGACGCTGGCCCGAACGCTCACGGCCCTGAGCGTCGTGCCCGGCGCGACCTCGGCGCGGGCGGCTGCCCTCGCCGACCTCGCCCCCGCGGCCCAGCGGGCCGGCCTGCAGGCGCAGGTCGAGGCGCTGGCCCAAGCGCTCGCGGCCGGCCTGGACGCGGCCGACGACGCGGCCTTCGTCGACCGCCTGAGACTGGCCGAGGCGCGCGCGGCGGTGGGCGACGAGGCGGCGCTCGGCCCCGCGCTCGACGCCGCGGTCGCGCGCCTGCCGACGCTCGAGGTGCCGCCCCGCCTGCGCCTGCTGCGCGTTGTCGCGCTGGCCCTGGGCCGGACCGACCCCACGCGCGCGGCGGCGACCGTCCGCCGGCTCGCCCCCGGCGTCGCCGAGGTGACCGACCACTTCAGCACCAACAGCCACTTCGTCCTGTCGCTGCTGCAGTTCGTCGAGTCGCTGGTGCTGGCCCTGTGCCGCGACGGCCTGGCCCTCGATCCCTGGGCGCGCCGCTTCGTCGCCGAGGACGAGCACCTGCTGCGCCACCGCCTGCACCACGACCTGACCACGGGTGCCCCGTGAGAACGTCGTCGTCGTGGTCGACCCGATCCTCCGCAACCCCGCCCCCACCGGAGCCCTGACCCATGCCGTCCTCCGACTTCGCCGCCCTCGCCGCGCGCGCCGAATCGCTCCGCGGCCGCCTGGATCGCTTCCGCCGCGCCCTCGGCCGCTTCTTCGTCGAGCGCCAGGACGCCGTCGACCTGATGGTGGTGTGCGCGGTGGCGCAGGAGCCGCTGCTGCTGGTGGGCGCCCCGGGCACGGCGAAGTCGGCGCTGGTGACGCGCTTCCGCGACGCGCTGGGGCTGAGCGCCGACGACTACTTCGAGTACATGCTCACGCGCTTCACCGAGCCCAGCGAGGTGTTCGGCCCGGTGGACATCGAGCAGCTCCGCGAGGGGCGCTACGTCCGACGGAGCGAAGGCAAGCTGCCGACCGCGCGGCTGGTGTTCCTCGACGAGGTGTTCAAGGCCAGCTCGGCCATCCTCAACGCGCTGTTGACCGTCATCAACGAGCGCAAGTTCTACCAGGACGGTCAGCCGGTGCCGGTGCCGCTGGCGGTGCTGTTCGCGGCGACGAACGACGTGCCGGCCCACGCCGAGCTGGACGCGCTGAAGGATCGCTTCGCGCTGCGGGTGCTGTGCCCGTCGGTCCACGCGTCGCGGCTGCACGAGCTGCTCGACGCAGGGCTCGACGGCTACGCCGACGAGCAGGCCGGGCGGCGACCTTGGGCCGAGGGGCTGGCGACGCTGGACGACGTGCTCGACGCCCATCGCTACCTGACGACGCTGATGGGCCAGCGCGAGGTCGGGCCCGACGGCGAGACCGTGCGGGATCGGGATCGGTACTTCCCCGCGCCGGTGCTGGACGAGCTGCGCCGACTGCTGGCGACGCTGGCGCGCGAGGAGGGGCTGCAGATCAGCGACCGCAAGGTGGTGAAGCTGTACCGGCTGCTGCGCACGCGGGCCTGGCTGCTGCGCGGGGGCACCGTCGAGCGCGACGACCTGCGCCTGCTGGCGCACCTGGGTGACAGCCGCGAGCAGCTCGAGCGGCTGGCCGAGCGCGTGCCGCAGCTGCTGGGGCTGGACGGGTGACCGAGGCCGAGGCGCACATCGCGGCCGCGCTGTGCCTGGCGCGCGGCGCGCCGCGCGGGCGACGCGGCGCGCGCCGCCGCGTGGGTGGCCGCGGCGGCCGCCGAGGATCCCCGCGGGCCACCCGCGGGCGTGATCGCCGATCTGGGCGCGGCGCTGACCGATCCGCACCTCGACCTGGGCCGCGCCCCGAGCGCCCCGCCGGCCCTGGCGCGCGCGCTGGCCGACTACGAGGCGGCGCTCTTGGGCCGGCTGCTGGCCGATCCGCACCTGCCCGCGCTGCGCGACGCGCTGGCGAGCCTGCCGCCCCCGTCCCGCCCCGCAGGCGTCGGCCTGGTGACCCACCTGCTGGCGGAGCGCCTCGGCCTCGACCCCCCCGGTCCCCGCGCCGCCAGCGCGCGCGCCCTGGCCCGTCGGCCCGGCGCCGAGATCCTGGCCGCCGGCCGCGCGGCGCTCGCCGACGACGCCGGGCTGCGCGGCGCCCTGGCGGATCGCTACGCCGATCTGGCGCGGTCCGCGCGCCGCACGCGGCCGCTGCTGTCGGCGGCCGAGGTGGAGACGGTGCGCCACTTCGAGGCGCTGCGCGGGGCCGGCGACCGCCACGCCCTGGCGCAGATCGCCGACCTCGCCGAGCGCGTCGAGGCCGCCCTGCCCCGCCGCCCGCGCCCGCGCGCCACGCCGGCGGGCCACGCCCCCGACGCGCTGGCCGACGACGACACCTTCCCGATGGGCGGCTACGCGGCCCTCACCACGCGGGGCGGCCCCGAGAGCCTCGTGCCCAGCGAGCTGGCGTACCTCGAGCCCGGCGCGGAAATCGATCTGTTCCACGTGCGCTGGGCGCAGGGCGAGCTCTTGCACTACAGCCGGGACGAGAGCGTGCACCATCGGCCGCGCCGCCGCCTGGCGCTGGTGCTGGCGGCCGACCTGCACACCGCGCGCGTCACCGACGCGGGCGGCGAGGCCCAGCGGCTGATCTGGGCGCTGGCCGTGGCCGTCGCCGGCGCGCGCGCCTGGGTGCGCTGGCTGGGTGATCACGACCTCGAGGTGCGCGTGCGCGTGCAGCGCGCCGCCGACGCCGATCCGCTGCAGGGCGAGCGCCGCCTGCTCGCCCTGCTGCTCGACGCCCGCCGCGACGTCGTGCAGGTGGACGACGGCCGCGCGCCCTTCGCCGCCGACGTCACGCTGCGCGTGGGCGCGCGGCCCGACCCCGATCACACCGGGCCCGAGCTCCTCGCGACCGACCGCGACGCCGCGGCCTGGCTGGACGCCGCGCGCGAGCTCCTGACCGCCGCGATCTGACTCAGGTGGCGTAGAACCAGCGGCCGAAGGCGCGGCCGGGCACCAGCAGGCCCGCGGCGATGGCGGCCTGCCAGAAGCCGCCGGCCGCCGCGGCCAGGCAGGCGTTGCCGAGCGCGATGCCGTAGATGCCCGCCATCACGACGCCGCGCACGCTGCCCGCGGTCGGGTGCGTCCAGGCGCGGCGCAGCGGACCGATCAGCCAGGCGATCGTCAGCAGCGGCAGGACCGCGGCCCAGGTCACCGGCAAGTGCCCGAGCAGCGTCCAGGCCGTCGGCGCCAGGGCCAGCACCAAGAGCCCCGCGAAGGGGCCGCGCAGGTCGTCGCGCGCGGCGCCGTCGACCTCGTGGCGCGACACGAAGGTCACCGCCGCCGTGTACGCCAGCGTGCTCAGCGGGATCAGCCAGGGCAGCGACAGCGTCGGCCAGCCGGCCACCGCCAGACCGATGGCCGCGTTGCCGTAGCGGCAGGCGCCCATCGTCCAGGGGCCCAGCGGGCTGTCCTTCAGCAAGGCGTTGTAGGCGTAGGTGCAGACGATGGTGAAGCCGACGGCGGCGAAGGCGGGCGGGCTCACCGCTGCCGCGAGGGCCAGCCCCAGGCCCTGCAGGCCCAGCACCAGCGCCCACGCCGCGCGCAGCGGCACGCGCCCCGACGGGATGGGGCGACCGGGCCGCTCCTGCGCGTCGATGGTCGCGTCGAAGACGTCGTTGGCCGCCATGCCGGCGCAGTAGACCGCGACGCTGGCCAGCAGCAGCAACACCACCGCGCCGGGCGCGAGCGCGGCGCCGAAGGCCGCCGCGATGGCCAGCCCGGCCAGGACGTCCGAGGGCGCGCTGAACACCGCGGGGATGCGCACCAGCTCGAGGTAGGCGCGCGCGCTCATCGGCGGGCCCGGCGGGGCCGCGCGGTCGACATCGGGCCACCCCGCATCAGGCCCCCAGCCAGGCCAGCAGCGCCTCGTCCTGAGCCACCAGACGCTGCTCGTCGGTGCCCATCGGATCCTTGAAGAAGGGCGCCAGCGCCGCCAGCACGCCCGACTCGCCCCGGCGCAGCGCCAGATCGGACAGCCGCACCAGGTCGAGCACCAGCGGCGCGGCGAGGATGCTGTCGCAGCCGTTCCAGGTGAACTGCAGGTTCATCCGGCCGCCGAGGAACCCGGCGAAGTGCACGTGATCCCAGGCGATCTTCCACTCGCCCAGGCTGCCGACGTAGTCGATGCCCACCTTGGTCTCGGGCGCGTAGCCCAGGATCTTGCCCAGCAGGTGATCCTTGCTGCGCACCTTGGTGGCCTTGTTGTCGGGGTGCTCGAGCACGCGGCCGTCCTCGTTGCCGAGGATGTTCTGCCCGAACCACGACAGCACCGGCAGGTTGCGCCGCGCGAACAGCTCGGCCAGCACCGACTTCACCAGCGTCTCGCCGGTCTTGCCGTCGGCCCCCGCGTGCACGGCGCCCTGGGCGACCGCCAGCTCGGCCAGGGCGGGCACGCGCGAGCCCACGCTGGGCGTGAAGTTCACGTAGGCGTCGCCGCCCTCGAAGGCCGCGAAGGCGTACAGCGCGCTCGGCGGCAGCACCGAGGCGTCGCCCTCCATCGCGGTGCGCAGCGCGGCCAGATCGGCCCAGGTGGGGTGGGGCGCGAAGGGCGGCTCGGTGCTGGCCAGGTTGACCACGACGACCCGCGCCAGGCCGTGGGCGGCCTTGAAGGCGTCCAGATCGGCCCGCACCTGCGCGACCGCCTCGGCGTCGGTGCCCGCCCCGCACGCGTCGTCGGCCAGCGCCTCGATGACGCCGCCGCCGCCCCGCGCGACGCCGGGCCGCACCGCCTTCGCATAGGCGTCGAGCGCGTCGCCCACCTGCTCGGCCAGGAAGGGCACGCCGCACTCGGCCAGGACGCGCCCGGCCTCGGCCCGCACGTCCACCGCGCGCACGTCGTGCCCGCCGAACACCAGCGCGTCGAGCGGGGCGAGGCCCGCGCCGGCGAAGGCGGGCCGCTCGGTCACGAGCCCCGCCGGCGGCGCCAGGCCCGCGGCCAGGGCGGCGTGACCCGCCACCGTCACCAGCGAGATGCTGCCGCGCGCGCCGATCAGCCAGACGCCCGTTCGCTCCACCGCTCCCCCTCGATCAGCGCGCACGCCCTCCGCTGGCATCGCGCGAGCGCTCCTGTACCACGACGGCCAGCCGCGGCGCGAGGTGCTGATGCGCGCGGCCGGCCGCGTCGGCGTCGCGATCGGCGCAGGTGTAGAGCTCGACGGTGCAGAAACCGGCGTACCCCGCGGCCGCCAGCGACCGGAAGACCGCCTCGAAGTCGACGTCGCCCTCGCCGGGCACCAGGTGGTGGTGCTTGCGGCCGGCGATGTCCTCGAGGTGCACGTTCCAGATGCGCCCGGCCAGGCGCTCGATGACCGCGTCGGGCGCCTCGAAGGCGCAGATGGCGTGGCCGACGTCGAGGTTGGCGCCCAGCGCCGGGTGGTCGACGCGATCGATCAGCGCGCGCAGCTCGACGCTGTTCTCGACCAGCAGGCCGGGCTCGGCCTCGACGCCGACGCGTACGCCCCGCGCGGCGGCGAACGCGCACAGCTCGGCCAGGCTGTCGGCGAAGTAGCCCATCCCGTCGGCGGGCAGCACCGCCGCCTCGGGGCGCCCGCTGGTCACGCTGACCGCCGGCGCGCCCAGCCGCGCGGCCAGATCGACGCACGCGAAGCTGTACTCGAGCCGCCGGCGCCGGACCGCCGGATCCCGGTTGCTGAGCGAGGGCTCGAAGACGGGCTCGGGCGGCTCGATGGGCCACAGCGCGCCCGCGGTGTTCGCGTTGATGTTGCTGACCGCCAGCCCGGCGTCGGTCAGCGCCGCCTCGACCGCGCGGGTGTCGGCGTCGGTGGACCGGCCGGGCACCCAGTGCGGCGCGTCGGCCAGGATCTCGACGCCCGCGTAGCCGAGCGCGCCGATCGCGCGGATCGCGTCGGGCAGCGGGCGGCGGGTGAAGCCGTTCGTGCTGTAAGCCAATCGCATCGCGTGATGATAGTGCGTCTCGGCGCCGGAGGTGCCCGTCGATCTATCCACGGGGTGCGTCCCCGGGCCGCGCGGCGCGCCGGGCCGCGCGGCCGCTCGCGTCCGTGACCAGCCAGCGCGCCACCGGCGCCAGCGCTGCGGCCTCGCCGCCCGTGTCCGCCGCCACGCGCCGCAGCGCGCGGACCGCCGGCAGCACGTTGCCCGCCAGCGTCAGCCCGACGCGCGCCGCCCGCGCCCGCCAGCCCGCGTGCGCCGCGCCCAGATCGCGCCGGGTGAGCGCGTCGGCCAGCCGGCCGATCGTCTCGCGGTGCGCGGCCATGCGCCGCCCCAGCCGCGTCTGCAGGCTGGCCGCCCGCGCCTCGAGCGTCGCGCGATCCTCGACGTCCTCGACGGCGAAGCCGGCCGCCGCGCACACCGCCTGCAGCAACGCCCGCAGGGCCCCGGGCGACCAGCGCGTGACGGCGTCCAGCCCCCGCCGCGCCAGCTCGAGCCCGTAGCCCAGCACGAAGGCCTGCTCGGCGCTCGGCAGCACCGCCAGCTCGTCGCTGAACACGACGGCCCGATCGATGCGCCGCACCTCGCCGCAGGGCCGATCCTCGAACTGCAGCTCGACCTCGGGCCAACCCAGCCAGGCCGCGGCGCGCCCGGCGTGATCCTCCAGCCCCACCGAGCGCGCCCGGTGGCCGCCGCCCGCGCCGAACAGGCCGGGCAGGCCGAGCGCCAGGGTCGACACCAGATCGGCCAGCCCCGCGGCGGGATCTTCGCCCCACAGGGCGGCCCGCACGTCCGGCGGCAGCGCGCCCTCGGGGGCTCCGCGGTAGGTGCGCGCGTGCGCCCGCAGCAGCGTGGCGTCGGCGTCCTCCCCCGCGTCGAGCGCCGCCAGCAGCCCGGCCACCTCGACCGCGGCCTCGACCTCGCCGGTGGCCGCCCAGGCGGCTCGCAGGCTGCGCAGCAGCCCCACGTCCAGCGGCGCCTCCACCAGCAGCGCCTGCAGGTGCGGCACGGCCGCCGCCTGCCGGCGCGGCTGTCGACCCAACAGCTCGATCAGCCAGCGGCGCGCGGCCACGTCGTCGGGCGCCAGCGCGACCACCGCCTCCAGATCGTCCGTCGCGTCGCTCAGCTCGCCGCCGGCCTCACGGGTGAGGGCCGCGCGGCGCTTCAAG
The DNA here is from genome assembly GCA_020633465.1 of Myxococcales bacterium. Lineage (GTDB taxonomy): Bacteria > Myxococcota_A > Bradymonadia > UBA7976 > UBA1532 > JACKDN01. Next base: position 72,441 of record JACKDN010000007.1, read on the forward strand.
AGGCGCACCCGATCCTCTTCGCTGCGCACCCCCTCGAGCGCGCCCTCCAGCACCGCGCGCAGGCGCTTCGGGCGGCGGGCGCGGCCACAGGCGTCGGCCAGCTTCACCAGCAGGCTGGTCGACGGGGGCGCGGCCGCCAGCGCCCGCTCGAGCGCCGCCATCTCGGCGTCCGCGTGGTGCGCCGCCTTCTCGACGTCCGCCAGCAGCTCGGCGAGGCGGGCCTCGTCGAGGGGTTCGTCGACCACCGCCAGCGCGCGCGTCAGGGCGTCACGCGCCGCGTCCGCGTCCCGCGCCTCGAGGGCGGTCGTCGCCAGCCGCTCCAGCGCGGCGACGTCCTCGGGCACCTCGTCGAGGTAGGCCTCGATCACCGCGCGGGCCGCGGCCCGATCGGGCGCCTTCTCCCGATGAATGGCCCACAGACGGAAGGTGACGGCGCGCCGCAGCGAAGGATCCGGCGAGGCGGTGCGCAGCGCCGCGTAGGCGCGCGCGGCGGCCGGCCAGTCCTCGATCTCGGCGTACAGATCGGCCAGCCGCTGCAGCAGCTCGGCGTCCGCGTCGCCCGGCGTCCCGTCCACCGCGCGCTGCAGCAGCGTCACCGCCCGGCGGGGATCGTCGAGGCGGCTGACGCACAGCTCGGCCACCTCCTCGAGCAGCGCGGGCCGCTGATCGGTCAGGGCGTCGGCCCGGCGCTCGAAGGCGTCGACCAGGGCCGCCCAGCGGCCGGTGCGCTCGCAGACCCGCCGCACGCCGGCCGCCGCCTCCTCGTCCTCGGGGTTGCGCTCCAGGGCGGTCAGGTAGTCGTCCAGGGCCTCCTGCCCCGGCCACTTCACCGCCTCTCGGCTGCGCGCCGCCTCGACCAGCAGGGCCGACGCGTTCGCCGGGTGCTGCGACAGCCGCCCCTCGCGCTCGGCGAGGGCCACCACCTCGTCCGCGTCCCCCAGATCGGCGTGGATCTCGCGCAGCGCCCGCAGCGCGATGGGCGATCCGCCGTCGCTGTCGATCACCGCCCGATAGCACTCCGAGGCCTCGCGCAGCCGACCCGCCTCGCGCAGCAGCGCGCCGGCCCGCAGCAGCACGGCGTTCTGCTCGCGCCCGTCGCGGCACACCTGCAGCCGCCGCTCGAGCACGCTGGCCAGCAGATCGACGTCGCCGGTCTCGGACGCCCAGGCCTCGACCCACTCGAGCGCCTCGGCCTGCAAAGGCTGCACGTCCAGCGCCTCGAGGTAGTCGGCCAGGGCGGCCGGCGCGTCGTCGAGGTGGGCCTCGTGCACCCGCGCGCGCTGCAGCAGGGCCTCGACCCGCGCCGCGGGCGCCCGGGTGGCTCGCGCCAGCCCGTCGTACACCCGCACCAGCTCGCCGGGATCCCGCGCGCCCAGGTAGAGCCGCTCGAGCGCCAGCAGCGCGTCCACGTGATCCGGCACCAGCGTCAGCACCGTCTCGTAGGCCTCGATGGCGGCGGCCGGCAGCCCCAGGCTCTCGGTGGCGATGCGGCCCACCTCGAGCCAGTGCTCCACCGCCTCGGCGGTCGATCCGGCGGCGTCGGCCAGGCGGCGGTGCGTGGTGGCCAACGCCTCGTGGTCGCCGCGCTCGCGGTACACCTCGAGCAGGGCCGCGAGCGCCGGCCGGAAGGTGGCCTCGGCCGCCAGCGCGCGCTGCCAGGCGTCCACCGCGGCGTCCACCTCGCCGGCCTCGGCGTACAGCGCGCCCAGCCGGTGCAGCAGGCGCGCGCGCTCCCGCGGCTCGGTCAGCTGCTCGGCCTCGCTGGCCATCAGCTCGGCCGCCCGGGCGCGATCGCCCGTGGCCAACGCCAGATCGCGCAGGGCGCGCACCGCCGCCAGCTGCCCCTCGTCCAGCTCGAGGCAGGTGCGGAAGGCGCGCTGCGCCTCGGCCCGATCGCCCACCTGGTCGCGCAGCACCTCGCCGATGCGGAAGTGCAGCGCCGCGGCCTCCGGCCCGCTGCCCAGCAGGGCGGCCTCGCGCCGGTACATCTCGAGCAGGGCCGTCCAATCCCCCGCCGCCTGGCACAGCCGCCCCATGGCCTGCAGCGCGGGCAGGAAGCGCGGATCGATGGCCAGCGCCTCGTCCAGGTAGGCGCGCGCCCGCGCCGGATCGTCCAGGTGCCGCAGGCTGACCTCGGCCGACCGCACCAGCAACGCCAGCCGCGCCTGGGGTTGCTCGGTGTGCTCGAGCTCGCGCTCGTTCATCTCGAGCAGCTCGGCCCAGCGGCCGCTGCGCGCGCACAGCCGGGCGATGGCGCGCACCGCCTCGGCGTGGGCCGGCTGCACGGCGAGCACCGCGCGCCAGGCCTCGACGGCGCCGTCCACGTCGTCGAGGTGATCGGCGCACACCTCGGCGATGCGCTCGTACAGGCGCACGCGCTCGCGCCCGTCCAGGCTGCGATCGACCTCCTGCCGCAGCAGCGCCACGTAGCCGGCGTGATCGCCCTGCGCCAAGAGCATGCGGGCCAGCGCCCGCGCCCCGTGGACGAAGTCGGGATCCAGCTCGACGGCCTCGCGATAGGCCTCGGCGGCCGCCGCGACGTCGTGCAGGTGCAGCTCGAACAGCTCGCCGATCTTGTAGTACTGGTTCGCCCGCTGCCGGGGATCCCCCAGGCTCTCGAGCTCGGCGCGGTGCATCGCCACCAGCGCGGCCCAGTCGCCCCGTCGGGTCAGCAGGCGGCCCAAGAGCTCGAGCGCCGGCTGCCAGGTGGGCTCGACCTGCAGCAGCCGCTCGAGCGCGGCGACGGCGCCCGCCTCGTCCTCCATGGCATCCAGCCGCAAGGTCGCCAGCGCCCACAGCCCGTCCACCTGGCCCGCCGCGTCCTCGGTGGCGGCGACCAGCCGCTCGAGGCCGCGCGCCGCCTCGGCGTGCGCGCCCCGGCGGCGCAGGCAGTCCACCAGCATCTGCCAGGCCAGCGCGTCGCCGGGATCGGCCTCGACCGCGCTGGCCAAGAGCTCCTCGGCCAGGGACGGATCCTCCAGCCGCTCGAGGGTGACGCGCGCGAGGTGCGTCAGCAGGTGGGCGCGGCGCTCGGCGTCGCGGATGGCGCTCGCCGACTGGTGGGCCGTGGTGACGTAGGCCCGCCAGCGGCCGGCCTCGCGGTGGATGCGGGCCAGCTGCTCGAGCGCGCCCGCGTCGGCCGGCGCGTCCTCGAGCGCGTCCTCGAGCAGCCGCACCGCCGCGTCCGGCTGGCCCGCGCGCAGCCGCGCCGTGGCGGCGTCCACGCGCAGGGCCCGCGCCATGGCCGGATCGGCGCTGGCCCGCGCCGCCGCCTCTCGGCCGCGCGCGCCGCGCCGACCGCGTCGCCGCCCAGCGCGGCGGCGTGCGCCAGGCCGCGCGCGGCGACCGGATCGTCGGGCGTCAGCTCCAGCGCCGCGCCGTAGCAGCTGCGGGCCTCCTTCGCCCAGCCGAAGCGGCAGAGGTAGATCTCGGCCTTCTCGATCAGCAGCCGCGCCCGCTCGACGGCGCCCGCCCGCGCGCGCAGCTCGGCGTCGATCAGCCGCACCACCATCTGCCACTTGCCCGCGCGGCGAAACACCCGGCGGCCGGCGCGCAGGGTGGCCAGGTGATGCGGATCCGAGCGCGCCGCGCGCTGGTAGAACAGCACCGCGCGCCGGTCGTCGCTCAGCTCGCGCTCGTAGATGCGCCCGACCTCGTAGCACAGGGCCGCGCGGCGCCGCGGATCGATGGTGGCGTCGATCTCCCGCTCGAAGGCCTTCAGGGTGGCCTGCAGACGGTCCCACTCGGCCGAGCTCTCCGCGTCGGCGCTGGGCGCGGGCGTGCTGAGCTGGCGGTCGAACCACCGCCGGTCGATGTCGTATCCGTCGCGCTCGTCGCTCATGACACCACGTGCCGCGGCCCCTCCCTCCGCTGCACCGTGGGCATATCACCGCCCCCGGGGACTGACAACACGGCCGCGCGCTCCCGCCACCTGCTCAGTGGATCGTCGGCGGCCGACCGTCGTAGGGATCGTGCAGGCTGGGGTGGGCGTCGAGGCCGTGGGCGATCTCGATGTCCTCGGCCATCTCGACCGCCTCGTCCTTGCGCATCGCCTCGATGCGGTTCGCCTGCTGCCGCCGCCGGCGCCGCCAGCCCCAGACCAGGGCCAGGGCCGCCAGGCTCCACAGCGTGGTCGAGCCGAAGAGCACCGGGATCCAACCCCAGCGCACCTTCAGCGTCGACTGCCAGTCCGCCTCGATGGCGTCCAGCGACCGCCCGTAGGTCGCCTCGACCGCCGCCGCGAAGTCGGCCCGACCGCCGCGCAGCCGCGCCAGCAGGGCGCGGAACTTCGGCATGCCGAACTCGGCCTGCAGGTACCCCACGAAGTGAACGGCCTGCGCGTAGGCGACGCCGGCGCGCGCGCCCGAGGCGGGGAAGCCGCGCGACAGGTCGCGCAGCGGGTGCAGGGCGCCCATCGTCGCCGCCTCGGTCAAGAGCCAGGCGCGCTCCATCGAGAAGCCCTCGGACTGCCGGATGGCCACGCCTTCGGAGAACCAGCGCGGCGCGCCGCGGCCGCTCAGATCGCCCAGCGCGACGTGGCTGATCTCGTGCTGCAGCGTCACCGCCAGGGCGTCCGGCCCGCTGCCCACGTGCAGGAAGATCGCGCGCGCCTCGGGATAGGCCAGGCCCTCGGCCCACTCGGGCGGGCGCCCCTGGAAGCGCGCGCGCGCCAACGCCAGCATGTCGGCCTCGTCGCGCAGCAGGGCCACGCGGGTCCGCCCGTCCGGGGCGACGGCGCCCAGCTCGTCGTAGATGCGATCGTGCTGCTCTTCGACGTCCTCCATCAGCGCGCGCGCGAAGCCGTCCAGCCCCGGCGCCCACTCGAAGGCGTAGCGGGCGGTCTCGGCCCGGTCGAGCTCGGGCTCGTCGGCCCACGCCGCCCCGACCGAGAGGACCAGCGCGCACAGCAGGGCGCCGAGCCACCTCACCCGAGGCACACGACGCGCGGACGGGGCGAGGCCGGCCTCAACGGGGCGCCTCGCGCCGCGCCTGCCGCGCCTCCTTGGCCTCGCGATCCAGCTCCTCCTGGGTCTCGAGCAGGCGCCGGTGCCCGTCGAGCACCCCGCGCAGCTCGGCCAGCAGCCGGGCCTTCTGGCGGCGCAGCGCCTGGGTCTCGTCGGCCAGCCGCACCACCTGCTCCTGCGCGTTGGCGACGATCTTCTCGGCGCGCAGCTCGGCCTCGGCCCGGATGAGCTCGGCCTCCTTGCGCGCGCCCTCCTTGATCTCGTCGGTCATGCGGCCGGCCGACACCAGCGCCTCGCGCAGCTGCGCCTCGTTGGCGCGGAACTCGGCCAGCTGCTGATCGCGCCGGCGCAGATCCTCCTTGAACTGGTTGTTCTCCCGGATCAGCTCCTCCATCTCGCGCGACACCAGATCGAGGAAGGTGTGCACCTGCTCCGGATCGCAGCCCCGGAACACCCGCTGGAACTGCTGCTGATCGACCTCGAGCGGCGTGATCTTCACGACCTCTCCAACTCCTCGGAGCGCGCCGTGGCGGCCCCCACCGCGTCGATGAGCGCGCCGCGGAAGGCGCGCCGCTCCAGGACGCTCAGCCCGGCGATCGTCGTGCCGCCGGGCGACGTGACCGTGTCCTTCAGCGCGCCCGGGTGCCGCCCCGACTCGAGGGCGTAAGCGCCGGCCCCGCGCATCGTGGCGGCGGCCAGGCGCAGGGCCGTCGCGCGCGGCATCCCGCCCTGCACGGCGCCGTCGGCCAGGGCCTCGATCGCCGCGAACAGGAAGGCCGGGGCGCTGCCCACCAGGGCGGTGCCGACATGGAACAGGCGCTCGTCGCTCACCTCCTCCGCGATGCCGACGGCCTCGAAGAGGGTGCGGGCGACCGCCACATCGGCCGGATCGTCGCCGGGGCCGGCGAGCACCAGGGTGGCGCTCTGGCCGATGGTCGCCGCGACGTTGGGCATCACGCGGACGACGCGGGCGCCGCGGGCCTCGGCGGCGACGCGAGCGCGCGACACGCCGGCGGCCACCGAGATCACCAGGTGATCCTCGGTCAGCGGCACATCCGCCAGCGCCTTCGCGACCAGGTGGGGCTTCACGGCGAGGACGATGACGCGCGCGGCGTCGGCGACCTCGCCCGGATCCGCGGCGCGGACGGCGAAGCGCTCGGCCACCGCGTCGCCGGTGTGCGGATCGGTCACCCACACGCGCGACGCGGGCACCACCCCCGCCTCGAGCCAGCCGCCCAGCAGCGCCTGCCCCAGCTGGCCGCAGCCGACCAGCCCCAGGTTCCCGTCCATCGACCCCTCCCGTCCGGCCGCCAGAGTAGCTCAGTCGCCCGCTCGACCCCAACCACCCGCGCGGGTCAGCCGCGGGGTCCGAAGAGCGCGGTCCCGACGCGCACGTGCGTCGCGCCGCAGGCGATGGCGGCCGGGAAGTCGTCCGACATGCCCATCGACAGCGACGGCAGCGGGCGATCCGGCCGGGCGTGGGCGTCGCGCAGGGCGCGCAGGGCGTCGAAGCGGCGGCGCGTGGCGACCAGGCCGTCGGGCGGCGGCACCGCCATCAGCCCATCGACGCGCAGGCCGTCGACGGCGTCCAGCCCACCGAGCAGTTCGCCCAAGCCCTCGGCGGCGACGCCGCTCTTGGTGTCCTCGTCGCCGATGTTGACCTGCACCAGCACGCGGACCGGCGTCTCCCCTGCCCGCTTCGCCAGCGCCTCGCCCAGCGCCACCGAGTCGACGCCGTGGATCAGGTGCACGCGCCCGGCGACGTACTTCGCCTTGTTGCGCTGCAGGTGGCCGATGAAGTGCCAGCGCGGCGCGTCGCCGAGCGCGTCGGCCTTGTCGCGCCACTCCTGCACGTAGTTCTCGCCCAGATCGCGCAGCCCGGCGTCGAGCGCCGCCTGCAGGCGCTCGACGGGCTGGGCCTTGCTCGCCCCCACGAGCACGATGTCCTCGGCGCGGCGACCCGCCGCCTGCGCCGCCGCGGCGATGCGACCGCGCACGATCGCCAGGCGGCGCGCGACGTCCGACGCGAAGGCGGGCAGCGCCCCGACCTCGACCAGCGCCTCGAGCGTCTCGGCCAGCGGCAGGCCGATGACGCCGTCGTAGCTGCCGTCGACGGCGTCCACGAACTGCCCGCCGCCGCCCTGCACGCCGTAGGCGCCGGCCTTGTCCATCGGCTCGCCGCTGGCCACGTAGGCCTCGGCAGCGGGCGCGTCGAAGTCGGCGAAGCGCACCGCGCTCGCCGTGTGCGCCACCTGGGGCGCGCGCCCCGGCGAGGCCAGCGCGAACGCGGTCAGCACCGTGTGCGTCCGCCCGCGCAGCTGACCGAGCATCGCGAGCGCTTCGGCGCCGTCGGCCGGCTTCCCCAGGATGGCGCCGTCCACCGTCACCACGGTGTCGCTGGCCAGCACCCAGCGCGGATCGTCCGGGCGCCGCGCGGCCACGCCGGCCTCCGCCTTCTCCACCGCCATCCGGCGCGCGAAGTCCTCGGGCGGCTCGCCCGCGGCGGGGGTCTCGTCGAGGTCCACCGGGCGCACGCGCAGCCGCACGCCCGCCGCCTCGAGCATCACCCGTCGCCGAGGCGATCCCGACGCCAGCAGCACCTGCGCCGAACTTGTCGCGGCGCCGTCGTTTTCGCCCGTTGACAACCTGTTCTCCCGTTCAGTAGTTTCCATTCGCACATGAAAGTGCGTTCAGTATGGGCGCACGCCGATCGACGGGAGGGGCCCGCCGGTCATCCGACATCCCCGGCGACGGAGGGCGCGCGCGTGAAAGGGCTGACGAAGCGGCAGCAGGAGATCCTGGACTTCATCGGCAACTCCATCTCCGCACGGGGCTACCCGCCGACGATCCGCGAGATCGGCAAGCACATGGGTATCAAGTCCACCAACGGGGTCAACGACCACCTCAAGGCGCTCGAGCGCAAGGGCTATCTGCGCCGGGACGACCTGAAGAGTCGGGCGATGCGCCCGGTGAACGTCGACGAGGAGGTCGTCGAGGCCGCCGAGGTCATCGGCGCCACCGACGCCGATCTCGTCGAGGTGCCGGTGCTGGGGCGGGTGGCGGCCGGCGCCCCGCTGCTGACCTCGGGCATGCAGATGGACGAGTCCCAGGATCGGGTCAAGATCGACCGCCTGCTGCTCGGCCGTCGCGAGCACGTCTTCGCCCTGCGCATCGTGGGCGACTCGATGATCGAGGACGGCATCTTCGACGGCGACTACGTCTTCGTGCGCAAGACGCCCACCGCGGAGCGCGGCTCGATCGTCGTGGTGATGATCGAGGGCGAGGCCACCTGCAAGCGGTTCTACCCCGAGGGCGACAGCGTCCGGTTCCAGCCCGCCAACGCCGGCATGGCGCCCATCTACGTCCACAAGCGCGACTTCCGCGAGACCATGATCCTCGGCGAGGTGGTCGGCGTGTACCGGCGCCTGGACTGAGCCGGCGAAGGCTCGTCCGGCCTCGGCGGCCACCGGCGGCCGCGGTCCCCCACCCCGCCGCGGTGGCTCCCTCACTGGCACTCTCGCCGCGCGGCTGCCAGCACTCGCCCCCCGCGAGTGCTGAATCCCACCCGAAATCGACTGCGATTCCGGCAAGTTGATGGGCGCACAAAAAAACGACCACCCGGGGTTGACACCCCCCGGTCAGTGCTTAGAGTGACGCCCGCTCGCGGTTGACGCCGCGAAACAGCTTCGAACGAAGGCACCCGGCGGCGCGCCCATCGCGATCCGATCGCGACGGGCCGTGCCGTCCGACAACGTCCCTCGCATCGGGAGGAGAGAACGTGAACATCAGGCCCTTGTACGATCGCATCATCGTCAAGCGCGTCGAGGCCGAGACCACCACCAAGGGCGGCCTCATCATCCCCGACACCGCCAAGGAGAAGCCCATCGAGGCCGAGGTCATCGCCGTCGGCAACGGGAAGATCCTCGAGGACGGCTCGGTACGGAAGCTCGAGGTCAAGGCGGGCGACCGGGTGCTGTTCGGCAAGTACAGCGGCACCGAGATCAAGCTCGGTGGCGAGGAGCATCTCATTCTTCGCGAGGACGAGGTCCTCGCCATCGTCGAGCGCTGAAGGAGTCAACATGAGCGCCAAGGACATCGTCTTCTCGGAGACCGCCCGCGCCCACGTCCTCCGTGGCGTGAACGCGCTGGCCGACGCCGTCAAGGTCACCCTCGGCCCCAAGGGCCGCAACGTCGTCATCAACAAGAGCTTCGGCTCGCCCCTCGTCACCAAGGACGGCGTCACCGTCGCCAAGGAGATCGAGCTCGAGAACAAGCTCGAGAACATGGGCGCGCAGATGGTCAAGGAGGTCGCCTCGAAGACCTCGGACGTCGCGGGTGACGGCACCACCACCGCCACCGTGCTGGCGCAGGCCATCTACCGCGAGGGCGTGAAGCTGGTCTCGGCCGGCGTCAACCCGATGGACATCAAGCGCGGCATCGACAAGGCCGTCGAGACCATCGGCGGCGAGCTGGACACCATCAGCAAGCCCACCCAGAGCCACAGCGACATCGCCCAGGTCGGCACCATCTCGGCCAACGGCGACCGCACCATCGGCGACATCATCGCCGAGGCGATGGAGAAGGTCGGCCAGGACGGCGTGATCACCGTCGAGGAGGCCAAGGGCCTCGAGACGACGCTCGAGACCGTCGACGGCATGCAGTTCGACCGCGGCTACCTGAGCCCCTACTTCGTCACCGATCCCGAGCGGATGGTGACCGAGCTCGACGACGCCCTGCTGCTGATCCACGAGAAGAAGGTCAGCAACATGAAGGACCTTCTCCCGGTGCTGGAGAAGGTGGCGCAGTCGGGTCGTCCCCTGGTGATCATCGCCGAGGACGTCGACGGCGAGGCGCTGGCCACGCTGGTGGTCAACAAGCTGCGCGGCACCCTGAAGGTGGCCGCCGTCAAGGCGCCCGGCTTCGGCGATCGCCGCAAGGCCATGCTGCAGGACATCGCCGTCCTGACCGGCGGCGAGGTGATCAGCGAGGATCTCGGCTTCAAGCTCGAGAACGCCACGCTGACCCACCTGGGCAAGGCCAAGAAGGTGGTGATCGACAAGGACAACACCACCATCGTCGACGGCGCCGGTGACAAGAACGCCATCGAGGGTCGCGTGGGCCAGATCCGCACCCAGATCGCCGACACCACCAGCGACTACGATCGCGAGAAGCTGCAGGAGCGCCTCGCGAAGCTGGTCGGTGGCGTCGCGGTCATCAAGGTCGGCGCGGCCACCGAGACCGAGATGAAGGAGAAGAAGGCGCGCGTCGAGGACGCCCTGCACGCGACCCGCGCGGCCGTCGAGGAGGGCATCGTCCCCGGCGGCGGCGTGACGCTGATCCGCGCGGCGAAGGCCCTCGACGGCCTCGAGCTGCCGCACGACCAGCAGTTCGGCGTGAACATCATCAAGCGCGCCGTCGAGGAGCCCCTGCGCCAGATCGCGAAGAACGCCGGCGTCGACGGCAGCATCGTGATCCAGAAGGTGAAGGACAACGACGGCTCGTTCGGCTTCAACGCCGCCACGGAGGAGTACGGTGACATGCTCAAGATGGGCATCATCGACCCCACCAAGGTGGTGCGCCACGCGCTGCAGAACGCGGCCAGCGTCTCGTCGCTGATGATCACGACCGAGGCCCTCGTCGCCGACAAGCCCGAGAAGAAGAAGGACGCGGCGCCCGGCGCCGGTGGCGGCATGCCCGACTACGACTTCTGATCGGTGACGACCCGGCGCAGGCCGGGTCGACGTACACGAGCCTCGGCTGCTTCGGCGGCCGGGGCTCGTGTCGTTTCGGGGCCGGGACGGCGCGCCCGGGGCGTCGGTCAGTCGGCGAACAGCACGCCCAGGGGATCGGTCGCGCCGTGCAGCGGGCTGTCGGCCAGGCCACCCAGCAGCAGGTGGATCCACAGCAGCAGATCGGCGTCGCTGGCCGGGCGGCAGCGGATGGCCGCCCCGTCGCCGCGGCGCGCGATGACCCGCCCGTCGAGGTGGATCTCGGCGCCGTCCGCCAGGGCGACGCGCAGCGCGACGCCCTGCCCTTCGTCGACGGCGGGCGCCGGCTCGGCCCACAGCCCGTAGAGGCTGACGTCGCGGGTGCGACAGGGCGATCCGTCGATCGCGACCGCCAGATCCACGCGGATGCGCGGGTGGCGACGCAGGTTCGAAGGCAGCGCCAGCACCTCGCGGACGTGGTGCGCCATCACGGCGGGCGCGTCGGGCACGAGCCGCAGCGTACCGGCCGGCAGCGCCGCGTCGGGGGCGGCGACCGCCAGCAGCGGCACGAGGGCGCTGTCGTGCGCCGCGAGGGCGTCGGCCCCCGCTGGGCTGCGGGCGTCCACCAGCAGCAGGCCGCGACCGTCGTAGACCGCCAGCACCACGGCCTCGAGCTCGGTGGACGGGGCGCGGCGCACGACGACGCCCTCCGCGCGCAGCGCCGCCTCGAGCGCCGCCAGCTCGTCGGTGCGCCCCAGAATCCAGACGGTCGGGCTCATCGATCCCCCTCGGACAGCGGCAGCTGCGCGAGCCCCTCGAGCCCGGCCCGGCGGGTGACGTCGACCACTTGCCGGTGCAGGCTCTCGACCCGCGCCGGGACGCGCTGCGGATCGAGGGCGGTGCCCTTCGCGTCCAGCAGATCCTCGTACGGGTGGTCGACGCGGTGCACGAGACGGCCGTCGCGGAAGATGCTCTGACGGATGAAGGCCTGGGCCGGCGCCAGATCGGTCGTCTGCACGTGCAGCGCGCCGTCGGGCGTCGTGACCCCCTCGTCGATGCCGGTCGAGGGGTGCGACGGCGGATCCGGCAGCGGCGCGCCGGGGCGGCGCCCGGCCGGGCGAGGCGCCGCGTCGGCGGGGGGCCCAGGTGGCCAGCGGATCGGCCCGCAGCGCGGCGGCGCGCGGCGGCCCGGCGGCGCCCGCCGAGGACGCGAGCTCGACGTCGTCCCACGGGTCGTAGGCGTCGGCCAGATCGTCGTCGACCAGATCGCTCATGCCAGCGACCCACGCCGCCGGGATGCCGGGCAGGGACGCGGGCGTGCGGCCGTGGCCGGCGCCTCGGACAGGTCGGCGGCGGACGGCCGCGCGGCGCCGTCACCGGTCGCGTCGGGCGCGTCGTCCGCGGCGCCGCGCCCGGTCGGCTCGGCCGGCGCGTCGACCAGCTCGCCGAAGGCCTGCTCGACGTCCTCGTCGACGGTGCGCGGCCGATCGAAGGGCGTCACCCCGGGCAGCGACCGCCCGCCCGAGACGGGGCCGGCCGGCGCCGGCGTCTCGTCCCCCATCGACCCCGCGCTGACGGGATCGAGGGACGAGGGGTCGAAGTCGGGCAGCGAATCGTAGGGGCCGTAGGTGCCCGCCGCGGTGCGGGCCGTCTCGTCGGCGTCCGGCCACTGGGGCTCGGCGTCGTCCGCCGCGCCGGTGACCGCCGACAGCGCGCCGCCCAGCGATCCCTCGCCCGGCCACGCCGGGATGGGCGCGGCCAGCGTGGCTGCCTCGAGCGAGGCCGCGACGGCCGCGGCGTCGAGGTGCAGCCTGGGACGGCGCGCGCCCCTCGTCCGCCTCGTCCGGGTGCCTGGGCGCCCCCGACGAGGCCGGCGCGGGCGTGGAACTCGGCGCGGCGGCGTCGGCGGCCGGCGCCGCGGCGCCGCTCGGGACGGCGGTCTCCGACGCGGCGTCGTCCGCCGCCCGCGCGGCGTCGTCCGCCGCCCGCGCGGCGCCGTCCGCTGCTGGCGCGGCGGCGTCCGCCGCCGCCGCGCCGCGGCGTCCGCCGCCGGCGCGGCGTCGTCGCCGGACACCGAGGGGCCCCATCCGGCGAGCAGGTCGGCCGGCGCGGCCGCCGCCGACGTCTGGCCCGTCGTCGCCTCCGCTCCCGGCGCAGCCCTGTCCGGCGCAGCGATCGGGGCCGGGCCCCCGACGGCGTCGGCAGCGCCGGCGTCGTCCGTCCCCGGGAAGGCCGCAAGGTCCCACGCTTCGGACTCCGCGAAGGCGGCGTCGAGCTCGTCGGCCCACGCCGCGTCGTCGTCGAGCACCAGGTCCACGTCGTCGTCGGTCCGGGCGACCGGGGCGGGCGCCGCGCCGCCGTCGCCCATGGCCGGGTCGCCCACCTCGCCGGCGTGGCCCGCCCCCGACGCGGGCGACTCGCCCACCTCGGTCGCGGCGCCGTCCTCCGGCGCGGGCGGCTCGCCCCCACCTCGGTCGCGGCGCCGTCCTCCGGCGCGGGCCGCTCGCCCACCTCGGTCGCGGCGCCGTCCTCCGGCGCGGGCGGCTGGCCCACCTCGGTCGCGGCGCCGGCCTCCGGCGCGGGCGGCTGGCCCACCTCGGTCGCGGCCACGGCCTCGGGCGCGGGCGGCGCGTCGGTGGGCTCGTCCTCCGGCTCCGCCGGGGGCTCGCCCAGCGGCGGCGCGGTCGGAATCTCCACCGAGTCGGCCGGCCCAGCATCCACGGCGGGTGCCGGGGCGTCGCTCCACGACGTGCCCGACGCGGACGCCGTCGCCTCGCCGGCGACCTCGGCCGACGCTTCGACCTCGCCCTCGACGTCCGGCCCGGTCGCCGACGCCGGCCGGTCGCCCGCGCTCGACGCATCGTGGGCCAGCGCGTCGTCCGGCTCGGCCTCGAGGCCCGGCGCCGTCCCGTCGACCGGCGGCCGCGCGGCGGCGGGCCCGCTCGACACGCCGCCCCGCTCGGCTCCGTCGGCCCAGGGACGCGTCCGACCGGCGGCGGCGCCGCCAGCACCTTCGCGCAGCGCCAGCTCGGCGGCGTCCATCCGATCCACGGTGCGCTTCGAGGCCGGCCGGGGTGTCGCGCCGCCGAGGCCCGGTGTCACCGGCAGCTCGCCCAGCTCCTCGACGTCCGACAGGGGCAGCTCGCCCAGCTCGTCCGCGCCGGGCGCCTCGTCCAGCGCCAACATCGAGTCCAGATCGGCGGGCGCCTCGGGCGTGGCGGGGAACACCTCCTCCCACAGATCCAGCTCGGTCGGCGCTCGGGCGGCGGCGCCACCTCGGCCGCGGGGCGGCGGCTCGTCGGCGGCCTCGGCGCGCCCGCCTCGGCGTCCGCCGCGCGCGGCGCGCGCGTCGTGCCTCCTCGGGCGGCGCCTGCCTGGCGTCCGCCGCGGGCGGCCGCGCGTCGGTGTCCTCGGGGGCGGCGCGCCTGCTCGGCGTCCGCCGCGGCGGCGGCGCGTCGGTGTCGTCGGGGGCGGCAAGCCCGCCTCGGCGTCCGCCGCGGGCGGCGGCGGGTCGGCGTCCTCGGGGGCGCGCGCGCCCGCCTCGGCGTCCGCCGCGGGCGCCCTCGGGAGCACGTCGGCCTCGCCGGCGGTGGCCTCGTCACCGGTCGCCTCGACCGGCCCAGCGTCCGCGGCGCCCGCGCCCGCGTCGGCCTCCCGGCTCGGGGCCTCGAGCTCGGCCTCGTCCCGCGCGCTCCCTTCGCCGGTGATCTCGGGCGCTTCGGTCGCGACGGGCCCGGCCTCGTCCCGGCCCCCCTCGGCGGCGGGCTCGTCGGGCGCGACCGCGTCGTCTCCGCTCGGCCCGCCCACCTCGCCGTCCCCGGGCGCCACGCCCGCGCCGGGGTCGGCCCCCGCGTCGCCACGCGGCGCCTCGGCCACCAGGCTGGGCATCGGATCGGGGCGAGCCAGCAGCTCGGGCCGCGGCGGCCGATCCTCGGCCAGCACCGCGTCCACCATCGTGCGGACCGCGTCGGCCAGCGGCCCCACCAGCGCCGCGCGCGCCACCGACTTCATCCGCCGGATGGCCGTCCGCACCTCGGCGTCCACCGGCAGGGTGCCGGCGTGCGGCAGATCGACGTCGAGGTACCGCTGACACACGACGCGCAGCGCGCCCAGCACCCGCCGCTCCTCGCGCGCCGTGCCCTGGTTCACCACCAGGCGCCCCCGGTGATCGGCGACCAAGGCCGCCACCGCGTCGGCCGCCGCCGGATCCGATCCACGCAGCGCCTCGATCAGCGCGCCCACGGCGTCCAGGCGCTCGGCGGCGTCGCGTGGCCGCACCACCCGCGCCAGCCCCTCCCGGACGCTGGCCAGGTGGCCGGCCCCCAGCTCGATGCGGCGAAACAGCGCCGCCTTCAGGAAGGCGTAGGCGTTCTGGATGGACGTCGGCTCGGGCCCCGTCACCACCAGCCCGGTGCCCGCCAGGTTGAACAGATCGAGGGTCGCGTAATGCGTGCCGGCGCCCAGGTCGAGCAGTACGGCGTCGACGTCCAGCGCCATCAGCGCGTCGATCAAGCGCGCCCGCTCGGCCGGCCGCGGGTGCGCCGCGCGCAGGATGGCGGCCGCCCCGCTCACCAGCCGCAGGTCGGCCACCTCGGTCTCGAGGCACACGTCCTCGAGCCGGGCCTCGGGATCCCGCACGAAGTCGTCCAGCGTGCGGGCCGGCTGCAGCACGCCCAACAACGTGTGCAGGTTCGCGGCGCCCAGATCGGCGTCCAACGCCACGACGCGCAGCCCCCGCCGCGCGAGCTCCGCGCCGACCACGGCGCAGACGAGCGACTTGCCGACGCCCCCCTTGCCGCCGCCGAAGGCCCACACCCGCGTCGTCATCGATCGCCTCCCCCGTCCGGCGCGCCCGCGTCGGGCGCCGCCCCACCGTCACCGGCGGGCGGCCCCGCGTCCGGCGCACCGGCCTGGAGTCGGCGCATCCGCACCCTGCGCTTGAGCGGGTTGAGCTCGCCGCGCTCGTCCTTGGCCTTCAGACTCTCCCACAGCTTCTTCATCAGCGCGTGGGTCCGCGACTCGACGCCCTCCTGGTGGGCCGGCAGCCAGGTGATCAGCGTGGGATCGTCCGTCGTCGCCAGCGCCCGGATGATGGCCAGCTGGTAGTTGCGGTGCGGCACGATCGGGATCGTCGGCCCCCCCTCCTGCACCGGCACGTTCTTCTCGGGGCAGCGCACCAGCGGATCGTCCGCGGCCTCGAAGGCCTTCTTCAGCGGCTCGCTGGTGTCGAAGTCGACCAGCTTCTCGAGCCCCAGCACCCCCGCGCACCGCAGGGCCAGCGAGGGCGACTCGAGCGCGCCGGCCAGCAGATCGAGCAGCTGCGCCTCACGCATCTCGCCCAGCGCCCACAGCGCCGCCACGCGCGTGTCCTCGTCCTCGCTGGTGGCGTAGATGGCGCGCAGCCGGTCGATCGCGGGCACGCGCAGCATGCCCAACATCAGGGCGAGGGCCCGCGGCTCGGCCTGCGCCTGCGGCAGCCGCGCCACCCGCCGGCCGGCTTCGCGCGCGGCCTCGCCCTCGACCTGCCCCAGCGCGATCAGCGCCGTGAAGGCCAGGGCCGGCTGCTGCGCGATCATCTGCTCGAGCCGCCCGACGGCCGCCTCGACGCTCAGCGCCCCGACGACGAACGCCGCCCGCGCCGCCACCCCCTCGTCGGGATCGTTCAGCGCCGCCAGCACCACCTCTTCGATCGCCGGCGTCACCGTGAAGTCGAGGCGGGACGCCAGCATGGTCATCCCCTCGCGCCGCAGCACGGGATCGTCGCTGCGCATGTGCACGATGGCCACGCCCGGGTGCGAGTACCGCTGCAGGAAGCCCCCGGCCAGCGCGTTCGAGCCGAGGATGTTCGCCGCCGCGATCGCCAGGAAGTACAGCCCGAACCGGACGGTCGAGTCGCCGCCGTGCAGCGCGGCCAGATCGTCCTCGTCGGTGGTCTCGCGCCCCTTCTCGCCCGAGATGCGGGCGTCGAGATCGGCCATCTCGTCGCGCAGGAAGTCGTCCGACCAGGTGGGGTGGAACAGCACGTTGCCGAGGGCGATCACCGTCACGAGCGCGGCGATCACGCCGAGCGCCATCCACAAGGCCAGCAGCACGAAGCTGAGGCCCGGCGAGCTGGCCTGCGTGTCGATGTACCGGTGGATGAGCGCCGCCGCGCCGTGGAACACGGCGTTGGCGATCAGGAGGGCGGCGACCCGGCGGCCGGCCGTACCGAAGAGAGCTGAACGCAGCCGATACACGCGCTCAGTCGCTGACCTCGGGGTCCTGCGGGAAGTAGAACCCGAAGCCGACGGTCACGGCGAAGTTGTTGCTGATGTTGCTGTCGGCCGACGTGCTCTGCTCGCCGTCGCCCTGGGGCTCGACCACCGAGTTCAGCGCGGCCGAGTAGATGTAGTCCCGCACCTCGATGTTGAGCGCCATGCCGTGCGTCACGAAGGTGCGCAGGCCGATGCCGACCACGCCGGTGGGCGTCGCCGACTCGACGTCGGACGAGCCGCTGATCAGCGTGCCGCCCAGCCCCGCGAGCAGGTGCAGATCGTAGTTCAGCACCGAGCGCCCGAAGAGCGCGAACTTGCCGACAAGGGGTGCGTACAGCACCTCGACCGTGCCCAGGAAGCCCACGTTCGAGAAGGCGCCGGCGTCGGCCTTCTCGGGGCGCTCGTCCTCGATGCGATCGGCCAGCCCGCTGTTGAAGGCGAAGCCGCCCATCACCGTGGCCCCGATCCCCCAGTCGTCGTTCAGGTGGTAGGCCAGGTGCGCCCCCACGAGCAGGTTGCGCTGGAAGGCGTCGTTGAGCGTGAAGCCCACCGTCGGCGTCAGCTCGAAGCGACCGCCGCGCAGCAGCAGCCGCTTGCGGATGGCGTCGCCCTCCTCCAGCCGCTCCAGCGCCGAGCGGCGCGGCCCCTGGATGCTCGCCGCGTGCGCGGCGCCCCCGGCGGTGAGCGCGAGGCCGTCGTCGGCGGGGCCCGACCCGTCGACGCCGACGACCAGCGCGGCGGCCGCCGCCAGCAGCGCGACGGCCGCGCGGCGGGGGTTCGACTCGGCGTGCGTGCTCACTGAGCTTCTCACTTCCAGCGCCCCCCTCACTTCAGCGTCCGGTACTCGAAGTCGGGCGGCAGGAAGAAGCTGACACCGGCGGTGAACACGATGTTGTTCACCAGCTGGCTGTCACCCGGGTAGTCCTCGTTGTAGATGTTGTCCCGCAGCTCGAGATCGAGCGTGAACCAGCGGTTCATGAAGTACCGCTGCCCCGCGCCCACCGACAGCGTCGGGTGGCCGTCGAGCTCGGTCTTGGTCCACCCCGCGCCGAGCACGACGTAGGTGTCCCAGGGGATGATCCACGTGTTGAACAGCGCGAACTTGCCGTAGATGGGCACGTACTGGAAGTCCAGGATGGCCCACCACTGCACCTTCGACACCTGCGGGAACAGCTCGTAGTCCTCGATGACCGAGTCGAACAGGTCGGTCTCGGAGCCGAGGCTGTAGCCGCCGTTGACGCCGACCGCCATCACCTCGGTGAGGTGGTAGTTCAGGTTGCCGCCGGCGAGGAACATGTTCACGAGCGAGTCGTTGATGTTCGTGCCGAGGAAGGGGGCCACCTCGACGCGGTTGCGTCGGAGGAAGGGCCGCCGTTGGATGACCCGGATCAGGTCGATCTCCGCCTTCCGACTGCGCTCGACCTCCTTGGCGGCGGCCTCGGTGTCGATGACGTCGAAGGTGAGATCACCCCCGCCGTCGTCAGCTGCGCCGGTGTCCTGCTGAGCGGCGTCGTCGCCACCCACGTCGACCGGATCGAACGTCATGTCCTGCGCAAAGGCGGACGGCGCGGCAAAGGCGCACGCCAGGAACACGACCAGGCAAGCCCTCGATCGGCGGTTCATGGCCTCCGTTCCAACCAGGTTCGGTTCTCGGCGTTCGTAGCACGGCGGGGGGGCACCTTCAACAAAAACAACCGGCCCCGAGGGGGCCGCGGAGCCCCGTCGGGGAAGGCTCCCCGCCGCGCGCGGCCCCGCCTCACGCGCCCGCGAAGAGCGCCTCGGCGAAGGCATCTGCCTGGAAGGGGCGCAGGTCTTCGACCTTCTCGCCGATGCCGATGTAGCGCACGGGCAGCCGCATCTCGTCGCAGATGCCGATCACCACCCCCCCCTTGGCCGTGCCGTCGAGCTTGGTCAGCACCAGCCCGGTCACCTCGACCACCTGGGTGAACTCCTTGGCCTGGCTGATCGCGTTCTGGCCGTTGGTCGCGTCGAGCACCAGCCACACCTCGTGCGGCGCGCCGGGCATGGCCTTGCCGATCACGCGGTGCACCTTGCCCAGCTCGTCCATCAGCTCCTTCTTGGCCTGCAGGCGCCCGGCGGTGTCGGCGATCACCACGTCGTAGCCCTCGTCGGTGGCGCGCTTGACCGCCTCGAAGATGACGCTCGACGGATCCTGCCCGTCCTTGCCGCGCACCACCGGCACCTCGGCGCGCTTGCCCCACACCTCGAGCTGCTCGACCGCCGCCGCGCGGAACGTGTCACCCGCGGCCAGCAGCACCTTCTTGCCCTCGGCCCGATAGCGGTTCGCAAGCTTGCCGATGCTGGTCGTCTTGCCCGCGCCGTTCACCCCCACCACCATCACGACGAAGGGCTTGGCCTGCTCGAGGTCCAGCGGCTGGGCGTCCACCTGCAGCATCTCGGTGATCTGGCCCTTCATCGCCTGCCAGACCTTCTTCGGATCGCTCAGCTCGCGCTTGCCCAGCGCCTGGTGCACCCCGTCGACCAGCTTCTGGCTGGTGCGCACGCCGATGTCGGCGGTGAACAGCGCCTCCTCGAGGTCGCCCAGCAGATCGTCGTCGATGGTGCGCGCGCCGCCGAACAGCTTGCCCAGCTTCTTGACGAAGCCCTCGTTCGTGCGCGCCAGGCCCTCGCGCAGCGTCTTGCCGGCGGCCTCCTCGGCGGGCCGCTTCGGCGCGGCGGGCGCCTTGGCCTCGGGCGCCGCCTGCGCGGGCTTCTCGACCGTCGCCGGCGCTTTCTTCGCGGGCTCCTGCTTCGCGGGCGCCTTCTTCGGCGGGGCCTCGCCGGTCGGCGCGGGCGCCGCCCCGGGATCCTTCATCCGCACCTGCGGCCGCCCGGCCCCGCCGCCGAGCACCTCGGGCACCGCGAACGCCTCGCGCGCCGCCGCGGCCACCTCGGCCTCGGTGCGGGTGTCGGTCAGCGTGGGCAGATCGACGTCGTCGCTGCGCGCGTCGGGCGGCGGCGTCGGCTTGCGCAGGGCCTTGATCAGCAGGATCAGGAAGGCCAGCGCGACCGCCCCGTACAGCCCGTACTCGACCCAGGGCTCGGCCGGCGCCGCCGCCGTGGGCGCCGCGGTCTCGCCGGCCGCCGGCGCCGCCCCCTCGGCGGGCGCCGCCCCGCCGCCGCCCGCCTGGGCGATCGCGTGCTGGACCAGCAGCGTCTGGAACTCGTCGGCCATCGCGGCCTTCCCCCTCAGGTCATGCGAACGGAGACCAGCTTGCTGACGCCGGACTCCTCCATGGTGATGCCGTACAGCACGTCGGCGATCTCCATGGTGCGCTTGTTGTGGGTGATCAGCAGGATCTGACTGGTCTGCGCCATCTCGCGCACGATCTCGTTGAACCGCCCGATGTTGGCGTCGTCGAGCGGCGCGTCGACCTCGTCGAGCAGGCAGAACGGGCTGGGCTTCACCTGGAAGACGGCGAACACCAGCGCGATGGCGCACATCGCCTTCTCGCCGCCGCTGAGCAGCGCCACGTTCTGCACCTTCTTGCCCGGCGGGCGCACCAGCATCTCGATGCCGGTCTCGAGCAGATCCTCGGGATCGGTCAGCACCAGCTCGGCGTCGCCGCCGCGGAACAGGCGCGGGAACAGCACCTGGAAGCGCGCGTTGACCGCCTCGAAGGTGTCCTTGAACAGCGTCTTGCTGGTGCGGTTGATCTGCTCGATGGCCTGCGTCAGGTCGTCGAGGGCCTGCACCAGATCGTCGCGCTGCGTAGTCAGGAACTCCGACCGCGCGCTGACCTCTTCGAACTCCTCGATGGCGTGCACGTTGACGTCGCCCATGCGCTCGATGAGCGTCTCGAGGGCGTCCAGGCGCTCCCGATCCTCGGCGGTGGGCGGCGCGGCGTCGGCGTGGGCGGCCAGCACCTCGTCGATGGGCTGGTGCCAGCGCTCGCGCACCCGCTCGCCCAGGTTCTCGAGGCGCAGGCGCTCGCCCTGCAGCGCCAGGCGGGCCTCGTTCAGCGCGTCCCGCCCCCTCTCGCGGCCGCCGCGCAGGCGCTCGAGCGCCTCCTCGGCCTCCTGGTGCGCGGCCGCGGCCTCCTGATGCGCGGCCTTCAGCGCGGCGACGCCGCCCGCCTTCTCGGCCGCCGCGGCCTTCGCGCCAGCCAGCGCGTGCTCGGCGTCCACGCGCTGCTCGGCCAGCTCGCTCAGGCGCCGCTCGACCTCGCCGCGCAGCGTACCCGCCCGCGCCGTGCGCTCCTCGACCTCGTCCACCTGCCGCTCGATGCGCCGCAGCGCCGCCCGCGCCGCGTCCAGGCGCTCGCGCCGGGCCACCACGCCGGTCTTCAGCAGGTGCAGCGCGTGCACCGCCTCGTCGCGCGCCGCCTCGGCCGCCTCGACGGCCTCCTCGACCGCCTGCAGCGCCCGCGCCCGGTCGTCGCGCGCGTCGTCGGCGTCCGCCAGCCGCTCGGCGGCGTCCTGCGCCTGCCCCTCGGCCTCGTCCGCCGCGTCGTTCAGCCGGCCCACCTCGGCGCCCAGCCGCCCCAGCCGCTGCCCGACCCGCTCGACCTCGTCCTCGGCCCGCTGCAGATCCTTGCGCGCCTCGGCCCGCGCCAGCTCGCCCTGCTGCGCCCGCCGCGCGGCGTCGGCCGCCGCCTCGCGGCCCACCTTCGCGGCCTCGCGCGCCGCCGCCGCGCGCGCGGCGGCCCCGGGGCGCGCGGCCACCTTCTCGGGGTCTCGGCCTCGAGCGCCTTGATCTCGCGCCGCCGGCTCAGCGGCGCGGGATCGGCCCCTGCGCGCCCCCATCACCACCGCGCCGCCCTCGACGCGCGCGCCGTCGAGGCGTCACGACCACGCCGTCCCAGGTCGCGCTCAGCGCCAGCGCGGCGTCCAGATCGTCGACGACCAGCGTGTCGCCCAGCAGCCGCCGCACCAGCGCCGGGTGCGCCGTGCCCGCCGGCACGCGGTCGGCCAGCCGCGTCGCGCCCGCCGGCGCGGCGGCCGTCGTCGAGGCGCGCTCGCCGCCGCGCTGGCGAACAGCCCGCGCCCCCCGCCCGCGCTCGCGCAGGAACCCGAGCCGCCGGCGCACGATCGGATCACCCTGGGCCAGACCGGCCCCGAGGGCCTCGCGGTACAGCACCTCCTGATCGACCTGGTCGGCCACCGCGGCCTCGAGCTCGGCGGGCACCTCGAGCGCGTCGGGCACCGTGCCCAGCACGCCGTCGAGGCCGGCCTCGAGCACGGCCTTGTTGCCCTCGCCCAGCCCCTCGCGCTTGCGCTCCAGCTCCTCGAGGCTCAGCAGCCGGCTGCGCAGCCCGGCGATGCGCTCGCTCAGCGCGCGCTCGGTCTTCACCGCCTCGGCCGCCTCGGCCTCGGCCGCCTGGCGCCGCGCCTCGGCCTCGGCCTGCGCCGCGCGCGCCGCCGCGATGGTCTGCTCGGCCTCGGCCAGCGCCCGCGTGTCGGCCTCGACGCGCCCGCGCAGCTCGCCCCGCTGGGCCTCGAGCACGCCGCGCTCCTCGGCCAGCCCCGCCGCCCGCTCCCGCAGGTCGAGGGCCCGGGCCCGCGCCGTGTCGCGCTGCGCCCGCGCCCGCGCGAGCTGGTGGGCCTCCTCGGCGGCCTCGCGCCGCAGCCGCTCGGCGTCCGCCTTCGCGTCGAGCAGCCGCCGGCTGGCCAACCTCTGGGCCTCCTCGCGCGCCGCCAGCGCCGCGTCCTGCCCCTCGGACGCCGCCTCGAGCTCGGCCACCGCCGCCGCCGCCGCCGCGCGCTCGCCCTCGAGCTCGGCCCGCCGCCCGGCGCCCAGCTCGAGATCGCTGCGCGCCGTCTCGAGCTGCCGCATCAGCGTCTGCGCCTCGCGCTCGAGCAGCTGCAGCTGGCCCTTCGCGTCGTGCGCCACCTGCTCGACGGCCCGCAGCGCGTCGGTCGCCACGCGCGCCCGCTCGTCGGCCGCCTTCTCGGCCAGCGCCGTCGCCGCCCGCCGCGCCTCGGCCGCGCCGATGCCGCGCGCGACGTCGTTGTCGGCCTCGGTCAGCGCGCGGACGGCCTCCTCCTGCTGCGCCACCGCGTCCTGCAGCGCGCGGTAGTCGAAGGCGGCCAGGGCCAGCCCGATGGCGCGCACCTCGGCCCGATACTCGCGAAAACGCTCGGCTTTCTTCGCCTGTCGGCTGAGCGAGCGGAGCTGGCGCTCGACCTCGCCGATGATGTCGTCCACCCGCTCGAGGTTCGCGCGGGTCTCGTCCATCTTGCGCTCGGCCTGCTTCTTCCGCGCGCGGTAGCGGGTGATGCCCGCGGCCTCTTCGATCAGCAGCCGCCGCTCGTCCGCCTTGGCCGAGACGATCTTCCCGATCTGCCCCTGCTCGATGATCGCGTAGGCCCGCTGCCCGCCCGCGCCGCTGACGCCGCTGCCCGCCAGCAGATCCTGGATGTCGGCCAGCCGGCAGCGCTGCTTGTTGACCAGGTAGTCGCTTCCCTTGCTGCGCTCGAGCCGCCGCTCGATGGCGATCTCGTCGACGGTCTGCCAGCGCGCGGGCACCTCGGCGCTGCCGTCGTTGAGGAAGGTCAGGCGCACCTCGCACATGCCCATCGGGCCGCGCTTCTCGCTGCCGGCGAAGACGACGTCCTCCATCGACGTGCCGCGCAGGGACTTCGCGCCCTGCTCGCCCATGACCCACTTGATGCTGTCGACGATGTTGGACTTGCCGCAGCCGTTCGGGCCCACGACCGCGGTGATGCCGTCGTCGAAGACGACGGTCGTGCGGTGGTAGAACGACTTGAAGCCGTGAATGTCCAGACGTTTCAGCTTCATGGAGCCCCGCCGACGGGGCCGGGGTTATAGCACCCCCGCGGCGCCCGGTCAGCAACCGAGGCCCGCGCCGGCCCGCGCGTGGTCAGGCGGCCAACCAGCGCAGACCGAACAGCAAGCCCACGAAGCCGAGGGCGAGCGCCACGTCGCGGGCGCGCGTCGCGGCGTGGCGGCCGAGGGCGACCGCGAAGCCGAGCCCAAGGAAGGGCAGCGCGGGCAGCGGCAGGGCGAGCACCACCAGCGCGACCAGGCACAGGGCGTAGCCCACCAGCAGCCCGCCGATCGCGCGCCGCATCGGCAGATCGAGGCCGCGCGCGGCGCCCAGCAGCAGCGCGGTGAACACGACGTCGCCCACCCCGAGCACCGGCTCGACCCCGACGCCGGGCACGGGCAACGACAGCACCACCAGGCGAGCCACGAGCGGCGTCTCGCCCTCGACGACCACCTGCCGGGTGAGCCCCTCGGGCGCGAAGACGCTCCACGCGTCGGCGCCCATGGCCACCAGCACCAGCGGCCACAGGTGCGCGGCGTCCTGCACGCCCCGGCCGAGCGCCGCGCCCAGCCACGTGCCGCCCACCAACAGCCCGAGGCCGGCGACCAGCCCACCCACCGCCGGCGGCAGGCCGCCCACGACGCCCAGCGCCACCGCCGCCGCGCCCCCCACCAGCGCCACGATGGCCGAGTCGCGCGCCAGCCGCGCCCGCGCCGCGCCGTCCCCGGCGAAGACGACCACCGCGGCGAGCGCGCCGAACGCCAGCACGAAGCCGACCACCGACGCCCACTCGCCGCCCGGCCACGGCGCCGCCAGCGCGAAGAGGATCGCGTAGGTCAGCCCGAAGGCGACCGGTCCGAGCCACGCCGACGATGTACGGGGGGGCAGCACGCCCGCATGGTGCCACGAAGCGGGCCCAGGGGCAGCAGGCCCCTTCGCGACCGAACGCGCGGCCCGTCCCGACCACCACCCGCGAGCGTCCAACACCGGCCCCCGGGCGCAGGCGTGGTGAGACCGGCCGGCGTGCGGGGCGCCGACCGAGGGGCCGAGGCTTCGTTGGGGCCCGGCGCAGGTGACAGGACGAAGGCGCCGGGTTTACCTTGGCGCGATGCGCGGCCCCCTCCTCGTCGCGGCGCTGGTCGGCCTGGTCGGCGCGCCCGCCCCTGCGTCGGCCCAGCTCGTCGTGTCGGTCAAGGCCCGCGCCTTCGTCGACGGCCTGCGGGCCACCAGCCGGGGCCACCGCGCCACCCTGGTGGGCACGCTGCGCGACAACCTGGGACAGCCGGTGCCGCAGGCCGCCATCACCGTCCGCGGCGACGGCGCCGCTCCCGCGACCGTGCGCACCGACGCCGCCGGCGGGTTCGAGGCCACCGTGCGCTTCGCCGGCCCCGGCGAGCGCTCCCTCGAGGCCCGCTTCGGCGGCTCGGCTCTGCTGGCGCCGGCCGAGGCGGCCACGCGGGTCACGGTCGGACGCTCGGCGGTCACCCTGCGCGCCGATCTGCCCGACGAGATCGACGCCCGCCGCCCCCTCACCCTCACCGTCACCGCGCACGACGCGCGCGAGGCGCCCGTGCCCGGCCTGTGGCTGGCCATCGAGGTCGACGACCGTCCGCCCTCGCGGCCGCGCACCGACCGCAACGGCCGCGCGTCGCTGGCCCTGCCGCCGATGGAGCCCGGGCTGCACCGCGTGCGCGTCCGCTGGCCGGGGGACGAGGATCACCTGCCCGCCGACCTCGACCTCACCGTCGAGGCCGCGCTGCCCATCGCCGTGCAGCTCGAGGCGGCCGCGACCGAGCCGCTCGAGCCCGGCGCGCCGATCGTGCTCGGCGGGCGGGTCGTGGGGCCCGAGGGCGCGACGGTGACGCTGATCGCCGAGGGACGCCCGGTGGCCCGCGCGCGGCCCGGCGCGGACGGCCGCTACGAGATCGCCGTCGATCCGGGCGACGTCGAGCCCGGCGCGGTGCGGTTCCGCGCCACCGCCGACACCGCGACGCCGGGTTGGCGCGCGGGCGCGTCGGCCGAGGTCGTCGTCGAGGTGCCGCCCCCGCCGCCCCCCTCGCCGTGGTGGCTGTGGGGACCGGCGGCGCTGGCCGCGCTGTCGCTGGTGGCGGCCGCCGCGCGCCGCGGCGGGCGCCCGCCAGCGGCGCCCGCCGCGCCCCGGAGCCTCCCCTGCCCCCGCCCTTCACCTTCGACGACCTGCCGGCGGCCACCGCCGATCGCACGCAGCGCGTGCAGGTGCGCGACGCCCTAACCGCCGCCCCCCTCCGCGCGGCGACCGTCGTGCGCCTCGCGCCCGACGCGCCGACGCCCGCCGCCGCGTCCGTCGATCCGCCGCCCGGCGTCGCCGGCACGACCGATCGGGGCGGCCGCGCCACCCTCGACGGCGCCGGCCGGGTGCTGTGGGCGTGGGCCCCAGGCTACGCCCCGGTGTGCCACGTGCTGCCCGCCGACGGCGGCCGGGTCGCGTTGAACCTGCTGCCGCTCCGCGCGCGCCTGCAGACGCTGTACGCCGAGGTGCTGCAGGTCGCCGGACGGCCCGCCCTGCGCTTCGGGCGGCAGACGCCCGACGAGGCCCGCCGCCCGCTGGCCCGCCGCGGCGCCCCCGACGCGGCCGTCGACGATCTGACCGATCTGGTGCGCGCCGCGTGCTTCGGCCCCACGCCCCCCGCGCCCGCCGACCTGGCGCGCGCCCTGGCGCTGGCCGAGCAGGTCCGGGCGGGCCTCGGGGCCGGCCGATGAGGCTGTCGCTCGTCCTGTCGTTGCTCGCCCTCGCCGGCGCCGCCCGCGCCGATCTGGCGCCCCGCGGCGCCGACTGGGACGGCCTGGGCCGCTGGGTGACCGCGCTCGAGACGACGGCCATCGAGGTCCGCACGCCCGACACCCTCGAGCTCGCCACCTTGCCCGCGGGCGCCGGCCTGGCCCTGGTCGGGGCGCCGCCCGCCGCCGACACCGCGGGCCTGCGCCGGTTCGTCCAGGAGGGCGGGCGCCTGCTGGTCGCCGCCGAGGGCCCCGAGCTGGATCCGCTGATGCGCGCCTTCGAGGCCAGCGTGGTGCCCGCGCCGACCGAGGGCCCGCGCCTGGGCGGCCACCCGGCCCTGCACGTGCTGCGGTCGCCGCGCGGCGGCCTGTTTCGGGGGGTGGACCATCTGGTGGCCAACCACCCGGTGGGCCTCGCCGCGCCCGACCGCCTCGGCGCCGCGGTGCGCTTCGCCGACGGCACCGGCTTCGCTTACCACCTGCGCGTGGGCGAGGGCGAGGCGCTGCTGGTGGGCGACGCCAGCCTGTTCATCAACCTGATGCTCGACGCCGGCGACAACGCCCGCTTCGCCGCCAACGTGGGGGCGTGGCTGGGCCGCGACGGCGAGGCGCCGATCGTCGTGGCGGGCGCGACCACCGCGATCGACGGCGCCTACGGCGCGCCGACGCCCGATCCCGGCGGCGACGGTCCGGTCGCCGCCCTCAACCAGGCCCTGCGCGCGCTGGGCGGCGACACCGCGCCCGACGACCTGGCGATCCACTTCTTCCTGGCCTTGCTGCTGGCCGGCGTCCTGATGTACGCCGTGGCGGTGTTCCCCGGCGGCGAGCCGGGGGCCGATCCGGCGGCGCCGCCCTTCCCGCCCGGCGCCGAGGTCGAGCGCGCGGCGGGCGCGCCCGGCGGCCCGGCCGATCCCGACGCTCGACGCATGGGGGAGGGGTGATGCAGAACCGTTGTTGGCCCGACCGTACGTGTCGCTGTGGTGGACGGGCTATCAGCTCTCAGCGGTCGGCTTTCAGCTCCGTCGCGACGACTGTACCGTCTGAGCGGCGCTCCGGCGTCTGGAGGCTGCTGGCCCGCTGCAAACCCTGCACAGCGCACGGGCCCGGCTGATAGCTGACCGCCGGTCAGAACGACAACCAACGGCTGGTTGGCAGACCCGCATGGGGGAGAGCTCTTGACGACCGAAGCCCAGCCCGGCACCGCCGCCCGGGCGGCCCGCGACCGTATCCACGCCCAGATCGATCAGGTCTACATCGGCCCGCCGGCCGCCGTCGATCTGCTGCTGACCGCGTTGCTGGCGCCGGGCCACGTGCTGCTCGAGGGCGTGCCCGGCGTGGCGAAGACCACCCTGGCCAAGGCGTTCAGCGTCACGCTGGGCTGCGACTTCCGCCGCATCCAGTTCACCCCCGACATGCTGCCCGCCGACATCACCGGCAGCTACATCCTCAACCTGCGCGATCAGGAGTTCGTGCTGCGCCACGGGCCGGTCTTCGCGAACGTGGTGCTCGGCGACGAGATCAACCGCGCCCCCGCGAAGACCCAGTCGGCCCTGCTCGAGGCGATGCAGGAGCGGCAGGTGACCATCGAGGGCCACACGCTCCGCCTGCCCGATCCCTTCCTGGTGCTGGCGACGCAGAACCCCCTCGAGCAGGAGGGCGTGTATCCCCTGCCCGAGGCGCAGGTGGATCGCTTCCTGATGAAGATCGAGATGGGCTACCCCAGCGCGCAGCACGAGGCGCGCATGCTGGCCACCTACGATCATCCGCGCCCCCCGGTGCAGCCGGTGCTCGATCCGGGGGCCGTGCACGCCCTGCGCGCCGAGGCCGACCAGGTGCACGTCGCGCCCGAGGTGCGGGACTACATCGTGGCGCTGGTGCGGGCCACGCGCGGGCATCGGCGCGTGCGCCTGGGCGCCAGCCCCCGCGCGGCCCTGGGGCTGATGCGCGCGACGAAGGCGCACGCGCTGTTGGCCGGCCGCGGCTTCGTGCTGCCCGACGACGTGCGCGCCCTGGCCGGGGCCGTGCTGGCCCACCGCCTGGTGATGACCCCCGAGGCCGAGCTGGACGCGGTCAGCGGCGCGGACGTAATCGACGAGACCCTCGGCAAGGTCACCTACCGGGGGCCGGCCGACCGGTGAGCGCGCCCGCCCGACGATCGGCGCGCCGCCGATGAGCGCGCTCGGCCCGGTCGGCGGACCCCCCGGGCTGACCCGAGCGGGGCAGGCGCTGCTCGGCGGCGCGGTGGGCGTGCTGTTCGTCGCCGCGACGGTCGGCCACCCCACCCTGGGCGCGGCCGGCGCCGGCATGTTGGGCCTGCTGTGCGCGGCCTGGCTGGCGGCGCGGCGCGCGCGCGACGCCCTGCAGCACCTCGACCTGCGCGTCGACACCCCGAGGGACCCACGCGCGCCCGGCGCGCCCCTGCCCCTGCGGCTGCGCGTGCGCAACCGCGGCGGGCGCGCCGTGCGCGGGCTGCACCTGCGCGTGCGCATCGCCGGCGAGCCCGAGCCCGCCCCCGAGGCGCGCCTGGACGTGCCGCCCCAAGCCGCCGCCGAGCTGCGCTTCGAGCCCCGCTTTCCCCGCGCGGGTCATTGGCGCGTGCACGGCGTCGAGCTGACCGTCGAGGGCCCCCTCGCCCTGACCCGCGTGCGCGCCTACCGCGCCACCGAGCACCCCCTCCAGGTGCGGCCGCGCGCCCTGCCCGCCGCGCCCGTCCGCGCCCTGCTGACGCACCGGGGCGCCACCCGCGACCGCGCCGGCCGCCACCTGAACCGGCAGGCCGGCACCGGCTTCGAGCTGCGCGAGCTGCGCGATTACGTGCCCGGCGATCCGCTGAAGACCGTCGCCTGGAAGGCCACCGCGCGCCGCCGGCGGCCACTCGTGCGCGCCTTCGAAGAGGAGAGCGTCCGCCGTCTGCAGCTGCTGTTGGACATCGGCCCGACCATGCGCGCGGGCCCGCCCGGCGCCGCCCCGCTCGACCGCGCCATCGACCTCTGCGCCGCGGTCGCCGAGCACGCCGTGCAGGATCGCGTCGGCCTCACCACCTTCGACCACCGCGTCTACGGCCACCTCAAGCCCACCGGCGGCCGCGCCCACCTGCAGCGCGCGCTGCACCACCTGATGGACCTGTCCCGGGTGGTCGACGACGATCTCACCGAGATCGCCGACGCCGAGCTGATGGCGCGCGTCGGCGCGTTCCTCGAGGCCCAGGGCGGGCTGCCGGTGCGCCGCGCCGGCGACGATCCCTGGCGCCCCAGCGTCGCGCGCACGCTGGTCGATCCGCTGGCCGAGATCTACGACGTCGGCGCCCTGTACGCCGCGGTCACCGCGTACCTGGCGGCCGAGCGCGATCGCGGGCACGCCGCCCTGTTCGCCAAGGGGCGCCCGGCCCGCGACACGCTCTCGGCGCGGCTGCGCCTGTTCTGCGCGCTGCGTGGCATCCCGGTCCCCTACCGCCTCACCGGCCCGGCCGACGCCTTCGAGCACGGCCTCGTGGACGCCGTCGGCCGCAACCTGGCGCCGGGCGGGCCGGATCGTCTGGTGGTGGTCACCGACCTGCGCGGCCTGACGCCCGATGGGCCCGGCGCGCGGGCGCTGCGCCTGGCCACCGCGCGCAAGAAGCGGGTGGTGGTGGTCGACGTCGGCGCCGCGGCGCCGCCGGGCGCGGTGATCGACGCGCTGCGGGCCGCGCACGCCGAGCGCACGCGGCTGCCGGTGCTCTCCGGCTGATCGTCAGGTCGCGCCGCGCAGCGCGGCCTCGGCGCGCGACAGGGCGTCGCCCGTCCCGGTCAGCTCGAGCACGTCGCCCGCGCCCAGCGCCTCCTTGCCGCCCGGCAGCACCACCGCGTCGCCCCCGCGCCGGATGCTGACCACGGTCGCCCCGGTCAGCGCGCGCAGATCCAGGTCGGCGAGGGTGCGCCCCACCGCCGCGTCGCCCGGCCGCAGGGCCACCGGGTGCAGCGCGCCCACGGCGGGCGCGGGCGGCGCGTGGTCCACCGGCGGCGCGTCGATCGGCGCCGCGCGCGCCGCCAGCCGGGCCACCAGCTGCCCGGTGCCCGAGCGCGTCTCGAGCTCGACGCGGCCCGCGGCGCGCCACACCAGGGCGGCCGAGGCCAAAAGGCCGATGGTCAGCACGACGACGCCGTAGGGTCCGCCGGTGATGGGCCGCATGATCGCGATGGCCGGCGCGCCCAGCACCACCACCAGCATCAGGTGGGTGGTCGCCCGCAGCGCGCCGGCCGCGGCGCGCTCGCCCGCGGTCGCGTTCTCCCCCTCGGGCGCCACCCGCGACGCGAGCAGCCGCGCCAGCAGATCACCGTTGCGCCACAGCCCGGCGGCCAGCGGGCTGAGCGCCAGCATCGTGCCCAACACGATCAGCGCGCCGCTCACCCGCTCGGTCGTGCTCAGCCGATCGGCCAGGCCCCGCGCCAGATCCGGCAGCCACACCACCAGCAGCGCGCCGGCCAGCACCAGGCCGGCCGCGTCGAGGGCGACCGACCGCAGCGCCCGGCGCCGCGCCGACACCTGGGCCGCGTCCGGCACCGACGCGCGGGCGCGCTGCAGCCAGGCCTCGTAGAGGCACAGCAGCCGCTGGATGCGGTGCGGCGTGTGGTGGTCCAGCGCCGCCGCGAACGCGCCCGCCCGCTTCAGCAGGAAGGGCGTCGTGAACGCGGTCAGCACCGCCACGGTGACCACCACCGGCTGCAGCGAGGGCCGCACCACGCCCGCGCCCACGCCGATGGCGGCGATGATGAAGGCGAACTCGCCGATCTGCCCCAGGGCCAGGCCCGCGATGACCGAGCGCCGCTGGCCCAGCCCCGACAGCACGCCGGCGCCCGACACGCTGACGAGCTGCGCCACGACCACCGCGGCGGCGACCACCAGCGACGTGCCCAGGTTCGCCCACGCCTCGCCGGGATCGACGCCCATGCCGATCGAGACGAAGAACAGCGCGGCGAAGACGTCGCGCAGCGGCGCCAGCAGGTGCTCGACCGTCTGCCCCTCGCCCGACTCCGCCACCACGATGCCGGCGATGAACGCGCCCAGCGCCACCGAGTACCCGAGGTGCTCGGCCAGCAGCGCCATGCCGAAGCAGAGGCCCACCGCCGTCACCGCGAGGATCTCGGCGCTGCCCAGCCCCACCACGCGGCGCATCAGCGGCGGCACGAGCAGGATGCCGCCCACCAGCAGGCCCAGCAGCACGCCGGCCAGCCGCAGCAGCGTGACCGCCAGCTCGGCCGGCTGCAGCCCCCCGCCCGCCGCGACGCCGGTCATCGCGGCGATCAGCGCGATCGCGGCCACGTCCTGGATGACCAGGACGCCCAGCACGTGATCGCGCACGTCGGCCTCGACCGGCTGCTGCGCGAACACCTTGCTCACCAGCATGGTGCTCGAGATGCACAGGCAGCCGCCGAGGAAGACCGCCTCGACGGTCGACCAGCCGAGCAGGCCGCCCAGCGTGAACCCGGCCCACGCGAGGAAGCTGATCTGCACGAGCCCCGTCAGGCCCGACGTCGGCAGCACCTTCACCAGCTTGGCGACGCGGAACTCGAGCCCGATGGCGAACATGACCAGCACGACGCCGAACTCGGCCAGCGACGCCACGCGCTCGGGATCGGCGAAGACCGGGATGGGCACGTAGGGCCCGACGATCAGGCCGGCGGCCAGATACCCCAGGACGGTCGGCTGGCGCAGCCCGCCGGCGAGGACGCCGGTCAGCGCCGCCACGCCCAGCACCACCGCCAGATCGGCCACGAAGGTGACCCCGTGCACGTTCCCCCTTCCGGCGCTCGGGCGCGGCCGGGCGGAGGCCGGCTCAGCCCTTCAGCTTGCGCAGCAGCGTGTTGCGCCCGATGCCCAGGACGCGCGCCGCCTCGCTTCGGTTGCCGTCGCAGGCCCGCAGGACGTGCTCGACGTAGGCCCGCTCGACCGCCCGCAGGGGCTTCAGGCCGGTGACGAACGCGTCGGGCGCGGCCACCGCGTCGCGGGCCGCGAGGCCCACGGCCGGCCCCACCGAGATGGCCTCCGGCCCGACCTCGTCGTCGGGCGCCAGCACCACGGCCGACTCGATGCAGTGCTCCAGCTCCCGCACGTTGCCCGGCCAGTCGTGCGCGTGCAAGACCCCGCGCGCCGCCGGCGACAGCGCCAGGCCTGGCCGCCCGTGCCGCCGCGTGTGCTCGAACAGGAAGTGGTCGATCAGCCGATCGAGATCCGCGGCCCCGCGCGCGCGCAGGGGCGGCACCTCGATCTGCACGACGCGCAGCCGATAGTACAGATCCTGCCGGAAGCGGCCCGCCTGCACCGCCGCCTCCAGATCGCGGTGCGTGGCGCAGACGAAGCGCACGTCGACGGTCAACGGCGTCGTCCCGCCCACCCGCAGGTAGGCCCGATCCTGGATCAGGCGCAGCAGCTTGCCCTGCACCTCGATGGGCAGCTCGCCCACCTCGTCGAGGAACAGCGTGCCGCCCGCCGCCGCGTGCACCTTGCCGTCGGTCGTGCGATCGGCGCCGGTGAAGGCGCCGCGCTCGTGGCCGAACAGCTCGTTCTCGATCAGCTGGGCCGGCAGGGCCGCGCAGTCGACCTTGACGAAGGGCTGCGCGCGCCGCGGCGAGTTGACGTGGGTGGCCCGGGCGATGACCTCCTTGCCCGACCCGCTCTCGCCGCGGATCAGCACCGTCGCGTCGGTGCGGGCGGCGCGCGCCGTGCGCCGGAACACCTCCCGCATCGCCGGCGACTCGCCGACGATGTGGTTGAAGTGGAACTCGAGCGGGCGCTCGGCGTCCGGCCGAAGCTGGCTGCGCAGGCTGGTGCGCCCCAGCACCTGCGCGACCTCGCCGGCCAGGGCCTCGAGGCGGGCCGCGTCCTCCCGGTCGAACACCCCGCCGTCGCGCTTGTTGAGCACCTGCAGCACGCCGACCACCGCGGCGTCCTCGCCCCGCACCGGCGCGGCCAGCAGGCTGCGCGTCTGGTAGCCCGTCGAGCGATCGATGCGCCGGGCGAAGCGCGCGTCGGCGTCGCCCGAGGGCACGTTGACCGTCTCGCCCTCGCGCGCGACCCAGCCCGCGATGCCCTCGCCCAGGCGCAGGCGAATGGCGCGCAGCTCGGGCAGGTGGGCCACCCGGCTCACCAGCTCGCCGCGCGCGTGATCCACCAGGTAGAGCGTGCCCCGGTCCGCCCCCAGCAGCCGCACCACCTCGTCGACCACCAGGCGCAGGACCTCCTCGAGATCGACCTGGGCGTCCAGCGGCAGATCGCGCAGCGCGTCCAGCCCGGCCTCGGGATCCACCGGCACCTCCCCCCTGGCGGCCGCGCGGTGCCCCAGCGCCCGCGCGACGACGGCGGCAGCGTACTCACGGTGCGCGCCGAGCGTCAAAGCGCCACCGACAGCCCCTCGCGCGCCGCGAAGGTGGGCTCGAACAGGGCCTGCGCGCGCGCCTCGAAGGTGGCCACGCCGGCGTCGTCGCGGGTCGGATCGTGGTGGAAGAGCGCCAGCCGCCCCGCCTGGGCCGCGCGCGCCACACCGGCCGCCTCGGCCCAGGTGCTGTGGCCCCAGCCCTTGCGGGGCGGCCCCGCGCGACCGACGTACTCGTCCGGCGTGTACTGCGCGTCGTGCACCAGCAGGTCGCAGCCCTCGCTCAGGTCGATCAGGCGGCGGTCCAGCGCCCCGCCGTGCTCGGTGTCGGTGGCGAACACCAGGCTGCGGCCGCCGGCCTCGATGCGATAGGACACCACGCCGTCCGGGTGATCCTGCTCGACCGGGGTGACCCGGAAGGGCCCCACCTCGAAGGGCCCGGGCCCCGCGTCGACGTAGCGCCGCGCGCCGACGAGCGCCTCGAGCCCCACCGGGAACTGCGGCGGCCGCATCTGCAGGCTCAGCGCGTCGCGCAGATCGCCCGTCTCGCGGTGCACGCCCATCAGGGTGAGATCGCTGTCCGGGTGGAAGGCCGGGGTGAAGAACGGGACCCCCTGGATGTGGTCCCAGTGCAGGTGGGTGAACAGCAGCGTCGCGCGCACCGGCCGGAAGCCGATCGACTCGCCGAGGGCCCGCAGGCCCGTCCCCCCGTCGAGCACCAGGCGCTCGCCCTCGTGCTCGACCTCGACGCAGGTGGTGTTGCCGCCGGTGGCGGCGAAGCGCGGCCCGCTGACCGCGATGCTGCCGCGGACGCCCCAGAACGTGACCTTCATACGTGCTCCTCCATGGCCGGGTTCGGCGGCCGGAAGAGCAAGGGGTGGGCCAGCGGCGCCCCCCACGCAGGTACGCGCCGCGACGCGCCTCGCCGCGCGTCAGTGGATC
Source organism: Myxococcales bacterium (assembly GCA_020633465.1). GTDB lineage: Bacteria > Myxococcota_A > Bradymonadia > UBA7976 > UBA1532 > JACKDN01. The sequence goes on from JACKDN010000007.1 coordinate 107,166, forward strand.
AGGATGGATCACCCACCCTGATCCAGAGTGGATCAGGCTGCCGTGCCCGCCGGAGGGCGCCCGACTGGACCCGGCGGCGGATCGGACCGGCTGTCAGCGGGCAGCGGCTCAGGCCTGCGCGGCGACGTACTCGGCCAAGAGCCCGCGGGTGTCGACGGCGCCGGGCGCGAAGGCGATGCCCAGCAGGCGCTCGCCGCGGCGCTTGCCGTCGCGGCGCACCACCTCGCCCTTCAGCAGGCACAGGCGGTAGCCCTCGCCGCGCGGCACGGGCAGGAACACCTTGACCTCCTTGCCGGGCTTCAGGCGCGCGTCGGTGCGCAGGGCGAGGCCCTCGGCGCTGACGTCGACCACGTCGTCGCAGCGGCAGCGGCCGTTGTAGGTGAGGTAGGCCTTGCCGGCGAAGTCGATGCGGGTGTTCGTGCGGCGCTCGTCCATGGGTCACCTCCTTGGGTGAACCCACCTTATCCTACATCACCACACCCCGCAAAAACGCGATCCCCTTTTCAGTCGCCCTCGCTCTCCTTCGTCAGCGCCTTCTGGTTGCGCTGGTGCTTCTTCAGCGCGCGCCGCCGCGTCAGGTGAGACACGTGGTCGATCATCACCACCCCCTCGAGGTGGTCGATCTCGTGCAGGATGGCCCGCGCGCCCAGCCCCTCGCCCTCGATCTCGTAGGTCTCACCCGCCGCGTCGCGCGCCCGGATGCGCACCTTCTTCGGCCGCTCCACCTGGATGAACACCCCGGGAAACGACAGGCAGCCCTCCTCGCCCACCGACTTCTCGGCGCTCTCCCAGACCACCTCGGGGTTGATGATCACCAGGTTCGGCTTGCCCCGCCCGGCGTCCCCCTCGAGCGCGTAGGGATCGAGGATCAGCACCCGCAGGTCGATGCCCACCTGCGTCGCCGCGAGGCCGATGCCGTCGCGGTCGGCCATCGTCTCTTCCATGTCGCGCACGACCTCGGCCAGCGCCGCGTCGAAGGTCTCCACCGGCTGCGCGCGCCGCCGGAGGAAGGGGTTGGGGTACGGCAGCACGTCGAGTACGGCCACAGGGACTCTCCTCTCGCCCGATCAGAGCGCCTCGAGCGCCTCGAGCACCTTGTCCACGTGGCCCTTCACGCGCACCTTCGGCCACACCGCCCGCACCACGCCCTCGCCGTCGATCAGCACGGTCGTCCGGATGCAGCCCATCGAGGTGCGCCCGTACATCGTCTTCTCGCCCCAGGCCCCGTAGGCCGCGTGCACCGTCGTCTCGGGATCGCTCAACAGCGGGAAGTTCAGGTCGTACTTCTCGCGGAACTTCCCGTGGCTCTTCAGGCTGTCGCGGCTGACGCCGAGCACCTTCGCGCCCGCCGCCTGCACCCGCGCCATGCTGTCGCGGAAGTCGCAGGCCTCGGTGGTGCACCCGGGCGTCGAGTCCTTGGGGTAGAAGTACAGCACGACGGGCTGACCCCGCAGCGCGCTCAGCGTGACGTCGCCCTCGGTGTCCGACGGCAAGGTGAAGTCCGGCGCCGGCTGGCCGACCTCGATGGCCATGAATCCTCCTCGTTTCTCAGCGTGTCGGTCGACCTGATAGCGCAAGACGCCGGTCCAGGCCACCGCCATTGACGATTGACAGCCGCGCCGGGTTTCTTGGAAGCTCGACGGCTTGTCATTGGAGCCCCGCATGGACAACGCCGGCCGCCCGGCCGCCCACCCGGTCGATCTGCACTGCCACAGCACCTTCTCGGACGGCGAGCTGGCGCCCGCGGCCCTCGTCGCGCGGGCCGCCGCGCGCGGCGTCGAGGTGCTGGCCCTCACCGATCACGACACCCTCGACGGCCTGCCCGACGCCCACGCGGCCGCCGACGCGGTGGGCCTGCGCCTGATCGACGGCATCGAGATCAGCGCCTGGCACCGGCGCGAGATCCACGTCCTCGGCTACTTCGTCGACCTCGACGACGCCGCCCTGCGCACCGTGACCGCCCGCCAGCGCACTGCCCGCGTCGACCGCGTTTACGCCATCGCCGACAAGCTGGCCACGCTGGGCATCCACCTCGACGCCGACGCCGTCCTGGCCGACGCCGGCCCGGGCAACGTCGGCCGCCCGCACATCGCCGCGGCCCTCATCGCCGCCGGCCACGCGCGCGACAAGGACGACGTCTTCGATCGCCTGCTCGGCAGCGGCAAGCCGGCCTACGTGCCCGCGGCGCGCTTGCCGGCCGCCGACGCCATCGCCCTGATCCACGCGGCGGGCGGCGTCGCCGTGCTCGCCCACCCCGGCGTCGAGAAGATGGACCACGCCCTCGGCGAGCTGGCCGCGGCCGGCCTCGACGGCCTCGAGTGCGCCCACCCCGCCCACGATCCGGGCACCGCCGCGCGCTACCGCGCCCTGGCCGAGACCCACGGCCTCGTGCCCACCGGCGGCTCGGACTTCCACCACCCGTACGGCATCTACGATCTGGGCAGCTTCGGCACCGACGCCCCGGGCCTGGCGGCCCTCGAGGCGCGCCGGCCGTGAAGCGGCGCCCCGATCCCCGCATCTACGGCGCCTTCGAGCGCCTGGTGCCCATCCGCGTGCTGGGCGAGGTGTTCGAGGTGCCCGAGGGCGTCCCCCTCATCCGCGCGCTGCAGTACATCGAGTTCGAGCTCGGCCGCCTGCGCATGGACTGGAGCCGCTTCTGCTTCAACGACACCATCGGCTGCTGCCTCTGCGCCGTCGCCGCGCCCGGGGGTGGCGGCGCGGCCGCGCGCGCCTGCGTGGTGACGGTGTCGGCGGGCCTCGAGGTGAAGACGCTGCCCGAGGGCGGCGTGCTCCTGCCCCCGGCCATCGAGTCCGCCTCGTGACCCCGGCCGAGGCCGCCATCGCCGCGCTGCTGGACGCGCTGCCCGTCGACCGCGACGACCCCGAGCTCGCCGGCACGCCCGGGCGCGTCGAGGCCCTCTGGCGCGAGCACCTGCTGACCGGCTACGCCGTCGATCCTGCCGCGGTGCTGGCCGAGCGCATGCCCGACGCGAGCGGCGCGGTGGTCACGGTGACCGATCTGCCCATCCACGGCGCCTGCCCGCATCACCTGACGCCCTTCTTCGGCGTCGCGCACGTCGCCTACGAACCCGGCGGGCACATCGTCGGCCTCGGCCAGCTCGAGCGCCTCGTGCGCGGCCTGGCCAGTCGGCTGGTGCTGCAGGAGACGCTGTGCGGCGCCATCGCCGACGCGCTGATGGAGCACCTGGGCGCGCGCGGCGCGGCCTGCGCCATCGAGGCGCGGCACCTCTGCCTGATCCTGCGGGGCGCCGAGCCTCAGCGCGCCCGCGTGGCCACCCGCGTGGCGCGCGGCTCGCTGGTCGGCCGGGCGGACGTCCTGCCCCCCGTGCGAGGTGATCGATGAGCCGAGCGGTCCTGATCACCGGCGGCGCCCGCGGCATCGGCCGCGCCGCCGCTTCCCGCTTCGTCGCCGCCGGCGATCGCGTGGCCATCGTGGCCCGCCCCTCGGCCGCCCTCGACGCCACCGCCGAGGCGCTCGGCGTCACCGCCCTGGCCGCCGATCTCGCCGATCCGGCCGCCTGCGAGGCCGTCGCCGCCCGCGCCGCCGAGGCGCTCGGCCCCATCGACGTGCTGGTGAACAACGCCGGCGTCATCCACCGCCAGCCGGTGGTCGAGCAGCCCCTCGCCGCGTGGGAGGACACCTTCGCGGTCAACCTGCGGGCGCCCTTCCTGCTGGCGCGCGCGGTGCTGCCCGCCATGCTCGAGCGGGGCAGCGGCCGCATCGTCAACGTCGCCAGCATCTCCGGCACCCTCGGCACGCCCCGCGCGGTGGCCTACTGCGCCAGCAAGTGGGCCCTGATCGGGTTCACCAAGGCGCTCAGCGAAGAGGTGAAGGGCCGGGGCGTCGTCGTCACCGCCCTCAACCCGGGCAGCGTGGACACCCGCATGCTCGAGGGCAGCGGCTTCCAGCCCGACATGACGCCCGAGGACGTCGCCGACGCGATCCACTACCTGAGCGTCGCGCCGCCCGCCATCGCCGGCGCGGCCCTGGACTTCTTCGGATGAGCGCGCCCCGCGTCGAGCACATCACGGCCGCCGAGGCCGCCGCGCGCCTGGCCGCCGAGCCGGCCCCGCTGCTGCTGGACGTGCGCACCCCGGGCGAGTGGGCGCTGGCCCGCATCGAGGGCGCCGTGCACCTGCCGATGGATCGCCTGCCCCGCGCGGTGGGCGAGCTGGATCCCGCGCGCCCCACCATCGTCGTCTGCCACCACGGCGTCCGCAGCATGCAGGTCGCCCTGTGGCTGTCGCACAAGGGCTTCGCCTCGGTGGCGAACCTCGGCGGCGGCATCGAGGCGTGGAGTCGCGAGGTCGACCCGAAGGTGCCCCGCTACTGATGCGCGGGCCGGTTCCTTGCGGCTGGAACCGTGCCCCGGTATTTTTCGACGGTCGGCGGCCCCCCGGCAGAGCAGCCGACGCCGCCCAACCTCAGGAGCCTGCATGGCGAATCGCCAGCCCACGCCCACGGGCGAACACGTCGCGCTGACGCCGACCAACGGCGAATACTCGGCGTCCCGCCCGCCGGTCCGCGGCTTCTGCGAGGCCCCGGAGCGCCTCGAGGCCTTCATCAACACCCTCGAATCGGCCCGCGGCAGCAAACTGCTGATCATCATCAAGGGCCACCCGGATCCCGACTCCATCGCCAGCGCGATCGCCCAGCGGCACTTCGCGCAGGAGTTCGAGATGGAGTGCTCGATCGTCTACTTCGATCAGATCAGCCACCCCGAGAACCGGGCGCTGGTGAAGAGCCTCGACGCCGATCTGCGCCAGTACCGCGAGGACATGGATCTGTCGGACTTCGACTACATGGCCTTCGTCGACACGCAGACGCCGCACCTGCCGGTGCGCGTGGCCAAGCCGCCGCCCATCCTCACCTTCGTCGACCACCACAAGTACGTGGGCGGCTTCGACACGGCCTTCACCGACATCCGCGAGGACGCCGGCGCCACCAGCAGCATCTACGCCGAGTACCTCGAGCACTCGGGCCTGGGCCTGCGCCTGGGCAACTCGACCGACGCCAAGCTGGCCACGGCGCTGATGCACGGCATCCGCACCGACACCGACAGCCTGCTGTTGGCCCGCCCCATCGACTTCCGCGCCGGCGCCTACCTGCGCCAGTTCATCGACAACGATCTGCTGCGCCTCATCAGCAAGCAGTCGATCACCGCGCGCACGATGGAGATCATCCAGCGCGGCCTGAACAACAAGGTCATCCGAGGCACCTTCCTCGTGGCCGGCGTGGGCTTCGTGCGCGAAGAGGATCGCGACGGCATCGCCCAGACCGCCGACTTCCTGATGCGCCACGAGGGCATCGAGACCGCGGTGGTGTTCGGCATCGTCAACGGCGACGTGGTCGACGGCTCGCTGCGCACCAACAGCCCGACCATCGATCCCGATGGCTGGCTGAAGACGCTCTTCGGCGCGGACGGCGCCGGGCGCCACTACGGCGGCGGCCGCCGCAACAAGGGCGGCTTCCGCATCCCCCTCGGCCTCTTCGCCCGGTGCCGTGATCGCGAGGCCCTGTGGGCCATCGGCAAGAAGACCATCGAGGATCTGGTCTTCGAGAAGATCGGCGTCGAGCAGGAGAAGACCGAGCCCGCCTGATCGCCCCACCCTGCCCGCGAAGAAATTCCGGCGGCCGGTGAATGGACCTCGAGGTCGGGCGTCCGTTGCGCGCGCGGCCGGGCCGTGCTTATGCTCCGGCGACCTTTGGCCCAACGAGGAAGAACGATGCGCCGTTTCGTTGCAGTGATCAGCACCGCCCTTGCCCTGAGCACCCTCTCGCTCTCGGGCTGCGGGGGTCCCGCCTTCGTCCGGGGCAGCGACAACCCCGAGCTCGACGAGTACGCGATGTCGACGGGGCTCGACAAGAAGGACCTCGAGAAGCTGTTCGACCAGAACGCCAAGAGCCTGCTCGACAGCGGGGCCATGCGGCGCTGGAAGGACATGGCCCGCGACGGCAAGGAGCCCACCGTCGCCATCTTCCCCGTCATCAACGAGACCAGCGAGCACATCGACAGCCAGCTTCAGGCGCTGCTGTCGAAGTTCGAGACCCAGCTGGTCAACAGCGGCTACGTCACGGTCATCAGCTACGAGCGCCAGCGCGAGCTGGTCGACGAGCTGGCCAAGCAGCAGTCGGCCGCCTTCGACCCCGACAAGGCCGCGCAGCTCGGCAAGCAGCTCGGCGCGCAGTACTTCGTCACCGGCAAGGTGTACGACAGCGCCGAGAAGACCGGCGGCGAGCGGCGCGTGCAGTACTTCCTGTTCATGCAGGCGGTCGACGTCGAGACGGGCGCCATCCGCTGGCAGAACGAGGCGAACCTCACCAAGGGCCTGATCAACTGATCGAGCCGGACCGTTCACCGCGCCCGCGAGGACTCCGCCCGATGATCCCCTTCCGCCGCCTGCTGCCCATCGGCGCCCTGCTGAGCCTGGTGGCGCTGGCCGGCTGCGGTGGCTACGCCGGCACCAGCGAGCAGTTTCGCAAGGCGCTGACCCGGGGCCAGCCCGCGCCCGCGCTCGAGCGGGTGAACGAGGCGCTCGGCGTGCAGCGCGCCGAAGATCTGCCCAGCGAGACCAACAAGGACACGCCCCTGCTGCTGCTCGAGCGCGGGGCCATCCTGCAGGCCCTCGGCCGCTACGAGCTGTCGTCGCGCGACTTCCAGAGCGCCGACCAGAACCTCGAGGTGCTCGACCTCACCAGCGACACCGCCGGCAGCATCGGCAAGTACCTGTTCAGCGACGACGCGACGCTCTACAAGGCGCCGCCCCACGAGAAGCTGCTGCTGAACACGCTGAACATGATCAACTACCTCGCCCGGGGCGACCTGAACGGGGCGCGCGTCGAGTCGCGGCGCCTGGTGATCAACGAGAAGTACTTCGAGAACACGGGCGCCGAGGCGCGCAGCATGCTGGCGCTGGGCAGCTACCTGGCGGGCTTCACCTACGAGATGTCGGGGCGCCCCGGGCCGGCCATGCGCTACTACGGCGACGCCCTCGACGCCGGCGGCGTGCCCACGCTGGTCGACGCCGCGCGCCGGCTGATGGCGCGCACGGGGGCCAAGGATCCGCGCGTGGCCGACGCCGTCGGTGATCCCGGCCCGGCGCCGCCCGACGACGACCACGGCGAGCTGCTGGTGCTGGTGCAGACCGGCATGGCGCCCTACTACGTGCCCGAGCGCCTGCCGATCGGCGCCGCCGTCGTCGCCGCGTCCAGCCCGGGGCCCGGCGCGCGCCTCAGCCCCGCCGAGCGACGACGCGCCAACACCTTCGCGGCCAAGGGCATCCTGAAGTGGGTGAACTACCCGCGGCTGACCCGCGTGCGCGACGGCCGCCCCCGCGTCGGCGTGCGCGTCGACGGGCGCGGCGTCGAGGACGGCCTCGCGCTGAACGTCGCCGACCGGGTGCTGGACCAGTACGAGCAGATCAAGGGCACGCTCATCGCCGCGTCCATCACGCGCCTGCTGACCCGAGCGGTCGCGGGCGAGGCCAGCCAGGCCATCACCAAGAAGAGCTCGGGCAACGGGCTCGCCGGCCTCCTGGTGGGCCTCGCGGTCGAGGGCGCCCTCACCGCGGCGGACACCCCCGACACCCGCAGCTGGGTGTCCCTGCCCGACGCCATCTTCGTCAGCCGAACGCGGGTGCCGCCCGGCGAGCACACCGTCGAGGTCAGCTACCGGGGGCGTCTGCGAAGCGCCACCGTCGACATCGCGCCCAACGGGTGGGCGGTCGTGAACTTCTCCGATCTCCGATGAACGGGAGGACAGCCATGAAGACCAGCAAGCTCTGCGCTTTGACCACCGCCGCCCTCGTGCTCGGCACCGCCGGCAGCGCCTGGGCGCTGGACGCCTGGCGCGATCGCCGCGGCCTGTACTTCGGCGCCCAGGTGGGCGCGGGCTCGGGCCAGTCCGACGCCGACGGCGCCGAGAGCCACATCGGCTTCAACCTGCGCGCGCGCGTGGGCGGCGGCGTCAGCAAGCAGCTCACCCTCGACGCCGAGCTGGGCTGGCGAACGGCCAGCTACGAAGAGAGCAGCATCGACGTCAGCGAGAGCCTGTTCACCGGCCTCGTCGGCGGCAGCTTCTTCATCTACGACGGCCTGTACGTGCGCGCCCAGGGCGGCGTGGGCCAGCTGACGCTCGACGCCGATCCGGGCGGCGACGACGGCTACACGGGCTTCGGCTTCGGCGCCGGCGTCGGCTACGAGTTCTTCGCGACGGCCGATCTCGCGGTCGGCGTGGGCGGCGACTACCAGCTGTTCAGCTTCGACGACTTCAACTTCACGACGATCAACTTCGGCGTGACGGCCACCTGGTACTGAGCGACCGCGCGGCCCGCGTCGGCGCCGCATTGACAGCGCGCCCGGCTCGGCTATCCTCCACGGCCCCGAACACTGGAGGACCCCATGGCCGAGGCCACCCCCCGCCCCGCCGAGATCAGCGCGCGCCTCACCGAGCTGCGCGATCGTCTCCTCGAGCTGCGGAGGTATCTTTGACGCCCCGCGCAAAGCGGAGCGCGTCGCCGAGCTCGATCACCTGAGCGCGCAGCCGGACTTCTGGGACGACGCCGACAAGGCGCAGGCGCTGCTGAAGGAGCGCACCCAGAACAAGGACGTGCTCGATCAGCTCGAGGCCATCGGGACGGCGTGCGACGACGCCGAGGTCATGCTCGAGCTCGCCGAGGAAGAGGGCGAGGAGGGCCTCCAGCTGGCGCACGACAGCCTCGAGAAGGCCGAGGCCGACCTGCACGCCATGGAGTTCGCCCGCATGCTGGGCGGCGCCCACGACAAGGACAACTGCTTCGTCAGCATCAACCCCGGCGCCGGCGGCACCGAGAGCCAGGACTGGGCCGAGATGCTGCTGCGCATGCTGCTGCGCTTCTGCGAGCGGCGGGGTTGGAAGACCGAGATCACCGACTACCAGGACGGCGACGAGGCCGGCCTGAAGTCGGCCACCTTCCGCGTCGAGGGCGAGTTCGCGTTCGGCTATCTGAAGGCCGAGAACGGCGTGCACCGGTTGGTGCGTATCTCTCCCTTCGATGCCAACAAGCGTCGTCAGACCAGCTTCGCGTCGGTGGCCGTGCTGCCCGAGATCGACGACGACATCGACGTCGAGATCAACGAGGCCGACCTGCGCGTCGACACCTACCGGTCCAGCGGCGCGGGCGGCCAGCACGTCAACAAGACCGACTCGGCCGTGCGGCTGACCCACCTGCCCACGGGTGTGGTGGTGGCTTGTCAGGCCGAACGCAGCCAACACAAGAACCGCGCGACGGCCATGAAGCTGCTCAAGGCGCGCCTGTTCGAGCTCGAGCTGCAGAAGCGGACCGACGAGCGCGACGCCCTCTACGCCGGCAAAGCGAAGATCGATTTCGGCAGCCAGATAAGATCCTACGTGCTTCACCCCTACCAGATGGTGAAAGACCTGCGGACGGGGTTCGAGACGAGCGGGACTCAGGCGGTCCTCGATGGGGATCTCGACGGGCTGATCGAGGCCTTCCTGCTGATGCACGCCGGCGAGGCCCCGGGCGCCGAGGCCTGAGCCGAGCAACTGACCAGAGGGTCGAAACCCCCGTCAGCGGGGCGCTTGCACGGTTGTCCACAGGGTTGCCCACAGCCTCACTCGTGGGGGGGTCCGCGTCACCCGCGCGTCACCCTCCCGTGCGGCGCGGGTCACGAGTCAACGATGTGTCAGACGTCCCACTTCACCACGAAGAATCAAGCACTTACGTTGTATCGGCCGTCGCAGGTGCGAACCCGTGTACGCACCGCCCCGTCCCTTTGACTGCCTCTCGCCCGCCTGTGCACAGCCTGTGGATAACCTGGGGGTAGACCCGGGTTTGTTGCGTTTTTCGGGGGCTTCCGAGCGGGGTTGATCTCGGCCCGACCAGCGGCTAGGGTGCCGGCCTTTGCGGCCGCCATCCGGGCCGCGCGCGCCGCCGCGGAGGACCCCGTGGAAGACACGATCATCGCGCAGCGCCGGGCCAAGGCGGCCCGCCTCCGCGAGCTGGGCCAGCACCCCTACGCCAACGACTTCGCCGTCACCCATCTGGCCGCCGACGTGCACGCCGCGCACGCCGAGTCCGACGCCGAGGCGCTCGAGGCGAACCCGGTCGAGGTCGCCTACGCCGGCCGGGTGATGGCCGTGCGCACCTTCGGCAAGGTGGTGTTCGTCGTCGTCGCCGACACCAGCGGCCGCCTGCAGGCCAACCTGTTCAAGAAGCAGCTGCCCGACGCCGACTGGGCGCTGCTCGACGTCCTCGACGTGGGCGACTTCGTCGGCGTCGTCGGCACCCTGATGCGCACGCGCAAGGGCGAGCTGTCGGTGCAGGCCAGCCGCCTGCGCATCCTGACGAAGTCGCTGCGCCCGCTGCCCGAGAAGTGGCACGGCCTGACCGACGTGGCCACGCGCTATCGCCAGCGCTACGTCGATCTGATCGTCAACGACCGCGTGCGCGAGACCTTCCGCATCCGCAGCGAGGCGGTGCGCTACATCCGCCGCTTCTTCGACGATCGGCGCTACCTCGAGGTCGAGACGCCGATGCTGCAGGCCATCTACGGCGGCGCGGCGGCCAAGCCCTTCAACACGCACCACAACGCGCTCGACCTGCCGCTGTTCCTGCGCATCGCGCCCGAGCTGAACCTGAAGCGGCTGGTGGTGGGCGGCTTCCACCGCGTCTACGAGATCAACCGCTGCTTCCGCAACGAGGGCATCTCGACGCAGCACAACCCGGAGTTCACCACCCTCGAGTTCTATCAGGCCTTCGCCACCTACGAAGATCTGATGGCGCTGACCGAGGAGCTGCTCAGCGGGCTGGCGCAGGCCATCCACGGCACCACCGACGTGACCTACGGCGAGCACACCCTCAGCTTCGCGCGCCCCTTCCGCCGCCTGTCGGTGTACGACGGCCTCGTCGAGCACGCGGGCGTGCCGGCCGACCGGGTGACCGATCGCGCCGCGCTGCTCGAGGCGGCGGGCCGGCTGGGGCTGACGCAGGTGGACGACCTGCCCCTGGGCTACCTGCAGATGGAGGTCTTCGAGGCCGCGGCCGAGCACCTGCTGGTGCAGCCCACCTTCGTCACCGACTTCCCCCTGGACGTCTCGCCCCTGTCGCGCAAGAAGGACGCCGATCCCGCGCTGGTGGACCGCTTCGAGCTGTACGCCGCCGGCCGCGAGATCGCCAACGCCTTCAGCGAGCTGAACGATCCCGACGACCAGCGCTCGCGCTTCGAGGCCCAGGTGGCCCAGCGCGCCGCCGGCGACGACGAGGCGCACCCGATGGACGAGGACTTCGTCCGCGCGCTCGAGTACGGCATGCCGCCCACCGCCGGCGAGGGCATCGGCATCGACCGCCTGGTGATGCTGCTGACCGACAGCCCGTCGATCCGCGACGTCCTCTTCTTCCCGCTCCTGCGGCCGGAGGGCTGACCCCGCCGTGCTCGCCGGCGCCTACGAGGGCCTGGTCGGGTGGCGCTACCTGCTGCGGCGGCGGCGCCGCCCCCAGGTGCTGCTGATCGGCCTCGGGGTGCTGGCGCTCGGCGTCGGCCTCACCCTGCTGGGCGTCTGGTTGCAGCAGCGCCAGGGCGGCCAGGTGTCGGTCTTCGACACGCGCTCGGGCCTGCCCCGCAACATCATGGCCGCCGGCGGCGGCCTGGCCACCTTCGGCGGCTGCCTGGCCCTGTTCGGCGCCTTCAACACCGTGCTGACCGTCTTCAGCGCCTTCAGCGCCTTCATGGTCACCATCGGCGTGGCCGAGGTCATCCTCGTCCTGGGCGTGATGAACGGCTTCCAGGGCGACCTGCGCAAGAAGATCATCGACACCTACGCCCACGTCGTGGTCGAGCCGGCGCAGACCGGCGGCTACATCGAAGATTACGGCGCGGTGGCGGCCACCGCCCGCGGCGTCGAGGGCGTGGTGGGCGCCACGCCCACGCTCAGCACCGAGGTCATGCTCAGCGCGCCCAGCAACCTGGCGCCGGTGGTGCTGATGGGCATCGAGCCCGCCACCGTGGGGCAGGCCAACAAGCTGCCCGATCAGCTCGAGCGGGGCTGCTTCGAGGCGCTCGACGATCCGGACGCCCGCTGCCGCCACGTGCTGCTGCGCATCATCTGGTCGCTGACGCCGCGCGGCCAGGCCGAGGCCGAGATGGCCGCCCTGGCCGCGCAGGCCGAGGACGCCCCGCCGCCCCGCGCCGAGGACGACGCGCCCGACGGCGATCTGATGGCGCCCCTGCCCGCCCCCAAGCAGGACACGACCACGGCCCCGCCCGGCCTGCTGCTGGGCAACGAGGTGCGCAAGAACCTCGCCCTGTGGCCCGGCGAGGTGCTCAACGTCGTCTCGCCCCTCGGCGATCTGGGCCCCACCGGCCCGGTGCCGAAGAGCCGCCCCTTCCGCGTCGCCGGCTGGTTCCAGTCGGGCATGCTCGAGTTCGACACGCGCCTCGGCTACGCCGATCTGCACGCGGTGCAGCACTTCATGGGGCTCGGCGACGTCGCCGACGCCGTGCAGGTGCGCACCACGAGCCTCGAGGCCGCGCGCGGCGCCCGCGACGCCCTGCGCGCCGCCCTGCCCGACACCCTGCGCGTCACCGACTGGCAGGAGCGCAACCGCAACCTCTTCAGCGCGCTGAAGCTGGAGAAGATCGCGATGTTCCTCGTGCTGACGATCAACATCCTGCTCGCCGCCTTCTCGATCACCAGCACGCTGGTCATGACGATCATCGAGCGGAAGCGCGAGGTGGCCATCCTGATGGCGATGGGGTCGAGCAGCCGCGGCATCCTGCGCATCTTCATGAGCCAGGGCGCCTTCACCGGCGCGCTCGGCAGCCTCGTCGGCGCCACCCTCGGCGTCACCGGCGGGCTGTGGCTGGCCACGTTGGACTTGCCCTTGAACCAGGACGTCTATTACATCACCGCAATTCCGGTGGACGTCCGGGCCGCGGACGTGGTCGCGATCATCGTCGTCGCGATGTTGGTGAGCCTGGTCTCCACCATCTATCCCGCGCTCTACGCGTCGCGCCTGCGTCCCGTCGAAGGGCTGAGCTCCGAGTGATGTCGCGTCCGCCGCTGCTCGAGGTTCGCAACCTCTGCAAAGCGTTCGACCACGAGGGTCGCCGCATCGACGTGCTGCAGGGCATCGACCTGGTGGTGCAGCCGGGCGAGCGCATCGCGGTGGTCGGCAGCTCGGGCGCGGGCAAGAGCACGCTGCTGCACCTGCTGGGCACGCTCGACCGCCCCTCGGACGGCACCGTGCTGTTCGAAGGCGAGGACGTCTTCGCGCTGTCCCCCACCCGCCTGGCCGCGTTCCGCAACGCGTCGATCGGGTTCATGTTCCAGTTCCACCACCTGCTGCCCGAGTTCACGGCCCTGGAGAACGTCATGATGCCGGCGCTGATCCGCCGCACGCCCAAGGCCGAGGCCCAGGCGGCCGCGCACCGCTGGCTCGACGCCGTCGGGCTGGCCGACCGCGTGTCGCACCGGCCCGGCGAGCTCAGCGGCGGCGAGCAGCAGCGGGTGGCCCTGGCCCGGGCGCTGTCGGGGGCGCCCAAGCTGCTGCTCGCCGACGAGCCCACCGGCAACCTCGACAGCCACACCAGCGACGGCATCCACGCGCTCTTCGACCGCATCAACGCCGAGCACGGCACCGCCATGCTGGTGGTGACGCACAGCCGCCAGCTGGCGGCGCGCATGCCGCGGCAGCTGCGCATGGTCGACGGGCAGCTGGTCAGCGACCAGGAGGCCGCGTGATCCGGGCGCTCTGGCTTTGCGTCGCCCTGCTGGGCGCCGGCGGCCTGCTGGGCGCGCCGGCCGCCCGGGCGCAGGCGATCACGCCGACGATCGACGAGGTCCGGGTCGAGGGCAACCGCCGCAGCGAGGCCGACGCCATCCTGGGCGTGGTGCAGAGCCGCGCGGGCACGGTGTTGGATCGCGCGCGCGTGCGCGGCGACATCCGCGCCATCTTCCTGCTCGGCTTCTACACCGACGTCCAGGTCGACCTCACCCGCGTCGACGGCAAGGAGGTGCTCACCTTCCGCGTCGTCGAGAAGCCGTCGATCCGCAACGTGGTGTACGAGGGCAACGACGAGCTCGACGACGACGAGCTCGGCGAGGTGGTCGACATCAAGGCCTACGGCATCCTCGACCTGGCCAAGGTGAACCGCAACGCCGAGAAGATCCGCGACCTGTACGTCGAGAAGGGCTACTTCCTCGCCGAGGTGGACTGGGAGGTCGTCGACCTGCCCGACAACCAGGTCGACGTCGTCTTCAAGGTGACCGAGAAGCAGGAGGTCAAGGTCGCCCGCATCACCATCGTGGGCAACAAGCAGCTCTCCGACGCCTACATCAAGGAGCGCCTCGAGACGCGCGAGGGCGGCTTCCTGTCGTTCCTGACCGGCGCGGGCAGCTTCCAGACCGAGGCGTTCAGCCGCGACCAGCTGCGCATCAACCAGTTCTACTACGACCAGGGCTACATCAAGGCGCGCACCGGCACGCCGCGCGTCGAGCTCAGCCCCGACAAGTCGGAGCTGTTCCTCACCATCCCGGTCGAGGAGGGCGAGCGGTACAAGACCGGCGAGGTCGACGTGACCGGCGACTTCCTCGCCGAGCACCCCAAGGACGAGGTGATGGGCCTCGTCACGCTGAAGAAGGGCGAGTGGTTCTCGAGCACCCAGCTGCGCGACACCATCAACGCCATCGGCGAGCTGTACAAGGACGAGGGCTACGCCTACGTCAACATCGTGCCCAACACGCTGGTCGACGACGAGAAGCGCATCGTCGACCTCTCGATCGACATCGAGAAGGGCAACAAGGTGCGCATCGGGCGCATCCGCATCCAGGGCAACACCCGCACCCGCGACAAGGTCATCCGGCGCGAGATGCGCATCTACGAGGGCGAGTACTACTCGTCGTCGGGGCTGCGCCGCAGCGAGCGGCTGATCACGCGGCTGGGCTTCTTCGAGACGGTCAACATCACCACGAACCGCGGCGCCGAAGAGGGCACCATGGACGTGCTGGTGGACGTCAAGGAGAAGCCCACCGGCACCTTCCAGATCGGCGCCGGCTTCAGCTCGATCGAGAGCTTCGTCGCGCAGGCGCAGATCGCGCAGAACAACCTGTTCGGGCGCGGCCAGAGCCTCAGCCTGCAGGCGACGCTGTCGAAGATTCGCACCATCGCCAACGTGCGCTTCGCCGACGACTACTTCCTCGACACCAAGGTGCGCTTCGCCACCAACGTCTATCGCTTCGAGACCAACTTCGAGGACTTCACGCGCGAGAGCCTCGGCGGCGATCTGACGCTGGGCTATCCGTTGAGCGACGACTGGTCGGTGGCGGTCACCTACACGCTCGAGCAGGTGGACGTGCGCCTCGGCGGCTTCGGCAGCAGCCGCGCCGCGGTGCCCATCGCCAACCTGTTCAACAACGGCCTGACCAGCAGCCTGCGCTTCAGCCTGTTCTACGACACGCGCAACAACCGGCTCTTCCCGAGCTCGGGCATCTTCGCGAGCGCCAGCGCCGAGAACGCCAACGAGTTCCTCGGATCGGAGAACCTGTTCACGCGCTACCAGGTGCGCGGCCGCTACTATTACGACCTCGGCTTCGACATCACCCTGAAGCTGAACGCCCAGTGGGGCCTCATCACCAGCCCCCTGCGCACCGGCGTGCCCATCTTCGAGCGCTTCTTCGTCGGCGGCCCGCTGACCGTGCGCGGCTTCCGCCGCAACACGCTGGGCCCGACGATCGGCGTGCCCGACGCCGCGCGCCCCGACTCCGGCACCGAGCCCTTCAACATCGGCGGCACCGAGCAGTGGATCGGCAACGCCGAGGTCGAATTTCCGATCTTCCAGCGCGTCGGCATCCGCGGCGTGCTGTTCCTCGACGGCGGCAACGCCTTCGACCGACGCGACGACGTCACGGACAAGTTCAGCGAGCTCCGCTATTCGTGGGGCTTCGGTATCCGCTGGTTCTCGCCGATCGGCCCGCTGCGCTTCGAGTGGGGCTTCCCCTTCGCGCCCCGCGAAGACGAAGAGAGCTCGGTGTTCGACTTCTCGATCGGCAACTTCTTCTAGGAGGCTCCCCATGCGTCACGCTCTGCGCGCGCTCCCCATGCTGCTGCTGCTCTTCGCCGGCGCCGCTCAGGCCGAGGTGAAGATCGCGTTCGTCGATCTGCAGCGCGCCCTGCTCGAGGTCGAGGAGGGCAAGAAGGCCAAGTCCACGCTCGAGAAGATGAAGACCGAGCGTCAGGCCGAGCTCGACAAGAAGCAGGAAGAGCTCCGGTCGCTGCAGAAGAACTTCGAGGCCCAGAAGGAGTTCATGAAGGACGACGTGCGGCAGGCCAAGGAGAAGGAGTTTCGCGAGAAGCTCGGCCAGCTGCAGATGACCTTCGCCCAGCTGCAGAAGGAGCTCGCGCAGGAGGAGGCCAAGCTGACCAAGGGCATCTTCGAGCGCATGGCGCGCATCCTGGCGAAGATGGGCGAGGCCGAGGGCTACACGATGATCTTCGAGAAGACGGAGTCGTCGATCCTGTGGGCGCCCCGCCACCTCGACCTGACCAACGACCTCATCCGGCGCTACAACGCCGGCGAAGGCAAGAAGTAGCGGGGACGCCCTTGCGGCTCGACGCGCTGGCCCAGGCCGTCGGCGCGCGCCTCGTCGGACCCGGCGACCGGGTCGTCACGCGGGCCGCGCCCCTCGACGGCGCGGGCCCCTCCCACCTCTCGGCCCTGCTCGAGCCCCGCTGGCGCGGCGCGGCGGCGCACACGCGCGCCGGCGCCGTCGTCACCACGCCCGCCCTCGCCGACCACCTGCCCGACGACGTCGCGCGGCTGATCGCCGACGACGTGCGCGGCGGCTGGGGACGCGCGCTCCGCGCCCTGCACCCGGGGCCCGCGCTGCGGCCGCCGCCCGTCGGCGTCCACCCCAGCGCCGTCATCGACGCCACGGCCACCGTCGATCCGACCGCCCGCGTGGGGCCCTTCGTCGTCGTCGGACCGGACGCGGTCGTCGGGGCCGACGCCGCGCTGCACGCGCACGTCGTGATCGGCGCCGGCGCCCACATCGGCGCGGGGGCCACGCTGCACCCGGGCGCCGCGGTGCTCGACGGCTGCGTCGTGGGCGAGGACGTCGTGCTCGGCGTGCGCGCGGTCGTGGGCGGCGTCGGCTTCGGGCTCGATGGCCAGGGCCGGGTGCCCCACGTCGGCGTCGCCGAGATCGGCGCGGGCGCGACGCTGGGCGCGCACACCTGCGTCGACCGCGCCACCGTCGGGGTCACCCGCGTCGGCCCGGGCGCGCACCTCGACAACCTGGTGCAGGTGGGCCACAACGCGACGATCGGCGCCGGCGTGGTGCTCTGCGGGCAGGTCGGCGTCGCGGGCGGCGCCGTCATCGAGGACGGCGCCGTGCTCGGCGGTCAGGCCGGCGTCACCGGGCACGTCACGGTGGGCGCCGGCGCGCGCGTGGCGGCGCAGAGCGGCGTGACGCGCTCGCTGCCCGGCGGCGCCACCTACAGCGGTCACCCGGCCGAGCCCAACCGCGTGCGCCTGCGCCGCATCGCCCGGCTGCGCGCGCTGGTACGCCCGTGATCGATCCCGGCGCCGAGATCGCGGCGGACGCGCGCGTGCACCCGACGGCGATGGTGGGCGCGGGCGCGCGGGTGGGCGCCGGCTGCATCCTGCACGCCTACGCGATCGTCGGCCCGCACACCACGCTCGGGCCGCGCTGCGTCGTCCACCCGTTCGCCGTGGTCGGCGGGCCGGCGCAGGATCGGCGCACCGATCCCGACGCCCCCTTTCGGCTCGAGTGCGGCGAGGACAACGTCTTCCGCGAGGGCGTCACCGTGTCGCGCGGCACCGCGCACGGCGGCGGCCTCACCCGGCTGGGCGACGGCAACCTGCTGATGGCGCAGGCCCACGTGGGCCACGACTGCCGGGTCGGCGACGGGGTCACCCTGGCCAACGGCGTCAGCCTCGCCGGGCACGTCGAGGTGGACGATCAGGTGACCTTCGGCGGGCACGCGGCCGTGCACCAGTTCGCGCGCGTCGGGCGGCTGGCCTTCGTCGCGGCGAACGCGATGGTCAGCCGGGACGTGCCGCCCTTCTGCCTGGCCGCCGGGGATCGCGCGCGGCTGCTCGGGCTGAACGTCACCGGGCTGCGCCGCGCCGGCATCGACGCCGCGGGACGGGCCGCGCTGAAGGCCGCCTACCGGGCGCTGCTGCTGCAGCCGGGCCGCGCCGAGGCGGCCGCGCGGCTGGCCGCCGCCGACGACCCGAACGTGGCCGCGCTGGCGGCCTTCGTCGCCGCGTCGCCGCGCGGCGTCACCCGCGCCGGGCGCGGCTGAGCGGGGCACATTGCGGCATTGACACCGGCGTTTTCGCGCGGTTACCGTCCGGCGTCCGAAAGCCAGCCGGGCGTCGGCGCCGCGCGAGTGGGCCCCGTGAACCGGCACCGAACACCAGGGAGAGACGCGATGACCCCGAAGGACATCTTCGAGAAGCAGATCGCCGAGCGCCTCAGCAGCGACGCCGCCAAGGCGGCCGTGAAGGATCTCGACGCCGTCTACCAGTTCCACATCACCGGCGACGACGGCGGCGACTGGTACATCGACTGCCGCGACGGCACCGTCAACCAGGGCACCGACGACGACGCCGACTGCACCATCACCGTGGCCGACGAGGACTTCGTGAACCTCGTCACCGGCGCCACCCCGGGCCCGCAGCTGTTCATGATGGGCAAGCTGCAGATCGCCGGGAACATGAGCCTGGCCATGAAGCTGAGCCAGGTCCTCGGGACCTGAGCGGCCCCGCGCCGTGCCCCGCCCCCTCGAAGGCGTCCGCGTCCTCGATCTGACCCGGCTGCTGCCGGGCCCCTTCGCCACGTTGCTGCTGGCCGACCTGGGCGCCGAGATCATCAAGATCGAGGCGCCGCAGGGCGGGGACTACGCCCGGTGGTTCCCGCCGCTGGGCGGGCGCATGTCCGCGGTGTTCGCCGCGCTGAACCGCGACAAGCGGGGCGTGGCGCTCGACCTCAAGCGGCCCGAAGGCGCCGAGGTGCTGCGCCGACTGGCGGCGTCGGCGGACGTGCTGATCGAGAGCTTCCGCCCCGGCGTCCTCGACCGCCTCGGCGTGGGGTACGAAGCCCTGCGGGCGATCAACCCGCGGCTGATCTACTGCGCGATCACCGGCTACGGCCAGACGGGGCCGCTTGCGCAGCGGGCCGGGCACGACCTGAACTACCTGGCGCTGGCCGGGCTGGCCGGCGTGACCGGCGACGGCGAGGGCGTGGTGCCGCCGGGCTTCCAGGCGGCCGACCTGGGCGGCGGCGCGCTGTACGCGGTGGTCGGTATCCTCGCCGCGCTGCATCAACGGCACACGACCGGCGAGGGTCAGCTGGTCGACGCGTCGATGACCGACGGGGTGGCCGGGCTGGGCATCATGCTGCACGCCAAGCAGCACCTGTCCGGGCAGGGCGTCGGGCCGGGCACCGACGAGCTGGCCGGCGACCGCGTGTGCTACCGCACCTGGCGCTGCGGCGACGGCCGGTGGCTGGCGGTCGGGGCGCTCGAGCCCAAGTTCTGGATGAAGCTGTGCGCCGCCGTCGGCCGGCCGGACCTGGCCACCGACGGGCTGGTGACCGGCAAGCGCAAGGTGGTGGTCGAGGCCGAGCTCGAGGCGCTGTTCGCGAGCAAGCCGCGCGACGAATGGGCCGCCCTGCTGGCGCCGCACGACGTGTGCGTCGAGCCCGTGCTCGACCTCGACGAGGCGCGCGCGTCGGAGCACGCGCAGGCGCGCGGGCTGTTCGGCGCCCACGACCATCCCGCCGAGGGCGCGACCTTCCTGCACCAATATCCGAACCCGGGGTTGTTGCCCGAGGCGGGGCCGATGCCCGCGCCGCGGCCGGCGCCCGGGCTGGGCGCCGACACGCGCGCGGTGCTGCGCGAGGCGGGCTACGACGACGCGGCCATCGACGGGCTGATCGCCGCGAAGGCCGTCGTCGCCGGGTGAGCCGAACGGCTCAGAACATCACCCCGCCGAAGAACATCAGCTGGTGGATGCGGTCGTCCTGATCCTTGGTCGACTCGGTCAGCTGGTGCTCGTAGCGCGCCTCGAGGCCCACGCCCAGGCCGGCCAGGCTGAGGTTCGCGCCCACCACCACCGGCAGGTACATCACCGCGGTCGCGGCGTCGTCGTTCTCGGGGTCCGACGACAGGTGGAACCGCGGCTCGATGCCCAGCCCGAGGTCGAGGCCCAGCAGGGTCGGTACGAGGGGCAGCGTGATCTTCGCGATGACCGGGACGGCCAGGCGATCCTCGGTGGCGTCCGTGCCGCCCAGATCGACCGTGTTGCGCCACCACAGCGCGTCGACCTCGATCGCGAGCAACACGAGGTCGTAGACGTACGCCACGCCGAGGGCGAAGGCCGACACCTCGGGATCGTCCACGCCGCTGGGCAGCTTGGGATCCTCGTCCTGATAGAAGGACACGCCGGTCCCGATCTTGACCCCGAAGCTGCCCTCGGCCAGCGCCGGCGTCGCCGTCGCGAGAAGCCCCACCGCCAGCGCGCTCGCCAGAATCCTGCTCTTCATGCGTCTCTCCCACGTTGTGCGTGCGCCCCATCACACGCCACGACGGCCCCCGGACGCAATCCTCTCTTTGCCGATGGCCACGCATCCTCTTTCGTCGGCGGCCCCGACCCCCTACCCTGCCGCGCGAACGACGGGGAGCCCCCATGCACCGCGAGACCCTGCAGATCGGCGCCGCCGAGATCACCCTCGAGACCGGGCGCGTCGCCCGCCAGGCCCACGGCGCGGTGGTCGTGCGCCAGGGCGACGCGTGGCTGCTGGCCACGGTGGTGGCGGGCCCCGACCTGCCCGGCCCCGGCTTCCTGCCGCTGACCGTCGAGTACCGCGAGAAGGCGGCGGCGGCCGGGCGCATCCCGGGCAACTTCTTCCGCCGCGAGACGCGCCTGGGCGAGCACGAGGTGCTGACCAGCCGGCTCATCGACCGGACGCTTCGGCCGCTGATCGCCGACGGCTTCCGAGCCGAGGTGCAGGTCAGCGTCACCGTCTTCAGCGCCGACGAGCAGGTCGATCTGGCCGGGCTGGCGCTGCTGGGCGCGGCCGCGGCGCTGCACCTGTCGGACGTGCCCTTCGACGGGCCGGTGGCGGGGCTGCGGCTGGTGCGGACGGAGGGCGCCTTCGTGCCCTTCCCCAGCCGGGCGCAGGCGGCCAAGGCCGACCTCGACCTGATGGTGTCGGCCGGGCGCGGCGGGCTGGTGATGGTCGAGGGCGAGGCGCGCGGCGTGCCCGAGGCCGAGCTGCTGGACGCGTTCGACGCGGCGGCCGAGCTGATGGGGCCGGCGCTCGACGGGTGCGATCGGCTGCGCGCGGCGGCGGGGCGGCCGAAGCGCGACGCGAAGCCGGCGCCGACGCCGGCGTGGGTGGCCGACCTGCAGACGGCGGTCGGCGACGCGGTCGACGCGGCCCTGCGGCTGCCGGGCAAGGCCGAGCGGCGGGGCGCGCTGGCCGACGCGCGCGCCGACGCCTTGGCGGCCTGCGCCGATCGGCCCGCCGACGCCGTCGAGGCGCACACCGAGGCGCTGATCAAGAAGCGGGCGCGCGCGCTGCTGCTCGACGGCGGCCGCATGGACGGCCGCGCCCACGACGCCGTGCGCGACATCACCTGCGAGATGGGCACGCTGCCCACCTGCCACGGCTCGGCGCTGTTCACGCGGGGCGAGACGCAGGTGCTGGTCAGCGCGACGCTGGCCGGCGGGCGCGAAGCGCAGGACCTCGAGACGGTGTATGGGCTGCACCGCGAGACCTTCATCCTGCACTACAACTTCCCGTCCTACTCGGTGGGCGAGGCGCGTCCCAACCGCGGCCCCGGGCGGCGCGAGATCGGGCACGGCAACCTGGCGCGCCGGGCGTTGGACGCGGTGCTGCCGCCCGGCCGCGACTGGCCCTTCACCCTGCGCGTGGTGTCGGACGTCACCGAGTCGAACGGCTCGTCGTCGATGGCGACCGTGTGCGGCGGCACGCTCGCGATGCTGCACGCGGGGGTGCCGCTGAAGGCGCCGGTGGCCGGCATCGCGATGGGGCTGGTCGTCGAGGGCGATCGGATCGCCGTGCTGACCGACATCCTCGGCGACGAGGATCACCTGGGTGACATGGACTTCAAGGTGGCTGGCACGGCGGACGGCGTGACCGCGGTGCAGATGGACAACAAGGTGGGCAGCCTGTCGCGCGACGTGCTCGCGCGGGCGCTCGAGCAGGCGCGCGCCGGCCGCGCGCACATCCTCGAGAAGATGCAGGCCACCATCGACGCGACGCCCGCCAACCCCAACGCGCCCGCGGCCCTGCGCTGGTCGATCAACCCGGCGCGCATCGGCGCGGTCATCGGCAGCAAGGGCTCGGTGCTGCAGGGCATCCAGTCGCGCACCGGCGCCAAGGTCGACATCAGCGACGACGGCACGGTGACCGTGCTGGGCAAGAACGCCCAGTCGGCGCGCGCCGCCCGCAAGGCGATCGACGCGATCACGATGGAGCTGGTGAAGGGCGGGCTGTACCTGGGCGAAGTGACCAACGTGAAGAACTTCGGCGCGTTCGTGCGGGTGGCCGAGCACGAGGGGCTGGTGCACGTGTCCGAGCTCGAGGACCACCGCGTCGAGGACGCCACCACCGTGGTGCAGCCGGGCCAGGAGATGCTGGTGCGCGTGCTGGGCGCCGACGACAAGGGGCGGCTGAAGCTGAGTCGCAAGGCCGCGCTGGGCGAGAGCCCGCTCGAGGCGTTGAACGCTTAGCGGCGCGTCAGCGGGCGTTGCCGCTCCACAGCCGCAGCCAGCTGCGATCCAGCTCGGCGATGCGCGCCGCCGCGTCGCGCCCCACCAGCTCGACCTCGCCCGTCGGGGACTCGGTCACCGCGACGTCGCCGCGCTCGACGCGCTCGGCCACGTCGTCGGCCACCTCGATGTAGGGCACGCGATCGTCGCGGCTCTCGAAGTAGAAGCGCCGGAAGCCGCGCCCCGCCTTCACCTTGCCGCTCTGCACGATCTGCGCGACCTGAAGCTGCACCTCGCGCGACGCCTGCGCCGCCCGCTCGGCCTCACCGCGCGCCTTGTCCGCCGCCTGCTGTTGCTGCTGCCGCGCCTCGGCCTGCTTTCGCCGCTCGGCCCGCTCGGCCTCGATCTGCGCCCGGCCCTTCTGCTTCTTGCCCACCCGCTGCTGGTGCGCGGCCTTCTTGGCGTCCTTCTCCGACACCAGGCCCATCTTCAAGAGCTGGTCGGCCAGCGTCCCCGCCATCGATCGTCCCCTCTCTGGCCCCGCACGTCGGCGCCCGGCCCCCAGGGCACCACGCCCCACCCCGTCCCGTAAAGGCAAAGCGCCCACGAGAGGCGTGGTCGTCCTCGCGGTCGGCCCGCCGACCCCCGAAACGAAAAAGGCCCGGTCGCGTGAACGACCGGGCCTTTCGGGTGGGCGATACTGGATTTGAACCAGTGACTTCTTCCGTGTGAAGGAAGCACTCTCCCGCTGAGTTAATCGCCCGCAGCAGGCGCCCCGGCGGCGAGCCCCCGGTGCGAGAACGGGCTTTTATCAGCCCCCATTGTCGCCTGCAAGATGTTTTTGAGGGTGCGGTGTGCTACAGGGCGCGGCATGCATCATCTGCGCGCCCTGCGCCCCCATCAGTGGGTCAAGAACGGGTTCGTGTTCGCGGCCCTCGTGTTCTCGCGCAACCTCACCCGGGTCGACGCGGTCGTCGACAGCCTGCTGGTGTTCGCCGCGTTCAGCCTGCTGGCCAGCTCGATCTACCTGGTGAACGACTGCGCCGACGTCGAGCGCGATCGGCACCACCCCGAGAAGCGCAACCGGCCGATCGCCAGCGGCAAGGTCAAGGTGCCCACCGCGCTCTCGATGGCGGCGGTGCTCGGGCCCGCCGGGCTGGCCATCGCCTACGGCCTGAACGTGCCCACCGGCGTCGCGCTCAGCGTCTACGCCGTGCTGAACCTGAGCTACTCGTTCCGGCTGAAGCACGTCGTCCTGCTCGACGTGTTCATCATCGCCATCGGCTTCCTCATCCGGGTCACGGCGGGCGCCCTGGCCATCGAGGTGCCGATCAGCCCCTGGCTGGTCATCTGCACCTTCTTCATCGCGCTGTTCCTGGCCTTCTGCAAGCGCCGCCACGAGCTGATCAGCCTGGGCGACGACGCCTCGCAACACCGCGGTATCCTTGCGGAATACTCGACGCCCTTCATCGACAAGATGATCTCGGCGCTCGCCTCGATGACCGTGATGAGCTACGCGCTGTACACGATCGACGCGAACGTCGTGCGCAAGCTGGGCACCGACGGGCTGTTGGTGACGGTGCCGCTCGTGCTGTTCGGCGTCTTCCGCTACCTGTACCTGGTACACCGGCACCAGCTCGGCGGCTCGCCCACGCAGGTGGTGCTGACCGATCGCGGCGTGCAGGTGATCGTCGGCCTCTACCTCGTGCTCGTCGTGGTGCTCATCTACTACAAGGTGCAGCTGGGCCTCATCGCCCACGGTCCCGTGCCGTGATTCGGCGACTGGGCCACGCGCTGTCCGGCTTCTCGGCCCGCTGGGTGCCGGACCCCTTCGCGATCGCCCTGGCCCTGACCCTGATCACCTTCGCCCTCGCCTGGGGCCTGACCGACCACGGCCCGGCCGCGCTGCTCGGCCAGTGGGGCGGGCGGCTGGTCGGCGGCGAGCTGACCGGCGCCGAGCTGGGCTTCTGGCGGCTGCTCGCCTTCGGCATGCAGATGTGCCTCATCCTGGTCACCGGCTTCGCGCTGGCCAGCACGCGCGCCGCCCGCGCGGCCATCCGCTGGCTGGCCGACCGCCCGCAGACGCCGGGGCAGGCCATCACCCTCACCGCCCTGGTCGCGATGGCCGCGGCCTACGTCAACTGGGGGCTGGGGCTCATCGTCGGCGCCCTGTTGGCGCGCGACGTCGCCCGCTCGGCCCGGCGCCGGGGCGTCCACGTGCACTACCCGCTGCTCGGCGCGGCGGGCTACACCGGCCTGATGGTGTGGCACGGCGGCCTGTCCGGCACGGCGCCCTTCAAGGTCACGCAGGCGAAGGACATCGCCGAGCTGCTGCCCGGCGTGGGCGTCGGCGCCATCCCGCTCGACCAGACGGTCCTCGGCCCGCTCAACCTGTGCATCGTCGCGCTGACGCTGGTGCTGGTGCCGCTGGTGCTGACGCGTTTGCACCCCCGCGCCGAGGACGTGCGCCCCATCGCCGACGGCGAGGGCGGCGACGACGAGGCGCCGCCGCCGAGCGACGGCGAGGGCCCGGCCGCGGCGCTCGAGGGCTCGCGCCTGCTGGCTTGGGTGCTGGGCGGCGCGGCGCTGATCTACTTGTGGATGTACCTGTCGCGCCTGGGCTTCGACCGCGCCGACGTCAACGCCATCAACCTGCTGTTCCTCGCGCTGGGGCTCATCCTGCACGGCAGCCCGCGGGCCTACGCCCACGCCATCGGCCAGGCGGCCTCGGGCTGCGCCGGCATCATCCTGCAGTTCCCTTTCTACGCCGGCATCATGGGGCTGATGCAGCTCTCGGGGCTGATCACCCTGTTCGCCGAGGGCTTCGCCTCCATCGCGAACCCCACCACATTCGGCCCGCTGACCTTCCTCTCCGCCGGGCTGGTGAACCTGTTCGTGCCCTCGGGCGGCGGCCAGTGGGGCGTGCAGGGCGCGGTGGTGATGCAGACGGCCAGCGACCTGGGGGTGGATCTGGGCAAGGCGGTCATGGCCTTCGCGTACGGCGACGGCTGGACCAACATGCTGCAGCCCTTCTGGGCCCTGCCCCTGCTGGCGATCACCGGCCTGAAGGCGCGCGAGCTCGTCGGCTACACCGCCGCGCTGATGCTGCTGACCGGCCCGATCTACCTGGTGTGCCTCGCGGCCTTCTGAAGGCTCACGGGATCGGCACCCAGCGCACCGTGAAGCGCACCAGCGCGTCCTCGGCGCGGCAGCCCTCGCCGGCGAAGCGCACCTCGAGATCCTCGTCGGCTTCGAGCCGGAAGGGCGGCGCCTCGCCGAAGAACAGCCCGCGCTGGAAGCGACGGTCGACGCGGGCGCAGCCGTCCGGCGCGTCGGCGATGGCGCGCGCGTACTCGAACTGGTAGCGGCCCGACTCGGGCGCGGTGAAGTCGAGCTCGTCGACGACGAACAGCGACGCCCCCTCGGGATCGAACACCTCCAACCGGTAGCGCAGGCCGGCGCGGTGCTCGAGGGTCGCGATCGTGTTGGTCACCTGGCCTTCGGGGAAGTCGCGCGCGCCCGACAGGACGACCGTGTGGGTGACCGCGTAGGTCCCCGCCAGCCGCGCGAGCGCCGGCAGGTCGCCGTCCGGCGCGGCGCCGTCGGCGGGCGCTCCGTCGGGCGCGGCGCCGTCGCCGCGGCCGCCATCCGCGGCGCCGCCGTCGGGCGCGGCCCGCCGTCGAGCGCCCCGTCCGTGGCCCCGTCCATGGCGCCGTCCACGAACCCGTCCCCGACGAACCCGTCCCCGACGGCGCCATCACCGAGCGCCCCATCCGACGCCGCCCCGTCGCCGACGAACCCGTCCCCGACGAACCCGTCCCCCGCGTCGCCGGCCGCGTCCGACACCGGCGCGGCGTCCCGGCGCGCCGCCGCGTCGCGCCGCGGCGCGGCGTCCACGAGCACGCCACCGTCGGCCCCCGCGTCGTCCAACCCGCCGTCGACGCACCCGCCGTCGGGACACCGCGGCCGCGCGTTGGGATCGGGCGCCAGGCACGCGCCCCCGCTGCACACCCGCTCGACCGGACAGTCGGTGTCGTCGTCGCACGCCCGCTCGCAGTACCCCGACCGACAGATCTCGTCCGCCGCGCACTCCGAGTTCAGCAGGCAGGCGTCCTCGTCGCAGGCGACCAGGCTCGAGGCCAACAGAATCAACGCCCAGCGCCATCGCGCGCCGCGACCTTGCCGGCCCCGGGCACCGGCGCTAAGGTCGAGACATCGTGCCTGAATCGTCGTCACCGACGCTCCTCCCCTCGCGCGCGCCCCTGGGGCGCTCCGCCGCCTGGCCCCGGGCCGCGATGTCGTCCATTCGACCGCCCCGGGCCATCCTAGCAGCCTTCGTGATGACCGCCCTCGTCGGGCTAGCAGCATTCGTGCCCGCGACGGCCTCGGCCCAGACCCTCGACCTCAGCGTCGACACGGCCCTGGGGTCGGGCGTGATGGCGGGTCGCGGCGACGGCGAGACGGTCGCCCGGCGCACGCCCTTGTACCTCGACGTGCAGACCTGGGGCGTCATCGACGGCGACGTCGACACCGAGTACGGCCTCGGCCTGACCATGCAGCTCGAGGGTACGCCCGCCCTCGCCGTCACCCCGCAGGTGCGGCTGCTGCGCCCCGTCGGCCCCGTCTCGCTCTTCACCGGCCTGGGCGTGCCGCTCTTCGTCACGCCCTTCACCCGCCTGGGCGCCGAGGTGCTCGGCGGGGTGATCTACGACCTGGGCGACGCCTTCGCGCTCTTGGCCGAGGGCCAGATCGACGTCTACTTCGCGGGGAGCGACCTGCCGGACGACGGCACGGTCATTCAGTTCAACCTCGGCCTCGGGGGGAGGGTCCGCTTCTGAGGCCGAACGCCCGGCGCCGGGCCGTCGCGCGCGCACTGCCGCACGCGGCGCCCCGACCGCCCACCGGATCCGGCAGCGACAGGACGCCCGAGCGCGCCTCGGGTGAAGACCAGCGACGCGTGGGCCACCGCGGGTGGTTCACCGGGAGGAATGGATGAACATCGAGCTCGTCGGCAAGGATCTGCCCGTCTCCGAGATGCTGAAGGACCGCATCGAGCAGAAGCTCGGCAAGATCGAGTCCCGTCTCGGCCAGAAGCTCTTCGTCCGCGTGAAGATGCAGCCCGCCCCGAAGGATCGCTTCAACTGCGCGATCCACTTCACCGGCGGCGGCCACGACTTCAACGCCAACGCCACCGGCGACGACCTCGTGAAGGCGGCCGACGAGGCGGTGTCGAAGATCGAGCGGCAGGTGAAGAAGGCGAACCGCCGCGACCACCGCAGCCCCGAGCCCGCCGAGATCGAGCCCACCGTCGTCTGACCCCGTCCCCGGAGCCCCCATGTCACGACAGGCCATCCACAGCGACGGCGCGCCCGCCGCCATCGGCCCCTACAGCCAGGCGGTGCGCGCCGGCGACACGGTCTGGCTCAGCGGCCAGATCGCGCTCGACCCGACCACCGGCGCCCTCGTCGAGGGCGACGCGGCCGCCCAGGCCGAGCGCTGCCTGCAGAACCTCGGCGCGGTGCTCGAGGCCGCCGGGTGCGGCTTCGAGCACCTGGTGCGCTGCACCATCTTCCTCGCCGACATGGACGACTTCGCGGCGGTGAACGCCGTCTACGCGCGCTTCATGCCCTCGCCGCCGCCGGCCCGCGCCTGCGTCGAGGTGCGGCGGCTGCCACGCGACGTGAAGGTGGAGATCGACGGGGTGGCCTACGCGCCGCGCTGAGCGCGGGCCCCAGCGAAAGAGCTTGCGTCGGCCGGGCGCCCGCCTTATAAACGCGGCCCGGTCGATGAGCACCCGTAGCTCAGCTGGATAGAGCGCCGGCCTCCGGAGCCGTAGGTCGCAGGTTCGAATCCTGCCGGGTGCGCACGAAAGCCCCGTGGTTCTCGCCACGGGGCTTTTTCTTTTTCGGACCGCGGCGTCAGACGATGTGACGGCGCGCGGCCACCACCAGCACGGTGGCCTGCCCGGGATCGACCGCGGCCCCCACCGCGTCGCGGGCGTCGACCCCCTCGAGCACCAGCCCCGCGCGGCCGCAGATCTCGATCAGCGCGTCGAGCGACAGCCGCAGGCCCGCGTCGGCGGGCGCGTCGGGGCCGGGCCCCCAGGCGAGCAGGTGCAGGAAGCCCCCGTGGGTCAGCGCCCGCGCGGCCGTCGTCAGGGCGCCGACGGGATCGTAGGTGTCCTGCAGCCAGGCGGCGGCGATCACGTGATCGAAGCGCGCGGTGCCTAGCGGCAGGCGGTCGGAGCGCGCCACCAGATCGACCCCCGGCGCCGGGGCGGGCGCGACGGCCGTCAGGCGGGCGTGGTCGAGCAGGCAGCGCAGCGCCGCGGGGTGGCGACCCAGCACCAGCACCCGCTCGTCGGCCAGGACGTCCCGCGCGGCCACCCAGGCCCAGCTGAAGGCGGCGTGCCCCGCGGGCGCCGGCCACGCGGCCCGGAAGGCGTCGCGCGCCAGGGGCGGCCTGACGGGCGTGCGCGCGGGCCGCGGCGTCGTCGGCAGCTCGCGCAGGGCGGCGGCCGGGGCCCAACCCGGTGGCGCGCAGCAGCGCGCGCACCGGCTCGACGTCGTCGCGGCGGCCGGCGGCCCCGAGGGTCTGCAGCAACGAGCGCAGCGCCCAGGTGAGCGCGGCGCCGGTCGCCCCGTCGATGCCCAGCGCCTCGCCCCGGCGGGCGGCCAGCACGACGCGCGCGGCCGCGTGGCCCGGCGTCGCACAGGGCGGCTGGGTGAGGGCGTCGACGACGTCGTCGAGGTCGAGGGCCAGGGCCGCCGCGGCCAGCACGGCCTCGAGCTGGGGATCGAGCGAGCCCGCCTCCCAGGCCGGCACGGTCGCCTCGAGGGCGGCCAGCGCGTCGCCCTGCGCCAACGCGCGCTCGGCCCGGCGCAGGGTGAGCGCGTCGTCGTCCACGCGACGGAGGGCGGCGTCGAGCAGCGCGTCCGCCGCGGCGCCCTCGCCGACGGCGATCAACGCGTCGGCTGCCGCCTCGGCGGCGGCGGCCAGGGGTTCGATGCGCTCGCTGGGGGACGAACCGATGGTCATGCGGGCTCCTCGTCGGGCCACGGGCTGGCGTCCGGGAGAGCAAGCGCCGGACCACCACGCTCCCGCGCGGCGGCGCGTCCTTGGACGGCCACCGCGCGTCAATGCCCTGACGACCGAGCGTCAACGCGCGGACCGCGCCCGCGCCGAGGACTGGTGATCCGGCCGGCGGTCCGGGGTAAGGTGCGCGACGGAGTGAGGGACGGGCCGACCCACGGGGGGCTGGATGACTGCGCGCCGATCGCTGCTGCTGCTGGGCCTGTGGGCGCTGGCCGGCTGCTCACCGCTTCGCGACAACGAGGCCCGCCCCGCACAGGACGGCGAGGCCTGCGACGAGGACATCGACTGCGGCGCCGGCCTGGTGTGCGCCGCCGACGGCACCTGCACCTTCGCCGGCGAGCCCGGCACCGCGGGCATCGACCAGCCCTGCACCGGCGACGACGACTGCCGCACGGGCCTGCTGTGCAACGGCGTCGGGCTGTGCGGGCGCCAGCGCAAGGGCGACATCGGCGACCGCTGCTTCGCCGACTCGAGCTGCCGCGACGGGCTGGCCTGCGATCACGACGGGGCGTGCGCCAACCCCGGCACGAGCGGCACGGCCGGCGCCGGCGCCGACTGCGCCGACGACGCCGACTGCGGGTTCGGGTTGGTGTGCGATCCCGAGAGCCGCTGCGCCCCGCTGCCCCGGTGGTCGGGCGTCGCCTGCCCGCCGGCCGCCGATGGCGCCCCGCGCGTCCTCTTCGACGTGCCCCGCGGCACGCCCAACGAGGCGTTCTTCGAGCTGCCCTTCCCCAACGACGCCGCCCTGCGCGGTGACCTGCCCGACCTGAGCGGCTTCCCGGGGCTCGACCAGCAGCCCGTGCCCGGCGGCCTCCTGGGCCTGTACGCCAGCGCCGTCGAGGCCGAGGTCGAGGGCTTCAGCCCCAACGCGGCGGTGCTGCTGCGCTTCAGCGGGGCCCTGGACTTCGCGACGCTGCAGTTCGGCGGAGACGCGCCCACCTTCCTCTTCGTCGACGTGACCCCGGGCGACGACGCGCGCGGCCGGCAGCCCCGATCGCGCTTCTTCGCGACCACCGACCGCGGCCGCTACATCTGCAACCACTGGCTGGGCATCCGCCCGTCGGAGGGCTCGCCCCTCGAGCCGGGCCACAGCTACGCGGTGCTGTTTCGCCGCGGGCTGACCGACAGCAACGGCGTGGCGCTCGAGCCCGCCGACGACTTCGCCGCGCTGCTGGGCGAGACGCCGCCCACCCACCCGGCCCTGGCCAACGCCTGGGAGCGGTACGGCGCCCTGCGATCGTGGCTGAGCGAAGAGGGCATCCCGGCCGAGGATGTGATCGGCGGCGCGCTGTTCACGGTCGGCGATCCGATGGCGCGGCTGGCGGGCGTGCGCGACGCCGTGCAGGCGGCGCCGGCCCCGGCCCTGCGCGACGTGACGCTGTGCGACGGCGGCACCGACTCGCCCTGCGAGGGCGGCGGCGAGCGCACCTGCGGCGACGTCAACCCGCTGTTCGCCGAGTACCACGCGGTGGCCGAGCTGCCGAGCTTCCTGCGCGGCGTGCCGCCCTACGAGACCTGGGGCGGCGACGCGATCATCCGAGGCGGCCGGCCGCGCGTGCAGCGGCGCGAGGACGTCTGCGTCTCGATGGCCATCCCGCGCACCGAGCGGCCGGCGGGCGGCTGGCCGGTGGTGCTGTTCGCCCACGACGTGGGGGGCCACTTCCGTACCCCGATCACGCGCGGGCTGGTCAACCGGCTCACGATGATGGGCTGGGCGGTGGTCAGCTTCGACGGCGTCCTGCACGGCACGCGCTTCTCGCCCGAGCGCCTGCCCGAGCCGGGCGAGACGGCCGCGCGCCTGTACGACCTCGAGCGCCCCGGGCTGCTGCGCGATCAAGCGCTGCAGGGCGTCGCCGACCTGCACGCGATGGTGCGCCTGCTGGGCGAGGCCGACGCGCCCGGCGGCGGCCGCTTCAGCGCCACCGATCGCGTGCTGTTCGGCCACGGGCGCGGCGCCGAGCTCGGCGTGCCCTTCCTCGCCTACGAGCCGGACGTGCGCGGCGCGGTGCTGGCCAACGGCGGCGGCGGCATCGTCGACTGGCTGCGCATGACCCGGTCGCCGGTCAACCTCGGCGCACGCATCGGGATCGCGCTGGCGGACGACGGGCTGAACGGCATGCACGCCGGCCTGCACCTGCTGCAGACCTGGTTGGATCCCCGCGATCCGATGAACTACGGCCGCTTCGTGCGCAGCCCGCCCGAGGGCGTGCCCGCCAAGCACGTGCTGATGGTGTACGGCCTGGACGACAGCGTGACGCCCACGAACCCGATGGCCCACCTGGCGATCGCCACGCGGGTGGAGCGCGTGGGGCCGGAGATCGAGCCGCTCGAGGCGGTGTCCGAGGTCGAGACGGCGCCCGCGCGGGGCAACGTGCGCACGCGCGACGGGCTGCGCACGCAGGTGGTGAAGATGTACGCGCCGGAGGCCGGCGCCGACGGGCACGACGTCGTGTTCGAGCAGCGGGACACCATCAGCGATCTGAACCGCTTCTTCCGCACGCTGCGCGAGGATCCCGAGGGCATCCCCACCGTCGGCGCGAACTGACGCCCCGTCCGGTCCGCGCCGGCCGGCTCCTCAGCCCACCGGGCGCGGGCGCGCCTGGAACACCCACTGGATGCCGAAGGGATCGGCGACGCGGGCCTCGACGCGGTAGCCCGCCGCGTCGAGCAGGGCCGCGAAGGCGTCGGGCGTGCGCGCGCGGGTGCGCCACCCCAGCCAGCGGCCCATCTGGGCGCGCTGCGGGTGCTCGGCGGTGCAGGTGGTCAACAGCGCCCCGTCCGGGCGCAGGCGGCCCCGCAGCGCGTTCAGGTGGCGCACCACCTCGGCGTCGTCGAGGTACTCCGACAGGCCCACGTACAGCACCAGATCGAAGGGGCCCGCCGGGCACTGCTCGACGGTGGCGTTGACCACCTCGGCGTCGGGGCAGCGCGCCTTCGCCTGGGCGCGCGCGTCGGGATCCGGATCGGCCAGCACCGTGCGCGGCGCCCCGATGGCGGCCGCGTCGCGGGCGCTGCCGCAGGGCACCGACAGCACCGCCTCGGGCTCGAGCGCGCGGGCCAGCTCGACGGTGGCCACCCAGCGGTGCCGCACCGCGCGCGAGGCGGGCGCGACGTGCACCGCCCGGTCGACGACGCGCCCCAGCGCCGTCCGGCCGGCCGGGTGGTTGCGATACACCTGCTCCATCACCCGCGAGGCGCCCCCCAGCCGGCGGGCCAGGAAGGGCACCGCGGCGGCCTCGATCCAGGCGCCGCCGTCGGGCGTCGCCGGCCCGGTGAGGCCCGGCGGCGCTGTGCGCGGCGGCGTCGGCAGGGCGCGCTCGGTGGGATCGCGCGCGGCGCCCAGGGTCCACAGGGCGAGGGCCGGCTCGAGCACCCAGCCGGCCAGCGCCAGGGGGTAGCCGAAGCCGTCGCGCACGGCGCTCATCAGGCGCGCGCCCGAGCCCAGCCCCAAGGCCAGCAGCGCCGGCGCGCGGGCGCCCGGCACGGCCAGCAGCAGCAGGGGCGGCAGGGTCATCAGCGGGGGCAGGCCGCGGACCAGCCAGCCGACGACGGGATCGGGCGCGACCAGATCGGCGAAGTCGGCGCGGTGGGCGCGCCAGCCGAGCGCGGGCGCGGTGACCTGGGCCTCGGCCCCGGCGCGGCCGCTGCGCAGATCGACGGTCAGCCCGTGGGCCTTCCGGGCGCGGGCGGCGCGCAGGACGGGCTCGACGCCCACGCCGGGCAGGCCCAGATCGGCCCGGCGCAGCCAGGCGCAGCGACGATCGGCGAAGCCGGCGGGGTTGCGCGCGTCGGCGACGGCGGGCGGGCCGGCGAAGTCGCGCCGCCAGCGCTCGACCGCCAGGGCGGCCACGCCGCCGCGTGGCGCGGGGAAGACCGAGACGAAGTCGGCGCCGCAGGCGGCCAGCCGGCCGGGCAGATCGGCGGGCACCCGCACGCCGCCGCCCAGCACCAGGACGCGCTGCGGGCCGTCGGTGGGGGGCGTGGCGCCGCGCACCACCTGGGCCGGCGGCGGCTCGAGCGCCGGGGCCTCGCCGCCGTCGGGCAGCCAGAGCGCATAGGGCGGCACCACCTCGGTCGGCGCGGGCAGCCCCACCGGGCCCGGCCGCGCCGAGGACAGCAGCACCAGGCCCCACAGCCCCACCAGCAGCCACGCAAGGACGATCACCGTTCACCTCGCGGCGCACACGGGTGCGGAGCCTTCGCCGCCGACGTGATACCCTGCCGCGCCATGGATGCTCCCGTCCCCCTCGAAGCCCCGCCCTGCCCCGTCTGCGGAGGCGAAGACTACGCGCCGGTGCTGACCGGCGCCCGCGACCACGTGTGGCGCAAGCCCGGCACCTTCGACCTGCAGGCCTGCGGCGGGTGCGGCCTGGTGGCGCTGCGCCCCCGGCCCACGCCCGCCGCCCTCGGTTTCTACTACGAAGGCACCTACTCCGGCGAGGGGGAGGACGGCATGCGCGGCTTCCAGACCGAGAGCGGCCTGGGGCGCCTCATCAGCCGCTACCGGCTGGCCGTGATGCGCAAGGTGCGCGCCCTCGGGCCCGACGACCACGTGCTGGACGTCGGTTGCAGCTACGGCGGCTTCCTGCGGGTGGCGCGCGCCGACACCGGCTGCCGCACCAGCGGCATCGATCTCGACGCGGGCAGCATCGAGAAGGCCGTCGACCGCGACCAGGCCACCTACCACGTCGGGCTGCTGACCGACGTCGATCTGCCCGAGGGCGACTTCACCACCATCACCTTCTTCGAGTCGCTCGAGCACCACACCGAGCCGGTCGCCGCCCTGAAGCGCGCCCACGCCCTGCTCGCGCCGGGCGGCGCCTGCGTCGTCGAGGTGCCCAACTTCGGCGGCCTCTGGCGCCGGGTGTTTCGCACGAGCTGGCTGCCCCTGCTGGTGCCCCAGCACCTGTTCCACTTCACGCCCGACACCCTGGCGCGCACCTTCCAGGCGGCGGGCTTCCGCACCGTCGCCCACCACCAGACGATGTTCTACCCGCTCGAGGGCGTCGCCAGCCTGGGCATCTGGCTGGCCCGCGTCACCAAGGCGCCGCCGATGGGCGCCCCGCCCTCGTGGCGCACGCCCTTCGACATCGTCCTCTTCCTGCTGCTGGTCGCGCTGTGGTTCGTCGTCGAGCTGCCCAGCCAGGCCATCCTGCGCTGGACCGGCCTCGCCGGCCACCAGATGGCCATCGCGGTGAAGGACGCCGAGGGCTGACGGTCAGCTGGGCGTGAATCAGACCCGTTGAACCACCGCACGCCCTGCCAAGACGGTCGGGCTACCAGCTTTCAGCTCCGTCGCGCCGGGTGAACCGTCGTGCCCAGCCGCCCCGCATTGCGAGCTTGCCGGGTGGCTCGAGCCCGGCAGAGCGCTCGGGGCCCGGCTGAGAGCTGAAAGCTGACCGCTGACAGCCCGGTCGACTCGAAACGAACGCTCCGTCAGAACACCAAGCTCAGCTCGGCGCCTTGACCGGGCGCAGCACCCCGTCGCTGGCCACCAGCGGCCCCTGATCGGCCAGGCCCGGCGGCAGCTTGCTCAGCACGCGCGCGGGATCGCGCACCAGGAAGTAGTCGTTGGGCACCATGCGCCCGCTGGCCATCCAGAAGCCGGTGCCCACCCGGCAGCGGTGGCCGAAGGCCGAGCCGAGGAAGCGCGAGCCGGTCGAGTGCAGCGCGCCGTCGAGCTGCACGCGGATGTCCTGGTCGAAGTTCAGGTCCATCGTGAAGGCGCCGCCCGTGGTGATGGCGCGCCGGCCCAGCACGCACTGCTGCATCAGGTACTGCGACGCGACGGCCTCGGGGTACAGCACGCAGAAGCGCAGGAAGCTCTGCTCGGCCACCACCGCGCGGTCCCCCAGCACGCACAGCTCGACCTGCGCCACCGGCATCACCTGCACGCCCTCGCCCAGCGTGCTGAACATCACGCGCGCGTAGGGGCCGATCACGCAGCCGGGCCCCAGCGTGCTGCCCTCGACCACCGCCGTCGGGTGGATGTCGCAGCCCTTGCCGATGCGGTTCAGCTTGCCCAGCACCCGCCACTTGTTCAGCGAGCGCGCCCGCAGCACCGCCCACAGCCCGCGCAGCACGAACCGCCAGGTGGGCGTGTTGCGGATCTCGAGGCCGCCGATCAGCTGGTTCACCCACAGCACGTGCACCCAGTGGTGCACGGTCATCACGGGGTGCTTCGCCAGGCCGATCTGCATCGGCCCGGCGTCCTGAAAGAACGCCGGCGCGGGGAACTCGATCACCTTCTCGTCGGGGTCGACCACCACGTCGACCGGCGCCGCGCCGGCGGCGCTGACCACGCGGATGGCCTCGAAGCGCCAGCCCGCCTCGCAGGCCACGACGCCGGGCTGCACCGGCGTCGTCTGCACCCCGAAGCGCGACTGCTTCAGCACCAGCACCGCGTCGCGGCCGGCCGCGCCGTCCACGAACGCGCGCAGCGCCCCGGCGGTGGTGAACAGGGTGTCGGGCAGGATCAGGCAGGGGGGCGTCGGCGCGTCGATGCGCGTCAGGCCGGCGCCCGCGATCGCTTCGTCGAGCCAGACCGACAGCGGGCGGTTGTTGACCGGCGTGTCCCCCGCGGCGTCGCCGAAGGGCTCGATGCGCCGGCCGGTCGGCTCGACGAAGACGTTCATGGGGGGCGGGCTACTCCTCGCTGACCGACAGCTCGAAGTTGCCGAACGTCGCGGCGTCCGCGCCGGTGCCCTGGATCTCGACGTCGCTGAGGATGGCCTCGATGACGGCCGTGTGGTCGGCGTAGCTGGCCGCGACGTAGACCGTCAGCGGCAGCGTCACGTCGGTCGCCGTCAGCGTGATCTCGTCGCGGCGCGCCGCGTAGGCCACCTGCCCCAGCTGCTCCGGATCGCTCGGCATGACGAAGTGCACCACCGGCGGATCGCCGAAGTCCCCGTCGAAGCCGTCCGACGTGTTCAGGTACGGCACCTCGCGCCCGCCGAACATGACCGTCCGGTTCTCGGTGGCCGCGCGCCCGTCGCTGCCCATGTTGCCCTCCAGCCGGAAGCTCACCGGCCGATCGTCGCCCGGCTCGGCCGGCGTGAAGTGCAGCCGCCAGATGTTCGTGTTCACGAAGCGGCTGTCGACCGTGAAGCCGTAGTCGCCGGCCATGCCCATCCGGGTGCCCGGCGCCGGGCTCACCAGCGCCTCGTCCTCGCCGTGCGTGATGCGGATCAGATCGCCGTAGCAGTCGAACGCCCCGGCGCCGCCGTCCTCCCAGCAGTCGTCGGTGATGTCCGGCGTGGCGACGTACCCCTCGGGATCCACGAAGGTGACCGGCTCGCCCGCGCTGGCCCAGCGCTCCGGCCCGCCGCCGTCGACGAAGATGTAGTACTCGCCGGGCTGCGCGTCCTCGACCCGCACGGTCGGCGTCGGCCGCCCGATGTGCCCGGCGCAGCCCACGACCGTCTCGCGCTCCTCGCAGTTGCGCAGCACCGACACGATCGGCGGGAAGTCGGTGCCCGGGTTGTCCGCGCTGACGACCAGCGTGCCGGCCTCTTCGAGCACGTAGCGGTACACGGCGTCGGGCGCGCCCTGCCCGCCGCACCGCGTCGCGTACTGATCGGCGCCGTCCATCGCGGTCGATCCGTTCACCGTGCCGTTGGCCGGGATGGGCGTCACGTCCACGCCCTCGCGGCAGTCCTGGCTCTCGCGGTCGTCGCCCCGCGCCACGCAGCCGGGATCGGCCGGGAAGTCGGCCAGCCCGTCGCCGTCGTCGTCGGCGTCGTTGCCGCACTCGGGCGCCTCGGCGGGATCCGTCTCGTCGTCGTCGTCGGCCGTCACGCAGCCGGGATCGGCCACGTCGATCAGCCCGTCGTCGTCGTTGTCCACCCCGTCGCGGCAGCGCGGGATGACGAAGGCCTCGTTGCCCTCGGTGCCCGCGGCCGCGTAGGCGCAGCCGGGGTCGTCCGGGAAGTCGACGCGCGCGTCGTCGTCGTCGTCCTCGCCGTTGCCGCACACGGGCAGCGGCACCGGGTTGGTCTCGTCGTCGTCGCCCGCGAAGGCGCAGCCCGGCTCGCGCGGGAAGTCGACGACGCCGTCGCCGTCGTCGTCCTCGCCGTTGCTGCACGCGGGCAGCACCGCGGGATCGGTCTCGTCGTCCAGCGCCGCGTACGCGCAGCCCGGGTCGAAGGGGAAGTCGATCAGGCCGTCGCCGTCGTCGTCCAGGCCGTTGGCGCAGGCGCCGCGGTTCATCGGCCCGTCGAACTCGTTGCTGTCGCTCCGCGCGAAGCAGCCGGGATCGAAGGGGAAGTCGGTGCGGCCGTCGGCGTCGTTGTCCTGGCCGTCGGCGCAGGTCGGGGCGCGCGCCGGGTCGACCTCGCTGAAGTGGCCCCGCGAGACGCAGCCCGGATCCCACGGGAAGTCGGTCCGCCCGTCGCCGTCGTCGTCCACGCCGTTGTCGCAGGCCGGCGGCTCGGCGGGATCGGCCTCGTCGAGGCCACCGGGTCCCCAGCAGCCGGGGTCGAAGGGCCAGTCGACCAGCCCGTCCCCGTCGTCGTCCTCACCGTTGCTGCAGGCCGGCGTCTGGCCCGCGGGCAGATCCGTCTCGTCCTCGTCCTCGGGCCCGCTGCAGCCGGGATCCAGGTAGTCGCGCAGGCCGTCGTCGTCGTCGTCGCGATCGTTGCTGCAGCCCGCGGGCAGGCGCTCGACGTTGACCGCCAGCTTGAACTGCCCGGCGTCCGCCTCGCGCCCGTCGACCACGATGTAGTACGGCCCCGGCGTCGCCTGGCTCAGCACGATGCGCCCGCCGTTCGCCCCGCCCGCCGCGCCGTCGTCGCAGCCCAGCTGCGTCTGCGTGTCGTCGCAGTCGCGTCGCACGTACAGCGCCACCGGCGTCGTCGTCTCGGGGAAGCGCGTGCTGATCTCCATGCGCGCGTTGAACGGCAGGTCGTAGCGGAAGATCACCTCGTTGTGGTTGCGCCCGCCGCAGGTGCCGCTGAGGCCGTTGCTGCCGTCGGCCAGCTCGGCCACCACCTCGGGCGTCTCACCGAAGAACTCGCGGAAGCGGATCTCGCCGCAGCTGTTCTCTTCGCTGTCGAAGGCCGCCGAGGGGCAGCCGGGATCGAGCGGGAAGTCGATCTGCCCGTCCTCGTCGTCGTCCTCGTCGTTGCTGCAGGCGGTCAGCGCCTCGGTCGTCTCGTCCCGGTCGAAGGGCGCGAAGCAGCCGGGATCGTTCGGGTAGTCCGCGCGCCCGTCCCCGTCGTCGTCCACGGTGTTCAGGCAGGCCGC
The DNA here is from genome assembly GCA_020633465.1 of Myxococcales bacterium. Classification (GTDB taxonomy): domain Bacteria; phylum Myxococcota_A; class Bradymonadia; order UBA7976; family UBA1532; genus JACKDN01. The sequence goes on from JACKDN010000007.1 coordinate 146,290, forward strand.
CAGCGGGATCTCGTTGACGGTCAGCATCACCACGCCGCCGGCGCCGGCGACGCCGTCGACGAAGATGTAGTAGTCGCCCGGCGTGGGCGACTCGACGCGCAGCGTGTGCCCCGGCGCCGCGTTCTCGCGCTGCGTCTGACAGGCCACCTCGGCGCCCGGCACCAGGCACGCCTCGCGCCGCACGTACAGCGTGGTCACCACGTCGGTCGCCGGATCCACCGTCGTGATCTCGAGCGCCTCGATCACGTTGGTCAGCCGGTACAGCGCGGCCAGCTCCGGGCTGCCCTGCCCGCCGCAGCTGCCCTGGCTCTCGAAGACGCCGCCCGCCGTGTCCAGCCGCAGCGGCACGCCGTCCTGCAGGCGCGGCGGATCGTACTCGTTGCCGCAGGGCCCCCGCTCGTCGTAGTCGGACGCCGCCGTGCAGCCGTCGTCCTCGGGGTAGTCGATGCGCCCGTCGAGATCGTTGTCCTGGCCGTCGGCGCACTCCGGCGTCACCGGCTTCGGCGCCTCGTCCCGGTCGCCGCGCCCGGCGCAGCCCGGATCCTCCGGGTAGTCGATGCGCCCGTTGGCGTCGTCGTCCAGGCCGTTGGCGCAGGCGGGCAGCGTCGGCGGGTTGCGCTCGGTCGCGTCGCCGGCGGCGCTGCAGCCCACGTCGTCGGGGAAGTCGATGTCGCCGTCCCCGTCGTCGTCGACGCCGTTGGTGCACTCGGGGGGATCGCCCTCGACCTCGCCCTCGGTCTCGTCGACCGACGAGGTGCACCCGTCGTCCTGCTCGTCGTAGAGGCCGTCGCGATCGTTGTCGATGCCGTCGTTGCACTCGGGCGGCACCGGCGGGTTGACCTCGCTGTCGTCGACGTTGCTGCCGCAGCCGGGATCGGCCGGGAAGTCGATGAGGCCGTCGTTGTCGTTGTCGACGCCGTCGTCGCAGGCGGCGGCGTTGCCCTCGTCGGTGTCGTCGGGGCCGTCGCAGCCCTGATCGTCCAGATCGACGCTGCCGTCGCCGTCGTTGTCGATGCCGTCGCTGCAGGCGGGCAGCCGCACGGCCGCGTCGGGCCGCTCGCCCCCCATGCCGGGCATGCCGCCCATGCCGGGGGTGCCACCCGCGCCGCCGCCCGTGCCCCCCTCGCCGCCGACGCCGCCCGCGTCGGCCGGAGGGGTCGAGTCGCCGCCGTCGTCACACGCCGCGAGCGCCAGCGCGGCCAACGCCACGCAGCAGAGCAGTCGCCCCCGAACCATCGCACTCTCCCCGGACGGAGTTTCTGTTGCCGAGCCACCCCGCGCCGCCGCGACGCGCGGACCCCGCCAGCGGCGCGGGCGCGTCACTGGCCGGCGAACCATACAGCAGCGCCGCCGACGACGTAAACCGAGCCGACCTGCCTGGAACGGCGGCCCCGAGGGGGCTACCATCGCCCGACTTCCAACCGGCCCGGGGGGCCCGCCTCTTGAGTTTCTGGCTGTCGTTGGCGGGCCTCGGCCTGCTGGTGCTGATGTGGGCCTCGGCGCTGCTGAAGATGCTGCGCGGCGACGACCAGCCCCCCGAGTTCACCCTGGGCGCGGACACGCCGCCGGATCCCCTGCCCGATCCGCCGCCCTCGCTGTCGGTGGTGGTGCCGGCGCGCAACGAGGCGGCGAACATCGAGGCCTGCGTGCGCTCGGCCCTGGCGCTCGACTGGCCGGGCCCGCTGCAGGTGGTCGTCGTGGACGATCGCTCGACGGACGGCACCGGCGACATCCTCGCCCGCCTCGCCGCCGAGGACGCGCGTCTGGTCGTGGTCGAGGGCGCCGATCCGCCGGCAGGTTGGCTGGGCAAGCCGCACGCGCTGCACATCGCGCAGCAGCACGCCACCGGCGAGTGGCTGTGGTTCGTCGACGCCGACGTCACCCTCGATCCCCTCGGCGCCCGCCGCCTGGTCGGCCGCACGCACCTGCAGGACGCCGGCATGTCCAGCGGCCTCGGGCGCCTGCGCGTCGAGAGCTTCTGGGAGCGCGTCGTGCAGACCCGCATCGGCGCGGTCATCGCCGGCGGCAACCCCCTGCACGAGGTCAACGACCCCGAGCACGAGCGCGCCCTCGCCAACGGGCAGTGCCTGCTGTTCCGCCGCGACGCCTACGACGCCCTCGGCGGGCACGAGGCGATCAAGGGCAGCGTGCTCGACGACGTCGACTTCGCCAAGCGCGCCAAGGCCGAGGGCGTCCCCTACCGCCTGTACTACGCGCCCGGCGTGTTCAGCTGCCGCATGTACACCGGCCTGCGCGAGATCTGGCAGGGCTGGACCAAGAACCTCTTCCCCGCCCTGTCCTACAGCTGGATCGCCACGATCATCGTCACGCTGTTGCTGTTCGCGTCGAGCCTGCTGCCCTTCGTCCTGCTGGCGAAGAACCTGGCGCTGATGGCCGCGGGCACCAGCGTGCCGCTCGTCTTCGTCGCCCTCGAGGTGCTGGCCGTCGCGCTCATCTTCGCCGTCGACGCCATCGGCCACCGCGTCAACGGCTACCGCTGGGGCCTGTTCTGGACCTTCCCCCTCGGCATGTCCGTCGTCGTGCTCCTGTTCTGGAACAGCGCCTGGCGCATCGGCAGCGGCCGGGGCGCGGTCTGGAAGGGCCGCGTCGTCGAGGCCGGCGGCGGCGGCGGCAATCTCCCTCGGAGTTGATTGCGCTGGCCCCGAGGCTTATCGTCCTCGGCCATGCGCTGGTGGTTTCTCGACCGAATCGATGCCCTCACCTCGGGTGAGACGGCCCGCGGCCGCAAAGGCTGCGCGGGCAGCGAGGACTACTTCGCCGATCACTTCCCGGGCTTCCCGGTGGTGCCCGGCGTCGTCCAGATCGAGGCGCTCGCGCAGCTCTCGGGGAAGCTGGTCGAGGTGACGGTCTACGACACCGACCGGCGCTGGGTGTGGCCCATCCTCAGCATGGTGCGCAAGGCGAAGTTCCGCCGCTTCGTGCGCCCGGGCGACACGCTGGTGCTGCACAGCAAGCTGCTCGAGATCCGCCAGGAGTCGGCCATCTGCCGGGTGCACGGCGAGGTCGACGGCGCGAAGACCATCGACGCCGAGCTGCTGTTCGTCTTCTCGCCCGAGGGGCTCGACGGCGACGAGGCGCAGGCCAAGCTCGAGCGCCTCGAGCGCGAGAACCTGAAGATCCTCTGGCCGGGCTACGCCGACTGGGCCCGCGCGCACACCCCCGAGGCCCCATGAGCCGGACGCGCGTGGTCATCACCGGCATGGGCTGCGTCACCCCCCTCGGGGCCGACGTCGCGGCCACCTGGGCCGGCCTGGTGGCCGGCAAGAACGCCATCGGCCCCATTCAGCGCTTCGACCCGACCGGCTTCCCGACGTCCTTCGCCGCCGAGGTGCACGACTACCGGCCGCCGCGCCTCGAGGGGCGCTTCGCGCGCTGGTGCGACGACAAGAGCCGCTTCGCGCTGGCCGCCGCCGAGGAGGCCCTGGGCGACGCCGGGCTCGACCTGACGCAGGTGGACCGCACGCGCGTGGGCGTCAGCATCGGCGCCGAGGTCAGCCGGCCGGACCTGCCGACGCTGGCCGAGCGCGCGCAGGCCCTCGCGACGCTGTCCCCCAACGAGGCCTACGAGTCCATCCCGCCGCGCGACTTCGTCGTGATGTCGGCCTTCTTCCCGGCGACGGCGATGGCCTACACCCACGGCCTGATGGGCCCCAACCTGACCACCAGCACCGCCTGCACCAGCAGCGCCCAGAGCGTCGCCGACGCCCTGCGCATCCTGCGCCGCGGCGACGCCGACGTGATGCTGGCCGGCGGGGCCGACCGCCTCGTCGAGGAGTTGATGGTCATGGGCTTCGGCCTGCTGGGCGCCCTGTCCACGCGCAACGACGATCCCGCCCACGCCTGCCGCCCCTTCGACCGCACGCGCGACGGCTTCGTCCTCGGCGAGGGCGCCGGCATGCTGGTGCTCGAGACGCTCGAGCACGCGAAGGCCCGCGGCGCCCGCGTCCACGCCGAGCTGTTGGGCTACGGCTGCTCGGCCAACGCCTGGCGCATCACCGACAGCCCGCCCGACGGCCGCGGCGCGCGCGCGTCGATGAAGGCGGCCCTCGACGACGCCGGCCTCGGCGCCGACGCCGTCGACTACATCAACGCGCACGGCACCAGCACGCAGCAGAACGACACCAGCGAGTCGGCCGGCATCCACGCGGTGTTCGGTGATCGCCGCGTCCCCGTGTCGTCGACGAAGTCGATGATGGGCCACCTGGTCGCCGCCTGCGGGGCCGTCGAGCTGATCGCCTGCGTCAAGGCGATCCAGACCGGCATCCTGCCGCCCACCATCAACCACGAGTTCCCCGATCCGACCTGCGACCTCGACTGCGTGCCCAACGAGGCGCGCCCCGCGAAGGTCGAGCACGCGCTGACCAACGCCTTCGGCTTCGGCGGCAGCAACGGCAGCCTGGTGGTCGGGCGGTTCGCCCCGTGACGCCCATCGCCGTCACCGGCGTGGGCCTCGTCTGTCCGGCGGGGGTGGGCCTCGAGGCGGCGCTCGCGCGCCTGGCCGAGGGCCCGCTCGAGCCGACGGTGCCGGACGGCGACGAGGGCGCGGGCGTGCCCGAACCCCGCACCCTGTGCGTGCCCGCCGACTTCAAGGCGCGCGACTGGCTGACCCGCAAGAAGGACCTCAAGCTGATGGCCCGCCCCAACCAGCTGGCCGTCGCGGCGGCCCGGCTGGCGGTGCGGGACGCCGGCCTCGGGGACGCCGACCTGACCGACGCGGGCCTCTACCTGGGCGTCGGGCGCGAGCCGGGCAGCGTCGACGACGTCCTGCCCGCGGTCGCGCACAGCCTGGTCGACGGCGCCCTGTCGCTCGACCAGCTCGTCGCGCAGGGCATGGGGTGGATGAACCCCCTGTCGTCGCTCAAGACGCTGCCCAACATGAGCGTCGCCCACGTCAGCATCAACCTGGGCATCATGGGACCGTCCCAGGCCCTGTGCGCGGGGCCGTCGGCCGGGTCGGACGCCCTGGCCGAGGGCGCGCGCGCCCTGCTCGAGGGCCGCGCCGACGTCGTGCTGGCCGGCGCAGCCGACGCCCGCGTGTCCTTCGGCGATCGCGTGTCGGCCGCGCGCGAGGGCGTCGAGGGCCCGGTCGGCGAGGCCGCCGTCGTCCTGCTGCTCGAGCGCCTGCCCGACGCCCAGGCGCGCGGCGCCCGCGTCCATGCCTTCGTCGAGCTCGACGCCCCCACCGCCCCGGCCCCCGCGCGCCTGTTCGGCGACTGCGGCGCCGCCACCGACATGGCCCCCGCGGTCGTCGCCGTCGCGCGCGGCGAGGACGTGACCGTCGGCGGCGTCCGCCTGCGCCCGCCGGCCGCGCGGCCCGGCGCCCCGGCCGTCCACGTGCGCGCGCCCGATCTCGCCGTCGCCATCACCGGCGTCGGCCTGGCCACGCCCCTCGGCAGCCGCTTCGACGCCTTCCGCGACGCCCTGCTGGCCGGCCGCTCGGCCGTGGCGCCCATCCGCGCCTTCGACGCCACCGGCTTCCCGGTGCGCAACGCCTGCGAGGTGCCCGACTTCGATCCGGCCGCCCGCCTGCCCGCCGACCTGTACGCGGCCGTGCGCGGCCAGGACGACCGCAAGACCGAGCTGGCCCTCGCCGCCGCCGTCGACGCCCTCGCCGACCACGGCGCGGTCGACGCCGGCGCCGGCGTCGTCTTCGGCACCGGCCTGTCCAGCGTCAGCCTCGCCGAGCTGGCCCAGGACCTGGTGCCCTTCGTCACCGCCGACCACCGCTTCGACTACGCGGCCTTCGGCGCGCGCCCGACCCCGAAGGACGCCCAGGCGCCCGCGCGCCACACCGTCGATCGCGTGCTGCCCCTGCTGGCCGCCCACGCCGGCCTCGGCGGCCCGCGCCACGGCCACTTCTCGGCCTGCGCCGCCGGCACCGCCGCGATCGGCCACGCCCTCGATCTGGTCCGCCGCGGCGCCGCCCCGATGGTGCTCGCGGGCGGCGGCGACTCGATGGTGCACCCCTTCGGCCTGCTGCCCTTCATCCTGCTCGGCGCCACCAGCCCCCAGGTCGACCCGGCGCGCGCCGGCCGCCCCTTCGACCAGGCCCGCGACGGCTTCGTCATGGGCGAGGGCGCCGCCTTCTTCGTCCTCGAGCCCCTGCACGCCGCCCGCGCCGCCGGCCGCCGCGTCTACGCCGTCGTCCGCGGCTGGGGCTGCAGCACCGACGCCCACAACGTCACCGCGCCCCACCCCGAGGGCGCGGGCGCCGAGCGCGCCATGCGCGCGGCCCTCGCCGACGCCGGCCTCGACCCGGCGGCCGTCGACTACATCAACGCCCACGGCACCGGCACGCCGCTCAACGACGGCATCGAGGCCGCGGCCATCCGCCGCGTCTTCGGCGCGAAGGCCCCGCCGGTCAGCAGCAGCAAGGCCCAGGTCGGCCACGCGATCGCCGCCGCCGGCGCCGTCGAGCTGCTCGCCTGCCTGGCCGCCTTCGACGGCGGCCGCCTGCCGCCCACGGCGCACCTGGCCGACCTGGATCCCGCCGTCGATCTCGACATCGTCGGCCCCGAGGGCCGCGCGGGCACGCCGCGGATCATCCTCAGCAACTCCTTCGGCTTCGGCGGGCAGAACGCCTGCCTCGCCCTGGCCCACCCCGACCTCGAGGCCGCCCGATGAAGCTCGACGTCGCCATCACCGGCACCGGCGTCTGCGCGCCCCTCGGCCACAGCGCCGACGAACTGCTCGCGGCCCTGCTGGCCGGGCGCTCGGGCGTCGCCCCGGTGACCGCGTTCGATCCCTCGCCCTTCCCCTGCCGCGTCGCGGCCCGGGTCACCGCCTTCAAGGCGCGCGACTGGGTGTCGAACCGCAAGAACCTGAAGCTGATGTCGGACGCCGTGCGCTTCGGCCTCGCCGCCGTCAAGCGCGCCCACGCGCAGGCGGGGCTGCCCGAGGTGCCCACCGATCCCGAGCGCCTCGGCATGTTCGTCGGCGCCGGCACCGCCTTCGGTGACACCACCGATCTGGCCCCGGCCCTCGAGCGCGGCTTCGCCGACGGCCGCCCCTTCGACGCCGCCGCCTTCGCCACCGAGGGCATGCACCTCATCAACCCGCTCTGGCTGCTCAAGGGCCTCAGCAACAACGTCCTCGGCTTCGCCACCGCCGATCTCGACGCGCGCGGCATCAACCAGAACTACTGCAACTCGGCGGCGGGCGGCCTGCAGGCCGTCGGCGAGGCCGCCTGGGCCATCGCCGAGGGCAAGGCCGACCTCATGATCGCCGGCGGCGCCGACTCGGCGGTCGATCCGGCCCACTTCACCGGCTTCGGTCGGCTGCAGATGCTCACCGAGGCCGCCGACGCCGACGGCGTGCGCCCCTTCGACGAGGCCCACGACGGCTTCGCGCCGGGCGAGGGCGCCGCGTTCTTCGTGCTCGAGACCCCCGAGCACGCCCGCGCCCGCGGCCAGCGCATCCTGGCCCGCATCGTCGGCTACGGCACCGCCTGCAGCGCGCACGAGCTGCCCACCGGCGTGCCCGACGGCATCGCCCGCGCCGCCCAGGTGGCCCTCGGCCGCGCGGGCTGGGATCCCCGCGAGGTCGACGTCGTCTACGCCCACGGCAACGGCACGGCCGCCTACGACCGCAACGAGGCGGCCGCCTGGCACATGGTGTTCGGCGACACGACGCCGCCGATCACCACCAACAAGGCCAACATCGGCCACGCCATCGCCGCCAGCGGGCCGCTCTCGCTCGCCTGCGCCGTCGCCATCGGCGCGCGCGGCGCCATCCCGCACGTGCGCAACCTCGAGACGGTCGCCCGCGACTGCCGCGGCCTCGACCTGGTCGTCGGCGTCCCGCGCGCGGTGCCCGTGCGCCGCGCCCTGGTACACTGCGCGGGTCTCGGCGCGCAGACCGCCGTCATCGCCCTGGAGTTCGACCCATGATCGCGCTCGTCACCGGCGGCAACCGCGGCATCGGCCGCGCCATCGCCGAACGCCTGGCCGCCGACCACGCCGCCTCGGTGCTGGTGGTCTACCGCAGCCGCGCCGACGAGGCCGAGGCCGCCAAGGCCGCCATCGAGGCCGCCGGGGGCAAGGCCGCCCTGCACCAGGCCGACGTCGCCGATCCCGAGGCCGGCGCCGCCGCCGTGAAGGCCTGCGTCGACACCTTCGGCCGCATCGACGTGCTGGTGAACAACGCCGGCGTCACCCGCGACGGCCTGGTGCTGCAGATGAGCGACGACGACTGGGACGCCGTGCTGCGCACCAACCTCGACGGCGCCTTCCGCCTGGCCCGCGCCGCCGCCCGCCCGATGCTGCTGCAGAAGCACGGCCGCATCATCAACCTGTCCAGCGTCTCGGCCGGCCGCCCCAACCGCGGCCAGGCCAACTACGCCGCCAGCAAGGGCGGCCTCGAGGCCTTCACCCGCGCCCTCGCCGTCGAGCTGGCCCGCAAGAAGGTCACCGTCAACGCGGTGGCCCCCGGCGTCATCGAGACCGAGATGAGCGCCCGCGTCCGCGAGCACGCCGAGGCCGAGATCAAGAACAGCATCCCCATGCGCCGCATCGGCCAGCCCGCCGAGGTGGCCGCCCTGGTCAGCTTCCTGGCCGGCGACGACGCGGCGTACATCACGGGGCAGGTCATCGGCGTCGACGGTGGCGTCGGTCTGTGAGCCAGCCTTGAAGCCGAAGACGCCCGGCGCCGCGCGCTGGCCGCACCTGTTCCAGCCCCTCCGCCTCGGCCCGCTCGAGCTGCCCAACCGCATCGTCATGCCGGGCATGGATCCCTCGCTGGCCGACACGGACGGCTTCGTCACCGACGCCATGGTGCGCCACTACGCCGATCGCGCCGCCGGCGGCGCCGGCCTGCTGGTCACCGGCAACATCGCCTGCGATCCCGGCGGGCGGGTCAGCCCGTTCATGCCGCTGATCAGCGACGACGCCTTCGTGCCCGGCCTGCGCCGCGTGGCCGACGCCGTGCACGCGGCCGGCGGCCGCCTCTTCGTCCAGGTCAGCCACGCCGGGCGCCAGACGTTGGCCGAGTTCGCCGGCGGCGAGACCGTCTCGGCCAGCGACCTCCCCTGCCCCGTCATGCGCTCGCGCCCGCGCCCGCTCGAGGACGCCGAGATCCTCGCCCTGGCCGATCGCTTCGCCGAAGGCGCGGCGCGCGCGCAGGCCGCCGGCGCCGACGGGGTCGAGTTCCACATGGCGCACGGCTACCTCGTGTGCCAGTTCCTCAGCCCGTACAGCAACGTGCGCGACGACCGCTGGGGCGGCGACGTGGACGGCCGCGCCCGCTTCGCCGTCGAGATCGTCCGCCGCACCCGCGCCGCCGTCGGCCCCGACTTCCCGATCCAGTGCCGGCTGAGCGCCGACGAGAAGGTCGAGGGCGGCATCACCCCGCCCCTGGCCATCGAGTACGCGCGCCGCCTGGTCGAGGCCGGCGCCACCTCGCTCTCGATCAGCGCCTGCAACTACGAGAGCTACCGCTACAACATGCCCAGCTACTACCTGCCGACCGCCACCTACGCGCCCCTGGCGCGCGCGGTGCGGCAGGCCCTGGGCGGCGCGGTGCCGATCATCGCCGTGGGCCGCATCGCCGACGGCGACACCGCCGAGCGCGTGCTGGCCGCCGGCGACGCCGACCTCGTCGCGATGGGCCGCGCGCTCATCGCCGATCCCGACCTGCCTTACCACCTCGCCGCCGGCGCCCCCGAGGCCGTGCGCCCCTGCGTCGCCTGTAACCGCTGCGCGGAGGCGATCACCCGCGGTCCGCTGCGCTGCCTGGTGAACCCCGAGGCGGGGCTGGGGCCCGACGCGCTCGCGCCCGCCGCCCACCCCGCCGAGGTGCTGGTGGTCGGCGGCGGCCCGGCCGGCGTCACCGCCGCCGTCGAGGCCGCGCGCCGGGGCCACCGCGTCCGCCTCGTCGAAGCCGGCGACCGCCTCGGCGGCAAGGCCCACGCCAGCGCCGCGCCCCCCGAGAAGGAGGCCTTCGGCCGCTACGCCGCCTGGCTGGCGAACCAGGCCGCCGCCGCGGGCGTCGACGTCCAGCTCGGCCGACGGCTGACGACGGACGCGATCGCCGCCGATCCCGCCGACCACGTGCTGCTGGCGGTCGGCGCCGAGCCCAACGCGCCGCCCGGCGTCCCCGGCCTGGCCGACCACGCCGCCGTGCTGCACCCCGAAGAGGCCCTGGCCGACACCACGCCCCGCCGCCACGTGCTGGTGTTGGGCGGCGGCCCCGAGGGCTGCGAGGTGGCCGACGCCCTCGCCCATCGGCCCGAGCGTCCCGACGTGAGCGTCGTCGAGCTGCGCCGCAAGGTCGGCCTGGGCCTCGCCACCAGCGTCCGCGCCCTGCTCGAAGAGCGCCTCGTCGACGCGGGCGTCGCGCTGCACACGGGCCGGACGGTGTCCTCGCTCGACGCCGAGGGCGTGACGCTGGCCGACCGGCGCGGCCGCCCGAAAGAGACGCTGCCCGCCGCGGACCTCGTCGTCGTCGCCATCGGCGTCCACCCCGCCGACGGCTGGGACGCCCTCGCCGACGACCCCCGGGTGCAGCGCATCGGCGACAGCGACCGCCCGGCCACCATCCTCGAGGCCGTCGCCGCCGGCTGGCGCGCCGGCCGCCACCTCTGACCCTGCGCGTTTACCCCGCCGTCGCCGAGTCCTTGCCCGCGATCCGGCCCTGTGCCACGATGCGCCACGAACCCGCACGACCGATGGAGGGAAGGCCGTGAGCCTGTCTGCGGACGACGCCCTGCGGATCCTGGAACGACGCTACGACTACGTCTCGGCCCGGGTCATCCTCAAAGACGCCGCCGCGCACGCCGGCGTGAACGCCAAGGGTCCCTTCGACGCCGATCAGCTGGCCGACGCCGTGCTGGCCATCGGTGATCGGGTCGACGGCGTCGCCGAGGCCCTGCGCGGCGCCGGCGGCAAGGGCGGCAAGAAGCCCGCGCCGAAGGCGGCGGCCGAGCCCGAGCCGACCCCCGAGCCCGAGCCGGCCCCCGAGGCCGCGCCCGAGCCCGCCCCGGAGCCCGAGCCCGCGCCGGAGGAGGCCAGCGACGAGGGCGACGACGGGGACGACGGCGACGAGGGCGACGACGACGGGGACGGTGAGGGGGACGGCGGCGACGGCAAGCCCACCCGCCGCCGGCGCCGACGCAAGTAAGCGCCGCGCCCCTCGGCCCCGAAAGACAGTCAGGCCCGCCCTCGATCCGAAGGCGGGCCTTTTACTTTCGGGCGGCCTCCCCCAAACGAAAAGAGCCCGCCGGGTGGGCGGGCTCTTCGCGAGGCGGACGGGCGCTGCTCAGATGAGCGGCGTCGCGTTCTCGACCTCGTCGGTCACGTCCTGCAGCGACGGATCCTCGAGGGTGCCCTCGTCGATCAGCTTCTGCAGCCGCTGCGACACCAGCTTGCCCTTCTGCGCGAAGATCGTCTCGTTGACGTCCTCGCGGAAGCGCACCCGACCCGACGCGATCTCCCGCAGCGCCTGAACGATGTCCTTGTTGCGGCTCTCGACCAGGCGCGACGCGCCCCGGTGCAGCTGCCGGTAGCGCAGCGCCGCGAGGTGGACCAGCGCGAACTGGTCGTTGATCTTCTCCAGGCAGTCTTCGACGGTGACTCGAGCCAAAGCACCTTCTCCATCGGCAGAGCCGCGCGCGGCCTCACCGGTCGGCTGTTGCGCCCGGCCGCGCTCCGCGCTGGAGACGGCAGGTCGGGGCCGATATGATCCACAGGGGCACTGCCCCTGTCAATCCAGAGTCGGCGACCGCCGCGCAGGTCGCGCGGCCAGGGCGATCGGGGGCGGCACCCGGTTTGCACATCGGCCCGCCTGCGCCGGCGCAGGCCGGGCGACGAGGTCACGATGAAGCGCTTCACGTTCCGGTTCGCCGCGGTGCTCAAGCAGCGCACCGCCCTGCTCGACCAGGCCAAGGCCGAGCTCGGGGACGCGATCGCCCGCTGCAACCTGGCCGTCGACATCCTGACGCGCCGGCGTCAGGACCTGGCCACCCTCGCCGCGCAGGCCCCCACCCCCGGTCAACCCTTCGACCCCCAGCGCGAGGTGGTGCGCCAGCGCCACCTCGGCGCGCTGCGGCAGGAGCTCGAGCGCCGCCAGCAGATGGTCGAGCGCCTCGAGGCGATCGTCGACGCCGCCCGCGAGAAGGTCGCCGAGACGCACCGCGGCCTGCGGGCCATCGAGCTGCTCGAGGAGCGGGATCGCGAGGCGTGGAAGGCCGAGGCGCGGCGCCTCGAGCAGCAGGAGAACGACGAGCGGAACGCGCAGCGCTTCGGGCGGTGAGCCCGGGCGGGCGGCTCAGACCGCCTTGCGCAGCCGCTTGCGCAGCGTCTGCACCGCCTGGGTGTGCAGCTGACTGATGCGGCTCTCGGTCAGATCGAGCACGCGCCCGATCTCCTTGAAGTTCAGCTCGTTGTAGTAATAGAGCGACATCACCAGCTTCAGGCGCTCGGGCAGCCCCTCGAGCGCCTCGACCAGCGCCTCGCGCAGCTCGCGAAAGAAGGTGTGTCCGAACGGATCGTCGGGCCGCGCCTGGCTCAGCAGCTCCCAGGGCACGTCGGTGGCGTCCGCGGCGATGGCGCTCAGATCCTCGAGCGTCAGGAAGGCGACCTGCCCGGTGCTGGCCAACACGGTCTCGACGTCGCTCGCATCCAGCCCGGTGTCCTCGGCCAGCTCGGCCACCGAGGGCTGCCGCCCGAGCTGGTTCTCGAGCCGCTGGCGCGAACGCTCCAGCTTGTTCGCTTTGCCCCGCGCCGTCCGCGACATGAAGTCGTACGAGCGCAGCTCGTCGAGCATCGCGCCCTTGATGCGAAACTCGGCGTAGGCCTCGAAGCGGCTGCCCTTGGTGGCATCGAAGTTGTCGATGGCGTGCAACAGACCGATGGTGCCGACCGAGATCAGATCCTCCACCTCGACCGACGGCGGCAGGCGGTGAATGAGACGGTAGGCCACCTTCTTGACGAGCGGCGCGTACTTGCGCACCTGCTCCTCTTGCTGCCGGCGCTTCGAGAGCGCGGCGTTCTTCTGATAGGCCTGAATCCCGTGCTTCATCGCGGGCCTGTCACACGCCCGGCTGCAGCAGCCGCCGCCAGAAGAACTGCATGTTCCCCGAGATGGGTCGATCGGTGCTGTCGGCCACCAGCGTGTCCACCAGCTCGCGCAGGCACTCGGCTGCGGGGCTGTCCGGGGCGTTCTGCAGCAGGAGCTGGCGATCGACCACCGCCTGGCTCACCGCCGGATCGCGCACCACGTGGCCCAGGTAGTCGATCACGACGTCGGGCAGGTGCGTGTCGGCCACCGTGGTCAGGTGCCGGTACACCCGCAGGGCGGTCTTCCGATCCGGCACCATGTTGACGATCAGGTGGAAGCGCTTCACGTCGTGGCGCTGCGCCAGCACCTTCATCACCGCGTAGGCGTCGGTCATCGAGGTCGGCTCGGGCGTCGAGACGACCATCACCTCCTGCGCGGCGGCGTTGAAGTACAGGACGTTCTTGCCGATGCCGGCGCCGGTGTCGACGAGCAGGATGTCGAAGTCCCGGTCGAGCTCCTCGAGCGCCCCCATGAACAGCAGGATCTGGTCGTCGGTGAGGTAGGCCATCTCCTGCACGCCCGACGACGCCGGCAGGACGGTCACGCCCCCCGGGCCGGGCACCAGCAGATCGGTCAGCTCGGCGCTGCCGTCGAACAGGTCGGCCAGCGTCGCTTTGGGCTTCAGGCCCATCACGATGTCGACGTTCGCCAGCCCCAGATCGGCGTCGATCAGCAGCACGCGCTTGCCCAGCTCGGCGAAGCGCAGCGCCATGTTGCAGACGAGGTTGGTCTTGCCCACCCCGCCCTTGCCGCTGGTGATCGAATAGACCTGCATCGCCTCTCCGCCGGCCCGGCGCGCGATCATACGAAGTGTCGAAGCCTGGTCCATGACCCTCGTTCGCTCGACGCGGCCATACTAACGCGGCCCCGTGCCCGCGGGCAAAGGAATGCCCGGCGCGCCGGCGGGCCTCCCCCGCCGCGGCGCGAGCCGATGTCACCCTGCCAGGCGCACCCGCGCCGCAGCCTCTCCGACGACGCGCGCCGCCAGCACCGCCGCCTCGGCGTCCTCGATGTCCTCGGGCACCCGCTGGCCGTCGGTCAGCCACGCCAGGGGCCGCGCCGCGCGCCGCACCACCGAGTAGGCCGTGCCCGGCGCGTCGGTCTCGTCCGTCTTCGTGACGCACACCATGTCGTAGCGCAGCCGCGCGAACGCATCGACGGTGGCGAACAGGTCGGGCAGCCGCGTGCTGCAGGCCACCGTCAGCACCATCTCGCCGCCCCACCCCGCCGGGAAGAAGCGCGCCAGCGCGTTCACCTGGTCGGCCGCCCGGGGGTTGCGGCCGGTGGTGTCGACCAGCACCAGATCGTAGCCGGCCAGGCGCTCGAGCGCGGCCGGCAGATCGTCCGGGCGCTTCACCACCTCGAGCGGACACTCGAGGATGTCGGCGTAGCGCGCCAGCTGGTCGATCGCCGCCATGCGGAAGGTGTCGACGGTCACCAGCGCCACCGACGCGCCGTCCAGGATGCGGGCCCGCGCGGCCACCTTGGCGATGGTGGTCGTCTTGCCCACGCCGGTCGGCCCCACGAAGGCCAGCACCCGCGCGCGACCGTCGCCGGGCTCGATGGGTCCGGTGCAGGGCAGATCGTCGGCCAGGGCGCGCCCCAGCATCGCCAGCACGTCGCCGTCGTCGGGCGTGCCGCCGGGCACGGCCTTGTGCGTCCGCTCGGCCAGCTCCACCGCGTACGGCTCGGCGACGCCCACCGCCATCAGCCGCTCGGCCAGCGTCCGCACCAGCCCCGGGCGCGCCGCCGCGCCCTCGGCCGCCCGCTCGGCCAGCAGCGCGCGGATGGCGTGCAGCTCGGACTGAAGGCTGCCCAGCTCGGCCCGCAGGCGCGCCTCGGTCACCGGCGGCTCGTCGCTCATCGGCTGGGCCAGGCCGGCCACCGCGGCGTGCAGCTCGGCCAGCTGGCTGCGCAGCTCGCCGATCGCTTCGTCCACCCGCTCGGCCACCTCGGCCTCGCCGCCCGCCGCGTTCGCCGCCAGGGCGCGCGCGGCCGCGTCCCCCTGCGCCGAGCCGGTCGGCTGCTGCCGCAGGGCCACCTGCCGCGCCAGCCACGCGGCCCGCTCGGCGAAGGGCGCGTCCCCCGATCCGCCGATCGCCGGCCCCGCGCGACGGGCCGTCCGCGCGTAGGCCGCCGACGCCCCCCGGCGCCCGCCCATCGCGGGCGGCTCGAGCGGCGCCTCGGGCGCGGCGGGCGCCCGCTCGTCCCCCGTCGCGGTGATCTCGACGAACGATCCCTGATGGTCGCGTCCGCGCCGCGTGCCGACGATGACCGCGTCGGGTCCGAGGGTCACCTTCAGCTTGGCGACCGCCTCCTGCATCGTGCGTCCGCGGAACGTGTGCATCGAAACCTCGCTCATCGCCAACCTCGCTGAGTCATCGTCGCGACGGACCGGGCGCCGACTTCCCGTCGGTCAGCGTCAAGCGACCGACATCCTGAAGCGTCACCCGGCGCGAACGCCGGAGCGTTCGCCTCTCTCCCCTCTCCCGCACCCACCGTTAGCAACGCCCGCGCCAACGCTCCTCGCCGGCGCCCGGACTCAGGCCGGGCTCGGCTGCAGATCGGGCGCGCGCCCCCGCGCCGCGCCCACGCTCGCGCGGCTGGGCGCGGCCGGCGCCAGGCCGCGCCCCGCCTCGCCGTCGCTCGTCACCTGCACACCGGTCGCGATCTCCTTGTGCGACACCACCACCAGCTGCGGCACGAAACGCTCCAGCAGGTTGCGGATGGGTCGCCGCAGCTCGGGCGCCGCCAGCAGCACGGGCATGAAGCCCATCATCGACTGCTGGTTCATCTGCTGCTCGAGCTGCTGCAGGAAGCGTTCGGCGATCTGCGGCGACACCGTCAGGTGGAAGTCACCGTCGATCTGCTGGATCGACCCCCGCAGGTGCTCCTCGAACGCGCCGTCGACGGTGATGACGTGCACCTGCCCGTCCTCGGCGCGGATGCGGCTCGAGATGTACTTCGCCAGGCGCTGCCGCACGAACTCGGTGAGGATCTCGGGGTTCTTGGTCAGGTGGACGTGATCGGCCAGGCCCTCGAGGATGGTGCGCAGATCGCGGACGCTCAGCTGCTCGCGCAGCAGGTTCTTCACCACCCGCAGCACGTCGCCCAGCTGCAGCTTGCCGGGGATGAGATCCTCGACCACCTTGGGCGCCTGCTTGGCGAAGACGTCGAGCAGCTCCTGCAGCTCCTGCCGCCCCACCAGCTCGTGCGCGCTGTCCTTCAGCATCTCGGACAGGTGCGTCGCCACGACCGTCGCGCAGTCGACGACGGTGTAACCCAGCTGCTCGGCGCGATCCCGATGCTCCTCGGTGATCCAGATGGCGGGCAGGCCGAAGGCCGGCTCGGTCGTCTCGACGCCGGGCACCGTGCCGATCACCTCGCCCGGGTTCATCGCCAGGTAGCGATCGGGCAAGAGCTCGCCCGACGCGATCTCGACGCCCTTCACCAGCAACGAGTAGCCGCCGGGCGGCAGCTGCAGGTTGTCGCGGATGTGGATGGGCGGGACGATGATGCCCATCTGGCTGGCGAACTGCCGGCGAATGCTCTGGATGCGGTCGAGCAGCTCGCCGTTCTGGCTGCGATCCACCAGCGGGATGAGGCCGTAGCCCACCTCGAGCTCGAGCAGATCGATGGGCAGCAGGCTCTCGATCTTCTCCGCCTCGGTGGGCGCCGGGCCCTCGCCGTCGGCGCCCGCCGCGGCGGGTCGGGGCGCGCCGTCCGGGCCGGTCAGCAGCTCGCGCTCGTCGCCCTCGGCCGGCGCCGCGCGCGCCGCCAGGAACAGCATCGCCGAGATGCACAGGAAGATCAGGAAGGGCATGCCGGGCAGCAGCCCGAAGCCGAAGACGATGGCCGACACCATCAGCAGCACCTTGCGCGCCGCGAACAGCTGACCGATGAGCTCCGTGCCCAGATCGCTGCTGCCCGCCGCGCGCGACACGATGATGCCGGCGGCGGTCGAGATGACCAGCGCCGGGATCTGGCTCACCAGGCCGTCGCCCACCGTCAGGATGGTGTAGGTGGCGGCCGCCTCGGCGGCGGGCATGCCGTGCTGCGCGATGCCGATGATGAAGCCGCCGATGATGTTGATGACGGTGATGAGGATGCCGGCGATCGCGTCGCCGCGGACGAACTTCGAGGCGCCGTCCATCGCCCCGTAGAAGTCGGCCTCGGCCTCGATCTCGGCGCGGCGGGCGCGGGCCGCGTCCTCGCTGATCAGGCCGGCGTTCAGGTCGGCGTCGATGGCCATCTGCTTGCCGGGCATGGCGTCCAGGGTGAAGCGCGCGCCCACCTCGGCGATGCGGCCCGAGCCCTTGGTGATGACCACGAAGTTGATGATGACCAGGATGACGAACACGATGATGCCGACGACGTAGCTGCCGCCGACGACGAAGGTACCGAAGGTCGAGATGATCTCGCCGGCCGCCTCGGGCCCCTCGCTGCCGTTGAGCAGGATGAGCCGGGTCGACGCGATGTTGAGCGTCAGCCGGAACAGCGTCGACACCAGCAGCAGCGCCGGGAAGCCCGAGAAGTCGAGCGGCCGCTTCATGTAGAGCGACACCACCAGCACGGTCAGGCCGAGCGTGATGTTCAGCGCCAACAGCGTGTCGAGCAGAAAGGTGGGGATGGGCAGCACCATCAGCAGCAGCAGCCCCACCACCGCGCCGGTGAAGATGAGGCTGCCGTTGCGCTGGCCGAAGGTGCCGCGTCCGATCGCCGGAGTGTCCATGCTCATCGCTCCGCTCGCCTAGCCTCGCCGCCGCCCGACGCCGCTCGTGTCCACGACGTCCTCGAGGGCGCGTCGCGCCGCCGGGGATCCGGCGACGCCCTTCTCGTTCCGCAGGCGGTAGACGTAGGCGAGCACCTCGGCCACCGCGCGATAGAACTCCGACGGCACCGGCCGCCCGACCTTGACCCAGCGTGAGTTATACAATCCACGTGCCAGCGGGACGTTCTCGACCATCGGGATGTCGTGCGCCCGGGCGAGCCGCCGGATGTGCATCGCCATCTGGTCGGCGCCCTTGGCCACGACGATGGGCGCCGCGTCGACGCCCTGCCGATAACGCAGCGCCACCGAGAAGTGCGTGGGGTTGTTGACGACGACGTCGGCCTGGGGCACCGCCTGCGCCAGCTTGCCCTGCACGATCTCCATCGCGCGCCGACGCTGCTGACCCTTCACGTGCGGGTTGCCCTCGTATTGCTTCGCCTCGTCCTTCACCTCTTGCTTGGTCATCTTCATCTTCTCTTCCATCACGTACTTGTTCCACGCGTAGTCCGCGATGGCGATGACGATGAGGACGAGCGTCACGTTGACGAGCACGGCGAGGCAGCGATCGATCAGGAACTCGATGGCCAGGCCCAGGGGCAGCGTCGACAGGGCGTGGATGCGGTGCGCGTCTGACTCGACGGTCAGGTAGACCACGGTGCCGACGACGCCGATCTTCGCCAGGCTGCCCACCAGGTTGCCCAGCGCCTGCTTGTTGAAGAAGGTCGAGATGAAGCGGGTGAAGACGTTGAGCTTGTTGAGGTCGGGCTCGAGCGGCTTGGTGGTGAACAGCAGCCCCGTCTGCGCGACGCTGCCCAGGACGCTCACCAGCACGATGGCCAACACCAGCGGCGCCAGCATCCAGCCGATCTCGACCATCGAGTCGGACAGCATGTGGTGCAGGCCGCCCTGACCGAAGTCGGGCCGATCGACCACCAGGAAGTGGCGGGCGAAGCTCGCGACGCCGCGCCACAGGCGATCGCCGAACACCCAGAAGTAGCCCACCGCGCAGAACAGGACCAGCACCGAGAGGATGTCGCGCGAGCGGGCGATGTCCCCCTTCTCGCGAAACTCCTCCCGGCGCTTCTCGGTCGCTGGTTCTGTCTTCTCTCCGCCTTCGCCGTCGGCCATGCGACGCGCCCTCCCGGTTGGTCGGCGCGCCCGCAGTCTGCAACGCTCGGGCCACGGGGCGGGGCGCGATCAGGCGCGCGGCGCGAAGCTGTACATCAGCCGCAGCGCGGCCCGGATGGCGTTCTCCACCAGATCCTCGAAGAGCAGCGCGGTGGACGGCAGCGACAGGCCCAGCACCAGCAGGCCGAGGCTGATGGTGAAGAGGAAGCCGATGACGAAGATGTTCACCTGCGGCACCGTGCGGGCGATGGTCGCGAGCCCCACGTTGACCAGCAGCACCACGCACACCGTGGGCAGGGCGATGCGCAGGCCGATGCTGAACAGCTCACCGCCCAGCCGCACCAGCTCGGCGACGATCAGCCCGGTCTGCATCACCGCGCCGCCCAGGGGCACCACGTCGAAGCTGTCGAACAGCGCGCGCAGCATCAGCAGATGACCGTCGAAGACGAGGAACAGCATCAGGCCGAGCAGGTTCAGCACCTGCGCGACGACGCCCACCTGCTGGAAGGTGGTGGGATCGACGACGTTGGCGATGGCGAAGCCCATCTGGATGCCCACGAGTTGACCGGTGAACGCGAGGGCTCCGAAGAGCACCATCACCGCGAGCCCCATGGTGCCGCCGACGATCGCTTCGCTCAGCACGGCGCCGGTGAGGTTGACCGGATCGAGCGGACCGGGCGCGGGCATCGGACCCGTCGAGACCATGACGAGCACCGTCAGAACCCCGACGAGGCCCATCTTCGACGGCATCGGCATCGCGGGCGCCGAGAACAGGGGGGTCGTGGCCACCAGCGCCGCGATGCGCACCAGCACCAGCGAGAAGGCGTACACGTAGGGCCCCAGCACCGCGAAGATGCTGTCCGCGTCGAGGACGGTGGGGGTCACCGGTCGCCCGCCGCCGGCCTCAGCCCGGCACCGACGGCAGGTTCTCGAACACGCGCGTGGTGTAGGTGACCAGGTGCGTCAGCATCCAGCTGCCGAACACCATCAGCGCGCCCACGATGGCGATGATCTTCGGGATCAGCGCCAGCGTCTGCTCGTTGATCTGGGTGACGGCCTGGAAGACCGAGACGGTGAGACCCACCACCAGGCCCAGCATCAGCGCCGGCAGCGACAGCATCGCGGCGGTGGTGATCGCTTCCTGGAAGAACGTGATGACGAAGCTGGAAGACATCTTAAGCGAAGCTCCTGACCAGGCTGCCCACGAGCAGGTTCCACCCGTCGACCAACACGAAGAGCATGATCTTGAAGGGCAGCGAGATCAGGATGGGGGGCAGCATCATCATGCCCATCGCCATCAGGATCGACGCCACCACCATGTCGAGCACCAAGAACGGGATGTAGAGCATGAAGCCCATCGTGAAGGCGGTCTTCAGCTCGCTGAGCACGAAGGCGGGCACCAGCTGCCAGGTGCTGACGTCGGCGCGCGTGCGCGGCTTGTCCTGACCGGCCGCCTCGACGAACAGCCCCAGGTCCTTCTGCCGGGTGTGCGCGAACATGAAGGCGCGCACCGGGGTGATCGCGCGATCGAGCGCGACGGTCTGATCGATCGTGCCCTCGACGTAGGGCTGCAGCGCCTCCTCGTTCACCTTGCTCCAGACCGGCTGCATCACGAACACGGTCAAGAACAGCGCCAGCGCGATCATCACCTGGTTGGGCGGCGACTGCTGGGTGCCGAGGGCCTGACGCAGGAACGAGAAGACGATGACGATGCGCGTGAAGCTGGTCATCGTCAGCAGGATGGCCGGCGCCAGCGTCAGCACCGTCAAGAGCGCCAGGATGCGCAGCACGCCCACCCAGTCGGCGTCGCCGCCGCCCACCGCCAGCTCGACGCGCGGCAGCGACAGCGGGCTGACCGGCCCGGCCGGGGGCTGCAGCGGCGGCTGGCCC
This sequence comes from Myxococcales bacterium, assembly GCA_020633465.1. GTDB lineage: Bacteria > Myxococcota_A > Bradymonadia > UBA7976 > UBA1532 > JACKDN01. The sequence continues at coordinate 167,153 of JACKDN010000007.1, forward strand.
TGGGCCCAGGCGGCCGCGCAGATCAGGAGCGTGGCGAGCCCCAACAGGGTCGCGATGAGCGTGCGCGTGCGCATCGACGGGATCCTCGAGCGTTCGAAGAGGGAGCGTTCGGCCAGTCGAAGCGTTCGACCGGGGAACGTTCGACCGGGGAGCGTTCGACCGGGGAGCGTTCGACCGGGCAGCGTTCGACCGGGCCGAGCGTTCAGGCGCCCTGCAGCTGACGGATGCGCGCCAGCAGATCGGCGCCGTCGTCGTTCACCGGCGCGGCCACGCGGCGCGCGGGCGGCGCGCTGCGGCGCGGCGCCCGGCGCGCGACGCGCACGGCGGGCTCGTCCTCGACGGCCTCGGCCAGCGCGTCGAGCGCGTCCATCTCGGCCGCCTCGCGCACGGCCTCCTGCTCGCGGGCGAAGAAGTCGCGCTCGAGATCGCTGCTCGAGACGTCGTCGGCGTCCTCGTCGGCCGGGCGGGTGGTCGCCGCGCGGATGCGCGCCACCGCGCGCCCGAGCTTCTCGGCGAAGGCCCCCACCGGGCTCGCGGCCTGCGCCCCGGGCGCGTCGAAGGTGGGCAGCGCGTCGGCCGGGATGGCCTCGGTCGTCGGCACGACCGACGGCTCGACCGCGGGCCCCGCCTCGGCGACGGCGTCCTCCTTGCGGTCGATCTTCGTCAGCATCTGGACGCCCTTGTCGCTGGTGCCCAAGAGCACCATCTCGCCGGCCACGTCCACCAGCAGCAGGCTCTGCTTGGGGCCCAGCAGGTGGCTGCCCACCGGCTTGATCAGCGGCCCCTGCCCGGCGCGCGGGCGGACCGTGCGCATCTTGCGCCACATGAAGACGCCCGCGCCGCCCAGCATCAGCAGGGCCATCAGCACCGGGCCGAAGCCGGGGCCCTCGTCGGGCGCCCCCGCCATCGCGGCGCTCAGCGGGGCGGCCTCGACCGCGTCCTCCGCGGTGGGCAGCGCGGTCGCCTCGGGATCGATCGGCTGATCCTCCTCGGCGACGGCCACCGCCTCGGGCGCCTCGGCGGCGGGCGCGGCCTCGCCGGGCGCCTCGGTGGGCGCGGCCTCGGCGGGCGCCGCCGCGAGGGCCTCCTCGGCCTCACCCTCGAGGGCGGCCTCGGCCGCCTCCTCGGGCGCGGCCGGCGCCTCGGCCACCGCCGCCGCGTCGCCGGCGGCCCAGGCCGCCGCGATGGCCTCGGTGCGCGGCACCTGCACCACCAGGGCGCCGCCCTCGCTGCGCACCATGATGTTGCGCAGCATGGCATCGCTCAGCGGCTTCTTCAGACGCACGCGCACGACCGCGGCCGGCGCCTTGCGCCGCGACGGGTGCAGCAGCGTGCGCTTGATCAGGTCGTCGGGCGTCTCGAGCCACACGCGGTCGGTCTGGGTGTTCTCGACCCGCAGCATCAGCACCGCGCCGTCGGTGCGCGCCGACAGATCGGCCTCGGTCAGGGCGGGCGCGGCGTGCAGCGCGAACTCGAGCGCGTCGTCGGTGCCGGCGAAGTCGACCTTCGTCAGCGTCTTGACGTCCCCCGCCTGAGCGTTGACGACGGCGGGCGCCGCCGTCAGGCCCAGCAGGGTGGCCAGGACGATGCCCGAACGGGCGTAGCGGGCGGCTCGGAGCTGGTTTCGCGCGTGGTGCGAGCGCATGGATCCCCCTTCGCGGCGCGCGGGAGCGCGCGGCGTGTGTTCTCGACGGCTATCGCTGTCTGGAGCCGTCAGGCTCGGGGAGGGACTTTGCAGATGCCGTGCCGACCCGTGAGCCGCCGGGGCTCACCGACCGATCCGGTCTTCAGTCGCGCAGACGCTGGACCCGCTCGAGGGGCGACACCACCTCGGTGAGGCGGACGCCGAACTTCTCGTTGACCACGACGGCCTCGCCGCGCGCGATCACCTTCTCGTTGACGACGATGTCGAGCGACTCGCCCGCCAGCTTGCTCAGCTCGACCACCGATCCGGTGGACAGGGCCAACAGCTCGCGGATCAGCATCCGGGTGCGACCGAGGACCACGGCAAGCTCGAGCTCGACGTCGTAGAGGAACTCGATGTTGCGGACCTCGTCGGCCATCTGCACCCTCCCGGGGGAACACTCGCGAGCAATGGGCGTGCCGCTTGGGCAGGCCCGGGGAAAACGAACGCGCCGGCGTCAGGCCGGCGACTTCTGATCGTCCAGGACGGGCGGCCCCTTCTTGCGCGGTCGCTCCACCGGCACGTCGTGCACCACCTGAGCGGCGATCACGCCGGCCCGCTCGACCGGCGTCACGCGGAACTTGGTCGACCCCTCGACGTACATCGGCAGCGGGTCGGTCTGCGGCTGGTCCAGCGTGATCACGTCGCCGGGCGCCAGGCTGAGCAGATCGCGCACGGTGATGCGGCTGGTGCCCAAGAGCACCTCGGCGCGCACCGGCACGTCGTGCAGGTGCTGGGCGATCTGGTCCAGCCAGCCCGAGTCCTCGTCGGTCGTCTCGGCCTGGATGCCGCTCGACAGATACTGCCGGATGGGCTCGATGGTGCTGTACGGGATGACCACCTGCACGGTGCCGCGCAGGTTCTCCATCTCGAGCTCGAAGCTGGTCAGCACCACCACGTCGCTCGGCGGCACCACGGCGAGGAACTGCGGGTTGATCTCGGTGCGCAGGTACTCGCCGCGGATGGGGTACACCGGCTGCCAGGCGCGCTCGAGGTCGTCGAGCAGCAGGTTGACCACCTTCTTGATGATCATCAGCTCGATGGCGGTGAAGTCGCGCCCCTCGACCCGCTCCTGCGCGTTGGTGGCGCCGCCGAAGAAGTTGTTGAGGAAGGCGAAGATCAGCTTCGCCTCGATGGCCACGATGCACGACCCGCGCAGCGGGTGCAGGCGCACGATGTTCAGGCAGCTGGGGATGGGGAGGTAGTTCAGGAACTCCCCGTACTTCATCAGGCTGGTGCTCTCGACCGACACCTGCAGGATCTTGCGCAGGCTGTTCGACAGCGTGATGCGGAACTGCCGCGCGAAGCGATCGTTGATGATGTCGAGCGTCGGCATCCGGCCGCGGATGATGCGGTCCTGGCTCAGCAGGTCGTACTTGACCGCCCCCGCGCCCGACTCGCCCGCGACGACGCTGCCGACGCCCTCGCCGGCCTCGACGTCGACCTTGCCCTCGTTGACCGCCGAGAGCAGCGCGTCGATCTCGTTCTGCGAGAGGATCTGCTCGGCCATGCGGCGTACCTTACTGCACGATCCACTCGTCCGGCCACACGCCCACCACGCGCCCCTTCGAGAGCGAGGCGTTCACGCGCCGGATCATGGCCTTGCGCAGCGCCTCCATGCTCTCGGGGCCCTGGACGTCGGCCACGCGCTGGCCGCTGAGCAGCATGGTGATCTGGTAGCGGATCTGGCTCAGCCGCGACTCGACCTCGGCGCGCGTCTCTTCGCTGTCGAGCTCGAGCTGGATCTTCGTCTTGAGGTAGCGGTCGCCGGTGGGCTCGCGCAGGTTCACCACCAGCGTGCCCAGCTCCATCATCGGCCCCGGCTCGCCCTCGGCGCCGCCCGGCCGCGCGGCGGCCGCGGCCTGCATCTCGGCGGCCTCCATCCCCTTCTCGGGCGACATCGGGGCCTCGCCCCCACCGCCCAGCACGACGAAGGCCGCCAGGCCCAGCAGGCCCAGCGTGTTGATGCCCCCGAGGATCAGCAGGATCTTGCCCGCGCCGCCGCCCTTCCCCTCTTCGGCGCCCTCTTCCGGCTCTTCGTCTTCGGCCATCTCGCTCCCTCACCTCGCCGGCGCGCGCCCCGCGCGGGCGCACCGCCATCAGGCCAACGCCGCCCGGCAAAATCAACTTCGGCGCGTGTCCGCCGCCCCCCGTCGCCCCGAAAGACGAACGCCCGGCGTGGGTCGCGCCGGGCGTTCGCGATGGGTCGAATACTTGCACTTCAAGGAACGGGGCCTGGTCGAGGCCCCCCGTGCGATTCGTCCACGGCAGGGGGTGGGTCGTCCCCCTCGACGCCCGGGCTGGGTGACCCGGGCATCGTCAGAGCCATGGCGCTGGGCGTCGACGGCACGACGACGAACCAGCGAACCGCGTGCGCTCGGCCGGGGCCTTCCCCCGCCGAGTGCGACCAGTCCATGTGCGTGGGCTCACCTCCTTCGTTCCTTCTCTTCGCACCGGACGCCGTTCCTTCCCTGGAACCGTCAGCCGACGGCCGCCCGACACCTGCTGCCTGGTCCGACACCCTGCCCTCCGTGGCAGGTCGATCGAACCACCGGCCCTTCCGTGGACCAGCCAACAGGTGTCGGGCGGACCGCCGACCTCGAGCCGCTCCCTGGTCGAGACCGCGCGCCCGTCGCCTTGCGAGGGCACGCGAACCGACATCGCCCGATGGCGCGGCGGGGTCACCCCCGCCCGTTCAACCTTCGATGTCCCGCCGCCGCGACTACCGCAGCAGCTGGAAGACCTCCTGCAACAGACCGTCGGCGGTCTGGATGGTGCGCGAGTTCGCCTGGAACGCGCGCTGGTAGGCGATCAGGTCGATGAACTGATCGCTGATCTCGACGTTGGACAGCTCGAGGGCGCCGCTGACGACGCCGCCGCGGCCGCCGGTGAGCGCGCTGCCCACCACGGCCTGCCCGCTGCTGGCGGTCTCGACGAAGTTGTTGCCGCCGACGGCGCCGAGGCTGGTGGGATCCTCGAAGCGCGCCGTCGCCACCTGCCCCAGCACCAGCGTGCGGCCGTTGGTGAAGCCGCCGGTGACGGTGCCGTGCTGGTCGACCGCGATGTTGTCGAGCTCGCCGGTGCCGTAGCCGTCCTGGGTGATGAAGTTGGCGCTGCTCTCGCGCACCTGGTTCCACTGCGACGAGCCCGCGCGGCCGGTGCCCCCGTCGTTCAGCGCGTCGCCGAAGTCGAAGGTGATCTGGCCCTGCGTGGCGCCGATCCAGTCGACGACGACGGGATCGGGCACGTTCTCGGCCACCAGCAGCCCGTCGGCGTCGAAGTCCAGCGTGCCCAGCGGCACCTGCACCGGCGTGCCGGCCACGCCGCCGGCGATCTCGGCGCCGTCGACCGTGCCGTTCAGCTCCCAGGTGCCCTGCGCGGTGTGGGTGCCGTAGACGGTCATCTCGTGCGGGTTGCCGAGGCTGTCGTACAGCACCACCGACGTGCGGAAGCTGCTGGTGCCTTCGGGATCGGCCGGGTCGAAGGCCTGGATGGGATCGTCGGGGCGCAGGTTGGCGTGCATCTCGACCTGCTCGGTCGCGCGCGGCTCGAGCTGGCGCCGCGTGATGCGGACGTCGTCCTGCACCGCGCTCAGCTCGCCCACGCCGTTGGCGTTGTAGCCCTGCACGCGCTGGCCGCTCTGGTTGATGAGGAAGCCCTCCTCGTCGAACCGGAACGCGCCGTTGCGGGTGTACTGGTTCTCGGTGCCCTCCTGGCCGCGCACGACGAAGAAGCCGTCGCCGCTGATCGCCAGATCGGTGGGCACGCCGGTGTTCTGGAAGCTGCCCTGCGTGAACAGCTTCTCGATGCGCTCGAGGGTGACGCCCCGGCCCACCTGGTTGGTGCCCGAGCCGCCCGTGATGAACTCGCTGATCAGATCTTCGAAGTGGGCGCGCGCCCCCTTGAAGCCCGTCGTGTTGCTGTTCGCGATGTTGTCGCCGACGACGCCGACGCCGATCGACGCCGCGTGCAACCCCGTGTTGCCCGTGTAGAGCGATCCCAACAAACCAGCCATAGCTGCACTCCTCCTGTCGCCGTCGGCGTCATCGCCGCGGCCCGGATCGGTCGAATGGGTGACCTCGGTCGGTCGGTCACCCGCGACGGGCTTCCCGGTCAGGGTCCGGCCCGCACTGTTGCTTCTTCGTCCACCGTGGGTGCGGCCCGCGCCGCCGGCCCCGATCGCCTCGCCCGCGCCTCAGTCCAGGAGCAGAGCGCTGTCGATCTGGGTGAACACGTTGTCCTTCAGCTCGTCCCGCGCGACCGCGGTGATGACCGTGCGGTTCGGCACGCTCACCACGAACGCGGCCCGGTCGCTCAACAGCAGGCTCTCCTTGCCGCCCTTCTGGGCCAGCAGATCGATCGCCTGGCTGATCCGGTCCAGCTCGACCGGTCCGAGCTCGATGCCCCGGCTCTGCAGCCGCTGCTGCGCGTGGGCGCTGAGCTTGACGTTGCCCCCGAGCGTCCCGCTCAGGATGTCGTCGAAGCTCGGGCCCCCGAGGGCACCGCTCCGGGCCTTGCCCGCGTCCGCGTCCCGGGTCCGATCGGCCGTCGGATCGACGATCGAGCGGGGCCCGGCGCGCGGGAGGAGCAGGTCGAGTCGTCTCAACCTCCACCTCCTCTCGGCCCACCTTCGTGGGCCTGTCTCGAACACTCCTTCCTCGCCGCGCGGCGCGCTCGCGCCGCGGTGAAGTCATCGAACGCTCAGAGCACCTCGACCACGTCGCTCAGACGCAGCCGCTGGTTGCCCACCATCAGCTCGGGGAAGCCCTGGTCGAAGCGCACCCCGGTCACCTTGCCGCGCACCATCGCGTCGACCGGCTCCGGGTTGCCGTCGGCGTCCGTCGCCTGCACCGCCACCGCGTACCGGCCCGGCTTGCGGCGCACGCCGTCGTCGCCGACGCCGTCCCAGGTGTAGCTCATGCCCCCCGGCTGCGCGGGCATCGTCTTCTCGAACGCGACCGTGCCGTCGGCGTCGTAGTAGGTGATCGTCACCGACGTGGCGTCTTCGCCGGGCGAGAAGCGGGCGGTGGCCCCCTCGTCGCCCAGCTCGACCTGATCACCCCGCGCGACGACCTCGCGGCCGACGAAGCGCAGGGCCTCCTGACTGTTGTTGCTCAGCTGACCGATGGCGAGGTTCTGCACCCCGTCGTTCAGGTTCATCAGCTGCTCGAGCGTCGAGAACTGCGTCAGCTGCTGCATGTACTGTTCGCTGTCCTGCGGGGCGAGCGGATCCTGGTTGCTGATCTGCGCGACCAGCAGCTTCAGGAAGCTCTCCTTCTCGATCGCGACGTTGTCCGGGGCCTGATAGGTGCCGGCGCCGATGCCGCCGGGACCGTTCAGCGCCGCCGTCTTGGTTGCTCCCACGTCCATCGATCGCTCCTCAGGCCTCGAGATCCACGTCACCGTCGTGGCGGCGGCGCGTGCGCGTCGCCCCCGACGAGGGCTCGTCGAGCTCCATCACGTCGGCGAAGTCGCCCTCGTCGTCGCGCGGTGAGTCTCGGCGTCCTCGTCGCTGGTCGTCCCCCGGCTGGCGGACCTCGAGGTGCCCGATTTGCACACCCTGTGCCATCAGATCGCGGCGCAGCTGATCCAGCGAGCGACCCAACAGATCGTGCGTGGCGGCGTGCTCGGCGCGCAGCACGACCCGCATCACGCCGTTCTCGAGCTCCATGCGCACCTTCACGCGCCCCAGCTCGGCCGGGTTGAGGTCGATCTCCGTGCGCTGGCGCCCGCGCTTCAGGGCCAGAGTGTCGGAGATCTGACGCAGGACCGACTGTTCGTCGACGCCCGGCGGCAGGCGGCTGCCGAGCGTCTCGCCGCGCTGCAGCGCCAGCGTCGGGGCGACCGGCGCCGCGGGGGCTTGGGGTGCGGCCCCCGCGATGCGCGCCGCCCCCTCGTGCGCCTCGGGCCCAGCGACGTCGAGCGCCGTGGCGCCGTCGAGCGTCAGCACCTCGTCGAGCGGCGTCACCGCCTCGTCGATCGCGCCCGACAGCGCGACGGTGTCGGCCAGCGTGCGCGCCGCCTCCCCCGACGCGCCCGCCGGCTTCCCGCCGGCCACCATCGCCGCCGCCAGCTTCTCGGCCAGCGCCTCCGGCGAGGTGGCGGCGGGCAGCGCGTCGGCCAGCCCCTCGAGGCGCACGGGCTGGGCGCCGACGAAGGCGAAGGCCCGCGCCATCGCGCCGGGCAGCCGCCCGCCCAGGAAGACGGACGGCGCGACGCCCGCCGCCAGCGGGCGCAGCAGGGCCAGGCCCTGCAGCGCAGCGGCGCCGGCGAGGTCGAGGTCGAGGTCGAGGAGCGCCTCGAGGGTCTCACCGCCCTCGGGCGGCGCGCCCTCGGCGTCGGTCGCGGCGGGCTCGGCCGTCGGCGACAGCGCCCAGGCCAACGCGCCCTGCCCCGCGTCCCCCTTGGCGGGGGACAGCTCGGCGAACAGGTGGTGGGCGAAGCCGCCCTCGGCCTCGGCCGCCTTCGCGGCGGGGCCGCCCACCTTGCCCGTCGGCGGGCGCGCGCCCTCGGTGGGCGCCGCCTTCGTCGGCGGCGCCATGAGCGTCACGTCCATGTGACCTCCCCCCGCGCTCCGTGCGCGGACCTCGATGTCCGACGCGTCGGTCGCCCCGACGCGCCTCGGCTCAGTTGCGGCGGCGGCGCTTCTGCGCCCGATCCACCTGCGCCATCTTCTCGCTCAGCCGCGCGGCCAGCGCGGGCTTCACGTTGCCCAGCACCTTGGCCGCCTGCCGCGCCTTCAGGCGCCGCAGCACCTGCACGACCAGCTTCTCGTCCATCTGCTCGATCACCTTCGCGGCCTCGGCGGGCTTCATCTTGTCGAACACCTTCGACAGCTGGCGCACCTTGTCCTCGAAGGCCTTCTCTTCGGCCTCTTTGCGGGCCGCCGCCTCGTCGGGCGGCACCCGGCTCTCTTCGTCGACCACCGCGGACAGCTCCTCCTGGAGCATCCGGAGCGTCTTGTAGCGGCCCTCGACGTCGCGCTTGACCGCCTCGAGGCGCTGCTGCTTCCGCGCCAGGGCCGCCTCGAGCGCCTCGACCTCCTTCTCGCGTTTGCGCGCCTGCTTGAAGATGCGCATGCGATCGGCCAGATCGATCGCCGAGTCGCCCTCGAGGGCGTCGACCGTCGTGTCGTCCACGCCGCGCGCCTCGGTGGCCGCGCCCTCGACCGGCGGCACCGTCAGCGGCACGGCCTCGGGCGGCGTGGGCGTCGGCGGCGGATCCTGCGCGTGCGCGGGCGCGACGAGCGCCGCGGCCAGCAGCGCCGCGGGGAGCGTTCGGCGCCTCATCGCGGGCCTCCCCCGGCGCGCACGATGCCCGCCATCTGCTCGAGGCTGCGCTTCGGGTCGATGTGTTCGTGCTGCGCCTGGCGCAACAGACCGTCGATGGCGTCGATCTGCGCGACGGCGCGGTCGATGGTGGCGTTGGCGCCCCTCTGATAGGCGCCGATGTTGATGAGATCCTCGGCCTTGCGATAGGCGGCCAGCAGCTCGCGCAGCGTGCCGGCGTTCTGGCGGTGGGCGTCGCTGGTCACGTCGCCCATCACGCGGCTGGCGCTGACCAGCACGTCGATGGCCGGGTAATGGTTGCGCGACGCCAGGTCGCGGCTCAGCACCACGTGGCCGTCGATGATCGAGCGCACCGAGTCGCCGATGGGATCGTTCAGATCGTCGCCCTCGACCAGCACGGTGTAGAGGCCGGTGATCGAGCCGGGGCCGTCGCAGGTGCCCGCGCGCTCGAGCAGGCGCGGCAGCAGCGCGAAGACGCTGGGGGTGTAGCCGCGGGTCGTCGGCGGCTCGCCCGCGGCCAGCCCCACCTCGCGCTGCGCCATGGCGAAACGGGTGACCGAGTCCATCATCAGCAGGACGTTCTTGCCGCAGGACCGGAAGTATTCGGCGATGGTGGTCGCCAAGTAGGCCGCCCGGATGCGCACCAGCGGTGCGGTGTCGCTGGTCGCCGCGACCACCACGGAGCGTTTCAGCCCCTCGGGCCCCAGGTCGCGCTGGATGAAGCTGAGCACCTCGCGGCCGCGCTCGCCGACGAGGGCGATGACGTTGATGTCCGAGGTCGCGTTGCGGGCGATCATGCCCATCGTGACCGACTTGCCGACGCCGGAGCCCGCGAAGATGCCGACGCGCTGGCCGCGCCCGCAGGTGAGCAGGCAGTCGATGGCGCGGATGCCCAGCCACAGGGGCTCGTCGATCGGGCGCCGCTGCAGGGGGTTCATCGGCTCGGCGTAGAGGGGCATGTCGCGCTCGCCGTCGGGCAGCGGCTGGCCGTCGAGCGGGCGGCCGAGACCGTCGAGCACGCGGCCGAGCAGCCCGGGACCCACCGACACGTGCGCCAGGGCGCTGCGCGGCGTGACCTGGGCGCCCATCTGGACGCCGCCCACGTCGCCGAGGGGCATCATGAGGGCCGTCCGCTCACGGAAGCCGACCACCTCGGCGGTGACCGAGTCGTGCGGCCCCGTCGTGATCTCACAGAGCGATCCGACGCGGGCGCCGGGCACGAAGCCCTCGATGACCAGGCCCACCACCTGGGTGACCTTGCCGCTCTGCACCGGCGCGCCGACGCGATCCAGCCGTCGCTCGAGCGCGCCGAGATCGACGCCGAAGGTGCGGGCGTCAAACATCGCCGCCCTCCCCCGCCAGCGCCGCCTCGACGTCGGCCACGCGCGAGGCGACCAGGCCGTCGGTCGAGCCCAGGCGCGTCTCGATGCGGAAGTCGCCGTACTCCATCTGATCGTCGACCACCACGCGCACCCGGAAGCTGGCGCCGACGCCGGCGGCGAGCGCCTCGCGACGCTCGACCAGGAAGCCGTGATCGGGGGGCGAACAGTAGATGGTGGCCTCGTCGACGCCCTCGAGGTGCTGCAGCGCCTCGGCCACCAGCTCGAACAGACGGATGGGGTTGACGCTGATCTCGTGGCGCACCAGCCGCTCGGCCACGCGGCAGGCCAGGTGCACGATCTGCAGCTGGTTGTGCGCCTCGAGCTCCTTGCTCAGATCGACCAGCTGATCCAGCGCCGCGGCGTAGCGCGCCTGCAGGATGGTCAGCTCGGCCAGCACCTGGTTCTTGCCGTCCTCGAGGCCCTGCGCCACGGCCTGGTCGTAGAAGGCCTGCAGCAGGTCGCCGGGGATGTCGAAGACGGGCGCCGGCGCGGGCTCGGGCGGCGGCTGGGGCTTCGTCTCGACCACCGGCGCCGGCTCGGGCTCGCGCACGGGCGCGCCGTCGGCGTCCACCCGCTTGAAGGCCATGGGCGAGGCGGCGGCCGACTCTTCCGACCGCCCGGTGAACGTGATCGGGGTCACGTTCGCCGCCTCGTCTCCGCGCAGGACACCCATCTACGCCATCCCCATCGGCTGCAGCGTGCGACTCATCAGACGAACTCGTCTTCGGCGCCGGGCTTGGCGATCACCAGCTTGCCCTCGGCCTCGAGCCGCAGCGCCAGCTGCGTGATGCTCGACTGGGCCTTCTCGACGTCGCTCAGCTTCGTCGGGCCCATGACCTCCATGTCCTCCTGCAGCATCTGCACGGCGCGCGCCGACAGGTTGCCGAAGATCTTGTTCTTCACCGTCTCGCTGGCGGTCTTCAGCGCCAAGAGCAGCGTGTTGTTGTCGATCTCCTTGAGCAGCGTCTGGATGCCGCGGTCGTCGAGGTTCACCAGGTCGTCGAAGACGAACATGTTGTTGCGGATCTCTTCGGCCAGCTCGGGGTCGATCTCCATCAGCTGCTCGAAGATGCGCTCCTCGTGCGCCTTCTCGATGCTGTTGAGGATCTCGGCCACCAGCACCACGCCCGACGTCTCTTCGCCGCCGCTGACCACCAGGCCCTTCATCTCGCTCATCAGCGCGTTCTCGACGTCGCGCAGCGTCTGCGGGCTGACGGTGTCCAGGCTGGCCATCCGCAGGCACACCTCGACCTGCGTCTCGACCGGCAGCTGCGCCAGCACCTCGGCGGCCTTGCCCGAGTCGATGTACGCCATGATCAGCGCGATGGTCTGGGGGTGCTCCTTGCGCACCAGGTTCGACAGCGTGCGCGAGTCGACCGGCTCGAGCGCGTTGAGCCGCATCTGGTTCTCGTCGCCCAGCTCGTCGAGCAGGCGCTTGCCCTCCTCGGCGCCCAGCGAACGCTGCGCGAGGGCCTTCATGTAGTCCTCGCCGCTCTCGAGCAGCAGCGGATCGCCGCGCTGGCAGAGCTCGTAGAACTCTCGCAGGATGGCCTGCTGCTCCGGCTCGCTGATGCCCGACAGCTCGCCCATGCCGCGGTTCAGGTTGCGGATGTCCTCGTTGTTGAGGCGCTTGAACACCTCGCCGGCGGTGTCCTCGCCGAGGAGCAACATGACCAGCGCCGCCTTCACCTGGGAAGACGTCACGCCGGTCGCGGGGAGCTGATCAGCCATCGTCTCGTACCTCGCGCCACCACGGGGCGCGGCCGATCTTATCGGGCGAGGCCGCGCGGCGCACGCGCGAGCGGTGTGAGGGCGACCCGGTCATCACGTCTCCGCCTGCGCGCGGGCCTTCAGCCAGTAGCGCATCACCGACGCGGCCGTCTCGGGGTTGGCCTGGGCGTACTCGCGGATCTTGTCGATGATCGACGGCTCGGCCTTCTCGAGCTCGCGCAGCTGCTCCTCGCCGGGCAGCGCCAGCTGCTGCTCGCCCGGCGGCAGCTCGCCGTCGGCCAGCACCTCGGCCGTCTCGGGCTTCTCGGTCAGCGACCGCACCATCGGGCTGAACACCTTGAAGATCAGCAGCAGCGCGACCAGCAGCACCACCAGCCAGCTCAGCAGCACCTGCCAGTGCTTCGCGAACCACTGGGCCCAGGTCAGCTCGGGCACGCCGGTGCCGACCTCCTCCTGGGCGAACTGCACGTTGGCCACCTCGAGGCTGTCGCCGCGCTCGGTGTCGAGACCGACGGCCTTCGCCACCTGCTTCTCGATGGTCTTCATCTCGGCCGCGGTGCGGGCCACGTAGGCCATCGCCGGCGCGGCCTCGGCGTCCTCCTCGGCGGGGGCCTCGCCCGCGGCGGCGGCCTCGTACTTGCCGTCGACCACGACGGCGACCGACAGCCGCTTCAGCCGCGCGCCCGGGCCCATCACCCGCTTGACGACCTTGTCGACCTCGTAGTTGGTGACCACCTTCTCGCGGCTGGAGTTGCTGGCGTCCCCCACCCGCACGACGCCCTGCGCGACGTTGGGATCGTTCGGGTTCGCGCCGGCCGCGCCGCCCACCCGGTTGGCGCCGTTCTCGCGCACCTCGTTGAGCGTCTCTTCGCTGCGCACCACCGACTTCTCGGGGTCGTACAGCTCTTCGGTCCGCTCCTCGCGGCTGAAGTCCACCTCGGCCTGCACGCGCACGATGGCCTTGCCCGGGCCGACGATCTTGGCCAGCACGTCCTGGGCCTTCTGCTCCAGCCGCCGCTCGAGCTCGTCCTCGAACTCGAGCGTGCTGCTGCCGTCGACCATGTCGCCGTGCTGCCGGTTCAGCACCCGGCCGCGCTGATCGACCACCGTCACCTGATCGGGATCCAGGCGCGGCACGGCGCCCGCCACCAGGTTGACGATGCCCTGCACCTGGCGCGCGCTGAGCTGGACGGTGGGGTGCATGTCGAGGATGACCGACGCGGTGGCCGGCTTCTGATCCTCGACGAACAGGCTCTCGGGTGGGATGGCCAGGTGGACGCGCGCCGAGTTCACCTCCTGCAGCGTGGCCACCGAGCGGGCGAGCTCGCCCTCGAGCATCCGGCGCTTGTTCACCTGGATGACGTCGTCGGGCATGCCGAACATCTCGTTCTGATCGATCAGCTCGTAGCCCACACCGCCGCCGCCCGCGAGGCCGGCCGAGGCCAGCTGCAGCCGCAGCTCGTGCACCCGCTCGCCGGGCACCTCGACCGTCGAGCCGCCGCCGGAGATCTGGAAGGGCACGTTGTTCTCGGCCAGCCAGTCGCGCACCTTGCCGGCCTCTTTGACGTCGAGGCCGCTGTACAGGGGGCGGAAGTCGGGCTGGCTCGCGAACCAGCCGAGCGCCACGACCGCGCCGATCAGCAGCGTGGCCAGGGCCACGATGGTCAGCTTCTGGCCGGTCGTCAGGCGCTCGTTGAGGGCCTGGAGGCGGTCGCGCATGCGCTGCAGGGTGTCGTTCATGATCCCTTGATCTTCCCGGGCTCGCTCCCGGTCCGTTCGGACCGGGTCGTCGATGGCGTCGGCCGCACGTCAACGCTCCGGAGCGTTCGACGTCGCCTCAGATGCTCATCCGCATGACTTCCTGGTAGGCCTCGACGGCCTTGTTGCGCACCTTGGTCAGCATCCGGAACGAGACGTCCGCCTTGTCGAGGGCGATCATCATCTCGTGCAGGTTGTTGCTGCGCCCGGTGGCCACGGAGGCGACAGCCTCGTCGGCCTCCTGGTGCACCCTGTTCACCTGCGACACCTGCTCGGAGAGGAACTCGGCGAAGGGCTTGCTGACGCTGTGCGGCGCGTCCGGGCGGCCGACCTGCGCGCCGGGGCGCACCTCGACCGTCGGGCGGACCGGCGGCAGGCCGGTGATGTTGACGGGACCAGCCATGGTCGGGCTCCTCAGCTGCCGATCTCGAGGGCGGACTGCGCCATCCCCTTGATCGCCTGGATGGCGGTGACGTTCGCTTCGTAGCTGCGCGAGGCCGTCAGCATGTCGACCATCTCGTTGATGACGTTGACGTTGGGCATCTCGACGTAGCCCTCGGCGTTCGCGTCGGGGTGCTCGGGGTCGTACACCAGGCGGCCCTCGGCCTCGTCGCTGGCGATGGTGACCACCTCGGCGCCGGCCGTCTTGTCGTGCAGGGTGTCGCCGAGCACCTCCTCGAAGGTCTCGCTCAGCGGCACCGCGGCGACGACCGCCGAGCGGCGGCGGTAGGGGCCGCCCTCCTCGGTGCGCGTCGTCTCGACGTTGGCCAGGTTGCTCGAGGTGACGTTGATGCGCGTGCGCTGGACCGACAGGCCCGACGACGCGATGCGCATGGCGGTGAAGAAGTCCATCAGCCGTTGCCCTCCGCGATCGCGTACTTCATCAGCGCGGTGCGCTTGTTGTAGACCTTCGACATCGCGCGATAGAGCAGCTGGTTCTCGGCCAGCTTGCTCATCTCGTGGTCGAGGTCGACGCTGTTGCCGTCGGCGTCGGGCAGCGCGTGAAAGTCGAACTCGGCCTCGCCGCGCGGGGCGACCAGGTCGGGGCCGCGGTGGGTGGTGTCGGTCTTGCGCAGGCCCACCGGGGTGTCGCCCTTCAGGAACTGCGCGAGCTGCTCGTCGAACTTCAGGTCGACCGGCGTGTAGCCGGGGGTGTCGACGTTCGCGACGTTCGCCGACAGCATGTTGCTGCGCTCGAGCCGCAGATCGAGGTTGTGCTCGAGCGTGCCTTGCAGTCGGTCGAACAGGAGCTTCATCGCCATGGTGCCTCCTCGGGCTCGGCGGCGTGGACGCCAGCCGCGGCCCACCCGGCGTGAAAGCGAGATGCGTGCCAGGGGCTGGTCAGCAGGCTCTGCACGGCGCAAAGCCGCTTCGGACAAGCGCTTCGGAGTGTTCGGTGGTGGGCTGGCGAGCGACCCGCCAAGCGGCCGTCGGGGGCTCGTCAGGGCTTTGACGGGCGGGGCGCGGCGGCGGCCATGCCGGCCTGCTCGACCAGCGCGGCGGCGTCGCGCACGCGCCACGCGTGCATCGCGCGCTCCTGCGCGGCCAGTCGGCCGTAGACGTCGTCGGGCGCCTCGTGGGCCACGATGTCCCAGTGCCGCAGGGCGCCGCGGGCGTCGCCCAGGCTCATCAGCGATCGCCCGATGAAGAAGCGGGCCTCGAAGCGCTCGGGCGCGTCGGGGAACTCGTCGAGGAAGGTGCCCAGCGCGGCCACCGCGCCCGGGTGGTTCTCGCGGTCGACCTCCAGCTCGGCGATCCGCCAGCGGGCGTCCCGCCGGGCCGGCGCCTGGCGGTCGTGGCCCGCGGCGTCGTGCAGCGCCACCTGCGTCTGCAGCGCGTTGATCGCGCGGTCGACCTCGCCGGTGGCGATGTACACCTCGGCCACGCGGCCGGCGAGCTCGATGCGCTCGTCCGGCGTCACCGGCCCGTTGAGCGCGTACACCAGCATGTCGCGCGCGAGCGCCGGCTTGCCGCTCCACAGGGCGTGGCTGCCCTTCGCCATCCAGTAGGCGAAGTTGTCGAAGCGGCGGGGGTGGCGGGCGTCGAGGTAGGCCAGGATCTCACCGAGGCGATAGGTGTCGCCCGCTTCGCGCAGGACGCCCGCCATCTCGAGGTACAGGCGGGCCGCGGCGTCGGGCTCGTCCTGCTCGGTGCGGCCGCCCAGCCCCCGCTGCATGACGCGCAGGGCCTCTTCGACCATGGCCAGCTGCCGGAAGGCGCGGCCGGCCAGCAGGTGCATCTCGCCGCGCATCGCGTGCGCCTCGTAGCGCGCGCGCTGGTCGAAGTAGAGCGACACGCCGCGCAGCGGGTGTTCGGCGTCGGCGTGACGCAGCGCCATCAGGTACAGCAGCCGATCGAAAAGCTTCGGGGCGCGCGACAAGAGCGGCGAGTCGGGGAAGATGGTCCAGAGCTTCTTGGCGTGATCGAAGGCGTCCTTCAGCCGACCGTCGACCAGCGCCTCGCGCGCCGACGCGACCAGCACCTCCTGCACCACGTAGTCGGTCAGGGCGCCGCGCCGCAGGTTGCGCAGGATGCGCCGCCGCTCGGTCGGCTTGGGCGTCAGCCGCGCGATGCGCAGGAACGCCAGATCCTGCCCCTCGGTCTCGCGCAGGGACGACGCCAGATCGCGGAACGCCTCGACCGCGGCGGCGGGCCTCTCGAAGGCCAGCAGCTCGCCGAGGCGCACCCGCACCACCCAGTGGGGCAGATCGTCGGGGTACCGCTCGAGGAAGGTCTCGTACAGCGCGAGGGCCTCGGGGCGGCGGCCGTACATGAAGTACAGCTCGGCGGCCTGGAACAGCGCCGCGGGCTCGTCGCTCAAGAGCTCGGGCCAGGTGCCGCGCACGCGATCGAAGAGCCCGGTGGCCTGCAGGTAGTCACCCTCGACGTAGGCCAGGCCGGCCAGGCTGCGCAGCGCCAGGCCCACCACCGGCGCGTCGTCCTCCACGGCGCGCACCGCCTCGAGGATGGGCCGCGCGGCCCGCGTGTCGCCCGAGCGCATCAGCAGGCGCGCCCGCGCCGCGGCCAGGTAGGCCCAGCCCGGCTTGCCCACGAAGTCCTTCTCGCGCAGCTCGAGGTGCAGCTCGGCCCGGCTCTCGTACCCCAGGCGCTCGAACAGCTGCGCGGCCAGCAACACATAGCGGGTGGCCTGCAGGGCATCGGTCGACGCCGCCTCGGCGCGCTCCAACGCGGCGGCGGCGGTGGCCAGGCGCTCGCGCCCCTGATCCGCGGCGAGCTCGGCCTCGACCTCGGCGATCACCTGCACCGCGCGGCGCGCGGACACGCGATCCGGCACCGACTGATCGACCTCGCCGCACCGGGCCAGCGCGTCCTCGGGCCGGCGCGTGCGCCAGGCCTCGAAGCAGTCGTCGAAGGCCTGCGCGCCCGGCGTGTCCGCCCCCAGCGCGCTCAGCGTCGACGGCGGCAGGGGCACCTCGAAGCCCGCCGGCGCCAGGGGATAGGGCCGGAAGGGCAGCTCCTCCTCGATGGGCCCCATCAGGGCCGTGGGCGTGCCGATCTCGATCACCCAGCGGGGTGGGGCCGAGAGCACCGCGTCCTGCAGGGCGAGCTCGGCCCGCCGGACGGTGAAGCGCACGAAGGGCGACTCGCGATCGGCGCCGAACTCGACGCCCGCGGCGTCGCTGGTGGCCAGCCGCTCGATCAGCACGCGGATGCTCGGTGGGATGGCCGACACGCGGCAGAAGACCTCGGCGCCACGAGGCTCGCAGGCGGCGGTGAAGTCGGTGGGCACCGTCAGCTCGATGCGGCGGTAGACGCGCAGCGGATCGGGCGGATCGGCGGCGCCGCCGGCGCTCGGGGCCGCGGCGAGGAGCAGCGCCAGCGCCCCGATCGGTCGCGCGCGCCCCCCCACCCTCACGACAGCCGTTCTTCGGTCACCGCTCGATTGCGGCCGCTCTGCTTGGCGATGTAGACGCACTGATCCGCGCGCTCGAAGACCTCCGAGAAGGGCTCGCGTCCGCGCACCAGGGCGACGCCGATGCTGGTGGTGACGGGGATGTCGTGGCCATCGTGGTGCACGGGCTTGGCGGCCAGCAGCCGGCACATGCGATCGGCCACCGCACCGCCGATGCGCAGATCGCAGTCGGGCAGCACGACGACGAACTCCTCGCCCCCGTAGCGGGCCAGGAAGTCGACCTCGCGGATGCCCAGCTTCAGGCGGCGCGCGGCCTCGGCCAGCACCCGATCGCCCCCGAGGTGGCCGTAGGTGTCGTTGACGTGCTTGAAGTGGTCGAGGTCGAGCACGAGCACGCAGTAGCCGCGCTCGAGGCGCCCGTCGCGATCGTAGAGACGCGACGTGACCCACTGGTCGAGGGCGCGGCGGTTCGGCACGCGCGTCAGGGGGTCGAGGTTCATCGCCGCGCGCGTCTCGCTCAGCTTGCGCTCGAGCTGCTCGATCTGATCCTGCGAGCTCTGCACCTTGTGGCTCAGATCGGTCAGGTGCGACTTCATCGACGCGGCGCTGCGCGCGGCCTCGGCCGTCTCGTCCATCAACGCCTGCTGCAGCGTCCGCAGCTCGCCCAGATCGTTGCACGCCTCGATGCGCGAGCGGATGGCCGTCGCGCGATCGACGAACTCGTCCGATCCGGCCGAGGCGGCGCTCAGCTGCTCGGCGAGGGCGCGCAGGACGTCCTTGATGACCGTCTTCTGCTCGTGAACGGGCAGCCCGGTGTTCTCGAAGCGGGCCAGGTGGCCGTTGAGCTCGACGCGCAGGTTCTGGATGGTGGCCGCGTCGCTGTCCTTCAGCTGGACGCGGATGGTCGAGAAGGTCTCGCCCACCTCGGGCAGATCGACGAAGGCGCGCCCGATGAAGTCCACGCAGCTGGCGGCGAGCCCCTCGAGCTGCTCGGCGCGCCGGCGACACTCACGCAGCGTGCGCGCCTCGTCGGAGGCCGACGCTCGCCGGCGAGCCGCGAAGGCCTCGATGGCCTCGAGGTGCGGCAGCGCCTCGTCGAGCGCGGCGGACTGGCTCAGGCCCCGCAGGGCCGGCACCACCTCGTCGCGGTGCGCACCCGCGGGATCGGCCGCGGGCACCAGGTGGCAGATCACCGACCCCAGCCGCTCGACGGCGGCCCCCTCGCGCTCGGCCTGCGCCGACGACGCCCCGCTGGTCATCACCTGCAGCTCGTCGACGATGCGTCGCATCTCGGATCGGGGCAGCCCCCCCTCCGCCGGCACCGCTCGGAGCCGCGCGAGCGCCGCCCCGAGGTCGGGTCGGGCTGCCCCCGCGACCCGCGCCAACGCCGCGACGAGGATGCCGACCTCGTCGTCGATCCGAACCCGCCCTGCGTCCGCCACGTTCCCCTCCTGCCCCGACTCTACTCGTCCGGATTGAGCATCCCGCGCTTCTTCAACTTCTCCACCAGCGTCGTGCGGTTCATCTGCAGGAGGGCGGCCGCCTGGTTCTTGTTCCAGTTCGTCCGCTCCAGCGCCTGACGAATCAGCTTCTCCTCGAGCGTCGACAGGAGCTGCCGCAGGTCGAGCCCCTCTTCGGGGAGGTCAACCGGTACTTCGTCGTTTCCGCCACCCCGCTTGAGGATCTTGGGCGGAAGATCCTCGGCGTCGACGACCTCGTCGCAGCAGAACACCGACAGGCGCTCGACGATGTTCTCGAGCTCGCGCACGTTGCCCGGCCACGGATAGGCGGCGAGGCAGGTCATCGCGTCGTCCGTGAAGCCCGCCACCGAGCGGCGGCGCGTCCGCGCGAGGCGCTCGTTGAAGAACTCGATCAGCCGGGGGATGTCGCTCCGTCGGGCCCGCAGCGGGGGCAGCTGAATCTCGACCACGTTCAGCCGGTAGTACAGATCCTCGCGGAAGCGCCCCTCGGACACCTCGGCCTCGAGATCGCGGTTGGTGGCGGCCACCACCCGGACGTCGACGTGGACGGTGCGCGTGCCGCCCACCGGCTCGAAGCAGCGCTCCTGCAGCACGCGCAGCAGCTTCACCTGCAGGGTGGGGCTCATCTCACCGATCTCGTCGAGGAAGATGGTGCCCCCCTCGGCCAGCTCGAAGCGCCCCTGCCGGCTGGCGCTCGCGCCAGTGAAGGCGCCCTTCACGTGCCCGAACAGCTCGCTCTCGAGCAGGTTCTCGGGGATGGCGCCGCAGTTGATCGGCACCAGCGGCCGCTCGCGCCGGTTCCCGCGCTCGTGGATGGCGCGCGCGACGAGCTCCTTGCCGGTGCCGCTCTCGCCGAGGATCAGACACGAGCTGTCGGTCGGCGCGACCTTGTCGACGATGCGCAGCACGCGCTTCATCGACGGATCCTCGCCCACCAGGGGTCGGGACGGGTTCTCGTGGGTCACGCGGGCGGCTCCGAAGGGGTCGATGACGGGGCGGACGGGCCGATTCTGGGCCGGTCCGACGCGCGCTGTCAAATCTCCGTCGGTGTCGCATTCGGGGCACCCACGAGCTATCGTCGAGCCGAATCGGCGGGGCCCCGCGGCGCGTCCGCGCGCCTGCCCCCTGCCCTCCGTGGTCCCGGCGCCCCCCGGCGCAGGGCGGGAGATCACCATGCGCTTCGTGAAGCTCGAGGGCCTCGGCAACGACTTCGTGGTCGTCGACGCGACGCGCGGGCCGGTGTCGCTCGACGCCGACGCCCCGCGCGCGCTCTGTGATCGACGGCGCGGCGTCGGCGCGGACGGCGTGCTCCTGCTCGAGCCCAGCGACCGGGCGCGGTGCCGCATGACCATCTTCAACGCCGATGGCAGCCGGCCCGAGATGTGCGGCAACGGGCTGCGCTGCGTGGTGCGCTACCTGCGCGACGCCGATCCCGACACGCCGCGCCGCTTCGAGGTCGAGACGGACGCCGGGCTCCGCGCGGTCGTCGACCACGGGCGCGACGTGGAGATCGACATGGGCGCGCTGCACGACCACGGCGGCCGACACCTGCCGGCGCTCGACCTGACCGGCCAGCTGGTCGACGTCGGCAACCCGCACCTGGTGCTCTTCGGAGACTTCGACGCGGCGATCGCGGCCGAGCTCGGGCCCACGATCGAGCGCGACGGACAGTTCCCGCACGGCGTGAACGCGAACTTCGCGACGATCGAGGCCCCCGACCGGGTGCGCCTGTTCGTGTGGGAGCGGGGCTGTGGCCTGACCGAGGCCTGCGGCACCGGCGCCTGCGCGACGGTGGCGGCCGGGTGGCGCGCCGGTCGACTGCCGGCTGGCGGGCCCGTCGAGGTGCGGCTGCCCGGCGGCGCGCTGACGATCAGCGGCTCGCCCGCGCAGATCACGATGCGCGGGCCGGCGCGGTGGGTGTTCGATGGGGTGTGGCGGGCGGGCGGGCCGCCGCGCTGAAGGCGGGGTGGCGGGCGGCGGCCGGTCGACCGCCGCCGCGTCGGCTCAGTGGCGGTGCTTGATGGCTTCCTTGACCATCAGCAGGCCACCGTTGGCGCCGGGCAGGCCGCCGCGCAGCAGCAGCACCTTCTCTTCCGCCATCACCGCCACCACCTCGATGTTCTGGACGGTGGTGCGCTTGTTGCCGTGCTGGCCGGGCATCTTGCGGTTCTTGAACACGCGCGCGGGCGAGGTGTTCGAGCCGATCGAGCCGCCGTGCCGGAAGTACTCGTGCACACCGTGGCTGGCCTTGGTGCCCTTGAAGTTGTGGCGCTTCATGACACCGGTGAAGCCGCGGCCCTTGCTGGTGCCGACGACGTCCACGCGATCGCCCGCCTTGAACAGGGTGTCCAGCGCCAGCTCGGCGCCCACCTCGTACTCGGCGACCTGCTCGGCCGGCAGCCGCAGCTCGCGCAGGTGGCGCTTGACGAAGCGCTTGCCGTCCCGCTCCTCGACGACGCCCTGCTTCTCGAAGAAGCCCTCGAGGGGCTTGCCGACGCGCTTCGCGTTCTGCTCGCCGAAGCCGAGGATCAGCGCGCTGTAGCCGTCGCGCTCCTCGGTCCGCTTGCCCACGACGGTGGTGCCGCCGGTGCGCACCACGGTCACCGGAAGCTGGCCGCCGTCCTCACGGAACACGGCCGTCATGCCGACCTTCTCGCCCAGGATACCCTTCATGTCGAACCTCCACGGTTGCTGTTCGGCGCCCGTCCGTTCGAGCGGTCCGCGGGGCGGACGTCGAGGGCACCGGGGCGGGGAGAATGCCTGCGCGGGGGGTGGGAGTCAAGCTGAACGCGGCGCCCGACGGCGCGGCGGCGCGAAGGCGTGACCGGGCGAGGCGCGGCGCCGCCCTGCGGCCGCGCCGATCCTCACCCGGTGCGGGGGATCAGAGCGCGAAGGGCATGTTGATGCGCATGGCGTCGCCGCGGAACTGCGGGAAGCGGAAGGCGCGCACCTTGCCTTCGACGCAGCGCCCCACCGGCGTCCCCTTGAACTTCGACGTCGTCACGTCGGCCGAGCTGACGCGCCCGCTGCTGGCGATGACCATGGCCACCATCACCGTGCCGCTGGTGCTGGCGTCCTTGCACGACTGGATCGAGCCGGCGTTGCTCTTCACCACCCGCAGGATCTGCTGACGCGAGAGGCTCTCGGGCAGCAGCGGATCCGCGGCGGGCGCCGCCGGCGTGGGCGCCGCGGCGCGCTTGGCGCCGCCGCCCTTGGGGGCGTCGAGCGCGCCGAGCAGATCGTCCACCTCGTCGGTGCCCTTCTTGGCCGATCGGGCCGGCGCGCGCCAGGGCCGGCGGCGGGTCGGCGCGCGGCGGGCTGGCGCCGGCGCGCGCCGGAGGCGGCTCGTCCTCGGGGTTCCGCGCGGCGCGCGCCGGGGACGGGCTGCGGCGCGTCCGGCGCTTGGCGGCGCGCCGGGCCGGCTTGTCGCCGCCCTTGGCCTCGTCGTCCTTGGCCTCGTCGTCCTTGGCCTCGTCGTCCTTGGCCTCGTCGCCCTTGGCCTCGTCGTCCTTGGCCTCGTCGCCCTCGGCCACGGCACCCTTGGCCTCGTCACCCCTTGGCCTCGTCGCCCTTGGCCTCGTCGCCCTTGGCCTCGTCGCCCGCCGCAGGGCTTGCCGGCGGCCAGGGGCCGCCGCGCCGCCGACGTTGACGGTCGCCGGGGCCGCGGGCTGGCCCGCCGCCGGCTGGGGCGCGACGGGCTGCTCGCCCTTCTCGTTCTTGACCAGGAACAGCGTCAGCCCGACGGCGCCGCCCACCAGCAGCAGACCGCCCATCACCATCGCGGCGATCTTGCCGGTGCTCGACTTGCGCTTGGTCACCAGCGCGGGCATGGCGCCCGCGCCCACGGCGGCCGGCGCGGCCGGCGCGAAGGCCGGGCTGGCGCCGAACGCGTCCTCCGACGCCGACGGCGCCGAGGGCCCGGCCAGCGCCGAGATGTCGATCAGCCCGGAGCCCTCGCTGCCGCCGGTGCTGCGCACCTGCGGCCCCACGTCGGCCTCGTCGGCCAGGCTGTCGAGGCTGAACAGCACCGAGTTCTCGTTGCGCTGACCCCGCAGCGACGACTGCTGCACGCGCGGGTTGTGGAAGTCGTCTTCCTGCTCGCCGAACAGGCTCTCCGAGCTGGCCCCGCCGACCGCGGCGCCCGGCGCGTTGTTCGACATCATCAGATCGTCGTCGTCGCGCCCCTCGTCCACCGACGCGAACAGCGAGGCGCCCTGAGACGCCGCCGGCATGTCGTGGCCGTGATCGTCGTCGTCGTCGAGCGCGCCGAAGGCCGACGCCGCGGGCGCGGCGGCCACGGCGGCCGCGGCGGGTGCCGCGGCCGGCGCCGGGGCCGGCTCGGGCTCGGGCGCCGGCAGCAGGCTGCTGAACTCGGGCACGGCCGCCAGCCGCATCCAGTCCGCCATGCCCTCCGACCAGATGAAGCTGTCGCCGTTGACCTCACCGGCCTCGAACGCGTCCTGCACCTGCGCGCGGGTCAGCGGACCCACCTGCTCGCGGTTGATCACCACGTGCCAGATGGCGTCGGCCGGCGGGGCCTCGACCGAGGCCTGCGGATCGTAGCCGGTGACGCGCGTCGACTCGTCCTGACCGCTCGACTCGGCCGACGCCTCCGCCGCGTCGGGCTCGCCACCGCGGACCACGATCACGTGCGCGCAACGCTTGCACCGGATCTTGAAGACCTTGTTGCGGACCTTGTCGTCGTTGATCTGGTACTTCGCGCTGCAGTTGTCGCAGACGATCCTCATCAAGCGCTCTCCCAGCAGGCAGGGGAGCACCGCGCTCTTCGGCGCGAGTGCCCGCGCGATTATAGGAGCGGCTTTCGCGCGCCCGCAAGAACCCCCTCGGTGCGCCGATCGTGGCACCGAGGCCGGTCGGGGCAGGACTCGGTGCCACCGACGCCCTCACTACGCGCCGCGCGCCGCCGAGTGTCCGGGGTCGAATCGAGAAACCTGCGCGCGTCCAGCCGCCGCGGCGGAGGCATCCCAGGGCGGGGCCGGCCGCGCCAGCCCGAAGCTGCGCAGGGCGGGCGCGGGGCGCGCCGGACCGGGAGGGCCCAGGGCCGACGCGCCGACGACGGCGTGCAGGGGAAGGCCGCGTGCCGCCCGACGGGCGGCCGCGTGCAGCGCCCCGGTCATCCCGAGGGGACGCGTGGGGCCGAGGGCGGCGCGGCGAACGTCGCGCCTCAGCGCAGCGTCGCGTCCTTGGCGGTCGCCTTCAGCTTGGGCAGGAAGTCCTTCTTCAGCTTCAGCAGCCGCTCGAACTTCACCTTCTGGCGGGCATCGGTGTAGAGCACCTGGGGCTTCTTGTACTGACCGTCGATGAGCAGGTCGTCGAAGTTGTAGAACTTCGTCTTCGCCTCGCCATCGTCCTGCGCGAACGCGGTGACCGGCGCGCCGACCAGCAGCCCACCCACGAGGAGCAGCTTGACCATCTTCATCTCTATCCTCCTCTGCGTCGCGTCCCGTACGCGCCGAGTATGATGGCCGGTCGCCGGCCTGTCGAGCGGCGGTCACGCCGCGGGCCGGCGGCGCCGACCCGCTCGACCCCCGCGCCCCGTCAGCTCGCGCCGTCGCCCTCGGCGGGCTTCTCGGCGCCCTCGGCGGGCTTCTCGGCGCCTTCGCCACCGGCCGCGTCGCCGGCGCCTTCGCCACCGCCCGCGTCGCCAGCGCCTTCGCCACCGCCCGCGTCGCCAGCGCCTTCGCCACCGGCCGCGTCGCCAGCGCCTTCGCCACCGGCCGCGTCGCCAGCGCCTTCGCCGCCCATGCCCTCGCCGCCAGCGCCGTCACCGGCGCCCTCGCCGCCCATGCCGTCACCGCCCGCACCCTCGCCACCCGCCCCGTCGCCCCCGGGCGGCGGCGCCGTGGCCGCCTGCTCGAGGAACTTCACGGTCGCGCGCAGCTGGTGGTCGGCGGGCAGCTTCTCGAGATCGATGTAGCGCTTGTAGAAGACGACGGCCTTCTTCGGCTCGCCCATCTGCTCCTCGTAGATCTTGCCCACGCGGATCAGCACCTCGGCGTGATCGCCGCCCACCTCGAGGCTCTGCTCGTAGAGCTTCGCCGCGCCCTCGTAGTCGCCCGTGCCGTAGAGCGCGTTCGCCTCGCCCACCATGGCCTGGTAGTGCTTCGGGAAGCGCGCCCGCACCGCGCGGAACTGCTCGAGCGCCGCCGGGTAGTCGAGGTAGTCCAGGTAGATCGACGCCAGGTTCAGCCGCGCGTCGTCCATCGTCGGATCGAAGTTGATCGCCTTCTCGAACGACAGCACCGCCGACGGCACCCGGTTCAGCTTGTAGAAGGTCAGCCCGAGGTTGTTGTGCGCCCGGGCGTTCTTCTCTTCGAAGCCGATCGCCTTGTTGAACATCAGCAGCGCCAGGGGCAGCTTGTCCTGCGCCAGGTAGATCAGGCCCAGGTTGATGATCGCCGGCACGTTCTTGGGCTGGACCGCCAGCACCTCCTTGACGTAGCGCAGCGACGTCTTGAGGTCCTTCTTCGCCAGGTAGGCGGCGGCCAGGTTGTTGCGCGCCTGCAGATCGTCGGGCTTGTCGCGCAGCACCGACTCGAACTCGGTGATCGCCTGCTCGGGCTCGCCCGACAGCAGCAGCGCCCGGCCCAGCGCCAGGGTGACGCCCTTGTCGGTCACGTTCTGCTCGATCAGCTTCCGGTAGGCCGCCGCGGCCTCCTTGTAGCGACCCAGCCGCTCGTAGCTGTACGCCAGGTTCAGCCAGGCCACCGTGTACTTCGGGTAGGCCTTGGTGGCCTGCTCGAAGGCCTCGGCCGCCTCGACATAGGCCGGGGGCTTCTTCTGCAGAGCCTCGACGCCGCCCGTGAAGGCCTCGACGGCCGACACCGGGATGCCGTCGACCTTCTTCTCGGCCTTGGGCGTCGCCTTCTTCTCGATCGGATCCTTCTTCTTCGGCGTGCCGCCGCAACCCACCAGGGCCGCGAGCGCCACCCACACGATCAGACGGTCGAGCCGCATCACTTCGACTCCTTCTTCTGGGTCGGAGCGGCCTTCTCGCCGCCCTTGGCGGGCTCGGCGCCCTTCGCGGGCTCGGCACCCTCGGCCGGCGCGCCAGCCTCGCCGGGCTCGGCGCCCGTGGCGGGCGCCCCGCCCTCACCGGGCTTGCCACCGGCCGGCGGCGCCGCCTCGGGGGCCGGCGCGGGGGCCATCATCTGCTCCAGCTTGCCGGCCGGATCGGCGATGAACGTCGTCGAGAAGGTCGCCGGCACCGGGTGATCGCTGTCGTTGACGCTGTCCTCGAGCACCGGGAAGGCCTCGGGGCTCAGCTTCACCAGCAGCGCGGCCGACTTGCGCGACCACTCGTTGTACACGTGGTTCTCGTGCGCCAGCTTCAGCGCGCGCCCGACGGCCTCGATGGCCTTCTCCTGCAGCGGCGCGGCGCGGTCGTCGAGCTCGGCGCGGTACACGAACTGCTCGTCCTCGCTCAGCTCCTTCGGGATGGGCAGGTCGAACAGGCTCTTCGCGAACAGGTAGTAGCTCTCGCCGATGCGGTACAGCGCGCCCGCGTTGACCGAGTGCGACTTGTACTCGAGCACGTCGAACATGATCTTGTTCGCCTTCTCGAGCAGCTCGGCCTTCTTCACCAGCGTGCGGCGCAGCACGTGGTCCGGGAAGCTGACCTTCACCTCTTCGAAGTCCTCGTAGACGTACTCGCCCTGGAGGAACCGGGCCATGCCCGCCGCCCGGCGCACCGCCGGCTTGGCCTTGGCCTCGTCCGACAGCCGCTTGTAGGCCCGGAGCGCCGAGTCGAGCTCCTTGCTGGCCTCACGCCGGGCGTTCTTGCCGCCCTCCTGCTGGTAGTTGCGGGCCGTGCGCAGGTAGACGTCGATGGCCGTCTCGGGGCGCGTCTTGCCGAACTTCTTCAGGTAGCCGGCGTAGGTGCTGCGCGCGTCCTTCCAGTTGCCCTGCTTCTCCTGGAAGTCCGCCACCCGCAGCCAGATGTCCGGGGTGTCCTTCCCGTCGGGGAACTTCTTCACGTAGGTCTGGAAGATCGCCTCGGCCTTCGCGTACTGCTCGAGCGCCGCCCGGATCGAGCCGGCGTTGTACAGCGCGTCGGCCATCTGGGGCACGTCGGGGAACGACGCCATCTTCTCGAAGTAGTCGGCGGCCTTCTCGAAGTCGGTCTGGCTCTCGTACAGGGCGCCGAGCACGAAGTGCGCCTCGGTGGCCTGCGAGCTCTTCGGGTACCGCTTGATCAGGCTCTCGTACAGGTCGATCGCCTGCTCGGTCTTCTCGGCCTGCTCGGTGATCGCCGCCGCGTTGAACAGCGCGATCGGCGCCTTGTCGTGCTTGGGGAACTCCTTGACGAAGCGCAGCATCTCCTCGGCCGCCTTCGCCTTCTCGCCCTTCTTCGACAGCTCGGTCGCGTACTCGTTGATCGAGATCGCGATGACCTCGAGCAGCTGCTTCTTGCTCAGCACCTTGTAGTTCTTGGTGTTGAGCATGTACCGGCCCCAGCGCTCCATCTGATCCCAGCGGCGCAGGCGGTAGTTGGCGTCGAACAGGGTGGCCGCCGCGAAGCCCGCGAAGCGATGCTTCGGGTGGTGCTCCATGATGACCTCGAGGCGCTTGATGCCCTCGGCGTAGTGCCCCTTCTTGATGAAGATCTCGGCGGCGCGGAACGCGACGGCGGGCACCTCGTTGTCGTCCGGGTACAGGTCGAGGTAGTCCGAGCAGGCCTTCAGGAAGTCGTTCTCCGTCGCGTGCAGCTCCTGCTTCTCGACGGGCTTGAACTCCTTGTCGTCGTCCTTCTTGTCGACGAACTGGACGTCTGCCTCCTTGGCCTTGCCCCGCTTGCCCTTCTTGACCTCCTGCGCGGGCCGGTCGATGAGCCCGGCGTCCGCCATCTTCTGCTCCTTGCAGAGGATGACCGCGTAGGCCGACTCCTTCGAGTACTTGCCCTTGGGATCCCGATCGACCACCGCCCGGTAGTGCTTGGCGGCCTCGTCCCACTGCTTGGTCTGGAAGAAGTAGATCTCGGCGAGGAAGAACTGCTTCTCGTAGGCGTCCTTCGCGTCGTTGAACCACTCGAGGTACTTCTCGTAGTACTTCGCGGCCTTGGCGTAGTACCGGTCGGCCCGCTCCTGATCCTTGAGCTTCTCGACCTCTTGCGCCTTGGTGTGGAACTGCCCGATCAGCCAGTCGACCTCTTCCTCGCGGTACTGCTTCGCGCGGATCATCGGCTCTTCGATGTCCTTGTTCGCGACGTGCCAGCTGCCCTTGGGGTCGAAGTAGTCGAGGAAGCGCCCGATGACCTCTTCGGTCTTCTCGATGTCCTCCTGCTTCTTCCAGGCCTTGGTCACGTTCTCCGCGTACTCGGGGATCTTCTTGCCCTGCTTGTTCGCGGCGATCAGGTACTCGTAGACCTCGATCTCGAGATCGGTCTTGTCCTGCTGGTTGTAGATGCGCGCGATCTTCTCGAGCTGGTTGGTCGCCAGGTCGTCGCCGCCCACCTTGCGGAAGTAGTCGCGGGCCTTCTTCCACCCGTCGTCCACCTCGGCGTAGGCCAGCGCCAGCGCGTTGAACGCCTGGTTGGTGAAGTAGACCTTGCGCTTGTCCTCACCCTTGGACAGCTCGACCACCTTCTGGAAGGAGCCGATCGAGTCGTCGTACTCCTTGAGGTTGTAGTAGACGTAGCCCAGCTTGTAGAGCGCGTAGGGGTACTGGCTGCTCGACTCGTCCTTCAGCACCTCGAGGTAGTTGGTCTTCGCGGCGAAGAGCAGATCGTTGTCGAAGTAGTACTCGGCGACCGCCAGGAAGGCGCGCGTCTTGTACTTGCTCTTCGGGTACTCCTTGGTCAGGCGCAGCATGTAGCTGGCGCCTTCCTTCTTCTTGCCCGCCGTGATCAGGCCGCGGCCGAGGTAGAACATCACCTCGTCGATGCGCGCGTAGTTCGGGAACTCCTTGAGCAGCTTCTTGTACTCGACGAGCGCCTTGCCGTAGTCGGCGGTGGGCTCCTCGGGCTTCTTCTTCAGCGTCCCGTTCAGGTACGCCTCGTACTGCTTGTCGTAGTCCTTGCGCTGCAGGAAGTACCGGTACTTGGCCTCGTCCCACTCCTTCTCCGCGATGCGGAACAGCAGGTCGGCCTTCTTCTTGTACAGGGGGTTCTTCTGCAGAATGCTGCGCATCTGCTCGATCTGGCGCTGGCGCACCTTCGACAGCTTGGCCTCTTTCTCGGCGATCACCTGATCGTCGGGATCGATGGGCGGCAGCTCCTCACCAGCGTCGGGCTTGAAGACGTCCTTGGCCGCCTTCTCGTCCGTGGCCAGCTCGTCCTTCCCTCCGCCCGTCTTCTGGGCGAAGGCCGGCGGCGCCAGCAGCGCGCCGATCATGATCAGGGCGGGCAGAATCTTCATTACTTGCACACTTCCTGGAGATCGCTGCGGTAGGCGTTGATCTCGTCGGCCCAGAACTCACCCTCGAAGGGCCAGGTGACGTACTTGTCACCGACGAACACCAGCGCGGCGGCCTGGGACTCCACCGCCTGCGCCTCTTCGCTCTCGCCGCGGTACTCTTCCTCGATCTGCTTCTCGAGCTCGGTGGCCGCGGCCTCGTCGATCTCGATGCGGATCTCGGTGACCTGCTCCTCGAGGTCGGTGAGCTCGTCGTCGAGGCCCTGCAGCAGCTGGTTGATCTTGATGCCCAGCGCCAGGGTGCTGTCCTGCTGCTTGCTCTGCACCGTCTCGAGCAGCCGCTTGGTCAGGTCGTCGCCGAAGCGCGCGCGCCCCTTCTCGATGGCCGCCACCTCGCGCCGCAGCTGCGTCACGGTGGTGTACAGGTCGTAGAACTCGGCGTTCGAGATGACCGCCATGCGCAGCAGGTGCGGCAGCTCGATGCCCTTGCGCGTCTGCTGCAGCACGAAGGCCCGGTACAGCGCGTCGGGCGAGGCGTACTCGGCCATGAAGTTCTGCAGCGGCGCCTTCAGCGACAGGTAGTTCTTCTCGATGCGCTGCAGGGCGTCGTGCGCGAAGTCGAAGTGACAGTTGTTCATGAACACCGTCGCCTCGAGCAGGTGCGTGTCGGGCAGGAAGTACTCCTCCCAGTCGGGCCCGTCGAGCGTGTGGAAGATGCCCATGCCGCGCTTGACGTCCCCCTTCAGGAAGTACGACCAGCCGGCCTCGTGCAGCGCGTTGACGTAGCTCGTCGAGTCGCTCGGCACCTTGCGGTAGTAGAAGATCGCGACGTCGAACAGGCCCACCGAGTAGGCGATCCGCGCCAGGGCCAGGTAGGCCAGGTGCGCCACGCGGGGCTCGTCCTTGGCCTCGCCCGCGGCGACCGCGCGCTCGAAGAACTGGCTGGCGCCGATCAGGTTGCGGCCGAAGTCCTCGGACTCCTGATCCTCACCGGCGTTCTCGACCGCCACCAGGCCCAGCAGGTACTGGGCGTCGGCGTAGTCGTCGCCCGCCTCGGACACCTCGCCGAGGTACTTCTGCGCCTCGTCGTAGCGGTTGTAGTCGAAGAAGAACTTGCCCAGGAAGTAGTTGTAGCTGTCCTGGAAGGCCTGCGACTGGCCGCCGACGAAGTAGTTGGTCAGCGCCTCGAGGGTGACCGGGTTGAAGGCCACGCGCTTGCTGCTGCGCCGCAGCCCCTCGAAGGCGGGCGCGAACACGTCGGTCTCGGCGCCGAGGTTGACCAGATCCAGGTAGATCTCCGCGGCGTTGCCGTACAGGCCCAGGCAGTACAGCGCGTCGGCGAGGCCCAGCTTGCCCGAGGCGGTGCTGGGCTTGTTCGGCGCGGCGCTCTGCAGGAACTGGTCGAACAGCTTGGCGGCCTGGTGGCACTCGCGATCGTCGAGGGCCTCGCGCGCGCCGGCGAGCGCGCCGGCCACGCGGCGCTGCTCCTCGGCGGCCATCTTGGCCCGCTCGGCGTCGGCCGCGCGCTTGGCGGCCTCGCGGATGCGGGCCTCCTCTTCGATGCGCGCCTTCTCGGCCTCTTCCTGATCGCGCAGCCGCTCGAGATCGTCCTCGGGCGCCGGCTCCGGGGCGGGCTCCGGCGCGGGCGCGGGCGCCCCGCCACCGCCCGAGGCCATCATCGCCTCGATGACGTCCTTCGGCACGCCGGCGTCCTCGAGCTTCTTCAGCTCGGCGACGGTGAGGTTGAAGGTCGAGCCGGTCGACTGGATCGTCTGCACGATCACCTGGGCGGGCAGCCCGGATTTGTGCATCTGGATCACGTTGTCGGTCGTGATCGCCCACGCCGGCGTCGCCAGCGCCGCGACCAGCGCGACGGCCACGAACACCCGACGGAGGGATTTGCGAAACGTCATCACGACCACCTCAGATGATGATGCCGAGTCCCAGCGACAGCTCCACCGGGATGGAGACGCCGCCCTGGAACTTCTGGAAGAAGAACTGGCGGTACTCGGTGCGGATGTTGAAGTTGTCGTTGATGAACCAGCGGAAGCCGAGGACGGTATTCCCGCTGGGCTTGACCACCTCGTTCCCGTCGGGGTTCGACGCGGGGAACTCGGTGTTGTGGAAGATGCCGAAGCCGAGGCCGATGTAGGTCTCGAAGTGCGTCAGCTTCAGGCCCAGCAGGCTGATCTTGCCGTAGATGGGCGCCCACAGCAGATCGATGTTGTAGTAGTAGTTGATCTTCTCCTGGATGTCGGCCCGCTTGAGGCCGATGCCCTCGGCCTCGAGGAAGCCGGCGAGGTCGCTCTCCACCTGAATGGCGTAGGAGAACGACGCCTCGACCATGAAGGCCTCGGAGAAGTGGTACCCGACGCGTCCGCCGATCGGGTAGTACACGATGAAGTCGTCGTTGGGGATGATCGACAGCGTCGGGACGGACAGCTCGATGCGGCCGTCCTTCTCGTACAGCCGCTTCTGGACGACCTTCACCTCGCGGCGCTTGCCCCAGAAGAGGTCGAGATCCTCTTCGAGCGCCTTCTCGGCCTCGGTGGCCGAGTCGTCGCTCATCTTCTCGGCGGGCGCCTCGGCGCCCTCGTCGTCGGCCGGCGCACCCTCGGGAGCTTCCTGCGCGAAGGCCGGCCCGGACAGGGCCAGCGCCGCCAGGGCGGCAACCAGCAACAGCACCTTGTTCATCGAGGTCTCGCTCCCTTTGCTCACTGCTTGTTGAACCACAGCCGGGTGTCGTCGAAGTCGCGACCGCTGCTACCGCGGGACAGCGCCTGCGACCGCGAGCGGCCGCCCAACGTCACCGTCAGCTCGGTCGACAGGAAGTAGTTGTCGGGCGGGAACGCCGCCCGGTTCATCGTGGTCTCCGTGCGGAGGCGCCACGTCCCGACGATGCGGTTGCGGACGATGGCCTGCAGGTTCTGGCTCTCGGTGAACTCGGCCGGCGCCTCGATGAAGAGGTGCTCGCCGCCGGTCCGGCAGGCCAGGTTCACGAGGCCCAGATCACGCCCGCGGGCGAAGCCGGGGCTGCCCCCGGTGGGGATGGGCGGCTGCAGCTGCATCACGATGACCGGCACCGGCCCGCCCGCGTGGTTGGCGTAGCGCTCGGTCACGGCCTCGAGGTTCGTCGCCGAGGCGTCCCCGTCCTCGACGCCGTCGGTGAAGAGGATCACCACCGGGTTGAGATCGCGGTTGCCCTGGCTGTCGATGATGCGCGTCAGCGTCTGGTCGAGCGCGTCGGCGAGCGGCGTGCGGCCGCTCTCGTCGAACTGCAGCTCGCCGATGCCCTCGGCGATGTTCTCGCGGTTGGGCTGCGGCGTGGAGTACTCCGCGGTGATGTTGACGAAGGAGCCCTTGAAGGACACCAGCGACACCAGATACTCGCGGGGCAGGTTGTTGACCAGCTGCTGGAAGAACGCGATGCGCTGATCCTCGCGGTCGGTCGCGTTGCCCGGCGTGATCATCTGGGTGAAGGGATCCTCGCCGACCAGGCTGCCGGAGTGATCCATCAGCAGCACGACCAGGCGGCGGTCCTGCTGGCGGTCGGCGCCGCCCGAGTAGTCGAACTCGAGGCTCAGGGTGCGCAGGTCGACGCCCTGCTGCATGCCGCTGTCCTCGCCGAGCGCGACGGCGACCTCGGCGGTGTCCAGGGTGCTGTCGGCCGTCCGCGCGAAGCGGAAGTCCTCGTGGGACAACAGCTGCGAGATCGGCTCGAACTCGCGCTGCAGCCGATCATCGGGCAGAAGCGCGGTGGTGCCGTCGAGCATCATCACCGAGATGTCGATCATCTGCAGATCATCGGACACCTTGCAGGCGCCCGGCACCAGCAGCCGGGTGAAGGTCGGCCGCGTGGGGTCGAGCCCGACGGTCGAGTCGCACCCCGACAGGCTGGCCGCGGCGACCGCCGTGGCGGCCAGAATCCGATTCATTCTGCGCATCAAGGTCCTTTCCTCGGGGCCCGGCACCTCAGCGGATCCGCCCCAGCCTCCGCTTCGCGAACGCGACTTGCTAGCACGACCCCCAGGTGGTGTCAACGGCGCCCCCCGAGGGGCCTCGGAGCCGCGCCACAGGCCGTTTTCCGACCATTTGACACCATCTGGGCCGACGCCTAGTCTTGCAGGGCGCGCAGCCGGGCGATTAAAGCGATCCGTGGTGGTCCGGCCCGAGTGAAAAAAGTTGCACTGGGCCGGCGCACCTCCGTACGGGACTTCTCTTCGATGCGACGGGGAGCCCGAGTCGGACCCGCTCGGCACAACGGAACGGCCCGCCCCTGCGGGCCGCTGGAGACTTCGGATGATGCACGCCGCGGCCCTTCCGCGTTCCCTTCGCTGGTTCGTCATCGCCGCCGTGGGCGCGCTCGCGATCGCCGGCTGTGACGACGAGGGTCTCGACGTCACCCGCACCGGCAGCATCGAGATCACGCCCCCGCAGTACACCTTCCCCAAGATCTCGCCCGGCAGCCGCGGCGACCGCGAGGTGTTCATCGAGAACACCGGCTCGGGCCCGGTGCTGATCCGCAAGATTCGCTTGGATCTGGGCGACCGCGACTTCCAGCTCTTCTGGAAGACCTCGGCCGAGGGCGAGGAGTACCAGGGCCTCACGCGCGGCGGTGAGGATCGCTTCGACTACCCGGTGCGCATCGATCCCGACGAGCGGCTGTACCTGGTGCTCGAGTACGCGCCCGAGGACACGTCCTTCGAGCAGGGGCGCGTGCTGCTCGACACCAACCTGCCCGAGGGCGAGGTGGCGATCCCGGTGGTGGCCTCCGAGGCGGGCGCCGAGATCAACGTGGCGCCGCGCACCGTCGACTTCGACCGCGTGCCGGCCCGCCAGGAGGCCACGCGCGACGTCGTCGTCACCAACGTCGGGCAGGCCACGCTGAACGTGACGCAGATCCTGCTGAACGGCTCGCAGGACTTCACGCCGCTGGTCAACGGCAAGGATCCCCGCCGCGGTCAGCGCGAGGTGCTGCTCGACGCGGACGGCGACGGCGTCGCCGGCCTCGCGCCGAGCCAGCAGTTCACCATCACGGTGCGCTACGCGCCGCAGCTCGAGGGCCCGGACACCGGCGAGCTGAGCATCTTCAGCGACGATCCCAACCAGCCCGAGGTGAAGGTGGATCTGCGGGCCAACGGCGCCACGCCCTGCCTGGACGTGAACCCGCCGGCCCTCGAGTTCCCCACCAGCCTCGTCAACCGCATCGACTCGCGGCCCCTGTCGATCGAGAGCTGCGGTGGACAGCAGCTGCAGATCGACGACATCCGCCTCAGCGAGGACAGCGATCCTGCCTTCGCGCTGGACGAGGAGAGCCTGCCCGAGACGCCGGCCCTGCTGCCCGCGTACCTGCCCGGCGACATCCCGCCGAGCCGCTCGATCCGGGTGTCGTTCACGCCGCGCGAGCAGCGCATCCACAACGGCACGCTGATCATCGAGAGCTCGGATCCCGTGACGCCCAGCCGCGAGGTCAGCCTGCTGGGCCGCGGCGTGCTGAACGCCTGCCCGCAGGCCCGCGCGCTGCAGGACGCGTTCGACGTGCTGCCCCTCGACGTGGTCGTGCTCGACGGGTCGCCGTCGATCGATCAGGACGGCCCCGGCAACCGGCCGGTCGAGTACGAGTGGGTCATCACCAGCCGCCCCGAGGGCTCGGTGTCGCAGCCCGTCGAGGGCTTCGCCGACGCCGCCAACCCGGCGATGGGCGGCCCGGACGACGAGGTCGAGACGCCGGTGGCGCTGTTCTGGGTCGACCTCGCCGGCACCTACACCGCCGAGCTGCGCGTGAAGGACAACCTGGGGCTGGACTCGGTGGCCTGCGACAACGCCGCGGTGGTCACCATCATCGCCAAGCCCGACGAGGCCATCCACGTGCAGCTGGTGTGGGACACCCCCGGCGACGACGATCTGACCGACGCCGAAGGCGCCGATCTCGACCTGCACCTGCTGCACCCGAGCGCGTCGAACTGGTTCGCCGCGCCCTACGACTGCCACTTCCTGAACCCGGTGCCGGACTGGGGGCAGCCCGACAACCCGGCGGACGATCCCTCGCTCGACATCGACGACATCGCCGGCGGCGGGCCCGAGAACATCAACCTCGACAACCCGGAGAACACCGGCGTGCTGGGCGCGCCCTACGCGGTCGGCGTGCACTACTACAGCAGCCGCGGGCGCATCAGCGGCCAGGAGTTCGGCCCCAGCTTCGCGCGGGTGCGCATCTTCTTGAAGGGCGAGCTGAGCTACGACTCGACCGAGGACCGGGGCGAGGACGGGCCGCGCGAGCTCGAGGCCGAGGATCATTTCTGGGACGTGGCGCGCATCCACTGGCCCGAGATGCGCGTCGAAGCGCGGGACCAGTACTTCACCCAGCGCCCCGACGCCGAGTGAGGACGCGCTCGCCCACGCGCTGAGCGGGCCTCGACGACCCCGGCCGCGTCGCGGCGCGGGGTCGTTTCGTTTTCGGAGACCGATCGTGGAGAACCGCATGTCGCCCCGTCCCCAAAGCGCCCTGTTCGGGTGCCTGGCGCTGCTCGCCGTCGCCGGATGCGGCGAGGAGCGGTCGACCAAGACCCCGCTGTTCGAGGCGCAGCCGGGCGCGTTCACCTTCGCCAAGCTGGAGATCGGGCAGTCCGAGGTGCGCCGGGTGCAGGTGCTGAACCGGGGCAGCGGCGCCCTGGTCATCCAGAACCCCAGCATCGAGGACGGCTCGACGACGGGCAGCGAGTTCTCGCTGTTCGTCGAGGTGGACGGCGATCTGCGGCCGGCGCCGGCGCGGCTGGAGCTGCCCGGCAACAGCGACGACACCATCACGCTGGCGGTGCGCTACGTGCCCGCCGACGAGGACGCGACGGTCGACAGCGGCGCCGTGCTGCTGCAGACCAACGATCCCGACGCGCGCGAGGTGCGCATCCCCATCGGCTCGGGGGGCCAGGGCGCCGAGATTCGCGTGTCGCCGCGCACCATCGACTTCGGCGAGGTCGAGGCCGGCGCCACCGGCAAGCGCGATCTGGTGATCACCAACATCGGGCTGGTCGATCTGGTGATCGACCGGTTCGCGGTCAGCGGCAGCCAGGACTTCGGCGCCAGCAAGGACGACCAGCCGCTGCTGGGCGATCTGGCCGATCCCATCGTGGTGCCGCCGGGCGAGACGACCACCATCCAGGCGATCTACACCCCCCCCACCCTGGGGCCCGACAGCGGCGAGCTGCAGATCTTCTCGAACGACGTGTCGTCGCCGGTGACCACCATCGAGCTGAACGCCAACGGCGCGGCGCCCTGCCTGAACGTCATCCCCGAGAGCCTCGACTTCGGCGCGGGCCTGCTGGTCGAGAGCGTGAACGTCGAGACGCCGAACAAGCTGCCCCTGACGCTCGAGAGCTGCGGCACCACGCCCCTGCGCGTCGACCGGCTGGAGCTGGTCGGGGGCGACGGCGTGTTCCGCCCGCTCGAGCTGCCCGACGTGGCCGAGGGCGAGCCGCTGTTCCTGCTGCCCGCCGCCACCGAGGACACCTTCCCCACGCAGCAGGTGCAGATCGGCTTCTGGCCGACCGACCTGCGCGCGTACGGCGGGCAGCTGCTGGTGCACAGCAACGCGTCGCGCGAGCCCTTCCCGGTCGATCTGTTCGGCCGCGGCGTGGACAACGCCTGTCCCATCCCGGCGGTGACGACCGATCGCTACGACGTGCAGCCGCTGGACATCGTGACCCTCGACGGGACGCCCTCGGCCGATCCCGGCGGGCGCGTCGAAGACTACGTCTGGACGGTGGTGTCTCGGCCGGATGGCAGCGTGAGCCAGCCGGTGGAGCGCTTCGCCGATCCGCGGCGCCCCGCCGACGGCGGCGATCCGGACGACGAGACCACCCCGCAGGCCTTCTTCTTCGTCGATCTGGCCGGGCGCTACGAGCTCGAGCTGCAGGTGCGCGACAACCTGGGCCAGCTGAGCTGCGATCCCAACGCGGTGGCGCGCGTGGTGATCGAGGCGGTGCCCGACAAGGATCTGCACATCCAGCTGGTGTGGTCGACGCCCGACGATCCCGACGAGACCGACACCATCGGCACCGACGTCGACCTGCACCTGCGCCACGAGCGCGGGCGCGACGGCTGGGGCAACGACGCGGGCATCTGGGACTGCTACTTCCGCCAGAAGTCGCCCGACTGGGGCATCGAAGGCGAGGTGGCCGACAACCCCACGCTGGACATCGACGACACCAACGGCGCGGGGCCCGAGAACATCAACCTGTCGGATCCCGAGGTGGGCGTCACCTACGACGTCGGCGCGGTGTACTTCCGGGCCGAGAGCACCTTCGGGCTGCCCGACGCCGACCGGCGCAAGGAGCACGCGAGCTACGTCACCACGCGCATCTTCGTGCGCGGCGAGCTGCTGTACGAGGCGGTCGACCGCGAGCTGACCACCGTGCAGCAGCTGTGGTGGGTGGCCAGCGTCGAGTGGTGCGAGGACTTCGCGCGCTGCCCCGTGGTCGAGCCGGTGGACACGGTGCTGAGCGAGGCCGACTGGTCCATGCCTTGACCGGGTGAGCGAGCGCGGGCGGTCAGCCTGGCCGCCGCCGCCCCCCTCCCCCCGCCCCTCGAGTTCGTTCCGCCCGGGCCGCGACGCCCTTCGCCTTTCGCGAGGCGGGTTTGCGGCCGGGTTTGGCCGCCGCTCTGCTTGTCGAGGCGCGCCGGCCGCTGC
This sequence comes from Myxococcales bacterium, assembly GCA_020633465.1. GTDB lineage: Bacteria > Myxococcota_A > Bradymonadia > UBA7976 > UBA1532 > JACKDN01. The sequence continues at coordinate 205,411 of JACKDN010000007.1, forward strand.
TAAGGTGGCGCACCGGTCGCGCAGGAGCTTCAGATGGTCCATGTGTTGCGTTTCGGCGCTTTCGTCACCCTTGCGGCGAGCCTCGCCGTGGTCGTCGGCTGCAGCGACGAGGACAGCGGAAGCGGCGGCATCCGCCGACAGGCGTTCCCGCGCATCGAGGCCGAGCCCGGGCAGATCGTCCTGAGCGCCGTGCCGGTGGGCGAGACCACCTTCAAGGTGGTGAAGCTGCGCAACGTGGGCGGCAGCAAGCTGCGCATCTCGTCGATCGAGTTCTCGAACGCCATCGACACGCGCGAGTTCGAGAAGTCCCACCCCACCCTGCCGCTGATCCTCGAGGCGGGCGAAGAGGCCGACCTGCGCGTCGACTACTCGCCGCGCAACGAGGGCACCGACGCCGGCTGGATCACCGTGCAGAGCAACGACGTCGGCGGCGAGGATCTGCGCATCCCCATCAGCACGACGCAGTCGACCACCGATCTGCAGGTGGTGCCCGATCGGCTGGTGTTCGTCAGCCCGAACGGCGTGCCGCTCGAGAAGACCGTCACGCTGACCAACTACGGCAACATCCCGGTCAGCATCGCCGACATCAAGCTCAGCGACGACACGTCGAGCGACTTCACCCTGTCGCTGAACGCCGACCAGCGGCCGGAGCTGGCGCGCGACGACAGCCTCGAGATCGGCGTCACCTACACGCCGAGCGGGCAGGACAGCGACGAGGGCACGCTGGTCATCCAGGTCGACGACGCGGCGATCGGCTTCATCCAGGTGCCCCTGGTCGGCGACGAGCCGGCGCCCGAGATCGACGTGAACCCGGGCTCGGTGATCTTCGGCGCGGTGGATCTGAACGCCGAGACCGACGTCGAGGGCATCGTCATCCAGAACCGCGGGACCGCCCCGCTGAAGATCTCGCGCATCGCCTTCGCGGTGGCGCCGGGCGGCGTCAACGAGCAGTTCACGCTGCACGACGTGCCCGAGGGGATCGACTCGGACAACCCGCTGGTGATCGAGGCCGAGGACTTCGTGCGCATCGGCGTCTCGTACCACCCGACGGTGGACGGGGCGCACAGCACCGCCATCGCGATCAGCAGCAACGACACCGACGAGTCGCTGGTGACGGTGCCGGTCGGCGGCCGGGTGCGGAAGCCCTGCATCTCGGTGCAGCCCGAGAGCGTGTCGTTCGGGCGGGTGGCGCTGGGCCAGGAGAGCGCGCGGACGGCGGTGCAGGTGGTCAACTGCGGCGACCTGCCGCTGACGCTGGATCCCGTCGAGCTCGAGGGTGAGGGCTTCGCCTGGGCGCGCACCGACGGCATGCCGGCCGGGCCCATCGAGATCCAGCCGCTGGGCGCGCTGAGCCTGGACGTCTGGTACACGAACACCGATCTGGCCGAGGGCGCCCTGGCCGAGGGCACGCTGCACATCAACAACAACACGCCGGATCAGCCGGTGGTGGACGTGCCCCTGCAGGTGGTGGGCGGCGGCGCGCCGACCTGCGACCTGCTGATCATCCCCGACCGGGTGAACTTCGGGCTGGTCAGCCGGGGCAACAACCGCACGCGCGAGCTGCAGCTGGTGAACCGCGGCACGGGCGCGTGCGAGCTGCGCAGCCAGGAGATCACCCCGCTGATCGTCATCCCCATCCCGGGCTTCGATCAGGTGAAGTTCTTCCTGACGCGGCCGGTGGCGGCGATGCAGGTGCCGCCGGGCGCCTTCCTGCCCTTCGAGATCACCTACCGCCCGGACGTCTTCAACGCCGACTCGGCGCGCTTCACCGCGACCTTCTGGGATCCCTTCCAGATGGAGGAGCGCAGCACCTTCGCCGATCTGCAGGGCGTGGCCGGCGAGAGCAACATCGAGGTCATCCCCGGGCGCCTGGACTTCGGCGCGGTGACGGCCGGCGAGTGCGCGTCCCGCGAAGAGCGCGTGACCGTCTACAACACGGGCGTCGTGGATCTGTGCATCACCGGCGTGCAGCTCGACGGGCCCGACTGCGACGAGTTCGTGGTGGTCGACCGGCCGGTGGCCGACGCCGACGGCTGCATCGTGGTGACCCGCAACAGCCCCGCCGACGTGCGGCTGGTGTACGAGCCGGGCAACCTGGGCGCGGACGACTGCGATCTGGTGTTCGAGAGCGACGCCAGCGACAACCCCACGCTGCGCGTGCCGCTCGAGGGCGAGGGCATCCGCGATCGCCGCCAGACCGACATCTTCGAGCAGACCAGCGGCCGCCAGGTGGACGTGCTGTTCGTCGTCGACAACTCGGGCTCGATGAGCGAGGAGCAGGACAACCTGCGCGACAACTTCGGCGACTTCATCTCGGGCGCCCAGCAGTTCCAGAACGACTACCAGCTGGGCATCGTGACCACCGACATGGACAACCCGAACCAGTCGGGGCGCCTGCTGGGTGATCCGCCCATCCTGCGCCGCGCGCCGGGGGTCGAGAACGTGTTCCGGGATCGCGTCCGCGTGGGCACCAACGGCGCCGGCGAGGAGCACGGCCTCGAGGCCGCCCAGGCCGCCCTGAGCGATCCCCTCGCCTTCGACACCGGCGTCGCGTGCGCCGGCGACGGCGACTGCGTCGAGCCCGACCGCTGCGTCGAGGGCTTCTGCGGCGGCCCCAACCGCGGGTTCGTGCGCGACGGCGGCGCCCTCGAGGTGGTGTTCGTGAGCGACGAGGACGACTTCAGCCCCGGCGCGCTGAACTTCTACGTCGATTTCCTGAAGAACATCAAGGGCTTCCGCAACGAGTCGCTGTTCCACGCCCACGCGATCGTCGGCGCGCTGAACGGCCGCGCGCGGCAGTGCGAGAGCGGCAACGGCGCGGCGAGCGCGGGCTCGCGCTACGTCGAGGTGGCCGACCGCACCAACGGCCAGGTGTTCAGCATCTGCGACGCCGACTTCGGCCAGCCGCTGCAGGAGATCGGCAACCAGGCCTTCGGCCTGCCGGTGCAGTTCTTCCTGTCGCGGCCCGCGCTGGGCGCGACGATCACCGTGACCGTGGACGGCAGCCCGACGGCCGACGGCTGGGACTACGACGAGGACTCCAACTCGGTGGTCTTCGACGAGGCCACGGTGCCGCAGGCCGGCCAGACGATTCAGGTGGACTACGAGGCGCAGTGCTTCGCGCGGCGCGGCTGAACGGCCCCGCGCGGGGCGCCCGCCCCCACCCGCCCGCTTTTGACCTTCCGAGAGAGGTTCGACCGATGAAGCGCACCCCGCGCCCCCTGTCCACAGGCGCCGCCCTGCTGATGGTGGCCCTCGCCGCCCTCGCCGGCTGCGACGACGGCATCGAACGGAACGAGTCCAACGACATCCTGACCGAGCCCGAATACAACGAGGTGTCGGACGGCGTGTACATGGCCGAGCTGCGCTACAACCCGACGCAGGTGGGCCGGTCGGAGTCGAAGCCGCTGCGCGTGCGGCACGGCGGCCTGACACCCCTGCGCATCCGCGATCTGTACCTCGAGATGCAGGAGACGCCGGGCGCGAGCGAGCCCTGGACCCGCATGGATCAGTGCAGTCGTATCGCGCAGGGCCTCGCGCCGGGTCAGCCCTTCTCGCCGCCGGCCGACACCGAGTGCTGGTTCGCCATCGATCAGGGGCCCGAGCTGCCGCTGCTGCTCGAGGACGACGCCTTCGAGGACTACTCGATCGTCTACAGCCCGCCCGAGAACAGCGAGCCGAAGCCCTGGCGCGTGGTCATCGAGACCAACGTGATCGAGAAGCCGACCATCTACGTGACGCTGGGCGTCGTGGCGACCGCGCCGCGCATCGACGTCAACCCGCGCACGGTGGCGTTCGAGAGCCCCTCGCAGATGGCCAGCGCGCCCGTGCAGGTGTTCAACCGCGGCACCGGGCTGCTGGTGGTCAACCGCTTCGAGCTGCTGCTGCAGACGCCGCCTTACATCGACCCCGCGACGCAGCAGCCGGTGGCCGAGATCAAGGTGGAGCCGCGCGGTGAGTGGTCCGAGATCCAGGCCAACCGGTCGCAGGAGTACCTGATCACCTACGATCCGCAGGATCAGGAGGCCGATCACGCCACCCTGCGCATCATCAGCAACGATCCGAACACGCCGTCCTTCGACGTGACGATCACCAGCGAGCCGGTGTCGAGCAACCTGGTGGTGCAGCCCAACCCGGTGCAGTTCCCCGAGGTGGGCGCGGGCAGCCAGGGTCAGAAGTCGATCAGCCTGACCAACTCGGGGCTGAAGGATCTGGACATCATCAACATGACCATCGAGCAGCCCGGCGAGGAGTACAGCCTCGGCGACCAGCAGCGCAGCTTCCAGCTGCGGGGCGGGGCCAGCCGCGAGGTGACCATCACCTACCAGCCGCGCAGCGCCGAGGGCACCAACGCCGAGCTCGTCATCCAGACGCAGAACGCCGACAACGTGCCCAGCAACGAGCTGCGGGTGCAGCTGGTGTCGAGCGGGACGCAGGTGGCGGCGCTGCAGCTCGACCGCCTGCAGATCGACTTCAGCGCGGTGGGCTTCGACGACATGGCGACCGAGCAGATCACGCTGACCAACCCCGGCACGGCGCCGCTCGACGTCACGCGGCTCGAGATGAGCACGGACGCCGACGTCCAGAACGGCATCCTGCCCAGCGATCCCGAGTTCACGATCAGCGCGGGCGGCGGGGCGACCACCATCGCGCCGGGCGCCTCGCACACCGTCATGGTGACCTTCGCGCGCGGCGCCGACGACCGCGCGCGGCACATCGGCGCGGTGGTGATCGAGAGCAACGCCAACAGCAGCCCCGACTCGGTCAACCTGGTCGCGAACCCGCCCGCCGAGTGACGATGCCCGGCCGCGCCGAGCTGGCGGCGCTGCACGCGAAGGTGGCCGCCTTCGAGGCCGTCGTCGAGGCCGGCCAGGGCCGCTTCCTCGAGTGCCGGCGCGGGTGTGACGGCTGCTGTCGCACGGCTCGATCGGCCTGGGCGGTCGAGCTGGATCACCTGCGCACCTTCCTGCACACCCTGCCCGCCGCCGACCTGGCTGCGCTGCGCGCGCGGCGGGACGCGCCCGCCGTCTTGGCCGGCGAGCGCTGCGTCTTCCTCGACGACGACGGCGGCTGCGCGGTGTACGCCGCGCGGCCGGTCATCTGCCGCACCCACGGCCCCGCCGTGCGCACGCCCGACGACGCGCTGACCTGGTGCGCCCTGAACTTCGCCGAGATGTCCGCCGACGCCGTGGCCGCCGCGGTGCCGACGACGGCGATCATCAACCTCGCCCTGCTCGACTCGATGCTCGCGCTGATCAACGTGCGCTATGTCGCCCACACGGGCGCCGACGCGCGGGGCCCCCTGACCGACGCGCTGCAGGGCTGACGTGCCCCAGGTCTTCCAGGGCCGCCTGCAGCGGCAACCGCCGCGCGATCCGGCGCGGCTGCTGCGCGCCACCGAGGCGCTGTTCGAGCCGATCACCCACCACCGACGCCTGGACGCCTGGATCACCTGGGACGGCCCCGCCGCCCTCCGCCGCGCGGCGGCCCTGCTGCCCGAGGACTTCGACGGCTTCTTCGTCGACCTGAGCGCGCGGGCCGATCCCGCCCTGCTCGACACCTACCTGGGCTGGCTGCGGACCCTGCGCGGCGGTCGGCTGGCGCTGCAATGCCTCGAGCCCGGCCGCTCGAACGAGGTGGCGCTCGATCTGCACGGGCGGCCGCCCGCGCGCCTGGACGATCCGCGCCTGCGAGGGCTGGCCGCGCACGCCGGGCGCCAGCTGCGCTACGCCGAGCTGAGCGACGGCGCGGGGGCGCCCCGGGCCCGCCGCGCCTTGGCCGCGGCGCGGGTGGCCGGCGTCTACGTCTCGCTGGGGCTGCCGACGCCCTTCGCCGACTGGGCGCACGAGGTGGCGGGTCCGGCGCTCGAGGACGCCCCCGCCGCCGCCGCCGCCGGCGCCGCCGCAGTGCCCTGGGGCGCGCTGCGCGCCGGCCACGGCGCCGGACGCCGCCGTCGGGCTGCGCCTCGAGGACGGCACGCCCTTCGCGCTGCAGCTGACGGCGGCCTCGGCGGCGGTCGACCTGGGGCCCACCTTCGCGCACTGGCTGGGCTGGCTCGAGCAGCTGGACGTGGTGCGGCTGCGCTGCACGGGTCGCCTGCCCGCGCTCGAGGCGCTGCTCGACGCGCTGGACGTCGAGGATCACCCCGATCGACCGCGCGACGCCTTCGGGGTGGCCACCGCCGGCCTTGCCGAGGGGCTGCCGGCCGCGACGGCGGGGGCGCTGCTGGGCGACGGCGGCCTGGCGGATCAGCTGCTGGACTGGAGCCTGCGCTGGTCGGATCTGCGGTTCCGCCTCGAGGGCGCGCTCGACGCGCCGGAGACGCCGAGCGAGAGCGCCTACGTGGTGCGCAGCGAGCGGGGGCAGGCCTTCGACACGCTGACGGTCAGCCTGCCGGTGGACGATCCCGACGACGGCGCCCTGCGCAACGCGCGGCGGCAGCTGGCGGTGACGCTGGGCTCGGAGCTGGGCCAGGCCTCGCTGTGGCAGCTCGAGGGGCAGCCGCTCGACACGCCCGCCGGGCGGGCGAGCGCCGAGCTGTGCGCGCAGCTCGAGGCGGCCAAGGGCGCCGCGCGGACGGCGGGCGGCCCGGTCGGCCCCCCGCCGCGGCGCGCGCGCCGGCCGCGGTGCGCTGGGTGCGCGGCGTGTTCCGCGGGCGCAACGCGCGGCCGAAGGTCGACCTGGTGGCGTTGATGCAGCAGGCGATGAGCGGCGTGCTGGCCGGCTTTCGCCACGACCGCGCGGCGCACGTGACCGACCAGTACTTCATCGAGTTCATCCGCCGCACCCCGAACGGCTTCCACGCGATTCAGCTGCAGCGGCTGCACGCGCCCCCCGGCCACGTGGTGCGGGTGGGCGTCAGCCGCGTCCGGGCGCCGGTCGGCGATCTGCACGCCGCCGTCGGCCGGGCCGTGCCCGGGCTGGCCTTCCCGCTGGCCGATCTGGTGCCCGAGCGCGGCGAGCTGGCGTGGCGGTACGGCAGCCCGGCCGAGGCGCGCGCCGCGGTGGCCGACACGGTGGCGGTGCTGGCCGCGCGGGCCGGGCCGTTCTTCGAGCAGGCCGAGCGGGTGCTGGCGCAGACCAAGGACCAACCGCGAGGGGCGGCATGAGCAAGACGACGTTCCGGGCGCTGGCGTGGGCGGTGACCCTGGCGGCCCTCTCGGCCTGCGACGACGGCGGCGACGGGGCCGCCGCCGACACGGGGGGCGCGGCCGACGGCGCGCTGACCCCGCCGGACGGCGGCGCGCCGGTGGACGCCGGGCCCCTGGGTGACGGCGGCGCGCCGCCCCCGCTGACGTTGACCGCGGTGGCCGGCGATCTGACCTTCGCCGACCTGCGGGCCGACGGCAACGGCCACCTGTACAGCGCGCTGGCCGACGGATCGCAGCGGCGACGCATCACCGGGCAGCCGGGCTACTGGACGCACCACGCGGTGGGGCCCGATCCGCGCTACGTGGTCGCGGTGCGCAACGTGGACGCCGACGGCGACGGGCGGTCGGATCCCGACGGCCCGGGCGAGGTGTGGATCCTCGACGTCAAGGAGCGCCGCGAGTACCCCATCTCGCCCGAGGGCTGCGACGCCGGCATCGGCGGCGTGGGCTGGCAGACGGCGCTGACCGTCCTGTTCGCCATGGACTGCGGCGACGGCCCGTCGGCGGCGTACCTTGCGGGGCGCGACGACCGCAGCCGCGATCGCGCGCAGCTGCTGAAGGTGTCGAACCACGACGCGCCGGTGCGCGACGTGTTCCCGGCGGTCGGCACCCCGCTCTTCGCGTACGTGGTCGACGTCGAGGCCTGCGCGGGCGCGCGCTGCGTGGTCAAGCCGCAGATCTGGGTGGGCGACACCGAGGCCGGGCTGGCGTGTCAGGTGACCGACGGCGACCTGGACTTCACCGACGTGACGACGATCACCGGCGGCGGCCGGCGCGTGGGTGATCACACGCCCTCGTTCACCGGCGATCTGGCGGCGGTGGTGTTCAGCCGCAACGTGGGCGACAAGCCGGCCGGCCCCGAGGGTCACCACGACCTGTTCAGCGTCCAGGTCGATCACCGCGCGCTCTTCCGAGGCGATCCCACCTGCGCGGTGGCCGGCACGCTGACCGACCGCACGGCCAGCCTGAGCAGCGAGCGCTACCCCACGGCCGACGGCGGCGAGGCGGTGGGCGACGAGCGCTTCCCCCAGGGCAACGCGGGGCGCGCGCCGCCGACGGCGCAGCTGTTCACCGGGCAGACGCACGCGGGCGCGGGCACCAGCGCGGTGTACTGGGAGGACGCCGCGGGCAACCGGGTGGCGGTGACCTCGCCGACCGGCCGCGCGGGCTACGGCCGGTGGATCGTGACCGAGTACGTGCTGGGCGGCGAGCGCTGACCGCCGTCAGCGCGCGGCCGGGCGCTCCATGGCGCGGAAGATCAGGTGGACGCGCTCGAGGTGATAGTCCGCGGCGCTGCCCGCGGCGTCGTTGTTGTAGATGAACAGCCGCAGCGTGCGCGCCTCGCCCTCCTCGGCCGGCGGCGGCAGCAGCGGCGTCAGGTTCCAGCTCTCGCGGCGGCGCCCGCCGTCCTCGCCGCGCGGCGGGGCGTAGCGGCCGGCGAGGGGCGTGTCGCCCACCACCATCGTCACGAAGCAGGGGCCGGCGCCCGCCCCCGGGCCATGGGTGATCTCGAGCTCGGCCTCGCGCGCGGTCGGCGGCAAGGCGAACACCACCTCGAGGCCGGCGCCCGGGGCGAACGCGAAGGCGCCGTCGATGGGCCGCGCCTCGCCCTGGATGCGGGTCTGGGCGGCCTCGGACGCGCGCACCCGCCCCGCGTCGAGCTCGACGATCAGCGCCTGGTGCTCGCCGATGCGCAGCGGGGGCTGCTCGAGCACCACGCCCTCGCCGCCCTGCCGCGTCTGACAGCTGCGCGCGTCCTGGTCGCAGCGATCGAGGCAGCGCCGGGGATCCTCCAGCTGCTCGCAGCGGGCGCGGCACCGCGCGCGCTCGGTCTCGCACGCGCCGGTGTAGAACCCGAGCCCCGGCGAGCCCGCGCAGCCGGCCGCCCACGCGGCCCAGAGCGCCCACCACCCCACCACCCAGCCTCGCCGCACCATCGGCCTGCCCCATGCCCCGGCGTCGGTCGCGCGGTCGGGGCCCCTCGCGGCGCACGCTCCGCTCGCTGCCTCGCTGCGCAACCCTCTCCCCCGCGGCTCTGCTACCCTGCGGCATTCTGGACCACGGAGGCTCCATGGGGAAGGTGGCAGTCCTGCTGGGCACCCTGATCGCCGTCGGCGGGGTGGCCCACGCCCACTTCGGCGAGCCGCGCGTCGCCGAGGTGCGCTTCCCGCCGGCGCGCGGCGGCGAAGCCTGGCTGGTGATCGACAACGTCGGGCTGGTCGCCCGCGCGCCCGGTGAGGCGTGGCGCTGGCTGTGCGACGAGTCGATCACGCCCACCCCGGGCCTCAACAGCCTGGCCCCGCTGACCGCGGACGGGCGCGGCTGGGTGGCCGCCACCCACGCGGGCGCGTTCCGCACGGCCGACGACGGCTGCACCTTCGAGGCCGTCCCCGGGACGCTCACCGAGCACGTCGTCGCCCTGCTGTCGCCGGATCCCACGGCCGCGGGCGCGGCCCTGCTGGGCACGCAGACCATCGGCCTCGCCAACGACGTCTTCCGCACCACCGACGGCGGCGCCACCTGGACGCCCGCCGGCCTGGCCCTCGAGGGGCGCGTCCGATCGCTGGTACGCGCGTCGGCCGACGCCGACGTCGTCTATGTCGGGCACACCCGCGGCGTCCTGCGCAGCGACGACGGCGGCGTCACCTTCGCGCCGATCATGACCGGCCCGACCGACGATCCCGCCGACGCCGAGGACTTCCGCTTCCTCGCGACCCACCCGGCCGACGCCCGGGACGTCTTCGCGGTCGTCGAGGCCTTCCCCGACTCGAGCCTGGTGCGCAGCCGGGACGGCGGCCTCACCTGGGCCACCGTGGGGGTCTTCGGCGACGTGCCCGACGGCCTGGTGTTTCTCGGCGACGGCCAGCAGGCGGTGTTGGCCACGCCCTTCGACGGCCTGCACCGCTCGGACGACGGCGGCGACACCTGGCATCGCGTGCCCTCGCCGGCCGCCGCCGTGCTGAGCTGCCTGACCCGCGAGCCGGCCACCGGCCGCCTGTGGTCCTGCGCCCGCGGCGCGGCCGCGCCGTGGCTGGTGGGCTCGTCCGACGACGGCGGCGAGACCTGGCGCCCCGAGCTGCTCACCTTCGCCGATCTGGACGGCCGCTGGGCCTGCCCGGCGGGCACGCCCGGCGCGACGACCTGCGCCCGCGCCTGCGACCGATCCACCGACGCCAACTGCAGCGCGCCGCCCCTCGACGGCGGCCTCCTGGGGCCGGACGCGACGCCCACCAGCCGCGACGCGGGCCTCGACGCCTTCGGCGGCCGCGACGCCACGCCGGACGCGCCCGAGCGAGCCGCCAGCGACGACGGCTGCGCGCAGCCCGGGGCCCCCGCCGGCGCCCCCTGGGCCCTGCTCGCCCTGGTGGCGCTCGGCGCGGTCGTCGCGCGCCGCTTTGCTACCTGAGCGGTCGGTTCGACATCCTGTCTTCGTGCAGGATCTCACCCTTCCCTCTTCGCGCGGCGCCGCTGGACGCGCGCCCCGCCGGCCGCCGCGCCTGCTCCTGGCGCTGTGCGCGCTGCCGCTGCTGGTGGCCTGCGGCGCCACCCCCCGCCGCCCGCCGCCCGCCCCGCCGCCCACGCCCGAGGCGCGCGCCGAGGCCTGCCTGGCCGCCGTCGAGGCAGACGCCGCCGATCACGCCGCCCACGCGTGCCTGCGCGAGGCGCTGATCCGCGCGGGCCGCCACGCCGAGCTCTCGGGCCTGCTGCGCGACGCGGCCGCCGCGCGGCCCGCCGATCCCCTGCCCGCCTACTTCCTCGCCCGCGCCCTGGCCCGCCGCGCGCCCGCCGACGCCGAGGCGGCGCTCGACCGCTGCGCCGAGCGTGATCCGAGCTCGCCCTGGTGTCCCTTCGGTCGGGCGGTGATGGCCTTCGAGGCCGCCCGCCTCGACGAGGCGCTCGATCGGGTGCTGCGCGCGCGGGCCCGAGCGCCGCGCGAGCCCGAGATCGCCGCCCTCGAGGCGCAGATCCGGGCCGGGCTGGACGAGGTGGGCCGCGCCCGCCTGCTGATCGAGGATCTCACCGCCCGCGCGCCCACCGTGCCCGCGGTGCAGCTCGCGGCCTCCACGGTGCGCCTGGCCGCGGGCGACGCCGACGGGCGCGCGCCGCCGCCGACGCCGCCGCGCGGCTCGCGCCGGACGCCGCCGAGCCCCCCGAGGCCCTGGCGCGCGTGTCGCTGCTGTTGGGGGACGATCTGGGCGCCGCCCGCCAGCTTCAGGCCGCGGTCGCCGCCGATCCTGCCTTCGTTCGCCCCCGGCGGTCGCTCGCCAACCTGCAGCTGGCCCTCGGCCGCGCCGAGACGGCCATCGATCACCTCGAGGTGCTGCGCCGCGCCGCCCCCGACGATCCGGCGACGACGCGCACGCTGGGCGTGGCGCTGCTGCAGGCGGGGGACGCGCAGCGCGCGCTCGCTTGGGCCGACGCGGCGCTCTCGCTGTCGCCCGACGATCGCGAGGCGCTCACCCTGCGCGCCCGGGCACTGATCCACCTGGGCGAGGTCGAGGCGGGCCTGGCCCTGCGCCCGCTGCTGTACGACGATCCGGTCGAGGGGCCGGCGCGCCGCGTGGCCGTCGCCGAGGCGCTCGACGCCGCCGGGGACGCCGCCCGCGCCGAGGCCGAGTTCGCGGCCGGCGTCGCCGCCCACCCCGACGACGCCCGGCTCTGGCGCGCCTACGGCTTGTGGGCCGTCGGCGAGGGCCAGCTGCAGCGCGGCGCGTCGCTGCTGCGCCAGGGCACCCGCGCCGCGCCCGGCGACGCGACCCTGCACGCCATCCTGGCCGACGTGCTCGAGCGCCTCGAGGACACCGACGGTGCGCGCGCGGCCCGGCTCGAGGCGGCCCGCCTGGCGCCGAACGATCCCGACCACCCCGACGAGGTGGCCCGCCTCGACCTGCAGGCCGGGCAGGTGGAGCGGGCCCTGTCGCGCTGGCACGCGGTGGTCGACCGCTTCCCGGGGGCCGAGCGCGCGCTGCAGCGCCTGGCCGACGCCTACCGCGCGCTCGATCGGCCCGCCGAGGCCATCCCGGTGCTCGAGCGCCTGCGGGCGCGCCGGCCCGACGATCCGGCGGTGCGCGCGCAGCTGGGCGAGACGTTGTTGATGGCGCGCCGCAAGGGCGCCGCGGTCGAGCACCTGCAGGCGGCGCTGGCCGCCGGCGCCGATCCCCTGCGCTATCGACCGCTGCTGGCGACCGCCCTCGCCGACACCGGGCAGATCGACGCCGCCGAGGCCCTGTTCGCCGAGGCGCTGCGCGACGATCCGGGCAACCGACCCCTGCGGCTCACCTTCGCCGCGTTCCGCGAGATGCGCGGCGACCGGGACGGCGCCGCGGCCCTTTACCGCGAGCAGCTCGCGCGCGATCCCACCGACACCGACGCGCGCGCCGGCCTGAGCCGCACGCTGGGCGCCGAGGCCGCGGCCGCCGCGCTGGCCCGGGGCGGGGTCGCCGCGGCGGAGGCCGATCCCGCGCTGCGGGCGCTGGCCGCGCGCGTGCCCCCCGGCGACAGCCGCATGGGCACGGTGCTGCGCGACGAGCGCTACGTCACCATCGACGCCCGCGGCGTGGCCGCGGTTCGGCACGTGCGCTCCGTGCTGGTGCAGCACCCCGCGGGCGTCGAGCGCTACGGGGTGGCGCGGGTGCCCTTCCACGCCGACCACCCGCCCACGGTGGTGCGCGCCCGCACCCTGACCCCCGACGGCGCCGAGGTGCCGGTGGACGACGCGCACCGGGGGGTCGACGACCCCTACGCGGGGACGCCCCTGCGCGGCGACGCGCGCCAGCTGCGCCTCGAGTTCCAGCGCGTGGAGCCGGGGGCCATCGTCGACTACGAGGTGATCAGCCCCCGGCCCCACCCCGACGTGGTGGGCGCGTGGTGGGACGCCTACGTGCTGGGCAACGCCGATCCCACGGTGCAGGCGCGCTACGCGCTGGATCTGCCGATCGACGCCCCGCGGCACGTGCGCGCCCGGTCGATGCCCGATCCCCGCGAGGTGGTCGCCGGCGACCGGCGCGTGCTGACCTGGGAGGCCGCCGATCTGCCCGCCTACCGGCCCGAGGACGCCGCCCGGGCCGAGGTGCCCGCCGTGCAGGCCGCCAGCGTCGCGTCCTGGCGCGAGGTCGACGCCTGGTATCACGCCCTCTTCGCGCCGCGCAGCCGGGCGACCCCGACGGTCGCCGCCCGCGCCGAGGCGCTCACCCGGGGCCTGAAGGATCGCCGCGCCCGCGTCGCCGCCATCTACGGCTTCGTCGAGCAGCACGTGCGCTACCTGGGCATCGAGTTCGGCATCGGCGCCTACCAGCCCCGCCCGGCGGACGGGACGCTGGCGCAGGCGCGCGGCGACTGCAAGGACATGACCGCGCTGATGGTGGCGATGCTCGACGCGGTGGGCATCGAGGCGCACCCGGCGCTCATCCGGCCCGCCGATCAGGGGCCCTTCGACACCCAGCACGCCTCGCCCGGCCAGTTCAGCCACGTGCTGCTCTACGTGCCCGATCCCGACGGTGATCTGTGGCTCGACGCGACGGCCGGGCTGGGCACGCTGACCGCCGTGCCCTCGGTGCTGCGCGGCCAGCCGGCCCTGGTGGTGAACGGCCGCGGGGGCGAGCTGCGCACCGTGCCGCTGGGCGATCCGGGCGCGCACACCATGATCGAGACGGTGACCTACGACCTGAACGCCACCGGCGGGGGGCGCCTGCGCAGCGTGTTGGCGCTGAAGGGCGATCTGGCCGGCAGCCTGCGTCAGCGGCTGAGGCCGCTCGAGCCGGCGGCGCGGGATCTGCTGCTTCGGGCGCCGGGCTTCCTCCTGGGCGACGAGCGGCGGCCGGCCGAGGTGACGATCGAGGGCGTCGACGATCCGCGCGCGGCGCTCGCCGTGCAGTCGTGGGAGCAGAGCGAGGATCTGGTGGCCGTGCGCCTCGACGGCGCGCTGGTGGTGCCCTTCGGCCTCTCGTTGTTCACCCGCGGGCCGCTGCACGTGCTGGGCGCCGGCGCCCACCTGGCCACCCCCCGCGTGTTCGAGCGGCGCCTCGTGCTGCGCCCGCCGCCCGGCTACACCTTCGACTGGGCGCCGGTGCGCCACCGCGTCGAGCAGGGGCCGGTCACCTTCACGGTCGAGGAGCACCGAGCGCCGGGCCAGACCACCGTGGTGTCGCGCCTGCGCATCAACGCGCGGCGCGGCGGCAGCGACGATCACGACGATCTGATGGCGGTGGCCCGCGAGGTGCGCGACGCGCTCGAGCAGCCGCTGGCGATGCGGCCGGGGCCCGACTTCGACCGCGTCGCGCTGCTGAGCGCGGTGGTCGAGGAGCGCCCCGGCGACGCCCGGCTGAAGATGCTGCTGGGCCGGACGCTGCTGGACGGCGGCCGCACGCACGAGGCGGTGGACGTGCTGAGCGAGGCCGCCGAGGCGGCGCCCGAGGATCCCGCCATCCAGTCGCTGCTGATCACGGCGCTGCTGCGGGCCGACGACGTGGGGCGCGCCGAGGAGCCGCTGCGCCGGCTGGCCGCGCGCGAAGACGCGCCCCCCGAGGTGTTCCGGCTGCTGGCGGCGATGCTGATGGAGGACGAGCGCACGGGCGCCGCGGTCGACGTGCTGCAGGCCGGCCGCGCGCGACACCCCCAGGACACCGGGCTGGCGCGCCGGCTGGCGTCGGCGCTGGCGGTGCAGGGCAAGCCCGCCGAGGCCTTGCAGATCGCCCGCGACCTGGTCGCGGCGCGCCCCGACGACGGCGCCGTGCACGCGCTGCTGGGCGACGTGGCCAACGAGCTGGGTGATCGCCCCGCGGCGGCCGCGGCGTACCGCGACGCGCTGCGCCTCGTGCCCGATCAGCCCACGGTGCTGAACAACCTCGCCTGGACCCTGCGCGACGATCCGGCGGCCATCGAAGAGGCGCTGGCGCTGGCGACGCGGGCGGTGATGCTCGATCCCCAGAGCGACTCGGCGTGGGACACGCTGGCCGAGCTGCGCTGGCGCGCGGGCGACACGGCCGCCGCCATCGAAGCCATCGAGCACGCGCTGGCCATCGACTCGGCCCAGCGCGCCCTGTACCAGCAGCGCCTCGAGAAGTACCGCGGCGGGGCGCCGCCCGCGCCGTGATCCGGATCAGTCGAAGGCGCCGCGCGTCGCGGCCCAGGCCAGGGCCAGCGCCAACACCAGCGCGGGCGCCCACGCCGCCAACCACGGGGCCATGAAGCCCGCCCGAGCGCTCAGCTCGCCCACCCGCAGCAGCCAGTAGGCCGCCGCCACCGCGGGCGCCCGCGCCCGCGACGGCGCGCGCGGCGCCGAAGCGGGCCCCGAGCACCGCGCCCAGCAGCGCCCAGGCGGGCGCCATGGCCGGCAGCGCGCGGCGGCGATGCCGGGTGAAGCGGCCGTGGGCCGTCGCCGGCAGCTCGGCCGAGGGTCGATCGTTCGGCGGCCCGAACATGCCCAGCCGCCGCCGCAGCGCCGCGTCGTCGAGGTCGAGCTGCGCCTCCCCCGCGCGGACGCGCAGGCGCGGGGCCCCACAGCCAGGCGTGGTCGAGCGCCACGCGCCAGGTGGACGCGGCGCCCGCGCGCAGCGCCAGCGCGTCGGCGCGCAGGACCGTCGGGGCCGCTCGGCGTGGGCAGCACCGCCCACACCTGACCGCCGCCGCGGCGGGCGACGCCGCCGCCGGGCAGCGCGACCGTCCCCTCGGCGGCGGCGAGCTGGTGCGCGGCGGCGCCCTGCAGCACGCCGCCCAACTCGCGCACCGCCCGGGGCACCGGGCCCTGGGCCAGCCAGCCCGCGGCCAGACCCAGGCCCACGCCCAGCAGCGCGGCCGGCGCGTACCGGCGCAGGGGCGAAGCGCCGAGCGCGCTCCAGGCCAGGCCGGCCCCCTCGGCGCGCTGACGCCCGTAGACCAGCCCGCTGGCGACCAGCGCGACCAGGGGAAGCGCCGCCTCGAGCAGCACCAGGGCGGCCAGGCCCAGCGCGCGGGGCCAGCCGGGCGCCGGCCCGGCGGGGCCGAAGAGCAGATCGCCCACCTTCACCGCCTGCCCGCCGACGAGCACCGCGGCCAGGACCACCCACGCCAGCAGGCTGAAGCCGAGCAGCTCGGCGAGACGACGGATCACCGCGCGCGGTGCCCGATGTCGCGGCGGTAGTGCAGACCGGGCCATCGGACGCGATCGGCGGCGACGTAGCAACGGGCCAGCGCGGTCGGCAGGTCGTCGGCGGTGGCCGTCACGCCCAGCACGCGGCCGCCCGCCGTGCGCAGGGCGCCGGTCGCGTCGACGGCGGTGCCGGCGTGGTGGACGGTGACGCCCTCGACGGCGGTCGCGGCGTCGAGGCCGGTGATGGGATCGCCCAGACGCGGCGCGGCCGGATAGCCCTCGGACGCCAGCACGACGCAGGCGGCCGCGCCCGCGCGCAGCGGCAACGGCCCGGGCGGCAGGGCGCCGTCGGCGGCCGCGGCGAAGAGGTCCGCGGCGTCGCCGGCCAGCAGCGCCAGCAGGGGCTGCGCCTCGGGATCGCCGAAGCGGACGTTGAACTCGAGCACCCGCGGGCCCTCGGCGGTCAGCATCAGCCCGGCATACAGGAAGCCGCGGAAGGGCGCGCCGCGGCGGGCCATCTCGGCCAGGACCGGCTCGAGGACCGTGCGGCGCACGGCGTCGAGCGCGTCGGCGTCGAGGCAGGCCGCCGGGGCGTAGGCGCCCATGCCGCCCGTGTTGGGCCCGGTGTCGCCCTCCCCCACCCGCTTGTGATCCTGGGCGGGCGGAAAGCAGAGCGCGCGCGTGCCGTCGCACAGCGCGATGACGCTGACCTCCTCGCCCTCGAGGCAGGCCTCGATGAGCACGGTGGCGCCGGCCGCGCCGAAGCGCTGGGCCACCATCATCTCGGCCAGGGCCGCCTCGGCGGTGGCGCGATCGGGCGCGACCACCACGCCCTTGCCCGCGGCGAGCCCGTCCGCCTTGATCACCACGGGCCCGTCGGGCAGCGCCGCGCGCGCGTCCTCGAAGCGATCGAAGGCGTGCCAGGCCGCCGTCGGCACCCCGGCGGCCTGCATCACCTGCTTGGCGAACACCTTGCTGCCTTCGAGCCGCGCGGCGTCGGCGCCCGGCCCGAGCACGCGGCGGCCGCGCGCGCGCAGGACGTCGGCCAGGCCGGCCACCAGCGGCGCCTCGGGCCCGATGACCGTGAGATCGACGTCCTCGGCGTCGGTCAGCGCGGCCAGCGCGTCGACGTCCGACGCCGCCACCGCGACGCAGCGCACGCGCGGCTCGGCGGCGATGCCCGGGTTGCCCGGCGCGACCAGCACCTCGGTAACCTGCGGCGACCGCGCCAGCGCCTGCGCCAGCGCGTGCTCGCGCCCCCCGCCCCCGACGACCAGGCAGCGCATCAGTGGCGGAAGTGGCGGGCGCCGGTGAACACCATCGCCAGCCCGAGGCGATCCGCCGCCTCGATCACCTCGGCGTCGCGCACGCTGCCGCCCGGCTGCACGACGGCGGTGGCGCCCGCCGCGGCGGCCGCCTCGACGCCGTCGGCGAAGGGGAAGAAGGCGTCCGACGCCACCACCGAGCCGGCCAGCTCGTGGCCGGCGCGGGCCGCCTTCTCGGCGGCGATGCGGCTGGCGTCGACGCGGCTCATCTGCCCCGCGCCGACCCCCAGCAGGTGGCCGCTGCGCGCGAACACGATGGCGTTGGACTTCACGTGCTTCACCAGGCGCCAGGCGAAGGTGAGGGCCGACCACTCCGCCTCGGTGGGCGCCCGCTTCGAGGCGACGCGGGCGGCGCGCACGTCGTCGAGCTGGGCGTCCCGATCCTGCACCAGCAGGCCGCCGGCGACGCGCCGCAGCTCGAGGTGGCGCGCCTGGCCGGGCCAGGGGTCGTGGCGCACCAGGCGCAGGTTCTTCTTGCGCGTCAGGACCGCCAGCGCCTCGGCGCTGAAGCCCGGCGCGATGATCGCCTCGAGGAAGGTCTCGGCCAGCGCGGCGGCCGTCGCCTCGTCGACCGCGGCGTTGAGGCCCACGACGCCGCCGAAGGCGCTGTCGGCGTCGGTGGCGCGGGCGCGCCGGTACACGTCCACCAGCGCCTCGTCGCCCACGGCCTCGGCCGCGCCGCAGGGGTTGCCGTGCTTGATGACCACCGCGCCCGTCGGCGCCAGATCGACCGCGATGTTCAGGGCGGCGTCGAGGTCGAGCAGGTTGTTGTAGGACAGCGCCTTGCCGTGCAGCGTCTCGGCCCGGGCCAGCGAGGGCTCGTCGGGCGGGGTCGGCAGGGCGTAGAAGCCCGCGCGCTGATGCGGGTTCTCGCCGTAGCGCAGCACGTCGGTGCGCTGGGCCTCGACCAGCAGCGGGGCCGGCAGCGCGTCGTCCTCGCGCCCCATCCAGCCGGCGATCGCGAGGTCGTAGGACGCGGTGTGGCGGAAGGCGGTCAGGGCCAAGGCGCGCCGATGGGCGGCGTCGACCTCGCCGGTCTGCAGGGCCGTGATCACCGGGCCGTAATCGGCGGGATCGACGACGACGATGGTGTGCGCGTGGTTCTTGGCCGCCGCGCGCAGCAGCGTCGGGCCGCCGATGTCGATCTGTTCGATGGCCTCGGCCTCGGTCACGTCAGGCCGGGCGATGGTTTGCCGGAAGGGATAGAGGTTGACCACCACCAGGCCGATCGGCGCGATGCCGTTGCGCTCGGCCTCGGTGCGGTGATCGGGCAGCGACCAGTTGGCCAAGATGCCGCCGTGGATGGCCGGATGCAGCGTCTTGACCCGCCCGTCGAACACCTCGGGCGCGCCGGTCACGGCGCTCACCGGCGTGACCGGCAGCCCCGCCTCGGCCAGCACCCGAGCCGTGCCGCCCGTGCTGACCAGCTCGATGCCCCGCTCGACGAGGGCGCGGGCGAAGTCCACGAGCCCGGTCTTGTCCGAGACCGACAGCAGGGCGCGGCGAAGGGGTGGCGTCATCGGAGCCTCCTCGCGCCGGCCCGCCGGACCGTCACGCGTCGGGTGGTGAGGGCGGGCGCAGCATAGGAAGCGGTCGCGGGGCGGTCAACGGGCGGGATGGGGGAGCCCTTGACCTTGACCTTGACCTTGACCTTGACCGTGCCCGCTGCCGCGTCACCCAACCCGCAGCAAGGCACCACGCCCGCAGGCCGCGAATCCCTTGACCTTGACCTTGACCTTGACCTGGCCCTCCGCCGCGTCACCCAACCCGCAGCAAGGCACCACGCCCGAAGGCCGCGAGAACGTGCCCGTGCCCGTGCCCGTGCCCGTGCCCGATGCCGCGCCGCCCAACGCGCAGCGCGGCACCACGCCCGAAGGCCGAGCAAACCCTTGCCCTTGCCCCTGCCCTTGCCCTTGCCCTTTGCCGCGCCGCCCTACTCACGCCTCGCCCCCCCCGCCCGCAGGCTGCGCAGACCTTGCCCCTGTCCCCCCTCGCCTCGTGGCGCTGGCCGTGCGATCAGCGCGGACCGCCGGCTCAGGGCAAGGTCAAGGTCAAGGTCAAGGTCAAGGGGTGCGCGTTCGGGAGGCGCAGGAGGGGTGCGCGCCGCGCTCCACCGAGGGAAAGGTCAAGGTCAAGGTCAAGGGGTGCGCGATCGGGAGGCGCCGGAGGCGTGAGCGCCTCGCTGTACCTTTCGGGCACGGGCACGGGCACGTGCCCGGGCGGTCCATCCCCCCGCCCCTGCCCTCAGTCCAACCCGAGGTTGTTCTCGAGGAACTGCAGGAAGTCCTGCAGGCCGATGTCCTCGGCGGTGTCGCGCAGCTTCTGCAGGCCCTTCACCTCGACCTGGCGGATGCGCTCGCGGGTCAGGTTGAGGATCTCGCCCACCTCTTCGAGGGTGATGCCGCCGCGCTCGGCGACGTCGAGGGCGCAGGTCTCCTGCATGTCCCAGACCTCGAGGTCGGGGAAGTTGAGCTTGATCGACCCCGTCTCCGGGTTCACGTCGAGGTACAGGTGGTGCTTGCAGGACACGTAGGGGCACGGGCGGATGCCGTTCGCGCACTGCGAACGATGCCCGGGCCGCTCGATGACGACGTCGCGCAGCTCCTCGGCGAGCGCCAGCTCCTCTTTGCTGAGGCGCTTGGTGGCGATCGTCCGGGAGCGGCGGCGCCCCTTCTTGCCCGGCCGCCGACGCTCGGCGCGCCGCGGCTTGCGAATCGAATCGGGTGGGCGCTCGGTGAGCTCCGGCTCCGCCTGCGTCGATCCTTCCTTCAACTCGCCTCCTCCGCGACGACCGCCCGGAACAGCCGGACCGGCCCCCCCGCACCCCGCCCTGATGAGTCAGCCCCCGGGCTCTCTGGATGGTGACGCGACGGACACGCCGTCGGCGGCGCGTTGTCCCACGCTCGGGAGAACTAGCACAGGGCGTTTTCGAGGGTCAACGCAATAGTTGCGCCGGCGCGGGGCCGGCAGGGGCGGCGCGCGTGGGCCGAAAGGTCAGTGATCCTGGCCCGTTTCGTCGTCGTCGTCGGGCGCGGTGAACAGCAGGTACGCGCCCACGCCGGCCAGCACCGCGGCGACGCCGAACGTGATGTCGGCGGCGCGCGCCTCGGCCAGCACCTCGTCGCGGTCGGCGAGGCGTCCGTCGTTGTAGTCGTCGGCCTTCTGCAGCGTGCGCACGCCGAAGAACGTGCCCAGCCCGGCCACCGCCACGCCGGCGCCCAGGGCGGTGTAGGCCCAGCCGGTCTGGCCGAAGCCGCCGCTGGCCTGGGCGGGCGGCGCGTCCGCCGGCCACAGCGCGTCGACCACCTCGCCGGGCGCCAGATCGCTGGGCGCCTGCGGCGCGCAATAGCGCCCGAGCGCCGCGAAACCGTCCGCGTCGCGCGGCGGCGCCGTGCTGACCCCGCCGCGCACCGAGCGGGTGGCCGCGTCGAGCCGCGCGACGACCGCGCGCTCGGCGTCCACCACCGCCACGCACACCTGATCGGCCTCGGCGTCCGCCTGCAGGCGCGCGGCGGCGGCCCAGCCGGCGTCGGCCTCGCCCCCGCGCACGCTGGCCCGCAGCGCCGCCGCCTGCGTCGCCGGATCGGCGAAGTGCACGTCCACCCGGTCGCCGCGGATCGCCACCACGCGGCTGCGCGGCACCGCGCCGCGCGTCGCGAGCATCACCCGCACCGTGCCCGCCCGCACCGCGTCGAGCTCGACCGGCGTGCGCCCGACCGGCACGCCGTTCACCCGCACCCGTCGCCCCGCGGGCTCGCTCGTGACGCGCAGCACGGCGCCGGCGTCGGCCTTCACCCGCGCCCGCGCGGCCTCGATTCGGGCCAGCACGTCGGGGGGCGGCGGCACGCCGTCGCCGGGGAAGCCGGGCAGCACCCCGATCGCCCGCTCGAGCACCTCGTCGGCCGCCTCGGGCCGCCGCTGCGCCACGAACACCTGCGCCAGGAGCAGCACCGCGCGCTGCGCGGGCTCGGCGTCGGCCAGCGTCGTCGGATCCGCCAGCAGCCCGTCGACCGCCGCCCGCAGCGCCTTCTCGGCGGTGCGCAGCTCGACCTCGAGGTAGGCCTGCTCGCCCTTCTGCAGGGCGCTGAGCGCCGCGCCGATCGCCTGCTGCCGGGCGGGATCCACCGGCGCGGCCTCGGGCGTGCCGACCGAGAACTCCGCCGCCGCGCTGCGGAAGGCGGCCTCGGCCTCGGGCCCCAGCTCGACCGGCGGACGCGCCACCACGCCGCCGATGGCCGGCGCGGCGCGGGCGGTCGAGCCGGTCAGCGCCGCGGCCAGGCCGGCGATCAGCGCGGCCCGACCCGGGGCGGTGGCGAGCGGTGCGTCCACGGCGGTCAGCCCCGGCGCTCCGCCTCGTTCTTGAAGGCCTCGAGGTTGGCGGGCAGGGTGCGCTCGACCAGCGAGCGCGAGACCGAGCGGGGCACGAAGCCCTTCAGCTCGACGTCGAGGGCATAGGTGGCGCGGGTGCGGCCGTCGGGCAGCGCCTCGAGCGTCCACCCGCCGGTCATCGCCCGCATCATGTCGCCCGACACCAGCGTCCACGACAACGAGCGCCCCGGCTCGCCCACGAGGTCGAGCGTGTAGCGCAGCGTCTTGACGATCGAGAGCTCGAACTCGACCCGCCATCGGTCGCCCTCGTGCGAAAGGACGCGGACGGCGCTCTGGTTCGGGACGAAGGTCGGGTAGGTGTCGAAGTCGGTGATCAGCGCGTACAGACGCTCGGGTGGCACGTCCACCGTCACGGCGCTGCGGGCGGCATTCATCGATGGGGCTCCTGGCGCGCGGCTCCGGGCGAATCTAACAGCCCCCGGCGGCGCGATCCACGTCCTGCGCCCCGCGCGGCGTCAGCGACCCTCGAGCACCCCCAACAGGGTCTCGAGGTTCCGCGCCGTGGCCCCGCTCAAGCGGGCGAGCCGCGGGCGGGGATCGGGGGGCCGAGGATCGTCACGCCACACGCGGGCGCGCGCGAACGCGACGGTCCAGTCCGGCGCGCAGGCCACGCCGGGCCCGGCGAGCGCCGCCACCTCGTCGGCGACGTTGGCGACGCGCGGGCCGTGCACCACGGGGCGGCCCTGCGCGACGGGCTCGACCAACGTCTGGCCCGCGCGCCGGCCGAAGGTGCCCCCCACCACGGCCACCCGCCCCAGCGCGTAGGCGGCGGCCAGCTCGCCGATCGTGTCGAGCACCACCCAACGCGCCGCCTGGCTGCCGCCGGCGCTGCGCAGGGCAACCGACACGCCCAGGCGGTCGCCGGCCCGCACGACGGCGGCGGCGCGGCGCGGGTAGCGGGGCGCGATCAGGGCGCGCAGCCCGCTGGCGGCGAGCGCGGGCAGGGCCGCGGCCTCTTCGTCGGGGTGCAGGCTGCCCACCACCACGTCGACCGCGCCGACGGCGCCCCGCAGGGCGAGGCTGGGCGCCGGCGGATCGACCGCGACCCCGTCGTGCTTTCCGTTGCCGTGCACCACCACCCGCTCGGCCGGCACCCCGAGCGCGCGCGCGGCGACCGCGTCCGCCTCGGTGCGCGCGCAGAACGCGGCCAGGCCTCCGGCGGCGCGGCGCAGCAGCGGGCGCACCCGCAGCGAGCGCTGGGTGACGCGCCCGTCGACCACCATCAACGGCACCCCGCGGCGCCGGCAGGCGGCGGCCCAGGCGGGCCACAGCTCGAGGTACTCCAGCACGATCAGGCGGGGGCGCACCTGGGCCAGCGCGCGATCGGGCAGGGGCGGCAGGTCGAGGGGCGGCCGCACCACCGGCAGCCCGGGGAACAGCTGGCGGGCCATGGCGCGCCCGGTGCGCGTCTGGGCCGACACCAGCAGGCGCAGCGCCGGCCGCGCCTCGGCCAGCGCGCGCACCAGCGGGGCCAGCGCCCGGGCGTCGCCCACCGACGCCCCGTGCAGCCAGACGTCGGCCGGCGGACGTCGGCTCACTCGCGGGCGTCGGGCAGACCGCCGTCGCCCACCGTGCTCGGCCCGCTCGCCTGGAAGCTGACCGTCAACGTGTAGGCGTCGGTGGAGTTCTCGGTGGGCAGCTGGCCGTGCACCCAGACCTCGCGCACGACGATCAGCAGCCGATCGCGCCCGCCGGTCGGCGCGACGAGGCGCTCGCCCTCCCCCACCCCGCCCGCCGAGCGCTGGAAGAGGCGGGCGCCGTCGACCGCGAAGCCCTCGACGATCAGATCGATGCCCGGCACGCCGGTGAGATCGACGGCGGCGTAGGCGCCGCCCGGCGGCACGTCGAGCGCGTAGACGTCGCGATCGCTGCGCTCCTTGGACTGCCGGCGCCCCAGGAACCCGCGGACGGGCGTGCCGGGCGCGATGCGGGTGGCCTGCGGGCTGTCGTCGTTGGGCTCGATCTCCTGGCTGGGCGGCCGCCACTCGGGCGCGCGCATGCCGTAGTACCAGGCGGCCGCCCCGCCGCCGCCGAGCAGGGCGAGCGTCACCAGCCAGCCGGACAGCCGCCGCAGCCGCAGGCGCCGCTCGTAGCGCTCGAAGTCGTCGCGGGTGGGCGGCGCCGAGACGAGCGCGGCGCGCTCGGGCGGCTCGACCTCGAGGGGCTCGGGATCGGCCAGCGCCGAGGTCGAGAAGGTGTTCGCGAGGGCGCGGGGCTGGCCGTCGGGCGTCGAGATGGCGGCCGCCGCGGGCGGCGCGGTGAAGCCCGCCTCGCCCAGCGCCTCGAGCAGCCCGACGAGCGCGGCGTCCACCGCCAGCGCGGTGCCCGGCCGATCCGCGGGCTCCCGGCTCATCAGCTGCCGCACGAGCGCCTCGCAGCCGGCCGGCGCCACCAGCGCGGGGGCCGCCTCGGCGAAGGGGCGCAGCCGCCCCGACAGGTGCCCCTCGAGCACCTCCATCGGCGTGCGCCCGACGAAGGGGTACACCCCGGTCAGCATGCGATAGAGCAGCGCGCCCAGCGCGTACAGATCCGAGCGCGCGTCCACGCCGTCGCCGCGCACCTGCTCGGGCGCCATGAAGTAGGGCGTGCCCAGCAGCGCGCCGTCGGCCGTCTGGAAGTTGCCCTCGGCGCGCTCCGTGCCGGCCACCATCTTCGCCAGCCCGAAGTCGAGCACCTTCAGCAGCTCGTCCCCGTTCGTGCTGCGGGTGACGTACAGGTTCTCGGGCTTGAGATCGCGGTGCACGATGCCCACCGCGTGGGCCTCGGCCAGGCTGCTGCACACCTGCCGCGCCAGCCGCAGCGCCCGCCCCGGCGCCAGGCGCCCCTCGTTCTGCAGCATCTGCGCGAGATCCTGGCCGCGCAGATACTCCATCACCAGGTACACGAGGCCCTTCCAGACCCCGAAGTCGAAGACGGTGATCGTATGCGCGTCGGCCAGCTTGCTGACCGCCATCGCCTCGCGGCGGAAGCGGCTGACCAGATCGGGGCGGCTGCGCAGATCGCCGCGCAGCACCTTCACCGCCACCTTCTTGCCGATGCCGACGTGCTCGGCCAGGTACACCGCGCCCATGCCGCCCGCGCCCAGCAGCTGAAGCACGCGGAAGCGGCTGTCGATCACCCGCCCGAGCAGCCCGTCGTCGTCGCCGAACGCGGTCACCGGGATGTTGGCGCCGCAGGCCCCGCAGTACGCGTTGGCGCGCGGGACGTGCGCCCCGCACATCGGGCAGTGGCGGCCGTCGGGCTCGGCGACCGCGCTCATGGCAGCAGCACCGCGTCGACCAGCCGCGGCACCGACTTCGCCTCGCCGCCGGCGGTGCGGTAGGCGTGCGCGCCGGCCACTGCGCCCACCACCGTCGCCCGATCACCCGGGCCCACCAGCACCGGGCCCTGCGTCTCGACCCAGATCGGACAGCCGTCGCCGCGCCGGCAGGTGGTCATCTGCAGCACGTCCGTCCCCTCGGCCTCGCCGCGCCGCGCGGTGACCACCTCGCCCTGCAGGCGCACGGCCGCGCCGGTGTGACCCTCGAGATCCTTCACCAGCCGGGTGTACCGCGTCGGGCGCCGGGGCGCCTTCATTTCGGCCACGCGCGCCTCGAGCGCGGCCCGCTGCGCCGCGGCGGCCTCGGCGTCGAGGCGCCGCACCGCGATCTCGACGGTCGACGGGCGCCGCTCGGGGGCATCGACCTCGACCGCGAGCGTCTGCGCGCCCGGCGCGCCCAGGGGCACGATCAGCTCGAAGGCGCCCTCGGCGTCCGCCCGGGTGCCGATGCTGCCCACCTGCACCGCGGCGCCGGGCAGCGTGCGGCCCCGCAGCGTCACCCGGTCGGCCTCGGACGCCCAGCCGAAGGGCGGCTCGAAGACGGTCGCGGGCGTGTCGGGCAGGGGCAGGCGCAGGCGCTCGGTGAAGCGCCGCGTCTCGCCCGCCGGGCCGGTCAGGGTCATCGCCACGGGCAGCTCGCCCGTCGGCCCCGACAGGCCGTCGACCCGGGCCAGCAGCGGCGCCGGATCCATCGCCAGCACGTAGCTGTCCGGCGTCGGCCCCGGCCGCACGGCGCCGCCCTCGACGGCGACCGTCCAGCCGGGCATCAGCCGCACGGTGGCCTCGACGGGGGTGCCGGCCCGCGGCGGGCCCAGCGCCGGCGCGGACAGGCGGTAGAACACGGTCACCTTGGGGCGCAGCACGACCGGCGCGCCCTCGGTGGGGGTGACGAGCAGCTCGAGCGCGTTGTCGCCCACCTGCATGCTGTCGGCCGGCACGTCGAAGCGCAGCTCGGCGCGGCCCTCGACCGCCGCTTCGCCGCCCGGGTGGCGCACCACCGCGGGGCCCGACGTCTCGACCGTGAGCCGGACGTCGTAGGCGGCGTCGCCGCGCACCACGGTCATCCCCTGGCCGACCTGCGCGCGGAACGCCGTCTTCTCGCGCAGGGCGAAGGTGGCCGCGACGGCGGCGGCCACGGCCGCGACGGCGAGGAAGGTGAGCAGGCGGCGCGTGCGGGTGCGCGCGGCGCGGCGCTCCTCGGCGGCGACGGCGGCGGCGATGCGCGCGGCGTTGTACAGATCGGCGCGCTGGCGCTCCTCGGCGCTGCGCGGCGCCTTGGGCGGGCGCTGCGCGACGTCGGGGTTGGGCGGGCCGTCGAAGGTGCGCTGGGGATCGCCGCCCTTCAACACGGGGTGGGCGCCGGGCGGCGGCGCCGGGCGGGCGGCGCTGGGCACGCCGAAGAGCGTCTGCTCGCCCAGCGCGGGCGGCGCCTCGGCGGCCGCGGGGCGCAGCGGGCGCGGGCCCGGCGTCGGGGCGTCGTCGCGCGGGGCCGGCACACCGAAGAGCGTCTGCTGGGGCGCGGCGCCGGCCGCGGGCGGCGCCGACGCGGCGGGCTGGGGCGCGGCGGGCGGCGGGGCCGACGCGCGCCTGCGCCAGGGGCGGCCATGCCGAACAGGGTGCGGTGCGCGTCCGCCGGCGCGGCGGGCGGCGGCGGCGCGGCGGGCGGCGGCGGCGGCGGCGGGCGCGGCGGCGGCGGCGGGTGTCCGGGCGCGCCATACCGAAGAGCGTGCGGTGCGGATCGGCCGCGGCGGGCTGCGGTGCCTCGGCCGGGGCTGCCTGAGCCCCGCCGGGCGCGCCATGCCGAAGACGGTGCGGTGCGCCTCGCCCGGCGGGGCCTTCGGCGCGGCCGCGCCGGCCGGCGAGGGCACGCCGAAGACGGTCTGCCGGGCGTCCGCGTCGAGCGGCGCGCCGCACGCGGGGCAGCGCGCCGCGTCGTTCGGCGACTGCTCGCCGCAGGCAGGACAGGAGGTCATGCGCCAGGAGACTCCACGGGCGGACCGCCAGGACCGGGAGGCCACCGCGCCACGGGCGCCGGCCCCGGGCCCCGCGTCGCCTTCACCTCGTCGCCGGCGCCCACGGCGCCGCGCGCTCGATTCTCGACCACCCCCCTGCCGGAGTCAATCGAGGCCCCGGCCCGATGGGGTGAACCGAGCGGCCGGGACGAGTATCCTCTGCGACTCGCGTTGGGAGGTGAGATGGTTCACGGACGCCACCGCATCGCGCTCGGGCTGCTGCTGGCGCTGCTCGCGCCGGGCTGCGGCTCGAAGGCGAAGCCCGAGGCCGAGGCCCCCGACGGGCCGCCGCGCCTGCTCGTGCTGTCCTCGCAGATCGGCTACATCGAGCCCTGCGGTTGCACGGTCGATCTGCTGCTGGGCGGCATCGCCCGCATCGCCACGCTGGTCGAGGCCGAGCGCGCCAAGGGGCCCACCGCCGTGCTGGTGGTGGGGCCGCACCTCTTCGAGAAGGCGCCCCCCGAGGATCGCGTCGCCCAGGAGGAGGCCAAGGCCCGCCTGATCGGGCGCAGCCTGCAGGCCATCGGCGTCGACGCCGTCGTGCCCACCGCCGCCGAGCTGGTGCGCGGGCGCGCGTTCTACGAGGCGGTGCGCGGCGACTTCACCGCGCCGGACGTGACGGTGAACGTCGCAGGGGGCGAGGGGCGGCTGCTGACGCTGGGGGATCTGAAGGTGGGCGTCTTCGGCCTGGCCGCGGCCGGCGCCGAGGTGCCGGGCGGCGCGGCCAGCGATCCGCAGGCGGCCGCCGAGGCCGAGGCCGCGCGGCTGCGGGCCGAGGGGGCCCACGTGGTGGCGGCGCTGGGCGCCATGCCCAAGCGTGATCTGCGTCGCCTGGCGCGGCAGGTGGGCGCGGTCGATCTGTGGATCCTGGGGGATCACCCCGAGGAGCTGGACGTCGTGTCACCGGCGGGCGAGGGCTACCTGATCGAGGCCGGGGATCGCGGGCGCAACCTGGGGCGCGTCGTGCTGCTGGACGCCGCGCAGGCCGGGAAGCTGACCGATCCCGCGGGCGACGCGGCGCGCGCGCGCAAGGCCCTCGAGCTGCAGCTGCAGATGCGCACCTCGATGTACCAGCGCACCCAGGATCCCGCGCTGGAGCCGGCCATCGCCGAGCTGAAGGCGAAGCTGGCCGATCTGGACTACGCCGCCGGCAAGGGCAAGCGCCTGGAGTACGACCTGATCCCGGTGACCAAGGGTACGGTCCCCCGCCCCGACGTCGCCGCCGAGGTGGCCGCCTACCAGGAGACGCTGAAGAAGCTGAGCCTGGCCGCCGACAGCACGCCGCCCCCGGTGCCCGAGGGCAAGAGCGGCTACGCCGGTAGCGCGGCCTGCCTCGACTGCCACGAAGAGGCCCACGTGGTGTGGAAGGGCACGCCGCACGGCAAGGCCTGGCAGACGCTGGTGGACGCGAACAAGACCTTCGACCCCTACTGCGTCAGCTGCCACGTCACCGGCTGGCAGCAGCCCGGCGGCGCCGTCCTGGGCAACAACGAGATGCTGCGCGACGTGGGCTGCGAGAGCTGCCACGGGCCCGGCGCCCGCCACGTCGAGGTGGGCGGCGACGAGTACTGGACGAAGCGCAAGGTGCCGGAGACGGTCTGCCGGACCTGCCACAACGCGCACCACTCGCCCAAGTTCGACTACGCGACGTACCTGCCCAAGATCCTCGGGCCGGGGCACCAGGCGCTGAAGGACTGAGCGGATCAGCCGGCGGGCGTGAACCGAACGACGCCCTGGGTGGTGAGCATCCAGATGGCGCCGTCTTTCGCGAACACCAGGTCGCGGACGCCGCTGGCGGGCACGCCGACGCCCAGGGGCACCGACTGCCAGCGCTCGCCGTCGGCGCTGCGCCACAGGCCGCTCTCGGCGGCCACCCACACCGTGCCCTTCGGATCGACCGCGACCGCGCCGATGCGCGCGTCGAGGCCCTCGGCCTCGACGGCGTGCCACGTCTCGGACTCGAGGTAACCGAGGCCCTCGAGGGTGCCGGCCCACACGCGCCCGCCCTCGGCGACGGCCACCGCGGTGATCACCTCGCTGTCGATGAAGTCGTTCTCGTCGTAGACCTTGGCCTTGCCGCCGGCCACCTGCACCAGGCCGGCGTTGGTCGCGACGTAGGTGACGCCGGCCGGGTTGCGCGCGACGTCGTTGACCCACGCGTCGGGCAGGAGCGGCACCGGCGACTGCGCCTCCTCGTCGAAGCCCAGCCGGCCCTTCCACACCTCGAGCCGGGTGCCGCCGTCGGCGAACCGCGCGAGGCCCGCGCCGCGCAGCTGGCCGTTGGTCTCCTGCCAGAAGAGGGGCACCAGCACCTCGCCGCGCGTGTCGATCAGCAGGGGACCCGCCTGGGCCGGCCCCTCGAGCTCGGGCGGCGCGGGGAAGCGGCCCAGCTGGTGGAAGGTGCCACCCTCGGCGCGCAGCAGCACCAGCGCCGGGCGCGGCGGGGCCGCGGGGGCCGCCGCCTCGCCGTCGGCCGCCGGGGGCGTCGCGGCCGGGGCGGGCGCCTCGGGCCGGTGCTCGGCCAGCGCCACCAGCCGCCCGTCGGGATCGACGCCCAGGTTGACCAGCCGGTGTTCGGGCATGCCGGTCACGCGCCAGGGGGCCCAGCGATCGCCGGTCCAGCGGTGCGCGACCGCGCCGTCGCCGACCAGCACGGGCCGCCCCTCGGCGTCGAGCAGCAGGGCGGCGTTCTCGCGCCGCGGCACCAGGCTGAGCGAGGCGTAGCGCCGCACCTTGTCGCCGATGATCGAGTAGACGCCCTGGTGGGCGACCGCGAAGTAGCGCGCGCCGTCGGCGGCCTGCGCGCGCGCGGTGACCGGGACGCCGGCGGGCAGGCCGGGCTCGACGGCCGGGCGGGCGGCGAAGCGGGGCGCCTGGCCCGGATCGCCGGCGACGCTGACCGGCGCGCGCTTCACCGGCAGCGGCGCGTTCTCGAGGGGGCGGCTGGCCCCCGCCACCGGCGGCGGCATGGGCACGGGGGCGGCCGCTGCGCGTCGGCGGCCGCCAGCGCGCCAGGCGGCGTGGCGCCCGCGGGCGGCGCGGCCCCAACGGCAGGCGGCGCGCCCGCCGGCGTCCCCGCGGCCGGCGCGCGCGTCCGCGGCCGGCGAGGCGCCCGCGGCCGGCGCGGCGCCCGGCCGCCAGCGCCGTCGCGGTCGGCGCGCCGCCCGTCGCCGCGGGCGGCTCGGCGCCAGGCAGC
This sequence comes from Myxococcales bacterium, assembly GCA_020633465.1. Lineage (GTDB taxonomy): Bacteria > Myxococcota_A > Bradymonadia > UBA7976 > UBA1532 > JACKDN01. The sequence goes on from JACKDN010000007.1 coordinate 235,870, forward strand.
GGCGGCGCGGCCACCCCGGCCATGCTCACCGCCTGGACGCGCGGCCCCGTCGCGGCCGGCGCGCCCGGCGTGGGCGCCGGCGCCTTCTCCAGCCGCCACGCCCCGGTCTGCGTCCGCAGCGACACGCCCCCGGGCACCGGCACCGCCGCCTCGACCGTGCCGCCGACCTCGAAGGTCTGGTAGGTGAACCAGGCGCCGTTCGCGAACAGCGAGAACCGCGTCAACGCCTGCGGCTCGGCGCACAGCGCGGCCACGCGCCCGTCGGTGCCGGCCTCGACCGCCCGCACCTGGTTGCCGCACAGGCCCTGCGCCGTCGTGTACTCGGTGACGCTGTCGCCGCGCACCGCGAGCACGCCCCGCCCGTCGGTCGCGGCGTACACCGCGCCGTCGGTGCCGGTGGTCAGCGCCCGCACGCGGGCCCCCTCGTGCACCACGTGCAGCGTGCCGCGGTCGTACCAGCCCAGCGCGCGCGCCGTGCCGACCCACACGCCGCCCTGCGGCCGCGGCGCCAGCGCGACGACGCCGCCGCGCAGCGGCCCGACGTCGACCTTCGTCCAGCGCCCGTCGCGCTCGCGGAAGGCCAGCCCGTCGGCCCGCCCGACGTAGGGCGTCCCGTCGACCGACGCGGTGAAGGCCAGCGCTCCGGACGCCGGCGTGCTCGCGCCGGTCAGATCCAGGAAGGCGCCGGTCTGACGATGCCACGCCACCAGACCGTTCGCGGTCAGGCCCCAGATGTGGGTCGGTGAGATCTCGAGGCGCGTGATGAACTCGGCGTCCGACGCGATCGACCAGACCCCGGCCGTCGGCCCGGCGGGCCGCGCGGCCGGCGCCGCCGCCGGCTTCGGCGCCGGCTTCGGCGGCGCCCCGCACCCGATGCACAGCGCCGCCACCACGCCCCACCCGGCTCGGGCTCTCGATGCCATGACAACCTCCCGTCGACGGTGGCCCCTTTGCTACCACGGGGGGCGCGCGCCAACAACGTCCCGCGCCCCCTCCGACCCTCGTGGTCGTCGTCGTCGTCGTGGTCGTCGTCGACCGGCTGCGAAAGACCCACGCCCCCCCGCCGTCGAGTCGGGCCGGCGCGCCGTTCTTCGACTGACGGTACGAATCCTGCTATCGAATCCCCCGTGCCCGAACCGTTATCGGGCCAGTCGACGAGTCGCCCATCCACGCCCCCGGGAGAGCCCGCTGCGCCGCCTCGCTCCGCTCTTGATCGTCGCCCTGCTCGCGCCCGCCCGCGCGCACCTGGCCGAGGTGCCGTCGGTGCCCGAGCTCGTCGACGATCTGCGCGGCATCAACCAGCAGCTGCGCCGCGCCCAGCGCCGCCTCGGCGACGACGCCGGCTTCGGCGGGCGCGCCGCGATGATGGAGCTGGGGCAGGCGCAGGTGGAGTTCTTCGCCGAGGACTACCCGCGCGCGGCCATCCGCCTGATGCAGCTGGTCAGCCGCCCGGGCTTCCGCGAGCAGCTGGCCTATCCCGAGGCCCTCTACTTTCTGGGCGAGTCGCTGTGGGCCATGGGCATGCGCAAGGCCGCCGTCGAGCACCTGCGCGAGTCGCTGCAGCCCGCCCGGCAGCCCCCCGGCGAGTTCCGCCGCCGCCTGGCGCGCTACCTGGTGCGCGCCGGCGAGGTCGCGCAGGTCGACGAGGTGCGGGCCTTCTGGCGGCGCTATCAGGCCACCCGCGCGGAGGGCCCGCTGAGCGACGAGGACCGCGACGTGCGCTACGAGTACGCCAAGGCGCTGTTCCGCGGGGGCGCGCTGGCCGAGTCCGAGGCCCTCTTCGACGCCGTCGACGAGGCCGATCCCTACTACCTGCGGGCGCGCTACTTCGTCGGCGTGCTGAAGCTGAAGCGCGAGGACATCAAGGGCGCGAAGGCCGCCTTCGAGGCCGCCCTCGAGGCGTACGAGCGCGTGCACCGGCCGACGTTGACGCTCGACTGGCCCGACGCCGATCAGCCCGCCGAGCTGGACGGCCCGGCGCGCGAGCTGCTGATCCTCGACCCGACCGACGCGGACGACGACGCCGACGAGGCGGCCGACGAGGGCGCGCCCGTCGAGGCGCCGGCGCGCGACGCGCAGGACGAGCACGAGCGCCGCATGGGCGCGCTGATCCACCTCGCGCTGGCCCGGCTGGCCGCGGCCACCGACGACGATCGCGCCGCCTGGTACCACTATCGACGCGTGCCGCCGGGCGATCCCGACTTCGTGATGGCGCTCAGCGAGGCCACCTTCGTCCTGTTCCGCCGCGAGCACTACCTGTGGTGCGCGCGGCTGATCGACCAGCTCTTGGCCACGCGCGGCGACGACGTGTCGGCCGCGCAGCTCGCCCTGTGGAAGGCGCAGCTGCTGGCGCGGGGCGCGCGCTTCGACGAGGCGCGCGCCAGCTACGTGGCGCTCGACGAGGCGATGCAGCGGCGCGCCACCGAGCTCGAGGCCGAGCTCGAGCAGGCGCGGCGCCTGTTCCCGCAGGCCGTGCTGGCCTGGACCGCGCCCGAGGACGCCAACCGCGCGCGCGCCCTCGAGGCCGAGCTGGTGCAGCAGGAGGAGGCGCTGATCGAGGCGCGCGAGATGGCGCAGGCGCTGCGCGAGCTGCTCAACGGCAGCGATCCCCTGCCGCCCGTGCGCTACGGGCGCGAGGTGCAGGGCGTGATGCACCAGCGCATGGACGCCTTCGACGCGGGGCTGCAGCGGGCCGCCGAGGCGGCGCACGCCGAGCCCCAGAGCGGCGCGCACGGCGGCGCGCCCGGCGCCACCGACGCCGACATCGGGCGCCTGCGCGACAGCGCCCGCCGGCTGCGCGGTCGGCTGAGCCGGTTCGACCGCACGCTGGACGCCTTCGACCGCACCTACCGCGACCGCATCCGCAAGGTGCTGCAGGCCGAAGAGCCCAACGTGAAGGCGCTCGACCGCGCCCTGGCCGGCGAGCGCCGGTCGATGCAGAACCTGGCCACGGCCATGCGCACGACCGCGCGGACCAACCTCGACAACTTCGCCGCCGAGGCGCTGTTCGGGCAGGTCGACATCGCCTACTGGCGCAAGGAGGACGTCACCCGGCGCATCCGCGAGGCGATGGAGGAGCGGGCCGAGATCGAGGGCGAGATGAACACCGAGGATCCGACCGGCGCGCCCCTGCCCAAGCCCGAGCCGCCCGCGCCGGCGCCGCCGGCCGAGGACCAGCCGCCCGCGGACGACGCGGCGCCCGACGACGAAGACGGCCCCGGCGCCGACGAGCCGCCGGTCGCCCGGAAGTAGGCGCCGGACGGATCAGGCGGCGCGGTCGCGCGGCTCGGCGATGTCGTACAGGTGGCAGGCCACGCGGTGATCGGCGCCCTGCAGCCGCGGCACCTCGTTCACGCAGCGATCGGCGATCTCGGGGTGCTCGCGCCGCGCGGGGCAGCGGGTGTGGAAGCGGCAGCCGGTCGGCGGGTTGATGGGGCTGGGCACGTCGCCCTCGAGCACGATGCGCTCGCGCGTCAGCTCGATCTCGGGATCGGGGATGGGCACCGCCGAGATCAACGCGCGCGTGTAGGGATGCAGCGGCTCGGCGTACAGGCTGGCGTAGTCGGCGACCTCGACCACCTTCCCCAGGTACATCACCGCGATGCGATCGCTGATGTGCCGCACCGCGGCCAGATCGTGCGCGATGAACAGGTAGGTCAGCCCCATCTCCTTCTGCAGATCCTGCAGCAGGTTCATGATCTGGGCCTGGATCGACACGTCCAGCGCCGAGATGGGCTCGTCGCACACGATGAAGCGCGGGTTGGTCGCCAGGGCGCGCGCGATGCCGATGCGCTGGCGCTGGCCGCCCGAGAACTCGTGGGGATAGCGGCGCACGTACTGGGGGTTCAGGCCGCAGCGCACCATCAGCGCCTGCACCTGCTCCATCGTCGCCGCCTTGTCCGCCGCCAGGCCGTGCGTGCGCAGGGGCTCGGCGATGATGTCGCCGACGGTCATGCGCGGGTTCAGGCAGGCGTACGGATCCTGGAAGATCATCTGCATGTGGCGGCGGTACGGGAAGAGCGCCTTGTCGCCCTTCAGCGCGGTCAGCTCGGTGCCGTCGAAGGTCACCTTGCCCGCCGTCGGCCGGTACAGCTGCAGCAGCGCCCGGCCGGTGGTCGACTTGCCGCAGCCCGACTCGCCGACGAGGCCCAGCGTCTCGCCGGGGTAGATCTCGAAGCTGACGCCGTCCACCGCGCGCACCCGCGCCACCTCGCGGCGCAGCAGCGCGCCCTTGTAGATGGGGAAGTGCATCTTCAGGTCGTCGACGACCAGGAGGGGCTTCGGATCGCTCACGCCTTCACCTCCTCGTCGGGCGTCTGCAGCGGGTGGTGGCAGTGCGCGAAGTGCGCCGGGCCGCCGAAGAAGCGCCGCGCCGGGTAGGTCTGGCCGCACACCTCGGTCGCGTAGTCGCAGCGCGGCCGGAAGGGGCAGCCGGGCGGCAGCTTCGTCACGATGGGCGGCAGGCCGCGGATGCTCTGCAGGCGCGTGTGCTCGGTCTCGTCGAGGCGCGGCACCGACTTCAAGAGGCCGTCGCTGTAGGGGTGCGCCGGCGTCTTGAACAGCGGCAGCGCCTTCGCGTACTCGGCCACCTTGCCCGCGTACATCACCAGCAGATCGTCGGCCATGCCGGCCACGACGCCCAGGTCGTGCGTCACCAGGATGACCGAGGTGCCCACCTTCTCCTTGAGGTCGCGGATGAGCTCGAGGATCTGCGCCTGGATGGTCACGTCGAGCGCCGTCGTCGGCTCGTCGGCGATCAGCAGCTTGGGCTTGCACAAGAGCGCCATCGCGATCATCACGCGCTGCCGCATGCCGCCCGAGAACTGGTGCGGGTACTGGTCGAAGCGCCGGGCGGGATCGGGGATGCCGACCATCTCGAGCATCTCGAGGGCCACGGAGCGCGCCTGCTGCCCGCTCATCTTCTGGTGCAGCTCGAGCACCTCGGTCAGCTGCCGGCTGACCTTCAGGAAGGGGTTCAGGCTGGTCATCGGGTCCTGGAAGATCATCGAGATCTCGTTGCCCCGCAGCCGCAGCATCTCCTTCTGCTTCACCGTGCGCAGATCGCGCCCCTCGAACAGGATGCGCCCGCCCGCGATGCGCCCGGGGGGCGACGGGATGAGCCGCATGATCGAGTTGCAGGTGACGCTCTTGCCCGAGCCCGACTCGCCGACGATGCCCAGCGTCTCGCCGCGCCGCAGCTGGAAGCTGACGCCGTCGACGGCCTTCACGATGCCGCCCTCGGTCTTGAAGTGGACCTCGAGGTCCTCGACCGACAGCAGGATGTCGTCGCGCATCGGCTCAGTCCTTCCGCGACTGGGGGTCGAGGGCGTCGCGCAGCCCGTCGCCGAGGAAGTTGAGCGACAAGAGCGTCACCGCCAGCGCCGCCCCGGGGAAGATGATCAACCAGGGATACTCGCGGTACGCCTTGGCGCCTTCGGACGCCAGCGACCCCCACGACGCGTAAGGCGCCTGCACGCCCAGGCCGAGGAAGCTGAGGAAGGCCTCCTCGAGCATCACGGCGGGCACGGTCAGCGTGCTGTAGACGATGATCGGGCCCAGCGCGTTGGGGATCAGGTGGCGGAAGATCGTCTTCCACTTCCCCACCCCGATGGCGCGCGCGGCCTCGACGAACTCGCGCCCCTTCAGCGAGATGACCTGCCCGCGCACGATGCGGCTCATCGTCAGCCATTGCACGGCGCCCAGCGCCATGAACAGCAGGTACAGCTTCTGGTCGGCGGGCATCTCCTGGAAGATCACCATCAGCAGGATGACGATGAACATGAACGGCAGGCCGTACATGACATCGACGATGCGCATCATGATGTTGTCGACCTTGCCGCCCAGGAAGCCCGCCGCGGCGCCCCAGATGACGCCGATGAAGAAGCTGACCGCGGTGGCGATGAAGCCCACCATCAGCGACACGCGCGCGCCCTGCACGCAGCGCGTCAGCAGATCGCGGCCCAGCTCGTCGGTGCCGAAGTGGTGCGTCTCGGGGATGGGCAGGCCGCCGAACTCTTCCTTCGACAGCTTGTTGTCGTCGTCGCGATCCAGCTTGTCGATGAAGAAGCGCGTCTCGCGGCTGGGCATGACGTCGGTGATCTCGGCGTCCGCGGCCTCCTCCGGATCCACCACCCCGTCGCCGTTCAGATCGTAGATGCGCAGCGTCTCGTCGGCGCTGTCCTTGATCAGGTTGAGCGGGGCCTCGTCGATCTCCTCGCGATCGAGGCCGCCGTCGCCGTTCTGATCGAGCCACGCGAACTGCACGCCCCGCATCGCCGCGGCCAGCTCCTTGCGGCTGATCTTGCCGTCGGCGCCCGCGATGGCGTCGAACTGGTCGACGGTCGAGGCGTCGAGGCGGAAGTGGACCTCGGGCACGCTGCGCGCGCCCGGCGGCTTGGGCTCGGCCGCGAGGTGCTGTTCGTCGAACTGGAAGCGCGTGACGTGCCGGCTGATCAGCGGGAACAGCAGCGCCATGATCGCCATGAACACCACCACCAACGCGCCGGCCAACGCCGCCTTGTTGCGCAGCAGCCGCCGCCCCGCGTCGGCCCACAGGCTGGTGCCCTTCTCGAGCTCGCCCTGCGGCGCGTCCGTCGTCGGCTCAGTCATAGGTCACCCGCGGATCGAGCAGCGTGTACAGCACGTCGACGACCAGGTTCAGCACCACCAGCAGGCTGCTGTAGAGCACGATGGTGCCGAGGACGAGGGGGTAGTCCCGGTTGAAGGCCGAGGTGACGAAGTGGGTGCCCAGGCCCGGGATGTTGAAGATCTTCTCGATGACGATCGAGCCGGTCAGCATGCCGGCGAAGGCGGGGCCGAGGTAGCTGACCACCGGGATGATCGCGCCCTTCAGCGCGTGCCGCACCACCACCCACTTCTCGGCGAGGCCCTTCGCCCGCGCGGTGCGGATGTAGTCCTGGCGGATGATCTCGAGCATGCCGCCGCGCGTCAGCCGCGCCACGTAGGCGCCGTAGTACAGCCCCAGCGTGAGGCTGGGCAGGAAGCTCGTCTGCAGGTGCGCCCACAGCCCCTGGCCGAGGCCGTTCCAGTTGGCGGCGTCGAACCACTGCAGCTCGATGGCGAACACGTAGATCAGCAGCGGCCCCATCACGAAGTTCGGGATGGACACGCCCGCCATCGCGCCCGTCATCGGCGCGTAGTCGAGCCAGGTGTTCTGTTTGAGCCCCGCCAGCAGCCCGGCGGGCACGCCGATCAGCAGCGCGAAGAACAGCGCCTGCACGCCCAGGAGCAGGCTGACCGGCAGGCCCTCGGCGAGGATCTCGTTGACCGTGCGGTCGGGGTACTTCAGCGAGGGCCCGAAGTCGCCGTGCACCACGATGCTCTCGAGCTGCAGGGCGTACTGCTTCCAGACCGGCTCGTCGAGGTGGTACTTCGCCTTGATGTTCTTCTCGACCTCGGCGGGCAGCTTGCGATCAGCGTCGAAGGGGCCGCCCGGCGCCGCCTTCATCACGAAGAACGCGCCCGTGATGATGACGAAGAGGACGAGCACCGAGCTGAGCAGGCGCCGCAGGATGTAGCGGACCAACGCGGGGCCTCCGGTGGTGGAGTCGGTCGGGCGCGGCCGCAGCCCCCCCGCGGGGCGGCGACGGCCGCGGGTTCACACGGGGATCAGAGCTCGACCCGCAGGTGCCGGGCGAGGTGGACGCCCTGCAGGTGCGGCGTGTAGCCCTTCAGCCACGGCCGCACGAGATCCTGCTTGACGTAGAAGTAGATGGGCATCGCCGGCACCTCGTCGATGAAGATCTTCTCGGCGTCGGCCAGCATCTGCATGCGCTTCTGGGCGTCGGTCTCGACGCGCGCGTCGGCCATCAGCTTGTCGTAGGTCGGCTGGGCCCAGTTCGTTCGGTTGTTGGGGTTGGGCCCCTCCCACAGCGACAGGAAGGTGAAGGGATCGAGGTAGTCGCCGATCCACGACGAGCGGCTGACCTGGAAGTCGCGCTCGTGCTGCTTCTTCAGCAGCACCTTCCACTCCATGTTGTCGAGATCGCAGACGACGCCCAGGTTCTTCTTCCACTGCTGCTGGATGAACTGGGCGATCAGCTTGTGGCCCTCGAGGGTGTTGTAGCTGATCTGGAAGGTCGGGAAGCCCTTGCCGTCGGGGAAGCCGGCCTCGGCGAGCAGCTTCTTCGCCAGATCGGGGTCGTACTCCGGGCCCTCGGGCATGGGATAGCCCATCTCTTCGAGGCCGGGGTGCACGATGGTCCAGGCCTCTTCCTGCCCGCCCTTCACGACGAACTTGCCGATCTGCGACTTGTCGACCGCCAGGTTCAGCGCGCGGCGCACCCGCACGTCGTCGAAGGGCTTCTCCTTCACATTGAACATGTAGAAGTAGACGCCCAGGTACGGGTTGGTCTCGAGCTCGGGATCGCGCTCCTTGCGCAGCCGCGGCAGCACGGCCTCGGGCACCTTGCTGTCGATGTAGTCCAGGTCACCGGCCTGGTACATCGTGTACGCCGTCGCGTTGTCCTCGGTGATCAGGTAGTTGATCTGGTCGAAGGGCATGTTGGCCTTGTCCCAGTAGTGCGGGTTGGCCTCGGCCTTGATCGACTGCCGGCTCTTCCACTCGGTGACGTGCCAGGGGCCGTTCGAGACGATGTTCTCGGGGCGGGCCCACTTGTCGCCGTGCTTCTCGATGACGTGCCGGGGCACCGGCGCGTAGGTGTAGAAGGCGGTCAGCTGGATGAAGAAGGGCGTGGGCCCGACGAGCTGCACCTCGAGGGTGTAGTCGTCCTTCGCCTTCACCCCCACCGCCGCGCGCAGCGCGTCGGCGTCGGCGCCCTCCTCCATCAGGTTGTATTCGCGGGCGCCCTTGATGAACCACAGGATCTCGGCGTAGCGCGAGGCGGTCTTCGGATCGAGCACGCGCTTCCAGCTCCACTCGAAGTCGTGCGCGGTGACCGGCTTGCCGTCCGACCACTTCGAGTCGTGGCGCAGCTCGAAGGTCCAGGTGAGGCCGTCCTCGCTGACCGTGTGCGACTTGGCGACGCCGGGCGTCCACACCTTGTGGCTGGGGCCGTAGACGTACAGCCCCTCGAAGGTGTCGTGCGTGACGATGCCGCCCTCGGACTCGCTGCACAGGCCGGGATCGAGGTACTCCGGCTCGCCGAGGCTGCGGTTGAAGATGCGCGGGTTGCGCTCCTTGCGCAGCGACGTGTCCACCTTGTCGGCCGCCTTCGGCGCCTCGCCGGCCGCGCCCGCCTTCTGCTCGGCCTTGGCGGTGCCGGTGGCCGGCGTCTTCGGCTCGCTCTTGCAGCCGCCCAGCGCCATCGCGCTCAGCGCCGTCAGGCACAGCGCGGCCGGTGCCAGCGCGGACAACAGGTGCGGTCGCTTCATCGATCCTCCAGGGCGGGGCTCACGGCGTCTTCCGGATGTACTTGACCGGGTGCAGGTCGAGCAGGTGCGGCTCGAAGCCCTTCACCGCCGGGTTCAGCAGATAGGGCCGCGCGTAGTGATACAGGGGCATCACCGGTCCGCGCGACAGCAGCAGCGCCTCGGCGCGCCGCAGGATGGCCAGCCGCGCCGCGGCGTCCGCCTCGTGGTTGGCCTTTTCGATCAGCCCGTCGTACTCGCGATCCGACCAGCCGGTGTTGTTGTTGCCGTTGCCGGTGGTCCACATCGACAGGAAGGTCGAGGGATCGTGGTAGTCGCCGATCCACCCCGAGCGGCTGATGGCGTAGGCCAGGGACTTCTGGCTGTTGAGGTAGACCTTCCACTCCTGGTTCTGCAGCGAGATCTCGATGCCCAGGGTGCGGGCCCACATCTGCTGCACCATCTCGGCGACGCGCTTGTGGTTCTCCTGCGTGTTGTACAGGACCGTCAGGCGCGGGAAGCCGCGGCCCTCGGGGTAGCCCGCCTCGGCCAGCAGCGCGCGGGCGGCGTCGGGGTCGAAGCCGAGATCGCTGTCCGCCGGGGTGTACCCGGGCATCGGCGGCACGTAGGTCGTCGCCACGCGGTGCCCGCTCTTGAGCACCTCGATGATCGCCTCGCGATCGACGGCCTTGGCCAGCGCGCGGCGCACCTTCACGTCCTTCAGGGCGGGGTCCTGCACGTTGAACCGGTAGAAGTAGACGCCGTGGTAGGGATCCTCGTGGTAGGCCGGCTTACGCCGCAGCTGCTTGATCTTGATCGCCGGCAGATCGACCGCGCCCGACCAGTCCAGCTCGCCCGACTCGAAGAGGTTCACCATGGTGGTGTTCTCTTCGATGGGCAGGATGGTCACCCGGGCGATGGCCACCTCGTCGGTGTCCCAGTAGTGCTTGCTCTTGACCAGCTTCAGGTGCTGCCGGGGCGACCACTCGACGAGGCGGTAGGGGCCGTTGCCGACGATGTGGGCGGGCCGGGTCCAGCGGTCGCCGTGCGCCTCGACGGTGGCGCGGTGCACCGGCCGGAAGGTGGGATAGGCCAACAGCTCGAGGAAGTAGGGGGCCACGTAGGCCAGCCGCACCTTCAGGGTGTGCGGATCGACGACCTCGACGCCGACCGTGGCCGGATCGGTCTGGCGGCCCTCGTACAGGTCGCGCGCGCCGTCGAGCACGAACAGCATGTCCGCGTAGGGGCTGGCGAGCTTCGGATCGAGCACGCGCAGCCACGACCAGCGGAAGTCCTCGGCGGTGACCGGCTCGCCGTTGCTCCACTTCGCGTCACGGCGCAGGTGGAACGTGTAGGTCAGGCCGTCGGGATCGAGCGTCCAGCGCTCGGCGACGCCCGGCACCATCTCGCCGTTGCCCAAGGGGTACTCGGTGAGGCCCTCGAAGAGGTTCTGCACCACCTTGGTCTCGTTGACGCCGTGCGAGCGGCCGGGGTCGAGCGTCTCGGGTTCGCCCTGGATGGCGAAGACGAAGGCGTCGCTGCCGGTCTTGGAGCGGCCCTCGGCCGGCGCCTTCGCGGCCTCGCCCGGGGTGACGCCGGTGGCCTTGGTCTTCGGCGCGTCCGGCGACGACTTGCTGCAGCCCGCGAGGGCCGCGGCGAGCAGGAGACAGACGCAGGCGCTCGACCCCACCGATGCCAGCAACGCTGCGGGGGCGAGACGCAAACGGACCTCCGGGCGACAGGGGACGGCGCGACACGACGGGCGCCAGCAGGACAGGGCGTCTTACAACACGGCCGGGGGGGCGTCAAGGCGCGCCCGGCGGCCGACGGGGGGCGTTCAGACGGGGCGCACGGGCACGTCGAGCGCGCCGAACAGGCCGTCGAGCCAGGCGGCGTCGGGGGCATCGACGCGCAGCACGTCGGCCACCCGGCCGCCCAGCCAGCCGCGCACCGCGGCGGCGGCCTCGGGGGCCAGGGCGCTCATCGTGTCGTCGAAGCCCGGGCGCGCCTTCGGGGGCAGATCCTCGGCGCGCAGCGCGATCGCGGCGCGCAGCGCCGCGCCGTCGGCGGCGTCGACCACCAGGCGGCGCGGCTCGATGGCCTCGGCGTCGGTCAGCCAGCGGTCGGCGCCGCGCCCCAGGGCCACCGTCAGCCCGCGCTGCAGCGGCGCGTAGACGCCCACCGCGCGCACGCGCCAGCGGCGGCGCGAGGGGCCGGTGAGCACGACCCCGCGGTCGGCGGTCGCGGGCCAGGGCGTGGCCTTCACGGCGTCGACCAGCTCGCCATGGGTGATCGGCGCGAAGGTCGTCCCCCCGGCCAGGGTCTCGGGCACCAGCGCGGCCACGCGCGCGTCGACCGCGTCCCGGTGGCCGTGCACCAGGCCGTCGTAGCCGTCGTGCACCAGGCGCTCGAGGGGCAGCGTGCCCGCCCGCGCCGGCTCGCCCCAGGCCACGATGTGCCGCGGCGCCACGCCCGCGGTCGCCGGCCGCGCCCCCAGGCACAGCAGCGCGAGATCGGCCACCAGCCAGTCGAGATCGGGCGGCCCGTCGAGGCCCACCGACTCGCCCGGCATCACGCCCTCCCCCGCCAGCGCCAGCGCCGCCGCGCGCACCCGCTGGGCGAGCGCCGCGGCCGGCAGCCCCCGGAAGCGCACCCCGTCGTGAGAGCGCACCATCGTGCGCTCGCCCTCGGCGTCGAGCCGCGCGAGCACCGCCTCAGGGACGGATCGCCAGCGTTCCATGGCACCTCCTCGTCTCGGGCGCCGAGACTACCATCGGTCGCCCGGCGCGTGGCGTGGTTGCCGGCCGGGGTCCCTTTCTGCTACTCACCGCGCGAGTCGCTCCGCGAGGTGTCCGTGCGCCGCTTCTTCGCCCCCGCCTGCCCGCTCTTCCTCGCCCTGTTCGCCGTGGGCTGCTCGCAGGAGGTCGGCGACGCCTGCTCGTCGAACGCCGAGTGCGGCACCGGGCGCATCTGCGACCGCGCCAGCCGCGGCGGCTACTGCACCGTCTCGCCCTGCGAGCCGGGCACCTGCCCCGAGAACTCGGTCTGCGTCGAGTTCGAGAACGAGGCCACCTACTGCATGGCCCTGTGCGACACGAGCGACGACTGCCGCGGGGGCTACACCTGCGACGAAGAGACGGGCGCGGCGCCCTTCTGCCGCCAGGTGCGGTGAGCACGCCCCCGCCCTTCGCCGACCTGCTGCCCTTCCTGCAGGGCGTGCCCATCTTCGGGGGCGTGCCCGACGCGCACCTCGAGACGCTCTGGCGCCACGCCGACTGGCTGACCTTCGAGGCCGACGACGTGCTGGTACGCGAAGGCGAGCCGGCCCGCGCCCTCTACGTCGTCGTCGAGGGCGCCATCGTCGTCCGCAAGGGCGAGACGACGCTCAGCGCGCTGGGCCCCGGCGACTGCGTGGGCGAGATGGCGCTGATCGACATCCAGCCCCGCTCGGCCGATCTGGTCGCGATGACCGACGTGAAGGTCATGGCGCTGGGCATCGCCGATCTGCTGCGGCTGCAGACCTCGTCGCTCGAGACCTACGCCATCGTCGTCCTGAACCTGGCGCGCGAGCTGTCGCGGCGCCTGCGGCTGGCGAACCGCGCGCTGGTGGCCGCGGGCCTGCCGACGGTCGAGTGAGGGCGGTGCGGCGCGCTGCCTCGTTGGTCGCGCTGGGGCTCGTCGCCTGCCAGGGCAACGCGACCGATCCGCGGGGCGCGACGCCCGTGCCGCCCCGGGTGCAGGCCCTCGAGCCGCCGCTGCTGGTGCCCGGCTCGACCGTCCTGATCCGCGGCGAGGGCTTCCTCAGCCCGCCGGCCGGCGCCACCGAGGTCGAGCTCGAGGGGACGGTGGACGGCATCCCCCTCACCTTCACCCTGTCGCCGGACGCCGTCGGCCCGACGCAGATCCGCGTCCCGATGCGCGGCCCGCTGCGGGCCCTCTTCGGCGACGCCGGCGGCTTCGAGGGCGTCGTGCGCGTGCGGGTGCGGCCGGGCGACCTCGAGGCCAGCGCCGAGGCCGAGGCGCCGGCCCGCCTGGACTTCGTCGCCTTCGTGCCGCCCCTGCTGAGCGCGCTGACCGACACCGTCGCGCCGGGCGCGCTGCTCGACGCGCGGGGCGACGGCTTCCTCGACGAGGGCGAGGGCGAGGCCGCCCTGCGCTTCGACGGGCGCTTCGTGCGCGAGGCGGACGGGGCCACCACGCCGATCGACGGGGTCGAGCTGCCCCTGACGACGCGCGCCGGGCGCACCCGCGCCGCCTTCTATCTGGCGCCGGGCCTCTTCGGCCTGCAGCCGGGGCGCTTCGAGGGCGCGGTGACGCTGACGGTGCGGCCGGTCGAGGGCGGCGCCGCCGACAGCGCCTCGCTGCCCGTCGTGATGACCCAGGGCGCGCCGCGCGTGGACCGGGTGTCCCCCAGCGGCGCCGCGCGCGGGCAGGTGGTGCACCTGCGCGGCGAGGGCTTCGTGCGCAACGACGCGCGCGCCGAGACGGCGACCCTGGTGCGCGCCCGCGGCACCTTCGCGCCGCTGGGCGATCCGCCCGAGCCCGCCGAGTTCACCTTCGTGCCCGAGGCGTGGCTGGACAACAACGAGGTGCAGCTGGCCCTGCGCACGCGGCGCACCCCCGACGGCGGGCTGACCGGCATCGGCGCGGCGCCCGGCGTCTTCGAAGGCGCGCTGTGGGTCGAGCTGTACGCCGGCTTCGATCGCGTGGCCTCGGCGCCGCTCGAGGACGTGCGCTTCGAGGTCAGCCGGCCGGCCCAGGCGATCAGCCTGCGCTATCTGCCCAGCTTCATCGAGGGCCTCGAGCTGTTCGGGCTGAGCGGCGCGTTCGACGTCCTGCGCGCCCGCATCCTCGAGGTGTGCCGGCGCGACTACGCGGGCCTGCGCATCTTCTTCTACGAGGGCCCGCCGCCCGGCTTCGTCGAATACGTCACCGTCGAGATCGGCGGGCGAGATCCCAATGGTTTCGGGCTGTTCGGGCTGGACAACACGCCCGAGAAGGACGTCGGCAACCTGAAGCTGGACGAGCTGATCGGCGGCGTCAACGCCGAGACCGAGGCCGCCGGCGGGCTGGCCTTCGGCGGCATCTTCCTCGAGTCGTTCCTGACGCTGTCCCCGGATCACCCGGCGGCGTCGCCGATCGCCGATCCCGCCTTCGACGCCGTGTTCGGGCCCTTCAGCCCGGCGCTGAACCCGGCCGCGCGCCCCTACCTGCCCGGCGAGGCGCCCACCGGCGAGCGGGCGGCGGCCCTCGACCGGGCCACGCGCGCGCTGGCCAACCTGATCGGCTCGACCATCACGCACGAGGTCGGGCACACCCTGGGGCTGGCCGCCCACCCGCGCGACGTGCACAATCCCAGCGACACCGACGGCGGGCTGATGGACCGCGGCCTGCACCGCCCCTTCGCCGAGCGCGCCGCGCTCGACGGCACGCCCCCGGCCCGGTTCCTGGGCCCCAACCGCGCCTACCTCGAGGCGCTGTTCGGAGAATGAGCCGATGATCCGCCGCCCCCTGGCCGCCGCCCTGCTGCTGTGGGCGCTGGGCTGCAACGGCAAGCCCGCCCCCGCGCCGGCGACGATGCCCGCGCCCGCGCCCGAGGCGGACGCCGAGGCGGCCGCGGCGTGCACGCGCGACATCGAGTGCACCGACGGCTGGCACCCGCAGATGCCCGGCTGCGGCGTCACCGACCGCTGCGTCGAGGGCACCTGCGGCGCCCCGCCGGCGCTGACCGGCGAGGCCACCGCCGAGACGGGGCGCCTGGTGTTCGAGGGGGCGACCGGCGAGATCGCCTTTCAGGTCGAGGTGCAGGACGACGACTTCGAGGTGCAGCGCGGGATGATGTGCCGCCGGTCGATGCAGCCGGGCTGGGGCATGCTGTTCCTGATGCCGCGGACCCGCGTGCAGCGCTTCTGGATGAAGAACACGCTCATCCCGCTGGACATGGTGTTCCTCGACGAGGACTGGAAGGTCGTGGGCGTGGTGGCCGAGGCGGCGCCCCAGACGCTCACCGGGCGGTCGGTCGACGCGCCCTCGCGCTACGTGCTCGAGCTGGCCGGGGGCGCGGCCGCCAAGGCCGGCGTGCAGGCCGGCGTTCAGGCCCGCTTCTATCCGCCGGCGGCCGCCGATCGGTGACGCCCCGCCGCGCCGGACGGCATCACTCGGGCGGCTTCTTGCTGCGCATCTTGCGCATGTGGCCGAAGAGGGTGGCGCCGAGGTGATCGACCATCAGCGAGTCGACGACGGTCTGCAGGGCCTGGCGCTCGGCGTCGTCGTCGAAGATGAGCTCGACCCCCATGCCCGGCTCGTCGTCGCCCGCCTCGGCCGGGGTGACGACGCGGCGCACCACCCCGCGCAGGGTGAGCGCCTCGTCGAGGCGCGGCACCTTCAGGGTGAAGAGGCACTCGGTGCCCAGGGCCAGCGGGTGATCGGTGCGGACGAAGAAGCCGCGGCCGGAGAGGTCGCGGGTGAGATCCGAGATGAAGGCGTTGAGGCGCTTGTACTCGACCCGGATCTCCATGGGAAAGCGGGCCGACTGGCGGTGAGGCGCGTCGCTCATGGGCGCATGGTGACACGAGGCGTGGGGGCGCGCCAACCCGGCGTGCGGGCATGAGACCGGCGCGCCGCACGTGGCTCTGGGGCGCGGGGCTGGCGGTCTACGCCGGCGTGCTGTGCGCGCTGCCGCTGTTCGACGTGCTGGCCTTCGAGTTCGCCTTCGCGGTCGGCCTGCCGCTGACCTGGGCCGGCGGGCTGGCCGGCGTCCGCGCGCGCGCGCCGGGCGTGGCGCCGCTGACGGCCTGGCGCCGGGGCGGCCTGTGGGCCAGCGCGCTGGCGCTCGTGCCGCTGGTGCCGATCACCCTCAACGGCCTGCGGGTGCAGAACTGCGCCTGGGGCGAGGGGCTGCTGATCTACCTGCTGCTGCCGGTGACGGGCGCCTGGGTCGCGGCGGGCTGGGGCGCCGCGCTGGCGCGGACGCGCGCGCCGCGGCTGGCCTTCGCCGCCCTCTGGATCGGCAGCGTCGCCTGGGGCGTCGCGGTGTTCTGGCGGGATCCGCCGGTCGACGTGTTCAACCCCTTCCTGGGCTACTGGCCGGGCGCGCTCTACGACGAGGTGTTCGAGATCGAGGATCGCCTGTGGTGGTCGCGGCTGGAGGATCTGGCCTACGTCGCGCTGGCCGTGTCCCTGGCCGCGCTGCGCCGGGATCGGCGGCGGGTGATCGCGCTGGCGGCGGCGCTCGCGGGCGCCGTGGCCGCGCACGCCCTGGCCCTCGGCGCCGACGTGCACCGCGACGCGGCGCACCTGCAGGCGCGGCTGGGCGGGACCCTGCGCGGGCCCCACGTCGTGCTGTACTACCCCGCCGAGTGGCCCACCGACGCGGCCGCCAGCCTGCTGTGGGATCTCGAGTTCGCGCACGCCGAGCTGCGCGGCTTCTTCGGGCGCACCACCACCCGCCCGGTGCACGTCTACGCCTACCCCTCGGACGCGGTGAAGAAGCGGCTGATGGGGGCGCGGCGCACCAACATCGCCAAGCCCTGGCAGTGGACGGTGCACCTGAACACGCCGCAGGTGGGCGACGCGGTCAGCCTGCACGAGCTGGCGCACGTCTTCTCGGCCGAGATCGCGGCGGGCCCGCATCACCTGAGCCTGTACCGCGGGCTCGTGCCGCACATGCCGCTCATCGAGGGGCTGGCCGAGGCGGCGACGTGGCAGCGCGGCCGCCTGGATCTGCACCAGTGGAGCGCGGCGATGCGGCGCATCGGCAAGGCGCCGCCGCTGGCCGCCGTGCTCGAGCCGACCGGCTTCTACGCGCGGCACGGGCGCACCGCCTACACGCTGGTGGGCAGCTTCACGCGCTACTTCCGCGACCGTGAGGGGCCCGAGGCGCTGGCCGAGGCGTACCGGGCGGGCAGCTTCGCGGTCGGGGGGCGCGACGTCGACCGGCTGGTGGCCGACTGGGAGGCGATGCTCGACGGGCTGACGCTGCCCGACGAGGCGCTGGCCAACGCCGAGGCGCGCTTCGACCGGCCGGCGATCTTCGCCAAGGTGTGCGCGCGCGAGATGGCGGCGCTGCGCCGGGGGCTGGGGCGCGCGATGGGGGCGGCGGATCTGCCCGCGGCGCTGGCGGCGGCCGATCGGATGCTGGCCTTCGTGGCCGGCGAGGTGGGCGCGCGGCTGGCGCGGGTGCACCTGCTGCACGCGCTGGGGCGCCGGGAGGCGGCGCGCGCGCCGCCGCCGAGGCGCTGGCGGCGGACGGGCGCGCCGGGGCGGTGGTGCGGGCGCGGGCGCGCGAGTGGCTGGCCGATCTGGCGGCGGACGCGGGCGACGCGGTGGCGGCGAGGGCGGGCTATCGGTCGGCGCGGGCCACGGCCTTCGATCGCGACGAGCAGCGGCGGCTGGCGGTGAAGGCGGCGGCGCTCGACGGGGGCGCGGCCGGCGAGGCGGCGCGGGCGCTACTGCTGGCGCCGCCCGGGGCGGACGACGCGTGGGTGGACGCGGCGGTGGCCGCGCTCGAGTCGACCGATCCCGCCTGGCCGATCAGCCGCTATCTGGCGGCGCGCCGTCGCGTCGCGCGCGGCGATCTGTCGGCCGCCTGGAAGGCGCTCGACGGGCTCGACGAGCGGCTGCCCGACGCCTCGCTGCGCTTCGAGGCGGCGCGCCTGCGCGCCGAGGTGGCCTTTCGGGGCGGGTGCCACGCGGCGGCGGCGCCCCTGTACGACGCGATCGCCGAGCGCGCCGATCTGGCCCTCACCGACGCCGAGCGGCACGACCTGCGGCGTTGGGCCCGGCGCGCCCGCTTCTTCGCCGAGCACGCCGGCGCCCGCTGCGAGGTTGACATCGATCCGGCCGGCCATTTAGATGCCGGGTCGCCGGAATAGCCGGCCCGCGGGGCGACGTTGCTGCCCCCGACGTTCTCGAGGAGATGCCGATGGTGCTGCGCGCGTTCGTTGTGAGCTTGACCCTGCTGGGCGCCTTCGGGTGCGGGCCGCGCTACGTCAAGGGCACCGAGATCGAGTACAGCGACGAGAAGCAGGCCCTCGCCGACGTGGTCGAGCGCTACCGCGTCGCGGTCGAGCAGCGGGACACCGACGCCCTGCGCGCCCTGGCCAGCCGGGGTTATTACGAGAACGGCAGCACCACCACCGATCCCAGCGACGATTACGACTACCGCGGTCTCGAGCAGCTGCTGACCGACGTGCAGAACACGGTCAAGGCCGTGAAGTACGACATCGAGATCGAGGCCATCGAGATCCTCGGCGAGCGCGCCACGGTCGACTACGCCTACCGCAGCCAGTATCTGGTGACGGTGGGCGAGCAGGACAAGTGGGCGACGGCGGCCGACCGCAACCGCCTGAGCATGCGCATGGAGGATGGCCGCTGGCGGATCGTCAGCGGCATGTGAGGCGCGGGCGCGGCCAGCGCCCCCTCACCCGGGTGTGATGCGAACCCGTCCCGAACTCGGCACGGCGGACGGGGCCCGGCTGACAGCTGAACGCTGATCGCTGACCGCCGGTGGGAGTGACCACCGACGGCTCGTGAGCAGACCCCCTCACCCCCTCAGATCGACAGCGCGGCGCGCACCGCGCGCATCCCCCCGCCCAACGCGAAGCGATGCAGATCGGCGATGGCCGGCGAGCGGCGCACCAGCTCGGCCAGGCCCCGCGGACCGTGCGGCGCCAGGCCGTGCAGCGCCGGGGTCTCGCGGCGCAGCAGATCGATGGCCGAGCCGAGGTGGCCCGACAGCACGTAGCCGGTGCGGTGGGCGCCGCAGCGCACCCGGAAGGCCCAGTCGTCGAAGGCGCGCGGCCCGGCGCCCAGCACCGGGCGCGCGCGGCGCGACAGCGCATCCAGCTGGGCGCCGTCGAGGTGCTCGACGAGCAGCTCGGCCCAGGCCTCGATGCGGTCGGACGCCGCCCCGGTCTCGAGCGCGTAGTCGGGCCCCTCGTCGGGCAGCCCCAGCGCCATGGCCGCGGCGAACAGCGCGCGGGACTCGGGCTCGGGCAGGAAGGCCGCGTGCACCGCGGCGCCGCGCGACAGCTCCAACGCGCGGCCCAGGAGGAAGCGCCGCGGGTGCGGATCCTCGCCGTGGGTCAGCGCCCCGCCCGCCACCAGCTCGGGCGGGTGCAGACGGGCCAGGCCGATGACCCGATCCTCGGCCGTCGTCAGCCACAGGCGGCGCGGCGGCAGCTCGAGCGCGCGCGCCAGCCGCTCGGTCAGCTCGGCCACCGGCGGGTGCACCACGTCGGCCGGCTCGCCGCCCGTCTGGCGCGCCGCGCGGTACATGGCGTCCAGGGCGGGCGCCATCCAGCCGTGCAGGTGTTCGAGCAGCACGCCGGCCGGCGACCGCAGGGCGTCGTCGGCGACCAGGCGCTCGCGC
This sequence comes from Myxococcales bacterium, assembly GCA_020633465.1. GTDB lineage: Bacteria > Myxococcota_A > Bradymonadia > UBA7976 > UBA1532 > JACKDN01. The sequence goes on from JACKDN010000007.1 coordinate 255,572, forward strand.
ACGGACGCCGGCAGCGCGCTCGGCGGCGCGCCCCCGAAGACGTCCACGAGGTCGGCCAGCCGCTCGCGCTCGGCGTCGGTGGCCTCGCCCATCAGCGCCAGCAGCGACAGGGGCGCGTGCGCGGCGTGCGCCTCGCCCGCCGCCTCGTACAGCGCGACCAGATCGCGCAGCGCGTCCGGCTCGCCGGGGCTGGCCGCCAGGTAGGCCGCGCGGTGCAGGATGGCCTGCGAGAGCGCCTCGGGATCGCCGGCCGCGTCGCCGGCGTCGGCCAGCCGCCCGTACAGGGCCGCCAGGGCCGCGCGCGCGCCCAGGTGATCCGGATCCAGCGCGTGCAGCTGCTCGTAGGTGGCCAGCGCGTCGGCGGCGCCGCCGCTGCGCATCAGCCAGGCGCCGAGCGCCTCGAGCACCGGGACCCGCGCCCGCCCCGTGGCGTGCCGCACGCCCCCGCGCACCTGCTCGACCACCTCGGCGCGCACCCCCTCGTCCGCCGCGTCGAGCACCTCGAAGAGGCCGGTGGCCGCCGCCGCCAGCAGCGGTGAGCGATCGAGCGCGGCGCGATAGGCAGCCACCGCCTCGGCCGGCCGCCCCGCGCCCGCCAGCACCGCGCCGCGCACCGTCCACAGCTCGGCCTGCGGGTTCGGATCGGCCTCGGCGTCCACCAGCCGCTCGACCAGCGCGAGGGCGGTGTCCACGCGCCCGTGGGCCGCGTAGGCGTCCAGCAGCCGCCGCAGCAGCACCGCGTCGTCCAGGCCCGCCTCGAGCGCCTTGTCGTACAGGGTCAGCGCCCGCGCGGGCTTCTCGAGCCGCTGCTCGGCGATCAGCCCCGCCGCCGCCCAGGCGGCCGCCTTCCGCGCGGGCTCGCTCACCGCGCGCGCCAGCTTGTCGCGCAGCCGCACCGCCGCCTCCCAGCGGCCCGCGCCCTCCTGCATGTTCGCCAGCGCCTCGAGCGCGTCGACCCGCGCGTCCGGGTGCTGCGCGGCGGCCTCGAAGTGCCGCATGGCGTCGGCGTCCTCGCCCGCCGCGCGGAAGGCCCGGGCGCGGCGCAGGTGCTCGGCGGCCTTGGCGCCGGCCGCGTCGACCTCGTCCGGGGGCAGCGGGAACGGCAGGGCGCCGTACAGGCGCGCGGCGGCGCGCAGATCACCGCGGGTGTACAGCAGATCGGCCAGCGCCTGCCCGACGTCGTGTCGCGCGGGCGCGCGGCGGTGGGCGTCCTCCAGCCGAGCCAGCGCCGCGTCGTCGTCGCCCACCGCCTGCGCCGCCCGCGCCCGGTCGAGCTGCAGCCCGGCGACGAAGGGCGACAGCCGGCCCAGCACGCGCTCGTCGCGGGTCGCGTCCAGGCAGGCGCCCAGCCGGGCCAAGAGGGCGTCCACCGTCGGCCCGTCGCCGCGCGCGTGAGACAGCGTCAGGCAGGCCTCGAGGGCCTCGAGGTGCTCGGGATCGTCGTCCAGCACGCGCCGCCAGGCGGCCTCGGCCGCCGCGGGATCCGCCCGCCGCTCCTGATGCAGCCGGCCCAGCGCCGCCAGCGCCGACACGCGCTCGGCCGCCGTGGTCGCCGTCGCCGCGCGCGCCGCGTGCTGCTCGACCAGCAGATCCCAGTCCTGGCGCTTCTCGGCCACCCGGCGCAGCCCGGCCGACGCCTCGGCGTGATCGGGATCGTCGGCCAGCACCCGCCGCCACAGATCCACCGCGCCGTCGTCGTCGCCGAGGCGCTGCGCGTCGCGCGCCCCGGCCTCGAGCAGCTCGATCCGCGGCGCCCCGTGCGTGCGCTCGGCCAGCGCCACCGCCGCCTCGCGCACCGCCACCGGATCCTCGGCCTTCACCGCCAGCGCGCGCAGCCGACGCAGCGCCACCGGGTGCGCGTCGCCGGCCGCCACCACCCGCCGGAGCGTCGCCACCGCGTCGGCGTGGCGGTACAGCCGCTCGGACTGCAGATCGGCCACCGCCACCGCCCACCGCGCCCGCACCGCCGCGCCCTCGGCGTCCTCGCCCGCCCGCGCCACCAGCGCAGGCCCCACCCGCTCGTGCAGCGCCAGCAGCTCGCCGTGCCGCTGCCGCCGCTCGAGCAGATCGGCCACCTCGCGCGCCAGCTCGACGTCGTCGGGGCGCAGATCCAGCGCCCGCGCCAGCGCGCCGAGAGCCTTGCGCACGTTGCGGAAGCGATCCCGCGCGGTGCGGCCCACCAGCAGCAGCACGTCGCGCAGGTGATCGGGATCGGCCACCTGGGCCGAGCGCTCGGCGCAGGCCAAGAGCTCGGCGTGGCCGTCGGCCGCGTCGGCGTCGGCGGCCAGGCGGAACAGCAGGTCGAGATCGTCGGGGGTGTCCGCCGCGACGCGCGCGCGCAGCCGGAAGGCCTCGCGCGGCTGCTGCAGGTGCGCGTCGAGCAGATCGGCCCGGCGCAGCAGCGTGGCGTGCAGGGCGTCGCTCGCCCGCGCGGCCTCGGTGCCGCCGTCGTCGCGCCCCCGCGCGGCCTTGATCCGCGCCTCGTGGTGCTGCGCCCGCCGCGCCAGGCGCTGATCCAGGGCGCGGTGATCCCCGGCCGCGGTCAGCGCGCCGCACAGCCGATCGAAGAGCGCGTCGTCCGTCGGCTCGAGGGCCAGCAGCCGGTCGAGGGCGCGGGCCTCGGCCGCCGCGTCGCTCAGGGGGCCGGCGTACAGATCGGCCAACTCGCGCAGCCAGGCGCCGCGCCGGTCGGCGTCGGCGTCGCGCACCGCGCGCTCGAGCGCGTCGGCCAGCGCCGCGGCGTCGTCCCCCGCCCGCAACAGATCCAGGCGCTCGTCCACCACCGCCGCGTCGTCGGGCGCCAGCTCGGCCACCTTGCGCAGCACCCGGGCGGCCTCGGTGGCCTCGCCGTGCGCCCGGTACAGATCGGCGGCCTCGCGGTACAGCCGCAGCCGCGCGTGCTGCTCGCCGGCCCAGCCCCCCTCCTCTTCGAAGAACCGCGCCAGATCTCGCCAGGCGCCGATGCGCTCGGCCACCGACCGCAGCGCCAGGTGGGTCTTCTCGTTCCAGCTCTCGATCGCGAAGGCGCGGCGCAACGTCTCGAAGGCCCGCGCCGGCGCCCCGAAGCGCTCGGCCTGCAGGGCCGCCAGGTCCTGCAGCAGCGCGATGGCCTTCCAGGGCGCGTCGGCGTCGCGCGCCTTCAGCTCGAACACGCGCTCGACGATCGACCAGGCGTCGTGGGCGTCGGCCAGGCGGAACACGTGGTCGCGGGTGGCCTCGTCGCGCGGCTCGAGCTGCAGCGCCAGCACGTACTGCTCGAAGGCGCGCTCCCAGTCGCCGGCGCGGGTCTCGAGCAGCTCGGCCAGCCGGTGCAGCACCGCCAGCTGCGCCCGCGTCTGGGTCAGGGCCTGCCAGCGGCGCGTGAACACCTCGATCAGCTGCGCCCAGCGATCGTGCGCCGCCGCCAGGCGCACCAGATCGTCGTCGGCGCCCGCCGCCCCCGCGGCGCTGGCCTCGGCGAACAGCTCGAAGGCCAGATCGAGATCGGCCAGCCGCGTCTCGGCCGCGCGCGCCGCCTGCAGCAGCAGCACCCCGCGCCGATCGCCGACGCGCTGGCCGTCGGCGACCGCCCGCCACGACTCGACCAGCGGCGCCCACGCGCCCACCTGCGGCGCGGTGCGCTCGAGCAGCTCCAGGGCCGGCCCCTCGTCGGGGGCCAGCCGCAGGGCCGAGCGGGCGATGCCCACGGCGCGGGCGACGTCGCCGAGGTGATCGGCGACGATCTCGGCCTGCTCCACCAGCAGCCCGACCCGCCGCGCGCGATCCCCCGCCTGCCGCTCGGCGTCCACCAGGGCGTCCAGGTAGCGATCCCACAGCCCGCCCTTCTCGGCCAGGCGACGCAGGGCGGCCAGCACCTCGGGCGCGTCGCCGTCGCTCAGCCGCCACGCGCGCCACCAGCACTCGAAGGCCTCGGCGTGATCGGCGCGCTGCGCCTCGAGCAGGCGCCCGGCGTCCATCAGCTGGGCGATGCGCGCCCGATCGTCCGGCGCCGCGGCCAGCAGATCGCGCAGCACGCCGACCAGGTGGTCGACGCGCCCCAGATCCGCGTACAGCGCCTTCAGGGCCTGCAGCGCCTCGAGGTCGTCCGGCCGCCGCGCCCGGACGCGCTCCCAGGCCGCCACCGCGCCCAGCTGATCGCCCAGCTCGGCGTCGCTGATGCGGCCCAGCAGGCGGTCGAGCTCGAGGGCCTCGGCGTCGTCGGCGGCGAAGGGCAGCTCGGCCACCAGCGCCCGCGCCGCGGCCCAGTAGTCGCCACGCTCGAGGGCCAGGCGCCGCATCGCGATCAGCGGGGCGCGCTCGTCGGGCGCGGCCTCGTGCGCGGCGCGCCAGGCGTCCAGCGCGCCGCCGAGATCGCCGGCGGCCTCGAGCGTCTCCGCGCGCCGCGCCCACAGCGCGGGCCGGTCCGAGGCAGGCGCCACCGGGGCCAGTCGACCCAGCAGCTCGGCGGTGGCCGGCGCGTCGCCGGCCGCCTCGGCCGATCGCACCAGCGCGTCGAGCGCCTCGACGTCGTCCGGGGACTCGTCGAGCACGGCGCGCCACGCGCCCCCGCGTCGGCCGGACGCCCCAGCGGCCCGTCCAGCGCGCGCCCCAGCTGACGCGCCAGCTCGCCGCGCTCGGCGCCCTCGAGCGCGTCCAGCCGCGCGGCGCCGAGGTCGACGAACCCCGCCCAGTCCTCGACGTCGGCCAGCAGCCGCAGCAGCTCGTCCTGGGCCTCGCCGTCCTCCGGGGCGGCCGCGCGGACCGCCCGCCACGCGTCGATGGCCCGCGCCGCGTCGCCCAGCTGCACCTCGGCGACGACGGCCGCCTCGCGCCACAGCCGCGCGGCCCCCCTCGCCGGCCTCGCGCGCGGCGGCCCGCCGGCGGAGCAGCGACCAGACGGCCTCGTGATCCCCGGCCGCCGCGCGCTCGGCCTGCAGGCGCGCCAAGGCCTCGTCGTCTTCAGGCGCGTGCTCGAGCAGCGTCTGCCACAGCGCGACGGCCTCGTCGGCGCGCCCTGAGATCGTCCGCCAGCAGGCGCGCGCGCTCGCGCAGGGCGGGCAGCCCCGCGGCGTCCGGCGCGGCGCGCCAGGCGTCGTCGCCAGCGCGTCGGCCAGGCCCGCGGCGTCGCCGATGGCGCGCAGGTGCTCGACGAGCCGCGCGCGGGGCGCCGGATCCTCGGGCGTCAGCTCGGCCAGCGCGCGCAGGGCCAGCGTGCGCGCCGCCGGCGCGGGCGGCTCGGCGTCCGCCAGCGTCGCCAGCTGCTCGGCCAGCGCGCGCCGATCCGCGGGCGCCTCGGCGGCGCGCAGCTCCAGCTCCAGGAGGCCGATCTCGCCGTCCCGATCACCGGCGGCCGCGTAGAGGCGATGCAGCGCCTCGCGCGCCGCCTCGGCCTCGGCCGGCACCTCGAGCAGCGGCCGCAGGTACACCGCCGCCGAGCGCGGATCCTCGAGGCGATCCTCGGCCAGCGTGGCCAGCGCCTTCAGCCGCTCGACGGCCGGCGCGCCCGGCGCCGCCTCCGCCTCGGCAGCCGTCTCGAGCAGCGAGCGCAGCGCCTCCCAGCTCTCGTTGCTCGTGTACCAGTCGATCAGGCGGGGCAACGCCTCGGCGTGCAGCGGATCCTCGGCCAGCAGCCGGCGGTCGCACTCGGCGGCCCCCGCGGCGTCCCCAGCTTGCGGCGAGCGGCGCCCAGCGCCTCCCACCGAGCGCGCTGCACGGCGTCGTCGACGGCGGCGCCACCCAAGCGGCCGGCCAGCGCCTCGCCCAGCAGGTGGGCCGCGGTCGCCGGATCGTCCGCGCGCTCGGCCGCGTCGAGCGCCCGCGTGAGGGCGTCGGTGTCCTGGGGATCCACCGCGAGCACCGCGCGCCAGGCCGCCAGCTCGGCCCGCGGCGGCCCCACCTCGGCGTAGCCCTCGGCCGCCGCCCGCGCCAGCGCGGCGCGCCAGGACGTCGGGAAGGGCCGCTCGGCCGCGCTGGCCAGCCAGCGCAGCTTCGAGTCGGCGGCGCCCGCGAGGGTGAGCACCTCCAGGGCCCGCCGATACAGCGCCTCGTCCGCCGGCGCCAGGCGCGAGGCGTCCTGCAGCACCGACGCCGCGCGGACCGCGTCGCCGCGCAGGTCGAGGTACAGCGCGGCCAGCTCGGACAGCAGGCGCGCCGCCTCGGTCTGCCCCTCGTCGGCCGCGCGCCGCCGCAGGCCGCGCTCGATCGTCGCGAAGGCCTCGTCGTCGCGCACCAGATCACCCAAGGCGGCCATCGCGGCCTCGCCCACCCAGGCTCGGCGGCGGCGGCGGCGCGCAGGGCGTCGTAGGCCTCGAGCGGTCGCCCCAGATCGCGGTGCCGGACGCGCCCCTGATCCATCAGAAGCGCGCGCGCGTGGGGCCGTCGGCCGCCACGCGCACCTGCAGCCCCAGCAGCCGGTCGACCATCACCCAGTCGCCGCGCCGCCGGTACAGCCGCTCGCCGGCCGCCAGGTAGCGGCTGTTGCGGGGCTGCAGCTTGAAGGCGCGCAGGTAGTGCTTCATCGCGCCCTCGAGATCCTCGAGGTGCGCCTCGAGCACCTCGCCGGCGCGGAAGAACAGGTCGGCGCGCTCGGCGTCCTCGACCCGCAGGGCGGCCTCGTCGTCGAAGACGTGCACCAGCGCGCCACAGCCCCAGGCGGGCGAAGAGCGTCGCCATCGTCTCGAGGGCGCCCGGCACGCCCTCGGCGCCCACCCGGCGCATGCCCGCCGCGCAGGCCGCGGCCGTGTCGCCCTCGGCCGCCTCGAGCCCCCTGCCGATACCACTCGAAGGCGCGCGGCCCGTCCACCAGCTGGTACTCGGCGTGCTCGCCCAGCCGCAGCAGCAGCGCGGGCCGCTCGCCCGCCGGGACGTCGACCAGCCGCCGCTCGAGCGCCGCGTGCACGCGATCCGGCCGCTGCAGGCGCTCGTAGATGTCGACCAGCATGTCGGCCACCTCGGCGTGGCCGCCCCAGCGCTCGGCCACCGCCTCCAGCCGGACGTCCACCGCGCGCCCCTGATCCGGATCGAGCGCGTAGGCCTCGTACAGGTGCACCAGGGCCTCGGTCGGTCGGCCCGCCCGATCGGCGCAGAGGATGGCGGCGTCGAGCAGCAACGAGGCCTGGCGGCGCGCGTCCGCGACGTGCCGGGCGGCGCGCACCAGCACCTCGATCGCCTGCCCCGGTCGCTGGGCCTGGGTCTCGAGGCGGGCGAGCGCCACGGCCAGCCCGTCGTCGTCGGGCCGCTCGGCGACCCGCGCCTCGAGCGCGTCGGCCACCGCGGGCACGCCCCGTCGCCGCCCGGCTCGGCGCACACCTGCGCCGCCTCGAGCAGCAGCGCCCGGGCGCGCGCCTCGTCGCCCAGCCGCTGCGAGGCCGTGCGCGCCGCCTCCACCAGCAGCCCGGCGCGCTCGGCCAGCTCGTCGACGGCCTCGGCCTGCCGCACCAGCACGGTCACGACGTCGTCCCAGCGCCCCGCCTGGGACAGCCCCGCCACCAGCCGCGCGGTGACGCGGACGTCGCCGGTGTCCCGGGCCAGCGCGGCCAGGCGGCTGAGCGGGCGCTCGGGCGCGTCCGGCGCCTCGCCCACCGCGCGCAGGTACAGCGCCGCCGCCTCGACGGCGTCATCGCCCGGTCCGCGCAGCAGATCGCCCGCGTCCAGCAGGGCGCGCCGCGCGATCGGCCGCGGTGACGCCGTGCTGCGCCTCGTCGAGCGCGCGCTCGTACCGCGCGCGCCAGTCGCCGGGCTCGGACAGGGGTGGCATGGCCCGCCAATCTAGACCATCACCGGCCCGGTTGCACCCACCCGGTGCGGCGCGGCGAGCGGTTGCCGTGAACCGACGCGACCGCTACTGTCGCGCGCCGATGAGACCCGTCCTCCCCCTGGTGGCCGCGGGCCTGCTGGCCTGCGGCGCGTCGCCTCGACCGAAGGCCCCCCGCGCGGTGCCGCCGCCGCCGGACGCCCTGGCCCGGACGCGGGCCCTGCCCAACGGCCTGGCCGTCTACGCCGAGCAGCGCCCCGGCGAGGTCGTGGTCGCGCAGCTCTGGGTGGCGGCGGGCGCCGTCGACGAGGACGCGGCCAGCCGCGGCGCGGCCTTCGCGCTCGAGCGTCAGGTGCTGGCGCGCCTCGTCGCGCTGACCACCCCGCTCGGCGGCCGCGCGGACGCCTGGTCGATGGCCGACGCGACCGCCTTCGAGATCACCGTGCCCGCCGCCGCGCGCTCGGCGTCGCCCTCGCCGGGCTGGCCGAGGCGATCGGCGCCCCGCCCGAGGCCCCCGACGCCGGCACGCGCGCTCAATGGGACGCCGCGATCACCGCCGCGCGCGGGCCCGGCCGGCGCGCCTCGAGGCGGCCCTGTCCGGGCTGCGGCCCGGCGATCCCTGGGCGCGCTCGCCCCTGCCCGACAGCAGCGCGCTGGCCGCCCTCTCGAGCGAGGCCACCGCGGCGCTGCACCGCGCCCGGTACACGCCGGACGCCGCGCGGCTGGTCGTGGTCGGCCCCACGGCGCCCCCGACGTGCTGAGCGCGGCGGCCCTGCTGGGCGCCTGGCGCGGGACCGCCACCGCCCGGCCCGCCCCGGCCCCCGCCCTCACCCGGCCCCGGGTGCGCGTGGACGCGATCGAGGGCGGACCGGCCACGCTCACCCTCGCCTTCGCGCTCGCCCCCGCTCGAGGCCGAGGGCGCCCTGGCGGCCGACCGCCGGGCGGTCACCCTCGGCGAGCGGCTCGGCCCGCGGTTGCGCGCCCTGGCCCCCGCCGCCCGGGTCGAGGCCTTCGCCTGGACGCCGCCCGAGGCCCCGCGCTGATCGTCCGGGTCGAGGTGCCGCCGGCGCAGGTCGATCCGCCTTCGACCTGGCGCTCGACGCCGTCGCCGGGCTGCGCGACGCGCCGCCGACGCCGGCCGAGCGGGCGCGCGCCGCGCAGCTGGTGGGCGCCAGCGCCGGCGATCGCCGGCCCGCGGCGCGCGCGCGCGCAGGTGGGCCTGGCCTGGCTGCGCTTCGGCGCGGTGCCCGATCCCGCCGCCGTCGTCCAGGCCCCGGCCGAGGCGGCGCCGAGAGGTGCCCGCGACCGCGCTGTCCGCCGTCGTGCGCACGCCGGTCGAGCGGGACGTCGACGCCGCCCTGTGGGGCGAATCGCTCGCCGAGCGCGCGGCCGCGCTGGCCGTGGCGCCCCGCCCGACGCCGCCGGGCGTCTGCGCCTGAAGCCGGGGATCGAGGTGTGGATCCACCCGATGCCCGGCGCGGGCACGGTCGCGCTGCACGCCGAGCTCGAGGGCGGGCTGCGCCGCCGAGCCGTCCGAGGCAGTGGGGCTGGCCGCCGCCGTCGCCGCCGCCCTGGCCCTGCCCCACCCCGCCGAGCCCCCGACCGAGGCCTGGGCCGCGCCGATCACCTCGCCCTGCGCGCCCAGGTGGCGCCTGAGGACTTCGAGCGCGCGCTGACCGCGTTCGCCCGGCGGCTGGGGCCAGGCGGCCCCGCGCGCGCTGATCTGGCCTCGCGTCGCGCCGGGCGCGCCGGCCGACGAGGCGCTGCCCCCTGCTGCGCCGCGCGGTCTTCGGCGCCGCCCACCCCTTCGCGCGCCCCGCCCACGCGGACGCCGCGGCGCTGGCGGCCGTGTCGCCGGCCGGCGCCTGGGCGTGGCACGACCTGCACGTGGCCCGCGCGCGCTGCTGGGTTGGTCGTGGCCGGCGATCTCGATCCCGCCCGCGCCGGCCGCGCCGTCCGCCGGGCGTTCCTCGGCCGCGGCCCCGTCCGCGCGCTGCCGCCGGCGCCCCGCGCGCGCCCCGCCGATCTGCGGCTGACCGCGGCGGGCGATCGACCGCGGCGCGTCGTCGCCTGGCCGGTGGCGGTCGAGGACGCCGAGCAGGCCGCGCGGCTGCAGGTGCTGGGCGCCTGGATGGCCGACGTCGCGGGCGGCGAAGGCGTCGACGTGGTGCCGCACGGCGAGCTGGCGCGGCGGGGGCTTTCTGGCCTTCGACCTGCAGGGCGACGACGCGGCGACGGCGGCGGCCGCGGGCCGCCTGGACGCGGCCCTGGCGGGCGGCGCGCGCGGGCGCACCGCCGCCCTTGGCCTTCGGCCGCGCGCGGGACGCGCTGATCGCGCGCGCGACGGTCACCCTGGCGGCGCGCGCGCGCGCGCTGCGCTGCCTGGCTGGCGCGCAACGCGGCGCACGGGCTGCCCTGGACCGGACCGGACGCGCTCGACCGCTGGCGCGGCGAGGTGGGGCGCGTGACGCCGGCGCGCGCGCGAAGGCCGCGGCGGCCCGATTGACCAGCGGATCGAGGGCCGTCGTGGTGCGGCCCGTGGTGGGAGCCTTGCGATGAGCTGGTGGCGAGCGAGCTTCGAGGTGCCGGCCGAGCTGGCCGACGCGGCGGCCTGGCTCCTGGCCGAGGCGCTGGACACGCCGGTCGAGGTGCAGGACGCGACGACGATGGACAAGAGCGACGCGGCCGACGTGCACCGCGTGGTGGTGTCGTTCGAGGCGGCGCCGCCCGAGGATCTGCAGGCGCGGGTGGACGCGTGCCTGGCCGATCTCGGCCTGGCGGCCACGGCCGTGCAGACCCAGCGGCACGACCAGGACACCTGGAAGGAGGGCTGGAAGGCCTTCTTCCGGGGCCAGCGTCTGTCGCCGCGGATCGCGGTGCGGCCGCCGTGGGGAGGCCGACGACGCCGAGGCGCCGATCACCGTGATCATCGAGCCCGGCATGGCCTTCGGCACCGGCACCCACGAGACCACGCGCGGCGTGATGCGCGCGCTGGACGCCCACCTGCCCGCCGCGCCCGCCACGCTGCTGGACGTCGGCTGCGGCAGCGCCATCCTGTCGATCGCGGCCGCGCGCCTGGGCCACCGCGCGGTCGGCGTCGAGATCGACCCCGTCGCCGTCGACAACGCGCGCCACAACCTGCGCCTCAACGGGGTGGAGGATCGCGTCGAGCTGCACGTCGGCTCGGCCGACGCGGTGGAGGGCCGCTTCCCGATCGTCGTCGCGAACATCCTCGCGCACATCCTGATCGAGCTGGCGCCGCTGATCATCGAGCGCACGGGCGACGTGCTGGTGCTGTCCGGCATGCTGCACGGGCAGGTGGACGCGGTGCGCGCGGCCTACGCCGGCCTCGACGAGGTCGAGCGCTTCGAAGAGGGCCCCTGGACCGTGCTGGTGCTGCGCCGCCGATGAGCCACCGCGTCCCCGCGCCGGGCGCCGATCTCGACGCGCCCACCATCCCCCTGCCCGACGACGCGGCGCACCACCTGGTGCACGTGCTGCGGTTGGGCGTCGGCGCGCCGGTCATCGTCTTCGACGCCGGGCGCGAGGTGACCGCGACGCTTCAGCACGCCGACGGCGCCTGGTGCGCCCAGGCCAGCGGGCCGGCGCGCGCGGGCGTGGGCGGCGCGGCCGTCACGCTGGCCTACGGGCTGCCGAAGGGCGACAAGCTGGACGCGGTGCTGCGGCAGGTGACCGAGCTGGGCGTGCAGCGCGTGGTGCTGCTCGACTGCGCGCGCAGCGTCGTGCGCCCTGAGCGCCGAGCGCGCGTCGAAGCGGCTCGACCGCCTGGCGCGCGTCGTCGAGCAGGCGGCGCGCCAGTGCGGGCGGGCCGACGTGTGCCCGACATCGAGGGCCCGCGCGCGGTGGCGGCGGCGGCCGAGGTGCTGGCCGATCACACCCGCTGGGTGCTGCACCCCGAGGGCGGCGGGCCGATCGCCGCCGCGCCCCTCGGCGCGCCCCTGGCGGTGTTCGTCGGCCCCGAAGGCGGCTTCGCGCCCGACGAGCTGGCGGCGCTCGAGGGCGCGCACCGCGTGACGCTCGGCCCGCGGGTGCTGCGCACCGAGACCGCCGCGCCCGTCGCCTGCGCCCTCGCGCTGCATCGCCTGGGGGCGCTGTGAAGGGCGCCCCGGTGATGCTGGCCGTCGACGCCGCGCCCTTCTGGCGCCGCCTGCTCGCCGGCCTGATCGACCTGGGCCTGCTGGCCGCGCTGGGCTACGCGCTCTGGACGGTCGGCGTCATCGCGCCGCACCACCTGCCCCCGCAGCGCTTCGACTGGATCGACTACACCGCCGATCTGCTGGCCAACCACCGCGTGCAGTTCCGGCCGGCCGCGGTGGTGCTGCTGACGGCCGCCGCGGTGCACGGCCTGGTCGGGCGCACCTTCGCCGGGCGTACGGTGGGCGAGGCCCTGCTCGGCCTGCGCCTGGTGACCTGGTACGGCGAAGACGCCGGCCCCGTGCGCAGCCTGGCGCACACCGCCGGCACGGTCGTCGGCCTCGCGCTGCTGCTGCTGGGTTATGTGTGGGCGGCGGTCGATCCGCGCCGGCAGGGACTGGCCGAGTACGTCTCGGGCACGCTGCTCGTGCAGGGCAAGCCGCGCGCGGACCGGTAGAGCGAACCCGCGGGGGCGGTGACCGGGCACCGCGCGGAGCGCCGAATCGACGACGACGACGACCGCGGTTCGGGCGTGGCGTTGGTGAAGCTGCGTTGTGGGGGCGCCCATGTTAGGGTGGCCGCTGCTCGGTGTGCCAGCGACGGGGGGCGCAACCCATGCCGGCGGACGACGACCTCTGGGCCCGCCTCGCCGCGTCCGGGCTGATCGCGCCCGACGCCGTCGAGGCGGCGCGCGCGCGCCAGCGTGACGCGGGCGGCCCCCGACACCGCCCTCCTCGAGACCGCCGATCTGGATCGAGCCGACCGCGACCGCCTGCGCGAGACGCTGGCGGCGCTGCTCGATCTGCCCGCCGCCCCGCCCGCGGCGCTGTGGGCGGCCGACGCGAGCGCCCGCCTGCTGGTGCCCGACGACCTGTGCGAGACCCACGCGCTGTGGCCCCTGCAGGTCGACGACGACGGCATCGAGATCGCGGCGCCGCCTTCCTGCCGGCGGCCGTCTGGTCGTCGCTCGCCTTCGAGCTGGGGCGCCCAGTGCGCCCCGGCTGGCGCTCGAGATCGACGTGCGGACGGCGCGGGCGCGCGAGGGCCACCCCTGCCCGCCCGCCTGGCGGCGCTGGACGGCCCGCCCACCGCGACGGCGCCCCGCCTGCCAGCCCTGGCCACCGCCCCCGGCTTCCCGCGGCCCGACGTCGATCGCGGGTGGAGCGCCGGGCGCAGCGGCGGGCTCTTGGCGGGGCTGGCCGGCCTCGGTGGGGCGCGCCGCGCGCACCGCGGCCGCGCTGGCGCCGGGCGCGTCGCCCACCGACTGGGTGTCCACCGGCCTCGAGGCGCTGCGGGCCGAGCAGACGGACGGGGGCCGCGCCACCCTGGACGCGCTGGCGGCGACGGTGCTCGATCTGCGGCTGTTCCTGGCGCGAACCGACGACGGGCTGCGCGTGGTGGCCGGGGGCGGCGCGCCCGACGAGGCGCTCGAGGCGCTGACGCTGCACCCGCAGGCCAGCCTCGACCGCGCGCTCGAGGTGGGCGCGAACCGCCGCGGCCGCTTCCCGGAGGACGCCGATCTCGACGCCCTGTACGCCGCGCTGCAGCGCGCGCGCCGCGCGAGGTGCTGGTCGAGCCGCTGCTGCGGGACGGCCACCGCATCGTCGGCGTGTTCGTGGGCGACGCCGGCGACGCCGCCATCCCGGCCAGCGTCGCGGTGGGCATGCGGCGCCTGATGCCGGGCGCCGCGGCGCTGGTGGCCCAGCTCGGCGGGCGGGGCCGCACCGCCGAGTTCAACGTCCCCCCGACGCGGCCGCCCGCCGCGCGCCCCATGGAGGACGCGGACGATCTGGCGCCGCTCGTCCAGCTGCCCACCGATCCCCCAGCGCGACGCGACGGCCGCGCTGGGGCGCACCGCCGAGGGCCGGGCGCTGCCCACGCTGGGCGCCGACACGTTGCTCGAGGTGCCGGCCAGCGCGCCGCCCGCCGCCCCGGCCCCGGAGCCCGCGTTGGGCCCTTCGCGCACGATCATGGGCTTCCCCGTGCCGCAGCTGCCGCGCTCGACGCGGGCGCGCGCCCCGCGCCGACGAGACCGAGGACGATCCCCCCCCGCGCGCCACGCGACCGCTGGCCGAGCTGGCCGATCTCGCCGAGGCGGCGCGGGTGGCCGAGGCGACGCGCGAGGACGGCCCGCTGCGCAGCGGGGTCGACCTGGATCTCCGGCGGACGACGCCGGACCTGCGGGCGCTCGAGCTGCAGCGGGTGATGGACGGCGCCGAGGTGGCCGACGCGGCGCCGGACGACGAGCCGGCCGATCCGATCACCACCACCGCGGCCGAGCGACCGTCGGTGCGGGCCGCCGCGTTGGTGCAGACCGCCGCCGAGCGGCCTTCGGTGCGCTTTCGCGCGATGGACATCGGCGATCCCCGGCCCGCCGACGGGCCCAGCGGGCCCGCCAAGGGCGGCGCGCGGGTGATCACGCTGACGCCCCCGCCGGACGACGGCGACGACGGTGACTTCAGCGCGTTCACCCCGACGCCCGCGCCCGCCGCGCCCGCGCCGCCGCCCCCGACGCCGAGGCGCTGCACGACGCGGTGACGCGCCTGGCCGATCCCGATCCCCTGGTGCGCGAGGGGGCCGAGCGGCTGCTGTTGACCGGCGGCGAGGCCGCCCTCGACGCGCTCTTCGCGGCCTTCCCCGGGCACCTGGTGGTCGATCGGTACGCCGCGCACCCGCGGTCGACCCCGGTGACGCGCCACAGCGGTCTGCTGGCGGCGTTGATCCGCTTCGGGCCGGCGGCGGTGTCGCGGGTCGAGCTGCTGTGCGACCACCTGTCGCCCGAGGTGCGCTACTACGCGGCGTTCACGTTCAGCGCCCTGCGCAGCCCCCGGTCGCTGCCGACGGTCGGGCGCCTGCTGCTGGACAAGGATCCCAGCGTGCGCGACGTGGCGGCCGTGGTGGTGGACGGCTACCGCGACAGCCGGGCTTCGCGCAGGTGGTCGACGGGCTGCGCCGGGCGCTGGACCACGGTCGCCCGGTGCAGCGGCGCCTGGCGGCCGAGACCATCGGGCGGCTGCGCATGGTCGACGCCGCGCCGGACCTGGTCGAGGCGCTGGGGCGGCCGAGCCGGCGCTGGTCGAGGCGGCGCACCGGCGCTGGTCGAGATCACCCGGCAGGATCTGCACTTCGACCGTTGGGTCTGGAGCCGCTGGCTCGAGCACCACGCCGGCGAGTCGCGGGTTCTTTGGTTGATCGAGGGCCTGGCGAGCGACAAACGCGACATTCGTGCATCCAGCTTCAAAGAGCTGACGCGGGTGACCCACCAGAACTACGGCTTCCTCGTGGACGCGCCCCTCGCCGACCGGCGGGCGGCGGTCGAGCGGTGGCGCCGCTGGTGGGAGGAGACCGGCCAGGCGCGCCACGGCGACTACCGCTGACGGCCGTCCGGTTGACTTCGCCCCACGGCGCAGGGTAGACGTACGCGCCCGCGCGGGCGCGACACCACGGCACAGGCGTACGGATGAGCACGGCCACCGCCCCCACGCTGCAGAGCACGGTTCGCGACCTGGTCGCGCTGGTGAAGCCCAACATCACCTTCCTGGTGTTGATCACGACGGGCGGCGGCCTCTGGATGGCGCCGGGCGGGCGAGCTGACCTGGGGCCGCCTGATCGCCACGCTGTTCGGCACCGTGGCGGTGGTGGGCGCGGCCAACACGCTCAACTGCTACCTCGAGCGCGAGAGCGACAAGCACATGGGCCGCACGCGCAAGCGGCCCCCTGCCCGACGGGCGCATGGCCCCGCGCGTCGCCCTGTACTTCGGCCTCGCGCTGGCGGTCGCGTCGGTGCCCACGCTCACCTTCTTCGTCAACCCGGTCACCGGCCTGCTGGCCGCCATCGCGCTGGTCAGCTACGTCTGGATCTACACGCCGATGAAGCAGCTGAGCCCCCAGGCCCTGCTGGTCGGCGCCATCCCCGGCGCGATGCCGCCGCTGATGGGCTGGACCGCGGTGACCGGCCGCGTCGAGTGGCCCGGCGTCGTGCTGTTCGGCATCCTCTTCCTCTGGCAGCTGCCCCACTTCCTGGCCATCTCGATCTACCGCCAGAAGGAGTACGACCGCGCCGGCATCGCCACGGTCCCCGGCCGCTACGGCCCCGGCGCCGCCCGCTGGCACGCCCTGCTCTGGACCGCCGCCCTGCTGCCGGTCAGCCTGCTGCTGGTGCCCCTGGGCCACGCCGGCTGGATCTCACGCCGGCCTCGCGGGCGTGCTGGGCCTCGTGTTCCTCGGTTGGGCCATCCGCGGCTTCCGCCGGGACGTGCAGCTGAACCGCTGGGCGCGCGGGTTCTTCTTGTACTCGCTGGTGTATCTCACCCCCTGCTCTTCGCCGCCCTGCTGGTGGACGCGGGTCCCGTCCACGGCGCCTGATCCCGAGAGGAAAGGGTCACGTGCCCGTGCCCGTGCCCGTGCCCGCGCCCGAAGCCGCGCAGCGACGCTCGGACCGGCGCCACGCCCGCAGGCCGCGTCCCTCTCCCTTTGACCTTGACCTTGACCTTGACCGTGCCCTGCCGCGCCGCGACGCCCGAACCGGCGCCACGCCGCAGGCCGCGCCCCTCCCTTGACCGTGACCTTGACCTTGACCGTGCCCCAAGCCGCGCCGCGACGCGCGAACCGGCGCCACGCCCGCAGGCCGCGCCCCCTTCTTGACCTTCCGGCGCCGCCCCCCTTCCCGGCGCTGACCTCTCGGTCCGAGCAAACGGCGAGCTCGTGCGCAGGCGCCCGTCCTTCGGGCACGGGCACGGGCACGGGCACGGGCACGCACGTCTTTTGAACGAAGGTCGCTGAGAGCCCGCGCGCTGGGGCTCGTCAGGTCAAGGTCAAGGTCAAGGTCAAGGGGCGCTTCGCGCCTCAGAACACCAACGACAGGTTCGCCGCCACGTTGAACACCGTCGTCTCCTCGATCCGAATCCGCCGCCCCTGGGCGTCGATCGCCGGCACGTACGTCGGGTTGTGCTCCGCCGCGTCGTACCGCGGATCGCCCTTCGCCTCCACCAGCCCCGATCCGTCCAGATCCTTGCCGATGTCCGCGTTGCTGAGGAAGTGCTCGGTGTCGTGGTCGAGGCCCACGTGCACCGCCAGCTTGGTGTACTTCGACAGGTACGCGCCGAAGCCGGCGCGGACGCGGAAGGTCATGTACTCCTCGACGGTGGTGATGCCGTCGAAGGTGGGCTCGGCCGCCAGCTTGCTGCGGCTGTCGGGGTTGTACACCGCGCAGTTGCCGCCGGTGGCGGCCGAGGGATCGCAGGTGCGGGTCTGCGCGTCGGCGCTGCCGCCGGCAAAGGCGTCGAACAGCTCGCTGTAGTCGCGGCCCTCGGCCTGGTAGGTGGCGCCCAGGCTCAGGTCGAGGAAGATCTTCACCCCGTACTTGGGCTGCTCGAAGGCGATGAACTCGCTGCCCAGGTCGAACTCGAGCCGCGCCCCGGGGCCCACGTGCTCCTGGCTGTCCCCGTAATCCTTGAACAGCGAGCTGTCCGACGGGATGGGCAGGATGCCGGCCACCCGCACGTAGGGATCGGTGTAGTGGAAGCGGCGCGACAGGCTGGTCGCCAAGGTCAGCTCGTGCACGCCACGGCCGACGCCCTCGTTGCCGAACTCCATCACCTGCCCGGTGGGCGCGCGGTAGCCGAACTCGAGCGTCCAGTTGCCCCGCTGATCGTCGCGCTCCTGCGCGATGGGCGACCAGCGCAGCATGAACTGCATGTCGCCGAAGCCCGCGCGCGTGGGCAGCCCGGCGTTGGGCACCTCGAACAGGCGCTCCTCGTCGGCCGGCGCGATGGTGCTGGTGTCGGCGGTGACCACCGCGCTGTTCGCGTCGCCGCCGTTGCCGGCGAAGCGCAGCGACTGCTCGTCCTGCACCACGATGGGCGCCTCGATGGCCAGCTCGAGATCGTGCCAGATGCCGAAGCGCACCCGCGGCACCACCTCGTGGATCACGCGCTCGTACCGGAGCTCCTTCACCTGCACCAGCTCGCCCGCCGGCCCGGCGTCGGGACACGTGTCGCGGTCGAAGGACCGCAGCGACGGGCTGCAGGCGTACTCGCGGGTGATCTTGGCCCGCCGCAGCGAGCGCCGGTAGGTGATCTCGCCGGTGAAATCGTAGGGGTCGTTCTCGTCGTCGGCGTCGATGACGTCGGTCAGCTCGGCGGCGCTGGCCGGCGCGGGCGGCAACGCGTACGAGGCCGCCACGAGGGCCACGACGAACAACACGGAGGGCCGGAACATGGGCACGCCTCGCGGGTAGACGACAGCGCGGCGAGCATAATCGCGACGGGGTCGGGAGTAAACCTTGCCCCGCGCCCCCGCCGAGCGCGCCTCACTCGTCCCGCAGCCCGAGCTCCTTCATCTTGGTCTGCAGGCTCTTGCGCGAGATCTCCAGCTTCCGCGCCGCGCGGGTCACGTTGCCCCCGGTCTCTTCGAGCGCGCGCTCGATCATCTCGCGCTCCAGCCGCTGCGTCGTCAGCTTCACCGCGTCCTTCAGCCCGGTGACCCCGACCGGCGGGATGGGCACCGCCATCGATCCGCCCCCCTCGGCCTGCGCGCACAGCTCCGCCGGCAGATCCTCGGCGGTCACGGTCTGGCCGTCGCAGAACAGCAGCGTCCGCTCGATCACGTTCTCGAGCTCGCGGATGTTGCCCGGCCACGCGTACCGCAGCAGCACCTGCATCGCCGCGTCGTCCACCCGCTGCACGTCGCGCTCGAGCCGCGCGTTGTACTTGTCCAGCATGTGCTCGACCAGCAGCGGCACGTCGTCGGCCCGCTCGCGCAGGGGCGGCAGCTTGATGGGCACCACGTTCAGCCGATAGTACAGGTCCTCGCGGAAGGCCCCGCCCGCCACCTCGGCCTGCAGATCGCGGTTGGTGGCCGTCACCAGCCGCACGTCCACCCGCCGCGTCGTGATGCCGCCCACCCGCTCGAACTCGCTCTCCTGGATGGCCCGCAGCAGCTTCACCTGCGTCTCGGTCGACACCTCGCCGATCTCGTCGAGGAACAGCGTGCCCCCGTCGGCCAGCTCGAAGCGCCCCGGCTTGTTCGTCACCGCCCCGGTGAACGCGCCCTTCTCGTAGCCGAACAGCTCGGACTCGATGAGCGTGGCGGGGATGGCCGCGCAGTTGACCTTGATGAAGGGCTCGTCCGCCCGCGGCGAGTGCTCGTGCAGCGCCTTGGCGATCAGCTCCTTGCCCGTGCCGCTCTCGCCCGTGATCAGCACCGTCGACGGCGTCCTGGCCACCTTGTCGACGATGCCGAACACCCGCTGCATCGCCGCCGACGTGCCGATCAGCCCGAAGCGCCCCTTGGCCGGCTCGACCTCGTGCGGGTGGCTCTCGGTGCGGTTCAGCCGGTGGGTGGCGACCGCCTTCTCGACCACCTTGGCCAGCTCGGCCTGATCGAAGGGCTTGGTGATGAAGTCGAAGGCGCCCGCCTTCAGCGCCTCGACGGCCGTGTCGACGGTGCCGTGCGCCGTGATGATGATCACCGGCAGATCGGGCAGGCGCTCGCCCACCCGGCGCAGCAGCGCCATGCCGTCGACGCCGGGCATGCGCAGATCGCTGATGACCGCCGCGTAGTCGGCCTCGTCCAGCCGGGCCAGCGCCTCGGCCCCGTCGGCCACGGTGTCCACGCGATAGCCCTGACGCCGCAGCAACGCGCCGAGCACCTTGCGCAGGTTGCTCTCGTCGTCCGCGACCAGGATGGCGTCTGACATCGCGGCGACTTTAGCGCGCCACCGCCGCCCCGCATAGGCGCGCGTTCGGCCCCGGCGCGCGGACGCCCACCGGACGCTGCCCAAACCCCGCGACCGTGCTAGTCTCCCGCGGTGCGCGCGCCCCGTCCCTCGTGCTGCTGCTGCTCACCCTGCTGCCGTGGCCGGCGCGCGCCGGCGACGCGACGCTCGACTGGCGCACGATCGACACCCCCAACTTCCAGCTGCACTACCCGGTGGGCCTCGACGCGGTGGCCTATCGCGCGGCCCGCCTGTGCGAAGAGGCGCACCGCGTCCTCTCGCCCTACTTCGCGCGCCGGGCCACCCAGCGCGTCCAGGTGGTGCTGACCGACTTCGGCGACAGCGCCAACGGCTCGGCCAGCGCCCTGCCCTACCCGCACATCAACCTCTTCGCCGCCCCGCCCAAGCTGGACGGCAACCTGAACGACTACGACGACTGGCTGCGCCTGCTCGTGTTCCACGAGTACGTGCACATCCTCCAGCTCGACCAGACCCGCGGCCTGCCCGCCCTCATCAACGCCCTCTTCGGCGGCATCATCGCCCCCAACCAGAACCTGCCCTCGTTCACCCTCGAGGGCGGCGCCGTCTGGCTCGAGTCGGCCACCTCGGCGCGCGGGCGCATCCACTCCGCCATCTTCCGGGGCTTCCTGCGCGTCCACGCCCTCGCCGGCGCCCTCTACGACATCGACGCCATCACCCACGTCCCGCTCACCTGGCCCGGCGCCAACGTCTGGTACATGTACGGCGGCCACTTCATCGACTGGATCGCCCGCACCCGCGGCGAGCAGGTCATGGGGCGCGTGCACGACGCCATGGCCGACGACGTCATCCCTTCTCGCTCAACCGCGCGATGCTCGAGGCCACCGGCGAGACCTTCACCGCGCTCTACGCCGAGTGGCAGGCCGCGCAGGTCGCCCGGGCCGAGGCCGAGCGCGACGCCCTCGCGGCCGAGGGCCTGACCCCCGCCCGCGCCCTCACGACCACCGGCCGTCGCCACGCCAACCCGCGCTTCCTGCCCGACGGCACGCTGTGGAACATCGACACCGCCGGCCGCGTGCCCTCGGGCATCTACGCGCGCACCCCGACACGCCGGTCGACGCCTACGATCACCGCGTGCTCGAGCTGTACGGCACCGAGGGCTTCGACGTCTGTCGCGACGGCCGCCGCGTCGTCTTCGACCGCAACGAGCGCTACCGCGGCGCCTACAGCTTCGGCGATCTGTTCCTGTACGACCGGCAGAGCGACCGCACCACCCGCCTGACGAACGGGGCGCGCGTGCGCGAGCCGGCCTGCTCGGTCGACGGCCGCTGGGTCGCGGCGGCCCAGATCCACGCGGGGCGCGCCCGCCTGATCACCGTCGACCTGGCCGACGGCGCGATCACCGTGCTGCACGATCCCGGCGGCCTCGATCAGATGGCCTTCCCCGTCCTGACGCCGGACGGCCGCGCCGTCGTGGCGCTGCGCGTCAGCCAGACGCACGGCCGCGATCTGGTGCGCGTCGACCGCGCCACCGGGGCCGTCACGCCGCTGACCGACGACGGGGCCCTCGAGCTGCACCCGCACTTCTCGCTCGACGGCCGCTGGCTGCTCTGGGCCAGCGATCGCACCGGCGTCTACCAGATCCACGGCCGCCCCTGGCCCGACGGCGAGGCGCGCCAGCTCACCCGCGTCGTCGGCGGCGCCCTGGATCCCGCCCTGTCGCCCGACAACCAGCGCCTGGTGTGGTCGGGCATCGTGCCCGAGGGCTACGACCTGTTCGAGGCGCCCTTCCTGCCCGACGGCGTCGGCCGCCCGCCGCCGCCGCCCGCGCGCGCCCCTGCGGGCGGCCGCCACCGACGCGCCCCTGCCCAGCCGCCCCTACGCGCCGCTCGAGACGCTGTGGCCGGTGGCCTGGTCGCCCAGCTTCGCCGTGTCGAGCGCCGAGGAGACGGCCAGCCAGCTCGGCATCGAGATCGAGGCCGGCGACGCCGTGGGCCACCACAGCATCCTCGGCACCTTCACCACCGCGCCCACCGAGGACGCGCTGAGCGTCGCGGTGAACTACGGCTATCGCGCCATCGCGCCCAACCTGAACGTCTCGCTGAGCCACGGCACCGCCACGCGCCAGGACGCCGCGCTGTACGACGCGACGCGCCACCCCTTCCGCGAGCGCAGCACCAGCGGCGCGATCGCGCTGTCGCTGCCCTTCGGGCGCGGCGGCCGCGGGGCTCGGCCTCCATCCGCTATGGGCTGACCCAGACGCAGCCCGCCGAGAACCCCGATCCGATCCACGATCCCTCGACGTGGCGCCGCGCCTGCCCGAGGCGCAGCGCTTCGGCTCGGTGGCCGCGGGCTTCCGCTTCGGCGACGCCGACAGCTACGCCTACGCCATCAGCACCGAGCAGGGGCGCGGGTTCGGCGTCACCGTGCGCCTGCGGCACCCCGACCTGGGCGGCGACGTCGAGAGCGCCGAGCTGTTCTGGGACTACAGCGAGTACGTCCCGCTCTGGCGCCGACACGTCCTGGCCCTGCGGCTGAACGGCGCCTTCGGCCGCGGCGACGCGGGCCGGCCCGCCTTCTACGCCTTGTCACCCGCGCCCGAGCGCAACGTGCTGCTCGACGCCATCGACGGCATCTTCTTCGGCAGCACGGTGCTGCGCGGCTACCTGGCGGCACGGTGCGCGGCGACCGCTACGTGCTGGCCACGCTCGAGTACCGCCTGCCCATCGCGGACGTGTTCGCCGGCTTCGGCACCGTGCCGTTCTTCTTCCGCCGCGTGAAGCTGGCCGTCTTCACCGACTGGGCTCAGGGGCGCACCAGCGCCCTGCGCCTGTGGCCCGACGCCTTCCGCCGATCGGCCGGCGCCGAGCTCTTGAGCGAGGCCACCCTGGGCTGGCGCCTGCCGATGAACGTGCGCCTGGGCTACGCCCACGGCATCGACGACGACGGCGAGGGCAGCTCTACTTCTTCCTCGGCTCGTGGTATTGAGCGCGCCCCGTCGTGCATAATGGCGGCCCGTTTGCACCCAGAGCGGACGGCAGCCCCGACGGATCGGCCCAGGAGACGCGCATGCGCCACGCAGTACCCCTGACCGCCCTGCTCTTCGCCCTCGCCGCCTGCGACGACGGCGGCAGCACCAAGCCAGGACCGATCCGGCGGACGCCCAGCCCGGGCCGGGGGCGGACGCGGGGCCGGTGGCCGACGCCGCGCCGATGGTGGATCCCACGATCGCGATCACCGCGCCGATGGACGGCGCGTTCGTGCGGACGCGCCGCGTCGAGGTGACCGGCACCGTCACCGGCGGCACCGCCGTGACGCTCAACGGCGCCGCCGCGCGGGTGACCGGCGGCGACTGGACGGCCACCGTCGAGCTCGAGCCCGGCGAGCATACGCTCACCGCCGCGGTCGACGGCGTCGAGGCGACCATCACGATCACGGTCGATCCCGTGCCGCCCCGCATCGACATCACGGCGCCCGCGCGCGGCACCCACACCGAGGCCGACACCGTCGACCTCGCCTTCACGATCACCGACGACCACGCGCTGTCCGAGGTCACCCGCAACGGGCTGGCCGCCGACAGCGGGCAGGCGCCCGACTTCCTGCTGCAGGGCGTGCGCCTCGAGCACGGCCTCAACCTGCAGCGCATCGAGGCGCGCGATCAGGCCGGCAACCTGGCCAAGGAGCACGTCGCGGTCCTGTCGGGCGCGCTGACGCCGCCCGACATGCCCATCGCCTCCGCCCTGCGAGTGAAGCTGGGCACCAACGCGCTCGACGCCGTCGGCCGCCTGGGCCTGCGGCTGCTGGCCGAGCAGGACCTCACCGGCCTGCTCGGCGACGGCGAGCCCATCTCGGCCGGCCCCTTCACGGTGGGCATCGGTGATCTGACCTACGGCAACGCGGCGCTGACCCTGACGCCCGAGCCGCAGGTGCTGAAGGTGAGCCTCGTGCTCGAGCAGGTGGTCGTCGGCGTGTCGCTGCAGAGCGGCATGCGCGAGGCGAACCTGATCAACATCGGCGCCGCGCGCATCAGCGTCGACCTCGAGGTCACCGCCGCCGCGGTCGACGGCATGCTCGACGTGCAGCTGAGCGATCCGATCATCCGGTTCGAGGGCCTCGAGCTGGCGCTCGGCGACGTGCCCGGCTTCGAGAACGATCCCGAGGGCGAGCAGTCGCTGCTCGAGACGCTGCTGGGCGTCGTCGCCGAGGAGGCGGTCAAGCGCTTCGTGCCCGACCTGGTCGACGACCTGCTCGGCGCCCTGGACGATCCGATCGATCTCGAGCTGCTCGGCGCCCAGCTGCGCCTGGTGCTGCGCCCCAACGCGGTGGTCATCGCCGCGGACGGCATCAAGGTGCGGGTCGACGCCGGCATCGAGCTGCTGAACCCGCCCGCCGACGCCCCGGCGCTGGCCGGCTACGTCGGCACCCCGAACACCTGGGACGGCGTCCCCGAGACCGACGACGTCGGCATCGCCGTCGACGACGACGTGCTGAACCTGCTGCTGTACCAGATCTGGCGCGCCGGCGTGCTGTTCCCCACCCTCGACCGCGCGCTGGTCGAAGAGACCGGCTCGGCCCTGCGCCTGGTGACCGGCTTCCTCGGCACCCTCATCGGCCGCCAGTACCCCGACATCGGCCCCGAGACGCCGCTGAAGGTGGACACCGAGCTGCCCCTGCCCATCCACGTCGCGATCACCAAGTCCGACGGCGCCGGCCTGACCCTGGGCATCGGCGACATGGTCCTCGACGTGCGCACCGACGACGGCAACGACCGCGCCCTGCTCGCCGGCTCGGCCTCGATCGTCTTCAGCGGCACCCTGAACGCCAGCCAGAACGAGGAGGGCGAGCTGGGCCTCGACCTCGACGTCACCGGCACCGAGGCCGCCTTCGACGTGACGACGGAGGCCCTGCGCGGCGAGGTCGAGCAGAGCGTCGAGCAGCCGATCATCGACCTCGTCGACTCCCTCGGTGCGACGCTGCCGGGGCTGCTGCGCGGGTTCACCCTGCCGAGCTTCGATCTGTTCACGCTGGGCAACATCCGCGTGGGCACGGCGGGACCGCAGGAGAACTTCCTGACGGTGATCGCGGAGATCGCGGAGTAGGCCCGAAGGGCCCCTTGCCCTTGCCCTTGCCCTTGCCCTTGCCCTTGACCTTGCCCTTGCCCTTGCCCTTGCCCTTGCCCTTGCCCTTGCCCTGACGAGCCCCGGCGCCCGGGCTCGCGCCAACGCACGTCTCGGCAGGCGTGCCCGTGCCCGTGCCCGTGCCCGAAAGGGTCGGGTGTGGGCGCTCGGGTTCGCCGCGATCCACCGTCGAAGAGACCCGGTCGGGAACGTGAACGAGCGGCGCTTCGCGCCGGGGCGGCGCTGCGCGCCGAGGCGGCGCTTCGCGCCGAGGCGGCGCTTCGCGCCGCGAGGGGCACGGTCAAGGTCAAGGTCAAGGTCAAGGGGGGCGCGGCCTGCGGGCGTGGCGCCGATGCGGCCGCCGCCGCGCGGCTCAGGGCAAGGGCAAGGGCAAGGGCAAGGGCAAGGGGTTGCGCGGCCTGCGGGCGTCGCGGTGACCCGCAGGTGGGGGCGCGGCTGTGCGCCTCGGTGATCCCACCGCTTCAGAACGTATCCGGCCCCGGATCCAGCGTGAACTCCCCCTCGGGCCGATACGGAAACACGATGCCCAGCGGGCGCAGCGCCCGATCCGCCTCGATGTCGGCGTCGCTCAGCCCCGCCCAGCGCGCGTTCCAGCCGTCGAGCACCTGCTGGTTGAAGTCGGCCACCTCGCGCAGCAGCGCCAGGTTGGCCGCGGGGTCGTCCGACACGCGGTCGGCGCGCAGGGGGCCCACCCAGGCCTTCAGCACCGCCTCGCGGGCGGTCTTGGCGACCGCCGGATCGAGCACCGCGGCGTTCATCTCGCCGTCGTACAGCAGGCTGCGGTTGTTCTTGTTGGCGCTGCCCACCACCAGCAGGCGGTCGTCGACGATCATCAGCTTGCTGTGCAGGTACATCGCCAGATCGTGCAGGTGCTTGCGGCCGTCCTGCGCCTCGGCGCCCGTCTGCACGTCGAACGCGCGCGGCTGCAGCAGCACGTAGCGATCGCCGGCGGCGGCGCGCAGGGTCTCGTCCATGTGGATCGTCCACTTCTTGCCGCCGTCGTTCCGGCCGATGGCGTTGGTCAGCACCATCAACACCAGATCGGGGTTCGCCTCGAGCGCCCCGACCAGATCGTCCAGCAGCCGCGTCGCGCGCCAGTACTGGTCCTCCACCAGGATGTACCGGCGCGCCTGCGCGATCGCCTTGCGCTGCCCCTCGAGGATCGACTGCTCGTCGTGCGGCGGCGGCAGCGTCATCTGGATCTGCACGGCGCCCGCGCCGCTGCCCGCCGCGTCGCCGGCGATCTCCATGGGGGTCGCGTCGTGGCTGAACGGATCCGCGCGCTCGATGGCGGCGTTCCACAGCTGCGCGAGGTACGCCTCGACGTTCGCGGCGGCCGGGCCGTCGATGCGCACCGCGAAGTCCCGGAACGGCCGGAACGCGGGCAGCGCCGCCCGCGCGGCCACCGCGGCGCGCTCCTCGGGCGTGCTGCCGGCCGGCATGCGGCGCGGCTCGAACACCGCGTGCGCGGACGTATCCCAGTAGTCCGACTGCGTGTTCATGCCGATCACGTACGCGGCCTGGCCGTCCACCACCACGGCCTTCTGATGGAAGCTGGCGATGTCGAACAGATCCGCCGACTGCGCCTGCCTCAGCGTGGCGGGCCCGAAGTCGACGTCGGCCCACTCGGCCCGACCCCGCGCCCTCGCCTCGAAGTCCACCGGCGCGGGCTCACCGGTGTACTCCCCTTCGATGGGCACCCCCGCCGCGTTGCCATGGGCCACCAGCTCGAACCCGTCGTCGGGATCGTCGGCGTGCGCGCGCAGCGGCGCGTCCGTCGTCAGATAGGCGGCCCCGTCGAACTCACCCAGGAACTGGTTCACCAGCACCCGCACCGTCGCCCGCGAGGCCGCGTCCTCCAGCAGACCGAGCGCCGAGCCGCTCGCCCAGGCCTCGGTCGACGCCGCGGCCGCGTCCGCGGAGCGCACCAGCAGCGCGTCGCTCTTCCACCACCACGTCGCCCAGGTCACGCTGCGTCGGGCCGCGCGCACGCGCTCGACGATGTCGGCCCAGGCCCGATCCGGCGTCGCGAAGAAGGTCACGCGATTGCCCCGGCTCCACGGCCGCGCCGTCGACGCGAACCACGCGTGCTCGAGCGCCACCAACGCCACCAGCTCGGCGCCACACCCGTCCGCGTCGCCGGCGTCCACCACGCCGGTCAGCGCGAAGGGCGCCCCCTCCACGGCCAGCGCGTCGGGCGCCACCCGACCGTCCCAGCGCAGGGTCGCGCTCGTCGGCAGGTGGTCGTCGGCCGTCAGCGTCGCGGCCCAGCTGCCCGCGCCCGACGCCTCCACGGGCGTCCCTGCCCCGTCCACCGCCACCTGCGCGCCGCTGATCGGGCGACCCCAGGCGTCCACCGCCTCGACGCGCACCCGCGTCGGCTGCGTGCACCCCACCGGCGCGGGCGCCGCGTCGATGACCGGCTCGATCGCCGCGTCCATCATCGACGCCGCCCGCGTCCCGCCGTCGTCGCACCCCGCGGCGCCGCACAACAGCCCGCCCAGCGCCCACACCGCTCCCCTCGCTCGCTGCCTCACGACGCGCCCTCCTTCGCCGCCATGACCGCGGCGTAGGCCGCCTCGCGCGTCACGCCGGTCTCCTTGGCAGCCTCGCGCGCCGCCTTGGATGGAGGCAAGCCGGCCGCCAGCAGCCGCTCGACGACCGCGCTCAGATCCGCGGGCCCCGCCACCTCGGCCACCGCCCCACCCACCAGCAGCACCACCTCGCCCCGCACCACGCCCGGATCCGCGACCAGCTCGCCCAGCGTCCCCCGCCGGAACTCCTCGAACTTCTTGGTGATCTCGCGCGCGATGACCGCCGGCCGGCCTTCGCCCAGGGCCTCGGCCGCGTCCTCGAGGAAGGCCGTCACGCGGTGCGGGCTCTCGTAGAAGATCAACGTCTCACCCGCCCCGGCCAGCGCCGCCAGCTCGCGCCGCCGCGCCCCCGCTTTGGCCGACAGGAAGCCGACGAACCGCCACCGATCCGTCGGCAGCCCCGCCGCGCACAGGGCCGCGATGGCCGCGCACGCGCCCGGCACCGGCACCACGTCGACGCCCGCCTCGATGGCCGCCCGCACCAGCTTGAACCCGGGATCCGACACCGCGGGCGTGCCCGCGTCGCTCACCAGCGCCACGTTCTCCCCGGCCTCGAGCGCCTCGATCAGCCCGGGGATGCGCCGCTCTGCGTTGTGGTCGTGGTACGAGACGAGCCGCGGCGCCGCCACGTCGAGCAGCTTCAACAGCTTGCCCGTCTCGCGCGTGTCCTCGCAGGCCACGCGGTCGGCCGTGCGCAGCACGCGCAGCGCGCGCAGGGTGATGTCCTCGAGGTTGCCGATCGGCACGGCCACCACCGACAGGGTGCCGGTCATGGGTCTGCTCCTTCCGAGGGCGTCCGCCGCCCTCGTCGAGGCCGAGACCCAGCCGCCGCCGGACGGCGAGCCGCCGCGCCCCGGCCCCGGGGCCACGGCGCCCGCCTCGGGCTCAGCCGATGGCCAGGCCCAGCGCCTTGCGCAGCTCGAAGTAGTTCTGCGACAGGCCGAACAGGACGATCTCGCGCACCCGCTCCTGCGTGGGCGCCTTGCTGAACTGCCCCTGCTCGTTCTTCACCACCTGGATCGCCGCGCCGATGTCGTTGGCCAGCAGCATGCCCAGGCGGTTCGCCGAGTGCTCGGTCATCTCGAGCCACTTCGACACGTTCAGGTGCTGCTGCGGGTTCTGGCTCATCTTCTGGATGAGCTTCGTCATCTCGGTCAGCTCGGCCTGCGGGATGCGGATCTCCTGCAGCGCCTCCAAGAGCCCGGGATCGGCCTGCACCTGCGCCTGCGGGTTCACCAGCTTCATCAACGCGTACACGCTCGACACCAGGCGCGTCTTGCGCGCCTCGTAGGTCTCGTCGATCGTCGCCAGGAAGTGGTGCTGGCCCATCAGGTACAGCTGCTTCGAGCAGATGAACGCCAGCTCCTGCAGCTTGAGCCCGCTGGTGATGTCCGAGCCCACGATGATCGCCGGCGGGTTCATCGGCGCCGACCGGATGCCGGGCCGCGCGTCGGGATCGCGGAACACGTCGAGGGTGGTCAGCCGCATCGTCTTCGCGGCGTAGTTCAGCACGTTGCTGAACGGCGTCTGCTCCTTCGTCTCGATCTTGTGCTTGCGGGCGTTCAGCCGCAGCTCCTTCATCGAGCGCGTCATCAGCGGCATCAGGTACGGGTACAGCCGCTGGAACAGGTGGTCGAGCAGCACGCTCTTCTCGGGGTGGTTGATCAGCGCCCAGTGCTGCTTGTCCAGCGACCGCCGCGCCTGCGTCAGCGTGCGGCTGCGGTACTTCTCGAAGAACACCCGCTCGTCCTGGTTGGCGTGCCCCAGGTAGGTCAGCACCTGGCAGACGCACCACGCCTCGTCGTAGCGCCCGGCCTCCATGAACAGCCGCCGCAGGTGCTGGTAGCTCTCGATGTGCCGCGGATCGATCTCGATCAGCCGGTAGTGCTGGGCGATCGCCTTGTCGACGCGATCCTCCAGCTCGTACAGCTGCGCCATGATCTGGTGCGTGCCCGGATCGTCCGGCTTCTTGGCCAGCGCGATCTTGTACGCCTTCAGCGCCTCGTCGTACTTCTGCAGCCGCGACCGGTTGATCTCGCCCAGGTTCTTCGCGAGGTTGAACACCAGCTGGTCGTCCAGCCCCCGCTCCGTCGCCCGCTTCAGCATCTTCCGGTAGTACCGGTCCTGCCGCTCGTAGTCGCGGTCCTGGGTCAGGATCTGGTCGATGGCCTGGAACGCCTTCAGCATCGTCGGATCGGCGTCCAGCGCCTTGTCGAAGGATCGCACCGCGTTGTAGTGGTCCTTCAGGTACTTCTGCTGCAGCGTCGCCACGCCGGCCCAGTACTTGGCCTTGCGCGGCCCGTCCTCTTCGTTCTCGGCCAGCTGCGTCAGCACGCCGACCGCGTCGTTCCAGTTGCCGGCCTCCTCGTGCAGCCCCAGCAGCTTGCCCAGCACCAGCTTGCTGCCCGGCTGCAGCGCCAGCGCCTGGTTGTACGCGTCGACGGCCATGCGCCCGTTGCGCAGCTGCTCCTGCAGCACGTCGCCGATCTTCACCAGCGAGGTGAAGCGCTCGCCCTCGGGCAACAGCTCGGCCTGCTGCCGGCGGTAGTGGATGACGTCCTCCCAGTCGCCCTGCGCCTCGTGCAGCTCGATGATCGCGCCCAGGGTGTCCGCGTGCCGGGGATCCAGCTCGAGCGCCTTGCGGAAGAAGTCGAGCGCCTTCCGCCGCTCGCCCACCTTCTGCTTGATGACGCCCTGCCGGTGGAACACCTCGACCACCTCGTCGGGCTGCAGGCTCTCGCGGTGGTGCACCAGCACCGTCTGGTAGATCTTGAACGCCCGATCCCAGTCCTCGTGGCGGAACAGCAGCTGCCCCATGCCACGCAGCGTCGGCAGGTGCGTGCTGTCCAGCTCGTAGGCCTGGCGGTAATGCGAGAGCGCCTTCTCGTCCTTGTGCAGCTGCTCGGCGCAGTACGCGACGCGGAAGTTCAGCTCCTGCAGCGCGCGGATGTCGCCGTCGCCCTGCGTGCGCAGCAGCAGATCCAAGAGCGGCTCGGCCCGCGGCCAGTTGCGGTCGTTCCAGTACACCTCGACCAGCGGACGCGCGGCGTCCACGTTCTCGGGGTGCATGTCCATCGCCTGCTCGAAGTAGTCGATGGCCATGGTGCGATCGCCGATGTGGTCGGCGTGCACCTGCCCGATCTGGAACAGGTACTTGCTCTTCTCGGGGAAGCTGCGGGTCGCGGCCTCCATCATCTGCAGCGTGCGCACCACCTCGGGCCAGTCGCCCCGGCGGCTGGCCACCTCGGTCAGCGCCTCGAGGGCCGGGACGTAGTTCTTGTCGTGCTCCAGCGCACCCTTGAACCAGGTCTCGGCCTGCTCCAGATCACCCAGCTCCTGCTGATAGATGCGGCCCACGCGGAACTGCACCTCGAGCAGCTCGGTCCGGTCGCTCAGCTGGTGCGCCAGGCGGCTCAGGGCGTCGATGCAGCGATCCCACTGCTCGAGCTGCGCGTACAGCTCGCCCAGCGTCTGCAGCGTCTGGCGGTGCCCCGGCTCGATGTCGAGCACCGGCGCCAGCGCGTCCACCGCCCGCTGCGCGTCGCCCACCGGCCCGCGGTACACGTCGGCCAGCGCCGTGCGCACCTGCACCTGCGTCTGCGGATCGTCCACCACCTCGAGGTGCTGCTCGTACACCTCGGCCAGCTCGTCCCAGCGCTCCTGATCCCGGTACAGCCGGTCCAGCGCCCGCACCGCCGTCGGATCCCGCGGATCCACGCCCACCATCTTCCGGTAGGTGTCGATCGTCGCGTAGACGTCGGCGAGCTCCTCCTCCTGGATCATCGCGATCTTGCTGTAGACGCGCAGCTGCTCGGCGGGCTCGGTGCGCACCATCAGCATCATCTCGTAGACGTCCAGCAGCTCGTGCCAGCGATCCTGCTGGTGGTAGAGCTTCTGGAGCGCCTCCATCGCGTCCACGCAGTGGTCGTCCACCGCCAGCGCCGACCGGTAGGCGTCGATCGCCCGCTCCGGCGAGCCCAGCCGCGTCTCCCACAGCTCGCCCACCCGCAGGTGGTTCTCGACGATCTCGGTCGGATCGGTCAGCACCGCGGCCTGCTGGTCGAGCACCTCGATCAGCGCCTGCCACTTCTGCCGCACCGTGTACAGCCGCTCGAGCGCCTTCAGCGCGTCGGCGTCCATGCCGTCGATCAGCAGCACCTGCCGGTACGACTCGATGGCCGCGTCCGGCTGATCCAGGTGCGTCTCCTGGATCTTCGCCAGCTTCTCGAGGCTGCCCTTGCGCTCGTCGGGATCGATCGACAGCTCGATCTTCGTCGCCAGCACCTCGGCGACCTTGGGCCAGTTCTCGAAGCGCTCGAGCAGCAGCTCCAGCGCGGTCAGCGCCGGCACGTTCTGCGGATCGATCGCGATGACGTACTGGTAGTGCGTGCCGGCGTGCTGCGGCTGCTCGAGCTTCTCGTCGTACCACTGCGCCACGCGCAGGTGCAGCGGCACCGACTCGGGCACCTGGCCCATGCTCTGGATGACGTTCTCGTACATCCCGACCAGCTCGGCCCAGTAGCCGCCGACGCCGGCCAGGCGCTGCAGCTCGGCCCCGAAGCGCTCGTCGTCCTTGCTCTGCTCGAAGGCCCGGCCCAGCACCAGGAACGCGCTCTCGACCTGATCGAGCTTCTGCTCGAACACCTTGGCCGTGCGCTCGTAGATGTCGAGCTGCTCGAAGGCGTCGGCCGAGTGCTCCAGGCGGCTCAGCAGCAGCTCGACCAGCTGCTCGTGCTGCTCGCCCGCCTCGTACAGGCGCTCGAGCTGCTGGTAGGCGTCCAGGTTGTCGGGCTGAATGCCCAGCACACGCGCGTAGGCGCCCTGCGCGGCGATGGCGTCGCCCAGCCGCTCCTCGTTCATCTCGGCGATGCGGAAGAGGATGCTGACCTGCTCGTAGGGGTCCTCGGTGATCTCGACCTTGCGGTCGAGCACCATCACGCAGCTGCCCCAGTCTTCGGCGGTCGTGTACAGCTCTTCCAGCGCGTCGATCGCCTCGGGATCGTGCGTCTCGACCGCCAGCAGCTGCGTCCACGCCTGGATGGCGTCGGCCGGCTGCTCCAGCGCGTCCTGGTACAGCCGACCGAGCTGGCGGAACAGGTCGACGCGGCGGGCGTCCTCGCCGGGCAGCAGCTCGAGCAGCCGGTGGTTCGTCTGCGCCAGATCCGGGTGGTTGCCGGTGCGCTCGTGCAGCGCGCGCACCGCCCACAGCGCGGTCTCGTTGCCGGGATCCCGGTCGAGCACCTTGCCCCAGTTGTCGAGCGCGTTCTCCTCGCGATCGAGGTAGTCGCCCCACACCCGGCCCAGCTTGCTGTACAGCTCGATCTCGCGCGCGGTGTCGTTGGGCAGCAGGTTCACCTGCCGCTCGCACACGTCGACCAGCTCGCGCCACATCTCGAGCGACTGGTACAGCGCCTCGAGCGCCACCAGCGCGCTGGCGTCGTCGTTGCGCAGATCCAGCACCTGGTTCCACAGGTCGATGGCGTCCTCGGGCCGCTGCAGGAACTCGCTGGCCAGGTTCGCCATCTGCGCCGCCAGGCGCGCCTTCTCGTCCCCGTCCTCGGCGTTCTCGGACTGCCGCGCGTAGACGTCGAACAGCGGCTCCCAGGCCTCGCGCATCGCGTAGATGCGCTCCAGCCGCGCCAGCGCGCCGGCGTGGT
This sequence comes from Myxococcales bacterium, assembly GCA_020633465.1. Taxonomy (GTDB): domain Bacteria; phylum Myxococcota_A; class Bradymonadia; order UBA7976; family UBA1532; genus JACKDN01. The sequence goes on from JACKDN010000007.1 coordinate 288,544, forward strand.
GGGGCTCGACGTCCAGGATGCCGCGGTACTGCTCCTCGGCGTCCTCGATCTCACCGAGCTGCGTCTCGAGCACGTCGCCCAGCCGGAACATGAACCGCGTCCGCTCGAGCTCGTCGTAGGTCGACTCGATCTCGCGCCGCAGGACGTCGGCCAGCTCCGGGTAGCGCTGCTGCGCCTCGAACAGCTCGTCGAGGCCACCGAGCGCCGCCGTGTCGGCGGGATCGATCGCCTCGAGGATGTACTGGTACATCCGCTCCGCCGCCCCGTCGTCGTCGAGGTGCGTGCGGTAGACGGTGGCCATCTCGTGGCCCACCGAGCGGTGCAGCTCCAGGTCCTGGCTGTTGTTCAGGCCGTCCGTGTAGACCACCATCAGATCGGTGAAGCGGTCGGTCTGCTCGGCCAGCCGCGCCGCCTCGCGCCGGCTGTGCTCGTCCTCGGGCACCTCCTTGAAGGCGGCGCCGTACCAGTCGAAGGCCCGGTTCGCGTCGTCCAGCTTCTCGAGGCACAGCTCGGCGAGGCGGTGCATGGCGCGCATGCGATCCTCACCGGGCAGCTGATGCGCCAAGAGCGCCTCGAGCAGGCCGTGCAGCTTCGTCCAGTCCTCGTTCTCGAGGTACATCGGCTCGAGCACCTCGCCGATGCTCGGCTGCTCGTGCCCGCCCTCGAACAGGCGCTCGAGGCTCGCGACGGCCTCGTCCTGCTGCGGCGTGATCAGCAGCACGTCCCGGTAGGCCGTGATGGCCTGCGGCACGTCCTCGAGCGCCGTCTCGAACAGGGTGCCGAGGCGCAGCAGCAGCGGCACGCGCTCGGCCTCCTCGGCCCGCTCGGCCTGCAGCTGGAGGTTCTCGGCCAGATCGGCCCACATCCCCTCCTTCTGGTACAGCCGGTCCAGCGCCAGGATCGCGCGCTCGTGCTCGGGATCGAGCTCCAGCACCCGCCGGAAGCGCTCGATGGCGTCGACGTTCGAGTGCAGCTCCTCCTCGAACACCCGGGCCACGCGCAGGTACAGATCGCGCGCGACCAGATCGCTCGGGATGTTGACCAGCTGCTCCTCGATCAGCTGCACCAGCGCGCCCCAGGACTCGGCCCGTCCGGCCACCCGCTCCAAGGACGCCAGGGTGGCCTCGTTGGTGGGATCCTCGGCGAAGGCCTTGCCGTAGGCGGCGAAGGCCTGCTCGCCGTCGAGCAGCATGTCCTCGTGGGCCTGGCCGATGCGGGTGCGCAGCTCGATGCGGCGCTCCAGATCGATCGTCACCTGCAGCAGGTCCTGCCAGACGTCGATCATGCGGGTCCAGTCACCCGCCGTGGTGAGCACCGGCTCCAGCACGGCCGCCGCGGCCGCCGCCTCGCGATCCTCGCGCACCAGCGTCGACAGCGCCTCGAGCGAGGGGGCGTGTTCGGGCGCGTCGGCCAGGATGCCGCGGTAGCCCTCGATCGCCGCGCCGACGTCCTCGAGGTGCTCCTCGTGCAGCCTCGCCGCGCGGAAGCGCAGCGCCAGCTGGGCCTCGGGCTCCTCGACGACCTCCACCTGCCGGCGCAGGACGTCCTTCAGATCCTCCCAGTGCTCCAGCTGCTGGTACAGGCGATCCAGGCTCTGCAGCGACGGCAGATCCGCGGCGTCCCACTCGAGCACCTTCTGATAGGTCTCGACGGCGCGCATCAGATCGTCCAGCTCGCGCTCGTAGCTGGCGCCGATGACGTAGTAGATGTCCTTGCGGGCGTTGAGATCGTCGGTCAGCGCCGCCTTGCGGTGCAGCACCTCCATCAGATCCTCCCAACGCTGCAGCGTCAGGAAGATGCGCTCGAGCGCGTCGAGCGCCCGGGCGTCGGTGTCGTCGACCTCGAGCACCATCTGGAAGATGTCGACGGCCCGGTAGGGATCCTCGAGCATCTCCTCGTAGATCGCGCTGACGCGGAAGTAGAGGTCCTTGCGGGCCTCGGCGTCCTCGGTCAGCTCGGCCTTCCGCAGCAACACCGCCACCAGCTCGTGCCACTGCTCGGTCTGGAAGTAGATGTCCTCGAGGGCCGCGATCACCGTCAGATCGGTGTCGTCGTTGGCGTAGGCCGCCTCGTAGTGGTGCCGCGACTGGTTCAGATCGCCGAGCTGCTCGAGCAGCACGCGGGCCACGCGCTTGTGCACGTCCGTCGCCACCGTGGCGTCGAGGATGTGCGGCACCTGCCCCTGATACACGTCGACGAGCTCGGTCCACAGCCCCAGCACCTCGGCCAGCGTGTGCAGCTGGGCCAGCGTCGGGGCGTCGCTCGGATCCACCTGGAAGGCGCGCGCGTAGCTGTGGAACGCCCGCTCGGCGTCGCCGCCGCGCTCCTGGTGCAGCCGCGCGATGCGGTGCAGCAGCTCGACCTTGCGCCGATCGTCCGCCGAGAACTCGCGCTGGATCTCGTAGACCTCGATCAGCTTGGCCCAGTCGTCCTTGGCCTCGTAGATGGGCTCGAGGATGTCGGCGATGGCGGCGCGATGATCGGGCTCGTCGATCAGCGTCTCGAGGGCCTCGAGCGCGGCCGCGTTGTCCGGCGCCGCGTCGAGCACCGAGCGGTAGGTCTCGATCGCCAGGCCCAGGTTGCCCAGCTGCTGGTGGTGCAGCGCGGCCAGGCGCACCTTGAGCTCGATCTGCTCGTCGGCGTCCTCGGTCAGCGCGAGCTGACGCTCCAGGGCGTCGGCCAGCTCGGGCCACATGGCCTCCTGGCCGTACAGCCGGTCGAGGGCGCGCAGGGCGCGGGTGTTCTCCGGCGCCCCCTGCAGCACCTCGGCGTACACCTGGATCGCCTCGTGGGCGTCGCCCAGCATCTCCTCGAGCAGGTTGGCGATCTGGAACTGCAGCGCCTCGCGATCCTCGGGCGCCTCGGCCAGCTCCAGCTTGCGCCGGTAGATGGCCAAGAGCTCGGGCCACTGCTGGCTGCGCATGTACAGCTGGTCGAGGGCCTCGATGCTGGCGCGATCGTCGGGATCGAGATCGAGCACCCGCCGGTGGGCGTCGACGGCCATGTCGATGTTGGCCAGGCGCTCGTCGTACACCCCGGCCAGCCGCGCCAAGAGCTGCCGCGCCAGCACGTCGTCGGCGACGTTGGGCAGCACCTCCTCCAGCAGCCGGGCGAAGCGATCCCAGGCGTCCGTCGCGTCGGCCAGCTGGGTCAGCCGGTCGATGGCGATGCGGCTGTCGGGCTGCTCGCGCAGCATGCGAGAGAAGGCCTCGAAGGCCCGCCCGGGATCGCCCGTGCGATCGACGTGCAGGGTGCCGATGCGCTCGAGCAGCTCGACCCGATGCGCGGGCTCCACCGTCTCTTCGAGCTGGATCTCCAGCGCGCCGACCAGCGCCTCCCACTCCGCGGCGTCGCGGTAGATGGGCTCGAGGATGCGGGCCACCTCGGCCCGGTAGTCCATGTCGCTCAGCAGGCGCTCGAGGGCCGACCGGGCGTCCTCGTTGGTCGGCTCCTCGGCCAGGATGTCGCGGAACTGCGCGATGGCCTCGCTCACCTGCCCCAGCTGGTCGAGCTCGAGCAGACCCATCGACAGCTTGATGGCCGTCGCGTCGCCGGCCTCCTCGTCGACGGCCGCCAGCTGAAGCTGCCGCTGCAGCACGTCGTGCAGCTCCTCGGCCTGCCCCGACGCGCTGTACAGCCGGTGCAGCGCGGCCAGCGCCTCGGCGTCCGCCTCGTCCTCCTCGACGATCGCGCGGTACTTGTCGATCGCCGCCATGGCGTCGTCGAGCTGCTCTTCGAAGATGAGGCCCTGCTTGCGCAGCAGCCCCTTGCGCACCTCGAGATCGTCGGCCAGGGCCAGCTTGCGGTCGAGCACCGTCAGGAGCTCGGGCCAGTTCATCATCCGCGTGTAGATGGCCTCGACCGCGTCGAGCGCCTGCTGGTTCTGCGGATCGATGTCCAGCGCCTCGTGATAGCGCACCAGCGCCTCTTCGAAGGCGCCCATGTGCTCGTCGAGGATGCCCGCGACGGTCAGCAGCGTGTCCAGCTGCGCGGCCGCGGGATCGGCGTCGCTGCCGCTGTCGGCGATCGCGTCGGGGATGCGCCCCAGGGCCGCGACCAGATCGTCGTGCACCATGGCCCAGTGGCCCGCCTGGCCACCCAGCCGCACCAGCTCGGCGCGCGCCTCGGCGTCGGCGGGGTGCTCGTCGACCACCTTGCGCACCCACTCGAAGGCGCCCTCGACGTTGCGCAGGTGCTCCTCGGCCAGCTGGGCGCTGCGCATCATCAGGGCGCGACGCTCGGCGGGCGCCTCCTCGTGCGCCAGCAGCACCTCGAGCACGTCCACCAGCTTCCGGTGGTCGTTGTGCTCGCTGTAGATGGGCTCCAGCGCGCGGGCCGCGCGCAGGTTCTCGGGCTCGATCTGTCGCACGCGCTCCAGCGCGCGCACCGCCCGGTCCTGCTGCTCGAGGTTCTCCTCCCAGATGGTCGCCGCGCGGAAAAGCAGCTCGATGCGCGTGGGGTCGTCCTGCTGGACGCCCACCTGCCCCTCGAGCACGCGCACGTACTCGTCCCACTTGTCGCGCTCGCCGAAGAACACCGCGAGGGCGTCCCAGTCGTTGAGCTCGATCAGGGCCTTCTTCAGGCTGTCGCCGGCGCGACGATGATCCGGCTCGATGGCCAGCAGGCGTTGCCAGACGCCGACCGCGGCCTCCTTGTCGCCCACGCGGTCCTGCAAGACGATGCCGCTCTTCTGCAGCAGATCGACCTTCTGGGCCGGATCGTCCACGACCTCGACCAGCCGATCGGTCGTCTCGACCAGCTTGTCGAAGTCCTTCGCCTGCTCGTACAGGCCGACGAGGGCCTCGAGGGCGTCCGTGTCGCCGTCGGACAGCGCCAGCACGTGCTCCCACACCTCGAGCGCGATCTCGGTGCGGCGCATCTTCTTCGTCGCGTAGTCGGCCAGATCCTTGTAGGCCTGCACCTGCGCGTCGACGTCCTCGGCCATGTCGGCCAGCTGCCGACGCACCGCCACCAGGCTGTCCCAGTCGCGGCGCTTCTCGTACATCTGGTCGAGCGCCTCGAGCGCGTCCCGGTTGTCCGGATCGTCCTCGAGCACGGCCTCGTAGGCCTTGATGGCCTCGGCCTGGTTGCGGAACTTGTTCAGGTACAGATCGGCGATGCGCAGGTTCAGCGCCAGGCGCTGTGCACCCGAGGCGCGATCGGCCTGCTGCTGCAGCAGCCCGACCAGATCGGGCCAGCGCCGCATCGCCTCGTACTTCTCGACCAGCGCCTCGCGGGCCTCGTCGTCGTCGGGGTCGAGCTCGAGGATCTGGCCGTAGATCTGCACGACCGTCGCGTCCTGGCGCAGGTGCTCGGTCAGCACCGCGACCAGCTTGCGCAGGCCCGCCACCTTGGCCTCGACGTCGCTGTCGGGGATGTCGTCGACGGCCTGGCGCAGCACGTCGGCGTACTGGTTCCACTTCTCGAGCTTCTCGTACAGGCGCAGCAGCGCGTCGCGCGCCTCGACGTCGTCCTTCTCGACCTGGTGCACCTGGCGCCAGAAGTCGGCCGCCTTGGCGTCCTCGTCGGTGCGCTCCTCGGCCAACCGCGCCATCTGGCGCAGCGCCTCGACGCGGGCCGTGTTCGGATCGCCGCCCAGCGAATCGGTGAGCAGCTGCTGGACGTTGCGCCACTTGCCCGTCTCGACCAGGCGCTGAAGCTGGAAAGCCGTGGCGCCCGGGTGATCGGACTTCTTGGCCAGCTCGCGCAGCTTGTAGTCGACGGTGCGCCCCTCGTCGAGGTGGGTGGCGCCGAACAGCAGCCGGTGGGCCTCGTAGGCCGGGCCGTCGCCGTCCGGATCGCCCTCGGCCAGGGCGTCCAGCCCGTCGGCGATGGCCTGCAGCGTCTCGGCCGGCGCCTTCAGGGACGCGCCCACCTTCCAGTACAGCGTGGGATCACCCGGCGCGGCCTTCGCCGCCTCCAGGTACACGCCGGCCAGGCTGGCGTCGCCGCTGCCGCTGAGCCCGGCCACCGCCTGCACCAGCAGCGCCACGCGCGCCTCGCCCTCGGCCTCGCCGGCCGCGGCCAGCAGCGCCTCGACGTCCGCGGGCGGAGGCGTCGGCTCGGCGGCCTCGGCCGCCTCCGTGAGGGCGTCGTCGTCCCCCGCCTCGGCGTCGTCGTCCGCCGCCTCGGCCGCCTCGGCGTCATCGTCCTCGGCGTCGCCGCCTTCGGCGTCGTCGTCCTCCGCGCCCGCCGCCTCGGCGTCGTCGTCCTCGTCGCTCCCGGCCCCGTCGTCCTCGGCGTCGGCCTCGTCGCCCGCGTCCGCCATCTGCTCGGCCGCCTCGGCCGCGTCGTCCACGGCCTGCTCGACCTCGTCGGCGGCAGCCGCCACGTCCGACACCGCGTCGGCCAGATCTTCGGCCTCGCCCGCGCCGTCGTCCTCGGCCTGCAGCTGGTCGGCGGCCTCGGCCGCCTCGTCGACCGCCTGCGCCACGTCGTCGGCCGCCCCGGCCACGTCCTCGACCGCCTCCGCGAGATCCGCCGCCTCGCCCTCGGCCTCGTCCCCCGCCTCGTCGGCGTCACCCAGCATGCCGTCCAGCTCGGCGACGAGCGCCGCGGCCTCGCTGTCCTCCGGGTGGATCTCGAGGTAGCCCGCGAACGCCTGCCGGGCCAGGGCCAGCTGCTCGAGATCGTAGAGGAGCACGTTGCCGAGCTCCTGCAGGATCTCGGCGCGCCGCTCGAGCGCCTCGGTGGTCTGCAGCTCGAGATCGAGCAGCTGGGCCACCATCTCGGCGTTGCCCACCTGACGGTACACGCGCCGCGCCGCGTACAGCGCGCGCAGGCAGCCGGGATCGGTCTGGAAGGCGGCCTGGTAGCAGCGCATCGCGCTCTCCTGGTCGCCCACCTTCTCTTCGAAGATCTCGCCCATCTCGTAGACGAGGTTGGCGCGCCGGCTCGGATCCTCGGTGCGCTCGGCCTCGGCCTCGGACACCTCGAGCAGGTTCTCCCAGCGCTCGAGCCCGTGCAGCAGCACGCGCATGCGCCCGAGCGTCTCGAGGGTGTGGCTCTCGTCGCCCCCCAGCGACATCCCGTACAGCTCGACGGCCCGGGCCGCGTCGTCGAGGTGGTTCTCGGCCACCCCGGCGGCCTTGCGGAACCACGCCGAGCCCTCGGGCGTATCGGCCGTGTGCTCGGCGAGGTGGACGTACAGGTTGATCAGCGAGGTCCAATCCTGCTGCTCGGTCAACAGCGCGTCGAGCTCGGTGCTCGCGTCGCGGTTGGCCGGGTCCTGCACCACGGCATCGAAGAGCTCGCGCATCCGCTCCATCATGAACGTCGCCTCTCAGTCCAAACACGCGCGCCGCCGGTCGGCAGACCGGAGCGTTCGCAGGGGGCTCGACTGGCCGGAGATCCCGTTGTCGTCGGCCGCGCGGGGCCCCAGCGGGGGCCTCGGCCGACGGCCGACCCGTTATAACACGCGTTTCCGGACCACGGAACACGGCCCGCGGCCCGGAATGAAGGTCGTCGATTGGGGGGGGCGCGGTGGCCCGATCGTCCCGGCGGGCCGCCTCGGCGAGGCGTCCCCGACGGGTGAACGACGCCGGGCGGACGCGCGCAGCGAGGCGCGCCGCCCCGCCGACCTCGCCGCCCGGATGTCGCGCGACCCGAACACGGGTGCCGCCGCGGGCCGTCGCCCGACGCGACCACCCGGGGCTGGGCTGGGCTGGGCTTCACCGATGCGCTCTCACGGGGCGTTCGCCGCTGCCTCGAGCCGGCTGATCATGTCCTGGGCGATCTGCACCCGGATGGCGTCCTCGGCGGCCGTGCGCCGGGTCAGGTACACCTTCAGCTGCTGAATCGCCCGCTGCGGATCGTCGTTCGCCGCGTAGGTCATGCCCAGGTTGAACAGCGCGCTGGGGCTGCCCGGATCCAGCTTCTGGGCCTGCTCGAACTGCTTGATGGCGTCGTCGAAGCGCTTCTGCGCCTGATACACCAGCCCCAGGTCGTGGTAGTTCAGCGCGAACTGCGGGTTGTTCTCGATGCCGTTCTTGAACACCTGCGCCGCGTGCGACATCTGGTCGAACCGCCGATACAGGTTGCCGAGGGCGTTGTAGGCCTCGGGCAGCCGCGGATCCGCCTTCACGGCCGCGACGAAGGCCTCCTGGGCCCGGTCGTACTGCCCCGTCTGCTCGAGCGCCATGCCCTGCCGCAGGTGGCTCTCGGCGTGGTCGGGCTTCAGCTTGATCGCCTGCGCGAACGCGTCGACGGCCTGCTTCCACTGCTCGGCGCGGCTGAGCACCACGCCGAGGTGGTAGTGGTACTCGTAGTCGTCGCCGTTGATCTCGATGGCGCGCTGGATGCTCTTGCGCGCGTCGTCGAAGTCGCCGCGCTTCTGGTACTGCAAGAGGCCCTGGTAGAAGAACGCGCGGTCGTTGCTCGGATCCACCTGCGCGGCCTGCGCGAAGTGGTCGATCGCCTCCACGATCTTGTCGCGCTTGTAGTAGGCGATCCCCTTGTTCATCAGGCGGACCGACTCGTTGCGCTCCTGGTTGCAGCCTCCCAGGCTGAGAGAGGCGCCGAGCGCCACGGCGAGGGCGAGGGCGATTCGAAGCATGCGCGTAGGCTCACTCGACGTCTGGGGACCACCCCGCGACCGACCCGGTGCGGCGGCAGCTACCCGATGGGAGGTAACACCGGCCACCCACCGCGTCAAGGCGATGCGGTGACCCTTCGCCGGCGGTGGCCGAAACGCGACACGCCCCGCCGGACGAGCCGAGCGGGGCGTGTGGAGCGGCGCCGGGACGAGGCCCCGCCGCGTCAGCCGAGCGACCTCAGCTGGGCTTGAAGATGAAGGGGTACTTCACCACGACGATGCCGCCGCCCTTCGGCGCGGGGAACACCCAGCGGCGGATCTTGCCGACGAGGCAGTTCTCGACCGCCGAGTCGTTCATCGTCGACTCCTCGACGTTCGCCGCGATGACGCTGCCGTTGCCCGAGATGGTGAACTTCACGATGATCTTGCCGTTCAGATCCCGCTTCACGTTCAGCTGCTTCTCGTAGCAGTACTTGTACTCGTTGCGGTGCCGGCGGATGACCCGGCGGATGGTCTCCTTGTCGAGCGCGCCGCTGACGATCGGCTTGCCCGGGATGACCTTCGGCACCTTGCCGGTGCGCTCGCCCAGCCGGCTGGCGCCGCGGCCGTAGCCGCTCTTGCCGCCGCCGCCGCGCCCCACCGTGCCGACGTTGCCGACGCCGATCGACGACTCACCGAGGCCGCCGCCGCCGCGCCCCACGCCGGCGACGCCCAGGCCACCGAAGCCCTGCGCCTCGCCGACCTTGTCGCCGAACATGTTGCCGAGCGCGCTGACCGCGTCGTTGCCGACCGCCCGGTCGCCCTCGCCCCACACCGCCGCCATCTCGCCCTCGAGCGAGTTGAACGCGGCCTGGGCGGTCTGCAGGGCCTCCTGCTTCGCGCGCTCCTTGGCGAGCTGGATCTCCTTCTGATCCGCCGGACCCTGCACCGCGAAGCGCTTGTCCTTCTCGGGCGAGTCCTTCTTGCCCAGCTTGCCCTCGTCGCCCTTGGCCTTCTCGGCCGCCTCGCCCTCGTCCTTGACGTCCTTGAACAGGTCCTGCAGCTCTTCCTGCTTCTCCGTCTCGGGCTTCAGGATGAACTCGACGAAGCGGTCCGACATGTCGAAGCCGTCCATCGACAGGCTGTCGGCGTCGGCCGGGATGCTGAGGACGATCAGGAAGAACAGGGCGTGCAGCACCGCGGCGCCGAACAGGTAGCGCAAGAGCTGGGGATCCAGCTGCTGGACGAAGCCCGCGCGCTGCACCGGCGGCGCGGCCGGCACCGAGTTCACCAGGATGCTCAGCTCGCCGAACACCAGGCGGCAGCGGGCGCGCGCCGGCAGGCGCAGCGTGTGGCTGCGCGCGACCGACGAGCGGGTCAGCTTGCCGGCGGCCTTGAGCTCGTCGAGCCCATAGACCTTGCCGTCCAGCATCACCTCGCCCTGAATGCCGTCGGGGACGTTGACCTGCATGTCCGAGCCGTCGGTCACGGCCAGCGGATAGGGATCGTCCGACACCAGATCGGCGCGCACGAACTGGTTGACCGCGTCCGACTCGCCGATCGAATAGGTGCCCGCGCCTTCGAAGTGCTGCACGTCCACGACGGTCGTGCCCCACATCACCAGCACCTCGAGCGCGCGGCGCCCGCCCGAGGTCTCCTCTTCGTCGTCGAAGAGGGGCCCCGACTGCACCGGCGCGCGCGGCTGCGCGGGCGCGGCGCCGGGCGCGGGCGCCGCGGCGACCGGCGCGGCCTGACCCGCGATGGTGACCACCACCCGCACCGAGCCCAGCTGCAGCTGGTCGCCGGTGTTCAGCTTGCGCTTGGTGATGGGCTCGCCGTTGACGTAGGTGCCGGTGGCGCTGCCCAGGTCGAGGATGACGACCTCGTTCGGCCCGTTGACCTCGACGACCGCGTGCATCCGCGAGACGGACTCGTCATCGATGCGCACGTGGGACGAGGAGAGCTTGCCGATCTTGATCGTCTGCTCGGCGAGGACCTCGGTCCTGACGAGCTTGTCGCCCTCGTAGATGTCGAATTTGACCGGAGTGTTCGACTGATCCATATGCCTCTGTCCCGAGCCTCGGGTCCCCACGCCAGCGGTCCGACCGCCAGCTCGTCAGGAGGCCAGCGGCCTCAGATGTCCTCGGCCGACTTCAGCATCTCGGGGACGAAGTTCTCCCGGATGCGGATCAGGCTGCTGTGTCGCGATCGCCGGCGGGCGTCGAGGTACTCACCCTCGGGTCGTACGAAGGCGCCCTCGACGACGTCGTCCTCGAAGTCGTACTCGGTCTTCTTCTTGTAGACGACGCCGGGGTTGTTGGGGTCCTCGACGAACTCGCCGCCCTCCGCGTCCTGCGCGAAGGCGGGCGCCGACAAGGCCCCCAGGGTGAAGCCACACACGATGGCGATGCGCAACCAGCTCATGCCCACTCCTCTCGCCCGGCACCGAGCGCCCCGGGTCGTCGAGCAGTATAACGGGGCGGGCCGAGGTGACCAACCCAACCGACCCTCCGACCACTCGGTTTGCACGAAGTTCCCGACCAGTGCAAAAAAACGCACCGGAATCTGTCGCCCGGTGTCGACGCCGGTGCCTCGTCGAGGCCTTCGCGGCGCCCACCCGCGGCGGCGCGTCCCCTCACCCCTCGGCCGGCGGCGGCGCCTGCTGCGCCTCCTTCTTCTGCATCTCCTCCAGCTCCTTGAGGTTCTGGATCTGGATGCGAACGGCCTGGATGCGCTGGGTGACGTCCTTGCGCAGATCGGCGTCGCGCGACTCGTGCCGCAGCACCTGCTCGAAGCTGGCGAGCGCCTGGTCGAGCTTCTGGGTGTACTCCTGGTACAGGATGCCCAGGTTGTAGTGCGCGCCCACGTTGTCCGCGTCGAGCTCGATGACCTTCTTGTAGCCGGCCTCGGCCTCGTCGAAGCGCTCGAGGCCGCGCGCCGCGACCGCGCGCGACAGCAGCGCGGTGATGTTCTTCGGCTGCTGCTGGAGCACGGCGTCGAAGTGCTTCAGCGCCGTCTCGTAGTCGCGGTAGCTGAAGGTGATGGCGCCGATGTTCATGTGGGCCGGCACGTAGGTGGGATCGGCCGCCACCGCCTGCTCGAAGCTGCCGAGCGCGCGGGTCACGTCGTCCAGCTTCAGGTAGACCAGCCCCAGGATGTTGTGGATGCCGGCCGCCTTCTCGTCGATCTTGATGCCGGTGAAGCACACCAGCTTGGCCAGCTCGTACCGCCCCAGATCGTAATAGATCTTGGCCAGCACCTCGTAGGCGTCGACGTTCTGCGAGTCTTCCTTCAGCGCCGTCCGCACGCGCTTGACGGCCTCGGCCCACTGCTTCTGTTGCCGGTGCTCGAGCGCCAGGTTCAGGTTGGCCGGGCCGTTGAGCGGGTGCGCCTGCACGGCCTGGTTGAAGGCCCCGATGGCCTCACCGCGCCGCCCCTCCTTCTCGAGCAGGACGCCCAGGTTGCTCTGCCCCGAGCCGTAGCCCTTCTCGGTGGCCTTGCGGTACCACTCCCGGGCCTCGTCCATCTTGCCCATGCGCTCGTACAGCACGCCGATGTTGAAGTAGGCCGGCCCGAGGGCGGGATCCTCGTCCACCGCGTCCTTGAGCATCTCGATCGCCCGCTCGGGGTTCTCGCTCTGCACCTTGGCCGCGTTGTCGAAGAGCTCCTTGGCCTCCTTCTTCACCGGCGGAGGCGGCGGCGCCTCCTCACCGGCGCCGCCCGCGCCCGTCGCGCCGCCGGCGCCGCCCGTCCCACCCGTGCCGTCCGGCTTGGTGGGCTGGCCGCCGCACCCGATCGCGAAGCCCGTCGCCAGCAGGACCGAGAGCCAGCCGTGCATCATCCGCCCCATCACGGCACCTCCTGCACGGGCAGCGTCTCGACGTACTCGGCGCGCACGTAGTCCGGGCCGAAGGCCGTCGGGCGCGCGCGAATCTCGGCGTTGTAGCGGTACTCCTGCGGGTTGAGCCGCGCGAGCTGCTTCTCGGCGAGCTCCGACCACTGGTTGAACCACTTGAGCTCCTGCGCCTTCTTCATGCACAGCACGTAGGCCTCGACCGCCTTGCCTTCGACGACCGCGGCCTTCTCGGCCATCGTGCCCTTGAAGATCTCCTTCTGCTCCTCATCGAACGACCCCGGCGGCTCCAGGTTGTAGATGTCGTTGGCGAGGGCCTGGAACATCTGGCCGATGCGCGCCAGCGCGGCGATGGCCCAGTTGGGCGAGCGGAACTCGATCACCTCGAGGTAGATGGCGCGCGCCTCGTTGGCCGTCTTGGTGCGCGCGGCGATCTTCTCGCTCATCTTCGCGACGTACTTCTTCACGTTCTTGTACGGGAAGATCTTCAGCTGGTCCTTCTCGAACTCCTGGAACACCGCCTCGGCCATCTTGAACCGGGCCTCGGCCACCGCCGCCAGGCCGGTCGTCAGGCCGCGCTTCTCGGCGTCGGACAGATCGAGGAAGGTCTTGTAGGCGCTGTTGTAGGCCTTCTGCGCCGCCTTGGTGTCGGGCCGCTTGCCCTTCATCTCGGCGTTGCCGATCCGCGTCCACGCCTCGAGCACCAGGTCGACGCGCGCCACCTTGCCGTAGGTGCGCAGGAACTCGTTGAAGTGGGACACCACCTGGTCCCAGCGCTCCTGCCGCTCGTAGATGCGACCCAGCGAGAAGAACACCTCGGCGGCCTTCTCGCGGTCGCTGCCGATCAGCTTGAGGTACGCCTCGTAGTCCTTGATGGCCTGATCGAGCTCGCCGAGGCCCTCGCGGAACACCGCCGCGTTGCGCAGCGCGTCCTTCGCGTTCTCCTCCTGCGGGAACTTGGCCGCGTAGAACTCGTAGGCCTCGCTGGCCTTCGAGTAGATGGCCAGCGCGTGCAGGTTGCCGGCGATCTGATACAGCGCCTTGGGCACGAGCGGGCTGCCGCTGACCTCGTTGACCAGCAGCAGGCGGGCCTGGATGGCCTCTTCGATCTTCTTCTCGCGCTCGTAGTTCAGGGCGGCGTTGTACAGCGCCTTGTCGACGTACTCCGACGTCTTGAACTGCCGGGCGTAGGACTTGTAGCAGCGCGCCGCCTCGACGTACTTGCGCTGCTTGCGCTCGATGCCCTCGCACTTCTTGAAGGTCGCCTGCTGCTTCAGCTTCACCAGCAGCGCGTAGAACTCGGGATCCCGGTCGGGCGGGTACAGCTTGAGGTAGGTCTCGACCTGCGCGTTCAGCTTGTCGATCTCGCCCTGCAGGTTGTAGGTGTCCAACAGCAGGTTGGCCGCGAACACCGCGAGGCGGTGCTTCACGTACTTCTCGGAGATCTCCTTGAAGACCGGGTTCGACTTGTCGAAGTGGTTGAAGTCGTAATAGACCCGCGCCTTGTCGTACATGATGTCGACGAGGTACTCGCTCTCCTTCACGTACTGCGTGTACAGGTCGCAGGCCTTGATGAAGCGCTGGTAGTCCTCGGGGATGGGCTTGGGCGCCTGCACCTCGATCGGCTTGGCCTCGCCGCCGTCGTCGGTGCCGGGCTCCGCGTCCAGGTCGCCCTTCGTGTCGCCGGTGCGCGGGCCCTCGCCCAGCAGCAGCTTCTTGTACGCCAGCACGGTGCCGTGCGCGGCGTCCTTGGTGAACTCGCCGTTGGCGTTCAGCTCGAGCGTGCGCTCGTAGTTCTGCGCCGCTTCCTTCCACTTCTTCAGCTTGTACAGAAGCTCGGCGTAATAGAACGTCATCGTGTAGGCGTTCTCACCGCTGGGGAACGCCTTGATGTAGTCGCTGTACAGGTCGTAGGCGATGGCGAAGTGGTCTTCGTTCTTCGTCTTCAGCGCCAGCCGGTGGTACTCGACCGCCTTGCCGCGCGAGAGCTCCTCGATGCGCTGGCCGTCCGAGGCCACGCGCTTCGGCTCGGCGTCGGGCAGCGACTTGGCGCTGTTCCACAGCGACACCAGCCGCTTGAGCTCCTTGACCGAGTCGACCTCCTGCCCCAGCTGCTGCGTGTTGTAGGCGATCGCGATCTGGTAGCTGACCACGCGGTAGCTGTTCGACTGCAGCTTGATCAGCTGGCGGTACAGGTCGTTCGACTTCCGCGCCTGGCCGGTGTCGGCGTACAGCTCGGCGAGGTCCTCGCACAGGTCGATGTAGTTGTCCGGCGCCACCTTGCGGAAGAAGCCCACCGCCTTGTTGGGGTTCGCGCCCTCGATGTGCACGTACGTGCGCACCAGGTCGCGCTGGGCCTCCTTCTTCAGCACCACGCGGTTCTTGCGGTCGCGCCCCGACTTCTCGAGCTGGTTGGTGTACTCGATCACCGCGAGGAACTGGCGCAGCGCCTGCGGGTGGTCGCCCTTGTTGAAGTAGCACCAGCCCAGCTTGTACAGCGCGTAGCCGTAGACGCTCGAGCCTTGCCCGATCTCGACCACCTTGCGGTAGGCCTTCAGGGCCGAGTCGACGTTGCCCTCTTCGAAGAAGATCTCGCCGAGGTTCAAGAGCGCGTCGGGCACGTGGTCCGACTGGGGGAAGCGCTTGATCAGCGCCGCGTAGATCTTCTTGGCCGAGTCGGGCTGCTTCTTCTGCTGGTAGTTGAAGCCCAGGGCGAACAGCACGCCGTCCAACCGCGGGTAGTTGGGGAAGTTGCGGACGATGTGCTCGTACACCTTGATGGCGTCTTCGCGGTACTGCTGCGACGCCTGCAGCTTCTGGTTCCGCTCGGCCGTGCACGCGTTCTCGCGCGCCTTGTCGCCGCCGGCCCGCTCGAGGCACACCCCCTCTTCGTCGAAGGCGCGGATCTCGTTGCTGCTGGCGCGCTCCCAGTACATCTCCGAGAGGCGGTACAGCAGGTCGGGCTTGGCCGGATCGTTGTCGGGGGTCGCCTTGATCAGCTTCTTCAGGAGGGTGAAGGCCTCCTGCCACTTGGACTCGGCCATCTCCTTGACGTTGCGGCGCACGAACTGCTCGCCGCCGAGGCCGGGCCCCTTCTCTTCGGCCTTCCGAGCGGGCGCAGCCTGCTTTCGCGTGGGCTGCGCCTTGATCTCGGCTTCCTGCTTCTCCCCCTGGGCGTACGCGCCGGCGGGGAGCGCGACGGTCGCCGTCAGGACGGCGACGAGGGAGACGAACCGACGCCTCATCGGCCACACTCCGACTTGATGGTGTAGAGGTAGTAACCCAGCTCGTCACGCCAGTATTCGCCGGTGAACGGCCAGTACACGTGCTCGTCGTCGGTCGCGTAGATGGGCCCGGAGCGCGTGCGCTTGTTCACGAAGCCGGCGCCCTGCAGCCGGTTCTCGAGCACGCCCTTCTCGGCCGAGGCCACCTCGAACTCGATCTTCAGCGACTGGCTGATCAGGTCGTTGAGCTCGTCGACCACCCGCTGCAGCCGGGCCTTGGCCAGCCGCCCCGCCTCGTGCACGGCGATCGACTTGATGACCTCGGTCTCCTGGATGATCAGCTGCGCGAGCTGGCTCTTCGCCCAGCTCGACTTCGAGCGCCGGATGAGATCGATCTCGCGGTCGAGCTCGCGCACGTAGGCGTTGATGCGCTTGAGCGCCTTGTCCTGGAAGGCCGCGTTGAGGATCTGCCCCACCCGCGGAGACACCGCGCTGCCCGAGTCCTGCAGCTTCCCGAGGAACTCGTAGAACTCGGTCGGATCGGCGAACGAGTCGATGTAGCCCTTGATCTCGTCGCGCAGCGGCTCGTAGGTCAGGCGGAAGTCGTTGATGGCCTCGCGCGTCTTGTCGTAGTTGCAGTTCGAGTAGAAGATCACCGCCTCGAGGATGCCGGCCTCGGGCACGTACTCGTCCTTGAAGAAGGGCGAGTTCAACGTGTGCAGGTTGCCCAGCGCCTTCTCGTGGTTGTTCATCCGGAAGAAGGTCCAGCTCGACTCGAACAGGCCGTCGAGCCAGAGCGTGCTGTCGAGGGGCACCTGGTCGTAGTACTTCGCCGCCTGCCGGAACTGGCCGGTCGAGTAGAACACCCGCGCCATGCTCAGCACCGCCAGCTGGTTGAAGTAGCGCAGATCCTCGGTGACGTCCGACGCGTCGACCGTCGCGCGCAGCAGATCCTTGAAGGCCTCGACGGCCGGCTTCGGCTGCTCCATCCGGACGTAGCTGATGCCGGTCAGGTACTTCGCCTTGGGGAAGTAGCGGCTGGTGGTCGGCACCTGGGTCAGGAACTCGAGGCCGGTCTCGACCGCGCCCTTCTTGTAGTGGTGCTGGCCGATGAGGAAGGCGAGCTCGTTGCGGAACTCGACCGGGCAGTCGTCGAGCTTGTACTGCGCGATCTTCTCGAGCAGACCGGGATCGCCCGAGATCTTGCGCGACAGGTAGTACAGCCACTTGCAGGTGGCCTTGTAGTACCGGTGCTGCGGGCCGGCCTGCACGACGCGATCGAAGAAGTTCAGCGCCGCCTGATACAGGCCCAGGCGGTAGAGCGTCTTGCCGAGCGTGTACTCGGCCTTCTGCTCGACCGGCGTGACGGCGACCTCGTTGCGCGAGACCAGGCGGTAGAGGATCAGGCTGGCACGCAAGAAGTCGCGCTTCTTGTATGCCTTCAGCGACTCCTCGAGCTCGGCCTTGGCCTCCTTGTCCTCTTCGACGTTGACCGGCGCGAACGTCATGGCGTCGTCGCCTTGCGCGAAGGCGGCGAGAGGCGCGGCGAACGGCGAAAGGATCAGGCAGATCGCCAAGGACCAACGGAGCTGCATGGGCACGTCCCTCCCTCGACCGACAAGGCCCGGCGGCCCCAGGCGGGCCGCTGGTGTGCAGGCCACGGCCCCGCCGGCCGTCGAGCCGGGACACCGGTGGTTATAAGGTCGGGTTCCTCGGAAAGCAAAGGATTTCAAGGCGCCTCGATGCTTGCCGCGGAGTGTCGCCTGCGCGTACAGTGAGCGCGTTCTCGGGGGTGTCTCGAGCGGCCGGGCGGCGTTGACAGCGCGCTCGTTCGAGGTAGGATACCCCGTTTCCGGTGATGCGCCAGCGTCGCCGTCTCGGCAGTGAGGTCAGCTTTGAAGCGCGCGATGTTCGTCCAGACCGGCCGACTCGTCCTCGGCGCCAGCGCGGTCGTCGTGCTGTCCGCGGGTTGCGACACCGGCTTCGGGCAGCCCTGCGACATCCCCAAGGTGGAGGCCTTCCGCCGCGCCTGCAGCCCCGCGCCGAGCGACGGCGCCGACGGGGGCACCTCGGACATCGACCGCGAGTCGAAGGCGTCCTGCGCCATCAAGAACTACGCGGGCTGCGAGACGCGGGTGTGCCTCGTCTACCGTGGCTCCAGTCCCTTCTGCAGCGAGCCCTGCCAGGCCGACGGCGACTGCGAGGGCAGCGCGGTGTGCCGCCCGCTCCTCGGCGACACCGATCTCGACAGCGCCGCCTGCACCCCCACCGAGGGCTTCACGCCCGAGTGCTACTGCGTGCGCAAGGGCGATCTGGCCGACTGAGCCGGCGCCCCCTGCCCTCTCCCGATCTTCCTCAGAAACTCCAGGGCGGCACGAACGCGTTCGGGTGATGCTCCACCCGGGTGTCGTCGGGCAGGAACGTGACGCCGACGACGTCGAAGCGCACGTCGCGTGGCGGCTCGCCCCGGCGCTGGCGCAGGTAGACGTCCGTCGCCCGCGCCACCTTGGCCTGCTTGGCGGCGTTCACCGTCAGCGTGGGCGACGCGAGGTGCCGCGTGGTCACCGACCGCACCTCGACGATCACCAGCAGATCGCCGCGCCGCACCACCACGTCCAGCTCACCCACCCGGCAACGCCAGTTGCGCGCCTCGACGATGAAGCCGGCCTGCTCGAAGAAGGCGGCGACCGCCGCCTCGGCGCTCTGGCCGGTGGCGGCGCGGCGGTCGGTCACGGCGCCGTCCAGCGGAACGATCGCCGGTGGGCGGGGCACGGGCCGTGCGCGACCAGCGCGCGGCGATGCTCGACGGTGCCGTACCCCTTGTGCCGCGCGAAGCCGTAGGCGGGGTACCGGCCGTCGAGCACAGTCATCAGGCGATCGCGCGCCACCTTGGCCAGGACGCTGGCCGCCGCGATGGTCAGGCTGCGGCTGTCGCCCTTCACCAGGGGGAACTGCTCGCCGCGGTAGTCGGGCAGGGGCAGGTTGCCGTCGACGAGGACGGTGTGCGCGGCGCCACCCAGCCGACGGAGCGCGCGCTCCGTCGCCCGAATCCAGGCTTCGCGCGTGGCCTCGAGGATGTTGATCGCGTCGATGCGGTCGGGCTCGACCCGCGCCACGCCGACGGCGACGGCGACGCGGACGATCGCCGGCACCAGCGCCTCGCGCTGCTGGGCGCTCAGCTTCTTGCTGTCGTCGAGGATCGCGAGGTCGGCGGGCAGCGGGCCGCGCGGCAGCACGACCGCGGCCGCCACGACGGGGCCGGCGAGCGGACCGCGGCCGGCCTCGTCGATGCCCAGCAGGGGCCAACGGCCGGCCGCGTGCGCCCACGCCTCGACCGCGCCGAGCGGCGCGTCGCGCGGGGGGACGCCGAAGAGATCGGGCTGGACGGTGCGTCGGCGAGCGTCGACCGTCACGAGGCGCCGATCAGCCGAACAGGTGGCGGGCCTTGATGCGGGCCGCCTTGCCCGAGCGGTTGCGCAGGTAGTAGATGCGCGCCTGGCGGACGCGACCCTCGCGCACCACCTCGATGCTCTCGACGTTGGGCCCGTGCAGCGGGAAGATGCGCTCGACGCCGATGCCGAAGCTCACCTTGCGCACGGTGAAGGTCGAGCGGACGCCCGCGCGGTGGCGGCGCAGGCACACGCCCTCGAAGGCCTGCGTGCGCTCCTTGTCGCCTTCCTTGATGCGCACGTTCACCCGGACGGTGTCCCCCGCCCGGAAGCTCGGCACGTTCACCTTCTCGAACCGCTTCTCGATCTGGCTCAGCGCGTTCATCAGTCCGTCTCCTCGTGGCTCGACGTCCCGTCGAGCAGATCCTGGCGCTCGGCGTCGGTCAAGGCCGCCGACGCGAGCAGGTCCGGCCTCACCCGGGCCGTCCGACGCAGCGACGCCTGGCGCCGCCACGCCTCGATGCGGGCGTGATGCCCGCTGAGCAGCACCGGCGGCACCGGCAGGTCGCGCCAGGTGGCCGGTCGTGTGTAGTGCGGGTGCTCGAGCAGCCCGTCACTGAACGATTCGTGCTGCGCCGACTCGGCGTTGCCGAGCACCCCGGGCAACAGGCGCAGCGTGGCGTCGATGACCACCAGCGCCGCGAGCTCGCCGCCCGACAGCACGTAATCGCCGATCGAGATCTCGTCGTCGATCAGCGTGTCGCACACCCGCTGGTCGATGCCCTCGTAGCGGCCGCACACCAGGACCAGGCTGTCGAGCCGCGAGAACGCGACCGCGTCGGCCTGGCTGAAGAGCCGCCCCGAGGGCGTCACCAGCACGCGGCGGGCCGCGGGGCCCGCCGACTCGATCGCCCGCGCCACCGGCCCGGGCTTCATCACCATGCCGGCCCCGCCGCCGA
The DNA here is from genome assembly GCA_020633465.1 of Myxococcales bacterium. Lineage (GTDB taxonomy): Bacteria > Myxococcota_A > Bradymonadia > UBA7976 > UBA1532 > JACKDN01. The sequence continues at coordinate 308,481 of JACKDN010000007.1, forward strand.
AGGGGACGTCGTCCACGCTCCGGTAGCGGTCCGTCGTGTGGTCGCGCGGATCGACCGTGTCGACGACCGCCAGCCCGCGCTTGACCGCCCGCCCCACGACGCCCTCGGCCACGTAGGACCGGATGAGGTCGGGGAAGAGGGTCACCACCGTGTAGCGGGGCGGCGGTGCGACCGCGGTCGCCTCGGCCGGCCCGTCATCCATCGAGCAACCCCTCGATGGGCGAAACCACCACCTCGCCCGCGGCGAGGTCGACCCGGGGGACGAAGGCCTCGACGAAGGGCACCAGGTGCTGCCCCCGCGCGCCCCGGATGACCAGGACCGCGGTGGCGGTGTCCGTCATGACGTCGACGACGCGCCCGAGGGGCGCGCCGTCCACCGTCCGCGCCTCGAGGCCGATGAGATCCACGCAGTAGATCTCGTCGGGATCCGCGATGGGCGCGAAGGCCGCGCGGTCCTCGAACCACTCGGCCCCGGTCAGCGCCTCGGCCGCCTCGCGGCTGTCGACGCCCTCGATCGTCAGCACCGGCCCCTTGGCGTCGAAGCGCAGGTGCTCGACGCGGCGGAGCTCGGTCTGCCCGGCCTCGCGGCCGATGCGCACCGCGCGGCCGGCCTTCAACAGCGGGCTCTGCGGGTTGTGCGGCCAGAAGCGGAGCTCACCGCGCACCCCGTGCGCCCGTCCGAAGCGTCCGAACGAGACGAGCGACACGACGGGTCAGTCGGCGATCTCGAGCCCCGGCGCCCGGCCGCGCGCGGCCGAGAGCACGGTCTCGATCGCCCGCACCGTGCGCCCCTGGCGCCCGATCACCGCGCCGCGATCGCCCTCGGCGACCTGCACCCGGATGACCGGCTCGCCCCGCCGCTCGCCCTCGCTGACCGACACCGCGTCGGGATCGGCGACCAGCGCGCGGACGATGTAGTCGACGAGGTCGATCACGTCGCTCAGCTCGCCTGCTCGGCGGCGGCCTGCTCGGCCGGCGCCTCGCGGCGGAAACGCCGGATCAGGCTGGCGGTGGTCTTGGTGGGCGTGGCCCCGACCGACAGCCAGTACTCGAGGCGGTCCACCTTGAAGCTGATCGCGCTGGGATCCTGCATCGGATCGTAGGCGCCGACCTGCTCGAGGAAACGACCATCACGCTTCGCGCGGCTGTCCGCCGCGACGATGCGATAGTAGGGGCGCTTCTTCGCGCCGAACCGCTGCAACCGGATGTGCACGGCCATGTAAGCGACTCCTTGCCGCCGCACCGGCCGAAGCCGGCGGCGCTCGCTCTTTTGTTCGTCCGATCCGAGGGCCCGGGGGGCCTCGGAGCCCGCGCAAACTAGTGGGGGTCGTGGTTGTTGTCAACCCTCACGGACGGTCGAGCATGCTGTCGCGCAGCGTGCGCAGCGCAATGGGCCGCTCGGCGCCGATCTCGGTGCGCGCGCCGGGGTCGGCCCGCAGGTTCCACAGCTTCAGCTCGCGGTTGCCCGCGCCGCGCAGCAGCCAGCCGCCGAAGCGCGCGGCGACCTGGTTGCCCAGCCGCGCGTGGCTGGGCATCGGCGGCGGCGGCAGGCCGTGGAACAGGGCGGGCACGAGGTCGAGGTGGCCCCAGGCGTCCGGGGGCTGCGCGCCGGCGAGCACGGCGACGGTCTGGGCGACGTCGCCCAGATCGCCGCCGCGGGTGAGCGGCCGGGGCGTGCCGTGGTTGCGCAGGCCCGGGTGCCACACCACCAGGGGGACCTGGAACACCTCGGGCACCAGCGCGTGGCCGTCCCCCAGCCCGCCGTTCTCGCGCAGCTCCTGACCGACGGTGCCGGCGACGACGATCGCCGTGTCCTCGGCGACGCCGTGCCGGTGCAGCAGGGCCACCATCTGGCCCACCCAATAGTCGGCGGCGCTCAGCTGCGCGTCGTAGGCGATGCGCAGCTCGCGCCGCTGCGCGCGCTCGCTGGCCGGATCGTCCATCGTCTCGGGGCGGGCGCGCTGATAGAGCCGCTTGTAGCCCTCGACGGGCTCGAGCGGCACGCGCGGATCGTCGCTGGCGACGTACAGGAAGAACGGGTGCTTCTTGCGCACGTCGAGCCACGCGTCCATCTCGCGCAGCAGGATGCGCGTCTGCGGCGGCTCGCCCGAGGCGCGCAGATCGACGCGGGTCTGGAAGGTCTCGCCGAGCGCCTCGGTCAGCGCGCTGGTGCTGGCCAGCAAGCCGGTGCGGCGGCCGCCCTGCGCCATCACCTCGGCCAGCGGCGGCCCGTCGGGGTGCGGCTGGAGCAGCCGCAGGTGGCCGTCGGCCGCCGAGGCGCCGCCGCTCCACACCTCGATGGCCGCGGCCCCCTCGGCGGCGAGCAGATCGATGTTGGGGGTCGCCGCGCGATCGCCGCCGCGCCCGAGCCCGACCCGATCGCTGCGCAGCCCGTCCACCACCCACAGCACGACGTTGCGCACCGGGGGCACCTCGCCGCGGGGCCGGCCGGGCATCAGGATCGTGGGCTCGATCCAGCCGGCGCGGCCGAGCGAGCCGGCCTCGCCTTCGGTGTCGAGGTCGAGCCGGATCGGGCGGCCCTGCCAGGGGGCGAGGTCGACGTCGATCTCGGCCGCCGTGCCGGGCTGCACGGTCAGGCGACCCGCCTCGCGGGTGGGCTCGCCGTCGGCGCCGACGCGCACCACGAAGTCGACCGGGCCGCCCGCCTGCACCGCGGCGCGCGCGAAGAGGCGGCCCCCGACCGGCGGCAGCAGATAGTACGACCAGCCGGCGGGCGCCCCGGCCATCAGCGCCGGGCCCTCGACGCCGGCGACCTTCAGCGGGCCGACCCAGGGCCCGTCGGGCAGCGGCGGCGCGTCACCCGAGGGCAGGAAGCGCACCGTGCCGATGGCGGCGGGCACGCGCTTCCGGCCCTGGTAGCGGGTGAAGCGGAACCAGAAGCGCAGCGAGTGCTCCCCCGGCGTGAGCCCCTCGGTGGGCAGCGCGAGGCGCTGCAGGTTGGTGCCGGTGTCGAGGCGCGTGGTGGTGACGGGCTCTTCGTCGACGAAGATGCTGACCACCTGGCCGCGCGCGATGGGCCGGAGGGCGATCTCGACCGAGCGCAGCGAGGGGCCCTCGTCGCCGACGGCGAAGAACAGGGTGCCGCCGATGCCCTCGAGCCAGCTGAGCTGATCGTCGCCGACCGTCTTGGGGGGCAGCCAGGGGCCGCGGTCGGCCAGCTGCGACACGCGCGCCCAGCCCGGCGCGTCGGGGGCCAGCAGGGGGCCCCCGCGGCGGACGTGGGCGCGATCGGCCGCCTCGACCAGATCGAGGAACACCTCGGGCACGGCCGGCACCGTGGGCGGCGCGACCGGCACGGCGGCGTCGGCGACGCGGACGGTGGGCTCGAGCGGCGGCGGCGGCGCGTCGGCGCACCCGACGAGCGCGAGCGCCACGATGCAGCGCAGCGCCAGCGTGGCGGGGCGGGAAGGCATCGCGCGCATCCTGCCGCCCGGCGCGGGGCGAATCAACCGGCGAGGGGCTCGCGGCCGCCGCGTGCACCGTTGACAACGCGGTGTGGGGCCGGTTACTCCGCCCGCCATGCCCGAACGCCCCCTCCCCGGACCCTTCGCCGCGCTGATCGCCACGCTGACCGGCTTCCTGGCCGTGGGCGTGATCGAGACGGCGCTCGTCACCTCGGACGGTCGGGCGGGCGACGCCGGCTTCGGGGGGCTCGCGCCCTACGTGGTCGGCTTCGACGCGCTGGTCGGCCTCGTCGTCGCCGCCGCGCTGGCGCTGGTGCTGCCCTCGGCGGTGCGCATCGTGCGGCCGGGCCGCTGGGCGCGCGAGGCGCTACTGGGGCGGGGCGACCGCAGCGGCGCGGCGCTGAACGCGCACGCGGCGTGGTGGTGCGCGGCGCTCGTGGCGCTGGCGCCGGTGGCGGTCGCCGCGGCGATCGGCGGGCACGCGGCGCATGGCTTCAACCAGCGCAGCCTGGCCGGCCCGTTCACGGCGCTGGCGGCCCTGGCAGGCGTGCTGGCGGGCGCGATCCTCGCGCTACCGGTGCGCGCCGCGGTGGGCTGGGTGCTCGATCGGTTCGCGCCGCAGGGGCGCGTCGCCGGGCTGGGGACGCCCGCGCTGCCCGCGCTGGTGGTGCTGCTCGGCGTCATCGCCGTGGCGGTGAAGGTGGCCGGCCTCGATCTGGGGGCGTACAAGCTGGGCGGCTACGCCGGGCTGGTGGGCGGCGTGGTGATCGGACTCGCCCTGCTGCCGCTGATGCGGGGGCGCTCGGCGCTGCGCGGCGCGCTCGGCTCGCTGGCGCTGCTGGTGGCGGTGGGCGCCGGCGTCTACGCCTACCAGGGCTTCGCCGAGGCCCCGGTGGCGCGCCGGATCATCCCGCTCGACGGCCACCTGAGCCGCGTCACCGTCACCACCCTCCGCCGCCTGCTCGATCGCGACGGCGACGGGTACAGCGCGGCCCTGGCCGGCGGCGACTGCGACGACACCAACCCCGCCATCAGCCCGCGCGCCAAGGAGATCCCCGGCAACGGCGTCGACGACAACTGCCAGGGCGGGGACGCGCCCGTCGAGGACGTCGCCGCGCCGCCCAAGGCGCCCGAGCCGCCGCCCGAGCCCGACGCCCCGCGCTACGAGCCGAAGAAGTACAACGTCTTCTTCTTGCTGATCGACACGCTGCGCCCGGATCACCTGGGGCTGTACGGTTACGCGCGCGACACCAGCCCCAACCTGGACGCCTGGTCGAAGTCGGCGGTGGTGTTCGATCAGGCCTACGCGCAGGCCCCCAACACGCCGCGCTCGATGCCCAGCATCCTGACCGGGCGGTACCCCTCGCGCATCGCCTGGACCAAGCGGTTCTCGAACTACAGCGACCTGGCGCCCGAGGAGAAGACCGCCTTCGAGGTGTTCCAGGGCGCGGGCTGGCGCACCGAGGCGGTGACCTCGCACTGGTACTTCGAGAACAAGGCGCCCTCGCTGAAGGAGGGCGTCGACGCCTGGGACAACGCGGGCTTCCTGACGATCAAGGAGAGCAACACGCAGTCGGCGGCGCCGGATCTCACGCCGCGGGTGGTCGCGCGCCTGGACGCGCTGAAGGACAGCGAGCAGCCCTTCTTCCTGTTCGCGCACTACTTCGATCCGCACAGCCGCTACATGCAGCAGACGTCGGTGCGCACCTACGGCAAGAGCCTGATGGACAAGTACGACAGCGAGATCGCCTTCACCGACCACCACCTGAAGGCGGTGCTGGACAAGCTGGACGAGCCGGGGCTGCGCGAGGACACGATCGTCGTGATCCTCAGCGACCACGGCGAGGCGTTCAAGGAGCACGGCTTCTACTTCCACGGGCGCACCGTCTACAACGAGGAGATCAAGGTGCCGCTGATGGTGCGGGTGCCCGACGTCGAGCCCAAGCGCATCGACGACGTGGTCGGGCTGATCGACGTGCTGCCCACCCTGGCCGCGCTGACCGGCGTCGAGGCGCCCCGCGCGCTGGGGCGCAGCCTGCTGCCGTGGTTCTCGGGCATCGGCGAGGTGCCGCCCGCGCCGGTCTTCCTCGAGCAGCTGCCCTACCCGAACTACGAGGAGCACGTCGTCGGCGTGGTCGGGCCCGATCGCGTCAAGGTGATCAAGAACGTCACGAAGAACGTGATCGAGGTGTTCGATCTGAAGGCCGATCCCGGCGAGACCACCAACCTGCTCGACCGCGACGAGGACGCCGCGAAGGGGCTGCGCGAGACGCTGCTGCGCTTCATCGACGCCGATCCGGGCGAATGAGCGCGGCCGATCCCCTGCCCCGCCTGCTGGGCGCGCTGCTGCTGGCGACCGAGCGGCCGCTGACGGCCGAGGCGGTGGCCGATCTGATCAACCAGGCGGCGGACGAGGAGGAGTGGCCCACGCGGGCCAAGCCGACCGACGTCGAGGCCGCCTTCCGCGCGCTGACGAAGACCTGGGACGGGCGCGACGGCGTGGTGCTGGCGCGCGTGGGCGGGGGCTGGCGGCTGCGGACGGCGCCGGATCTGTCGGTGATGGTGCGGCGGCTGTGGCCGGATCGGGCGACGCGGCTGAGCAAGGCGGCGCTCGAGGCCCTGGCGGTGGTGGCCTACCGGCAGCCGTGCACGCGGCTGGACGTCGAGGACGTGCGCGGCGTCGACTGCGGCGGCGTGCTGCGCAGCCTGCTCGACCGCAAGCTGCTGCGCATCGTGGGCCGGAAGGACGAGCCGGGCCGGCCGCTGCTGTACGGCACCACGCCCGAGTTCCTCGAGACGTTCTCGCTGCCCGACCTGCGCGCCCTGCCGACCCTGCGCGATCTGGAGAGCATGCGCGCCGAGGACGCCGCGCGCGCGCAGGGCGGGCCGCCGGACGTCGAGCCGGCGCCGGCCCTGCCGGATCCCGAGGATCTCGAGGCGGTCGCGACGGACGAGGCGGTCGACGACGTCGACGCGCCGCCACCGCCCGAAGGCGACGAGCCGGACCCCACCTGACCTACTCGACGTCGCCCAACATGCCCGCCGCCTCCTCGCCCAGCTGACCGATGGCGCCGACGCGCGGCTCGATGTACAGCGGGCCGAGGCGGTCGGTCTGGTCGACCCGGATCAACTTCAGCCGCGCCATCTCGAGCAGCGCGAGGAAGGTGGTGATGACCTCCTCGCGATAGCGCGCGCCGCCGCAGAAGTCCTCGAACGTGGCGCGGCCCTCGACGGCCAGGTGGTCGGCGATCTGGGCGATGCGCTCTCCGATCGACACGCGCTCGACGTAGATGTCGTGCGGCGCGACGTAGCCCCCGCGCTCGACGAGGCGGCGGAAGGCCTCGGCCAGCCGGAAGACGTCCTGATCGGCCAGATCGTCCTCGTCGACCTCGGCGCGCGGCCGATCGAGGCCCGGTGGGCGGTCGAAGACGTCCCAGCCGAGCAGCGTCAGGCCGCCGAGGCCGACGGCGACCTCTTTGAAGCGCTGATACTCGAGCAGCTGGCGCACCAGGTCGGTGCGCGGATCGCCCTCGTCGTCGATGTCGTCGAGCGCCGGCGGGCGCGGCAGCAGCAGGCGGCTCTTGATCTGCAGCAGCGTCGCCGCCATCACCAGGAACTCGCTGGCCGGCTCGATCTGCAGCTGCCGCATCAGCTCGAGCGTCTGCAGGTAGGCCTGCGTCAGCCGCGCGATGGGGATGTCGAAGATGTCGAGCTCTTCGCGGCGGATGAGGTGCAGCAGCAGGTCGAGCGGCCCATCGAAGACGGGCAGGCGGACGGCGTAGGCCGCGCCGTCGACGAAGACCGGGCCCTCGGGCGCGGGCGTCGCCTCGGGCTCGGCCGGATCGCTCACAGCACCAGGCTCTGCATCGCCGAGAGGCCCTGGTGGGCCACCCAGATGACCGGGCGGAACAGCTCGCCGCCCTTGTAGAAGAAGAGGATCAGCAGGATCAGGCTGTACTGCTGCAGGAAGGCGATGGCCCGGCTCTCGGGCCAGATCGTCCGGAACACCGTGAAGCCGTCCAGGGGCGGGATGGGCAGCATGTTCAGGGCCGCCAGGAACAGGTTGGCCATCACCAACAACGCGCTCAACTGCACCAGGGGATCGAGGACGCCGGGCCACGACCGGCTGAGCAGCAGCATGCCGCCGTAGAGCCCCAGCGAGACGATCGCCAGCAGCACGTTCGACACCGGGCCGGCGATGGTGATGAGGAAGTCGGCCTTCCGAACGGTGATGTCGCGGCGCACCTTCGACGGGTTGACCGGCGTGGCCGCCCAGCCGACCAGGAAGCCCTGCAGGGCGCCGATGATCGGGATGATCAGCGCGCCGAAGACGTGCGCGCGAAACAGCACCATGGGGTTCAGGGTCAGCCGGCCGTGCTGCCGCGGGGTCGGATCGCCCAGGCGGTCGGCGACGAACGCGTGGGCGAACTCGTGCACGGTCAGCGAGATCACGATGGACAGGAAGGCCACGAGGGCCTGCCGCAGGTCGATGTCGAACACCTCAGCCTCGGGGATGGTGGGCGGCGTGGACGCGCGCCAGGCGCGCCCGCGACAGGTGGGTGTAGATCTCGGTGGTCGAGATGTCGGCGTGGCCCAGCATCAGCTGGAGGCTACGCAGATCGGCGCCGCGCTCCAAGAGGTGCGTGGCGAAGGCGTGGCGCAGCTTGTGGGGGCTGACCGGCTTGGTGATGCCCGCCGCCTCGGCGTACTGGCGGAGCAGCTTGAAGAAGCCCTGCCGGGTCATGCCCCGGCCGAGGCGCGTGACGAACACGGGCTCGTTCGCCCGGCGGGCCGCGTCGCCGCGGGTGAGGAGGTCGCGCGCCTCGAGCAGGTAGCGCTCGACCCAGGTGCGCGCGACGTCGCCCATCGGCACCAGGCGCTCCTTGTCGCCCTTGCCGACCACGCGCACGAAGCCGGCCTCGAGGTGCAGGCCGCCGACGGTCAGGCCGACCAGCTCGCTCACCCGCAGGCCGGTCGCGTACAGCACCTCGATCATCGCGCGATCGCGCAGGCCCCGCGCGGTGGCCGGATCGGGCTGGCGCAGCAGCGCCTCGACCTCGTCGAGGGTGAGCGTCTGGGGCAGCGGGCGGCCGGTGCGCGGCAGCTCGACGCGGGCGGTCGGGTCGACGTCGACGAGATCCTCCTCGAGCAGGAACCGGAACAGGCCGCGCAAAGCCACCAGCCCGCGGGCCTGGGTGCGCGCGGCCAGCCCGGCCGCCGAGCGGGTGGCCAGCCAGGCGCGCACGTCCTCTTCGGTGATGCCGCGGGGGGCCCGCTCGACGCCGATCACCTCGCGAAAGTCCGTGATGTCGCGCTGATAGGCGTCGACGCTGTTGCGCGCCAGGCCGCGCTCGACGGTCAGCCAGGTGAGGTAGTGATCCAGCGCGTCGTCGAAGGCCGCGGCGGTCACGCCGGGCCCTCGGCGGCCCAGGCCATGGCCTCGACGAGCGTGGCCGCCCGGTCGTCGTCCAGCTTCTGCCCGTCGGGCGTCTGCACGTAGAAGATGTCGTGCACCGCGTCGCCCTCGGTGGTGATGCGGGCCAGCTCGACCGAGCAGTCGTGGTCGGCGATCACCTGCACCACCGCGTGCAGCAGGCCCGGGCGGTCGCGCGCGATGACGTCGACCACCGTGCAGGTCTCGCTGATGCGTTGGTCGAACGTGGCCCGCGTCTCGATCGGGGGGCCGTCGGGCCAGTGGAACCGGCCCTCGGGGTGGGCGATCAGATCGGCGGCGCGGACCTCTTTGTTCAGCACGCGCCGCAGGTCGTGCAGCACGGGATCCCAGCGGGCCGGATCGTCCTCGGGGGCGCCGCCGCCCACCTCGCGCACGCGGAAGACGTCGAGCACGCGGCCGTCGGTCGTCGTGTGCAGGTCGGCCAGGATGATGTCGAGGCCGTGGGCGCTGAGCACGCCGCAGACGGCGGCCAGCAGGCCCACGCGCCCGCGCGCCGCGACGTGCAGCTGGCTGTAGCCGCGCCGCGGGCGCGGGTTGACCTCGATGGCCACCGGCGGCGACTGCTCGAGGCGGTCGAGCAGCGCCAGGTGACGCGCGATGGTGCGCGCGCGCGTGCGCTCGAAGTAGGCGGTGGGCAGGCTGGCGAAGAAGTGGTCGACCGCGCCGTTGACGTCGGCCACGCGGTGGTCGTCGCCGTTGCGCTGCAGCCAGCGCGTCACCGCGCGCCGCAGCCGCGCCACCCGGCGCTTGGGATCCTCGTACAGGTCGAGCCCCTGCCGGAAGCGCGCGACGCCGCGCGCGTACAGCTCGGCCAGCAGCGCGGCCTTCCAGTCGGTGTAGGCCTGCGGGCCGGTCGTCGAGGCGTCGGCCCAGGTGAGCACGAACAGCCGCGCGAGGGCCTCCTCGCTGCCCACCTGCCGCGCGAACTGGCGCACCAGCTCGGGATCGGACAGGTCGCGCCGCTGGCTCAGGTGCGCCATCAGCAGGTGGTCGCGCACCAGCCACTCGGCGTCGCGCGCCGCCTGCACCGACAGGCCCAGCCGGCGCGCCACCGCCGGCACCAGCCGCGCGCCCTTCAGCGCGTGGCCCCGCCCCAGCGCCTTGCCGACGTCGTGCATCAGCAGGCCGAGGTACAGCGGCACCGGATCGCCCACCTTCTGCATCGCCCCGGTCAAGAGCGGCTCGGCCTCGGCCAGGGCGCCGCGGTGCAGCGCCTTCAGCCGCCGCACCGCGTGCAGCGTGTGAATGTCGACGGTGTGCACGTGATACAGGTCGTGGTGCGTGCGGTGGGTCACCGCGCGGAACTCGGGCACGACGGCGCCCAGCATCCCCGTCTCGTGCAGCTCGCCCAGCGCGTCGCTGGGATCGTCCGGCTCGGTCAGCACGTCGAGGAACGACTCGACCACCACCGGGTGGATGCGCCAGGTGGCGTCCTCCTCGAGCGCGGCGACCTGGTCGATCACCTTGGCCTTCAGCGCGCCGTGCAGCGGCACGCCCTCGCGCCGCGCCACCGCGAACAGGCGCATCGTCAGCGTCGGATCGCGCTGCAGCCGATCGGGCGCGGTCAGCTGCAGGTGACCGTCGACCACGACCAGATCGTCGTCGATCGGGCGCGCCACGCGCGGGCGCGCCGGCCGCCCTTCCTCGCGGCAGCGATCGAGCACCAGCCGCGTCCAGGTCTGCACCGCCGTCGCGTGGCGATAGTACGCCGCCATGAAGCGCTCGACGGCCGGCCGGTCGTCGCCGAAGCCCATCGCCGCCGCGATGGCCGCCTGGTGCTCGAAGGTCAGGCGATCGCCCGCGTAGCCCGACCCCCAGTGCAGCCGATTGCGGATCTCGAGCAGCAGGTCGCGCGCGGCGACCAGCTCGCGCACGGCCCGCGCGGTCAAAAGGCCCTTGGGCAGCAGGTCGGCCAGGCGCTCGACGCGGAAGGTCGCGGCGGCCGACCACCACAGCGTGTGCAGATCGCGCAGCCCGCCGGGGCTCTGCTTCAGGTTGGGCTCGAGCAGGTAGACGCTGCGGCCGTAGCGCGCGTGGCGCGCCGCCATGCCGGCCTCGAGCGCCTCGAGCACGCCCGCGCGCCCGCCGGCGTCGAGATCGGCCAGCACGCCGGCGCGCACCGCGTGCAGCGCGTCCTCGGCGCCGGCCAGCGGACGCGCGGTCAGCAGGCCGGTCAGCGTGTGCAGATCGTCGGCCGCCAGCGCGACGGTCTCGGCCACGGTGCGGGTGGCGAAGCCCACCTGATAGCCCAGGTCCCACAGGCCGCGCAGCACGCGCTGCACCGCCGGCTCGGCCGCCGCCGCGTCGTCGGTCAGGAACAGCAGGTCGAGATCGCTGGTGGGCGCCAGCTCGCGTCGGCCGTAGCCGCCGACCGCCGCCGCGCAGACGGACGGGTGGTCGCCCAGCAGCGCACGCACCTGCGCGTCCGCGAGATCGGCCAACGCGCGGGACGCGTCCACCCCTGCCCCGCCCTCGGCGATGTGCGCCCGCGCGGCCTCGTGCGCGTCGCGGGTCAGCGGCGGGGGGTCGGCGATCACGTCAGCTGACCGCGCAGCTGGTGCAGGAAGTTGAGCGCCTCGAGCGGGGTCAGGTGGTCGAGGTCGCAGCCGCGCAGGGCCGACTCCACCCGGCTCGGGCCCGCGGGCAGCGGCGGCGGCGCGAACAGGCTGAGCTGCAGGTTGTGCTCCGGCAGCGCCACCGCGTCGCCGCCCTGCGCCAGGCGCGGCATCCCCGTCTCGTCGTGCTCGGCGCCCTGCAGGTTGTCGAGCACCTGCCGCGCCCGGTCGACCACCGCCTTGGGCAGCCCCGCCAGCCGCGCCACCTGGATGCCGTAGCTGCGGTTCGCGCCGCCCGGCACGAGCTGGCGCAGGAAGATGACCTCGTCGTTCCACTCCTTCACCGCGATGGTGAAGTTGGCCACCCGCGGCTTCACCTCGGCGAGGTCGGTCAGCTCGTGGTAGTGCGTCGCGAACAGCGCCTTGGCGCCCAGCACGTCGTGGATGTACTCGGCCACGGCCCAGGCGATGCTGACCCCGTCGAAGGTGCTGGTGCCGCGCCCGATCTCGTCGAGCACCAGCAGGCTGCGCGGCGTCGCCTCGCGCAGGATCGTGGCCGTCTCGTGCATCTCGACCATGAAGGTCGACCGCCCCGCGGCCAGGTCGTCGGCGGCGCCCACCCGGGTGAAGATGCGGTCCACCACGCCGACGCGCGCCGACTTCGCGGGCACGAAGCTGCCCATCTGCGCCATCAGCGTGATCAGCGCCACCTGCCGCATCACCGTCGACTTGCCCGCCATGTTGGGCCCGGTCAGCACCACCAGGCTCTGCGACTCGCGGTCCATCCGCAGCGAGTTGGGCACGAACTCCTCGCGCCCGACGGCCTCTTCGACCACCGGGTGCCGGCCCTCGACGATCTCGAGCACGTCGCCCTCGTCGACCACCGGGCGGCAGTACCCGTTGCGGTGCGCCAGCTCGGCCAGCGCGGTCAAGGCGTCCAGATCGGCCAGCGCGCTCGCCGTCTCGGCCACCCGCGGCGCGAAGGTGGCCACCTCGGCGGCGACGGCGGCGAACAGCTCGGCCTCGAGCGCCGAGCGCTTCGCCTCGGCGTTCAGCACCTTCTCCTCGAAGTCCTTGAGCTCGGTGGTGAAGTAGCGCTCGGCGTTGGTCAGCGTCTGCTTGCGGATGTAGTGCTCGGGCACGCTGCGCAGGTTCGCCTTCGACACCTCGATGTAGTAGCCGAAGACCTTGTTGAACCGGACCTTCAGCGAGCCGATGCCGGTGACCTCGCGCTCGCGCCGCTCGAGGTCGATGATCCAGTCCTTGCCCGTGGTCGACAGGCCGACGTACTCGTCGAGCTCGTCGTTGAAGCCCGGCCGCACCACCCCGCCGTCGCGCAGCTGGCCCGGCGGATCGTCGACCAGCGCGTGGGCGATCAGGCCGCTCAGCTCGGCCAGCGCGTCCAGGCGCGCCCGCACCGGCTCGAGCGGCGCCACCCCGTCGAGCTGCGCCTGCACCGCCGGCACCTGCTCGAGCGTCAGCCGGAGGAACCAGAAGTCGCGCGGCCCCGCGCTGCCCGCGGCGATGCGCGCGTTCAGCCGCTCGAGATCGTGCATCTGCTGCAGCGCCGCGCGTAGCCGCGCGCGCGCCTCGGCCTGGGCGCGCAGCCAGTCGACCATGTCCAGCCGCGCCTCGATGGCGCGCGCGTCGACCAGCGGGTAGGCCATCCACTGCCGCAGGCGCCGGCCGCCCATCGCCGTGCCGGCGTGATCCATCGTGCCCAGCAGCGAGCCCCGCTTCCGCCCGTCCATCAGCGTGCGGAACAGCTCGAGGTTGGCCTTGGCCGTCTCGTCGAGCACCAGCGTGTCGTGCACCTGGTACGGCGTCAGCAGGCGCGTGTGGTCGGGGATCTTCTGCTGCGTGTCCTCGACGTAGGCCAGCGTGGCGCCCGCCGCGCACAGCGCCAGCGTGGGCGCGCCGAAGCCGAACGCCCGCACGGCCTTCACCGCCGGATCGCCGTCGGGGCCGATGAGCCCGGACAGCGCGCGCTCGGCCCGCTCGAGCGTGAAGAACGCGTCGCCCGGCGCGCTGACGGCCAGCCTCTCGAGCCGGCTGCCCAGCGCCCGCCGCGCCGCGGGCGCCGCGTCCGGCAGCAACACCTCGCGCGGCTCCAACCGGCTGATCTCACAGCGCAAAGCGCCCGCGCCGACCACCTGCGTCACCCGGAACTCGCCGGTCGAGACGTCCAGCGCGCCGACCCCGAAGGCGCCCTCGGCGTCGTCGCTGGCGGGCAGCACGGCCACCAGGAAGTTGTTCGCCCGGGCCTCGAGGCTCTCGGTGTCGAGCACCACGCCCGGCGTGACCACCCGCGTGATGCCGCGCCGCACGATGCCCTTCGCCTGCGTGGGATCTTCGAGCTGGTCGCAGACCGCCACCTTGAGGCCGGCGGCCAGCGCGCGCGCCAGGTAGGCGGTCAGCTGGTGGTGCGGGAAGCCCGACATCGGCGCCGGGACGCTCGACTCCTTGTCGCGGCTGGTCACCGTCAGGTCGAGGTACTGCCCGCCCAGCTCGGCGTCGCGGAAGAACATCTCGTAGAAGTCGCCCATGCGGAAGAACAGCAGGGCGTCGGGGTAGCGGGCCTTGGCCGCGACGTACTGCTGCATCATGGGCGTCAGCTTGATGCCGGCGGGGATGCCGTGCTGCTCGACGCGGGTGACCTCGGTGTTCGCCATGGCGCCTGTCTAACCGACCGGGCGGCGCCGTTCAACCGGCGCCGTCGATGCGTCGTCGGATGAGCGCAGCGCTCGATTCGTGCCCGTGCCCGTGCCCGTGCCCGTGCCCGGGTGGCGCCGCGTCATGCTCGGCCGCCGGGAGGCAAAAACGGCCTGCAATCAGATGGTTGAATGTTCAATCCCCGGCCGGGGAAGTTCGGGCACGGGCACGGGCACGGGCACGGGCACGTCTTCTCGGACGGACGAACGTGCATCCCGTGGCGTGCGTGGCTCGACCGGACCCGGATGCGGCGCCGTCGAGCGATCAGGCGACGACGTCGAGCCGGGTGCCGCGGGCGGCGATCAGGTGGTAGCGCGTCTGCGCGCGGGCGTCGTAGGCCCGGTGGGCGGGCACGTCGCGGGCGGCGTCGACGCGGTGGGCCGGGGCGGCGCGGTGCCCCCCGCCCTCGCTGTCGAGCTCGGGGTGGAACACGCCGTCGACGGCCGAGAAGCTGACCGTGTCGCGGGGCGCGAAGACCTCGCTGACGGCCTCGACGAAGCGCTGCAGCCCCGTGTGGGGGCGCGCGGCGGCCATCGCCGCCGCGGCGCCGCCGCGTCCGATGCGCCCGGCCCGCATGTCAGCAGGTCTCCACGTCGAGGAAGAGGTCGCCGTTGCCCTGGCCGCCCCACACCGGCAGGCCCTGGCCGCGCAGGCGGAACCGGCGGCCCGTCTTCGTGCCGGCCGGCACCGTCACGCGCACCGTGCCGCGCGGCACGCGCACCTGCAGCACGCCGCCGGCCCGCGCCAGCCGGGCGTCGACGTCGATGACGCCGAAGAGGTCGGCGCCCTCGCGGCGGAAGCCCTCGACCGGCGCGGGATCCAGCACCAGGAACAGGTCGCCGTCGGGCAGGCCGCAGAGCCCGGCGGTGCCCTTCCCCGCCAGCCGCAGGCGGGCGCCGCTGCGCGCGCCGGCCGGCACCGCCACGCGCACCGTCTCGCGCACCTTTACCCGGCCGACGCCGCTGCAGACGCAGTCGGGATCGCCGCCGTCCTGGCAGCAGGGGCAGGCCGCCGCGCGGGTGATGGCGATCTTGCGGCTGCCGCCGGCGAGCAGCGTCGCGGCGTCGACGGGCAGCCGCAGCACGACGTCCTCGCCGGCCAGGCTGGCCACCTTGACGCGGGCGCGATCGGCGACGAAGCGACGCTTCAGGCGCTGGAAGAAGCCGCCCTCGACCTCGGCGGTGCGGTGGCCGGTGGCCGCCGGGCGCGGCTCGGCCGCGGCGTCGGGCTCGGCCTGAGGCCGGGGCTCGGCGGTCGGCGGCTCGTCGGACCCGGCGTCGTCGCGGCCCGCGCCCCTCGAGGATCGACGCCGGCGGCGCGGCGGCGCCACTCGGCCCAGGCCTGGGCGTGGTCGGCCGGCTCGGCGGCCGCGCGGCGGTCCGGCCGCGCCGGCGCCGCGCGGTCCGGGCCCTGGCGGCCGGTGAGCACGTTGTAGGCGGCGGTGATCTCCTTGAAGCGCTCGGCGTCCCCCCCGACCCGGTCGGGGTGAAGGCGGCGCGCGATGCGACGATACGCCTGCCGCACCTCCTCGAGGGGAGCGGCGTCGGGCAGGCCCAGCAGGCGGTACGAGGCGGCGTGGGTCATGATGGGTCTCACTGACTGGGGCGCGGTGGGGTGGCCGCGCCGGTCTCGCCCTCCCCCTTCAGCCAGAAGCGTGCCAGCGCCACGGACGCCGGATAACGTCGCACGGTGGCCGCCGGTGTGATCGTCGTTGCACACTCACGGCGACCCACCATCCCGACCAACAAGGAAAATCATCTTGTTATTCGAAGGCTTGCCTGAACTGTGATCGGACGTGCACAGCCCCGAGGGGAACCGTGCAACGTCGATCACACCTGCTCGAGGCCGTAGCGCTGCAGCTTGCTGATCAGCGTCCTGCGCGCCAGGCCCAGGGCCCGCGCGGCGTGCGTGCGGTTGCCCCCGGCCTCGCGCAGGGCCCGGCGGATCAGCACCCGCTCGGCCAGCGCCTGCACCTCGGCCAGCGTCTCGTGGAAGTCCTCGGCGCCTTCGGGCAGCTCGAGCCGGACGCCGTGCGCCTCGGCCGCGTCGAGCCCCAGGTCGCCCGCCTCCAGCGCCTCGCCCTCGGCCACCAGCACCGCCTGCTCGACGGCGTGCTCCAGCTCGCGGATGTTGCCCGGCCAGGCGTGCGCGAGCAGGGCCCGCGCGGCGTCGCGGCTGAGGGGGCGCTCCGGGCGGCCGTGGCGGGCGGCGAACCGCGCCACGAAGTGGCGGGCCAGCGGCAGGATGTCCTCGCGGCGCTCGCGCAGGGGCGGCAGGCGGACCGTGATCACCTTGAGGCGATAGAACAGATCCTCGCGGAAGCGGCCCTCGGCGATCATCTGCGTCAGGTCGCGGTGCGTCGCGGCCACCAGCCGCACGTCCACCGCCACCGCCTTGCGCCCGCCCACCCGCGTGACCTGGCGCTCCTGCAACACCCGCAGCACGCGCGCCTGGACCCCGAGATCCATGTCGCCGATCTCGTCGAGGAAAAGCGTGCCGCCCGACGCGCGCTCGAAGGTGCCCGCGCGCGCGTCGACGCCGGTAGCGACGCCGCGCTCGATGCCGAACAGCTCGGCCTCGAGCAGCGACTCGGGCAGCGCGGCGCAGTTGATCGCGACGAACGGCGCCTCGCGGCGAGGGCTGTTGTGGTGCAGCGTGCGCGCCACCAGCTCCTTGCCCGTGCCGCTCTCGCCCAGCACCAGCACGTTCGCCGTCGTGTCGGCCACCTTCTCGAGCAGCTGCAGCACCCCGCGGAAGGGCGCGCTGGTGCCGACCAGCCCGCCGAAGCTGAAGCGCTCGGACAGCGCGCGGCGCAGCGTCTGGTTCTCGTCGGCCAGGGCCTCGCGGCTGCGGCTGACCTCGGAGAACAGCCGCGCGTTCTCGACGGCCATCGCGACCGCGTTGGCCACGATGGTCAAGATGCGCTCGTGCCGCGGCTCGAAGGCGGCCTCCATCGAGTCGGACAGGTTCAGCACGCCGACCACGCGATCCCGCGCGGTGAGCGGCAGGCACAGCAGGCTGCGCACCTCGGGCGCGTCGGGGCCGCGGTCGACGAAGCGCGGATCGGCGGGCGCGTCGTCCAGGCGGGCGACCACGCGGGTCTGCGCCACCTCGCCCGCGATGCCCTCCCCCGCGGCGAAGCGGGGCTGCTCGGCCTCGACCTCGAAGGTCGTCGCGGCGTCGTCGAAGGCGCTGCGCGCGGCGGCCAGCGCCAGCGCCCCTTCGCCGTCGAGCAGCATGACCGAGCAGTGCTCGGCGGTGACCGCCTCGAGCACGATGTCGACGGTGCGGCCGCACACGGTGCGCAGGTCGAGGCTCGAGCCCAGGGCGTCGCCCACCTGCCGCACCAGCGACAGCTCCTCGACCTTCTCGTTGAAGCGCTCGCTCAGCTCGGCGACGGTGCGCGCGTACTGATCGCGCTCGCGCTGCAGCCGGGCGACGCCGTCCTCGGCGCTCACCCGGCCAGCTCGTCGTACAGGTTGGCCTTGGCCAGCGCGCCCTGCAGCCGCCGATGCATGCGCTCGACGGCCTCCTCGATCTTCGAGCGGTTCAGGCGCAGCAGCCGCCAGGCGTGGGGGGAGGGATCGGGCATCACCGGATCGCCCGGGAAGCCGAAGCCGTAGGCGCGCACCATCGCGTCGGCGACGTGCACCACCGCGGTGGCCTCGGCGTGGCGCGTCGCCTTCTCGGGCGTGTGGTGCAGGGCGATGGGCTCGGCGAGGGCCGCCGGCAGCTTCCACCGCGTGACCAGCCACTTGCCGATCTCGTCGTGGCCGACGCCCAAAAGCGCCGTCTCGGCCTCGATGACCGGGCAGCGCTTCTGCCGCGCGTACTCGACCACCTCGGCGTAGTCGCCCGGCAGCTGCGTCGCCAAGACCACCTTGCCGATGTCGTGCATCAGCGCCGCCGCGGACAGCTCGGCCGCGCCGCTCAGCCCCAGCACCCGGGCCAGCGCCCCGGCGGCCACCGCGGCGCCGAAGCAATGCTCCCACAGGCCGCGCAGCCCGCCGAGGCCGCTCGACAGCAGGTCCATGGCGTTGGTCGAGAGGATGATGCCCTTCACGACGTCGAGGCCGAGCATCACCAGGGCGTCGTACACCGTCGCCACCGCCCCGCTGACGCCGTAGAAGGCCGAGTTGACCAGGCGCAGCACGCGGGCGGTGAGGACCGGGTCGATCTCGATGACGGCGGCGATGCGCTCGAAGGACTCGTCGGTGTCCTCGGCGGCGAGGATCTGGTTGATGCGGATGACCGACTCGGGGAACGTCGGCAGGCTCTTCAGCGCGTCGACGCGGCGCCGCAGCATGCGCCGCCCGATGGCGTCGAGCAGCTGCTGGGACTCGGGGGTCTCGGTCGGCGGCGGATCGGCGATGTCGACGTAGCGGCTCACGCGTCCTCGAGCTCGAGCAGGAAGTCGACGTAGACGCGCTTGACCGCGCGCTTCAGCGCCTGCATGTCGCGATCGTCGGCGACGCGCTCGAAGCGGGCGTCGAGGGCGCTGGCGTAGGCGGGCACCTCGGGCACCGTCTCCCAGTCCTCCATCGTGCCGTCGTCGACGACGCGCAGCACCTTGACGCCGTCCTCGTACAGCGAGCGCAGGTGGCGGCGGGTGAGCTGGGTGCCCTTGCCGAACAGGGGCAGGCCGTCGGCGGTGACGACGGCCTGGGCCAGGGTCACGCCCGGGCGGGCGAGCTGAGTCAGGATGCGCATGGCGCCCGGAGCATGACGCCGAGCGGGCGCGCGATCAACCGACCGCGATCAGCCGACGGCCGAGGTGTTGGCGATGAAGTCCTCGATGAGGCGGGTCTGCTTGGGGGTCAGCTCGCGGAAGCGCAGGCCCTGGCCGTTGTCGGTGTCGTGCACGATGTCGGCCTCGGCCCAGATGACCTCGGCGGTGCCGGGCAGAGCGAACTCGACGGCGATGTGGGCGCCGTTGGGCGCGACCGGCTCGAGCAGGCGGTGCACGAAGACGCCCTCCCGGCTGAGATCGCGGGTGCGGGCCAGGAAGGGCACGCCGTTGATCATCTTGTTGACGTACAGGTCGACCGGGATTCGGCGGTTGACGCGCGGCATGGACGCCCTCCGGGGGTTCAACATCCTACATGTAGGACATTAGGCCGAAGGGTGCGTGGTGTCAACCTCCGTCGCGGTCGCGATCGCGGCCCCGCGCCAGGTCGCCCACCTGCTGGATCGTCAGCAGGTTGGTCGTGCCCGAGCGACCCACCGGCACACCGCAGACGACCGCCACCAGATCGTCGCGCGTCAGGTGCCCCGCCTCGACCATCAGGTCGCAGCTGCGCCGGATCATGTTCTCCATGCGCCCGAAGTGCCGCGTGGGCAGCGCCAGCACGCCGTAGCTGAGCGCCAGGCGCCGCGCCGTGGCCATGTCCGGCGTCGTCGCCAGGATCGGCGCGCGCGGGCGGAAGCGGCTCATGCGCCGGGCCGTGCGCCCGGACGACGTCGGCACCAGGATGCCCGCCACCCGCAGGTCCTGCGCGGCGAGCCACGCCCCCTTGCACACCAGCTCGGTCACGTCCCGCGCGTGCGATCCGCCGGGCAGCCGCCCCTCCTGCCGCGCCGTCTCGGCCTCGGCGATGCGCGCGATGCGCCCCATCGTCGCCACCGCCTCGATGGGGTGCTTGCCCACGCTGGTCTCGCCCGACAGCATCACGGCGTCCGTGCCCTCGAAGATCGCGTTGGCCACGTCCGAGGTCTCGGCCCGGGTCGGCCGCGGGTTGTGGATCATCGACTCGAGCATCTCGGTGGCGACGATCACCGGCTTGCCGGCCGTGCGGCACGCCTCGATGATGCGCCGCTGCACCACCGGCACCTCTTCGGCGGGGATCTCCACCCCCAGATCGCCCCGCGCCACCATGACGCCGTCCGAGGCCGCGATGATCTCGCCCAGGTTCTTCACCGCGTAGCGCGCCTCGACCTTCGCGATCAGCGCCAGGTCGCCCCCCTCGCGCTCCACGAGCTCGCGCAGCTGCTTCAGATCCTCGGC
Source organism: Myxococcales bacterium (assembly GCA_020633465.1). Classification (GTDB taxonomy): domain Bacteria; phylum Myxococcota_A; class Bradymonadia; order UBA7976; family UBA1532; genus JACKDN01. The sequence goes on from JACKDN010000007.1 coordinate 328,632, forward strand.
CTCGCTGACGAACGAGGCCGCGATGAAGTCGGCCTGCTGCCGCACGGCGAACCGCACGTCGCTGATGTCCTGATCGTCGAGGAAGGGGATCGGCAGCCGCACGCCGGGCACGTTGACGCCCTTCTTCGAGCCGAGCTGGCCGCCCTTCACGACCCGGCACCGGAGCGCGTCGCCGCCCGCGCCGAGCACCTCGAGCTCGATCTGCCCGTCGGCGAGCAGCACCCGCGCGCCCTCGTCGAGCACCCGGTGGAACGACGCGAAGTTCACCCGCACGCAGTCGGCGGTGGTCGGCCCCTCGGCGCCGCGCACGGCGACGGTGGCCCCGTCCTCGAGCATCACCGGCGACTCGACGGCCGTCGTCCGCACCTCGGGGCCCCGGGTGTCGATCAGGATGCCCACCCGGTCGGAGATCGTCCGGACGTCCGCGATGATGCCCGCGGCCTCGTCCTGCGACGAGTGGCTCATGTTGATGCGGATCACGTTGCAGCCCGCATCGAAGAGCGCGCGCAGGCGCTCCGGCGAGCGCGTCGCGGGTCCGATGGTCGCGATGATCTTGGTCTTTCGCACGGCGTGCTCCCCTGCATGGCTGCATGGCGCGCGCATTGTAGATCCACCCCCCCGCTGGCACCATGCCGCCCATGCCCATCCTGCTCGGCGCCCTGGCGGCGCGCTTCCTCCAGACGGCGGCCGCGGCGGCGGGCGCGACCGCGGCCCTGCTGACCGTGGCCGCGCTGGCCGACGGGGGCTGGCCGGCCCCCGAGCGGGTGGTGAGCGTGGCGCTGCCGACCGGCGCCTACCTGGGCGCGGCCTGGACCTTGGCCGCGTGGCGGGCCGAGGGCGGGGACGTGGCCCTGGCCGCGCTCGGCCGGCCGCTCGGCTGGTCGCTGCTGCCCCTCGCCGCGCTGGGCGCCGCGCTGCTGCTCGCGACCCCCGGCGCCTCGACGGCGGCGGCCGGCCCGCCGCGCCTGACGGTGCGCGCCGATCGGCTGCGCGTCGAGGCCCCCATGGCGGCCTCGAGCTGCGCTGGGACGCCGCCGGCGCCGTCCGCAGCGACACCGGCGCGCGCCACGCCGCCCTGCCCCGCCCGACGCCGCGCTGCCCGACGAGCCCCGCGCCCGCGCCGCGCCCTGGCCCGCCGTGGTCCGCGTCACCCTGCTGCTCGGGCTGCTCGGCGGCCTGGCGCGCGTCTCGGGGGCGCCCGGGCTGCCGCTCACCGTCGGCGCGGCGGGCCTCGCCGCCGCCCTGGGCCACTGGGCGGGCCGCCTCGCTTGAGCCCGCCTCGCCTGGTCACCCGCGACTTCCTCCTGCTGGTCGGCGGTCACTTCATGCAGGCCCTCGGCTTCTCGTCGATGGTGCTGCTGCCGGTCTACGTCGACCACCTGGGCGCCAGCCGCGCCGAGATCGGCGCGATCATGGCCATCGCGTCGATCGGCGGGCTGGTGCTGCGCCCGCTGGCCGGCTGGGCGCTGGACGCCATCGGGCGACGCCCGACGGTGGTGGCGGGCACCGTCGCCCTCGCGGCGGGACTGGCGCTCATCGGCTTCGTCGACCGGGTGGGCCCGCTGATCTACCTGGCCCGCGTGCTGATGGGCGTGGGCGCGGGCACGCTGTTCACCGCCTACTTCACCTTCGCCGCCGATCTGATCCCGGCCGCGCGACGCACCGAGGGCATCGCGCTCTTCGGCGTCTCGGGGCTGGTGCCGCTGGTGATCAACCCGGTGGCCGAGGGCCTCGGCGTGCAGGCCCCGGATCTGCGCTGGTTCTTCGTCGGCGTCGGGGGCGTGGTGCTGTCGTCGCTCGGCTTCGTGCTGGCGCTGCGCGAGCCCACGCAGGATCGGGCCGCGCGACCCCGCGGCCTGCGCAGCGTGCAGACGGCGCTGGTGCGCCGGTCGCTGGCGCCGGTGTGGTGGGCGACGGTGGTGTTCGCCGGCCTGGTCGCGCTCTACATGGCCTTCTCGGTCGTCGTCGCCGGGCAGCGCGGCATCGAGGATCCGGCCAGCATGTGGTTCACCTACGCGGCCGGCGCCGCCGCCGTGCGGCTCGTCGGGGGGCGCCTGCCCGAGCGCCTCGGCCCGCGCAACCTGGTGGCCCCGGCCCTGGCCTGCTACGCCGGCGCGCTGCTGGTGGCGGCCGGCGCCGAGGATCGGTGGGCCCTGCTGGCGTCCGGTCTGCTGGGCGGCGTGGGGCACGGCTACTGCTTCCCCGTGCTGACCGCGCAGGTGGTCGACCGGGTGCACCCGGCCCTGCGTGGTTCGGGCCTCGCGATGTTCACCGCGCTGTGGGAGGCGAGCGGATTGGCGCTGACGCCGCTGTTCGGCGCGCTGGCCGACGCGTCCGACGACGCCACCATGTTCGCCGGCGCGGCGCTGTTCGCCCTGCTGGGCCTCGCGACCTGGGCCGCCCTCGAGCACGGCCTCACGCGGCGCGTCAGCGCCCCGTCGGGGGTCGCCGCGGACCCGCCCGAGGCCCCGAAATGACGCGGCCGACGCGGGGGACGCCGTTCTTGACACCCGTGATCGGTCGCGACTACATACCGGGTGGCTTTTTCCCCTCCGACGACTGAGGAGACGTATGTTCGCGGTCATCATCCACGAGAAGGGTGGCCAGCCCCGCCGACAGGAGTTCGCGAAGAGCGAGGTCACGATCGGGCGGGTGCAGGGCAACGACATCATCCTGCCCAAGCAGAACGTCTCCAAGCGGCACAGCCGGATCGTCGTCAAGGACGGCAAGTTCATCATCGTCGACCTGAAGTCGACGAACGGCACCTACGTGAACGGCCGCAAGATCGCCTCGCCGATGGTGATCAAGCAGTCGGACAAGATCTACATCGGGGATTTCATCCTGTCGGTCGAGGCGCTCGACGGCGCCGAGGCCGCCGCGCCGGAGCCGATGGCCCCGCCGGAGCCGCCGCGCCCGAAGGCGCCGCCGCCTCCGCCGCGGCCCAAGCCCGCGACCCCCGCGCCGGTGCCCGCCGCGCCGCGGCCGGCCCCGCCCCGCCCGGTGGCGCCCGCCGCGCCGCCCGCGCCCCAGCGCCGCCCGCCCGCGCGCCCGCCCGCGCCCGCCAGCAGCCCCTGCGCCGCCCCCCAGCGGCCCCGGCGCCGGCCCCGCGCCGGCGCGCCGTGCCCCTGGCCGGCCCGCCGCCCGCGCGCCCGGCCCCGGCCGCCGTGCCCGCGCGCGCCCGCCGCGTTCGCCGGCGGCGCGATGGACGACTCGATGGCGGGGCAGGTGCACGCGCGCCTGGCCGCGCACTTCGAGAGCAACGGCGGCCTGCCCGGCAGCTACGCGCCGGGCCAGGGCGTCGACGACATGACCTGGAAGCGGGCCGAGCAGGCGGCGCGCGAGGCGCTGCAGAGCCTGGGCGGTGGGGACGACGAGGGCCTCGTGGCCCAGGTCGTGGCCGAGGCCCTGGCGGTCGGGCCCCTCACCGCGCTGCTCGACGACGCGGGCGTGCAGCGGGTGTGCGTCAACGGCGCGCAGAGCGTCTACGTGACCCGCGGCGGCTCGACCACGGCGCACGACGCGCGCTTCAGCAGCCCCGCCCAGGCGGCGGCCGCCGCGTGCCGGCTGCTGGCCGCGTGCGGGGTGGCGGTGCCGGCGGGCGCGCCCTTCGCCGAGGGCCACCTGGCCGACGGCACGCGGGTGCACGCCGCGATGGGCCCGGTCGGCGGGCCCTTCGTCACGGTGGATCGCCCGGCCGCGGGCGCCCGTGACCTCGACGCGCTGGTCGCCGCCGAGGTGCTGAGCGCGAACCTGGCCACGTTCCTGCGGCAGGCCGTCGAGATCGGGCGGGCGGTGGTGATCGCCAGCAACGACCTCGACGCGCGCATCGAGCTGATCAACGCGCTCCTGCACGAGGGGGCCAGCGACCTGCGGGTGGTGGCCGTCGAGGGCGGCGCGCGGCTGGGCAACGGCGCGAACATGGTGACGCTGTCGGGCGCGCCCGGCGCCGACAACGCCGCGCTGGTGCAGCAGGCGTTGAAGATGCGCCCGGATCGGCTGGTGGTGGTCGACGCGCGCGGGCCCGAGACCTTCCACGCGATCAGCGCGCTGCAGGGCGGGGTCAACGGCGGCGTGATCGGCGTGGACGCCGAGTCGCCCGACGACGCGATCGCCCGCATGGTGCGGCACGCGGGCCTGGCCGTGCACACCGCCAGCGATCGCATCGAGGCCACCGTGCGCGACGGCGTCGACGTGCTGGTGCAGCTCCTGCGGTACGCCGACGGGCGCACGAACGTCACGCAGGTGTTCGACATCGATGGCGACATGCACGAGGTGTTCAGCGGGTTCCAGGCCACCGGACACGTGCCCCGCTGGTTCTCCAACGCCCAGAGCTTGGGCCACGCCGTCGATCCCGCTATCTTCCGCTGAGCCGTCGCCGGCGGTCGCCTCGCGACCGCCGGGCCGATGAACCCGGCCCAACCGGGATCGCCGGCGTCGGGCGGCCCGACTGCTGACGGAAAGGCCCGAGCGCTACCCTCGTGTACATCGTCGTCGTCGAAGATGAGCGGGGCGCCCTCGTCAGCGAGCACGCCCTCTTCGAAGGTCGGCTGACCGTCGGCCGGACGGCCGAGAACGACGTCGTCCTGCCGAGCAACGCGGTGTCGCGACGGCACGCGGCCATCAGCCTCGAGGGGCTGGTCGCGTACATCGAGGATCTCGGCAGCGCCAACGGCGTGCTGGTCAACGACCAGAAGGTGCGCGACGCCACCCCGATCAACGAGAGCAGCCAGATCCGCATCGGCGAATACCGGGTGTTCCTCGAGCGGGCGACCGGCAAGCTGAAGCCCTCGCAGAGCGGCATCAGCACGGCGATCGTCCACCCCGAGCAGGCGCACGGCAAGCTGGTGGTGGTCAGCGGACCGCAGGCCGGGCGCGAGCACCTGCTGTTCGAGCCGATCACCTGCATCGGGCGCACGGACGAGAACGACATCACCCTGGCCGACGTGTCCGTCTCGCGCCACCACGCGCGGGTGAAGCGGCAGGACGACGGCAGCTACATCGTCACCGACCTCGACTCGAGCAACGGCACGCTGCTGCAGGGCCGGCGCATCCAGCAGTCGGCGCGCGCGTGGCACGGCGACCGGGTGCAGTTCGGCCACGTCGAGTGCGTGCTGGTCGATCCGCTGGGCAAGGGGCGCAGCCGGCGTACCTCGAAGCAGTACGCCGTGTTCGCCCTGCTGGTGGTGGGGGCGGCCCTGTTGGGCGCCCTGGTGTCGCTGCTGCTGTTGGGGTGAGCCGGGGCGCCTGCTCCAGGACGGCCGGGCGCGGCGCCCCGGTCAGGGCGCCTTCTTCATCGCGGGCGGGGGCGTCGTGGGCGCGGCCGGCTCGGCCGCCGCCTCGGCGGGCACCTTGCCGCCGAGGTCGACCAGCTTGTCGGCCATCTTCTTCAGCAGCGCCTCGAAGCCGTCCTTGGCGATGATCTTGTTGAACTGCTCGCGGTAGTTCTCCACCAGGCTGACCTCGTCGATGACGATGTCCTCGGCCACCCACACCTTGCCGTTCTCGGTGGTGAGGTGGAACACCAGCTCGATCTCGGCCTTGCGCGTCTTGGCGATGGCGGTCACCGAGGCGGCCTTGCGGCCCTTCGCCTCTTCGTCCTCGTAGACGATGGTGTAGTCCTCGTTCGCCGAGCGCACCTGCTTGAGGTAGTTGTGGAACACGAGCTCGCGGAACAGCGCGACGAAGCGCGCCTTCTGCGGGGCGCTCAGCGTCGGCCAGTGCTTGCGCAGGGCCCGCTCGCTGAGATCCTCGAACTTCATGACCGGGTTGATGATGGCCTTCAGCTTGTCGTTCGAGGCGGCCTCTTCGGGGGTGCCAGCCTTGACCGGCACGGCCAGCACGTCGCGGACGGCTCGGACCTGCGCCTCGAGGAACTCGGTGGGGGGGCCGGCGTGGGCGACGCCCAGGCCAGCGAGCGTCAGCGCCATGGTCGCGCACAGGGTCCGGATCATCTCAACTCTCCTCGATGCTCTGTTGGGTGAACGGCCGCGCAGACGCCTCGGCCCCTACCCTATTCATCGGCCGGGCGGGGCACCGCCAGGTCGACACCCACCGTGCGGGACAGGCGGGCCACGGCCAGATTGAACTCGTAGATGGTCTGCAGATACTTCAGTCGCGCCTTGCTGAACTTCACCAGCGCGTTCAGCACGTCCTCGGCGGTGGTGTCGAGCCCGGCGCCGAAGTTCAGTGTCTTCGACACCAGCAGCGCCTTGCCGTCCTTCATCGCGTCCTCGCGGATCACCAGCTCCTTGCGGTAGCGCTCCATCGCGCCGAAGCGCTCGACCACCTCGAGGCGAACCTTCAACAGAAGCGCCTCGCGCTCCGCGCGCTGCTTGGACAAGGCGGCCTGCGCCTCGCCCAGCTTGCCGATCAGCACGGCGAAGTCGAGGCTGACCTCGGCGCCGAGCACGACGCCCCAGCTCAGGTAGTTGTAGTTGTCGTCGGCGAAGGGATCGGGGTTGTCCTCGGCGGTGGTGCCCTTGGCGAAGCCGAAGCCGCCGACCAGCGCGATATCGGGCAGGAAGTCCCTCCACGCCAGATCGACCAGGCTATCGCGCGCCCGCACGGCGGCGCCCAGAGCGCGCAGCTCCGGCCGGCTGACCGAGGCCAGCTCGACGTACGCTTCCCGGGAGCGCGGCTCGACGTGTACCGGCTCGAGCTCCAGCGAGTCGAGCTCGAAGGCCTGCCCCAACTCGAAGCCGGCGGCGAGGCGCAGGCCCTCCCAGGCGACCGCCTCGAGCGACTCGGTCTCGAGCAGGCTGCCCTCGATGTCGGCCCGCTGCAGCCCCAGCTCGCGCAGATCGTTGCTGGTGAAGCGCCCCGACTCCTTCTCGAGCTCGCGCTCGATGGTCTGCTTGATGTCGACGATGCGCGACCGCCCATCGCGCAGCACCTCGAGCGCCGCGTGGGTGAGCTGCGCGCCGTAGTAGGCGCGCTTCACCTCGAAGGCCAGCCCGGCCCGCGCGATGTCGACGCCCGCCTCGCCGATCTCGAGCCCGGCGCGCGCGGCGCGCTGCCCCGCCTCGACCTTGCCGAACGTGTAGATGGGGAAGGTCAGCCGCGCGCTCGACTTCACCAGGATGCCGATCTCGGTGTCGGCGGTGATCTGCTCGTCGTCCTCGATGTCCTGGCCGGGGCACGGGACGATGAGCGGCAGCGCGCTCACCGGATCGGTGCCGAACACGCACTCGCGCAGCAGCCGGCGCTCGGGCAGGGGCGCGAGGACCGCGTCCACCTTCAGCGAGGGCAGCCACGCGTAGTAGGCGCGGTCGAACTTCGCCGAGTAGTCGGCCAGGCCCGCGCGCGCGATGCGCAGCACCGGGTTGTCGGCCTCGGCCCGCCGCAGGAAGTCCTCGAGGCTCAGGCGCGGGGGCGCCGGCGGCTCGGCCCGCGCCGGGGAGGCCGCCGCGAGCAGGCAGGCGAGGAGCCCGAGCCCGGCGGCGCGAGGGTGGCGCGGATGCATCGGGACTCGATACGGCGCGCGGTGGCCATTGTCAACCCGGCCGATGGTCGGGCAGCGGGCCTGGCCGCTTGCGCGGTCCGGCGCACCTGATTAAGGTCGCCCGGGGGTCGGGAGGGCGATCGTGCCGACGGACTACGACAAGGAGTTCGGCCGCTACGTCGAGCGCTTCGAGCGCCTCGTGGGGTCGATCGACATCGGACAGTACGGCCGCTACAAGGGCCGGCTCGTGCGGCGACTGAGCGAAGGCCAGTTCCGCGACAAGGTCGACGAGTACATGGGCCTCGGTCGCCGCTTCACCGAGATGGTGTCGTCGGGCGACACCATCGACGACGCGCTGGCGGTCGAGCTCAGGGCCGTCGAGATCGACCTGGTGCTCGAGAAGAGCCTCTTCCTGCCCCTGCCCGGTGTCCAGTCCGCCTGAGGACCTCGTCCTCCAGCCCGAGGAGCCCCGCATGAAGCGCATGGCCTTGCTGGCGTGGGTGGCGATCTTCGCCTGCGCGTGCGACGACGGGGGCGACGACGCCACCGCCGATCCGACGCCCGACACGGGCACCCCGGGCATGCTGGCCGACGCCGGCGCCCCCCGGGACGACGCCGCCGCCGGCGCCTGCCAGCCCAGCGACGAGCTGTGCAACGGCGCCGACGACGACTGCGATGGCGAGACCGACGAAGGCTTCACGCGCCTCGGCAGCGCCTGCGCCACCGGCGTGGGCGCCTGCGCGGTCGAGGACGTCTGGGTGTGCAGCCCCGACGGACGCTTCGAGGTGTGCGGGGGCGACGCGGCCGATCCCACCGACGAGCTGTGCAACGAGGTCGACGACGACTGCGACGGCGAGACGGACGAGGGCTTCGCGCTGCTGGGCGACGCCGAGAACTGCGGCCGCTGCGGCAACGCGTGCGACGCGGCCAACGCCGAGAACCTGTGCGAGCGGGGCGCCTGCCGCGTGGTGGGCTGCGTCGAGGGCTTCGTCGACGTGAACGACGACGACGCCGACGGCTGCGAGTGTGCGCTGGCCGAGGACGGCCTCGAGGTGGCCTGCAACGGGCGGGACGACGACTGCGACGGCGCCACCGACGAGGGCTTCGACCTGGGCGCGCCGTGCACCGTCGGCGAGGGCGCGTGCGTCGCCGAGGGCGTGATCGCCTGCGACGACGCGGGCGCGCTGGGCTGCGACGCCGAGCCGGGCGCGGCGTCGGACGAGGCCTGCAACGGGGTCGACGACGACTGCGACGGCCTGACCGACGAGGGGCTGCTGGACGCCTTCGACCTCGACGGCGACGGCGCGCTGTTCTGCCCCGAGCTGGACTGCGGCGGCTGCGCCGACGGCGGTGCGTGCCCGGCGGGCTGCGCCGACCAGGACTGCGCGCCCGACGACCCGGGCCGCGGCCCGACCGTGCGCGAGGTCTGCGACGACGGCATCGACCAGAACTGCGACGGGCGCGACGCCCCCTGTCAGGTGGCCACCGGCCACATCGACCGGCTCGAGCTGGCCAGCAAGAACGATCCCCACTGCCGCGACGTGACCGGCGACGGCGTGCCGGACAACGCCTTCGGTGATCCCCTGGTGCTGGCCCTGGCCAACCCCGAGATGGCCCGCTACATCCAGACTGGCTCGCTGTCGATGCTGCCGGTGGCGCTGGGCCTCGCGCCGCCCATCGAGGACGTGCGCTTCGACCTGGGCGTGGTGCTGGGCCGCCTGACCAACGCGCCGACCGTGTGGGACCTGCTGCCCGAGTCGGTCGACGCCGACGGCCAGCCCCTGATGCTGTTCCCCAACGCGATCGTGCGCGACGAGGTGCTGACCGCGGGGCCGGGCGACTTCATCCTCGGCTTCCCCATCGTCGGCCAGCCCCCCCTGCCCTTGCGCGCCAGCGACACCTTGATCACCGCCGGCTTCGCCCTCGAGGACGATGGGCTGCGCGTCGTGGACGGCTGGCTGTCGGGCGTGGTGACACAGGAGGACTTCGACGCGGCGCTCGTGCTGCTCGACGAGGCCTTCCGCGATCTGGTGCGCGACTTCATCGTGCCCGACGTCGATCTCGACGGCGACGGCGTCCCCGAAGCCTACAGCGCGTGCATCAACTTCGACGCCTCGCCCGCCACCGTGCAGGGCTTCCCCGTCGAGGACGCGCCCGAGCCCTGATCCGCCCCCAGCGGGGTCCATCTCGAGATGGGCTCGCTCGACCGCCCGCTCAGCGCTGGGGCGGCACCAGGTCGAGGTCGATCTGGCGCAAGGCCTCGCGGATGACCAGCGACTTGTTGGCGCGCGAGTAGCCGCGGCGCTTCAGCTCGGCCACCAGGCCGGCGAGGCGGTCCTGATCCTCGGTGTAGAGGCTGACCGACACCACCTTGTAGTGGGTCGGCTTCTCCTTGGCCGGCTGAGCCCCCTCGGTGAGGGGCTTGCCCGTGCGCCGACGGGGGGTGAAGAACTCCTCGACGACCGTGTCCTCGTCGGCGAACATGTCGCGGATCCGGCCCACCTCGGGGTCAAGCTCCTGGTCGCTCAACGGCGGCCTCCTCGTCGGTGCTTTCGGTCTCGGCACACAGCTCCTCGATGCGCTGGACGAGCGCGCGGTAGTCCTCGGACCCCCGCGAGTCGGGCGCGTACTCGAAGATCGTCTTCTTGTGGCTCGGCGCCTCCTTGAGGCGCGTGTTCACCCGGATGGGCGGCAGGACGCGGTCCTTGAAGTAGGACCGCAGCGTCTGCACGGCCTCGACCGAGATGCGCGTGCGCACGTCGAAGAAGGTGGGCACCACGCCGAGGATGCTGACCGGGTGCAGCAGCAGCTCGTTGACCTTCTTGAGGGTGCGCAGGATCTGCTTCACCCCGACCAACGAGAGGTAGTCGCACGACACCGGGATGAGGATGTGGTCGGCGTAGGTCAGCGCGTTCTGGTTCAGCACCGACAGGCTGGGGCCGCAGTCCATGATGACGAAGTCGTAATTCGTCACCGCCGCCATGCGGTTCGACAGCACCTTGAAGCGATCCCGGGGCGCGTTGACCAGCTTCACCTCGGCCTGCGCCAGGCTGGTGTTGCTGACCAGCGCGTCGAGGTTCTCGGCCACGTTGACGATGCAGTCGGCCGGGTGCGCGCCATCGACCAGCACGTGGTAGATGTTCTGGCGCGAGCTCAGGCCCAGCGACACCGCCACGTTGCCCTGCGCGTCGAGGTCGACGAGCAGCACCCGGTGCCCCGCCTCGGCGAGGCCGGCGGCCACGTTGACGCTGGTGGTCGTCTTGCCGGTGCCGCCCTTCTGGTTCAGCACCGCGATGCGCCGCATGCGCTGGCCCCGCTCGCTGACCACCTGCATCTCGCCGGTGCGGCAGCCGGTCGAGCAGTAGTAGCGCACCTCGCCGTCGACCTGCGCCTGCTGATAGGCGAACTGCAGCTCGAAGCGGTTGTCGCAGACGTCGCACACCTTCTCGTTGGCCGACAGCAGGTGGCGCTCGTGGCAGCGCTGCGAGCAGAAGTAGTGGATGGTCTCCGGCGTGCGCTGGAGCTGATAGGCGAAGCGGAGCTCGAAGGGCTCCTGGCAGACACTGCAGGTGTGAACACTCATCGCGTGGCTCCGCGTCCCCCGTGTGCGCGCGGGTCGTCCATCGACCCACCCGCCCCTCCGTCGCTTATAGAAGCCGCGATCCGCCAGTGTCAACGGGTCTGAAGGCCAAAAAGCGACGAGATTTCGAAGGGAAGCAGCGGAACTTGACAGGCGGGCCGAGGCGATCCGCCCCTCGCGCGTCGGGTCAGTCGGGGAAGGCGTAACAGAGGGTCAGCTCGCCGTCCTCGGTGACGCGCATCAGGATGTGATCGTCCCCGGGCGCCTCGCGCTGCGACTTGCCCGCGTCGTCGCGATCGGTGCGGTACAGGCCGTCCATGCCGACGGCGTCGAGCAGCCGCTCGACGGTGTCGGCGAAGGGCAGGTTGTCGCGCTGGCCCGACGAGATGACCGCGTAGCGGTAGCCGTCGTCGTTGGGGAACACCGCGTCGAGGAAGGCCGCGCTGTTCGTCTCGCGCGCCCCGTGGTGGCCCGCCTTCAGCACGTTGGCCGACAGGTTCGCCCCCTCGCGCAGCAGCTTCTCCTCGAGGCTGAACTCGGTGTCGCCGGTCAGAAGCAGCCGCACGCCGCGGTACTCGACCATCAACACCACCGACGAGTCGTTGTCGCTCGAGGCGAACTGATTGGCGCTCACCAGGCGGACGGTGACGTCGCGCCCCCAGCCCTGGCTGGTCGTCGCGCCGGGCACCGCGGGATCGATGCCCGTCTCGGCCGCCGGGCGAAGCACGGTGATGCCCGGCTCGGCGGCCACCGCGCCCAGCAGGCGCTGGTAGGTCGACTGGTCGGGCGCGTCCCGGCCGGGATCGATGTACGTCTCGACCTGATAGTCCTCGAGGATGCGCTCGGCCCCGCCGTAGTGGTCGATGTCGGTGTGCGTCACCACCAGGTAGTCGACGCGCCGCCCCGGCCCCCAGCCGCTGCTCTCCATGAAGTCGACGAGCGCCTCGTCGCCGTCGGGCGCGAACGTGCGCGGCGCCTCGCCGCTGTCGCCCGCGTCGACCAGGATGTCCTTGGCGTTCACGTCGACGATGCCCGGCGTGCGGATCCAGGTGGCGTCCCCCTGCCCCACGTCGACGAACGCCACCCACAGGTCGGTGCGCTCGTCCGCGTCGCTGGCGGCGCGGAAGGCCTCCAGCTCGTCGGCGGTGCAGGTGCGCGTCGTGCCGTCCGGCCCCGCCAGGCTGGGCACCTCGGTGTCCGGACAGCCGGCCTGGGACGCCAGCAGCAGCGCGGCGGCCGCGCCGGCCACCAGGCGGGGGTGGGCCAGCCGGGATCTCATGGCGCGGGGCAGCCCTCGTGGTGCAGGCCGCCGTTCGCGCAGCGACCCGGCGAGCTCATCAGCTCGGCGTTCAGCGTCGTGTGCTTGCTGAAGGTGGCGCCGATGCGATCGGGATCCCGGTTGGCGCTCACGCCCTCGTCGATGAGATCCTGCGGCACCTCGAAGGTGTCGAGCACGACGTCGCCCAGCCGCAGCGCGCCGAACAGCGCGCGCGAGTTGGCCAGCGTGCTGCTGGCGTCGACCATGATCGGGAACTCGGCCTCCGGCGCGACGTCGCCACGATCGTTCGCGTAGGCCGCCAGCGCGCCGCCCGCCGGCAGGCAGCCGCCGTGGAAGGTGTAGCGCACCTCGGTGGGCTGCTCGCTGCCCGAGCTGTTGACCAGCACCTGCACGCCCTCCATCGCCAGCGCCCGATCGCTCAGGTTCACCAGCTCGACGAACTCGTTGTCCCCCTCGGGCGTCGCCGCGTCGACCAGCACCTCGTTGACGATCAGATCGCCCGCCGCCGGCGGATCGCAGGGCAGCGCGGGCCCCATGTCGGCCGGCGGGCCCATGTCCAGCCGCGGGTTCGGCCCCCCGTCGCCGGGCGGCGGTCCGCCGTCCGTGGGGGGCGGCCCGCCGTCACCCGGCGGCGGCCCCCCGTCGGGCCCGCCCGGGCCGGGGCCGTCGGCGCAGTCCGCCGCGTAGGTGCCCAGGTTGGGGCAGCGGCCGGGCGACGCCGGCACGCCGCCGGGGAAGGCCGTGTGCTGCACCAGGCCCTCGTCGCCCAGATCCGGGTTGCGGTTGACGCTCACGCCCGGGTCGACCAGATCGGCCGAGCCCGCCATCTGGCTGATCACGGTGCCGCCCGAGTCGAGCAGGCGGAAGTCGATGTCGGCGCTGTTGCTGAAGCCGAAGGACTTCAGCTCGTAGGTCGGCCGCGGGCTCGGAGTGGGAATCCAGACCCAGTCGGCCTCGTTGGGGAACGCCGCGACCGCGCCGTTGGCCGGCAGGCAGCCGCCGGTGAACACGACCCGGTCGACCTGGCTCTCGCCGCGCAGCGACGTGATGCGCACGCCGGCGAGGTTGACCGGCTCGTCGCTGATGTTGACCACCTCGACGAACTCGCCGTCCTCGGTGGGCTCGCCGTCGGGCAGCACCTCGTTGAGCACCAGCTTGCCGGCGGGATCGGCGCACTGCACCGGCATGCCCGCCTCGTTCGTGGGCAGGCTGCCGTCGCCGATCGGGCCGCCGTCGCCGCCCCCGCCGCCGTTGCACTCGGCGGGGCTCAGCGGCTTGCAGCTGCAGATGCCCTTGGCGACGCACAGCGCCACCTCACAGGGCCCGCAGCTCTTCGAGCAGGGGTCGCCCGTGTTGCACTTGTCCTCGCAGCCGGCGCTCGTGAGCGCCAGCGCGCCGAGCAGGACCATCGCGTACTTCATCGTCTCCCCCGGGGAAGGCACCGAGCGTCAGGCGGGCAGCATAGCGAACCGGCCCGGTTCACTTCGCGCCTTGGGCCATGCGCGAGAACGCCCCGCCGGTCAGCGCGTCGAGCTCACCCGTCAGCTCGCCGATCTTCAGCTCGGCCAGCGCGCGGGCCGCGGGATCGCTGGGCGGCGCCGTCATCAGCTCGATCTGCGCCCGCCGCCGCTCGAAGTACAGCTGCGTCACCGTCTGCAGCAGCCGCTGCCGCTCCTTGGCCGTCTGCCGGTTCTCGCGCATCACCGCCGTCTCGCGCGCGTTGAACACGGTGTCCGCCAGCTTCCAGCGGGCCTCGCCGTAGACCTCGAGCGCGTCGCCCACCGTCTCGGTGGCCGACACGTCGCGCGGCCGGCTCTCCTCGGTGAAGTTGGTGACGCTGCGCGAGTCCTCGTCGAAGTCCTTCACCACCCGCACCTTGAGCTCGGGCAGCAGCGCCGCGAGCCGCGAGCGGCTGCGCATGCTGTCGAAGATCTCCGGATGCAGCGTGGCGTAGTCCAGCGCCGCCCGCTGCACCTGATTGACGTTGGGCTCGTTCTCGAACCGGGCCAGCAGGCGCCGGGCGTTGGCCTCGGCGTCCCCCTGCGCCCGGGCGGCGGTCGCGCCGAGGGCGAGCCCACCCAGAGAGAGCCCCGCCGTGAGAGCCCACGAAATGGTCGCGCGTCGGCGCATGGCCTCCTCCTTCACTGCATCCTTCGCCCGAACGCGCCGCCGCTGTAGGCGTCGAGCAGGGCGTCGATCTCGTCGAGCCGGACGATGGCCTTCAGCGCCTCATCGTCCCCTTCGTCTTCAATCCACACGCGGTAGAGCACCCGCATGCGCTCCCGGTACAGGCGGCGCAGGCGCTCGATCAGCTGCGTGCGGTCGCGCTGCAGCAGCCGCCGCTCGCGCGCGGCGCGCTCGTAAGCGTAGCTGGCCGAGTCGAACTCGGCCTCGGTGTCGAGGTCGACGAACACCACCTCGACCGGCTCGCCGCTGTCGTCGAAGAGCTCGTCCCCTTCGTACTCGACGCCGACGCTGCTCTCGTCCACCTCGTCGAGCAGCACGGTCTCGCCGTCGTCGCTGTCGAGGGGGTCGAAGAGGGCGGCGAGCCCATCGAAGTGGAGCGTCCACTGGGCGTAGATCTCGACATCGAAGCGCGGCGGCAGGGTCGTCAGGCGCTCGCTGCCGTCGAGCGTCGTCGGCGTCTGCTCGACGCGCTCGGGGCGCACCACGCCCCGCACGCGCACCTCGGGCAGCAGGATGCGCCAGGTGGGCCGCGCCCCGAAGCTGGTGGTCTCGGCGTCGATGCGCTGGTAGCGCATCGCGTCCGCGGCGATCTGGTCGAAGGGGGGCATGCGCCGCAGCGCCCGCTTGAAGCCGTCCACCTGCAGCCGCGTGTGCGCCACCTCGTCGCCGCTCTGCCAGACGAAGACGCCCTCGCTCGACGCCGCCCACAGCCGATCGTCGAAGTAACCCGCGTCGGTGAAGCGCATGCCGCCCGGCCAGGGCACGCTGTAGCGCGTCAGGGCGTCGCAGCCCGTGCCGCCGGCGTAGATCGCCTGCTCGGTCACCACCACGAGGCGCTCGCCGTCGGCCCAGATGCGCGTGGGCGTCTCGGGCACCGAGGGGCAGATCTTCCACTCCCCCGCCCGGTGGCGGTACACCGCCAGGCCGGTCGCGACGAAGAGCGCGGCGCCGGCGCCCACCACCCGGCGCGGGTAGCCCGTGGGGGGCGACAGCCGCAGAGGCGTCGGCCCGCCGTCGTCGCGCCAGAGGACGCCGTCGGCCACGTAGGCCACGCGGCCGTTGAAGGTGGTCAGGTGATCGACGCGGGCGCGGCGCCAGGCGCGCGCGGCGCCGGTGGCGTCGACGCGGTGCAGGGTGTCCTCGGTGGCCACGACCAGGCCGTCGGAGGTGGCCGTCAGCGCGCGGATGCCCGCCAGGTCGCCGACCGGCCCGGTCACCCCCTTCGCGTCGACCCAGAACAGGCCGCCGCCCGTGCCCAGCCACACGCCTCGGGTCGAGGTGACCAGCCCGGCGACGAAGTAGGCGCTGTCGGGGCGGGCGTCGGCCTCCTCGACGTAGGCGGTCAGCAGCGTCGACACGAGATCCTCGTCGAAGGTCTCCTCGTCGTCGAGCTCGTGGCCCTCGGCGGCCTCGAGCGCGGCCGTGGCGTCGGCGCCGACCGCCGCGAGGAAGGCGTCGGGGAAGGCGCCGGCCGCCTCCACGTCCTCCTCGCCCAGCGTCCACCGGAGCTCCGGGGCGTAGCGGCCCGCGACCGTCCACTCGGCCGCGGGGGCGCGGCGATACACCAGCCCGCCGCCGGCCGCGTACAGCGCGCCGTCCCCGCCCTTCGCCAGCGCGAACACGGCGCCCTCGCCCCCCGGGCCGGGCGTGGGCGTCCAGGAGCCCGCCGACGGAGGCGCGGCGAGCAGAGCGATGGCGAGCAGGGAGACGGGCATCGGGGCACCGTTCTATCGCGTCGGGCCCGGCGGAGCAATCGAAGGAATCAGGGCGGCGCGGTGACGATCAGGTGGCGCTCGACGACGGACGCGCCGCCGCGCTCGTCGCGCACCACCAGGTACACGCGCAGGGGCCCCGGGCGATCGGGCAGGCGCAGGTAGGTCGGGCCGACGCCCTCGGGATCGACGGGCGCCGACAGCTCGCCCCCGGTGGTGAACCAGGCCGAGGACAGGCGCTCGCGCCGCGCGCCGCCCGGCGCGCCGCTCCACCACTCCGCCGCGCCCTCGGCCAGCCGGCCCCGCAGCGCCACGCGGCTGCCCGCGACGAGGGGCGCCTTCACCTCGATCCCGAGGACGATCGGGTTGGCGTTCCGGGGGCGCTCGCGCACGACGCGCACGGTCCGCACCGACTCGGCCCGCCCGCCGCCGACGCGGCCGCTGACGAGGCGCACGGTGAGCGACAGCCCGTCGCGCAGGGCGGCGTCCACGACCGCGTCGCCCACGATCGGGCGGGCGCGCTCGAGCCACGCCTCGAGGTCCAGGCCGTCGGGCCCCAGATCGAGGCGCACGGTGGGCCCGGGCGTGCGGCGCGCCACCTCGAGGCGCGGATCGACGCAGGCGTAGCGCGCCTCGGCGCCCAGCGCGAACGGGCACACCGACCAGACGTGGTAGGGCGCGCCCGAGGTCGCCTGCGGATCGTCCAGGGACGCCGGATCGTACGCCACCGCGGTCACCCGCGTCTGTTCGTCGGGCGCCACCTCGGGCGGGTAGGCCACGAGGGCGACCACGCGGTAGCCCTCGAGCAGGCCGCGCGACGGGAAGTCCGCGTCCGAGCACCCGGCGGCGAGCAGGGCGGCGAGGGCGAGGCCGCGCATCAGAACGAACCCCGCAGCCCGAAGGTGGGCAGCAGCCGAGGGCCGTCCAGCGTGTCCGAGCGGCTGTAGGTGTGGTCGTAGACGACGAACTCCGGGTTCGCGTGGACGGTGGCGTTCTGGAGCTCGAGCCAGGCGGTCAGCGTCCAGGCGTCGAACAGCCAGCGCCGCTCCACCCGCAGATCCAGCTGCAGGAAGTCGTCGAGGCGCGCGCTGTTGGTGGGCAGCGCGTAGGGCACGTAGGTGTCCGCGTCGCTGTCGTACAGCCCGCCCCGCAGCGGCGTGTACGGGTTGCCGGTGGCGTACCGCAGGCGCGTCGCGACGGCCCAGCCGGCCGGCAACTGATACCGACCGACCGCCGACAGCCCGTGGGTCTGGTCGTAGTCGAAGAGGCGCGTCCGCGCGTGGGGGCCGTCGCGGCGGACGCTGTGCGACAGGGTGTAGGCGATCCAGCCGAAGAAGCGCCCGCCGGGCGCGTGGCGCAGCAGCACCTCGAGGCCCCGCACGCTGCCCTCGCCGTCGTTGGTGTAGCGCACGGTCGGATCGTCGGCGGGGGCGACCAGGCGGTCGAGGCGTTTGTAGAAGCCGGTCACCTCGAGGCCCACCGCGTCGGTCACGCGCTGCACGACGCCGGCGCTCAGGTGCGCCGCGCGCTCGGGCTCGAGCGCCGGGTTGCCCAGCGTGGGCAGCGTCTCGTCGGGCGCGGGCCGCTGCGCGAAGAGGCCGACGCCGGCCACCAGGGCCGTGGTCGCGCCGAGGCCCAGCCGCAGGTTCAGCCGCGGCTCGACGCCGTAGGCGGCCAGGTCGGGCGCGTAGGTGCAGCGCACCCCGGGCACCAGCCGCAGGGCGCCGCCGCCGGGCCGCCAGTCGACCCGCGCGAACACGGCCAGATCGGTCAACACGGCGTCCTGGCGGGTGTCGACCGTCGCGCGCGTGGTCAGCGGCACGGCGTCGCCGCCCTGCCCCTCCTTGGGCGGCAGCAGCCCGTCGAGGGCCAGCGCGCCGATCCAGACCGCGTCGTCGGTGCCGACGGTCAGGGTGAGGTGATCGCCGAGCGCCAGGGCCAGCGACTGACGCAGCGTCACCAGGGTCGCGTCCGCCTCGACGTCGACGACGCCGCCCCCCCGCAGCCGCAGGTGATCGCGCCCGATCGCGAGCGACAGGTGGTGGTCGACGCCGGGCGCCCAGGCGGCGTCCCACAGCACCAGCGCGCGCTGAAACGTCGTGCGATCCTCCACCTCCCGGCCCAGCCGCGGATCCGCGAGGTCGAAGCCGGCCGAGACCAGCGAGAGCGCGTCGTCGCTGCCGAACAGGAGCGCGCGCACCCGATGCGGACCGCGGCGGAGATCGTACAGCCCCTGGTAGTCGAGGTAGCGCGGCGCGACGGTCTGCTGCAGGACGTCGTCGTCCACCAGGGCCGGCAGCACCGCGTCGACGTAGCTGCGCCGGGCGCCGACGGCGAAGGACGCGCCCCGATGCAGCGGCCCCTCGAGGAAGACGCCGGCGTCGAAGAGATCGGCCTCGACGTGGCCGTGCAGGCCATCGTCGACCGGGCGCCGCAGGCGAAGGTCGACGAGGCCGCCGGTCGCGCCGCCGTGGTCGACGCCGAAGTTGCCCGGCGCGAGATCGACCGCCGCCAGCAGCTCGGCGGGCAGCACCGTGCGGACGCCGCCGAAGTGGAAGGCGATCGGCACGCGGTGCCCCTCGACCAGCGCGAGGCTGTCGGTGGGGTTGCTGCCGCGCAGCACCAGCAGGCCGAGGCCGAAGGGGGCGCGGGCGACGCCGGGCAGATCCTGGACGGCGCGCAGGGGATCCCCGCTGCTGCCGGGCGCGCCGCGCAGCTCGGCCCGCGTCAGGCGGCGGCGGATCTCGGCCGCCGGGCGCCGGTGGCCGATGACGCGCAGCACGTCGTCCGGGGGCGGATCGACGTGCAGCGCGAGGCGCGCCGTGGCCCCGGGCGGCAGCACCACCTCGATCTCGAGCGGGGCCTCGTCGGCGCCGATCACCACGACGGCGGGCCCCGGCGGCAGACCGGTCAGGTGGAAGCGCCCCTCCGCGTCGGTGTGGGCCACCTGCCCTCCGACCGCCACCCGCACGCCGACGGCGGGGGTGGCCGCGCGGCCCCGCACCTGCACGACGCCCGCGACCGCCGCCGGCGGGCCCGGCTCCGCCGCGCGGACGCCCCCCGCGAGGCCCAAGAAGGTGGCCAGCACGAGCCCGCCCCCGATCCGCACGCCGGCCGAGCCCAGCGGCCGCCCGGGGGGGCCGCTCATTCCTCGATGACGAAGTCGATCTCGGTGCGGTAGGTGCCCGCCACCGGCTCGCCGTCGACCGTCGCCGGCGAGAACCGCCAGCGGCTGCGGATGACCTCGACGGTGGCCTCGTCGAGCCCGTAGCCCAGGCCCTTGACCACCTTGACGTCGAGCACCTCGCCGTCGGCGCCCACCTTCACGACCACCACCAGGCGGCCCTCGACGCCCGCGCGCAGGGCGGCGCGCGTGTACTTGGGCTGCACGCGGCGGGTGTACTTCGGCGGCTTTCGCACCGGCGGCGGGCGGTCGACCGGATCGCCCTCGACCGTCTTCGGTCCCGGCGCGGGGCGGCCGGTGACGGGCGCCTTGCCGACGCGGCCCATCTCGCCCATCTGCGTGTTGCCGGCCTGGAACGTCGGCCCGCCGCCGCCCTTGACGGTGCTGCTGAGGTTCAGCCCGGTCAGCACCGGTGGCTTCTTCGCCGGCGGCTCCTTCGGCGGCTCCTTCGGCGGCGCCTGCGGCGGGGGCTTCGGGGGCTCCGGCTTGGGCTTCGGCTTCGGCTTCGGCTTCGGCTCGGGCTTCGGCTTCGGCTTCGGCTTCGGCTCGGGCTTCGGCGGCTCCGGCTTCGGCTCGGGCGGCGGCGGCTCGACCGGCGGCGGCGGGGGCGGCGGCTCCACCTTCGGCGGCGGGGGCGGCGGCGGCTTCACCACCACCGTCATCTCGATGCGCGCCGGCTTGTCGTTCGCCGGCGGATCGTAGTGATGCACCGCGTAGAGGCCCCCGCCCTGCACCCCGAGCGCGAGGACCGCGCCCGCCGCCAGGACGGCGAGGCGATGACCCTTCTCGGGCTCGTCCTCGAGGGCGAACACCGCGGCTACTCCTCCTCGGGATCGATGTTGATCGCGAACTTGAGCACGCCGTTCTGGCGGATCAGGTCGATCAGGCGCACCACCTTGCCGTGCGGGGTCGCCTTGTCGGCCGCGATGATCGCCTGCGCGTTCTCGTCGGCCTTCGACGCGGCGCGGCAGCGCTCGGCGATGGCCGCCTCGGTCGTGGGCTCGCCGTTCAGGAAGAGCGCGCCCTGCGCGTCCACCACCAGCGACAACGTCGTGTCGAGCGTCTCACCGCCGGTCGCCGCCTTGGGCAGGTCGACCTCGATGCTCTCCTTCACGATGTACGACGACGCCACCATGAAGACGATCAGCAGCACCAGCACCACGTCCACGAAGGGCGTGATGTTGATGGCGTTCACGCCCTCGTCGTCGTCCATGTTCAGCCCGCCGGCCATCGCTCAGCCTTCCTCGCCCGGGCCGCCGATCTGCGCCAGCAGGATGCGCACGAGGAACTCGACGTTGCCCACGCGGACGCGGATGAGCCCCTTGAAGAAGTTGAACGCGACCACCGCGGGGATGGCCACCAGCAGGCCGACCGCCGTGGCCACCAGGGCCTCGGCGATGGCGGGGCCGACCACCTCGAGGCCGCCCTTCGGGTTCGCCCCCAGCGCCTTGAACGCGAGGATGATGCCGATGACCGTGCCGAAGAGGCCGATGAAGGGCGCGTTGCTGCCGACGGTGCCGAAGTAGCTGAGGAAGCGGTCGTACCGCTGCCGCTCGCGCGCCAGCGAGCTGATCATCACCTGCTCGACCGCGAAGGCGCCCCGCGGGTACGCCTCGAGCGCGTCCGCCAGCACCCGCTCTTCCATCGCCTGGCCCTTGGCCACCCGCGAGCGCGCGCTCTGCAGATCGCCGCCCTGCAACGACTTCACGAGATCACGGCCCAGCGCCGGCGCGTCGATCCGCGTGAACAGGAACAGCCGCGCCCGCTCGACCATCAGCACGATGCCGACGAAGCCCATGCCGATCATGAGCCACATCACCCACTCGGCCCCGAGCTCGGCGAAGTCCATGAACGCCGAGATCACCGAGAAACCTTGCTCTTCCTTCATCTCCGGTCGTGCCCTCCGGTCGCGGAACGCGGCATCCTATGGAGGCCACGCGGGGGGTGTCAACGCGCCCCTCGGGCGCACGCTGCGTCCGCCTGAGATGCGACCACGGCCCGACCGGCCGCGAAAATCTGCAGAACTACGGAGTCGGCTGGCGCACCCGCACCGGCGCGGTGAACGCGAAGGGGCGCGCCGGGCGGCCGACGGCCTCGCCCAGGTCGGCCTCGCCGTCGACCTCGGCCAGCACCCAGGACGCCCCGCTCGGCACGCGCAGCCGGTGCGTCTGGTCGAGCGCCCCGCGCCCCCTCAGCCGCACCGTCTGCACGGCCGCGCCGTCGACCCAGAGCCGCAGCACCGACGGCCGCGCCCAGGCCGGCGCGCGCACCCGCACCTCGGCCGACAGCGGCGCCGCCCCCGCGACCACCTCCCCGCCGGGCCGCGCCCCGCCGACGCTGAGATCGATCAGCGGCCCGAAGCTGACCACCACGTCGCCGGCCGCCAGCAGCGCCGACAGGCTCTGCGGATCGTCGCCGGGCTGCCCCCGCACCCAGGTGCCGGGCACGCCGCACGGCTGCCCGGCGACGGCGTCCGCGCCGCTGCCCCCGATGGGCACCACCGGCGCGCCCCGGTCGAGCAGGCCGCGGTAGTCCGCGAAGGCCGCCTCGACCGCCGCGTCGTTGCCGGGCACCGCCACCTCGAGCAGATCGAAGTCCAGGCTGAAGCCGCCGCGCGGCAGGCCCGGGGCCTCGGGGTCGAAGGCGAAGTGCGTGAAGTAGCCCCAGCCGGCCGAGCGCGGGTACAGCACCGCCACCCGCCCGCCGGCCACGCCCCGCAGGGCCGTCAGCGCGTCGAGGGCGCGCACGCCCGTCGGCGTCGGGGCCGATCCCACCGGCGCGGGCAGCGCGGCGAAGCGCCCCTCCTCGGGCGCCGACAGGCCCACGCCCGGGTAGACCCTGGGCCCGCCGCCCTGCCGGCGCGGGGGCGGCGTCGCGCGCCCCTCGTCGGCCAGCACCACCGCGTCGACGCCCGCCGCCGCGCAGGCCGCCGCCCGGGCCGCGGGGGCCGTCGACGAGGTGGGCGACGCCCAGGTGCGCACGTGCGGATCGACCAGGCTCCACTCGGGCGCGTCGAAGGCGCGGGCCAGGCTGACGCTCAGCTCGGCTACGCCGCCCACGGGCACCTGCACGTCGGCCGCCGCCACCGCGTAGCGGGGCCCCGCGTGCACCCGGGCCCGGTAGCGCCCGGGGGGGACGACGTGCCGGAGCGCCCCGCGATCGGCGATCAGCTCGTGGCCCGCCGCCGGGAACCCGCCCACCGGTCCCAGCGTCGGCGTGGGCGTGCCGTCGACGCCCTCGAGCTGCACGCGCGCCGCGACCGGCTCGCCGGCCGCGTCGGTGATCTGCACGGCCAGCGCGCTCGGCGGCTCGAGCAGCAGCCGCACCTGATCCTCGTCGTCGGCGCCGAGGCCGAAGGTGACCGGCGGGCCCGGCCCCCGCCCGGGGCCCGAGGCGTACAGCGAGTAGGTGCCCGGCCGCGCGGTCAGGCGAAACAGGCCGCCGGCGTCGCTGCGCGCGCGGTTGACGGGCTTGCCGCGCGCGTCGAGCACCGTGATCCACGCGCCGGGCACCGTGCCCCCGCCGCGCTCGAGCACCTGCCCGGTGATCAGGCCGCGCACCACCTTGCGGCGCGCGTACAGCGCGTCGGCCGCGCCGGCCACGCCCGCGTCGGGCGAGGTGAAGACGTGCGTCTCGCCGACCACCGACGCCGCCGGGGCCAGGTACGTCGGCGTCGGCGCCAGCACCGCCCAGTCGCGGCCGTGCACCGCCGTCAGGCGCCCGGTGCCCGGCGTGATCACGAGGCTGCCCTGCGGGCCGTCGCCGCCCACCCAGTCGCTGCGCGTGCGCTGGCCGGCCAGATCGGTGCCCACCCCGGGCACGAAGGGCTGCAGGCCGCCCCAGGACACCAGGTGGCCCCCGCTCAGCTCGCGATAGTGGCCCCGCCCGCGGTTGTGCACGGCGCGCACGATGCGGGCGAAGCGGGCGTCGGGCTCGACGAGGTAGTCGACGGCCACCTCGACCTGATCGTCCTTGGGATCGGTGCCCAGGGCGCGGACGATGGCCACGCCGCCGGCGGCGCCGTCGTGGGCGACGAACACCGTGTGGAAGCGGGGCACGCGCGTGCCGGCGACGTCGAGCACGGGCACCATCTCGCCCAGCGCGTCGGCGCCGCGGCTGGGCACGACGGCGACGACGTGGCCGCCGCTGCCGCCGCTGGCCGCGCGGTGGCCCAGGCCCGCGACGACCACCGCCAGGTGGGCGTTCTCGACGACGAGGTCGCCGGGCCGCGCGCCGATGCCGGCCACCGTCTCGTCGTCGGTGGGCGTCAGGACGCGCGCCCGCGCTCGCCCGGTGGTCATCGGCGGCAGCTCGGGGGGGCGCTGGCGGGGGCCGCGTCGGGCGGCGGCGGCGCGGGGCCACGGGCGGCGTCGGCGGCGGGGCGCGCGCCGCAGCCGAGGGCCACGATCAGGGGCAGGATGAGGCGGGTTCGAAGCACGGCCGCATCCTAGAGGGGCGCGCCGCGCGGCACCACCGTCCCGGTTGCCGCTCGCCGCGGCGATGTGCTACCTCGGCCGCTTCGGAGGTGGGGCGCTTCCGCGCCGCGTCGCGTCCGCATCGAACGCCGAGGAGAACGCGCGATGTCCGGCCACAACAAATGGAGCACGATCAAGCACAAGAAGGGCCGCCTCGACGCGGCCCGGGGCAAGCTGTTCACCAAGCTCATCCGCGAGCTGGTCGTGTCCGCGCGCGAGGGCGGCGGCGACGTCGACGGCAACCCGCGGCTGCGCGCCGCGGTGCTCGCCGCGCGCGGCGCGAACATGCCCAAGGACACCATCGAGCGAGCGGTCAAGCGCGGATCGGGCGACCTCGACGGTGAGCAGTACGAGTCGGTCACCTACGAGGGCTACGGGCCCGGCGGCGTGGCCTTCTTCGTCGAGGCGCTGACCAGCAACCGCAACCGCACGGTCGCCGAGGTGCGGCACGCCTTCTCGAAGCACGGCGGCAACCTGGGCACCGATGGATCGGTGGCCTGGATGTTCGAGCAGAAGGGCTACCTCGAGGTGCCCAGCGAGGGCGTCACCTTCGAGCAGATCTTCGAGGCGGCCGTCGAGGCCGGCGCCGAGGACGTCGAGACCGGCGACGAGCTGTACTCGATCTACTGCGAGTTCACCGACATGCACGAGGTGGCCAACACCCTGCAGGCCGCCGGCTTCGAGGTGTCGTCGCTGAAGTCGGTGCGGCTGCCCACCAACACCATCGACGTCGAGGGCGATCTGGCCGACAGCACGATGCGGCTGATGGACTTCATCGACGACCTCGACGACGTGCAGAACGTCTACAACAACGCCGAGATCTCCGACGAGGAGATGGAGCGGCTCAGCTCTTGAGCCGATCGGGGCCCGGCGACGCCCTGGCGCCCGTCCGCGTGCTGGGCATCGATCCGGGCACGCGGCTCTGCGGCTGGGGCGTGGTGGCGCGCGTGGGCGGGCGCCTCGAGCACGTCGACAACGGGGTGGTGGTGCTCGACCCGAAGGCGGCGCTGGCCGACCGGCTGGCGCGGCTGCTCGAGGCGCTCGAGGGCGTGCTCGGCGTCTACCACCCGGACGCGGCGGCCTGCGAGTCGGTGTTCCACAACCGCAACGCGCGGGCGGCGCTGACGCTGGGCCACGCGCGCGGGGTGGCGCTGGCGGCGCTGGCGCGCAGCGGGCTGGCGGTCAGCGAGTACACGCCGCAGCAGGTGAAGAAGGCGGTGACCGGCAGCGGGCGGGCCGACAAGGCGCAGATCCAGCAGATGGTGGCGCTGCGGCTGGATCTGCCCGAGCCCCCCCAGGCCGACGCGGCGGACGCGGTGGCGGTGGCGCTGTGCCACGCGCAGCACGGCGCCGTGGGCGTGGCGGGCGTCGCGCTGCCCACCGCGCCGCGCGGCGGGCGGCGACGCTCGCAGGCCGCGCTGAAGGCGCTGGTGACGCGCCAGGAGAAGGGGCGCACATGATCGGGCGGCTGCGGGGCAAGCTGGCGCACAAGGGCGTCGAGGGCGTGCTGATCGACGTGGGCGGCGTGGGCTACGAGGTGCACTGCCCGCTGACGACGCTCGACCGGCTGCCGCCCGAGGGGCAGGACTGCACGCTCACGATCCACACGCACGTGCGCGAGGACCAGCTGACGCTGTTCGGCTTCGGCGACGCCGCCGAGCGGACGCTGTTCCGCTCGCTGACCGGCGTGTCCGGCGTCGGCCCCAAGCTGGCGCTGGCCTGCCTGAGCGGCATGGACGCGCCCACCTTGACCAACGCGCTGGCCGACGGCGACGTGAAGCGGCTGTCGACCATCCCCGGCATCGGCAAGCGCACGGCCGAGCGGCTGGTGCTCGAGCTGAAGGAGAAGGTGGGCCGATCGGGCATGCCCGGGCGCCCGGCGCCGACGGCGGGCGGGGCCGTGCTGGCCGATCTCGAGAGCGCGCTGTGCAACCTGGGCTACAAGCCGAAGGACGTGGAGAAGCTGATCGCCGGGCTGGCGCAGGACGCCGCCGGCCAGAGCTTCGAGGCGCTGCTGCGCGAGGCGCTGCGGCGGCTGAACGGTTGAGGCGCCGATCGGGGGCGCCGGTCGCGGAGCGTGGTCGTCGATCGGTTCGACCACGACGACGACCACGCGAGAATGGACCTGGACAGGTGTACAGGGTGCGCCCACAATGACCGCCATGGCCGACGATCGCATCCTCACCCCGG
This sequence comes from Myxococcales bacterium, assembly GCA_020633465.1. GTDB lineage: Bacteria > Myxococcota_A > Bradymonadia > UBA7976 > UBA1532 > JACKDN01. Next base: position 354,680 of record JACKDN010000007.1, read on the forward strand.
GCGCGCGCAGCGACGAGGGCGACCAGGACGGCGCGCAGGACGCGCTGCGCCCGGGTGACTTCGATCAGTACATCGGGCAGGGCCGGGTCAAAGAGAACCTGCGCATCTTCGTCGAGGCGGCGCGGCGGCGGGGCGAGGCCCTCGATCACGTGCTGCTGAGCGGCCCGCCCGGCCTGGGCAAGACGACGCTGGCCCACATCATCGCCACCGAGCTGGGCGTGCGCATGCACGTCACCAGCGGGCCCGCGCTCGAGAAGAAGGGCGACCTGGCCGGCATCCTCACCAACCTCGAGCCCCACGACGTGCTGTTCATCGACGAGGTGCACCGACTGAGCGCGGTGGTCGAGGAGAACCTGTACCCGGCCATGGAGGATCGCCGCTTCGACGTGGTCATCGGCGACGGCGTCTACGCGCGCAGCTACCCCATCGAGCTGCAGCCCTTCACGCTGGTCGGGGCGACGACGCGCGCCGGCCTGCTCACGTCGCCGATGCGCGATCGCTTCGGCATCGTCGAGCACCTCGAGTTCTACACGCCGCCCGAGCTGGCGCAGATCATCCGGCGCTCGGCGGCGCTGATGGGCGTGACGCTGGACGACAGCGCGGCCGACGTCCTGTCACGGCGCTGCCGGGGCACGCCGCGCATCGCCAACCGCCTGCTGCGCCGCGTGCGCGACATCGCCGAGGTGCGCCACGACGGCGTGGTGTCGCCCGAGGTGGCCGATCTGGCGCTGCAGCAGCTCGACGTCGACAAGGCCGGCTTCGATCGCATGGACCGTCGGCTGCTGCTGACGCTGATCGACAAGTTCGACGGGGGCCCGGTGGGCCTCGACACGCTGGCCGCGGCCATCGGCGAAGAGAAGCAGACCGTCGAGGACGTCTACGAGCCCTACCTGCTGAAGGAGGGCTACCTGAAGCGCACCCATCGCGGGCGCGTGGCCACCCGGCGCGCCTACCTGCACTTCGAGCGCCCCTACGGCGGCGTGCAGGGGTCGCTGCTTTGAGGCCGAGGACGCTGCTGCTGCCGCTCCTGCTGCTCGCCGGCTGCACCCCGGCCCAGGTGCAGGTGCGGGCCGCGCCGGCGGACGCGCTGGCTAAGGCCGAGGCCCGGCTGGCCGAGCGCGGGGTCGAGCTCGACGCGGCCGGCCGCCGGCCCGAGCGCCTGCGCACGGGCTCGTTCTGCTACGTCGCCCCGGATCGCACCGGCGCCTCGTGGGATCGCAGCTTCGCGCGGCCCGTCCCCGGCCCCGGCCCCTTCGAGATCGTCGGCACGTTGGACGAGCAGAAGGCCGCCGAGGATCGCTGCCGGTTCATCTTCCGGGTCGAGCTGACCGCCACGCCCGACGGCGCCGGCGGCTCGAACCTGCGCGCCGAGAGCCACTGGTGGCGGGTGCGCCCGGGCGCCTGCGCGCCGCAGGGTGATCCGCTGCTGGGCGTCCTGCGCTGCCAGTACCGCTACGTCGGCACCCAGCCGCGGGGCGACGTCGAGGCCTTCGTCTACGGCGTCGTCGAGGATCTCTGACGCCGCGGTCAGCGCGCGAACAGCCAGGCCAGCGCGACCATCACCAGCAAGAAGGCGGCGCCCACGCTCAGCAGCCGCGGCAGCGGCCCTCCCGGGCGCGGCGCGGGCGTCGTCGGCGGCGCCGAGGGGGCGGCCGGCGCGGGCACGGTGTCGGCGGCGGCCACCTCGGGGGGCACCGCCGGCTGGGTGTCGCTGGCGCTCACCGGGGCCGGCGCCGCGGCGCGCAGGGCGGCCCGCACCTCGGCCATCGACGCGGGGCGATCGGCCGCGGCCGGCTCGAGCATGCGATCGATCAGGGTGTCGAGCGCGGCGGGCACGGTCGGCCGCACCGACGACACCCGGGGCGCGCGCGTGTGCAGGCGCGTCAGCATCACCTCCTGCGGCGTGCGGCCGCCGAAGGGCAGGCGCCCGGTGAGCATCACGAAGGCGCACAGGCCCGCCGAGAAGATGTCGCTGCGGGCGTCCACCTCGGGCAGCCCGCGCGCCTGCTCGGGCGACATGAACTCGGGCGTCCCGAACACCTTGCCGGTGACGGTGCCGCCGACCGTGCCGATCGCCGGGTCGAGCACCTTCACGATGCCGAAGTCGAGCACCTTCAGCCGCGGCCCGTCCGGGCCCGACAGCACCAGCAGGTTGTCCGGCTTCAGATCGCGGTGCACCAGCCCCAGGGCGTGCGCCTCGACCAGCACGTCGCACAGATCGTCCAGCAGCCGCAGCGTGTCGACCACCGACAGGGGCCCGCCGTCGCGCAGCAGCGCGGTCAGCGGCCGGCCGTCGACCAGCTCCATCACGAAGTAGGGCGTGCCGTCCTCGAGGGCGCCGCTCTCGAACACCCGCACCGCGGCCGGGCTGCGCAGCAGCGCCGCGCTGCGGGCCTCGCGCCGGAAGCGCCGCATCGCCTCGTCGTCCTCGGCCACGCCGCGCAGCGCCTTGAGGGCGAAGGCGTCGCCCGCCCGGTCGACGGCGCGGTAGACGACGCCCATGCCGCCCGCCCCGATGCGCCGCTCGATGCGAAAGCGCCCCAGCACCGACGCCCCGACCAGCGCGTCGTCGGGCCAGCCGCGCACCGGCACCTCGGCGCCGCAGTCCGGGCACCACTCGGCCCGCGCGTCGAGGTTCTGGTGGCAGCGGGTGCAGACGCGCACCCGCCGGTGATACGCCAAACGCTCGCCGCCCGCCACCTGCGCCCCTTTTCCCCACCGGGCCGCTGTGCTACACGCCGACGGTCCGCCGCTGCACCCCTCGAGGAGGCCCATGTTCGACAAGGTCCTGGTCGCGAACCGCGGCGAGATCGCCGCCCGCATCGTCGCCGCCCTGCGCACGCACGGCATCGCCAGCGTCGCCATCTACAGCGAGGCCGACGCCGACGCCCCCCACGTCCGGGCGGCCGACGAGGCCGTGTGCGTGGGGCCGCCGCCCGTGGCGCAGAGCTACCTGGATCAGGACGCCGTCCTCGAGGCGGCCCGCGCGACGGGCGCCCAGGCCATCCACCCGGGCTACGGCCTGTTGAGCGAGAACGCGGGCTTCGCGCGGCGCTGCCGCGACGCCGGCCTCGTCTTCGTCGGCCCCACGCCCGAGGCCATCGAGGCGATGGGCGACAAGGCGCAGGCCCGCGCGACCGCGGCGGCGGCGGGCGTGCCGGTGGTGCCGGGCAGCGACGGCCCGATCGACGACGACGTCGCGGCGGCCGCGCTCGCCGAGCGCATCGGCTTCCCGGTGCTGGTCAAGGCGGCCGGCGGCGGCGGCGGCATCGGCATGCAGGTGGTCAAGAAGGCGGATCGGCTGGGCAAGGCCCTGCAGAGCTGCCGCGATCGGGGCCGCAGCAGCTTCGGCAACGACGCGGTCTACCTCGAGAAGTTCGTCGAGCAGCCGCGCCACATCGAGGTGCAGGTGCTGTTCGACGCGCACGGCCACGGCGTGCACCTGTTCGAGCGCGAGTGCAGCGTCCAGCGGCGCCACCAGAAGGTGATCGAGGAGGCCCCCTCCCCCTTCGTCGAGACGATGCCCGGGCTGCGCGCCGGCCTGACCGAGGCCGCCCTGGCCTGCGCCCGCGCCATCGGCTATCGCAACGCCGGCACCGTCGAGTTCATCGTCGATCCCGAGGGCCACTTCTACTTCATCGAGATGAACACGCGGCTGCAGGTCGAGCACCCGATCACCGAGGCGATCACCGGCGTCGACATCGTCGGCTGGCAGCTGCGCATCGCCGCGGGCGAGGCGCTGACGCTGCAGCAGGATCAGCTGTCCATCGACGGCCACGCCATCGAGTGCCGGCTGTGCGCCGAGGATCCCGCCCTCAAGTTCATCCCGCGGCCGGGCCCCCTCGGCCGCTTCGAGCCACCCGCGCTCGAGGGCGTGCGCGTGGACGCGGGCGTGGCGTCGAACAGCCAGGTGACGCCCTACTACGACAGCCTGGTGGCCAAGCTGATCGCCCACGGGCCCGATCGCGCGGCGGCCATCGAGCGCGCCCGCGCGGGCCTCGACGCCTTCGTCATCGAGACGCTGACCACGAACCGCGACTTCCTGCGCGGCGTGCTGGACACCGACACCTTCGTCGCCGCCGCCTACGACACCGGCTGGCTCGAAAGCTACGCGAAAGGACGCTGAACCATGGCCGACGACATCAAGGCGCACATCACCGGCACGGTCTGGAAGATCGAGGTCGCCGCGGGCGACGCCGTCGACGAGGACGACGTGCTCATCATCCTCGAGTCGATGAAGATGGAGATGCCCATCGAGGCGCCCTTCGACGGCACGATCACGGAGATCCTGTGCGCCGAGGGCGACGCGGTGCAGGAGGGCCAGGTGCTGGCCCGCATCGACGAGGACTGAACCGCGCCGCCGCACGCCAGCGCGCCCGACGCTGGCAATCGCCCCCCCGCATCCCGGATACTGGGCCCAGCTTTCGGGGGGATGCCCATGAACTTCAGGTGGTGGCTTGCGGCCGGCGCGGTCGCGTTGTTCGCTCTCGGCTGTGACGACGCAGGCGTCGGGGGATCGGGCGACGGCGGCGCCGACGCCGATCTCGACGCCGAGTTCGTCCCCGACACCGAGCCCACGCTCGACGTCGCGGTGCGGCCCGACACCGGCGACGCGGCGCCGCCCCCCGCGGGCTTCGGCGCGCCGTGCAGCAGCGGCGCGCAATGCCTCAGCGGCTACTGCGTGCCCGACTCGAACGACGTCCGGGTGTGCACCGAGCGCTGCCGGGACGAGTGTCCCGATGGCTGGGAGTGTCGGCCGGTGTCGAACACACGGCCCGACACCGTGTTCATCTGCGTCACCCAGCGCGAGGTGCAGTGCCGGGAGTGCCAGGCCGACAACGAGTGCGGCATCGGCGCCGATCGCTGCCTGCAGATCGGCGCCGGCAAGTACTGCGCGCGCGACTGCTCGACCGAAGAGTGCCCCGAAGGCCACGTGTGCAGCGAGGTCGACGTCGACGGCGAGACGCTGATGCAGTGCCTGCCCGAGGGCGGCACCTGCCGGCCCTGCCAGGACGAGGACGGCGACGGCTACGGCGACGGCGAGTGCCTGGGCATCGACTGCGACGACGACGATCCCACCACCTACGAGGGCGCGCCCGAGATCTGCGACGGCAAGGACAACGACTGCAACGCCCGCGCGGACGACGACGTCGGCCCCCCGCCCGACGACTTCACCTGCCGCCAGGACGGCCTGTGCGCCGGCACCGCCCCCGCCTGCCGCGGCGGCGACTGGACCTGCCCCTACCCCGCCGGCGCGGGCGGCGAGAGCGAGCCCCTCTGCGACGGCGCCGACGACGACTGCGATGGCAGCGTCGACGAGAACTTCGACCTCCAGAACGACCCGGCCCACTGCGGCGACTGCGCCACGGCCTGCGCCTTCGAGCACGCCGCGCCCACCTGCGTCGAGGGCGCCTGCGCGCTGGGCGCCTGCGAGGCGGGCTGGTGGGACGTGAACGGCGATGCCGCCGACGGCTGCGAGTACCCCTGCCGGGTGAGCAACGAGGGCGTCGAGATCTGCGACGCGACGGACAACGACTGCGACGGGGCCACCGACGAGGGCTTCGACCTGCAGGCCGATCCCAGCCACTGCGGCGCCTGCAACCGCGCCTGCGCCTTCGCCCACGCCGCGCCGGGGTGCACGGCCGGCGAGTGCGTCATCGAGCGCTGCGACGACGGCTTCTGGGACGCCGACCAGCAGGCCGCCAACGGGTGTGAGTACAACTGCCTGGTCACCCGCGACGGCGTCGAGCTGTGCGACGACATCGACAACGACTGCAACGGCTTCGTCGACGATCCCTTCGACAAGCAGCGCGATCCCGCCAACTGCGGGGCCTGCGACAACGCCTGCACCTACGCGCGCGGCGTCGGCGGCTGCCGCGAGGGCGCCTGCTTCCTCCAGAACTGCGAGCCCGGCTGGGTGGATCTGGATCAGGATCCGGCCAACGGGTGCGAGCTCGAGTGCACGCCGTCCGAGGATCCCACCGAGATCTGCGACACGACGGACAACGACTGCGACGGCGTCGTCGACGAGGGCTTCGACCTGGCCAACGACGAGGCCCACTGTGGGGCCTGCGGCGCGGTGTGCGCGCCGGCCAGCGGCACCGGCCAGTGCCGGCAGGGCGTCTGCTTCGTGACCGGCTGCGCGCCCGGCTTCTACGACATCAACGGCGACGTGGCCGACGGCTGCGAGTACGCCTGCGAGCCGGCCGAGGATCCCACCGAGCTGTGCAACGAGGCCGACGACGACTGCGACGGTGAGATCGACGAGGACTACGACCTGCAGAGCGACGCGGCGAACTGCAGCCTGTGCGGCAACGCCTGCGCCTTCCCGAACGCGGCGCCGGTGTGCGTCGAGGGCATCTGCCGCCAGGGCGAGTGCGCCAACGGCTTCCACGACCTGGACGGCGATCCGGTCAACGGCTGCGAGTACGGGCCCTGCGTGCCCACCGCCGACGGCACCGAGGTGTGCGACGAGATCGACAACGACTGCGACGGCACCGTCGACGAGGGCTTCGACCTGGTCAACAGCCTGCAGCACTGCGGCATCTGCAACCGCGCCTGCGAGCCGGCCAACGCCAGCGGCGTGTGCGTGCAGGGCAGCTGCCGCGTCGACGCGTGCGCCGACGGCTTCGTCGACCTCGACCGCCAGCCGGGCACCGGGTGCGAGTACGAGTGCACCGCCACCGGCAACGAGACCTGCAACCAGACGGACGACGACTGCGACGGGCGCACCGACGAGGGCTTCGACCTCGGCGCCGACCTCGCGCACTGCGGCGGCTGCAACCGCGCCTGCGGCTTCGCCCACGCGGTCGCCGAGTGCGCCGAGGGCAACTGCCGCTTCGTCGAGTGCGAGCAGGGCTTCTGGGACGTCAACGACAACCGCGAGGACGGCTGCGAGTACGGCGTCTGCGCGCTGACCAACGGCGGCGCCGAGATCTGCGACGGCATCGACAACGACTGCGACGGGCAGATCGACGAGGGCCTGGTGCGCGGCTGCGGCACCGACGAGGGCCAGTGCCGCGCCGGCCAGCAGACCTGTCAGGCGGGCGACTGGGGCGCCTGCGTCGGTGAGATCGTGCCCGAGGCCGAGACCTGCGACGACCGCGACAACGACTGCGACGGCGAGATCGACAACGGCCTGCAGCGCGCCTGCGGCAGCAACGTGGGCACCTGCCGGCAGGGCACGTCGACCTGCGCCGCCGGCGAGTGGGGCGCCTGCGAGGGCAACATCGAGGCCGAGCCCGAGGTCTGCGACAACCGCGACAACGACTGCGACGGCAACATCGACGAGGGCGTCAGCCGCGCCTGCGGCAGCAGCGTCGGCGAATGCCAGTCGGGCACCCAGGCGTGCGAGGCCGGCGAGTGGCTGGACTGCGTCGGCGCCGACGAGCCGGGCGAGGAGACCTGCGACAACCGCGACAACGACTGCGATGGCCTGGTCGACGAGGATCTGCAGCGCGGCTGCGGCAGCGACACCGGCGCGTGCCGCATGGGCGTGCAGACCTGCGCGACCGGCAACTGGGGCGCCTGCGAGGGCGAGATCCGGCCGGTCGACGAGACCTGCGACCTCGACGACAACGACTGCGACGGCAGCGTCGACGAGGCGCTCACGCGCGCCTGCGGCAACCCGAACGGCGAGTGCCGCCAGGGCCTGCAGACCTGCACCTTCGGCGACTGGGGGCTGTGCAACGGCGACATCCGGCCGGTCGACGAGACCTGCGACAACCGCGACAACGACTGCGACGGCAGCGTCGACGAGGGGCTGATGCGCGCCTGCGGCAGCAGCGTCGGGGCGTGCGAAGAGGGCACGCAGACCTGCGCGGCCGGCAACTGGGGCGCCTGCGTGGATCAGATCACGCCGGTGCCCGAGACCTGCAACAACGTCGACGACAACTGCAACGGCAGCACCGACGAGAACATCACGCGGGTCTGCGGCACCAACACCGGCGCCTGCCGCACCGGCGTCCAGACGTGCGCCGCGGGCAACTTCGGGGCCTGCGTCGGTGAGATCGCCCCGGCCGGCGAGCAGTGCAACGGCGTCGACGACGACTGCGACGGGCGCACCGACGAGGGCTTCGCCGGCAACCCCGACGTGCCCGACGACGGCTTCGGCGATCAGAACTGCGACGGCATCGACGGCACCATCGGGAACGCCATCTTCCTGGCGCCCGTCGCCCAGAACGGCAACGGCACGATGGGGTCGCCCTACAACAACTTCAACAGCGCGATGACCGCCGCCCGCCAGCAGAACAAGTACATCCTGGCCGGCGAGGGCATCTACAACGGCACCGTCACGCTGCAGTCGGGCGTCGCCATCTACGGCGGCTACCGGCCGGACGCCGGCTGGACGCGCTCGGAGGACTTCGAGACGATCATCAACGGCGGCACGCGCGGCGTCATCGCCGACGGCCTGAACGCCGCCACGCGCCTCGACCGCGTCACGATCCGCTCGGCCACGAACGCCTCGAACGGCGGCAGCTCGTATGGCCTGTGGATCCGCGACAGCGGCAGCTTCCTCACCGTCACGAACAGCGAGATCGAGGCCGGCGACGGCGGCCCGGGCACCAACGGCGGCGGCGGCTCGAACGGCATCAACGGCCGCGACGGCGGCTCGGGCGACGGCGGCTGCGACGCGCAAGAGCTGGGCGTGCTGTTCGGCTGCGACCGTGAGGCCGGTCGGGGCGCCCAGCCGGTCACCTGCGGGGACGGCACTTCGGGCGGCCGCGGCGGCGGCGGCGCGACGCGCGGCGACGGCGGCCGGGGCGGCACCGGCGGCGGCTTCTTCAACGGCGGGGGCACCCCCGAGGGCGGCCAGCCCGGCGGCGTGCCGAACCCCGGCTCGGCGGCCAACGGCGGCTCGGCCGGCCAGGCCAGCGCCAGCGCGCCCGGCAACGGCGAGCGGCGGCTCGGCTGCGGCTTCCTCGGCCTCGGGCTGCTGCAGCGCCCGCAACCAGAACCCCGGCGGCGGCGGCGGCCCCAGGCGGCGGCGGCTCGATCGGCCAGGCCGGCGGGGGGTGGCGCGAACTTCGGCGGCAACGGCTTCGGCGATCTGTACTTCCCGGCGCCCGGCACGCCTGGCGGCCGCGGCAGCCCCAGCGGCGGCGGCGGCGGCGGCGGCAGGCGGCTCGGGCACCGGGTGCGACGTCACCTGCTGCCTCGACGACGTGGGCGGCTCGGGCGGCGGCGGCGGCTCGGGCGGCTGCGGCGGCGTCGGGGCAACCCTGCACCGGCGGCGGCGGCAGCTTCGGCGTCTGGATCGTCGACTCGTCGCCGTCGCTGAACCTGCGGCGCATCACCACCAGCCGCGGCGGCAACGGCGCAGCAGCGGCGGCAACGGCGGCAACGGCGGCAGCGGCGGCAGCGGCGGCAGCGGCGGCGCGGGCTTCGAGCTCCAGCCGCCCCGGCGGCAACGGCGGCACCGGCGGCTCGGGCGGTCGCGGCGGCCACGGCGGCGGCGGCGGCGGCGGCCCGAGCATCGGCGTCGTGCGCCTCGGCGCCGCCAACCCGAACCTGAACATCCAGGCCTACACGCTGGGCCAGGCGGGCACGGGCGGCAGCAGCAGCGGCACCAACGGCGCCAACGGCCGCCGCACGAACACCTACCCCTGACCGACCGTGAACACCTCCGCCGGCGCGGGCGGAGGTGTTCTTGCCAACACCCCCTGACCGCGGATCCACGCCGCCCCCGCGGGCGACGGCGCCCTCACCGGCCGCGTCAGTCCGGCAGCGCGGCCACCGCCTGCTGGAACACCTGCCCCCGATGGCTGTAGCTGCGGTAGGCGTCGAAGGACGACGCCGCGGGCGACAGCACCACCGACTCGCCCTCGCGCGCGTGCTCGGCGGCCTGCCGCACCGCGTCGGCCATGTCGGCGGCGTGCGAGGTGGGCACGTGGCCGCCCAGGGCGCGCTCGGTGCGATCGGCCGTCGGGCCGGTGAGCACGACGTGGCGCGCGCGGCCGACCACCGCGTCGACGAAGGGCTTCAGGTCGAGGCCCTTCTCGTAGCCGCCGGTGATGACCGTGAAGGGCGCGGTCAGCGCGCGCAGGCCGGCCGCCGCGGCGTGCGGGTTGGTGGCCTTCGAGTCGTCGTACCAGGTGATGCCGCGGCGCACGCGCACCGGCTGAAGGCGGTGCGGCAGGCCGCGGAAGGTGCGCAGGCCGTCCAGCATCGCGGGCAGGGGCAGGCCGAGCGCCTGCCCCGCCGCCAGCGCGGCCTGCGCGTTGTACAGGTTGTGCGCGCCGGGGACGGGCAGCTCGTCGGCGTGCAGAAAGCGCGTGCCGTCGCCGGTGATCCAGCCGTCGTCGACGCCCCACCCCGCGGGCCGGCGCTCGGCGCCGAACAGCACGCGCCGCACGCCCGGCGGCGTCGGGAAGGCGGCGACGATCGGATCGTCCGCCCGCAGCACCGCCACGCCGCCCGGCTGCAGGTCGGCCAGCACGCGCGCCTTGGCCGCCGCGTAGGCGGCGGCGTCTCCGAGGAAGTACTCGGCGTGATCCTCGGCGACGTTGGTGATGATGGCCACGCGCGGGACGAAGCGCCCGCACGACCAGAGCTGGAACGCGCTGACCTCGGCCGCGATGATCCCGTTCGGCCCGACGTCGCGCACCCGCGCGCTCAGCGGATCGCCGATGTTGCCCGCGACCACCACCGGCCGCCCCGCCGCGCGCGCCACCGCGCCCACCATCTCGGTGGTGGTGCTCTTCCCGTCGGTGCCGGTGATGGCGACGATCGGCGCGCGCGCCACCGACGCGGCCAGCTCGATCTCGCTCACCAGCGTCACGCCGGCCGCCCGCGCCGCCTTCAGCGCCGGGGTGTGCGGCGGGATGCCCGGGCTGGGCACCAGCACGGTCGCCCCCTCGAGCACGTTGCCCCCGCCGCGCACCGCGACGCGCGGATCGAGGCCGGCCAGGTCGAGGCCGGTGCGCGGATCGCTCAGGATGACCTTCGCGCCCAGATCGGCCAGCAGGTTGGCCGCCGCCACGCCGCTGCGCGCCGCCCCCCACACCGCCACGCGGCGGCCGTCCCAGGCGATCACGCCTCGGCCTCGCGCCGATCGGCCCACGCGTCGGCCATGCGGAAGAAGTCGTCGCCGCCGAAGAAGATGACCATGTCGCCCCGCTCGACGCGGGCGTCGAGGAAGGGCACGACGTCCGCGTTCTCGGGCACGTGGTGCACCGTGTTGCCCGCCTCGCGCAGCACGCCGACGAACCACGGCGTGTCGATGCCGTCGATCGGCCGCTCCTCGGCCGCGTACATCGTGGTGATGACGACCTCGTCGCAGCCGCGGAAGGCCTCGGCGTACTCCTCGCCGTGGTAGCGCATCAGCGTGAACCGGTAGGGCTTGAAGACGCACCAGATGCGCCCGTGCGGCATGCGCCGGGCGCTCTCGAGCACGCGCCGCATGCCCGTCGGGTGTGACAGGTAGTCCTTCACCAGCGTCAGCCCGGCGGCGCGCCGCACCGTGAAGCGGTTCTCGAGGCCGTGGTAGCTCTCGAGCGCGCGCTTCACCGTCGCGAAGTCGAGCCCCAGCGCGCCCATCGCCAGCGCCAGCGCGCCCGCGGCGTTGTCGGCGTTGTAGTTGCCCGGCACCGGCAGCGTCACCCGGCCCAGCGCCGCGTCGCCGCGGTACGCCGTGAAGGCGACGGCGTCGCCCCGGTCGTCCACGTCGCGCGCGGCGAAGTCCAGCGGCCCGTCGCCGGTGCCGTAGCGCAGCACCCGGGCGGCCGTCTTGCCCGCCACCCGCTCGGCCAGCCGCTGCACGCCCGCGTCGTCGGTGTGCAGCACCAGCGTCTGCAGCCGATCGTTCTCGAGGACGAAGCGGGCCATCGTGTCGACGATGTCCTCGAGCCCGTCGTAGAAGTTCAGGTGATCGACCTCGAGGTTGTTCACGACCACGTGCGCCGGCCGCAGGTTCAGGTGGCTGCGATCGCTCTCGTCCACCTCGGCCACCGCGTGGGGCCCCTGCCCCGCCCGCGCGTTGATGCCGTAGTCGTTCATCAGCCCGCCGATGACGAAGGTGGGATCCTCGCCCGCGGTCAGCAGCGCGTGGGTGATCATCGCCGACACGGTGCCCTTGCCGTGCGTGCCGGTGACGCCGACGCTGTCGTAGCCCTCGAGGCACAGCCCCAGCATGTCCGAGCGGTGCGCCTCGGGCTTGCCGGCGGCCCGCGCGGCCTCCCGCTCGACGTTGTCGGTGGGCACGGCCGTCGAGTGGACCACCACGTCGGCGCCCTCGATGTTCGCCGCCGCGTGGCCGATGGTCACCGGGATGCCCAGCCCCCGCAGCATCTCGGTCAGCTGACTCTCGCGCACGTCGGACCCTTGCACCCGCACCCCCTGCTGGTGCAGGACACGGGCGACGGCGCTGACGCCGATGCCGCCGATGCCGACGAAGTGATAGGTTTGCTCCCGTGACCACATCGCGCACGCCTCCCACCGAAAAGCGCCCCGGCGCCGGCCGCGGCCGCGCGAGTGTAGACGGGCCCCCCCGGGCGTTCAACGGCGCCGCGGGCGCGCTGCTGCTCGCGCTGATCACCGCCGTGGCGCCGGCCTGCAAGGAGGAGCCGGCCCCGATGGCCGCCGCCGACGCCGCCGCCCCGATGGGCGAGCCGGGCGCCGAAGACGCCGCACCCCAGCCCGACGTGCCCGACGTGCCCATCTCGCCCCTCGATCTCACCACCCGCCTGCCCGATCCGCCGGACCCCATCGGCGCGCGCCCCGGCGGCACCCTCGCCGCCCTGAAGGCGGCCCGCCCCGCCCTGCGCCCCTCGACCTACACGCCCAACGTGCTCGTCGAGCGCTTCACCGAGGGCCCCTTCACGTCGGTCCTGTACCAGATCGGCCCCGACGGCCAGACCGTCCGCGCCGTGGTCGCCACCCTCGCCCCGGGCTACAAGGGCCACACCCGCAAGGACTCCCTCGTCGAGGCGATGAAGGTGCGCCTCGGGGATCCCGAGCCCCTGCGCGCGGGCAACTACGGCGGCCTGCGGTGGACCTCCATCGGCTACCGCATCGACCTGCGCACCGACGAGGCCACCGGCGATCTCGAGCTCGTCTTCCACACCCGCGGGGGCCGCCCTCTGCTGCCGAGCACACCGTAACCCCTTGCCCTTCACGGGGTTGGGCGCGGTTGCGCCGGCCGCCCCGATCGGCCAAAGTCACCCGCCGAAGCTACCCGTCAGCCGTCCGCGCTCCGGAGGTTCCATGAAAGCCGTCTCGCCGCGCCTGCTCGCGCTCGCCGTCGCCGTGGCACCGCTCGCCGCGTGCCAGGAGCACGCCGAGCCCTCGCTCACGCCGGGCCAGAAGAAGAAGGTCGAGGCCCACCTGCTGAGCCAGGCGCCCACGCCGAAGATCCCCCTCGGCGCCGTCATCGAGGATCAGGTGAAGCTCGTCGGCGTCGACGTCGACAAGACCGAGGTGGCCCCGGGCGACACGGTCACCGTCACCTGGTACATCGAGGGCCTCGCCGAGAAGCCCGACGACAACATGATCTTCGTGCACTTCCAGGGGCGGCCCAACGACCGCAAGGCCTGGATGAACCTGGATCACCACCCCGTCGAGGGCCTCTTCCCGCTGCGCAAGCTGAAGAAGGGGCAGGTGGTGAAGGACGTGCAGACGTTCACCATCAAGGACGAGTTCCCCGGCGGCGAGGCCAAGCTGTACTGGGGGCTGTGGCGGGGTGAGTACCGCCTGAAGATCAAGAACCCCGACCAGGTGGCCAACGACGGCGACAACCGCGTCATCGCGGCCACCTTCGAGGTGAAGGGCGACGACAAGCCGGCCAACGCCGCCGCCGGCCTGCCCACGGCCACCGCCCGCAAGCTGCCCGAGGGCCAGACGATCACCGTCGACGGCAAGCTGGACGAGGCCGCCTGGGACACCACGCAGTGGACGCCGTGGTGGACCTCGCCCGACGGGAAGAACGGCGCCGCGCCCCGCGTCCGCGCCCGCTTCCTGTGGGACGACGCCTACCTGTACGTGGCGGTGCAGGCGCCCGACGACGACGTCTGGAGCACGTTCACCGAGCGCGACAGCAACACCTGGGAGCAGGAGGTCATCGAGCTGTTCATCGACGCCGACGGCGACCGGAAGGACTACCTCGAGCTGCAGGTGACGCCCGCCAACGTGGTGTTCGACGCGAAGTTCGAGCGCCACCGCAGCGACCTGGCCAAGGCCCGCGCGTGGAACATGGCCGGCCTGAAGACGGGCGCGCACGTCGACGGCACGCTGAACGCCCGCGACGATCGCGACCGTGGCTACACCGTCGAGATGGCGGTGCCCGTCGCCGAGGTGCCCGGCGCCAAGGCGCCCATCGCGCACGGCCAGCGCTGGCGCGCCAACCTGTTCCGCTGGGACTTCCCGAAGGGGGGCCGACAGATGGCCGCGGCCTTCTCGCCGCCCGTCGTCGGCGACTTCCACGCGCTCGACAAGTTCGGCACGATCCAGTTCGTCGATCCGGTGCAGGCCCGGCTGCCCGCCGTGCGCGCCGCCAGCAAGAACGGCGACATCGTGGCCCCCTCGCCGGTCAAGCTCGACCCCGCCAAGCTGCGCGCCCTCGACCTGAAGAAGCCGGGCGCCGCGCCCCCCGCCAAGCCGGGCGCCGACGCCCCGGACGGGGCGAAGTAACCCCGGTCGGCACAAAATTTGACACCTACCCGGGCCCACATACCATCGTGTCCAGAGCACATGGAGGTTTTGGTATGGCCGGGTCCGACAAGCGCAAGCAGAGCCTGTACTTCCCCGAAGACATGTTGAAGGAGATTCAGGCAGAAGCGGCGCGGCAGGATCGCTCGCTGTCCTGGATCGTCCAGAAGGCGTGGAAGATCGCCCGCAGCGAGATCCAGAAGTACCCGTCGATCAACGATCCCGACGAGGTCGCCAACGGCTGAGCCCGGCGCCTCGCCGGCCGGGGCGCCGCCCGTCGCGCCCCGCGTGCCCTCGCCATCGCGCGCTCAGCGCGCCACCTCCACCTCGTGGAAGGTGATGTCGCGGTACTGGAAGTCGGTGTTGGCCGAGTCGTCGAAGACGAACTCGCAGCGCGGCTTGCCATCGAGCGTCGCCTCCATCCGCCCCCTCGAACAGTCGTAGGCCCCCGACTCGGGATCGATCAGCCAGATCGACGTGCTGCTCGCCTTGTTGGGCCGCGACGCCGTGAAGGCCAGCTTGGTGCCGTCCGGCGACAGGTCGAAGTTGCCGATGTCGTGGTTGATCCAGTTGCTGACCCGAGGGTTCTGGGTGACGTTCTTCACCTCCCCCGACAGATCGCGCTTCACCCGCAGGATGTCGTAGTCGTCGCGGTTGGTCGGGCTCTCGGTGCCGGGCCGCCGCGCGCAGTCGCCGTGCGCCAGGAAGTAGACGTACTCGGCGTCGTCGCTGAAGACGGGATCGAAGCGCACCTCGTTGAAGTTGTAGGGCATGGGGCGCTGGCAGTCGCCCTGCTGGTTCGTGCGCGTCTCGAACAGCGGCAGCGTGGCCGGATCGGGCGGATCGGGGATGGCGTCGAGCACGCTGAGCTTCCACAGGAAGTCCTCGCGCGTGAACGCCGCGATGTAGGTCGCGTCCGGGGACAGCCCGATGGGCTGGGTGCCGGCGAAGGGCGAGCCGGTGCCCCCCTCCTCGCCGAACATGAAGATCTCCTGGCCCGCGCCGTTGGCGACGTTGAAGAACTCGACGGTCATCGAGGACAGCGTCGTGCGCAGCAGGATGATCAGGCTGCTGAAGGCGGTCACGCGGAACGATCCGTTGCCGTTGATGTCGCCCACGCGCTGCTTGCAGGTGGCCGGCGCGCTGGGGTTGGGGCAGTTGGCGCCCTCGCCCGCGACCGGCTCGACCCACACCTCGAGCGCCCCCTCGGGGCCAGTGGCCTCGCCGCGGCTGTAGACCACCAGGTCGGCCGTGAAGCTGAAGCTGATCACCAGATCCGACACCTTGCGCTTCTCGCCGGTGCGCACGACCTTGCGCCGGGTGTCGACCGGCGCCACCCACAGATCGAAGCCGCCCTCGGCGGCGGGCTGCAGCCAGCCGATGAAGCTCATGTCCGCGTTCAGCCGGCACGCCTTGGCGCCGCAGTTCACCTCGCCGCCGGTGCCGGCGGTCAGGTTCGACTCCTCGTCGTCCTCGAAGTCGTAGACGACCATGTCGACCCGGGCCTCGCCCTCGCGCGGGAGCGTCGACTTGACGTAGGACAGCCGCAGGTGGGTGTCGGTGGGACCGCCCCCGCCGCCCGTCCCGCCGGCGCCGCCGCCCATGCCGCCGGCGCCGCCGCCGCCGCCCATGCCCGACACGCCCGCGTCGAACCGGACCGCCTCACCGCCGCCCCCGTCGTCGTCGCAGGCCGTCAGGCCGACCCCGGCGCAGAGGCCGACGGCGGCCGGCAGGACGAGTTGCGCAAGCCCTTGAAGTTTCATCGAATTTCCCCTCGCTGAAGCCCGGCGATTCTAGGGGCTCCGGCGGCCGCAGATCAAGCGGCGCGGGGCATGGGATCAGGCCGCGGCGCGCGGCATCCCCAGCGCGTCGCGCAGGCCGGCGAGGGCGCTCTTCAGGCGGCGTCGGCGCACCGCCTCGACGAAGGCGCGCAGTCGCAGGCGATCGGACCCGGGCAGCGCATCGAAGGCGACGGCCGCGCCATCGAAGAGCGTCTCTTCGACCTGCTCGACGACGCGGCCGCGCACCCAGACCGCCTCGCCGTCGGGCAGGCGCAGCTCGAGGCTGACCACCTCGCCCTCGAGCAGCACACCGCCCTCGAGGCAGCGGATGTACGCGCCACCCTCGCTGATGTTCGTGGCGCGCACGGCGCGCAGCGATCGGCCGCTCAGCTCGTGACCGTAGGTGAGGCACGGCACGCGATGGGCCGTCCGTCGCTCGAAGTCGCTCATCCCCGTCCTCCTCGGCGCGCACACGCACCTGAACCTACATGTAGGCTCATCCCGATTCGTGCCGAGGTCAAACTCTTGCCCGGTGCACACCGGGGCTGGCATAGACCAGTGCGTGAGGACGAACGCGCTGCTGCTGTGGGGATGGGGTGCGCTGCTGGCGCTGGCCGGGGGCTGCGCGGAGTGCGAAGAGGATTACGACTGCCCGGGCACCGAGGTGTGCAACACCAGCCGGGGGGCCTGCGAGGCCTTCACCTGCCTGGCCGACGACGACTGCGCGCCGGGGCATCGCTGCAAGGACAACGCGTGCAGCCCGCGGACGCCGGCCGCCCCGCCCGATCCGCCCGACGCGCTGGTCATCCCGAACCGCTGATGCGGTGGTCCGCCGAGATCGACGATCACACGCCCTGGGCGATGCGCCCGCGGCCCCCGCGCTTGGCCTCGTAGAGCGCCTCGTCGGCCCGCTGAAGCGCCGCGTCGACGGCGTCGGCCGCCCGGGGATCGACGGCGGCCAGCCCCATGCTGATCGACAGCGTCTGCCCGTCGCCGTAGCCGATCGACTGCAGCCGGGCCGCCAGCCGCTCGCCCACGCGCTGGGCCATGGCCGGCCCCGTGTCCGGCAGCAGCACCACGAACTCGTCCCCGCCCAGCCGGCCGATGGCGTCGGTTGTCCGCACCTCGCCGTGCAGGGCGGCGGCCACGGCCTGGAGCACGCGGTCGCCCTCCGGGTGGCCGTAGGTGTCGTTGATCGTCTTGAAGTGGTCGAGGTCGATCAGCATCAGCGACAGCTCGGAGCGCACCCGCTGGGCGCGCGCCGTCTCGCGCACCAGCGCGTCGCGCAGGCCGCGGCGGTTGAAGACGCCGGTGAGGTCGTCGTAGACGGCGCAGCTGCGCAGCTGGTCGACCGCGATGGCGTTGCGCACGGCGCCCGCCAGCATCGAGCCGAAGGCCGTGAGCAGACGCCGCACGCGGGGCGCCAGGATCCAGTCGGTGAAGCCGAAGAGCGCCACCACGCCGACCACCTCGCCGCCGACCTCGAGCGGCTGCGACCAGAAGCGGTACAGGTAGTCGTCGCGCACGGCCCCGTGCAGGGGGGTCAGCTCGGGACCGCGGTGCAGGCGGAAGGCCTCGCCGGGCAGGTGCGCGAAGTCCATGTCGGCCAGGAGCAGCGCGCACTCGTCGCGCACGCTGCGCTCGGCGAGGGGCAGCACCGGCTGGCGGCCGCACACGTGGAGGACGGGCTCGAGCCCGGGCGACTCCGGCGGCAGGATGAGCGTCACGACGTCGGCCTGGCCCCACTTGAACAGCAGGCTGCTGGCGCGGGCCAACAGGCCGTTGAAGTCCAACGGATCGCCGCACGCCTCGGCGAACGCCAGCTTGCGCTGCATGTCCTCGAGCTGGTCGTTCATCGCCGGGCTCGCGCTCATCACTGCCTCCCTCGGTTCGGCTGCGTCGTCCGAGCGCCCGTTGCTCCCCCTCGGGCAGCGCGCGGTCTCGGACCCGACCTCCCCTTCATCAAGGTTCGTGCCAGCGCGGCCTCGAGGGCGCGAGGCCACGTCCTGCGCGGCTTGGCGGCGTCGCGGGGCCGCCGCCGCGGCGGACGGCGTCAGGACCGCCGCGACGCCCCGTCACGCGCTTGACGCTCACGGCGCGACGGCCGGGTGTTATCCCGGCGTGTTCCCGCGGCGTGCTTGCCCGGCGTGTTGAACGTGCCGCATTCCTTGCGGAGAAAACCCAATGATCTCGGGTTCAAGAACGCTCCACCGCCGACGATGTCGAGGACGTCAACAGGACGACACTCGGGGTCGCCGGCGGTCTGCCGCGGGTGACCGACGGCCCTGCGCATCCAGGGTCGGACGGCGGGCGAGGCGCCCGACCGCCGCCGGACCGGTGTACCCGAGCCTCGGCAGCCGCCGGGGCGCATTGAGGGTCGGCGCAGGACGTCGCCGGCCACCGAAAGAGTCCGCGCGGCAGGACGCCGGGCGGGTGAACACGACGAGTCTGAACTGGCAAGGACGCCACTCCGCCGGCACCGCAACGGTGTGCGGGCCGGCGGAGCATCTCATGGAGAGACACGATGGGCCTTTTCATCAACACCAACGTCGCTTCGCTCAACGCGCAGCGGAACCTGCTGCGCAGCAGCAACGACCTGGGCCGCTCGTTCGAGCGGCTGTCGTCGGGCCTGCGCATCAACAGCGCGCGGGACGACGCGGCCGGCCTGGCCATCACCACGCGCTTCACCTCGCAGGTGCGCGGCCTCAACCAGGCCGTGCGCAACACCAACGACGGCATCAGCCTGGCGCAGACCGTCGAGGGCGCCCTGCAGGAGAGCACGAACATCCTGCAGCGCATCCGCGAGCTGTCGATCCAGTCCGCCAACGACATCAACACCGAGTCGGACCGCGAGTCGCTCGACGCCGAGGTGCAGCAGCTCATCGAGGAGCTCGACCGCATCGGCGAGACGACCACCTTCAACAACCAGAACGTGCTCAACGGCGACTTCGTGAAGTCCTACTTCCACGTCGGCGCCAACGCTCGCGAGACCATCTCGGTCAGCGTCGAGGACGCCCGCGCCAAGTCCCTGGGCCGCGCGGCCGTGCTCACCGGCCTCAACACCGTGACGGCGGCGCTCGCCGACGGCGACGTCGTCATCAACGGCGTGACCATCCGGGCCACCGCGGCCACCGACGACGCCCTGTCGACCACGCAGGTGCTGAACTCGGCCATCGCCAAGGCGCAGGCCATCAACGACTCGTCGGCGCACACGAACGTGACGGCGCGCGCGCTGGCGTCGGTCGACTCGGGCAACGCCGACATCCAGGGCGGTGGTGATCTGAACTCCGCGGACTACATCCAGATCAACGGCCAGGTGATCACGGGCTTCACCGTGCAGGCCGACGACGCGGACGGCGAGCTGTTGGCGCAGATCAACGCGGTCAGCGCCGATACCGGCGTCATCGCGTCGCTCGACATCAACTCGCGCCTGGTGCTGACCGCCGAGGACGGGCGCAACATCGACCTGCAGGTGGTCGGAAACGCGAACGTCCTCACCGGCTTGACTTCCGAAGTCACGCTCGGACGGCTCGAGATCTCGAGCGACGAACAGGTGCGCATCGAGGGCGCCGACACCACCAAGCTCGGCTTGGCGAACGCCATCGAGCTGGTCGGCGTGAACTCCACCAACGCCGTCGACACCATCAACGTCCTCGACCGCGAGAACGCGAACCGCGCGATCGGCATCGTCGACCGCGCCCTCGAGCAGATCTCGGGCAACCGCGCCCGGCTGGGTGCGATCCAGAACCGGCTCGAGGCCACCATCAACAACCTGACCACCATCTCGGAGAACCTGTCGTCCTCGCGCAGCCGCATCCTGGACGCCGACTTCGCGGACGAGACCGCCCGCCTGTCGCGCAACCAGATCCTGCAGCAGGCCGGCACCTCGATCCTGGCGCAGGCCAACCAGCAGCCGCAGCAGGCCCTGGCGCTGCTCGGCTGATCGGGGTCGGGTCGGCGTTGGCGGGGGTCATCCCCTCGCCGCGCCGGCCGGACCGGAGCCACCGCCGACGCCGCGTGCGCCCCTCGGGGGCGCGGCCGTGGCCGACGCGGACCGGATCGCTCCGCGCTGCGCACCGCGCGCGCCGCACGACCCATGGTCGGCGCGCGGCGGACCCATCCCGGCCCTCGCGCGAGGACCGGCGCGCATCGCTGGCCGTCCGGGTGCCCGCTCGCTCGCCCCGCCCACCCAGCGCGGCGCGCGGCGCCTCACGGTGGACCGCTCCCGAACGGATCGGCCGCCCGGATCGACGGCACGCGCGCCCACCCAGCGCGCGACGCCCCGGAGGAAGACGAGATGGATGCCTGTCGAAGGCCCGAGACGACCCGCGGAGAGCCCCCCCGGGGCTCCCCGCCCGAGGCCCTGCCGGCCGCGCACGACCCACCGCCCGGCGCGATCGCGGCCCAATGGCCCGAGCGCGCGCCGGCCGGCTCGCTGGGCCCGCCGCGCGACGGCGGCGGCGACCGGCCCCGCACGACGGTGGGGCGGCGACGCGGCGAGACGCTCTTCGGGTGGGGCAGCCGAGCCTGGGCCCGCGCCCTGGCCGGCCCACCCGACGCGGTGGCGCGGTGCGTCGCCCTCATCGCGCCGGGGGTCGGCCCCGCCGACCTGGCGCGGGTGTTCGAGAACGCTCGAGGCGCCGTCTGCGTGCCCGCGAGCGCCCAGCGGCCCCCCCTGGGCGGTCGCTGCCCGAGCGCGCGCTTCCGGACGGGCCAGGTTCGCCTGGGGCCGGTCTGCAGCGCTCGCCCCGACGCCGAGGAGAGCGAGTCCGACCGCGCAGCGGCGGCGCCGCTCGCCCTCAGCGACGTGTGCCCCGGGCGACCCGCGGCGGTCTGCGCCGCGGTGGGCCTGCCGCCCGCCGCCCCCGATCTCGGCGCGCGGCGAACGCTCCGCCGCCTGACGCTGGTGGGCGAGAGCGACGAGGGCGACGACGCCGGCCGCGCTCGCGGACGGCGAGGAGATGCAGGGGCCCCGGACGACGGTCCGCCGGGCGCCCCGCCCTGCGCACGTGACGGGGGACGCCGTCCTCCGTCGCGGTGCGCGGCGGCGCCGCCGACCGGACGGCCCGAGTGGGGTCGTGCCGCGCCGGCCGGCGACGCTGCCTGAGGGCGGGCGACCCGGACCGGCGGCCGGGGCCGGGTGCGCGACCGCCGGCGGTGGAACCGCGCCAGGCCCTCGAGGCCGTGCGCGACGGACCGCCGGCGGACGCCCAACGCGCGCGGCGGCGCGCTGATGCCCTGCCCGGCGCCGCCGGCCCGGCGACCGACGACGATCTCTGCGGCGGGACCCCCGGCGTCCCGCCCGACGAACACCGCGGGTGCGACGACGCTGTCGCGCCGTGTTGATGCGTGGTCGACCACCGGATCGACCCCGACCGCCCCGGCCATGGAGGCCCGGGCCGCGCGCACAGGGAGGTGATCACGCGCGACTCGACGAGGTGTCCGGATCCGACGCGCCGCGTCGCCCGTGCCCTCGACCCGTTCGGCGGAGGCTCCGCGCCGACGCCGCCCGCCCCGGCTGGGGTGGGACAACCTGCGGTCCCGTGACCGCTGTGGGGGACACGGCAACGTTCCCCGAGAATTTCAGGGAGTGAAGAACAATGGGTCTCTTCATCAACACGAACGTCGCGGCGTTGAACACGCAGCGCAACCTGCAGGGCTCGACGGACGCCTTGGGGCGGTCCTTCCAGCGGCTGTCCTCCGGCCTGCGCATCAACAGCGCGCGGGACGACGCCGCCGGCCTGGCGATCACCAACCGGTTCACCGCGCAGGTGCGCGGCCTGAACCAGGCGGTGCGGAACACCAACGACGGCGTGTCGCTGGCCCAGACGGCCGAGGGCGCGCTGCAGGAGACGACGAGCATCCTGCAGCGCATACGCGAGCTGGCGGTGCAGTCGGCCAACGACACCAACACCGAGAGCGATCGCGAGTCGCTCAACGCCGAGGTGGATCAGCTGCTCGCGGAGATCGACCGGATCGCCGAGACGACCACCTTCAACAACAGCACGATCCTCGACGGCTCGTTCGTGGGCGCGAAGTTCCACGTCGGCGCGAACAGCCGAGAGACCATCGGCCTGACCACGACCGACGCCCGGGCGCGCATCCTGGGCCGCCAGGCCCGCGCCGACGGCAACGCGGTGATCGCCACGGCGACGGCGGCGATCGACGCCGACGAGGTGGTGATCAACGGCGTGACCATCCGCGCGACCGTCGGCGCCGACGACGGCGTGTCCACGACGCAAGCCCGCTCGTCGGCCATCGCCAAGGCCGAGGCGATCAACGACTCGTCCGCCTTCACCAACGTCAGGGCGCTGGTCAACAAGGCCGAGGCGGTGGCCACCGATACGATCGGCGCGGCCACGCTCGACTCGACGAACTACATCGTCATCAACGGCGAGACGATCACCGGCTTCGTGGTGCAGGACGACGACGCCGACGACTCGCTGGTCAGCCAGATCAACGCGGTGGCCAACGACACCGGCGTCATCGCGTCGCTGAACCGCGACCGACGGCTGGTGCTGACCGCCGAGGACGGCCGCAACATCGACGTCCAGGTCTTCGGCGACGGCGCCAACTTCAACCTGGCCGCGGGCGTCACCGGCGGCTCGCTCACCCTGCAGTCGACGGAGCAGATCGACATCAGGCTGGCGGCGGCCGGCGACGAGAACATCATCGGCCACGGCATCGGCGGCAGCACGGCGCTGATCGGCGTCAACAGCAGCAACGCGATCAGCACCGTCGACGTGCTGAGCCGCGAGACGGCGAACCGGACGATCGAGATCGTCGACGTGGCGCTCGAGCAGGTGTCGTCCATCCGCGCCAACCTCGGCGCCATCCAGAACCGGCTCGAGTCGACCATCAACAACCTGTCGACGACGAGCGAGAACCTGTCGGCCTCGCGCAGCCGCATCCTGGACGCGGACTTCGCGGCCGAGACGGCCCAGCTGTCGCGCAACCAGATCGTGCAGCAGGCCGGCATCTCGGTGCTCGCCCAGGCCAACCAGCAGCCGCAGGTCGTCCTCTCGCTGCTCGGCTGACGCGCCCGCGTCGGTCGCCGTCGGGCGCGCGTCGGCGCGCCCGACACTCCATCCCCGCTCCCCCCTCCGAGCTCACCGCGCCGCCCTCGAGGCGCCCCTCGTCGGCGTCCCGGCGAGCGTTCGCCGGCTCCGGCGCGGCGTGATAACGCGCCAGCGCGCCGTTCTTCCCCTTTCGTTTCGGTCACTTGAGAAAAAAGTGCGAGGGTCGATGAAATTTTCCTCAAGAAGAGGCCGGTGCCGACGATGTCGCAGGTGGACGCAAAGACTCTCGGCCCGGCCCAGGTGAGGAACACGAGGCCACGACGGTCGAAACGCAGACAAGGAGGTGAGCAACCGTCGCCCTGCCCGGGATCGGGGGGCGGCACCTGGCGAGCGAGGCGCAAGGGGTTGCGCCGCGCACGTCGCGCCGGGATGGAGAGTGACGCGGCCGAGCGACCACTGATTGGTCAAACACCGTTGTCGACGTAGGGGTGCGTCGGCAGCACGACAGCATCCGATGGGACGTTCGATGGGTCGACGTCCGCGGATCGGAGTCATCCGGACCTCACGGATTGGGGTCGGCGGCTCCGCGGAGGGCGAGGGTTTGCCCTCCGGCGGGAACTTCAAGGAGCGAAAACCATGGGTCTGTTCGTCAACTCGAACGTCGCCTCGCTGAACGCTCAGCGAAACCTGAACGGCGCCACCGGTGCGTTGGGCCGTTCGTTCCAGCGCCTCTCGTCCGGTCTGCGCATCAACAGCGCGCGGGACGACGCCGCCGGTCTCGCCATCTCGAACCGGTTCACCGCCCAGGTCCGGGGCCTCAACCAGGCCGTCCGGAACACGAACGACGGCATCTCGCTGGCGCAGACGGCCGAAGGTGCCCTGCAGGAGAGCACCAACGTCGTCCAGCGTATCCGCGAGCTGGCCGTCCAGGCGGCCAACGACACCAACACCGCGTCGGACCGCGAGTCGCTGCAGGCCGAGGTCGATCAGCTCGTCGCCGAGCTCGACCGGATCGCGACCACCACGAGCTTCAACTCGAACAACATCCTGGACGGCTCGTTCCTGGGTGCGAGCTTCCACGTCGGCGCGAACGCCAAGGAGACCATCAACATCAACCTGGCCGACAGCCGCTCGTCGGCGCTCGGCCGCCAGGTGCGCATCGACGGCTCGGACGGCGTCGGCACCGCCGTCGCGACCGGCGCGCTGGCCTCGGGTGAACTGGTCATCAACGGCACCGCCATCCGTGGCACCGTGGCGGCCGACGACGGGGCGTCGACGACGCTGAGCAGTGCGTCGGCGATCGCCAAGGCGGCGGCCATCAACGACTCGAGCGAGTTCACCCAGGTGCGGGCCATCGTGAACGGGACGACGGTCGGCGGCGCAGACACCGGCGCCATCACCGCTCAAACGCTGGACTCCGACGACAACATCGTGATCAACGGGCAGACCATCACCGGCTTCGCCATCCAGAAGGACGACGCCGACGACGCGTTGGTCAACGCGATCAACGCCGTGGCGGATGTGACCGGCGTCGTCGCATCGCTCGACGATCAGGCCCAGCTCGTCCTCACGGCCAACGACGGGCGAAACATCGAGGTGACGGTCAACAACAACGGCTCGAGCACGGGTCTGTCGACCGGTGTCTACGGTGGCACACTGACGCTGCAGTCCGAGTCGCAGATCGAGATCGAGACGACCGTCGCGGACGTCGACAGCAAGCTGGGCTTCACGGCCGGCACCTCGGCCATCAGCGCCGCCGCCGGCAAGGACGTGTTCGGCATCAACTCGGACAAGGCCATCGGCACCGT
>JACKDN010000070.1 GCA_020633465.1 Myxococcales bacterium
CCGGGCGGTCAGCGTGTCGAGGCCCTCGGACGCCGCCCAGACGTGGTCCGGGTGCAGCAGGCAGGCCGCGCCGGTCGCGGCGCTGACCACGGCCGGGACGCCCGCCGCGGCGGCCTCGGCCACCACGTTGCCGTAGGGCTCGTAGCGCGCCGGGTGCAGCAGCAGCCGCGCCCGCGCGAGCCAGGGCCAAAGCGGCGCGGGACCCACGAAGTCGACCCGCTCGGCGACCCCCAGGCGGGCGGCGCGCCGCCGCCAGCGATCCGGGCGGCCGTCCCGGCCGACGACGGTGAGGTGCGCCCCGGGCAGCCGCGCGACGACCGCCAGCGCCGCGCCCAACCCCTTGCGATCGAAGCCGTGGCCAGCGAACAGGAGGTCGCGGTCCCGCGCGGCGGCCGGCGCGGCGGCGGCGAAGACCGGGTTGAGAAGGACCTCGGCCTCGAGGCCGTAGTGCTCGGCCAGGTCGGCGGCGACCCGCGGTGAGATCGCGATCACGCGCCCGGCCGCCCGCAGCACCGCGCGCTCGGCCGCCACGTGCCGCGCCCAGCGCAGCCGGCTCTTCCCGCAGGCCGCCACCCAAGCCGCGCTGCAGCCATCGGCCGCCCGCACGACCGGCGCCTCGGCCCGCGCCCGCACGGCGAAGCGCAGCCCGCCCGGGCCCAGCCGCGGACCGAGCGCGTCGGCCAGCCACGCGGCGTAGCGCTCGACGCCGCCGGCGCGCGGCCCCACATCGGGGCGCGCCCCCACGAGCTGCACGGGGGGGCCATCAGGGGCGTGCAACACTCTGCACCTTATGATCGGGGCCGCGTGCCCCTACAATGGCGCAACCATGATGGAACAGCGCCTCGGCCGCTATACCCTCGACGACGAGATCGGGCGGGGCGGCATGGCGGTGGTGTACCGCGCCACCGATCCCGTGCTCGAGCGCAAGGTCGCGCTGAAGGTGCTGCATCCGCACCTCGCCAGCCGCGAAGACGCGCGCGCACGGTTCAGCCGCGAGGCCCGCGCCGTGGCCCGGCTGCAGCACCCGCACATCGTGGAGGTGTTCGACTACGCGCCGCCGGAGAGCGATCGCGCCTACATCGTCACCGAGTACATCGACGGCCCCACCCTGCGCGGGTTCGTCGAGCGGCACCCGGTGCGCTTCCCCGAGGTGGCCGCGCTGATCCTGGTGCCGGTGTGCGAGGCCCTCGGCCGGGCGCACGAGGCCGGCATCGTCCACCGCGACGTGAAGCCCGAGAACATCATGATCCGGCCCGACGGGACGCCGGTGCTGATGGACTTCGGCATCGCCCAGATGGTCGACATGGACACGCTGACCGCCACCGGCACCATGCTCGGCTCGCCCGCGCACATGGCGCCCGAGGTGATCGACGGGGCGCGGGTGGATCACCGCTCCGATCTGTTCAGCGTGGGCACGGTGCTCTACTGGCTGGTGTGCGGCGCCCTGCCCTTCACCGCGCCCAACCCGGCGGCGCTCTTCCGGCGCATCCTCGAGGGCCGCTACGATCCCGTGCTGCAGCGCCGGCCCCACGCCGGGCGGCGGGTGGCGCGGCTGATCGAGCAGCTGATGGCGCTCGATCCCGCCGAGCGGCCGCAGTCGGCCAGCGAGGTGGCCGACGGGCTGCGAGCGCTGCTCGACGAGGTGGGCATCCACGACGTCGACGCCGAGCTCGAGGCCTTCTTCGGCGACCCCGAGGTGTACCAGGACGGCCTGGCGCGGCGGCTGCTGACCGCCTACGTGACCGGCGCGCGGCGCGCGCTGGACGCCAAGCTGACCGGGCGGGCGCTGGACTTCATCGACCGCGCGCTGGCGCTGGACGATCAGGACGAGGCGGCCCGCGCGCTGCTGGCACGGGTCGAGCGCGGGCGTCGGCGCGGGGCGGTGGTGCGCGGCGCCGGGGCGGGCGCGCTGCTGGTGCTCGCCGGGCTGGGCGCGTGGGCGCTGTGGCCAGACGATCCCCCGCCCGAGGCGGGCGGACCCGACGCGG
>JACKDN010000071.1 GCA_020633465.1 Myxococcales bacterium
TCCACGCGCTGGCGCCCGGTCACGGACGTAGGTGGGGCGCAGCGCCGTCGCAGTCGGTGACCAGGCAGGTGGGTTGGCGCCCCCCTGCTCCGCAGCGCACCTTCAGAAGTTGGGGACGGTGGTGCGGAAGACGTGCAGGCGGTGGGCGCCGCGGCCGGTGACGGTCGTGGCGAGCTGCAGCGTGCCGATGACCGCCTCGCTGCCGACCACCACCAGCGAGTTGAAGAAGCCCATCGCGCCCGCGGTGGCGACGACGTTGGGCGTCTCGGCCCAGCCGGCCTCGGTGCGCACCGCCAGCAGCACGTCGTTCTCGGTCGCGTCCTGGTAGACGACCACCGGGCGGCCCGACCGATCCAGCTCGAGCGCGGGATCGGCGCCGACCAGGCGGCGGACGCCGCGGCCGCCGGGATCGACCAGCTCGAAGGTGCCGCCGCCCTCGACCGGGCCGCGGTACATGAGCAGCGCGTTGGTGGTGTGGTCGACGAAGGCCACCAGCGCGCCGATCTCGAAGTCGACCTCGAGATCGCAGAAGCGCCCGATGTCGTGCTCGGTGAAGCGCTCGTAGCGGCCGCCGGGATCGGGCGGCCAGTCGGCGGCGCGCTCGCCCGTGACCGGGAACACCTCGAAGGTGCCGGTGCCCGGGGCCCCGCGGCCCAGGTACAGCCAGCGCTCGACGCCGTCGTAGAAGGCGACGTAGACCTGCCCGTCGGGGCCGACCCGCATGCAGGGCATCACGCCGTGGGCCGCCGGGGTGATGCCCGGCGGTGAGGGCTCGACGGGTGCTGTGCGCAGCGAGACGGTCGAGCGCTGGAAGTCCTCGGCGCGGGTGGGCTCGCCGCCGGGCGCGTACGCGTAGCGCACGCCGGCCAGGCCCGCGCCGTCGCGCACCACCGTGTAGATCACGTGGACGCCGCCCGCGGTGTCGATGGCGATGCGCGGGTAGCGGCCCGCGTCCCCGTCGTCGTCGAGCACGATGGGCGTCAGCCAGTTGCCGTCCTCGTCCGCGCGCAGGTAACGCAGGGCGCCGGCGTCGGCGTCGTAGTAGACGATCTGCGGGCGGCCCTTCAGGTCGATGGCCAGGCGGGCGTACCAGCCGCGATCGGGGCCGGGCGCGGTGCGGCCGCCGCGTGGGCCGCGCGGGTCGGCCACCGCCGGCGCGTCGGCGGGCACCCCGTCGAGGTAGGTCACGCGCGGCGCGCCGGCCTCGACGCCCTCGACGAACACCAGATCGCCGAAGTCGGCGTCGTACGCAGCGAAGACCGGCGTGTCGTTCACCAGGCCCATGCTGGCGTAGCGCCCGAAGTCGGCGGGCACGATGGGCGGCGAGGCGGCGCAGACGCACCGCTCGTCGGCGCGATCGCACAGGGGGCCGTCGAGCGCGGGATCCTCGACGGCGACGCGCACCGCGCCGGCCTCGCAGCTCAGCGCGCAGACCGCCGGGCGGCAGGCGTCGAGGGCGGCGTAGCAGACGGCGTCCGGGCCGCAGGCGCCGCCGCAGGGGGGGCCGCGGTGGCAGCGGCCGGCGACGCAGGTGCCGCCGGCCGCGCAGTCGGCGTCGGCCGCGCAGGCCGCGCGCAGGCAGCGGCCGTCGACGCAGGCGCGGTCGGGATCGAGGCAGGGGGTGTCGGCGCCGCACTCGGCCTCGAGGGGCGCGCACAGGCCCGCGCGGCACTCGGCGGCTGCACAACAATCGTCCGTCGTTTCGCAGGGTTGCGGGGGCAGGCAGCGGCCGTCGAAGCAGGCCAGGCCGCCGGGGCAGTCGGCCGACTCGGCGCAGCGGATCTCGTCGGCCGCCTTGCGCTCGTCGCACCCGAGCAGGGCCAGCGCGGCCAGCAGCGCGGCGCGGCGCCGGCGGCCGAGGCCCAAGAGCGCCAGCA
>JACKDN010000072.1 GCA_020633465.1 Myxococcales bacterium
ACGACACGCCGTTGCCCATCGGGCAGAAGCAGACGATCTCGCAGCCCTACATCGTCGCCGCGATGATCGCGCTGCTGGAGCTGCCCGACGGCGCGCGGGTGCTGGAGATCGGGACCGGCTCTGGATATGCCGCCGCGGTGTGCGCCGAACTCGCCGCCGAGGTCTACACCGTCGAACGCAACGCGGTGCTGGCCGAGCGCGCGCGTCAGACCTTGGAGGCGTCCGGATACGAGGGCGTGCACCTGCGCGTGGGCGACGGGACCCGCGGTTGGTCCGAGGCGGCGCCCTTCGACGGCATCATGGTGGCCGCGGGCGGACCGCGCGTGCCCGGGTCGTTGCGTGAACAGCTCAGGGTGGGCGGCCGAATGGTCATCCCGGTGGGTGAAGATCTGCGCGTCCAACGCCTCATGGTGGTGACACGCACGCACGTCGACGCGTGGAGGGAGGAGGACATGGGCGCGGTGCGCTTCGTGCCCCTCGTGGGCGAAGAGGGCTTCGCGCCCGAGTCGGCAGGCTAGCGCCAGAGGCTCCCGCCGGCGATTGCAGCCTGCCGACACGGCGCGTCATTCGGTGAACCGGCCCTTCGGGCTGTAAGGTCGACGGTCGTACGCGCCGTAGTACCAGGTATGGCCATGTCGAACCCCGAGACCGCCAGCACCGAGACCAGGGAGCGCCAGCGCGTGGGCATGGCGGGCGCGCTGATGAGCGCGTTCGTCGAGCGCACCGGCGTCGGCGCGGCCACGGGTGGCACGGCTGCAGCGCGCCGTTACCTGTGGACCGACGCTTTCGCGGTGCGCAACCTGCTGGCGCTGGCGCGCGCGACCGGCGAGGAGCGGTGGACCCGCGACGCCCTGGCGCTGGTGGACGACGTGCACCGCACCTTGGGGCGCCACCGGGCGGACGACCCGCGCAGCGGCTGGTTGAGCGGCCTGGACGAAGCCGAGGGCGCGCGGCACCCCACCCGAGCGGGGCTGCGCATCGGCAAGCCGATGCCCGAGCGCGGCCCCGACGAGCCGTGGGACGAGCGCCTGGAGTGGGAGCGCGACGGGCAATACTTCCACTACCTGACCAAGTGGATGCAGGCGCTGGACCTGGTGGCCCACCACACGGGGCGGCCGGAGCCGGCGGATCAGGCGCGCGAGCTGGCCTGGGCGGCCACCCGCGCCTTCGTGCGCGACCAGGGCGAGGGCGAGCTGCCGCAGATGGTGTGGAAGATGAGCGTCGACCTGTCGCGCCCGCAGGTCGCCAGCATGGGGCACCACGATCCGCTGGATGGCTACGTGACGATGTGTCAGCTCCGGGCCAGCGCGCCCAGCGACGGCGTGCTCCGCGACGCCCAGGAGACCTACGCCAGCATCGTCGCGGGGCAGAGCCTGGCCACCGGTGATTTGCTGGGCCTCGGCGGACTCCTCGCCGACGCCTGGCGGCTGGCCCAGCTCCCGCCGCGGATCGGCGGGAGCACGGGCCCGGTGCTGCTCGCGGTGCTGGACGCCGCGCGCCGGGGGCTTCAGCGCTATGCGGCTCGGCAGGCGCAGCTCGGCTCGGCCGAGTCGCGGCTGGCCTTCCGCGAGCTGGGGCTGGCGCGCGGCCTCGCGCTGGTGGCGCGCCTGGCGGGCGCGCTCGAGGCGGGGCGGCC
>JACKDN010000073.1 GCA_020633465.1 Myxococcales bacterium
CGGCGTCACCCCGCAGCAGGGCCGCCTCGGGGCCCGCGGCGCCCGTCGCCGCGGCCTGGGCCAGCGCGGCCAGCGGCGATCCGGCCAGCCCGTCGAGCGTGGGCGTCTTCCCCGTCCGCTGCGCCAGGCGCGCCGCCACGAAGGTGCGGTGCGCCGCGCCGGCCTCGGCCCCGGGCAGCGTCTTCTGGGCGTCGAGCACGGCGGGCGTCAGCGCGACGATCAGGCGGCCGGCGTTCCGGTGCGCGAAGGCCAGCTCGAGCGCCGCGCGCGCCGCGCCGATGCGCGCCGCCTCGCCCTTCGCCAGGTCACCCTCGAAGGCCTCGAGCGCCTCGCTCGCTTTGCCGGTGAAGTAATGCCGCCAGCCCTCGCTGGTGCCGGCCAGCGTCAGCAGCGGCGCGGGATCGCGCGCCACCTTCAAGAGCCAGCTGTCCCGGGCGGCCGCCTTGTCGGCGGTCACGTCGACCGAGGGCTCGACCGCCGCGCCGCCCCCCTTTGCCCCGCCGGCGTCCTGTCGCTTCTTGCAGCCGGGCGCGCACAGCAGCGCGGCGCAGACGAGCGCCAGCCGCAGCGCCACGCGCCGCCGCCCGATCGGCCTGTCCTGATCGCGGATCAACACGCCCCCTGGTCGGTCCTCTCGTTCACCCGACGTCCCGACGAGCGCGCGCCCGCCCCGCGCCGTCCTGTGCTCAGAGCTCGAGGCCCGACTTGAGCTCGTTCAGCTTGGCGATGCGCTTGTCCGCCGTCGCCACGGCCCCGGCGTTGGCGCCCGCCGAGAAGGTGCGGTAGCGCTCCCACTTGCTGATCGCCTTGTCGACGAGCGTGATGTTCGCCCGCTTGGGATCGTCGTGGTACTGGCGCAGGAACTCGAACTCCAGCATCTCGGCGTGGAACCGGTAGGCGTCGGCCTTCTGATCGGCCGGCAGCCGGCGCATCTTCGCCTCGACCCGCCCCATCGCGCTGAGCGCCTTGCGGTAGCGCTTCTGCTGCGCGTAGGCCTTGGCCAGCGACAGCAGGATGGCCGGATCGTGCTTGTAGCGGCCGCGCTTCGTCGCCTCTTCCAGCGACTCGGCCTGCCGGCGGTAGTCCTTCAGGCGGTAGTAGAAGTCGGCCAGCAGGCGGTTCGCCTCGTAGTAGCCCGGGTGCGAGCGGTCGATCTGCGCCAGGAAGTCGACGTCGGCCTTCTGCAGCACCTGGCTGCGCTTCAGGCGCGACTGCACCTCGTCGAGGCGGGTCGAGATCTCCTCGCGGCTCATCGTCACCGGGCTGGCGCCGGCGCCGGCGGCGATGGTCGTCTTCTGATCGATCGCCGCGCGATCCACCGTGGCGCCGTCGTCGTCGAGGATGCCGTCGTCGAGGCCCGGCGAGGGCGCCGCGCGGGCCGCCGAGGGCGCGGGCGCGATGGCCGCGACCGGCGCGGGCGTCGGATCGTCCAGCAGCTCGGCCACGCTGTCGTCGCGCGCCGCGGGGGCCGGCTCGTCGACCAGCAGCTCCCCGTCGTCGCCGCCGCCGATCTCGACCACCTGCGGCCGCACCGGCTCGGGATCCGGCGCGCGCGGCGGCG
>JACKDN010000074.1 GCA_020633465.1 Myxococcales bacterium
ATCCAGGGGCGCTACCTGCTGCGCCCCTCGCCGACCCTCGACCGCCGCGTCATCGGCGTCGTCGCCCACGCCGCCGAGAAGTACGGCGTGGTCGTGCACGGCATCAACACGATGAGCAACCACTACGCGCTGATCGTGACCGTGCCCGACGCCGCGACGATGGCGGCGTTCATGTGCCTGGTGAACCAGCAGATCTCCATCGAGGTCGGGCACCTGTACGGTTGGAAGGGCCCCATGTGGCAGGGCCGCTACCACGCGATCGTGATCGCGGACGAAGCCAGCGAGGTCGAGCGCCTGCGCTACATGCTCAGCAACTGCGTGAAAGAGAACCTGGTGGAACGAGTCCGGGACTGGCCAGGCGTTCAATGCGACGGCGCGCTCCTGGGCGGCGGCTCGCTGAAGGGCGAGTGGGTGAACCGCGCCGCGATGCACGCCGAGCGCCAGAAGAACCCCACCGCCCGGATCGACGAGAAGGACTTCACCGTCCAGAAGATCCTGCCCATCCAGCCCATGCCCAGCCTCGCCCGCCTGCCGCACGGCCAACGCACCGCGCTCTACCGCCGCATGATCCGCGAACTCGAGGCCGACGCCGCCGAAGCCCGCCGCCGCGACGGCAAGACCGTCCTCGGGGCCGCCCGCGTTCTCGCCATGGACCCGCACCACTGCCCGGCGAGCATGGACCGAAGCCCGATGCCTCTCGTCCACACCACGACCAAGGCCGCCCGCAAGCTGTGGCGCGCCGCCTACATCGCCTTCGCCGAAGCCTACCGCCGCGCCGCCGACGCCCTGCGCGCCCACCGCCCGCACTGCGAGTTCCCCGACGGCTGCGTCCCGCCCCTACACCTGTTCTGCGACCTACCGGCCGCGGCGACATAGCGGCCGCTGCGCCGCCCGAACCCGCCACCGTCCGCGCCCCGCGCCACCGGCAACGTGCGCCCGGAGCGCGGCGATCCGGTGCTCTGAAGTACCAACCTCCGCCTCGCGCGCCGCCAAACCGCGTAGCCCCGCCCGATCGACCGCCGCGCACCATCACGGCGCGCGCAATCAACCTGCATCAATCCAGCGAAACTGGAACGCGCGGCGCCCGCCGCGGCCTCTCCAGAATCTGCCTGGCACCGAGGACCG
>JACKDN010000008.1 GCA_020633465.1 Myxococcales bacterium
CCCGGCGCGCCGAGCCGTGCGAGTCCAGGCGCCGCGCCAAAGCCGTGCCCGCGGACGCGACGGTCACCGCTGCACGTCGACCGGCGCAGTGGCACGGCGGTGAAAGCGAAATTCGATCGTCCTGACCCCCTCGACCACGCGCGCGTGACCGGCTGGACGGAGGTGCGCTTGCTCACGGCAGCCCGGGGCCGCCGCGACAACCGGCCCCGCTGGGTCGCCGCCTGGTGGCTCAGCCGCCGAAGCGGCCTCACGCACCGGCAGGTCAGCAGAATCCTCGGCTGCCAGCCCTCGGGCGTCAGCCACATGCTCGCGCGCCTGCGCGCGCGCTCCGACGACGACGACGAGTTGGCGATGTGGCTGGCGACGCTCGAGGAGCGAGCGCGAGCGGCGAGTGGTGGGCCCGAAGAAAGCGAAATGTGATCGTCCTGACCCCTATTTCCACACCCCCCCCCACGACTACTCGCTGCCGAATGCTGTCAGATCGTTCTGTAGCGCGAGTTCATCAAAGACGACCCGCCCACCTTGGCCCGCCCGAACTCGAGCAATCTGTGCGTACTCACGACCGCGTTCGAGAGCCGCAATCCGCGCGCTAGTGGACTTCTCGACACGCAAGCGTTGCAGCGCGGCCTGATAGGCACGCTTGGCATCCTCCAGTTCCTGGAGTTGCTTCGCCTCATGCCGCGATAGGTAGACACTCACCGCCACGAGAAAGGCGACCCCTGCCAGAATCAGGAAGACAAACAAGGCCATCGCCGACATCCTCTTTGTGGTCTAGTCTGGTTCCGTGCCCGCTTTCCGACTTTGGTGCTCCTGGAGTTGCTACGGAGTCGCCAACTAGAACCTGGCGTCTATTGTTTTGTTGCGGTGACTTCGAACACCGTCATGCACAACGTCGACCCGCCGCCCGTGCGTGCCTTGGCGCCAATGTAATAACGGTGGCCCCTCAGCTTGCCCTTGTCGAACGTCAGAGTGAACACCGACGATGGGCGAATCCCAAGGAAGCCAGTGCCGAGGGGCGCCCCCTCTCCTTCGAGTACAATCTCGCCACCCTTCAGCGAGCCCACCAGCTTCGGAAAGCTCGTCTCTCCGACGACTTGGACCCCAATCGTCGGACCATTCTGCGCAACCAGCCATTGGTACACGGACGTCTTGCCTGTCGCACCGCAAGTGTTGGCGCCCGCAAGCTTGCTCGTGACGTTCCACGCCCCCGTGACTTCATCCGCGTGGGCTCCAGTCGCCCAGCAAACTACGAACCCCAGAATCCAGAGCCGATGCATTTCGTCCTCCCTCTGACTTCTTCGTCCAACAGCGTTCAGGCCCAACGCACTCCGCGTAGCATCGCAATCGCCTCTCCGCCGAACCCAGCCACGGTAGGAGGCCGACGCAAGACTGTCAACGGGGACGTGCACGACGCGCATCCGAATCAGGTGCCAGGCAAATCTGGCAATCTCCAGCTGCCACGCAAATCTCGACTCGGACCCAGCGCCCTACGCCCCGCCGGACCGGCGGCTGTGGCGCTGCACCGCGGCGCGGATCTCGACGCAGAGCTGGGCATAGCGATCCCCGGTCAGGTCCGGGGGCTGCTCCGCGGGGAGCGTACCGGGGGCCGGCACGAGGCCGATGCGGAGACCGAAGGGGCGGAACACCTGCTCGAGCGTCTGCAATGTCGGGTTGGCGCGCCCGCTCTCGAGCTCGGCGATGGCGCGGGGCGAGAGGCGTACCATGCGGGCGAAGCGGTCGCGGTCGATGCGCAGGTGGGCGGCGCGGAGCACGCGCAGCACCTCGCCGAGCTTCAGCTCCTCGCGCGCGACCATCCGGTGGAGCGCCGTCAGGAGCTCGGCGCGCTCGTCCGTCGTGAGCTTGCGGATGTCGAGGCTGCGCGGCTGCGGTCGTCGGCTCATCCTAGCAGGCCCCATGCGCGCAGCTTCTCCTCGGTGCGCGCCAGGCCGAGGCGCGGCGATGCCAGCGCTTCGGCAGGCATACCGAGCCGGGCCAGCCGCTCCGGCGCCATCCGGTGGGAAGCAAGCACTCCAGCGTGAGATCGGCGGCCATGCGGGCTCCTGCCACGGCGACCCTGCAGCCGCGCGTCACCTGTCGTGCAGTTTAGTGCATCAATTTGTGCCAATTTGCCGTTCTTCTTGCACTCGAGTGCAGCAAGAAATGCAATCCCTGTCGATGAGCGCGCGGCAGGGAGGTCAAGGTCAGGAGCAACGTCAGGGGCGAGGTTCTCGG
This sequence comes from Myxococcales bacterium, assembly GCA_020633465.1. Taxonomy (GTDB): domain Bacteria; phylum Myxococcota_A; class Bradymonadia; order UBA7976; family UBA1532; genus JACKDN01. The sequence goes on from JACKDN010000008.1 coordinate 2,233, forward strand.
CCTACGAGCGCGGGGGGCATCGCCTGCTTGGGTGGCGCGGCGTCGGGCACGGGCACGGGCACGGGCACGGGCACGTTGGCGCCGCGCCTCTCCACCCTTGCTGCCGTGCGCTCACCCCTCACACCCCGCCCCCTCTTCCCGAATCGGCACCGCCGGGGAATCCCCCGCCCGCTCGGCGCTGTCTGATCCTCGGGCGCACGGCGCGCCCCGACCGCGACGACAGGAGGACCCATGGAGCTGCGGACCACCATCCGAAACGTCGACCACGATGATCTGCTGCGCGCGCACGTCGAGCACCGGCTCGGCTTCGCGCTCGATCGCTTCCGCGATCGCGTGCGGTGGGTCGAGGCGCGGGTCAGCGACGTCAACGGACCGAAGGGCGGCGCCGACAAGCGGTGCACGCTCGAGGCGGGCCTCGACGGCGTGCCGGACGTCCGGGTGGAGGTGATGGGTGAGGACGCGGCCGGCGTGATCGATCAGGCGGCCGACCGCCTCGCCCGGCGCGTGGCGCGCGTGGTCGATCGCGCGCACGATCGGCGGCGGCTGCGCGGGCGGCGCCGCGTTCAGGAGCCGGCCGAGGAGACCTTCGTCAACTGACCGCGGCCGGCGGCCGGGCCCTCAGCCCGCCGCCAGCGCTCTCAACGTGGGATCGTCGAGGGCGCGCACGGCCGCCTGCACCAGCTCGGACGTGTCGGCGCCCTGCTCGGCCGCGTAGACGCGCGCCTGCAAGCCCATGTCGAGCTTGTCGCAGGCCTTCACGAACCGCCCTCGGGCGTCGAGGCGTCCTCGTACTCCCGCCACAGGTCCCACAGCTCGGCCGCGTTCGGCAGCGGCGCGACCAGATCGCGGAAGGCCTCGGCCTCGCGCCGCGCCTTCTCGCGCTTGGGCACCCCGTCGTGCGGCGTGATGTCCCCCACCCGCGCCTCGGCCAGGTCGTGCAGCACCGCGATGGCCAGCGCGCGCCCGCGATCCACGTCCGGCGGGCACAGCGCCATCACCAGCCAGGCGACGCCCCAGCTGTGCGCGGCCACCGACTCGGCGTCGCGCACCCCCACCCGCGGCCAGCCGGCGCGGGGCAGCGCCTTCAGACTCAGCACCTCGCGCAGGCGCGCTTCGACGGCCTCTCGATCCACGCTCGCCCCTCCCGTTCGGTGGCGCCGACGCCGCCGGTCGCGCATCATGCGGCCCATGAGCGACGACGACCTCACCTGGCGCATCATCGACGCCGACCCGCCCTCGGACTATCAGGTGTTCCGGGTGCGGCGCCACCGCGCCGCGCATCCGCGCACCGGCGAGGCGCACACGTTCTCGGTCATCCGGTCGGTGCCCTTCATCAACGTGCTGGCGCTGACGCCCGACGACGACGTCGTCCTGGTGCGGCAGTTCCGCCACGGCGTGCAGCGCGTGTGCGTCGAGCTGCCCGGCGGGCTGGTCGATCCGGGCGAGGATCCGCTCGAGGCCGCGCGGCGCGAACTGCGCGAAGAGACCGGCTTCGAGGCCGCTCACTGGGAGCGGCTGGGCGTCGTCGACGCCAACCCGGCCATCCAGGACAACCAGTGCACGCTGTTCCTGGCCCTGGACGCGCGGCGCGTGACCACCCAGGACCTCGATCCGGGCGAGGTCATCCGCGTCGAGACGACGCCCCTGGCCGACATCCCGGCGCGCATCGCCGCCGGTGACATCACCCACACGCTGGTGACCACGGCGTTCTTCTTCCTGCTCGACCGCGCCGGCGGGTGGCGGCGGCCGTGACCTCGGCTCGGCCCGATCTGCTGGGACTGTCGCTGGCCGACCTGGCGGCGACGCTGGACGCGATCGGCGTGGGCGCGACGCACGCCGGCCGCGTCTTCGGTGGCTTGCACCGGCGGCTGCTGCCCCTCGACGCCATCGAAGGCCTGGGCCCCCGCCACGCCGCGCGCATCGCCGACGCCACCTTCGCCGCCGAGGCCACCGTCGAGGCCACGCACCCGAGCGACGACGGCACCGAGAAGCTGGTGTTCCGGCTGGGCGACGGCGCGCGCGTCGAGGGCGTGCTCATCCCGATGCGCGGCGACCGCCTGGCGCTGTGCGTCTCGAGCCAGGTCGGCTGCGCCATGGCCTGCGCCTTCTGCGCCACCGGCACTCTGGGCCTCACGCGCGGACTTCGCGCCGGTGAGATCGTCGCGCAGGTGCACGCCGCGCGGCGCCGCGTCGAGCCGGCCGGTCGCCGCGTCTCGCACGTCGTCTTCATGGGCATGGGCGAGCCGCTGCACCACTACGCCGCCACCCGCGACGCGGTGCGCGTGCTGCGCGAGCCGCGCGGCGTCTGCATCGCCGCCCAGCGCATCACCGTGTCGACCGTGGGCGTCGTGCCCAAGATGCGCGCCTTCGCCGCCGACTTCGGCGGGCGCGTACAGCTCGCCCTCAGCCTGCACGCGGGCACCGACGCCACGCGCCGGCGCATCGTCCCGCTCGCGGCCACGCACGACCTGGCCGCGCTGAAGGCCGCCCTGCTCGACCACCCGCTGCCCGGCCGCCGCGCGCTGATGCTGGAGTACGTCGTGCTGCCCGGCGTGAACGACGACGCCGCCGAGCTCGAGGCGCTGGCCGCCTGGACGCGCGGCCTGCGCTGCCTGGTGAACCTGATCCCCTTCAACCCCTTCCCCGGCGCCCCCTTCCGCGCGCCCGACGACGCCACCGTGCGGCGCGTCGGGGCCAGCCTCGAGGCCCTCGGCGTGCCCCACTCCATCCGCTGGCCCCGCGGCCGCCGCGTCGCCGGCGCCTGCGGCCAGCTCGCGCTGGTGACGCCGTGAGCGAGCTCAGCCTCGCGAGCCTGCGCAAGACGCGGAACCAGCGCCGGCGCAAGAAGAAGCCCGACGGATCGGGCATCGACGCGTCGCTGAACACCGCGTTTCTGCTGATGCCCGTGTGGGCCGTCGGGCACGGCCTCGCGACCGCCGACGGCGTGCTCGTGTCCGGGGCCATCGGCGTCGGCGGCGCCCTGCTGGTGGGCTTCGGCGGCGCGCTGTTCGCCGGCATGCTCAACGGCCCCCTGCAGCCGCCCTGGGACGATCTGGTGGGCTACCTGCTGGCGGCCACCGGCGGGCTCGCGTGGTGGATCACCCGCGACGCCTACCCGCCGCTGCTGGTGGCGACGCTGGCGGCCTGCGCCTACGGCCTCTTCGCCGTCTTCTTTCGGCTCGAGCGGCGCAAGAAGGCCCGGGCCGCGGCGGACGGCGCGGCCGCCGACGCGGTCGCCGCCCTGCCCGACGACACGGTGCGCCGCCTCGAGGGGCTGCCGCCGGATCTGACCGCGGCGGTGCGCGCGCCCCTCGACCGCGCGCTGGCCGACTTCGCGGCCCTGCACCCCTTCCTGGCCCGCGACCTGGCCGACGATCCCGAGGTGGACGCCGCCGCCACCCTGCGCGACGCCGTGCGCACCGTGGACGCGCTGGCCCGCCGCGCCGACCGCCTGCGGCGCCTACACGCCGCCGCCGCCGACCGCGACAGCCCCGACGTGCGCGCCGCCGTCGCCGAGGCGCAGCGCCACTTCGAGCAGCTGGCCGCGGATCTGCACGCGGCCGCCGACGCGGTGCTGGTGTACGCCGGCACGCAGGGCGACGACGGCGCCTCGCGCCTGCGCGAGCGGGCCGACGCCCTGCGCCTGACCGCCGACGCCTTCGCCGAGCTGGAGGCCGACTGACCGTGCGACTGACCTGCCCCGACTGCGGCGCGCCCCTCGGCGCCGACGACGTGAACCTCGACAACCTCGTGGCGCGCTGCCGCGCCTGCGACAGCGTGCAGCGGCTCGACCTGCCGCCCGCGACGACCCACGCCGTCGCCCGTGTGCCCCGGCCGCCGCGCGACGCCGAGGTGCCCCTCCCGGCTTCGCTTCGCGAGCGTCGGGGCCTGCACGACCTGACGATCCGCCGCCGCTGGTTCGGCCCCCAGCACGCGTTCATCGCCGTCTTCGCCTTCTGCTGGGACGCCTTCCTGGTGTTCTGGTACTCGATGGTCACCGGCAACGCGCCCTGGATCTTCAGCGTCTTCCCGCTGATCCACGTCGCGGTCGGCGTCGGGCTGACCTACTACGCGCTGGCCGGCTTCGTGAACCGGACGACCGTGCGCGCCGACGACGCCACCCTGCGCGTGTCGCACGGTCCCCTGCCCTGGCCCGGCAAGCGGCTGCTGCACCGGCGGGCCATCGAGCAGCTCTACTGCGTCGAGGACGTCAAGCAGGGCAAGAACGGCCCAACCACGACCTACGAGGTGCACGCGCAGCTCACCGGCGGGCGCCACGAGAAGGTGCTGAGCGGGCTGCAGTTCCCCGACGAAGCGCTGTACGTCGAGCGCGCCGTCGAGAAGCACTTCGGCATCGCCGACGTGCCGGTGGCCGGCGAGCTGGCGCCGCCGCCGGGGCTGCTGCGCACGGGCACGACCGAGCGCGCCGAGGGCGGCCTGAGCGAGCCGAACGCCGAGGTCGGGCAGCTCAGCCTGGGGGACGATCCTACTCGGCGCCGTTGAGCGCCGTGTCGACGTGGGCGCCCTTCGGCATGTCCAGGCGCGACTCGTCGAAGGTCGCGCCGTACTTCACCTCGCTCACGGACGCGACGGTCACCTTGTCGCCGCGCTTGCCCTCGGGGAAGGCGTAGGTGTCGTGCCGGCGGGCCAGCTTCAGCGGCCCGGCGGGCTGCACGTCCTCGTACACCAGCAGCTTCTCGGGCGTGTGCTGCATGCCGGGCTTCATGAAGGGCTGGTAGCTGACGACGTAGCGGATGGCCAGCAGGCGCCCGTCGTCCTTGGCGAAGTAGGCCACGTAGTAGTCGTCCGGCGCGTCGCCGGTGCCGTCGTCGAAGGTCGCCTTGATCACGTCGGCGGGCGGCAGGCCGGCCGCCGCGGGATCGTCGTCGACGATCGCCAGGTTGACGCCGGGATCGCCCAGCACGAAGGGCAGGCCGACGAAGTAGTAGGGCGTCAGCGCCCAGAAGCGCGGCGCCGCCTTGCTGGGGTCGAAGGTCGACCAGGCCTTCTGGCCGTCCCAGGCGAAGCGGCCTTCGACGGGCGCCTTCATGTCGTGGTAGGCGCGCGACGCCAGCAGGTCGACGGTCTGCAGCGAGTTTCGGCCGGGGCGGTCGCCCACCGGCTGGTAGTCGTAGCGGAAGGTCAAGGCGCGCCCCGCGAACCAGGCGTCGAGGCCGCCGTGGTGGTCGATGCCGCGCAGGACGATCTGCCCGGCGGGCGTCGCGGCCAGGCGCCGCTTGCCCTCGGCGGCGCGGCGCGCCGGCTCGGCCGGGTCGACCGGGCGGCGCGGCTGGGCGAGCGGGGCGGTGGCGAACAACAGGACGGCGGCGGCGACGACGGCGCGCATGGGACCTCGCAGGCGGTGACGTTCGGGGGGAACGATGCGCCGCGGCGCCGCCGGGCTTCACGGCGCGCCCGGCGTTGGGTGTGGTTCCGACCCGCTGGTCCAATGTACCTCCAGCCAACTCGGCGGGGCTATCAGCGTTCAGCTTTCAGCTGTCAGCCCGGTCGCGATGATTGGGACCGTCTGCCCGGGGACCCCCGCGCGTCGACTGCGCACCGCGGTTGACCCTCGGCACGACGCACGGGCCCGGCTGAGAGCTGACAGCTGACAGCTGACAGCCGGCCGCAGCGACCACCAGCGGCTGGTGAGCAGACCCGCGGGCGTTGAGGCGCTTGCAACCCCCGCCCCCGCGTAGTAAGCGGGTGCGCCCGGTGATGCGCCGGGCCCAGCACGGAGGCAGTGATGAGCGAGAAGGCGAGCCCCGGCGGGGTGGCGCGCGCCGTCGTGGGTGAGTACCGGGAGCTGACCTGGGCCGCGATGATCCTCGGGATCGTCCAGGGCATCGTGCTGAACCTGGCGTTCGTCTACGCGGCGTTGAAGCTGGGCTTCAGCATCGGCGGATCCACGGTGGCCTCGATCATGGGCTACGCCCTGCTGCGCGGTGTCATGCGCAAGGGCACGATGATCGAGAACAACATCAACCAGACCATCGCGTCGGGCATCAACACCGCGGGCACGGGCATCGTGTTCACCGTGCCCGCGCTGTTCATGCTGGACGCCAAGTGGAAGGCGGCCGGCCAGCCCGGCCTCGAGTTCTCGCCCTGGCCGCTGGCCGTCGCGGGCGTGGCCGGCGCCATCCTCGGCGTCGTGCTGATCATCCCGCTGCGCAAGCAGATGATCGACCTCGACCGGCTGCGCTTCCCCAGCGGCGTCGCCGTCACCACCATCATCCGCTCGGGCTCGGCCGGCCTCGAGAAGGCCAAGCTGCTGTTCATCGGCTTCGCCATCGCGGCCACCTGGAAGTTCGTGATGGCCGCCGGCTGGCTCGACAGCCCCGGCCTGCTCGAATACGAGGAGCTGAACATCTCGTTCGGCGTCATCCCCGACTACCTGTCGCCGGTGCTGTACCTGTCCCTGATGAACCTGGCCGCCGGCCTGCTGGCGGGCCGCGGCGGCTTGCCCTTCTTCGCCGGCGGCATCCTCGCCTGGTGGGTGGTGTCGCCGGCCGCCGTCGCCATGGACTGGGTGCCGCAGGCGGCCCTCGACGAGGGCGCGGCCTCGGGCTTCATCTACGGCAAGATGCTGCGCCCGCTGGGCATCGGCACCCTCATCGGCGGCGCGCTGATGGGCGTCGTCGTCGCCTTCCCGGCCATCAAGAGCGCGGTCGCCAGCCTCGCCTCGGCGGCCAAGACCGCCGGCGCCGGCGGCAGCAAGGTGGGCAGCGACGAGATGCCCCTGTGGGTGCTGATCGCCGGCAGCGTGGCCGCGGTGATCCTGTTCTTCGTCGCCGCCCTCATCACCCCCGGCGTCTCGGCCGGGCAGGCGATCGTCGCGGCCGTCGTCGGCACGCTGTGGCTGGGCCTCGCGGGCCTGATCGTCGCCCAGGCGACCGGCATGACCGACATCTCGCCCATGTCGGGCATGGCGCTCATCTCGGTGACGCTGATGATGTGGCTGCTCGACAGCAACATCGCCGCCGCGATGGCCGTCGGCGTCGCGGTCTGCGTCGCCATCGGCCAGGGCGCCGACATGATGCAGGACCTCAAGACCGGCTTCATGATCGGCGGCCGCCCGGTCAAGCAGCAGATCGCCCAGTTCTGCGTGACGTGGATCGGCGCGCTGCTGGCGCTGGGCGCCATCTACGTGCTGTGGACCAACGGCCCCAACGGCCAGGACTTCGGTGGCTTCGGCGTCGAGGGCTCGCCCCTGCCCGCCCCGCAGGCCGGCGCCCTGATGGGCATCATCGACGCGGTGAAGTCGGGCAACGTGCCCATCGACAAGTACGCCATGGGCGGCGCCGTCGGCGCGCTGCTCGGCGCGGCCCCGATGGCCGGCCTCGGCGTGCTCATCGGCCTGGCGATGTACCTGCCCTTCTCGATCACGCTGGGCTACGGCATCGGCTGCCTGACGCAGATGTGGCTGGGCAAGAAGTTCGGCGGCCACTTCGTCGAGCACAAGCTCGTGCCCCTGGCGGCCGGCCTCATCGTGGGCGAGGCGCTGATGGGCATCGCGCACGCGGCCTACGAGATCTTCTTCAAGTGAGTGGCGCCATGAACCGCTTTCCCCCCGTCCTGTTCGCGATCGGCATCATGGTGGCCATCTCGGGCGGCGCGAAGACGCCCGAGAAGGTGGGCGCGTGGCCCGACTCGTGGCCCATCTTCGCGCTGGGCGCCGTGGCCGCGCTGATCGGGCTGGTGCTGTGGCGCCGCCAGAAGGCGCTGGCGCGCGCGAACCTGAAGGAGCAGATGTCGGCCCCGGGGCAGGCCAACAACCCCTTCGAGCTGCTGGCCGGCCTGATCGAGCCCGCCCGGCGGTTGGGCGCCGAGATCGACACGCTGGGCGCCGAGGCCATCTGCCAGCGGGTCGACGATCTGCTCGAGACCTACGTGCTGCCGATGGCCGAGGTGCGGCAGCGCGTGCTCGACCGCCTGGGCATGGCCGCCGGCGCCGAGGTGCTGGTCACCGTCGCCTTCGCCGAGCGCATGCTGAACCGCACCTGGTCGGCCGCCGGCGACGAACACCTGCCCGAGGCCCGCGCGGTCTACCCCGACGCCCTCGAGGCCTTCATCGAGGCGCAGGCGCTGGCCGAGAAGGCGCTCGCGAGCGCCTGACGCCCTCAGGCCGTCCAGAGGCGCTCGCCGGCGGGCAGCGCCGAGGCGTCCACCTTCACCGTCACGAAGCGCTCGGCCTGCACGCCGACCAGATCGTCGTCCGGCCGCAGGCCCGCCTTGGCCTTCAGGTGGCGCAGGAAGTCCCCCGCGTCGGGCAGCTGATCCCACACGCTGGGCAGGAACAGACCCCGCCGGCCGCGCCCGGTGAGCATCACGCCGTCGACGCCGGGCCGCAGCTTGCCGCGCAGATCGTCGGCGTCGGTGAAGGGCAGCGGCGCCAGCGGGCTGAGCACCGAGATCGACAGGGTCAGCCCCTCGAGCTCCGGCCGGCGCAGCGGCCGGAAGCGCGGATCGCGCAGCGCGGCGCCCACGGCGTTGTCGGCCACGTCGGCCGCCAGGGGGCGGTGGGCGTCGACCGAGCCGATGCAGCCGCGCAGGTCGCCGTGCCGGGTGAGCGTCACGAAGCAGGCGCCGTCGGCGCGCAGCGCGGTGGGCTGCGCCTCGAGATCGACGGTCAGCCCCTCGCCGGTCCGCAGCGCGTGCTCGATGCTCTGGGCGGCGAGGCGCACCAGGCGCGCGCCGTGGGCGTCGACGAGGGCCCGGGTGCCGCCGAGCAGATCCTCGGGGCTCACGAGGTCGGCTCGCGGAAGGCCCAGGCGCCGTAGCCCACCACCCGCGACTTGTCGCCGGCCGTGTCGCCGCTGGTGCGCAGATCGAGCGTCTCGACCTGCAGGCGCCGCCGCCGGGCCACCTCGAGCAGCCCCCCCACGGGCACCCGGCCGCAGGCGGCGTCGCGGCCGATCGCGTCGGGTCGCAGCGCCTCGATGGCCTGGCAGGTGGCGGCGTCGCAGCGGCGGGCCTCGGCGTGCGACAGATAGTGGCTCAGATCGCTCGAGACGACGATCAGCGTCTCCTCGCCGCCCCACAGCAGCTCGAGCACGTCGGCGACCTCGTCGGGGGTGGCCGCGCCGACCACGAAGGGGGCCAGCGCGAAGTCGCCCAGCACCACCTGCAGGAAGGGCAGGTGCACCTCGAGGCTGTGCTCGTCACGGTGGGTGGCGTCGAACACCTCGACCTGCGGCAGCGCGAGCGCGCGGTCGAGCGCCTCGCGATCGAGCGGCACCAGGCCCAGGGGCGTGCGGAAGGCGTCCACCGAGGGCGCCGCGAGGCCGCGCACGGCCACCCGGTGACAGGGGCCCAGCAGGACGACCCGACGCACCACGTCGCGCAGGGGCGCCACGCGGGCGTAGGCGCTGGCGGCGATGGGCCCCGAATACACCAGGCCGGCGTGCGGGGCGATCAACGCCTTGGGTGGTGGGCCCGTCGGCGCCTCGACCTCGGACAGGTAGCGACGGACGTCCGCCTCGAGGGTGGCGGCGTCGCCGGCGTAGAACAGGCCCGCCACGGCGGCGGGGCGGACGCGGGAAGCTTCGGCGTGCATGGTCGTGTTCCTCCTGCCAGCACGACGACCGTCGGACCATTCGGTCGCGCGCTGTCCCGTGTGTCCCGTCCAACGCGGCGCTGGCTCGGAGCGAGCCGAGAGGATTCAGACATGACCGCGCCCAACCACCCCGGCCGCTACTTCCACGCCCTGCCGGACGGCCGCATCCAGTGCGACGTCTGCCCGCGTGAGTGCGCCCTGAAGCCCGGCCAGCGCGGCCTGTGCTTCGTGCGTCAGCGCGAGGGCGATCAGGTCGTCCTGACCACCTACGGCCGGTCGAGCGGCTTCTGCATCGACCCGATCGAGAAGAAGCCCCTCAACCACTTCCTGCCCGGCACCCCCGTGCTGTCCTTCGGCACCGCGGGCTGCAACCTGACCTGCAATTTCTGCCAGAACTGGGACATCAGCAAGTCCCGCGAGACCGACACCCTGGCCGACCAGGCGTCGCCCGAGACGCTCGCCCTCGCCGCCCGCGAGCTGGGCTGCAAGAGCGTCGCGTTCACCTACAACGATCCGGTGATCTTCCTCGAGTACGCGGTCGACGTGGCCAAGGCCTGCCACCGGCACGGCCTGAAGACCGTCGCCGTCACGGCGGGCTACGTGAACCCCGAGGCGCGGGCCGAGTTCTTCTCGCACATGGACGCGGCCAACATCGACCTCAAGGGCTTCACCGACGACTTCTACCGCAAGCTGTGCACCGGCCGTCTCGAGCCCGTCCTCGATACCCTGCGCTACCTGCGCCACGAGACCGACGTGTGGTTCGAGATCACCACGCTGCTCATCCCCGGCCAGAACGACGGCGACGACGAGCTGCACGCGATGTCGAGGTGGATCGCCGACGAGCTGGGGCCCGACGTGCCCCTGCACTTCTCGGCCTTCCACCCGGACTTCCGCATGCGCGACGTGCCCGCCACGCCGGCCGCCACCCTCACCCGCGCCCGGGACATCGCCCGCGGCCACGGGCTGCGCTACGTCTACACCGGCAACGTGCACGACACCGAGGGCGACGCCACGCGCTGCCACGCCTGCGACACGCTGCTGATCCAGCGCGACTGGTACGACCTGTCGCACTGGGCGCTGACCCGCGACGGCCGCTGCCAGGCCTGCGGCGCCGCGTGCGCGGGCGTCTTCGACGGCCCCCCGGGCACCTGGGGCCGCCGCCGCCAGCCCGTTCGGCTTGCCGCCTTCCGCGCGACCTGACATATCGAAGCCGTGCGCGCGTACGACTTCGATCTCCACATCGGCGCCGAGGCCTGGCTGGACTACTACCGGGGCACGGCCAAGGTCGTCGTGGCGACCACCCACCAGGGCGTGCGGGTGCAGTTCCAGGCGAAGCACCTGCAGCCCTTCCTCACCCGCGACGGCGTGCGCGGCACCTTCCGGCTGGTGGTCGACGACCGCAACAACTTCGTCCGCCTCGAACAGCTGACCAGCCCGGCGGGCGGCTGGGTCGCCTAGGAGGAGCCTGTTGCGCATTCGGGGCACTTCGCGGTGCACGCCCCCGAATGCTCGGCTCGGCGTTGCGAAAGCAAGGCGATACCGCCGGGTATCGTCGTGCTTCCGCGCCTTGATCCGAGCTTTCGGTGACGCACCCCGCTCGGCCCCTCCATGCGCACCAGTCTCCAGCCCCCTCGACGTGGGCGGCGTGGCCGCTACAATGCGCCCCTCTCCGAGGAGGCGCCCATGAGCACGAACGACTCCATCAGCGACCTGTTCGCCACCGCCGTCGAGAGCGACGACGAGGACGCGGTGCACGCGGCCGTCATGGCGCTGCACCGGCGCGGCGACTCGGCCACCCTGACCGCCGCCGTCGAGCTGCTGGGCGATCCCGATCCGCGGCGCCGCTCGGTGGCCGCCGACGTCATCGGCCAGCTCGGCGTGCCCGAGCGCACCCTGCCCGACGCCTGCTTCGACGCCCTCGCGGCGCGCCTGCCCCAGGAGGACCACCCGGCCGTGCTGGGCGATCTGGGCATCGCCTTCGGCCACCTGCGCGATCCCCGCGCCGTCGCCCTGCTGCTGCCCCTGTGCGATCACGCGTCGGCCGACGTGCGCTTCGGCGTGGTGCAAGGGCTGATGGGCCAGGAGGACGCGGACGCGGTCGAGGCGCTCGAGCGCCTGTCGGCCGATCCCGACGCCGAGGTGCGCCGCTGGGCCACCTTCGCCCTCGGCAGCCAGTGCGAGGTCGACACCGCGTCGGTCCGCGCGGCCCTGTGGGCCCGCCTCGACGACGCCGACGCCGAGGTGCGCAAGGAGGCCCTCGTCGGCCTCGCCGAGCGCGGCGATCTGGACGTCGTGCCGACGCTGGCGGCGATGCTCGACGCCGAGGGCCTCGACCTCGAGCTGGTCGAGGCCGCGGGCCTGCTGGGCGATCCGGGCCTGTTTCCGGTGCTGACCGCCCTGCGCGCGCACCCGGACCTCACGCCGCGCGCCGAAGAGGTGCTCGACGACGCCATCGCCCGCTGCGATCCCGAGGCCTGAGCATGACCACGCCGCCGACCTGGGATCTGAGCGCCTTCTTCCCCGGCCTCGACAGCCCCGCCTACGCCGCCGAACGCGCGGCGGTGGCCGAGGGCATCGCCGCCGCCCGCGCCGACGCCGAGCGCCTCGGGCCGCCCGCTCCCGGCGCCCTCGACGCGTGGGCCGAGCTGCTGTGCCGCGCCGAGTCGCTGCAGGCCCGCCTGGGCCACCTGGGCATCTACGTCGGCGGTCTGGCCTCGGTCGACGCGCGCGACGACGGCGCCCGCGCCGCGTCCAGCGCCGTGGACGGGCTGTACGCCGCCTTCCGCCAGCTGTCGGCGGTGCTGGTGGCCAGCCTGGGTGAGACCGACGCCGCCACCTTCGAGCAGCTGGCCGCGCACCCCGATCTCGAGGGCACCCGGCGGCGCCTGACCCTGCTGCGCGAGCAGGCGCGCCTCAGCATGCCCACCGCCCACGAGGTGCTGGCCGCGGACCTGGGCGTCGACGGGCTGGACGCCTGGGGGCGCCTGTACTCGCAGGTGACCGGCGCCATGGACTTCGAGCTGCGGCCCGGCGTGCGGGTGCCCCTGGCCCAGCGGCGCAGCCTGATGCAGGACGCCGATCCCGCCGTGCGCGCCGCCGCCCTGGTGAACGCGAACGCCGAGATCGCGAAGAACGAGGCCGTGTTCAGCGCCGCGCTGAACGCGATCGCGGGCACGCGGCTGACGCTGCAGCGCCACCGCGGCGTGGCGGATCCGCTGGTCGAGCCGCTGCGCGACGCGGCGCTGTCGCGCGGCACGCTCGAGACCATGTTCGCCGTGTGCGCCGAGCGCGCCGAGCTGCCCCGCCGCTACCTGCGGCTGAAGGCGCGCCTGCTGGGCGTCGAGCGCCTGGGCTTCCAGGATCTGTCGGCGCCGCTGCCGGTCGACGAGCCGCCCAGCCTCGGCTGGGACGACGCGGTGCGCATCGTGATCGACGCCTTCGACGCCTACGACCCGGCCATGGGCGACTACGCGCGCGAGGCCGTCGAGCGGCGCTGGATCGACGCCGCCCCCCGGCCCGGCAAGCGCCCCGGCGCCTACTGCGCGAGCTCGCGCGTCGCGCGGCAGTCGCGGGTGTTCCTCAGCTACAACGACACCCTGGGCGACGTGCAGACCCTGGCGCACGAGCTGGGCCACGCCTGGCACAGCCACGTGATGGCCGACATGCGCCCCTGGGCGACGCTGTACCCGATGACCCTGGCCGAGACGGCGTCGACCTTCGCCGAGTGCCTGGTGGGGGACGCGCTGCTGAACCAGCCGGGCGCCTCGGCCTCCCAGCGCCGCATGGTGCTCGACCTGCGGCTCGAGCGGGCGGCGGCCTTCATGCTCAACACGCCGATGCGCTTCGAGTTCGAGAAGGCGTTCTACGCCGAGCGCCGCGACGGCGAGGTCTCTTCGGGGCGGCTGTGCGCGCTGATGGCCGACACCCAGCGGCGCATCTACGGCGACACGCTGGCGGAGGATCAGCTCGACCCCTGGTTCTGGGCGTCCAAGCTGCACTTCTTCCTCACCGACATCAGCTTCTACAACTTCCCGTATACATTCGGGTATCTGTTCAGCACGGGCGTCTTCGCGCGCGCCCGCGACGAGGGCCCCGGCTTCCGCGCGACCTACCGCCGGTTGCTGCGCGCGACCGGCAGCGCCACCGCCGAGGAGGTCGCGCGCGAGGTGCTGGGCGTCGAGCTCGGCGCCCCCGACTTCTGGCACGCGGCGCTCGACGACGTGGCGCGCGATCTCGAGGCCTTCGAGGCGGAGCTCGCGACCTGAACACTGATTGAACGCGCCCTGCACGGCGCGCGCCCCTGTGAGCTTCGAGAGTTTCGGCCCCACCGCGGGCCTTGATTCCCCCCCTCGATTGGACCACCATCCGCGCAGGAGGGCACGGCTGCCGCCCGGTGGGCGGCGGGGAAGTGCATGCGGTTCGTCTGGATGGCGGCGACGCTCGCCGCCGGTCTCGTGATGGGCTGGGTCGTGCGCGGCGCGCGCGCGCCCGCGCCCGCGGCCCCCACCACCACCCCCCCGCCGGCGGCGGCGGCGCAGCCCTCGAGCGAAGGCCGCATCGTCCGCGGCGGCTTCGATCAGTGGGTCCACCCGATCCTCAGCTGCGAGGCGCCCGACCGGACGATGGACGCGTACCTGAAGCCGGTGCGCGATCGCGTGACCGAGGCGGTCGCGAACCTGCGGGGTGCGGGCGACATCGACGCGCTCGCGCTCTACTTCTACGATCTCGACCGCGGCGGCAGCTTCGGCATCGACGCCGACCACCTGTTCCCGCCCGCCAGCCTGCTGAAGGTGCCGGTGATGGTCGCCGCGCTGCGCGCCGAGGCCGCCGAGCCCGGCCTGCTGGGCCGCACCGTGATCATGCCCGAGAGCTGGCCCGGCAGCGGCCTGGCGCCCGAGGGGACCCTCGAGGTGGGCAAGGCCTACACCGTCGCGGCGCTGATCGACCGCATGATCATCAAGTCGGACAACGACGCGAAGGATCTGCTGCACGCCACGCTGGGCCCCCAGGCCGGCCTCGAGGTGCTGCACGCCTTCGGCCTCGGGCGGGGCGACGTCGACGAGTTCCAGCGGACGGTGTCGCCCCGCAGCTACGCCCGCGTCCTGCGCGCGCTGTACGACGCCACCTACCTGGACGCGCGCTGGTCGGCCTACGCCCTGGCGTTGATGGCGCGCAGCGAGTTCGGCGCCGGCCTCGTCGCCGGCACGCCCAAGGACGTCCGGGTGTCCAACAAGTTCGGCCACCGCGTCGACGATCGCACCGAGCCGAAGACGCGCTATCTGCACGACTGCGGCATCATCTACCAGCCGGAGCGACCCTACGTGCTGTGCGTGATGAGCCACGGCGACACGGTCGAGCGGCTGGCCAGCGCCATCGCCGACATCTCGCGGGTGATCTACCGCGCGACGCTCGAGAACCCGGCGCCCCGCCCGCCGACGGGCTGGCCGGGCCCCAACCTGATCCCCTGATGGTTCAGCCCGGCGCCGCCGGGGGCCCGCCCGCCCACGCGTCCGGCGCGCGCACGGCCTCGGCCAGCCGGCTGAGGTACTCGCTGCGGGGCAGCGGCACGGCGCCCATGCGCAGCAGGTGGGCGGTCACCTGCTGGCAGTCGACGAAGTGGAAGCCCCAGCGCGCCAGATCGCGGCAGAGCGTCACCAGCGCCACCTTCGAAGCGCCGCTGACCGTCGACACCATCGACTCGCCGAAGAAGGCGCGGCCCAGCGCGACGCCGTACAGGCCGCCGCAGAGGGCGCCGTCGTGCCAGGCCTCGACGCTGTGGGCCAGGCCGCGCCGGTGCAGCGCGCCGTAGGTCTCGAGCATGTTCGGGGTGATCCAGGTGCCGCGCTGGCCGCGGCGGGGGTGCCGCGCGCAGAGGCGCATCAGGGCGTCGAAGGCCGTGTCGTAGCGCACGGTGAAGGCGCCGCGGCGCAGCGTCTTGGCCAGCGTGCGCCCGACGTGCACGTCGGCGGGGAACAGCACCAGCCGCGGATCGGGTGAGAACCAGGGGATCGGCGGGGCGCCGGTCCAGGGGAACAGGCCCTTCCGGTAGGCCTCGACCACCAGCTCGGGCGACAGGCGCCCGCCCAGCGCGGCGAGGCCGTCGGCCTCGGGCACGTAGTGCTCGGGGAACGCGGGGCGCTGGTCGGCGGGCACCAGGTGCAGCGGCATGCCCCCTTTCTGCCACGCCCGCGCGGCCGGCGCCACGCCGGACGCGTCCGCCCGGAGCGGGTCAGCCGACCAGCAGGGCCGACACCAGCGCGTAGCCCACCAGGCTGGCGGCGGCGAAGGTGGCCAGGCGGGCCCACGTGGGCGGCGGCTCGATCGCGGGCGCAGCGGCGGGCGGCGGCTCGGCCGCGGCCGCGGGCGTCGGCGTCGGCGTCGCCCGGCTGCCGAGGTCGGTGGTGTCCGACAGCGACAGGCTGACCAGCGCGGGCTCGGCGGCGGTGGGCGTCGCGTCGACCGCCAGCGGCAGCCCCTCGCGCTCGGCCAGCTCGTCACCGGCGTCGGGCGCCGGCTGATCGGCCAGCAGATCCGGCGGCGCGGCGTGGCGCGCGGCGTCCATCTGGTCGAGCGCCAGCAGCATGGTGCGCGCGTCGGGGTAGCGATCGTCGGGATCGTGCGCCAGCGCGCGGCGCATGATGCGATCGAGCGCCGGGGGCACCGGCTCGCCGCCGCCGGTCGTCGTCAACGGCGGGGCGTCGCGGCGGGCGCCGGCGCGCACCAGCGCCTCGTAGTTGTTGACCGAGAACAGGCGCCGCGCGGTCATCGCCTCGTACATCACGACGGCCAGCGCGTACAGGTCGGCCGGCGGGCCCACCTCGAGGCCGCGGATCTGCTCGGGGCTCATGTAGCTGGGCGAGCCGACCATGACGCCGGCGCCGGTCAGCTTGCCCGCCCCCTCGGCCAGCTCGGCGTCGGCGGCCCGGCTGCTGACCACGCCGAAGTCGAGGATGCGCGCGACGAAGTCCTGCCGCGTGCCGCTGAACATGATGTTGTCGTGCTTCAGATCGCGGTGCACCAGGCCGACGTCGTGGGCGGCGGCGAGGCCGAGCAGCGTGTGGCGCGCCACCTGGACGATGTCGTCCACGCCGAAGGGCCCGTTGTGGTTGACCTCGTCGCGCAGGGTCCAGCCCTCGACGTAGGCCATCGCCAGCCACAGCGTGCGATCGGCCTCGACCCCGAAGTCGACCAGCGGCACGACGTAGGGGCTCTCGACGGCGAGGGCGGCCTCGGCCTCGCGGATGAAGCGCTGCCGGATGGACGGGTGGCGGGCGTACTGCTCGCGCAGGAACTTCAGCGCGACGAAGCGCCCGTCGCGGGTGTCGACGGCCTTGTAGACGGCGCCCATGCCGCCCACGCCCAGGCGCTCGACGATGCCGTAGCGGCCGGCGACCAGGCTGCCCAGGTTGCTGTCGCGCCCGGTCTCGAGCAGCACCCGCCGCGTCACCAGCCAGGCGCCGTCCTCGAAGCACGTGGGCCCGGGTCCGGTCTGGCGGCAGCGCGGGCAGATCAGCGGCCCTTCGTGATCCATGTCGGCCTCCTCGAGCGACGTCGCGCCCGGCGCCGACGTCCTGGGAGGTTCATCGGAACTGCCATCGGCCGGGTGGAGCGCGGGGTCGCGCCGACCCCGCGGCGCGCTACTCGAGCCCCGCGCCCGGGCTGCAGCCGCTCGGGCTCAGCGTGCGGGTGGTCTCGGTGACCACCTCGCCGTCGCCCTCGGCCGCGTAGGCGTAGGTGGTCACCTGGTCGATCACCCCGTCGACGTCGGCGTCGCGGCGATCCGCCGCGCGCCGCCCCTCGGCGTCGTAGGCGTAGGTCTTGCGCCAGGTCACCCGCCCGTCGGCGTCGAGCTCCTCCTTCAGCACCCGGCGCCCGGCCGCGTCGAGGTGGACCACCGTCGTGTGATCGATCACCCCGTCGCCGTCCTCGTCCCGCGCCTCGACCCGCCGGTCGGCGGTCTCGGTCAGCAGCCGGCTGCGCTCGGCCCGCCCGTCGGCGTCCTCGTCGATGTGCTGGGTGCGCAGGGCGCCGGACGCGTCGTGGGTCTCGCGGTGCCGCCGGTCGACCACCCCGTCGGCCCCGCGGTCGAGCTCGACCACCCAGGCGCCGCCCTCGGCGTGCGCCCGGCGGATCGACTCCAGCGCGCCGTCGGCGCCCTCGTCCCAGCGCACCTCGATCAGGCGGCCCGCGTCGTCGTAGGCGTAGGTGGCCGCGAGGGCCGTCGGCCGCCCGCCCTCGTCGCCGTACACCCGCTCGAACAGCCCCAGATCCGGGGCGAGATCCACGTCGGGCACGAGCGGCGGCCCGAAGGCCCAGAGGTAGCTGTCGTAGAACTGGCCGATGGTCTGCTCGACCAGCGCGAAGCTGATCGGGCCCTCGCCGTCGAGGGCCACCAAACGGCCGGCGGCGTCCCAGGTGAGATCGAGGCGCCAGCGGTCGCCGTCCTCGTCCACCTCGAGCGCGACCAGGCGATCGCCGTCCCAGGTGCGCACCGCGCGCAGGCCGTCGGCCTCGAAGCGCGTCGGCCGCCCCTCGGCGTCGTAGGTCCAGCGGCGCACGTCGGGGGCCCCGTCGTCGGCGGCCCGGCGGCGCTCGACCAGGCGGCCGGCGGCGTCGCGAACCCGCACGTCGAGGGCCTGCTCGACGGCGCACACCGGGGCGGCGAAGTCCATGGGGTCGTCGGCGCCGCAGCCCACGACGGGCGCGGCCAGCAGGGGGGCAAGGGCGAAGCGGGTGAGGCGCATGCTCGTCTCCTGCGTCGGGTTCGCGCCGGGAGATAGCAGCGGGTGTGCCAACCACCGCGCCCCCGCGGGGCGGTGGCTCGGCGGCGGGCAGTGGAGGACGGCTCCTCCACTGTGGGGTACGGCCTACTCGGTGGCGGCCTCGAGGCCCTCGACGGTCTTGTCGTCGACGTCGGCGGGCACCTCCTTCTCGGTGGCGGCCTCGACCGCCGCCGCCTCGGCCTCGGCGGCCTTCTCGGCGGCGTCCTCGTCCTCGGGCTCGGCGGCGGCCTCGTCGGCCGCGTTCTCGCCGGCGGGCTCGTCGCCGCCGGCCAGCTCGTCCTCGGCGTCCGCCTCGGCGGCGGCCTCGTCGGCGGCGTTCTCGTCGGCGGCCGCGACGGGCACGGCGGCGGCGGCCGCAGGGGCCGCGGCGGCTGCAGCCGCGGGCGCGTCGGCGGCGGCCGGCGCGGCGACGGCGGCGGCGGCGGCGGCGACGACCGGCGCGGCGGCGGCCAGCTTGCGCGCGGCGATGGCGTGCTTGCGGGCCTTGCGGGTCAGCTTGAAGGCCACCCGGTACTTCTTCTCCTTGTAGGCCTTGCCCGCGGCGGTCTGCGCGACGACCGCCTTGCGCAGCTCGTCCTTGCCCGCCTGCTTCTCCTTCACCTGTTCGTGGCTCTTCCGGATGATGCTGTTCGACTTCAGCATCGCGCCCTTGACCTTGGGGGCGGTGTAGAGCGCCGCGCCGACGCGGCGGCCCTTGCGGCGCGCCTTCTTGGCGGCCCGCTTGCCCTTCTTCTTGGTGGCCCGCTTCTTCTTCTTGGCGTTCGGGTTCTCCTTCTTGCACACCGAGGCGGCGCCGGGCGCGGCGAGCGCCACCGCCGGCGCGCCGACGAGGCCGAGGCCCAGGGCGAGAACCAGGACATGGAACGAACGAATCATGGGAACCCCCACGCGTGCGCCGGCGGGACCGGCGGATCCGGGTCGGCGCGGCCGACCGTGCTGCGATTGCGTCGCCCGCTCCCGCGGGCGCTCCGTCGACTCGGCCGGCCCCCCCGTATTCACCCCCATCCCCCGAGGATGGCGCGCGTCGCGCTTTCGCCGGCCGGCGTCGGACGGCATCATCGCGCGGACACGCGCCGACGTACAGGCGGAAGTCGCGGCGCCCCGACCGCGCGCCCCGGAGGACCGATGAAGACGCTCGATCCCACGCAGCACCAGGAGTCGGTGCTGGCCGTCCTCGACCGCTCGCCGCTGTTCCACGGCCTGCTCGGCGAGGACCTCGAGGAGGCCGCCGGCCAGGCCGAGGTGCTGGCCTTCGAGGACGGCGAGACCCTGGCGCGCCAGGGCGAGCCCAGCGACTGCTTCTTCCTGCTGCTCGAGGGCGCCGCCGACGTGGTGCTCGAGGACGCCGGCGACGAGCCCCTCCGCCTCGCGCGGCTGACGCCGCCCGACGCCGTCGGCGAGATGGGCGTGCTGCTCGAGGCCCACCGCACCGCCAGCGTCCACGCGGCGGGCCCGGTGATCGCCCTGCGCTTCACCGCCCAGCGCTTCCACGCGATGCTGCTGCGCCTGCCCTACTTCGGTCTGGTGATTGCCCGGACCCTCGCCCGGCGCCTGCAGACCGCCAACCGCCAGATGCCCATGCCCGAGCTGGGCGATCCCGCCGAGCGCCCCGACGACGAGGCGCTGACGCTGCTGCCGGCCGCCTTCCAGATTCGCCACCGGGTGGTGCCCCTGCACGTCGACGACGATCACGTCACGCTCGGTTGCCTGGACGATCTGCCGCCCGGGGTGCTGGGCGCCATCGAGCAGCAGCTGCCCGGCATGCGCATCCGGCGCGTGCGCATCACCGCGAACCTGTTCGAGGACGTCATGCGGTCGCGCGGGGCGGTGGGCGGCTTCCCCGGGCCCGACGAGCGCGCCCCGGGCGGCGGCGACGCAGATCGCCCCGCCGCCCCGCGCCTCGATCCCCTGCTGCGCCGCATGGTGGCCGAGGGCGCGAGCGATCTGCACCTGGGCGCGGGGCAGGTGCCGCGCTGGCGCGTCGACGGCGCCCTGCACACGCTGAGCGATCTGGGGCCCCTCGGGCCGGACGAGGTCATCGACCTGCTCGATCCGGTGATGAGCCCGGCCCAGCGGGCGGCGGCCGAGGCGGGGGATCCCGTCGACTTCGCGTACGACGTGCCCGGCCTGGCCCGCTTCCGCGTGGCCCTGTCGCCCGACGTGCGCGGCACCAGCGCGGTGCTGCGCTCGGTGCCCACGCACGTCCCCTCGCTGTCGCAGATCGGCCTGCCGCCCGCCGCCAGCCGCCTGGTGGCCCCCGGCGCAGGCCTGGTGCTGGTGTCGGGGCCCCGGGGCAGCGGCCGCACGACCACGCTGGCCGCCCTGATCGACCACCTCGACCGCACGCGGCCGGTGCACGTCGTCACGCTCGAGGATCCGGTCGAGTTCGTGCACGAGAGCCGCAAGGCCCTGATCACCCAGCGCGCGGTCGGGCCGGATCTGGCCGACCGGCTGGACGCGCTGCAGGCCACGCACCGCGCGGACGCGGACGTGGTGATGGTGGGCCCGCTGGACGACGCCGCCATCACCGAGGCCGCGCTGCGGCTGGCGGCCGGCGGCGTGCTGGTGCTGGCCTGCGTCGACGCGCGCACCGCGCCCGGCGCGCTCGAGCGGCTGGTCGAGCAGTTCGACGCGCCCCAGCAGCCGCGGGCGCGGGCGACGTTGGCGCGGGTGCTGCGCGGCGTCGTGGCGCAGGCGCTCGTGCCGCGCGTCGACGGGGGGCGGGCGGCGGCCTTCGAGCTGCTGTTGGCCGACGACGCCGTCGCCGAGCTGGTGCGGGACGATCGCACGGCGCGGCTGCCGGACGCGATGCGCGCCCGCTCGGAGGCCGGCCACCGCCTGCTGAACGCCTCGCTCGAGGGGCTGGTGCGCGCCGGGCGCATCACCGCCGCGGCCGCGACCATGGCCAGCCCGGATCCGGTGGATCTGGGGCGCCGCCTGAAGCACGCCGAGGGCTGACCCGCCCGCGCCGGCGCACGCCGCTTGTGGCGCACCACCCGCCTGGGTTACCCACCGGAGCATGGAGGATCCCTCCGACCGCTACCTGGCGAGCATCCTGACGCACGCCCGCGACGCCATCCTGTCCACCGACGGCGACGGCGTGGTGCGCACGGCCAACCGCGGGGCCGAGCGGCTGTTCGACCGGCCCGCCGAGGCGATGATCGGGCGGCCGATCGGCGAGGCGGCCGGCGGCGAGTGGGCCGAGGCCCTGCCCGAGATGGTGCTGGCGGTGGGCGCGCTGGCGTGCGTCGAGCGCGACGTGCGGCTGGCGCGCGACGACGGCACCTACGTCGACGTCGGCCTGGTGCTGGCGACGGTGTCCGACGAGCAGGGCCGCCCCATCGGCGTCTCGGCCATCGCCCGCGACATCACCGAGTACCGCCGCGCGCTGCGCGATCTGGCGCGCACCAACGCCGATCTCGAGCAGTTCGCCTTCGCCGCCGCCCACGACCTGCGCGAGCCCGTGCGCAGCATCCGCATGCTGAGCAGCATCCTCGAGGAGTGGTGCAGCGAGGGCGAGGCGGCCGAGTACCTGGCGCGCGTGCAGCACACCGCCGGCCACATGCAGGCGCTGGTCGACGGGCTGTACGACTACGCGCGGCTGTCCGGCCCGCCCCCGACCCTCGAGCGGGTGGTGCTCGACGACGTGATGGCCGACGTGATGGCCGCGCTGGCCGATCGCATCGCCGAGGCGGGCGCGACCGTCGACGTGGGTCCCCTGCCCGTCGTGCGCGGCGCGCGGGACGAGCTGCGGCTGCTCTTGACGCACCTGGTCGAGAACGCGCTCGAGTACCGGCGACCGGACGGCGCGGCCCTGATCGGCGTGCGGGGGCACCGCGACGACGAGGGCGAGGTGGTGCGCGTGCACGACGACGGCATCGGCTTCGACGCCCGCTACGCGCGGCAGCTGTTCAACCCGTTCCAGCGGCTGCACACCAAGGGCGAGCACCCCGGCGCGGGCCTCGGGCTGGCGGTGTGCCGGCGCATCATGGAGCGCCACGGCGGCCACATCAGCGCGCGCTCGGCCCCCGACCGCGGGGCCACCTTCAGCGCGTGGTTCCCGCCGCTGGGCTGACGCGCGGCGTCAGCGCTGGCGGCCCAGGCGCGCGGCCAGCGACTTCTGCCCCGCCTGCAGCTTGTCCAACAGCGCCATCGCCTGGTCGCCGTACTTGTTGATCGCCTTGAACAGCAGGCCGTCGTCGTCGCCCGCGCCCAGGTTGGCCAGATCGGGCATCTCGCCGTCGCCCGAGTACATGGCCTCCATGATCTTCTGGACGCTCAGCTTCACCATGCCGCGGAAGGGGATCTTGGCCATCATCCCGTACATCGCGGCGTTGCCCGACGCGGCCGCCTCGGGGTGGGCGCGGCACCAGGCCACGGCCTCGCGCACGTCCTCGAGGTAGGTGTCGACCACCGGCAGGTTGTGGGCGTTGACGGTCAGGTGGATGCAGTTGGGCCACTGCTGACGGTCGACGGCCCAGCCCTTGGCCTCGAGGCGATCGGCCACCGCGTAGATGTCGACCGCCTCGTCGTCCGACTGGTAGGCGACCACGGTGGCGTGGGGCTCGCCGACCACCGCCACCCCGTCGATGGCCTCGATGCCCGCCTTCAGCTTGTCGACCGCCTCGAGCGTGCCCTGCATCAGCCGCAGATAGCCCGCCTCGCCGAGGGACTGCATCGCCGCCCAGGCCGCCGCGATGCTGCCGCCCGGGCGCGTGCCCGGCATGCTGGGCGACGCGTAGATGCCGCCCGGCCAGTTCGTCGAGACGAAGAACTGGTGCTTCAGGTAGCTCATGTCGCGGTAGACGATGACCGAGGCGCCCTTGGCCGCGTAGCCGTACTTGTGCACGTCGGCCGAGATGCTGGTGACGCCGTCCACGCGGAAGTCCCACACCGGCAGCGGGCGGCCCAGCTTCTCGATCCAGGGCAGCGCGAAGCCGCCGAAGCAGGCGTCGACGTGCAGGGGCACGCCCTTCTGCTCGCAGACGGCGCCCAGCTCCTCGATGGGATCGACGATGCCGTGGGGGTACTGCGGGGCCGAGGCCGCCACCAGCACGGTGTTGCGGCCGATGGCCTTGGCCATGGCGCCCACGTCGGCGCGGAAGTCGGGGCCGGTGTCGACGTAGCGGGCCTTCACGCCGAAGTAGTGCGACGCCTTGTCGAAGGCGACGTGCAGCGTGCGCGGCAGCACCATCTCGGGGCTGCGGATCCAGGGGCGCGTGCGGCGCGCGCGGTCGCGGGCGGCCTTCACCGCCAGCAGGATCGACTCGGTGCCGCCCGAGGTCATCGTGCCGACGGTCTTGTCGTCGCCGTGCAGCATCGAGGCGGTCATGGCGACCACCTCGGCCTCCATGCGCTTGAGGCTCTTGAAGGCGATCGGGTTCAGCCCGTTCTCGGCGAAGAACAGGTTGTGCGCCTTCTTGATGAAGTCGTGGTGGGCCGCGCCCGCGTAGTAGACCATGCTCCAAGTGCGGGCGTCCTGCCAGTTGGCGTCGCCCTCGCGCATGGCCTGCATCTCGGCCAAGAGCTTCTTCTTGTCGATGCCCTTCTCGGGGATACGGCGCATGGTGGCTCCTGTGGCGAACGGTCGGCGCGGAGCATGGTGTGACCGGCCCCCGGATGCAACCCCTCAGGTCAGGCGGACGCGCGCGTCGACCGCGCCGCTCGGCTGCCCGACCGGGGCGACGACGAAGGGGTTCAGGTCCATCTCGGCGATGTCGGGGAAGTCGCCGATCAGCTGGTCGACGCGCAGCAGCACCTGCTCGAGCAGCCCCACGTCGACCGGCTCGGCCCCGCGGTAGCCGGCCAGCAGCGGCCAGCCCTTCACGGCGCGCAGCATGCGCCCGGCGTCCGCGTCGGTCAGCGGGTGCAGGCCGAAGGCGACGTCCTTCATCAGCTCGACGAACACCCCACCCAGCCCGAACATCAGCAGGTGGCCGGCGGTGGCGTCCTGCACGGCGCCGATGATCGTCTCGCGGCCGCCGGTCAGCATGCGCTGCACCAGGAAGCGCGGGGCCGCGTCGATGCCCGCGGCGCGCAGGCTCTCGGTGAGATCCCAGAAGGCGCCCTTCACCTCGCCCGGCGAGCGCAGATCGATCTTCACGCCGCCGATGTCGCTCTTGTGCACCACCCCCTCGACGTCCAGCTTCAGCACCACCGGGTAGCCCACGCGCTCGGCGAAGGCGAGGGCCTCACCGGGCGTGGTGACGCGCGCCGACGGCACGGTCGGCACGCCGTAGGCGTCGAGCAGCGCCAGCGCCTCGGCGCCGTCCAGCCAGTCGCGGCCGGCGGCGCGCGCCCGCCCGACGATGGCCTCGGCGCGCGGCCGGTCGACCTCGAAGGCCACCGGCCGCCCCTCGTCCTGCGCGCGCCAGCGCTGGAACCGCGCCATGGCGCCCAGGGTCTGCGCGGCGCTCTCGGGGAAGGGATAGCTGGGGATGCCCGCCTCGGCCAGCAGCGCGATGCCCTCGTCGCCCAGCGCGCGGCCCATGAAGCACGCCAGCACCGGCTTCTCGACGCCGGCCGCGCGCACCCCCTCGACGATGCGCCGCGCCACGGACGGCGGGTGCGTCACCACCGGGCTCACGAACACGACCAGCAGCGCGTCGACACCGGGATCGGCCAGCAGCGCGCGGGCGCAGTCGCGGTACTGCTCGGGCGACGCCGAGGCGATCATGTCCACCGGGTTCTGCACCGACGCCTCGGGCGGCAGCGCGGCGCGCAGGGTGGCGGTCGTGTCGTCGCCCAGCGTCGCCATCGTCAGGCCGAAGTGGATGGCGGCGTCGGTGGCCATGATGCCGGGGCCGCCCGCGTTGGTCAGGACGGCCACGCGATCGCCCGGGGGCAGCGGCTGGCTGCAGAAGCCCCGCCCCACGTCGAACAGCTCGGCGACGGTGTTGCAGCGGATGACGCCGCAGCCGGCCAGCAGCGTGCCCATCGCGCGGTCGCCGCCGGCCAGGCTTCCGGTGTGGCTGCTCGCCGCCGCCGCGCCCTGCTGCGTGCGCCCGCTCTTGACCGCCAGGATGGGCTTGCCGCGCCCCCGCGTGACCTGCCGCGCCACCCGCGCGAAGCGCCGCGGGTTGCCCACGCTCTCGAGGTACAGCAGCACCACCTTCGTCTGCGGATCGTCGGCCCAGAACGACAGCAGGTCGTTGCCCGAGACGTCGGCCTTGTTGCCCAGCGAGACGAACTGGCTGATGCCCAGCCCCACCGCGCGCGCCGTCGACAGCACCACCTCGCCGAGCGCGCCCGACTGGCTGGCGAAGGCCGCGCCGCCGGTCAGCGGCAGCGTCGCGCCGAAGGACGCGTCGAGGCGCACCGCGGGGTCGGTGTTGATGACGCCCATGCAGTTGGGCCCGACCATGCGCATGCCGTGCGCGCGGACGATCTCGACCACCTCGGCCTCGAGCGCCGCGCCACCGGCGCCCACCTCGCGGAAGCCCGCGGTGATGACCACCAGCCCCCGCACGCCCTTGCGCGCGCATGCCTCGACCACGTCGCGCACGGCGGGCGCGGGGACGGCGATCACCGCCAGGTCCACCGGATGCGGGATGGCGTCGACCGTGGGCCACGCGCGCATCGACAGCAGGTGCTCCGAGGTCGGGTGCACGGGGTAGACGGGGCCCTGGAAGCCCAGCGCCACGAGGTTGCGCAGGATCTCGCGGCCGATGCTGCCCTCGCTGCGGCTGGCGCCGACCACGGCGACCGAGCGCGGGCGGAGGATGGCGTCGAGGCCTTCGGGGTGGTCCATGGGCGGCTCCGGATCGGTGACGCGCGGCCGGGCAGCAAGGCACGGGCCAGCCGGACGGCCTCCCCGCGCGCGCCGGGCGCGGCCCCCGCGTCACCGGGCCGTCGCGCGGCGCGCCGCATGGTAACCTGTCGCCCCGCGCCCACGGAGGCCCCATGCGCACCGCCCTCCTCTCGCTCGCGCTCCTGTGCTGCGCCGGCCCGGCCGCCGCGGCCCCCGGCGCCGCCGGCATCGACTGGCAGCACGACGCCTACGACGCGGCCCGCGCCGCCGCCCGCGCCGCCGACAAGCCGGTGGTTGTCGACCTGTGGGCGCCCTGGTGTCACACCTGCCTGTCGATGAAGCACACCGTGCTGGCCGACGCGAAGCTCGCGCCCTTCGCCGACCGCTTCGTGTGGGTGGCGCTCGACACCGACCGCCCCGAGAACGCGGCGGCGTTGAAGACCCTGGGCATCGGCGCCTGGCCCACCTTCTACGTGGTCAGCCCCACGGACGACGCGGTGCAGGCGCGCCACGTCGGCGCCGCCTCGCTCGAGGAGTTCGTGGCGTTCCTCGAGGCCGGGCTGGCCGGACACCGCGCGGTGGCCGACACCGCCTGGGGCAAGGCGGCGCGGCTGGGCGACCGCTACGCCGCGGCCGAGGACTGGGGAGGCGCCGAGGAGTCCTGGCGCGAGGCGCTGGCCCAGAGCCCGGTCGACTGGCCGCGGCGATCGGCGCTCGTGGTGGCGATCCTGGGCGCGCAGTACAAGGCCAAGCGGTTTCGCAACTGCGCGCTCTTCGGGCTGGCCCACCTCGGGGACGCGGCGCGGCAGGCCACCGCCAGCGCCGCCGACGCCACCTTCTACACGACGTTCTGCGCCGACATGGGGAGCGACAACGCGCTCATCGAGCGGATCAGGCGCGCCGTGGTCGCGTCCGACGGACCGCTGCGCGCGACCCTGGCCCGGGCCGATGCGCGGCTGAGCGTGGACGATCGCAGCGACGCGCTGCGGCTGTTGCGCGAGCAGTATCACCGGCTGGGGGACAAGGAGGCCGCCCGGCGGACCGCCGAGGCTCAGCGGAAGGTGCTGGACACCGCCGCCGCGAAGGCCCGCACGCCCCTCGAGGCGACCACCTGGCACTGGCCGCGGGCCGAGGTCTACACGTACCTGGGCGTGCCGGGCGACCTGGTGCCGGCCCTCGAGGCGTCGATGAAGGCGCTGCCCGACGCCTACGAGCCGGCCTACCGGCTGGCGTGGATTCGGCTGCAGACCGGCGAGCTGGACGCGGCGCTGAAGATGGCCGAGTACGCCGAGGCGCGCGCCTACGGTCCGCGCAAGGCGCGGGTGCAGGATCTGCGCGCGCGCATTCAGGGCGCGCGAAAGGACGACTCGGGCCGAGCCGCCGCGCTCCGGGCCATGGTCGCGACGTTCAAGGCGCTCCCGCCCGGCCAGCGGGACGAGAAGGCGCTCGCCGAGGCCCAGAAGGCGCTGACCGAGCTGACCAGGGAGATGGAGCGGATCGATCTGCAGTAGCGGCACGAGCTCCTCGTTCCGAGCTGCGGCCGCCCTCCCATCGAACGCGCGAACGCGCCCCCTGAACGGCGCGCTCAGATGATCTTGCGGCCCACCGCCTCGACGTCCTCGGCCTTCTTCGCCTGCTTCGCCGGCACGGCGCGCCCCGCGATCACGGCCGGCCGGGCGGCGATCGCGTCCATCCATCGCTTCAGGTGCGCCAGATCGTCGATCTCGATGCCCGACCAGTACCAGGTGTGCGCCCAGCACCAGTTGGCGATGTCGGCGATCGAGTAATCGCCGGCCAGGTACTCGACGTCGGCCAGGCGCCCGTCGAGCACCTCGAGCAGGCGGCGCGACTCCTTCTGGTAGCGCTCGATGGCGAAGGGGATCTTCTCCGGCGCGTAGCGGTAGAAGACGTTGGCCTGCCCCATCATCGGGCCGACGCCGCCCATCTGGAACATGAGCCACTGCATCACCACCGAGCGGCCCTTCACGTCCGTCGGCAGCAGGGCGCCGGCCTTCTCGGCCAGGTACACGAGGATGGCGCCCGACTCGAAGACGGCGAAGTCGTCGGCCTCCCGGTCGACGATCGCCGGAATGCGGCCGTTGGGGTTGATGGCCAGAAAGTCGGGCTTCTTCTGGTCGTGCGCGCCGAGGTCGAGGGCGTGCACGGTGTAGGGCAGCCCCAGCTCTTCGAGGGCGATGGACGCCTTCCAGCCGTTGGGGGTGGGGGCGGTGTAGAGGTCGATCATGGGCGTCTCCAGCGGGCGCGGGCGGTTTGTCCGGGCGGCCTCGGCCCGGCGACGCGATTGCGCGACGCCCG
The DNA here is from genome assembly GCA_020633465.1 of Myxococcales bacterium. Lineage (GTDB taxonomy): Bacteria > Myxococcota_A > Bradymonadia > UBA7976 > UBA1532 > JACKDN01. The sequence goes on from JACKDN010000008.1 coordinate 30,638, forward strand.
CGAGCCTACTACCATGCGCGCCCCATGGGAGATCTACTCGGCCAAGCCGCCAACCTCGCCGTCTTCTGCGACTTCGAAAACGTGGCCATCGGCGTCCGCGACGCCCGCTACGACACGTTCGACGTCAACATGGTGCTCGAGCGCTTGCTGGACAAAGGCAAGATCGTCGTCAAGAAGGCCTACGCCGACTGGAGCCGCTACAAGACGGCCCGTCGACCCCTCCACGAATCCGCGTTCGAGCTGATCGAGATCCCGCACGTCTCGTACTCGGGCAAGAACTCGGCCGACATCCGCCTCGTCGTGGACGCGCTCGACCTCTGCTACACCAAGCAGCACGTCGACGTGTTCGTGATCGTGTCGGGCGACAGCGACTTCTCGCCGCTGGTGAGCAAGCTGCGCGAGAACGACAAGGTCGTCATCGGGCTCGGCGTGAAGAACTCGAGCAGCGATCTGCTGATCGAGAACTGCGACGAGTTCATCTACTACGACGATCTGGTGCGGGCGCGCGCCGGCGCCAAGTCGAAGCGGCGCGACAAGGAAGCGCGGCGCGACAAGGAGCGCGGCAGCCGCCGCGACAACGACGCGAAGTCCAGCGACAGCAAGGCGGCCGCCTCGACCCCCGCCGCGCCGGCCGCGGCCAGCGGCCCGGCCGACAGCGCCGAGACCGGCGACGACGCGGCGCAGAAGAAGGACAAGGCCCTCGAGATGGTGCTCGACACCGTCGACTCGTTGTTCCGCGAGCGGGACGACAACCTCTGGGGGTCGATGGTGAAGCAGACGCTGAAGCGCAAGCGCCCGAACTTCAACGAGTCCTTCCACGGCTACCGCAACTTCAACGAGCTGCTCGAGGACGCCCAGGGCCGCGGCCTGCTGGACATCCAGAAGGACGCCCGCTCGGGCGGCTACATCATCTTGGGCTTCGGGCCGAAGGCCTGAGCCGACCGCTTCACATCCGCGCGAGGATGCCCTGCACGTCCCCCGCGTGGGGGCTCATCGGGTGCGCGGCGAGGAAGGCCTCGTAGGCCGCGCGGGCGCCGGCGCGGTCGGCCTTGGCCTGGCGCACCGTGCCCAACAACAGCAGCGTGTCGGCGTGGGTGGCGTCGGCGGCGTGGGCGCGCTCGAGCACGGTCAGCGCCTCGTCGTCGCGGCCCAGCTCGAACAGCGCGCGGCCGCGCAGCGCGTCGACCGGCGCGGCGGCGGCCAGCCCCTTCAGCCCAGCGAGCGCGTCTTCGAAGCGGCCCTCGGCCAGCGCCCGGCGGGCGTCGACCAGCGCCTGCGGCGACGCGGCCTCGCCCTCGGGGGCCAGGGCCGGGCCGCGCAGCTTGCGCTCCAGCCAGGGCGACGGCAGGGGCTCGAAGTCGTCGAGGGTGGCGGGCGCGGGATCGGCGCCGGCCGCGACCTCGGCGGGGGCCGGCTCGGCCGGGGCCGCGGCGATGGGCGCGGGCGCCTCGACGACGCCGTCGCTGGGCGCGGCTGCGACCGCCGCGGGGGCGGCCAGGCGCCGCGCAGGGCGCGCGGCGCGGCGCGGCCCACCACCACCGGCTCGATGCGCGGGGCCTTCGCCTCGTCGGGGGCCGCGGCGACGACCGCCGGGGCCTTCGGTGGCGGCCCCTCGGCCCCCTCGGGCGCGGGCGCGCCCGGCCTCAGCAGGAACACGGCGGCCAACCCCAGCGCCCCCAACCCCGCCAGCAGCGGCCCCAGCAGCCGCTCGCTGCGGGCGCCGACGTCGAGATCCGCGAAGGCGTCCGCGCGCGCCTCGATGTCGGTGGCGGTGAAGAAGTCGTGCTCGGCGTGGGACATGGTGCGGCGCACTCCTGATCGACGAGGGGGTCGACTCAGGGGACGCGCGTCGAATCGGGTTCTGTCGGATTTTCTCGCCGCGGCCGGGGGCGTCACTCGGGCGGGGGCAGCCCGGCCGCCTCGCGGTAGCGCCGGCACAGCCCCACGTACCAGGTGTGCTCCTTCCGCCGCCGCGCCTTCTGCGCCGCGTCGTCGTCGCCCTCGATGTCGACCACGAAGCGATCGGCGGCCGCGCAGGTCAGCCGGGCGGCCCGCTCGGGATCGTCGTCCTCGGCCGCCTTGGCCGCGCGCACCATCAGGATGGCGCACTGGTTGTTGCGGTGCTGCAGCCCCTGCACGGCGTCCTCGTCGCAGGCCACGGCCAGGGCGGCGTCGGTGTGCTCGCCGTGCAGCGCCGCGCCCAGCTCGGTCGCCTTGCGGTACCAGCGGAAGGTGTCGCCGCTGTCGGCCTCGGTGCGGCCCATCGCCTGCCGGAAGTCGGCCAGCGACCCCCGCAGCCAGCCCTGCGCGTCCTCGCCCTCGGTCACGCCCGCGAGGCGCTGCCGGATCTGCCCGCGCCGCGCCTCGAGGTTGGCCAGCAGCACCGGATCGTCCGTGCGCCCCATCACCCGCGTGGTCTCGTCCTCGGCGCGCCGCAGGTTGCGCAGCACCTCGGGCTGGCCGTCCTCGACCCGGGCCGCGGTGTCGGCCAGCTTGAGGTACAGCTCGGTGCGATCGGCGTCGGCGCCCAGATCGGGCGGCGCGGCGTCCACCACCGGCGCGGCGTCGACCACCGGCGCGGCGTCCGCGACCGGCGGCGCCTCGACCGGCGGCCGCGCTGCGGGTCGCGGCTCGGGATCGCGCGCCACCAGCCAGCCGCCGAAGGTGACCACCGCGATCGCGGCCACCGCCAGCGCCACCGCGCGCTGCCGATCCGGCGCCGCCGCGGCGTCCGGCCGCGCCTCACCGGCCATGTGGCTGATCGACTGCGACGCGCTCGACGGCGCGGGCGACGCGCTCGGCGGCAGCGAGTTGATGCTCGAGGGGGTGAGCGTCGTGCCGTGCGCGTCGATGGCGCCCTCGGCGGCCAACGTCGGCGCGCTGGCCGCCTCCTCGGCCGAGATGGCCGAGACGCCGCTCGGGGGCCCGGTCACCACCGCGTGATCGCCGGTGCCGATGCCGTCGCCCGCGTCGGCGCCCGGCAGCAGCGCGCGCACGTCCACCAGCATGGCGGCGGCGTGGGGATAGCGCGCCGCGACGTCCTTGGCCATCGCCTTGCGCACCACCGCCTCGATGGCCGGCGGCAGGTCGAGCGCCTCGGGCAGCGGCGGGATCTCGGCCGTCGCGTGCAGCGTCAGCAGCTCGAACGTCGACGGCGCGACGTAAGGCGGCGCGCCGCTGAGCATCTCGAAGAGCACGACGCCCATCGCGTAGACGTCGCTGTGCGGCCCGACGTCCCGGTTGCGCGCCTGCTCGGGCGACAGGTACTTGGGCGTGCCCAGCACCATGTCGCTGCGCGTCATGTCGGCCTCGTCGTTGCCGAACAGCACCTTGGTCATGCCGAAGTCGAGCACCTTGACGCGCTCGCCCCCGCGCGCGGCGGTGAGCATGACGTTGCCCGGCTTCAGATCGCGGTGCACCAGCCCGTGATCGTGGGCCTCGGCCAGAGCGCCCAGGATCTGGGCGGTCAGCCGCAGGGCCCGCTGCGGCGGCAGGGGCGCCTCGGCCTTCACGACGTCGCGCAGGGTGGGCCCGCGGATGAGCTCGAGGGCCATGAACAGCAGGCCGTCGTCCTCCTGCCCGTAGTCGAACAGGGTGACCGTGGACGGGTGGCTCAGCGAGGCGACGGTGCGCGCCTCGCGAAAGAAGCGGGCGCGCAGGTCGTCGTTGTCGGCGTGCTGACGCGCCAGCACCTTGATGGCCACCTCGCGTCCCACTGGCAGCTGGACTGCGTGGTACACAGCCCCGAAGCCACCCCGGCCGATGAGATCGACCACCGGGAAGCGGCCGGCGATGACCCGCCCCAGCACCGGATCGTCGCCGTGGCGCGCCTTGGCGTCGGGCGTCACGAGGGCCGCGCCGTCCACCGGGCACAGCGCGCCGACGGCGGCGTCGACCGCGTGGTCGCAGCGAGGGCAGACGAGGCTGGCAGCGGAGACATGGGCCATGACGGCGCAGCCTATACCGCGCCCGCGGCCGTGTCGACGGCTCGGGTTGCGTCCGGCGTCGGGCCGCGCCAGACTCCCGCGGTCACGCAGCAGGAGCCCCGATGAAGACGCTCAGCATCGCCGACATCCTGGCCGGCAAGGCCGCCCCCGGGGACGCCGTCACCGTGCAGGGGTGGGTGCGCACCCGGCGCGACTCGAAGGCCGGTCTGTCTTTCGTCCATGTGTCGGACGGATCGTGCTTCGACCCACTGCAGGTGGTCGCCAAGAGCGAGTTGCCCAACTACGCCGACGACGTGCAGCGGCTGACCACCGGCTGCGCCGTGCGCGTGCAGGGCACCCTGGCGGCCTCGAAGGGCAAGGGCCAGGCGGTCGAGCTGGCCGCCGACGCCGTCGAGGTGGTGGGCTGGGTCGACGACCCCGAGACCTACCCGATGCAGCCCAAGCGCCACAGCATGGAGTACCTGCGCGAGCAGGCCCACCTGCGCCCGCGCACCAACCTGATCGGCGCGGTGGCCCGGGTGCGGCACACGCTGTCGCAGGCCATCCACCGCTACTTCCACGAGAACGGCTACTTCTGGGTGCACACCCCGATCATCACCGCCAGCGACTGCGAGGGCGCCGGCGAGATGTTCCGCGTGTCGACCCTCGATCTGGCCAACCCGCCGCGCACCGCGGAGGGCCGCGTCGACTACGGGCAGGACTTCTTCGGCCGCGAGGCCCACCTGACGGTGTCCGGGCAGCTGAACGTCGAGAGCTACTGCCTCGCGCTGAGCAAGGTGTACACCTTCGGCCCGACGTTCCGGGCCGAGAACTCGAACACCCGGCGGCACCTGGCCGAGTTCTGGATGATCGAGCCCGAGCTGGCCTTCGCCGATCTGAACGACGACGTCGCGCTGGCCGAGGACTTCCTCAAGTCCATCTTCCGCGCGGTGCTCGACGAGCGCGGCGACGACATGGCGTTCTTCGCGCAGCGGGTCGAGAAGACCGCCATCAGCCGGCTCGAGGCGCTGGTCGAGGCCGACTTCGCGCGCCTGACCTACACCGAGGCGGTCGCCGCGCTGGAGAAGGCGAACGTCGACTTCGAGTTCCCCGTGCGCTGGGGCATGGATCTGCAGTCCGAGCACGAGCGCTGGCTGACCGAGCACCACGTGGGACGTCCCATCGCGGTCACCGACTATCCGCGCGACATCAAGGCCTTCTACATGCGCCAGAACGACGACGGCCGCACCGTCGCCGCCATGGACATCCTGGCCCCGGGCATCGGCGAGATCATCGGCGGCAGCCAGCGCGAGGAGCGCCTCGACGTGCTCGACGCGCGGCTGGACGAGATGGGGCTGCCGAAGGAAGACTACTGGTGGTACCGCGATCTGCGCCGCTTCGGCACGGTGCCCCACTGCGGCTTCGGGCTCGGGTTCGAGCGGGCGATGATGTACATCACCGGCGTCGAGAACATCCGGGACGTCATCCCCTTCCCCCGCACGCCGCGCAACGCCGACTTTTGAGCGCCGGCGAGGCGCCCTTCACGGTCGTCCTGCTCCACGGCCTGGCGCGCGGCGGGCGATCGATGGCGCGCCTGCAGGGCCGCATCGAGGACGCCGGCTTCCCGACCTGGTGCGCCTCGTATCCTTCCCGCCACCTGCCCCTGCCCGACCTGACCGCCTGGCTGCGCGACCGCCTGCGCGCCGATCTGGGTGAGCGCCCCGTCGCCGCCGTGACGCACTCGCTCGGCGGCGTCCTCGCGCGCCATCTGCACCCCGATCTCGACTGGCAGCGCGTGGTGATGCTGGCCCCGCCCAACCAGGGCAGCCGGGTGGCGGCGGGCCTGCGGGACTGGGCGCTGTTCCGCCGCGGCTGGGGGCCGGCCGGTCAGGCGGTGGCGGCGCCCGACGACTGGCCGCCCGTGCCGCCGAACACCGCGATCATCGCCGGCACGGCCGGGGCCACGCTCAGCAACCCGCCCAGCCTGCTGGTGGGCGCGCTGGGGCTGCTCCGGGGCGTCGAGCACGACGGCACCGTGGCCGTCGACGAGGCCCGGGTCGAGGGCGCCGACTTCGCCACGGTCGACGCCAGCCACACCTGGATCATGAACCACCCGCGCGCGGTCGAGCTGACGCTGCGCTTCCTGCGAGACGGTCAGCTCGAACCCCTGGACCGCTGACCCATCGCGTCGTAGGTGGCGTACTTGAACAGATCACCCAGCGTCGGATAGTTGAAGCACGCGCGGATGAACAGCTCGCCCGTCGCCTCGGTGAGCAGCCCCATCAGCCCCACGTGCACCAGCTCGCTGGCGCTCTCGCCCAGCACGTGCACCCCCAACAGCCGCATGTCGTCGCGCCGGAAGATCAGCTTCAAGAGCCCGTCGTCGCCGATGATCGTGCCGCGCGGGTTCTGGTCGTAGCGCGCCCGCCCGACCACGTAGTCCACGCCGTCGCGCTTCAGATCCTCCTCGCTCGCGCCCGCCATCGAGGTCTCGGGGATGGTGTAGATGCCGAAGGGCAGCACCGGCGCCAGCGCCTGCTTGTAGCCCAGGTCGAAGGCGTGGACCATCGCCACCCGCGCCTGCTCCATCGACGTCGAGGCCAGCGCCGGGAAGCCGATCACGTCGCCCGCCGCGTAGATGTGCGGCGCGCTGGTCTGGTACCAGGGGTTCACCAGGATGCGGCCCCGGTCGTCCACCTCGACGTCGGCCGCCGACAGGTTCAGATCGCCCACGTTGCTGATGCGCCCCGCCGCCACCAGCACCGCCTCGGTCTCGACGACGCGCCCGTCGTCCAGGGTGACGGTGAGGCGGTCGCCCGCGTCGCAGGCCACCACGTCGCGCGGCTGCACGAAGGTGACGCCCAGGGCCTCCATGCCCGCCCTCAGCCGCGCCGACATCTCGTCGTCGAGGAAGCCCAGGAAGTCGTCGCGCCCGTCGATCAGCAGCACCTCGGTGCCCAGCGCCGCGAACGTCGAGGCGTACTCGGCGCCGATGACGCCCGCCCCGATGACCACCATGTGCTTCGGGATGAAGGTCAGGTTGAGGATCTGATCGCTGTCCCACACGCGATCGTCCGCGAAGGGGTACATCGCCGGCCGCCGGGGCGACGACCCGGTGGCCACCAGCAGGACGTCGGCCTCGAGCGTCGGCCCGCCCTCCACCTGCACGACGTGCCGGTCGACGAAGCGCCCCGCGCCGTGGAACACGTCCACCCCGTGCCGGTCGAGGTTCGAGCGGATGCGATCCTGCTCGCACCCGGTCACCTGCTGCTCGTGGTGCATCAGGTCGGCCACGCTGGCCGCCCGCCGCAGCGACAGGTCGACGCCGTGCAGCTTGCGCGACCGGAAGCCGCTCAGCACCAGCGCCGTCTCGCGCAGCGTCTTGCTGGGCAGCGTGCCGGTGTTGCAGGCCGCGCCCCCGTAGGCCGGCTGCTTCTCGACGAGCGCCACCCGCTTGCCGAAGAAGGCCGCCTGCGCCGCCCCCTTCTCCCCCGCCGGGCCCGAGCCCAGCACCACCAGATCGTACGGTCGGGTGTCCATCGTTCGACCGTCGCGCGCGAACGCGCGTCTTGCAAGCCTCGCGAGCCGTGGCCGAGGCCCGCGCGCCCCCGCGGTGCAAGAATCCGCCCTTCACCGTCACCGACGACTTTCTGTAATGTGCCGCGTTCACTGCCCGTACCGGGTCCACCGAATCCGGGAGAAGAGGCTGCCGATGGCCCCACCTCTGCACACGTTCACCGCGCAGCTCACCGCGCTGACCACGGCGCTGGTGGTCGCCTCGGCCGCGCCCGCCGCCGCGCAGGACGCCGAGGCCGCCGCCTTTCGCGGCTCGTCGATGGTGTACCGCAACGCCATGACCGCCGTGTCGGCCGACGCCTCGAGCGAGCTGACCTACAACCCCGTCTACACCATGTCGCTCAGCCTCGCCCCGCGGTGGTATCTCGCCGGCGAGACCTACGTGCGCGCCGGCACCAGCGTCAGCCGCGAGCTGACCGACAGCGACTGGACCACCCAGCAGGGCGAGTTCATCCTCGGCGACACCACCCTGGGCGTCGGCAACTCGCAGCTGTGGGTGGCGCCGGTGATCGAGACCGCCTTCAGCGCCGACCTGGGCGTGCGGCTGCCCACCAGCAAGGTGTCGCAGGCGCGCACGCTGCAGGTGGCCATCGAGCCGCGGGTGGGCATCAGCCGCACCTTCCCCGTGCTGAAGGGGCTGAGCCTGGGCTACGGCTTCTCGATGGCCGCGGATCTGCACGAATACACCACCGGCGAGATCGAGTCGCCGCGCATCCCCGGCTGCGTCGTCGACTGCGAGCGCCACGTGAACACGGGCGTGCGCAACACGCGCTGGCGGATGAGCCACACGTTCTCGGTGGGCCTGGGCATCTTCGACTGGCTGGCGCTGGGCGCCGGCGCCGGGGTGCACACGCACTGGCTGCACCCGGCGATGGCCGTGGAAGGCCAGAGCTTCGAGCCCCAGGCCGACACCAACACGCGCCACTACGTCAACTACGACCTCGAGGCCACGGTCACGCCGTTCTCGGGCTTCGCCATCGGGGTGGGTGCCACCACCTACAACCCCCAGCAGCAGCCCGACTCGGCCTACTACGACCCGGTCTTCAACCGTTTCACCGAATTGTTCATCGACCTGCGGTTCGAAGCCGCCGGTCTCGCCAGCCTGGGTGAGGGATGATGCACACCCGTCGACACGCCAAGACCGCCGCCGTCGCGGCGCTGCTCGCGCTCGCCGCCTTCGGCTGCGCCGAGGAGCGCGACCCGATCGATCGGGTCCAGCCGAACGGCATCCACAAGTCCATGTTCGAAGGCGAGTGGTACTACGTGACCACCGTCGTCGACGTGCCCGCCGCCAACGGGTTCACCTTCGTGGGTGACACCGATCACGGTGGCATGCAGAAGGTGCGCTTCGACATCCAGGAGGAGTGGCTGTACGCCCGCCGCACCGTCGAGAACGTCGACGGCGGCGACCGCAAGGCCGAGGAGGGCGAAGATTACGAAGGCGAGGTCGTGGCCGCGTGGCACATCGACAAGCACTTCGACATCATCAACGCCTACAACCCGACCACCGGCGAGCGGCTGAACATCCGCGACGAGAACGCGAGCGACCGCCCGTGGTACGAGCGCGAGTACGTCCGGGTCGACTGGTCGGCCAACCACATCCACGACCTGCGGCTGTCCTGGAACCGCGAGACGATGGAGTCGGTGCCGTACTACGTGCAGGCCTACGACGAGGCCGGCGAGCGCAACCCCGACGCCCCGGTCTTCTCGGAGGCGCAGGACTACTTCGACATCACCAACAAGGTGTTCGCGCAGGCCGGCACCTTCTACTACCCCGGCTTCGGCGAGCTGCCGGTCTGCTTCCTGTTCGGCGAGGAGACCACCGAGTGCGGCTCGGGCGAGTACACGCTGCGGCACTCGTTCAAGAAGATCGATCCGGACCACCAGTACGAGCCGCTGCCCTTCAAGGGGCCGAACACCAACATGTTCGGCTACTTCACCAGCGATCGCCTGCAGTACGACGAGCGCACGGGCATCCGCGAGCAGGACAAGCGGCGCTTCCTGAACCGGCACAACCTGTGGAAGCGCAGCTTCGACGCCGACGGCAAGCCGATCCCCTACGCCGAGCGCGAGCCCAAGCCCATCGTCTACCACGTCAACCGCGAGTTCCCCGAGTGGCTGAAGCCGATGGCGCTCGACGTGGCCGATCAGTGGAACAGCGCCTTCGTCGACACCATCCGCGCCCTCGGCAACCCCTACGACGGGCGCATGTTCATCCTGTGCGCCAACAACCCGGTGCGCGACGACGATCCCGCCGAGTGCGGCCTGCCCGGCTCGGTGCCGCGGCTGGGTGACATCCGCTACTCGTTCATGGCCTACGTGCCCAAGTACATGAAGTACGGGCTGCTGGGCCTCGGGCCCAGCAACAACGATCCCGAGACCGGCGAGATCATCTCGGGCATGGCCTACGTCTACCACCACAACAACAACGCGGCGTACCGGGTGCAGGAGCTGGTGCAGCTGCTGAACGGCGACAAGGCCGCCGACGAGTACATCGACGGCGTCGACCTGTCGGATTGGCGCGACCGGGTGCTGAACGACGACGACCTGGCCCAGACCTACGACCTGACCGAGGCCGCCCACATGGTGGACCGGCTGGTGAACAACAAGGCCGCCGAGTACTGGGCCGGCCGCCGCATCCAGCTGACCGAGGCGGACTTCGAGCAGGCGCGCCGCGAGGGCTTCGACCGCTGGATCGCGCCGCACCTCGAGGATCACTACCGCCGCGGCTTCAACAACGGCGAGCGCCACGCGCCCGCGGCGCGGCTGCGCAACCTGGCGGGCACGTACATCGAGGAGCTGCTGATCGACGATCAGCTGAAGATCGGCATGGGCCTCGACCCGGCGCTGCCCACCGACGACGCGGTGCTCGACCAGATCAGCGTGGCCCGCGGCGGCCTCGGGCAGGCGTGGAAGCAGCGGCAGGCGATCAAGGAGAAGCTGGCCGCGTCGCAGAACAAGTACCTGCCCGAGATGGCCGACGACGCCCTGATGGGCCTCGCGCGGCGGCTGAAGGGCAAGAGCGACGACGAGGTGTTCGAGACGGCGCGCCGCTCGATCTACACCGCGGTGCTGGCGCACGAGGTCGGCCACAGCCTGGGCCTGATGCACAACTTCGGCGGCAGCGACGACGCCATCAACTACTTCGACGACTACTGGCACATCCGCGACGACGGCAACGTCGGCCCGCGGCAGATCGATCCGATCACCGACGCCGAGATCGACGCCGACCTCTACAACTACGGCTACAGCTCGATCATGGACTACGCCGGTCGCTACACGATCGACGGGGCGGGCATCGGCAAGTACGACCGCGCCGCCATCATGTTCGGCTACGCCCAGAAGGTGGAGGTGTTCAAGGACGACGGCGGCGTGCCGGTGGCCGACTTCCGCGACTGGTACGAGCGCGACGGCGACGTGCTGCAGATCGCCGGCAACGGCATCAGCTCGGTGCACTACACGAGCTACTACAACCGCATGAAGGAGAAGCTGTACGACGCCGGCAACCGCATGCTGGTGGACGTGGCCGATCTGACCGAGGACCGCGCGCAGGCGGTCGTGGGCGACACGACCTACACGCGCGTGCCCTACATCTACTGCAGCCACAGCCGGGCCGACCTCAGCGACAGCTGCCTGACGCGCGACTTCGGCGCCGACAGCGGCGAGCGGATGAAGAACATCCTCGACGAGCTGAGCACCTGGTACATCGAGCGCGCCTTCCCGCGCGGCCGCGTGGGCACGAACCACTTCAACTACGTGTCGCGCTGGTACGGGCGCATCTACGACCGGATGAAGAACTGGAACGACCAGTACGGGCTGTTCGTCGACCTGCTGCAGCGCTTCTTCACGCCCCAGCAGCTCGAGCAGTTCCTGACCGATCCGGTCAACGGCTGGGGCACGCGCACCTGGGCGGTGCAGAACGCGTTCAACTACCTGGTGCAGACGATCATGATGCCCAACGTGGGCGCGTACGGCGGGCCGGTGCAGAGCGCCGACGGCACCCGCAAGATGGTGCAGGGCGTCTTCGGGGCGAACCTGAACCTGGGCGTCGATCAGGCGCGCTTCTTCTCGACGAGCTGGGGTGACGGCGGCCGCGACTGCGGCTACGAGTGGTACGAGTGCCTGCACCACGTGGGCTACTACCTCGAGAAGATCATGGCCATCGAGGCGCTGAGCGACAGCAGCACGAACTTCGTCGCGCGCGCGTCGCCGGAGGATCTGCGCCAGTGGGAGGTGGGCTACTACACGACCTTCCCCGAGCAGGTGTCGATCATCAACGCGGCGCTGATGAACGGCGACTTCAGCCGGGTGGGCCCCTACCTCGAGTTCGGGCGGCTGAAGTTCCCCAACTACGCCGGCGCGCTCGACGAGGTGCACCAGGCGCCGATCGATCCGTACGCGACGTTCACCATCCAGCTGTACTGGCAGGTGCTCGGGCAGGCGCGCTTCCACGACACGTTCGACCAGACGTTCCGGGACGAGTCGCGCGTGTTCGTGCTGGGCACCGGGCGGTCGCCCGACCTGGACATCACGCGGGTGGTCACGTTCACCGATCCGGTGACCGGGCTGACCTACGGGGCGCTGCGCCTCGAGGACCGCATCGGCGCGGGGCACGCGGTGCTCGAGCGCGCCAACCGGCTGCTGCAGCGGTCGAGCTACTGCGACGTCGACGACCTGACGGTGAGCGATCTGGACGACTGCGATCCGCAGACGCCGGCCAACGCGCGGACGCGCAACGACCTCGACCTGCTCGACCACGTCGAGCTGGTCAAGGTGATGGCCGACCTCGCGCCGATGATGGACTACGGCAACCCGTACGATCCCTGATCCCGGCCCCCTGCGACGTGCACGTCGGGCGAACGGCGTGTGCGTCGCAGACGCTTGCCTAAACCCCCCTCCCGTGGTGTCCTGCTCGGCGACCGGTCGTGGGGACCGGACGAGGGGGTTTCATGAAGAGGCTTCTGCCTGCCTTCGCCGTCGCCGCCGTGCTGGCCGGCGCGGCGCTCCTGCCCGCGGCCGCCGAGGCGAAGGGCATCGCGATCATCAACACCGGCGAGGACATCTTCGAGGCCGGGCCCGTGCCCGAGCTGGCCGACGCGACCGATCCGCAGGTGCAGCGCATGCGCGCCGGCTTCAAGTGCAGCGTGTTCGGCGTGTTCTGGGCCTACGTGCACTGGTGGGGCTGCGAGCCGGTGCTGTTCTTCAAGGACTCGAGCGACAGCTTCACCTACGACAACAGCGACGTGGCCAAGGCCATGGTCACCGCGCACTACAAGCAGTCGGACATGAAGATCGGGTTCTGGGCGGGCAACGGCCGGTGGATCTTCCTCGGCGCGCTGGTGCTGTTCGTCGGCGGCCCCATCCTGCTGGGGCTGATCAGCGGCGGGGGCGGCGGCACGCAGTCGCCGGGCTTCGACGACTCCGCCTCCGATGACGAGCAGCCGCGGCCCGGGGGCGGCAACCCGTTCGCGTCCTGACGGGTCTCACCCGCCCAGCAGGGCCAGCACCTCGTCGAGCGCGCCGCGCACCTTCACGGGCGCGTTCGCGTAGGTGGCGGTGATGCCCTCCAACCCGTCCTGGTGATAGCCGACGACGACGTCGGGATCCTTCAGCAGGTGCCCGGTGAGGATGCCGACGACGTCGGCGTCGGGGGCGATGACCCCCTCCCCCACCAGCCGCTTCAGCCCCGCGACCGTCGCGCAGGACGCCGGCTCGGCGCCGATGCCCGCGGCGTCGACCATCGCCTTGGCGTCGAGGATGGCCTGGTCGTCGACCTCGGTGACGACGCCGTCGGTCTGGCGCAGCCCCCGCAGGCACTTCTGCCACGACACCGGGTTGCCGATCTGGATGGCCGTCGCCACGGTGTGGGCCCGCACGGGCTCGACGGTCTCGGCGCCGGACCGCCACGCCGTGTACAGCGGGTTCGCGCCCGCGGCCTGCACCACCGCGACGCGCGGCAGCCGATCGATCAGCCCCAGCGCGTGCAGCTCGGCCATGCCCTTCGCGAGCGCCGTGCTGTTGCCCAGGTTGCCGCCCGGCAGGACGATCCAGTCGGGCACGCGCCAGTCGAGATCCTGCAGGATCTCGAAGCCGATGGCCTTCTGGCCCTCGATGCGGAACGGGTTGACCGAGTTCAGCAGGTACACGCCCGCCGCCGCGCACACCTGCTGGACGAGATCCATCGCGGCGTCGAAGTCGCCCTCGATCTGCACCGTGCGGGCGCCGTAGGCCAGCGCCTGGCTCAGCTTGCCGTAGGCGATCTTGCCCTCGGGGATGAAGACGAAGGCCTCGAGGCCGGCGGCGGCGGCGTAGGCGGCCATCGACGCCGAGGTGTTGCCGGTGCTGGCGCAGGCCACGCGGGTCATGCCCAGGGCGCGCGCCATGGTGACGCCCGTGGTCATGCCGCGATCCTTGAAGCTGCCGGTGGGGTTCTCGCCCTCGTGCTTCAGGCGCAGCGCGGCGAGGCCGGTGTAGGTCGCGAGCGAGGGCGCGTCGTACAGGCCGGTGTTGCCCTCGCGCCGCGTGGCGACGTGCTGCGCGTCCACCGGCAGGATCAGCTCGCGGAAGCGCCAGACGCCGCTGCGATCGAGGGGCGCCTTGCTGGCCAGGCGCGCGTCGAGGTCGCCCAGCGACGGCGCGTCGGCGAAGGCGTGCACGACGTCCAGCACGCCGCCGCAGTCGCAGCGGTAGCGCAGCTCGAGGCCGGGGAAGGTGGCGGCGCAGGCGACGCAGGCCAGGTGGAAGGGCGCGTGGCTCATCGGGTGGTCACCCCCGGGCAGTCCAGCGGCGAGACGCAGCCGCGGGCGGTCAGGCCGGCGTCGGCGAAGGCGGCCAGCATGGCGGCCTCGACGGCGCGCGCGACGCCGGCGGCGTGGCACAGGGCGAAGAGGGACGGGCCCGCGCCGCAGATGCCCGAGCCCAGGGCGCCGGCGGCCTCGGCCGCGCGCATCACCGCCTCGCCGCCGGGGATGAGCGCCGCGCGGGCCGGCGTCACGACGGGATCGCGCAGGCCGCGGGTCAGCAGCGCGGGATCGTCCGCGTAGCAGGCCGCGACCACCGTGGCCAGCTGGGCCGCGTGGGTCACCATGGCCTTCAGCGACACCTGCGCGGGCAGCGCGGCGCGGGCCCGGCGGGTGGGCAGCTCGAAGTCGGGCGTCACGACCACCAGGCGCAGGCCGCTGGGCGTCGGCAGCCGCACGACGTCGAGGGGATCGACCGACCGCACCAGCACCAGCCCGCCCAGCAGGGCCGCCGCGACGTTGTCCGCGTGGCGCCCGCTGACCACCGCCTCGGCCTCGACGCAGGGGCCGATGAGATCCTCGCGGCGCAGGGGCCCGCCGCAGAGCAGGTTGACCGCGTAGGCGGCCGCCGCGGCGCTGGCGGCGCTGCTGCCCAGGCCCGAGCCGATGGGCATGCCCTTGTGCACCTCGAGCTCGACGCCCGCGCTCGCGGGATCGATGCCCAGCCGGCGCAACGTCTGGCGTGCGGCCACGCCGGCGGTGTTGGCGTCGACGTCCGTGGACAGCGCCCCGCCCTCCCCCGTGATCGCCGCGATGCGCAGCCCGCCCGGCGCGCGCCGCGCGACCACCGTGTCGCCCGGCCCCTCGATGGCCAGCCCCAGCACGTCGAAGCCGGGGCCCAGGTTCGCCACCGTCCCGGGCGCGAAGGCCGTCACCTGGCGCGCGCTCATCGCATCCTCCGCGGTCGTCGCGGCCGACTATCGGTCAGAAGGCGCGTCGGGGCCAAGGGTCCGGTTCGAGCCGGGTCGGCTCGGGTCAGTCGACGCGCGCCGCCAGCGCCTCATCGAGCGTCAGCCCCCAGTCGGCCGCGACGCGCGCCCCCACGTCGGCCGCGGGCGCCTGCAGGCCCTCGAGGCTCCAGCGGCGCACCGTCTTGTCCCAGCCGCCCGTCACCAGCGTGCGGCCGTCGGGCGCGAAGGCGAGCGCCGCGGCGCGCTCGCGGTGGGCCTGCTCGACCGCCATCAGGCGCCCGTCGCGGGCGTCGTACAGCCGGAGGGCGCCGTCGAGCATCCCCGCCGCGATCCACCGCCGGTCGGCGGACCAGGCGAGGGCGACCGGCGGTGGCGCGATCGAGAAGCTCGAGGCGGGCGCGGCCAGGTCGCCCCGGTAGAGGGCCACCGTGCCCCCGACCAGGGCCAGCACGTCCTGCCCGCCGTCGCCGACGTCGAGCGCCGTCACCCCGGGCAGCGCGCCGAGCGCCTCGGGCGCCGCCAGCCCCGCTTCGACGGCGACCCGGAAGACGCGGCCGTCCGCGTACGCCACCACCGCGTGCCGGCGATCGGGGGACGCGCGCAGGTCGGCCACCTCGACCCCCGGCGTCAGCCCCAGCGCGCCCGCGTCCCAGGCCCTCGGCCCGGCCTCCCCGAAGGCCTCGTCGAGGCGGCCGCCGCTCACGGTGTACAGCGTCGCGCGCAGCAGCTGATCGCCGCGCAGCAGCGCCAGGTGGCGCCCGTAGGCGAGCGGCCGCGGCGCGAACGTGGGCGTCCAGCCGGGCGGCTCGAGCCGCGCGAGATCCCCCTTGCCACCGCCGTAGGCCACCAGCAGCGGGCGCTCCGGCGCGAAGGCCACCGCGCCGACCACCAGCGCCCCGAGGTCGTGCGCGGCGACCCGCGCCCCGTCGCGGGCCCGCCAGACCGCGAGCTCGCCCTCGGCGTGGCCCGACGCCAGCCACGCGCCGTCCGCCGACCAGGCGACGCTGGCGACGCCGGTGCGCGCGTGCAGGGTCAGCGGCGTCGCGTCCGCGGGCAGCGCCCAGGTCGAGATCGCCTCCGGGCCGACCGTCACGAGCCGCGCGGCGTCCAGGAAGCGCGCCCGGCCGCGCGCGTCCGCGGGCAGGCGCCCCTCCCACTGGCCCGTGCCGAGGTGCCAGACGCCGGGACCGCCGCGCTCGGTCGTCACGACGACGCGGGCGCCGTCGGGCGCCACCGCGAGGTCGCGCACCGGCCCACCCGCCGCCAGGGCGGCCCGCTCGACGCGGCCGGTCTCGAGGTCGAGCGTCAGCACCGCGCCCTTCCAGGTGCCCAGCACCGCCCGGCGGCCGTCCGGCGTGACGGCCACGCGGCTGATCGTCGCCCAGGCCGGGGCGGGCGCGTCGAGCGCGCGCGGCGCGTCGGCCCAGACCGGGTTGCCCATGGGGAGCGTGGTCAGGAGGTGGTGCGTACCGTCGGCGCGCGCGATGACCACCTCGCCGCCCTCGCACACCACGACGACGTCGCCGTTCGGGCGCCACGCCGCGACGCGCGCGGTGCTCGGGGCCAGCCACGGGCCGCCGGGCGGGCCGGGCGGGTAGGCGCGCTGCGCGCCGTCGGCCCCGATCACCGTCAGCTGGCCCGCCCACAGCGCGAGCGCGGCGGGGCCGCTCACCAACGGGCTGCCGGCCTGGAGCGTCCCCGCGGCGTCGCCGAGGCGCCGCCCCGACGCCGCGTCGTGCAGCGCGAAGCGGCCGTCGACCTCGAAGAGGATCGCGCCGTCCCCGGCGAAGGCGGCGTGCCGCGCGCCGAGGTCGAGGCGCCAGCGCAGCGTCGCAGCGGGCAGGTCGTACAGCGCCGCCGTGTGGGCGCCGAGGCACAGCAGCCGGTCGCCCGCCGGCGCCAGGACCGGCTGGGGACAGGGCGGGCGCGCCACCCGCCCCAGCCGGCGGGGCCGCGGCCCCGCGCCGAAGCGCGCCAGGACGCCGCGCGCCTCGGCCGACTCACCCAGCAGGCCCAGGGCGTGCGCGGCCAACAGCTCGGCCTCGGCCCGCGCCTCGACGCGCGCGGCGGCAAGGGCCTTCTCGAGCAGCGCGCCGGCGAGGTGGCGCGCCCCGCGCCGCCGCTCGATCTGGGCGGCGGCCTCGGCCTCGACCGCGCGATCCCGCTCGGCCGCCGTGCGGCGCCAGGCGACGGCGCCCAGCGCCACCAGCAACGCCAGCGCGACGGCGCCGATGGTCAACGGCACGCGCTGCGCCCGCGCGAAGCGGCGCGCCAGCTCCCACCGGGAGTAGGCGTGGGCGCCGACCAGTCGGCCGTCGATCCACGCCGTCACCTCGTCGGCCAGCGCCTTGGCGTCCGGGTAGCGGGACGCGGGATCGGCCGCCAGGGCGCGGCGCGCGATGGCCAGCAGGGCGGGCGGCGCGTCGGGCGCGGCGGCCTCGACGTCCGGGCGCTCGCCCGCCCGCAGCCGGTGCAGCAGCTCGGCCCCCGACAGACCCACGAAGGGTGGCCGCCCGCTCAACAGCTCGAGCAGCGTCGCGCCGAGGCTGTACACGTCGCTCCGGGGGGTCGGCGGCGCGGCGCGGGCCTGCTCCGGCGCCATGTAGGCCGGGCTGCCGACCACCGTGCCGAACACGGTCGACGCGCCGTGCCCGGCCGGCACCATGCCGGCGGCCGGCCGCTCGTCCCCGCCCAGCACCCGGGCCAGCCCCCAGTCGGCGACCTGCGTCTCGCCGAAGCTGCCCACCATGATGTTCTGCGGCTTCAGATCGCGGTGGACGACGCCGAGCGCGTGGGCGTAACCGACGGCCTCGCACGCGTCGCGGAAGGCGCGCAGCAGGCCGAGGCGGTCGCGCGCCGTCGGGCGGTCGGCGATGAGCGCGGCCAGCGAGCGGCCGCGGATGAGCCGCATGGTGTAGAACAGCTCGCCCGACGCGTCGACGCCGACGTCGTACACCGGCACGATGCCCGGGTGCTCGAGGTGGGCGGTGATCCACGCCTCCTGCGCCAGGCGGGCCCGGGCGCCCGGCCCCGTCCGGGCGGTGGACAGCCGCTTCAGCGCCACCACCCGGTTCAGGCGGCCGTCGCGCACCGCGGTGACGCGGCCCATCCCGCCCTCGCCCAGCAGGGTGCCCTCGGGGTAGCGCGCGCCCTCCCCCACCGCGAACGGGTGGGGCGCGGCGGGATCGTCGAGGCGGGCGTCGAAGGCGCCCGAGGCCGCGGCGAAGGCGCCGCTCTCGCCGCTCGGCGGCCCCGCCGCGCTGCCGAACCCGTCCTCGTCGTCGCGCTGCACGCCGCGACGGTACGAGGTCGCGCGGCCCATCGCCAGGGAACCGTCTGTCGCCGTGGAGGCGTCTGTGGAACGATGGCGCGATGACCGCATGGGCCCGCTTCAGGACGCCGGACGGCGACGAGGTGACGCTCTTCCCGGGCGACGTCGTGGGTCGCTTCGCGGGGGCCGCGCTGCACCTCGACGACGCGCGCATCAGCGAGGCCCACGCCCTGATCAGCCTGCGCGACGGCGCGCTGCAGCTCTTGGCTTTGCGGGGCCGCTTCGCGATCGGCGGCGAGCTGCGCAGCGCCGTCACGCTCGACGCGGGCCTGCGGGTCCACCTGGCGCGGGGCCTGGAGCTGACGGTCGAGGCGGTGGGGCTGCCCGAGGCCGCGCCGGCCCTGATCGGCGACGATCTGCCGCGGCAGCTGCTGCCCGCGACGGGCTCGCTGACGGTGCACCCGCGGCCGGCGCTGACGCCGCGCTACCGGGGGGACGCGGACGCGTGGATCTGGACCACCGGCGAGAGCTGGCGGCTGCGCGTCGGCGCGAGCGAGCCCGTCCCGCTCGAGGTCGGCGCCGCCTTCGTGGTGGGCGGGCGACGCTTCGAGGTGGTGCTGGCGCCCCTGCGGTCCGCGGCGGCCACCCACGTGTCGACCGGGTTCGCGGCGCCCCTGACGCTGTGGGCGCGCTACGACACCGCCCACATCCGGCAATCGGGCGACGTCGTGGTCAGCTTCAACGGCGTGGCGGCGCGGCTGCTCAGCGAGCTGGTCGCCTTCGCCGGGCCGGTCCACTGGTCGGTGCTCGCGCAGGAGGTGTGGCGCGGCGAGCGCGATCGGATCGCGCTGCGGCGCTGCCTCGACACCAACCTGGCCCGGCTGCGGGCGAAGCTGCGCGCGGCGCGCGTGCGCGCCGATCTGATCCGGTGCGACGGCCAGGGCCACGTCGAGCTGCTGCTGCTCGACGGCGATCGGCTCGAGGACGAGAGCGGCATCAGTAGCTGAGCATCACCGAGTTGCCGGTGCGCGGCTCGACCAGGGCGAAGCCGTTGCCGTGCGCCGACACCCAGTTGCCGTCCGGCAGGACGAAGGTGGGGCGCTCGCTCAGGCCCGCCGTCGACGCGGCCCCCTCGTAGCAGTCGGTGGCGAAGGGGTTGTTCTCGGCGATGTTGAGGCACTGCGCGAACTGATAGACGGTGCCGGTGGCCAGATCGACCCCGCCCACGACGTCCGGCGGGCCCAGCTTGCCGCTGAACATGAGGATGTCCCAGTGCGGGTTCCACTCGAGGAAGCGGCCGACCACCGCGCCCGACGCGTCGGCCACGCCGACGCCGGCCACGCGGCGGCGATCACCGGTGGCCGGGTCGATGCGGATCAGATCGGCGTTGTTCGTGGCATAGAGGAAGCCGTCGTGCCAGCCCATCCCTTCGTAGTTGAACTGGTCCACCGGGTAGCCCTGCCCGATGCCCGCCTCGTACAGGTTGCCGGGGGCGGCGCCGTCCATCGTGACCCAGGTGCAGGCGCTGCCGTCGGCCGAGATGCGCAGGATGCCGCGCCCGGCGGCGGGGCGGCCGTTGGCGATGGTGGGCAGGTAGTAGTTGCCCTCGGGATCCATCGCGAAGCCGTACTTCCAGTACTGGACGTCCTGCGTGCCCGGGGGCTCGGCGCCGTTGGTGCACTGCCCGTGGGCGGGGTTGCGCGAGCCCCACACCAACGTGCGATCGCCGGTGGCCGGTTCGATGCGGACGATCTGCACGCCGTCGATGTCGGTCGTGTCGTCGCGCCAGGTGTAGCTGTAGATGTTGCCGTCGGGGCCGCGCAGGGTGTGGTAGGGCTCGTGGAGCTCGGGCCCCTCGCCGTACACG
Organism: Myxococcales bacterium; assembly: GCA_020633465.1. Lineage (GTDB taxonomy): Bacteria > Myxococcota_A > Bradymonadia > UBA7976 > UBA1532 > JACKDN01. The sequence continues at coordinate 50,989 of JACKDN010000008.1, forward strand.
ACGTAGCCCTCGTTGGGATCGACCCAGCGGCCGCTGACGATGCGCCGGTCGCCGGTGACGTAGTCGACCGCCATGATGACGCCGGGATCGACGTGGTTCTGATCCTGCCAGCGCACGCCGAAGACGATCTCGTTGGCCATGGCGTCGACGAAGCCGCCGCGGATGATGTGATCCTGCGGCAGGGCGTCGATGCGCGGGCCCGCGCCGAAGCGCTCGTCCTGGCTGGCGTGCGTCGAGCTCTTGCAGATGTCGAGCGCGACGACGTTGGGGCCGCAGCGGCAGTCGGCGACGAGGTCGGTGGGATCTTCGCGCCACTGCTCGAGCGGGCACGGGTAGGCGTAATAGGGCGAGTCGACCGCGGTGGTGGTGCTCTGGAAGGCGAGGTCGTAGATGAGCACCAGGGGCTCGCCGGTCGCGCTGAGCGCGATGGGATCCTCGGGGTCGTAGCGGCTGTTGCGGGGCTCGTCGAGGTGCAGGATCACGTGCAGGCGCTGCGTGGCCGCGAGGCGCCGGCCGAGCTCGACGCGGGTGCGCGCCACCATGCGGGGGCCGACGCGCTGAGCGCCGAGCAGCTCGCCGGGCTGGCCATCGTCGTCGATGTGCACGGCCAGGTAGCCCTGCTGCACCTCGAGGTAGGCGCGCGCGACCTCGATCGCCTCGGGATCCCAGGTGAGGCGGTTCTCGTCGGTGATCGACAGCTCGTTGGCGGGGCCGAGACAGGCCCCCTCGTCGCTGCAGGCGAGGCCGGCCGGGCAGTCTCCGCAGGATCCCTCGCAGCCATCGTCGCCGCACGCGCGCTCGAGGCACTGCGGCACGCAAGCGGGCGCGCCGCCCATCCCGGGCGCGCCGCCCGCGCCGCCGACGCCGCCCATTCCGGGCACGCCACCGACACCACCGCCGCCACCCGCGCCGCCCATTCCGGCGCGCGCCGCCCGCGCCGCCGACGCCACCCGCGCCGCCCATCCTGGCGCGCCGCCGACGCCACCGGCGCCGCCCATCCTGGGCGCGCCGCCGACGCCACCCGCGCCGCCCATCCCGGGTGCGCCGCCCATGCCGCCGACGCCACCCGCGCCGCCCGCGCCGGGCGCGCCGCCCTCGCCCCCGCCGCCTGGGCCGACGCCGCCCATCCCGCCGACGCCCCCGGCGCCGGGGATCTCGCCCCCGCCCCGCCCGCGGCCGGCTGACCGCTCGTGGCGTCCGCGCGGCCGCCCCGCCCTGCGTCGATCCCCTCGTCCTCGGCCGGCTCGCACGCGAGCAGCGCGGCGGCCACCAGCGGCAAGGCCATTCGGCCCACTCCACGCGACATCGTCCCCTCCCAAGCCGTGATCCGCGCGGTGGCGGATCGCGGTTGGAGTGTGGAAAGCAGAGGGCGGTCGGCGAACCCTGCCGGGATCTTACAAGGGGGCTCGAGGTGCGGCGCGTCCCGGGGTTGGCCTGCGGCGCACCCACCCGCGGGGGCTTCGATCGAATCAGGCCAGCGCGGCGGTGAGGGCGGCGTCCACCCGGTGGACGTCGGCGGCGCGCTCGAGGGCGGCCCACTGCTGGCGGGCGAGGCCGTAGGCGGCGACGGCGCGGGCCCACTCGCCGGCGGCGCGGGCGGTGTCGCCGGCGGCCTCGAGCAGGCGCCCGGTGTCGGCGTCGACCAGGCGGGTCTCGGCCAGCAGCGCGTCGGCGCGCTCGACGCGGGCGTCGAAGGCCAGCCAGTCGCTCGCGTGCGCGTCGCAGGGCAACAGGGCGGCGTTGGCCACCGCGGCGAAGGCCCGCTGGTCGTTCGCCTCGAAGCGGGCCAGCGCCTCGGCCAGCAGCGGACGCGCCGCCGCCGGATCCCCCGACTCGAGCAGCACCAGCGCCAGGTTGGCCCGCGCGAAGACCGCGTTGGTGGCGCCCATCGCCGACCACAGGTGCAGGGCCTGGCGATAGTGCTCCTCGGCCCGCCCCAGATCGCCGCGCAGCCGCGCCAGCTCGCCGAGCTGATTGTCGCAGGCCGCCGTGCCGTTGCGCGCGCCGCCCAGGCGGAACAGCTCGAGCGCGTCGCGGCAGTGGCGGGTGGCCTCGTCCAGCCGGCCGGCCTGCGTCTCGAGCTGCGCCAGGCTGAACGCGCAGCGGCCGGCGCCGGTCGCGTCGCCCCCGGCGTCGAAGGCCACGCGCGCCTCGGCCAGCGCGGCCCGCGCGCCGTCCAGATCGCCCTGCGCCGCGAGCACCGCGCCCAGCGCCTCGCGCGCGCTGGCGGCCACCTCGCCGTGCCCGCCCGCCTCGGCGTCGGCCAGGGCCGCCCGCAAGAGCTCGGCCGCCTCGCCGTGCAGCCCGCGCTCCTTGGCCACGCGGGCCCGCTCCTCCAACGCCGCCGCCCGCATCGAGCGCGACACGGAGCGCTCGGCCGCCCGCTGCGCCGTCACCGCCGCCGTCTCGGCGTCGTCCAGCTCGGCCCGGTAGCGGTGCAGCCGGGCGCGCAGCACCAGGTGGCCCACGCGCCGCGCGTCGGCCGCGCCCGCCTCGGCGAGGTCGAGCGCTCGGCCCAGCGTGTCGAGCAGATCGGCCGCCGCCGGGTAGTCCCCGCGATCCAGCCGCGCGTTGGCCGCCGCGCCCAACGCCGGGGCCGCCTCGGCGGGCGCGCCGGCGCCCAGCAGGTGGCGGCCCACCCGCTCGTCGTCCACGCGCCCCGATCCGCCCAGCAGCGCCTCGGCGCAGGCGCGGTGCAGCGCGGCCAGCCGATCCGCCGCCCGCGCCCGCCGCTCGAGCGCCTCGCGCAGCATCGTGTGCACGAACCCCCAGCCCACCTCGGGCCCGGCCGCGTCGCACACGGCGAGGCGCAAATCGAGCAGCGCCTCGACCAGACCGATCGGCGCCTCGAGGCCGGCCTCGGCGCAGGCCGCGCGCCACTCCGCCGCGTCGATCTGCTGCCCCAGCACCGCGGCCACCTCGAGGGCGCGGCCGTCCGCCTCGGGCCGATCGGCCAGCACGCGCTCCACCCGCGCGGCCCACACCGCCTGCAGGTCGGGCGGCGGATCCAGCTCGGCCGCGGTCAGCCCGTGCCGCAGACGGAAGCCAGCGCCGCCCGGCTCGAGCGCCCCCCGCTGCACCCAGTCGCCCACCAGCTGCACCGCGAACAGCGGGTTGCCCGCGGTGCGCGCGTCGAGCTGGCGCGCCAGATCGTCCTCGAGCCCCAGCAGCGCGGCCAGCAGCGCGCCGCGCTGGGCGTCCTCCAGGGCCCCCACCTGCACCGGCTGCACCGCGCCGCGCTCGACCAGCGCGTCCAGCCGCCGCGCCTCGGCCGGCCGCTCGGCCAGCGCCTCGGCCTGCGCGGTCAGCACCAGCAGCACCCGCAGCCCCTCGTCGCCCTCGTCGAGCAGGTGCGCGGCGAAGTCGAGGGCGTGGTGGCTCCACTGCACGTCGTCCAGCCACACCAGCAGCGGGCGCCGGCTGGCCAGGCGCCGCAGGCAGCCGGTCAGCGCGGCGTAGATCTCGCGCGGGCTGCCGAAGCGCACCGCGCCCTCGGCGTCGGCGGGCGCCGGGCTGATCAGCTCGACCACCGCGTCGGTCTCGCCGGCGTGCACCGCGCCCAGCTCGGTCATCAGGCGCCCGATCCGCTCGGCCAGCTGATCGCGCGGCAGGCCGACGCAGCGCAGGGCGTGCGCCAGCATGGGCCCCAGGCCGTGGTTGGGCCCCCCGTCGGGCGCGTGGTGCGCGCGCAGCACCTCGACGGCGCCCACCTCGTGCGCTCGCTCGGCCAGCCAGGCCGCCAGCCGGCTCTTGCCGTAGCCCGCCGGCCCCACCAGGCCCAGGGCGCGCGGCGCGCCGAAGGCGCGCACCTCGCGCAGCCGCCGCCACAGCAGATCGCGCTCGGCCTCGCGCCCGACGAAGGGCACCGCGCGCAGGCCGAACAGGCCCAGCCCGATGCCCGCCGGGCGCACGCGGGGCGGCGTCGGCAGGCCGCTGCGCCAGTCCACCGGCATCGGCGGCGCCCCCTCGCCCGGCGGCTCGTGCACCTGCGACGCCAGCGGCACCGTGGGCCCCGTGCCCAGCCAGGGGGGCAGCGTCGCGCCCCGCGGCGTCGCGGCGGCCACCTCGACGACCACCTCGTCGAGCGCGTCGACGCCCTCTGGCTCGGTGGGCGGCTCCTCGCCGGCCAGCGTCGGCGTCAGGACGTCCACCACGGTCAGCGCGTCGTCGGCGTTGGGGCCCAGCGTCGGGGCCAACACCTCGGCGGCGGCCAGCGGCGGTGCCGTGACCGACGGCGCGCGCGCCAGCGACGCGTCGACCCCGGGCGCGCCGTCCTGCAGCGCGTGCAGCGTCCAGGCCGCGTCGGCCGCGCGCCGCGCGCGCGCCGCGGGGTTCTTCGCCAGCAGCGCCCGCACCCAGGTCTCGAAGCCCTCGGGCACCGGGAAGCGCGGCGACAGCCGCGGGATGGGCTCACCCAGGTGCGCCATCACCGTGGCCAGGGGTCGGTCGCGGGCGTAGGGGGTGCGGCCGCACACCAGCTCGAAGGCCAGGCAGCCCACCGCGTACAGGTCGGTCCAGGGCCCCTGATCGCGCCAGCGACCGCGGATCTGCTCGGGCGCCATGTAGCCCGGCGTGCCGACCGTCGAGTCGATGGCCGCCTCGACCGCCTCCTGGGTCCCGTCGGCGCGCACCGTGGCGTGGGCGACGCCGAAGTCGGTCAGCTTCAGCCGCCGGTCGGCGGCGGTGAAGAGCACGTTGTCGGGCTTGAGATCGCGGTGCACGACGCCGCGCGCGTGGGCGTGGGCCAGCGCCGCAAGCAGCGACTGCAGCACGTCGCTGCACTGCCCCCAGTCGGTGACCGAGTGCCCGACGCGCAGGGGGCCGCCGTCGAGCAGCTCCATCACCAGGTAGGGGCTGTCCGCGCGCAGCGCCCCGCGCGACGCCGCCTCGGCGGCCGCGTCCACCTGGCCGAAGTCGTACACCTGCACGATGCCCGGGTGGTCGAGGCCGGCGACCGCGCGCACCTCGTTGCGGAAGGCCGAGCGCCAGGCGGGATCGTCGGCGGCGGCGTCGGTGATGACCTTGATGGCGACGGGGGTGCCGTCGGCGCCGTGGCGCCCGCCCCACACCTCGCCCATGCCGCCGCGGCCCATGCGGCGGGTCAGGCGGAAGGGTCCGAGGGGGACGACCGAGGCGTGACTCACGGGCACCGCACCCCGACGCGCGGCGCGCCGCTCAGATGCTCGACGGCGAGAAGCCGACGAGCGTCCAGCGATCGACCGTCGACGTGAGCTCGTCCTCGAGGGGCACGGCCTTGTTCGCCGACGTCAGGTAGGGCTCGAGCAGCGGATCCTTCGTCAGGGACGCGTAGGACGCCTTGAAGGGCGGCGGCTTCTTGCCGGTGGCCTCGAGCTGGGCGGCGACCGCGCGCTCGAGCGCGTGATCGGCCAGCGTGTCCGCCGCCTCGGTCTTCTTGGCGCTCAGGGCCTTGTCGGCCGCCAGCAGCAGCAGCACGCCCTCGCGAAAGCTGGCCTTGCCCGTCTTCGACTTGTGCACCTCGGGCGCCGCGGCCTTCAGGGCGTCGTAGGCGGCCTTCAGCTTGGGGGCACGGTCCAGCGCCAGCGACGCCGGCGCGGTCGCGCCGCCGCCGCCGGGCGGCGTCTGGGCGTGCACGACGCCGCCCGCGAGCAGGGCCAGGCAGAGCAGGGTTCCACGCAGCTTCATCGACCTCTCCGTGCGCAGCCAGTCAGGTGACACCTGCCACCTTTTGGGGCACTCTACCCCGAATCACGGCGCCGCGCACCCGGCGCGGTCGGCCGGGGCCCGATGGGGTCGTCGGGGGGGTCGTCGGGCCGAGGCGCCGGTGGCGCCCGGTCCACCCGCCCGCGCGCCGTGGGCACGCCTTGCAGCCTCAGGGGTTGGTGCAGCTCCAGGTGACCGTGCTGCGGAAGGCGTCGGGCCAGCCGGCCCCGGCGCCGTCGTAGGTCTCCTGGCCGGGCGTGCCGCAGTAGCCGCACACCATGTTGCAGTTGCCCCCGAACTCCCCCACCGATCCGTAGCCCAGCGACGCGCAGATGGTGGCGGCGTCGTAGGTGCCGCCGCCCGACTGCGCCGAGATCCACACGCTGTCGGCGTCGGCGCGGCACACCTCCCAGTTGGCGCCCTCGGCCACGCCCTCGTCGCTGCTGAAGCCGACGATCGGCGGGACGAAGCCGCGCACGCAGCGCCAGTTGACCGTCGTCCGCAGCATGTCGGGGAAGCCCGCCCCGGCGCCGTCGTAGGTCTCCTGACCGGGCGTGCCGCAGTAGCCGCACACGGTGTTGCAGTTGCCGCCGAAGGCGTCGGCCCCGTCGTAGCCCAGCGCCTGGCAGGCCGCGTCGGCGTCGTAGGTGCCGCCCCCGTCCCCGGCCGACACCCAGGCCGACGCGTCGTCGGCCCGACAGACCTCCCAGTCCGCCCCCTCGGCCACGCCCTCGCTGCCGGTGGTGCCCACCGCGGGCACGGTGCACGCCGGCAGCTCGGCGCACTCGGCGTCGTCGCAGTCGGCGAAGCCGTCGGCGTCGTCGTCCAGGCCGTTGTCGCAGATCTCGGGGGTGCAGGCCGCGATCTCGTCGACCGCGCCGTCGCAGTCCTCGTCGGTGCCGTCGCAGGTCTCGGCGGTCGGCGTGCAGTCGTCGACGTCGATGCGGATGCGGGCGCGACCCTCGCCGAAGGCGATCTTGTCCTCGCCGACCCCGAACTGGAACACCACGTCGACGGTCGAGCCGGCGACGATGGCGACGGTCTGCGGGTTGGGCGACTGCAGCACCGCGTCGACCGGCGCGAAGCCGTCGCCGGCGTCGGCGTTCAACGTCCAGTCGCTCAGCAGCGTGACGAGGTAGTTGCCCGGCTCGAGATCGACGTCGAGCACGTCGAGCTCGCTGCCGTCGTACACCCGGTTGACGCCCGGCCCCTGCACGCGGAAGCGCGCGGGATCGAGGCGGTAGGCGGTGCCGGTCGAGCCGGTCGCGGTCAACGGCAGCTGCACGGTGCCGACGCGGCCCGGCGCCTCCGCGTCCTCGGTGGTGCAGCCTCCGAAGACGAGGCAGACGATGGCGAGCGCAATCCCTGATCGCATGACGTTCCCCCCTCGGCGGCGTGGGCCGCCTCCCTCTGTGGTCGTGTCGCGGCCGGCGCCGACCGCAACGGCCGTGCCGAGGCGGGGCCGCCCCCGAGGCGCGCCGGACGCCGAGGCGAATCGCCCCGCGCGGTCCCGGGTTGCCCCGTCGGGTGGGCGACGTGCCCCCCCGCGGGGCCGAACACACGGGGGACGAGGGGCAGTCCCGAAAGAGAGACGGCCGCCGCCCCCCGGGGGACGACGGCCGTGCGCGGCGGGCCGCGGCGGGGGCGGATCAGATCAGCTGGTCGATGGTGATCTGCACGCTCTGCTGGGTGGTCTGCTCGGCGCTGTCCTCGACGGTCAGCGTGACCGTGTAGCGCGCCGCGCTCGTGCCCTGCACGTAGAAGCGGTGCGTCACCCGGCGGCCGTTGCCGGCGGCCATCACCGCGCCCGCCTCGTTGGTCACCGTCCAGGTCAGCGCCGCGTCGGGCAGCGCGCCGTCCTCGTCGTCGGTGCCGTCGCCCCGCAGCTCGAGCTCGGCGTACCAGCCGGTGCCGTCGAAGCGATCGGCGTACACCGACAGGCCGTGCGCCGGGCTCAGCACCCGCGCCCGCGGCGGCAGATCCGGGCCGGGCTCGGTGACCGTGATCGTCACGGCGTCCGTCTCGCTGCCGCCGACGCCGTCGACGGTGATCTCGACGGTGTGCTCCCCCGCGGCCAGCGTGCCGGCGGGCACCTCGACGTCGGGGCCGTTGCCCACCACCCGGCCGTCGATGCGCCAGGTCATCGCGGCGTCGTCCAGCCCGTAGGTGGGCGGGTTGCTGGGATCCCGACCGCTGGCCTGCAGGCGCAGGGGCAGCGAGCGGGGGTGCTCGGCGCCGTCGAGCGGGCGATCGATGCGCACCGTCGGCAACGCGGTGTCGACCACGATGTCGACGCTGTCGCTCACCTCCCAGCGGCCGTCGCGCGCGATGGCGGTCAGCGTGTGCGGCCCCGGCACCAGCGTCAGCGTGCTGGTGAAGGTGCCGCTGCCGATCAGACCCTGGCGATCGCTGAACCACAGCACCTCGGGCGTGCCCGTCTCTTCGTCGGTGGCGTCGGCGGCCAGCGGCACCGCGCGCGCGCCCCGCACCCAGCGGCTGCCGTCGGCCGGCGCGGTGATGCGCAGCAGGGGCGGCGCGTCGCCGCCGAGCGCCTGGCGCACGCCCTCGAAGCAGTCGATCCAGCGGTTGACCCGGCCGTCACGGCCGCCGGTGTGGGCGGTGTCGCGCAGCAGGCGCGCCACCCGGCCGGCGCTCAGCGCGGGATCGGCGGCCATCACCAGGGCGGCGCAGCCGGCCACGAAGGGCGACGAGAAGCTGGTGCCGTTGATCAGGCTGGCCTGGTCGGGCACCGCGCCGCCGCCGTCCGGCGTGGGGCCGTAGACGGTGTAGGGGCCGTAGATGTCCACGGTGTTCTCGCGATCGCGCCCGAAGGCCGAGTTGCCCGCCTTCACGTCGCTGTCCCAGGCCAGGCCGCCGACGCACTCGACGGCGTCCAGCTCGCAGGGGATGCGGGCGAAGCCCTCCCAGCAGATGCGCAGGAAGCAGTCCTCGCTGTCGACGTCGCGGCCGTCGTTGCCGGCCGAGGCGTACACCAGCACGTTGGCGCTGCGCAGGGCGCGGGTGGCGATGTTCAGGGCCGGGCAGGCGAAGGCGCAGGCCGCCGCGGGGATGTCGCCGCTGGCGCTGATGTTGACGATGCGGCCGCCGCTGCCGAGGGCCGCGGGGATGTCGCGGAAGATGTAGCGCAGGTAGCTGACGAAGTCGGGATCGGGCGACTGCAGCATCAGCGGACGCACGACGGGGCCGCCGCTGCCGGCGACGCCGAAGCCGTTGTCGGGCAACGCCGCGGCCGTCGCGGTCACCTGGGTGCCGTGCCACAGGCAGGGGTTGCCGCCGCAGGTGCCGGGGTTGGCCCGACCCAGGGGGCCGTTGATCGCGATGGCGTCGCCGGGCAGATCCGGGTGGGCCAGGAAGCCGCCGTCGGCGATGAGCATGCGCACGCGCGTGCCCAGGCGACCGGCGCCGGCCAGCAGGCGCCAGGCGTCGGCGGCGCCGAAGTCCTGGGCGCTGCCGCGGTTCAGGTAGGGCCAGTCGAAGGCGTCGCTGCTGTAGGCGCCCGGGCCGGCGGCGCTCTCGGTGGTGAAGCCGCGCGGCACGTCGTCGCCGGTCAGCAGGAAGTTCATCGCCACCTTCAGGCCCATGTCGCTGTGGGCGGTGGCGGCGACCGTCAGCAGGCGCAGGCCGTCGTCGCTCGACACGCGGTGCACGCCGCGGCTCTGGGGCTGGGCGGCGCGGGCCAGCGCGGGGAGATCGGCGGGATCGACCGCGTCCAGCTCGACGCGCACCTGGTACAGGGCCGGCGCGTCGGTCGCGCCCAGATCGGCGGGATCGAAGGTGGCCAGCACCTCGCCGCCGAAGCGACCGAGCAGCGCGTCGACGTCGGCGCGGCGGTCGGCGGCCACCAGCAGCTCGTTGGCCACGAAGTCGACCGTGTCGCCGTCGGGGCCCACCAGGCGCGCCACCGGGCGCTCGGCCTGCAGGATGGGCGTCGCGAAGGGCTGGGCCGGCTGCAGCTGGCCGTCGGTGACGAAGTCGAGGAAGAGCGGCGCGTTGGGCCCGTCGACGCACACGTCGCCCAGGCCGTCGCCGTCGCGGTCGGCCTGCGTCGGATCGAACACGCCGGGGCAGTTGTCGACGATCTCGGGCACGCCGTCCTGATCGATGTCGCCGCCCGGGCAGCCGTTGGGGCTGTCCCCCTGCACGTGCACCGGGAAGGCCAGCGAGGCCGTCGCGCCGCCGGCGTCGGTCACGACCACCTCGACCTCGTAGGTGCCGGCGGTGTCGCCGGCGATCCACGCCGCGCCGCCGTTGCCGTTCAGCAGCAGCTCGGCCGGGCCGCCCACCTGCGACCACGCGTAGCGCAGCGTGTCGGCCTCGGCGTCGACCACCGTCAGGCGCGCCACCGTGGGCTGGCAGGCGTCGACGAACTTGCCGGGGTCGAGCTGCAGATCGGTGATCACCGGCGGGTGCTCGAGGGTGAGCACCACGTCCAGGCCGCCCGTGCCGCCGTCGTCGCACTGCATCGCCAGCACGATCTCGGTGGTGCGGCCGCGCTGCACCGAGACGTCCTCGGCCGCGCGGCCGCAGCGCGCGCTCGGCGCGCCGTCGACGTCCAGGGGCGTGGCCACCACCCGGTAGTCGCCCGGCCGCAGGGTCATCAGCACGTCGCCGCCCCGCCGCACTTCGTCGGTGCCCGGCACGGGCTGGTCGCCCGGCTCGACCGTGTGCGTCTCGACGACCGTGCCGTCGGCGTCGAACACCTCCAGCCGGATGCTGGCGACGTCGTCGTCGCCCTCGGGGATCACCAGGTTGGCCTTCAGGCTGCCGGCCGCGGTGACGTCCGCCGCGGGATCCTCGGTGGGGCCGCAGGCCACCGCCGCCAGCGCCACCAGCAGGGGCAGCACGAGTGCGCGTGCTCGCATGGTTCCTCCAGTCGCTTCGGTTCGGGGCCTCCAGTGGCCCTCGCCACGGACCTACCGGAGGGCGGCCGCCCGTCTTTTTCGGGGGGGCGATTTCCTTTGGCGCCGCAGGCTCACCGACGGTGAGGTGCAATCCGCCAGCGTTCGCGCTAAACAGCGCAGCGGAGGCTGCCATGATCCGCTCGCTCGTCTTCGTCGCGCTCGCCGCCGCCCTCGCGTCGCTCACCGGCTGCGACGGGTGCAACCCGCCGCCCGTCCCGCCCCCCGGCGGCGGCATGGGCGGGGCGCCCCCCGCGGACGACGCCGGCCCGGCCGACGCCGCGCCCCCCGATCCCTTCCAGCAGGACGATCTGACCGCGCGCACGTGCCGCGACGATCTCTTCTTCGTCGAGGTGCCGGTGGCCGCCGCGCCCCCGCCGCTGCTGGCGTCGGCGATGGCCGACGCGGGCGCGCTGCTGCAGGCCGAGGCCCGCAAGCCCACCGTGGGCGCGGCCTGGTTCTGCGCGACCCCGGACTGCGCGCCGGATCCGCTGGTGAAGGTGGTCGTCGAGGATCTGCTGCCCGCGCGCGGCGGCGATCTGGACGAGCGCTTCTACCGCCTGTGGTTCGAGGACAGCGCCGGCGCCCGCGTGCCGGTCACCGAGGCGGCCCGGTGCGACGTCGTCGCCAGCCTGCGCTACTTGCTGCTCGAGACGCTGGGCGACGACTTCAACCCGCTGACCCTGTTCGTCGGCCGCGAGTGCGAGGCCATCGGCCAGACGCCCAGCGAGGCGACCGCGACGCCCGAGCGCCGCACCTGGCACCTCGACGCGTTGGGCATCGATCCGGCGTCGGTGCACCTGGGCGAGCCGAACCCGGGCGCGCCGCGCGTGCACGTGGCGGTCATCGATACGCGCGTCGACCGCGCCCTGGCCACCGACCTGGGCGCCGACATCGTGCTGCCCGACGCCGAGATCGCGCCGGGCGCGTGCGTCGAGCCCGAGGGCGAGCCGCCCCACCGGCACGCGGGCGTCATGGGCCTGCTGGTGCGGCAGGCCGCGCCCGACGCGCGCATCACCTTCTACCCCGCCCTGGGCCGCGACAACCGCACGCCGGTGGGCGAGGTGGCGCGCGCGCTCGATCGCGCGCTGCACGCGCCGACGCTGCTGCCCGGCGAGCCGCTGCTGATCAACCTGTCGCTGGGGTGGCCCGAGGAGCTGTCGAGCGCCAGCCCGTTGGGCGGGCCGATCAAGGTGGGCCCGCACGCCGACGTCACCCCGGGCGGCACGTGCGCGACCGTCGAGGATCCCGTCGGCGAGTCGGTGCGCGGCCTGCTGCGCGCCGCGTACGAGCGTGATCGCACCCAGGGCGGCCTGACCGTGGCCTTCGCGGCCGCCGGCAACCGCGCGGGCGAGGGCCCGCGCGAGCCCGCCACGCGGCCCAACTGGGCGCGCCCGCCGGCGCCGCTGGATTACGAGCTCGACGGGTGCATGCCCGCCGGCTGGGACGACGGCGAGTCGTTCTACCCCGCCGAGCTGCACCGCGATCTCACGTGCGCGCCGGGCACCCGCGCCGGCGGCACGGCGCGCCCGACGACCGCGGCCCTGGGCGGCGTCGATCGGCGCGGCCGCATCTCGATCATGACCCCGCCGGGCGCCGACATCGCGCTCTTCGCGCCGGGGCAGCACGTGTACGTCGACGCCGATCCGACCTGGCCGTGCGCCCTGCCGACGACCGCCGAGGCGCCCGCCTGCGCGCCCGGCGATCCCCTGCCGGGGGCCGCGCTGCAGCTGCCGACGGCCCTCAGCGGCACCTCGGTCGCCACCGCGCTGACGACCGGCGTGGCCGCGCGGCTGCTGGGCGAGCTGACGACGCCGAACGGCCCGCCGCCCCTCGACCGCGGCGCGCTGATCCGCCTGCTGTACGTCACCGGCCGCCCCCTGTGCGGCGGCGCCGGCGTGGCGCCGCCCCGCCAGGTGGCGTGGGATCGGCTGCAGCAGGCGGCGACCTGCCCCGCGTTCTTCGACCTGCTCGGCTGCCTGCAGCAGCCCGACGTGGACGCCCGCGACATCGACGCCGCGCTGCTGCCCGGCTGCGCCGCCGCGCTGGCCGCCTGCGGCCTCGACGACGTGGCCGACTGCGCCGCGCCGCCCGCGCCCGACCCCGCAGCCGATCCGGTCGACGCGCCCAGCTGCCTCGACGCGGTCGACCCCACGGTCCGCCGCGACCTGCCCGCCTGCGTGGCCGCGCCGTGCGACTACGAGGACGACGCCGTCGACCGCTACACGGCCGGCACCCTGGGCCCGCAGCCCGACGACCCCTACTGCCCCGACTGCAGCGCCTTCTTCCGCCGCCGCGCCGCCGACGGCTACCCGCTGGTCGACCTGCAGCTGCCCCTCTTCGCCGGCGCCAAGGCCGGCACCAAGCTGGCCCGCCCGACGCTGGTGCTCTACGGCCCCGACAACCGCGCCTGGGGCATCGATCTCACGACCGTCGTGCCCGAGCCCGAGTGGGTCCCCGGCGCGGCCATCAAGATCGGCGATCTCAAGCTGCCCTCGGGCATGACCCGCTACAGCGACGCCGACTGGCGCCGCATGGACGCGACGCTGCTGCTGTACGTGCTGCCCCCCGGCGGCAAGTACTACAGCATCGACAAGTCGCCCCTCGACAGCACCTCCACCCCCTGACCCGCGCCCCCATCACGTGCACGTGCACGTGCCCGTGCCCCCGTAGTTGATCATGCGACATGTAGGCATATGTAAAGAATGCCTTTCAGTTCAGCCGCTTACACGGCTGGCCAATGACCACGTAGTCACTACACGTGGTCTGTAAACAATTCTCTTGCGGTGCGAATGGCCTCAGGCGTAGGCCTAAACCATGTTTGTGCGCCGCATCCGCCAGCGGAGGGCGTCGGGGGAGCCCCGGCAGTACCTCCAGATCGTCGAGTCGTATCGCCGAGAGGACGGCAAGCCGGCGCACCGGGTCTTGGCGCACCTCGGGGCGGGCGACGACCTGCTGTTCGAGAACCTGAAGGCCGCGTTCCGGGCGGCCCGCCGTGGCCAACCGGTCGTGGAGCAGGTGGAGGCGCCGGGCCAGGCGGTGACGGTGGCGGTCACCAAGGACCTCGACTATCTCGGCGTGGCCGCAGCCGTTCAGTTCTTCCGGCAGGCCGGGCTTGGCGAGGTGCTCGACGGGCTGTGGCCGGCGCAGCAGCGAGATGTGGCCACGGCGAAGGTGGTCGAGGCGCTCGTCGCCCACCGGTGCGTCGAGGCGGGCTCGAAGCTGGCGTTCCAGCGGTGGCTCGAGCACGTCGCCTGCGAGCAGATCTTCGAGGTGGCGCCCGGACGCCTCAACAACACCCGGGTGCACCGCTGCCTCGACGAGTTGGCCGCCGCCGACGCCGAGCTGCAGCGGCGCGTCGCCCGTCGGCTGGTCACGCGCCAGGGCCGGCCTCGGGTCCTCTACCTCGACCTGACCGACACGTGGTTCGAGGCCGGCGGCGGCTCCCTTGCCCGGCGCGGCGAGACGAAGGCGGGGCACCGCAGCAAGAAGAAGATCAACATCGCCCTGATGGTCGACGAGGGCGGCTTGCCGCTGCGCTGGGAACTGCTACCCGGCGCGCTCAGCGAGACGACCGTGCTGCCGAAGTGGCTGCCACGCCTCTCCGAGCAGCCCGACTACGCCCAGGCCGTGCTGGTCTTCGACCGCGGCCTGCCCTGCATCGAGAACTTCTTGCGGCTGCTCGACCCGGAGGAAGGCCGGCTCTTCCTCACGAGCATCAAGTCCGATGCCATCCCCACGTATCTGCACCTCGACGAGCTCGCGCTCGACGCGCTCCAAGCCCTTGGGGATGAGGCGACGCCGGCGGCCTTGAGCCAAGCATGCGAGGCGCTCGGGCTCGCCGCGCGGGCCGGCTCGCGCAACACCTTTCGGAAGGACTTCGGCCTCGTCGAGCCGCCGAAGCCCAACAGCCGCAACAAGCGGCGCCCGCCGCCGATGCGCATGTACGTGTACTTCAACCCCGATATCTGGCGGACCAAGCGCCAAGCGCGCAGCGAGCGCTTGGCGTCCGCGCGCTCGTTCGTCGACGATCTCAACGGCCAACTCGCGGCCGCCAAGAGATCGCGGCAGCCGGGGCCGATCCGCAGCGCGGTGACGGAGCGGCTCCGCAAGCTGAAGCTGCTCGAGTGCCATGAGGTCGAGCTCGAGCCGCTCGACCTTCCGGGCCGCACCAAGGCCATCCGCACCTATCAGGTGAAGCTCCGCCTCAAGGAGGACGCGCTGCGCAACATGCAGCGCTACGACGGCCTGAGCCTGCTACTCGCGCATCCCGAGGCCGCCCTGACCTGTGACGAGGCCATCTCCATCTACCGGCAGAAGAACGTCGTCGAAGCCGGCTTCCGGACGATCAAGTCGGTTCTCGACCTCCGGCCGACGTTCCACTGGACCGACCACAAGATTCAGGCCCACGTCACCCTCTGCGTCCTCGCGCTGCTCGTCGACCGCCTCATCGAGGAACGGCTCGCCAACTCCCCGCACGACTCGGCCGCCAGCGCCCTGGCCGCCCTCGGCGCCGTTCACCTCCACCAGCTGGCCATCGACGGCATCCAGCACAGCTGCCTCACGACGCCGTCCCCCGACGTCCGCACCCTCGCGGCCACGCTCGGCCTTTCCGACCTCCTCGCCACCATCCCGACGAAGGTGATTCACCGCTCAGAGCGCGCGTAGGTACTAGCCGCGGGTGTAAGTAGCCGAAAAGACTGAAGGTGCGATCCGGGGTGGTCAACTTGGGGTGCCCGTGCTGCCCGAAGCCGCACCGCGACCCCAACCCATCGCCCCGCCCGCAGTCCGCGCCCCCTGACCTTGACCTTGACCTTGCCCTTGCCCAAAAGCCGCGCCGCGACCCCCAACCCACCGCCCCTGCCCGCAGGCCGCGCCCCGCCTTGACCTTGACCTTGACCTTGCCCCAGAGCCGCGCCGCGACCACCAACCCACCCCACCGCCCTGCCCGCAGGCCGCGCCCCCGCCCTTGCCCCAAAGCCGCGCCGCGACCCCAACCCACCGCGCGCCCCCGCCCGCAGGCCGCGCCCCCTTGACCTTGACCTTGACCTTGACCTTGCCCAGAGCCGCGCCGCGACCACCAACCCACCCCCCCCCCCCCAGGCCGCGCCCCTTGCCTTTGACCTTGACCTCGCCCCAAGCCGCGCCGCAGCCCCACCCCACCGCACGGCCCCCTCCCCGCGACCCCCGCGCCCCGCCAGCATCACAACACCTCCACCGCTCACCCTCCGGAGGCCCCCCTGCTCGCCCGCCCGACGCTCCTGGCGCTCCTCGCCAGCCTCGCCGGCTGCGCCACGCTGCCCCCCGATCCCGTCCAGCGCGCCTGGTACAACGACGTCCGCGCCATCGTCGAGACGCGCGCGCGCGTCGACTGGGTCGTCGACCGCCACGAGATCGCCGCCGTCGCCTCGACGCTGATGCAGAGCGCCTGCCGCGTGCCGCCCGAGGCGCGCGACGGCCTGCGGCGCTGGCTGGACGACCGCATCGAGGCCCTCGGCGGCTCGGCGCGCGGCGTCTACGAGCAGTCCGGCGGCGATCTCGACGCCGCCGAGGAGCTGCTGACGCTCGAGCGCGTGCGCGACGCCGCCGCCTACGCCGATCGCCACGCCGAGGTCGACTGCCCCTTCTGGCTCGAGCCCGATCCCACCTTCGCCGGGGTGCAGGCCAGCGCGCGCCGCTTCGTGCTGCTGGCCGAGAGCATGGGCAGCCTGCAGGTGCTGGTCGACGAGGGCGAGGCCTTCGTCGGCGGCACCGGCGTGGGCCGCGTGTTGCCCGGCTGGGGGGTCGACGATCGGCTCACCGTGGCCCTCGGCGCCGAGCTGGGCGTCGCCAGCACCTTCCCCAAGGGCGACGACGGCGGCCGCAGCGTCAAGCCGGTGCTGGCCGGCGGCGTGCCCCTGCTGTTCCGGGTGCACGACGAGACGCTGCGCTACGACACCGAGGTCGCGTTCGTCGCCCGCGCCCCCGAGGACGCCCTGGCCGATCCCCGCTTCGGCGTGCGCCTGGCGCACGGAATCGGCGTCGCCACCTTGCGCATCGCGGGCGTGATGCCGTACGCCGTCCTCTGGGCGGGCTACACCTGGTTCCCACCCGCGGACGGCCTGGGCGCCCAGCACGTCGTCCGCTTCGGCACTCGCGTGGGCGTGGACTGGGATCCCTGAGATGGCGGCTGGCCTCGAAGTGAGCATCGACGACGGCCTGGCGACGGTGACGCTGTGCCGCAAGGGGGGCAACCGCCTCAGCTGGGCCCTGCTGGGCGCGCTGCACGACACCGCGCGCGATCTGGCCGAGCGCGCCGCCGTGCGCGCGGTGCTGCTGACCGCGCAGGGCCGCGACTTCAGCCGGGGGGCCGATCTCACCGACGCCGATCTGGCCGAGCGCATGCGCACCGACGCCGGCCGCGCGGTGGCCGATCTGGGGCGCCGCCTGATCGACGCGTGGGCCGAGCTGCCGCAGCCCACCGTCGCCGGCCTGCGCGGCTGGGTGGTCGGCGGCGCGGTGGGCCTCGCGCTGGCCTGCGATCTGCGCATCGCCGCCCCCGACACCCGCTTCTCGCTGCCCGAGATCGACCGCGCGATGCACCTCGGCTGGGGCATCATCCCGCGCCTGGTGGCCGAGTTCGGCCCCCACACCGCGCGCTGGCTGGCGCTGACCGGCGAGTCGATCGCCGCCGACCGCCTGCCCGTGGGCGCGGTGCACGTCGACGGCGCCGTCGTGCGGGACGCCGCCGCGCTGGCCCGCGATCTGGCCGACAAGCCGCCCCTCGCCGCGCGCTCGATCAAGGCCACGCTGCGCGCCGCCAGCGACGCGCACCTCGACGCCGCGCGCGACGACGCGGCCCACTTCGCCACCACCGTGCAGAGCCGCGACTTCGCCGAAGGCATCGCCGCCTTCTTCGAGAAGCGCGCCCCCCGCTACGAAGGACGCTGACATGCGCGACGCCCCGCCCACGCCCCGAGACGTGCTGACCTTCTGGTTCGGCGACACCGACGACGAGGCGAAGTGCATCGACCAGAACCGCGGGCGCTGGTTCGGCGGCGGCGACGCGGTGAACGACGCCATCCGCGCGCGCTTCGCGGGCGCCGTCCAGCAGGCGCTCGACGGCGGGCTCACCGACTGGCAGGCCACGCCCGAGGGCAACCTGGCCTACGTGCTGCTGCTCGACCAGTTCACCCGCAACCTCAACGGCGGCTCGCCGGCCTACTTCGCGGGCGACGAGAAGGCGCTCGCCGCGGCGCTCGCGGGCCTCGACCGGGGCGACGCCGCCCAGCTCGGCCGGCCCCAGGTGGCCTTCCTGCTGATGCCGCTGATGCACGCCGAGGATCGGGGGCTGCAGACGCGCTGCGTGGCCGCCTTCGAGGCGCTGACCGCGTCGGCCGAGGGCCCGCTGAAGGCGCACTGCGAGAACTTCACGCAGTACGCGCGGGGCCACCGCGACATCGTGAAGCGCTTCGGTCGCTTCCCGCACCGCAACGCGCTGCTGGGCCGCGAGACGACGCCCGAAGAGGCCGAGTTCCTCACCCAGCCGGGCTCGTCCTACTTCTGAGGGGCGTCCGTCAGAACAACACCGAGGGGCGGCGCAGGCGCAGGGGCACGGTGGGCGCGCGGTAGGCCACCGGCAGCGTCAGGCGATCGGCGATGCGCAGGGCGGCGCGCTCGGCGTTCACCAGCCGCAGCGGGCCGTCGTGCGACTCCACGCGGTAGCGACCGTCGCGGTCGATGGGCATGACGACGTAGATGCCTTCGAAGGGATAGAGATAAACGGAGGGCCACACCTGCAGGCGGCCGATGCGGGCCCGCAGCTGGTCGGTCAGCAGGGCGTCGA
Source organism: Myxococcales bacterium (assembly GCA_020633465.1). GTDB lineage: Bacteria > Myxococcota_A > Bradymonadia > UBA7976 > UBA1532 > JACKDN01. Next base: position 69,415 of record JACKDN010000008.1, read on the forward strand.
GGCTGTCGATGTCGTCGGGGGCGTCGTCGACGACGAGCTCGGCGCCGACGCCCAGGCGGCGCAGCGCGCGCGCCAGCGTGCCCTCGACCGGCAGCGCGCGCGGCCGGGTGCCGCACACCAGATACCGCCCGACCCCCGGCGCCTCGGCGACCGCCTGAGAAAACACGTTGCCTCGCCCCGTCCCCGCGCAGGTCGCCCCGAGCGACTGCGAGCCCAACATAACTTTCCAGTGATGCGGATGCAACCCGAGGGACGCCTCGCCTATTGGTCGACGTGCCCCAGATCGCGGCCGGGCGCGATGCGGTCGCGCACTCGGCGCTTCAGCTCCTTGGCCTCGACGAAGCCCTCCTCGGCGGCCCGCGAGAAGACCAGCTCGTCCTCCATCACGACGTCGAAGACGCCCGCGGTGGGTGATGGCACCAATGCCACCTCACCCAGCTCCTGCTCGAAGGTCGTCAGCAGCTCCTGCGCGTACCACGCGGCGCGCGCCAGCCACTTGCAGCGCGGGCAGTAGTGGATCTCGACGCGGGGCCCGCCGCCGCCCTCGCCCTCGCCCCCCACCTCGGTCGGCTCGCTCATCGCTCAGTCCGTCCCCTTCAGGTTCGCCACCGGGTACAGGCGCCGCGCCACGCGCGCGATGCCTTCGGTCTCGAGCACGTCCAGCACGGCGTCGAGATCCTTGTAGACGTGTCCGCACTCGTCGAGCGGCGTGCGCGCCGTGTTGCCGACGATGCCGGTGATCTCGACCCCGCCCAGCGTGCGGGTGGTGGTGCGCATCTCGTCGTCGATGTCGTCGTGCAGGTGGCGCAGCTCGCGCTTCGCCTGCCCGCGCCCCATCACGCGGCCCGAGCCGTGGTTGACCGAGCAGCCCGAAGCGAAGGCGCCCGCCTGGGGGAAGAGGATCGCCGCGCCCGCCAGCATGCTGCCCGGGATCAGGCAGGGGTGCCCGGTGTGCTCCCAGCGCGTGCCCACCAGATCCGGGTGACCCGCGGGGAACGCCCGCGTCGCGCCCTTCCGGTGCACGAAGCCGCGCGTCGTCGTCCCGTCGGGCAGCACCAGCGTCTCCTCCTGCACCAGGTTGTGGCTGATCTCGTAGTAGACCTCGGGCGATCGGCCGAACACCTCTTCGGTCGCCGCGCCCACCCCGTCCACGATGGTGTGTCGGTTGGCCACCGCGTAGTTCGCCGCGCTGTTGTGGTGCGCCCAGTAGCGGCGGCCCAGCGGCTCGTCGGCGCGCAGCCACGACGCCTCGCGCTGGTTCTTCGGCAGCCCGCGCAGGGCCGCGCCCTCGTAGAAGAAGTGGTTCGCCGTCTGCCAGCCATAGCCGCGCGAGCCGCAGTGCACCATCACCCAGACGCTGCCGTCGTCGCGGTCGACCTGCATCTCGATGAAGTGGTTGCCGCCGCCCACCGAGCCCAGCTGCGGCTTCGCCTTCCCGTGCGCCTTGGGGATGGCGCGCGGATCGAAGGCCTGCTCGTCGACGTCGATGTACTGCCGCTCGCACAGATCGGCGGGCACACCCAGCGCCTTCGCGCCCCAGCGCAGCACCTTGTCGATGGTGGCGCCCTTCACCTTCGGCGCGTACTTCGGCCGATCGTTGCCCAGCCCGGTCGCCACCCGCAGCTCGACGCCGCGCACCCAGCGTTCGCGCTTCTCGGCGTCGGCCACGTCGCTCGCGTGCAGCCCGGGCACCTGCATGTAGACCACGCCGCACGAGATGTCGTAGCCGCTGCCCGCCTGCACGATCGTGTCGTCGGTCACCAGCACGCCGCCCACCGGGATGCCGTAGCCCAGGTGCGTGTCGGGCATCAGGTACAGGCCCGTCGCGCCCTCGTACTGGGCCGCCCGGGCGGCCTGCGACCACAGCGCCTCGTCGGTCTGCGCGAACAGCTCGGGCGACAGGAAGGCGACGACCTCGGTCTTCATCGCGCCGATCTTCGGCAGGACGAAGCGCGCCGGCCCATCCTGAACCACCTGCTGCATGAAGCCCATCGCGTCCTCCCGAGGCGTCGACGCCGCGCATCATAGCAGCGCCCCGGTTGACCCGCCGGCCCCGCGTGCGCTCCACTGCCGCGCCATGAAGAAGCGCGCCCGCCAATCGCTCGATCCCGCCGCGGTGCAGGGCACCCTGCTCGAGGGCCAGTCCGTCCGCACCCTGCAGGCCCTCGGGCTGGTCACCGAGCGGGGCGGCGCCAGCGCCGACGCGCACCGGAAGATCAAGCAGATCAACCACTTCCTGCGCCTCATCGCCCCCGCGCTCGAGGACGTCTTCGCCCGCCACGAGCAGCCGGTGCTGTTCGAGATGGCGGCCGGCAAGTCCTACCTGGGCCTGGCCCTGTACGAGCACTGGATCGCCCGCCAGGGGCGCGGCCGGCTGGTCGCGGTCGAGGCCCGCCCCGAGCTCGCGCAGCGCGTGCGCGACATCGCCGACGAGCTGGGCTTCGATCGCCTCGAGGTGGTCTGTGGCCGCATCGCCGAGGTCGACCTGCCCGAGCGCGCCCACTTCACGCTCGCGCTGCACGCCTGCGACACCGCCACCGACGAGGCGCTGGTGCGCGCCGTGCGCGCGAAGTCCGACCACGTCGCGCTGGTGCCTTGTTGCCAGGCCGAGGTGGCCCGCCTGCTGAAGGGCGTGAAGGACGGCCCCGACGCCCTGTGGCGCCACGCGTGGCACCGCCGCGAGTTCGGCGCCCACCTGACCAACGTGCTGCGCGGCCTCGCCCTGCAGGCCCACGGCTATCAGATCACCGTCACCGAGCTGGCCGGCTGGGAGCACAGCCTGAAGAACGAGCTGATCCTCGGCCGCCGCGTCGGCAGCTTCCACGCCGGCGCCCGCGCCGAGCTCGATGCGCTGCTGACCACCATCCCCGTCCGCCCCTGGCTGCTGGACGCGCTGGCCGCCGACGCCTGACTCACTCGGCCGGCGCGCAGCCCAGGTCGCCGACGCCCACGTGCAGCCCGCGATCCGCGTCGCTCCAGGCCACCCCGAAGGCGACGCCCGCCACCGTCGCGGCGTAGGCGGTGATGCCCTGGGCGACGGTCACCATCGGCCCGAGCGGCCGAGCGCTGCTGGTGAACACCCGCGCCCTCAGGTTGGGCGCGTCCTCGGGCCCGTCCACCCAGAACACCGCGTACCGGCGATCCTCGCGGACCAGCCGCACCTCCCGCGGCGCGTCCAGCCCCTCGGCCACCTGCACCGCCTCGGCGACGGGCGGCCCGTCCTCGTCGAACCGGCGCAGGTAGATCCGGTCCTCCTCGGGCCACGCGGCGACGACCTCCTCGAGGTAGTAGTTGCCGTCCACGGCCCCCGGCGCGGTCGCCCGATCGGTCACCTCGACGGCATCGTTCCGGGGCGCGCCGCCGGTGGTCAGGCGCTGCCACACCAGGCGCAGCCGCGCGCCGACCGGCTGGTGATAGCCCACCACGTAGCCGCTGTCGCCGTCGTCGGCCAGCGTCGGCGACTCGCCCTCGCCGAGCGTTCGGGGCGGGTCGGCGGGCTCGCCGCTGACCGCGTCCACCACCGCCACGTGGACGGTCGAGGCGTCCTCGGCGCGCGCGTCCCAGGCCAGCGCCACCGGCAGCTTGCGCGCGGCCACCTGCACCGAGGCGGCGCCCGCCGTCGGTCCGCCGACCAGCGGCGCCGGCGGCCGAGCGAAGCGGCCGTCGTCTCCCATGAAGCCGTACACCAGCCGGCCCGCGCGGTCGGGCCAGGCCAGGGCGACGCCCTTCTGGTGTGCGCCCGCCTCGACGTCCGCGGGCACGGCGCCGAAGGCGTCGCGGGCCCAGACGGTGGGCCCCTCGACCGACAGCGTCACCACCCAGTTGGGATAGCCCAAGAGCACCAGCCCGAAGACACCGTTCAGGTGCACCAGCGTGCGCAGGCGGCGGCCGCTGGGCGCCGGCAGGGCGGCCCGCTGGCTGAACAGCGCGCCCTCGTCGACGCGCCCGTCGCCGTCGTCGTCGAGACCGTCGCAGCGCTCGGCGCGCGCGGGGGCGGCGACCGGCGCGCGGGGGCCCTCGGGGCAGCGACACACCGCCAGCTCGCCGTCGAAGGTCAGCTGGCCGTCGGCGTCGTCGCCGCAGACGCAGCGCAGGGCCAGCGGCGGCGGCGGTGCCGCGTCGGTGATCGGCGGGCTCGCGTCGGCGGGACGCCGGAGCGGCGTCGAGCCCTCCTCGCACGCGGCCGACAGCAGCGCCGCGGCCCAGCCGAGCGCCACGATCGCGGCCCCGCGGATCACCCGCCGGTGTAGCAGGCGGCGAAGCCGTTGCACGTGTCGACCCCGGTGACGCACTCGGTCTGCTGGACGCCTTCGGGGCCGGACAGCGGCACGCACGCGGCGAGGCAGATGTCGCGATCGCGCAGCACGCTGGTGGCCGGCGCGCAGGCCTCGGCGTGGTCGCACAGCGTCTGGCAGTCGTCGACGCTGACCTGCGGTCCGTCGTCGCACAGCGGCGCGAAGGGCGGCAGGAACAGCTGCGGGTTGCCCATGGTCAGCAGGTCGGTCACCTGGGCGTCCACGGCGGGATCGTCGCAGGGGGTGTCGGCGTCGATCGCGGCGGCCTGCTCGGGCGTGATGGCGCCGAAGGCGACGGCGCCGGCGCAGTTCAGCGCGTAGAGGCCGGCCACGCCGTCCTCGATGTCGGCCGCGTTGGCGCACGCGGCCGTCACGCAGGCGGCGATGCGGGCGCCCTGGACGTCGCAGGCGTCCACCGCGGGTGGCAGCGGCGTGCCGTTCTGGCACAGGTCGGCGAAGTCGGCGTCCTCGCTCAGGATGGCGACCGTCTCGGCGCAGTCGGCGGCGTCGGTCAGGCGCGCGGCGGCGTCCGCGTCGTCGGCGCACCGCGCGACGCACTGCCCGATGATGTCGCGCGTCTCGACGAACCAGGTGCCCGGACAGTGATCCGTGGGCTCGGCCTGCGTCGCGCAGCGCGCCGCCGGGAAGCAGAGGGCCTGACAGTCGACGGCCGGCGCGCCGCCCATGCCCGGCGCGCCGCCCATGCCCGGCGCGCCGCCCATGCCCGGCGCGCCGCCAGCGCCGGCGCGCCGCCCATCGCCGGCTCGCCGCCCGCGCCCAGCTCACCCCCTGCGCCAGGCTCGCCGCCCGCGCCAGGCTCACCGCCCGCCCTGGCTCCCCCGCCCGCCCCTGGCTCGCCGCCCGCGCCCGGGCTGCCCCAGCGCCCGGCGCGCCGCCCGCGCCCGGCGCGCCGCCGTCGGGCCCCGCGCTGCCGTCGTCGTCGTCGCACCCCGCCACCGCCAACGCACCTGCCATCAGCAGAATCAGCGTGAACCGCCCCACCATTGCCACCTCCTGATCGTGGCATCGAGTCTGCGGCCCCCTCGGCCCCCCCTCAATCCGTGGATCTACCGCGGCCCTCCCTTGCTACAGTGCCCCGATGCGCACCCCTCTCGTCGCCGCCGCCCTCCTGACGCTGCCCGCCGCTGCCGCGGCGCACGGCATCAACGGCCACGTCCACGTCACCGGCTGGGCCATCGAGTCGCTGGCCCCCGGCGAGCTGGCCGACTTCTTCGCCGACCCCGAGGTGAAGGACGCCGCCCTCATCGGCGCCGCCTTCCCCGACTCGGGCTACGCCATCGACGACGGCTACGGCGAGCTGGCCCACTGGGAGCCCTTCGTCGAGGCCCACGTGCAGTACGTCGCCGAGCTGTGCGGGCCCGACTTCGCGACGCTCGAGTGCCGCAAGCACGTGGCCTTCCTGATGGGCGGCGCCGCGCACGGCCTGCAGGACGAGGTGTTCGACTCGCTGTTCCTCTTCCAGCTGATGGAGCACGACGGGCAGGGGCAGGACGCCGCCGACCCCGGCACCGACGCTTTCCTTGTTCACCGACGGCCACCTGCGCTTCCGGCCGCCGCTCTACGCGCCCTTCGAGCACCTGCCCGCGGTCTTCGAGCGCGCGCACGGGTACGCCGTGACGCCGCGCACCATCGAGAACGGCCTGCAACGAGTGAAGTTCCTGGTCATCGACAACTTCTCGGCCCTCGCGCCGGGCTTCGACGAGGAGTATCGGCCCCTGCTGCCCTGGGGCGCCGAGCATTACCTCGATCCCGCCGTGCCGGGCAGCCTGGCCAGCGAGGTCGGCCCGACCGCCGCGTACATGCAGGCGTTGTGGGATCGCCTCCACGGCCGGCACGCGCTGCCGGCGGTGGTCACCTGGAGCTATCCGGACGGCGGCCGAAGGCTCCGGAGCGTTCGATCGGGCACCGTCGATGGCTGGGTGACCGTGGTCTTCGGCGTCGGGGCCCGCGTGGGATCGCTCACCGCCGACAACGTCCGGCTGCTGGACCCCGAGGGCGCGCCGGTGGGCGTCCGCGTGCAACACACCCGCTGGGGCGGCTCGCCCGACGACAGCACGCGCCTCGTGCGCCTGCTGCCCGAGGCCGATCTGGCCCACGACACCGTCTACACGGTCGAGATCGGCGCCGGCGTCCAGCTGCTGGACGGCCGCGTCACCGTCGAGACCTGGTCGACGCCGGTGCGCACGCCGTGCGAGGACGCGGCGGCCGAGGGCTGCGCCGATCCCGAGCCGCCGCCCTTCCCGCCCCCGCCCCCGCCCGACGCGGCGGCGCCGGACGCCGCGGTGGCCGACGCAGCCCCGCCCGACGCCGCCCCCCCGACGCCGCGCCGACACCGCCGGACGCCGGCGCGCCTGACGGCGGGCGCATCGACCTGCCGACGCCCGACGCCTCGATGTTCGACGCCGCGCCCGTGGCAGCACAGGACGCCGCGCCCGCGCCGGACGCCGCGCCCCCGCCGCCTCGAGCGGCGACGACGGCTGCGCCGCGGCCCCCGGCCGCCGCGACGCCCCGTGGGGCCTGCTCGCCCTGCCGCTGCTGGCCTTGCGCCGCCGCCGCCGGCGAGGCATACCGACGCCATGAACGAACGCCACCCCATCATCGAGGGCGCCGAGCCCTTCTCGGCCCCCGGTGAGGGCGCCCGCGCCCGCGTCGGCGCGGTCGTCGTGCACGGCTTCACCGGCAACCCCGTCTCCACGCGCCCCCTCGGCGAGGCCATCGCCAAGGCCGGCTACGCCGTCGAGGTCATCCGCCTGCCCGGCCACGGCACCCACTGGAAGGACATGGCGCGCTGCCGCTACGCCGACTGGCGCGCCGCCACCGAGGCCGCCCTCGACGATCTGAAGCGCCGCTGCGATCAGGTGGTGCTGGTGGGCTTCTCGATGGGCGGCACGCTGGTGCTCGACGTCGGCGCCGCCCGCGCCCGCGACATCGCCGGCATCGCCACCATCAACTGCGCCGTCCTCGACCGCGAGGGGCTGCTGGCCAAGGTGGCGCCCTTCCTCAGCGTCTTCATCCCCGCGGTGCCGGCCGCCTCGGCCGGCCTCGTCGCCAACGACGCCAACAAGCCGGGCGTCGACGAGAAGGCCTACGCCACCGTGCCCACCAAGGCGGCCAACTCACTCGTCGCCGCCCTGCCCCGCGTGCGCGACGGCCTGCGCGGCCTGACCGTGCCGGTGCTGGGCATCTACGGCGAGCAGGATCGCAGCGTGCCCAACGCCAACACGAAGTCGCTGCCCGATCTCATCGGCGAGGGCGCGGACGTGACGCTGCTTCCGCTGCCCAACTCGCGCCACGTCGCCCCGCTGGACCTGGATCAGGCCACGCTCGAGGCCGCCGTCGTCGAGTTCGTCGGGCGCGTCACCGGTCGGTGAGCACGCGGCGGTAGACCGCCTCGTAGCGATCCACCATCGGCGCCTCGTCGAAGCGGGTCAGCACGTCGCGCCGAGCGGCCTCGCCCATGCGGCGGCGCAGGGCGGCGTCGTCGCACAGCGCGCCCGCCTTCGCGGCCATCGCTCCGACATCCTCGGGATCACACAGGAATCCGGTCTCGCCGTCGCGCACGACCTCGGGCACGCCGCCGACGTCCGAGCCCACCACCGGCACGCCCGAGCTCAGCGCCTCGAGCGCCGCCAGCCCGAAGCTCTCGCTCTCGCTCGGCAGCAGGAACGCCGTGCTGGCCCGCAGCAGGGCCTCGAAGTGATCCTGCTTGCCCAAGAGCCGCGCGCGATCGTGCAGGCCGTGCCGGCGCAGCTCGGCCTCGACCCGCGGGCGATCGGGGCCGTCGCCGATCAGCAGCAAGAAGGCCGGGCGCTCGGCCGCCACCCGCGCGAAGACGTCGACCACCACGTCCACCCGCTTCACCGGGCGGAAGTTCGACACGTGCACCAGCACCGGCGTGGTCGCCGCGGCGGGCCCGAACAGCGCGGTCAGCCGCGCCGCCTCGCCGCCGTCGGCGGGCCGGAAGCGCCGCGTGTCGACGAAGTTGGGCACCACCTCGATGGGCACGGCCTCGGGCGTCAGGTCGAGCTTCTCGTAGGTCGCCCGGCGCAGGAAGTCGCTGGGCGCCGTCACCGCGTCGCTGTGCAGGATGCTGTGCCGCGTGATGGGCAGGTAGCTCGCGTCGGCGCCCACCAGCGTGATGTCGGTGCCGTGCAGCGTCGTGACCACCTTCGGCGAGCCGTTGCCCAACACCTGCCGCGCCATCCACGCGCTGGTCGCGTGGGGCACCGCGTAGTGGGCGTGCAGCACGTCGAGGCCCTCGTAGGTGGCCACCGACGCCATCGTCGACGCCAACGCCAGCGCGTAGGGCGCCTGGGGGAACACGGGGTAGTCCCTTGTGCGCACCTGATGGAAGAAGACGTTGTCGGCGCAGCGATCCAGGCGCCGCGGGACGTCGGTGCTGATGACGTGCACCTGGTGCCCGCGCCGCGCCATCGCCAGCCCGATCTCCGTCGCCACGATGCCGCTGCCGCCCACCGTCGGGTAGCAGCTGATGCCGATGCGCAGCACGTCGCTGTCCGACCGACTCATCGCGGCGGCACCAGCACCGGCGGGTGGGGGTGCGCGGCGAAGTGCGCGACGGGATCGGCCAGCGGCACCGGCCCGCGCAGCAGATAGGGCTCGCCCAGGGGGACGCCGATGGTCGCGCCCCAGTAGCGATCGCGGGCCTCGAAGGCGCCCAGGCCGACCGACGCGTTGATCAGCGTCTTCGTCCCCCCGGCGCCGAACTGGCTGGCGTGGCAGGCGATGGCGGCCTGCTTCACCGGGTAGATGGTGGTGACGTCGACGACGAAGTCGGGCCGCACCTCGTGGCGCTGGGGGTAGAAGACGAGGCGCAGCGGCCGCGCGGGGGCGCCCAGCGCGGGGCGGTGCTTCGCGAGGCCGGCGAAGAAGACCGCCCGCTCGATCAGGCGCCCCGCCGCCGCGTGATCCGGGTGGCGGGCCTCGATCCACGGCGCCAGCACCAGCGACGGCCGCAGGCGGCGCAGGGCCTCGACGACGGCGTCCGTCTGCGCGTCGTCGTCGGCGCGCAGCCCTCCGTCGGGCAGCCCCAGGTTCTCGCGCACCGTGAGGCCCAGCGCGCGCGCCGCCGCGTCGGCCTCGGCCGCCCGCTCGACCACGTCGCCGTTGGTGGCCAGCTCGCCCTGGGTGAGATCGACGACGCCCACCCGGTGCCCGTCGGCCGCCGCCCGCGCCACCCAGCCGCCGCAGGACAGCTCGACGTCGTCGGGGTGCGGCCCGAAGGCCAGCAGATCCAGCACCGCGCTCACGGCGCCAGCGTCCGCAGCGCGCCATCGAAGGGCTGCACCGCGCCGAGCACGGCGTCGACGAAGCCCTCGACGCCGTAGCGCGCCCCGAACCAGGGCCAGCACAGCACGCGTTCCTGGGGCGCCCCCTCGGGGCACAGCCGGGCCTGCAGCCGATCCAACCGCGCCACCGTCACCTCGTCCTGCCGCGCGAGGGTGCGACGATAACGCTCCACCAGCCGCCGCGACACCTCGACCAGCGTCTCGCGCGTCTTGTCGACCGCCTTCTCGAGCCCCCGATCGACGTCGCCGGCCACCTCGCGGAAGGCGGTCAGCGTCGCCTCGATCGGCGTCAGCAGCGAACGCTCCAGCGCGTCGGCGTCGGGGCGCCCCTCCCCCGGATCCGTCGCCAGGCGCCGCAGCAGCGCGTCGCGCGGCGCGTCCGCCTCGTCGATCGCCAGTCCGAGCTGGCTCAGCAGCCGCTCGGCCGTCTCGTCCACCACGCGCAGACGCGCGCGCGGCACGATCAACGGCATCGGCACGTCCAGCGCCGCGTACACCGGCGGAAGCTGCGCGAAGTAGGCGATCTCACCGGGCCCGCCCAGGTAGGCGGCGGTGGGCAGCAGCGTGTCCTGCAGCAGCGGACGCAGCAGCGCCGTGGTGCCCAGGTGATCCGGCGGCGCGTCGGCCACGGCCGCGCGCTCGACCACGCGGTCGGTGCCACACAGCCGCCAGGCGGTCTCGCCTGCGGGCTCCAGGCGATAGCGCCGCCCCTCGGGGCCGTCGGGGTGGAACATGCTCAGCGGCGCGCCGGCCCGCAGGTGCACCTGCACCGCGTAGCCCGCGGCCTGCAGCGCCTCGGCGCGCGCCTGCAGCGCCGCGTCGATGGGCCCGGCCTCGGCCAGCGCCCGCGCGTGCAGCGGCGCGGCCGCCTCGACGACGCCGGCGTCGCGCGGATCGAGCACCAACAACCCGTGCCGCGCGAACAGCGCGTCGATCAGCCCCGCGAAGGCGACGTCGGGCGCGGCCTCGGGCCGATACAGATCGCGCAGCAGCGCCATCACCGCGTCCGCCTCGGACAGGCCCTCGAGCGCCTCGCCCAGCGCGTCGAGCGCCGGCGTCACCTCGGGACCCAGGCGCCGCGCCGCGAAGGGCAGCCCCTCGTCCTCGGGACGACCGGGCACCTGCATCGCCGCCAGCCCGCCGGCGCGATCGAGCACCACGCAGCGATCGATCATGTGCCAGGCGTGATCCTCGTTCTGCAGCCAGAAGATCGGCACGCAGGGCACGCCCGCCTCGGCCTGCAGGGCGCGCGCGTCGACGATGGCCGCGGCGGCCTTGTAGATGGAGTACATCGGGCCGCCGAAGAGCCCCGGCTGCTGGCCCGTGGCGACGACGGCGGCGCCGCCGGCCGCCAGGGCCTCGAGGTGGGCGTCCCGCGCCGACGTCGGCCGGCGCGCGGCGGCGCGGCGGAGGGCTTCGAGGGCGCCGGGATGGACGCGGCGGACCGCGGCGGCGCGGGCGGCGTCTCGGCGCGCCGCGGGGTCGTCGAAGCCGCGCGGCAGCAACGCCACCGCGTCGGCCCGACCGGCCAGCCAGTCCGGGGTGAAGGCGACGTTCGACAAAGCGGGCACAACCTCGCGGGGTCCTGTGGCATCGTACCGCGCGCGCCGAGCGGCGAGAGCCACCCGGGCGCGCGCGACTCGCAGTGAGATGGAGTGACATGCCCTTCGGGTTCAACCGAAATGGAAATCGCCGGCCCAGTCGTCACTTGCCCGCCGTGGCCCTGCTGGGGGCGGCGCTGATGGCGCCGCCGATCGTGCCCGACGCCGCGGCGCAGCCGCGCCCCCCGACCCAGCCCGACGCCGGCACGCTGCTGCGCGACATCGAGCGGCTGAGCGTCGTCGGCAGCGTCCTGTACGTGGCCGCGCACCCCGACGACGAGAACACCCGCCTCATCGCGTGGCTCGTCGGGCAGAAGGGGCTGCGCACGGCCTACCTGTCGATGACGCGCGGCGGCGGCGGCCAGAACCTGATCGGGCCCGAGCAGTCCGAGATGCTGGGCGTGGTGCGCACCGGCGAGCTGCTCGGCGCGCGCAGCGTCGACGGCGCCGAGCAGCGCTTCAGCCGCGCGCGCGACTTCGGGTACAGCAAGTCGCCCGAAGAGACGCTGGCGGTGTGGGGCCGCGACGCCGCGCTGGCGGACGTCGTGTGGACCTTCCGCAGCTTCCGCCCCGACGTGGTCATCACGCGCTTCGAGCCGACGGGCCCCAACCACGGGCACCACACGGCGTCGGCCATCCTGGCGGACGAGGCGTTCGACGCCGCGGGCGACGCGAAGCGCTTCCCCGAGCAGCTCGAGACGCTGGCCGTCTTCACGCCGAACCGGCTGCTGCACAACCAGTCGCATTGGCGCATCACGCCCGACACCGACACCTCGAAGTGGCTGCGCATCGACGTGGGCGCCTACGACGCGGCGCGGGGGCGATCCTACGGTGAGATCGCGGCGACCAGCCGCACCATGCACAAGAGCCAGGGCTTCGGCTCGGCCCCGCAGATCGGCCCGCAGCTGGAGTACTTCACGCCGCTGAAGGGCGCGACGCTGGCGCCGGGCGACGATCCGCTGAAGGGCCTCGACTTCACCTGGAAGCGCTTCCCCGGCACCGAGAAGCTGGCGGCGACGCTGAAGCGCGCCGCCGCCGAGTTCGACCCGCGCGCGCCGCACGCGGTGCTGCCCATCCTCGCCGAGGCGCACGGGCTGATGAAGACCGTGCCCGACGCGCGCTGGCGAGCGATCAAGACGGCCGAGCTCGAGCGCGTGATGGCGCAGGCGGCGGGGCTGTGGGCCACCGCGCGGGCCGAGCAGCCGGCCGTGGCGCCGGGCGCGAAGGTGAAGATCACGACGCAGTTCGTGAACCGGTCGCCGGCCGAGGTGGCGCTGAAGGCCATCGGCGTGTCGCACTTCGGCCGCCAGAAGGGCGTCGGTCTCACCGGCCCCGACCGGGTGGTCGAGCGCGCCTTCGACGTCGAGATCCCCGCCGACCTGCTGACCGTGCCGCACTGGCTGGCGAAGCCGCCGACGCCCGCGTCGTACGTCATCGAGGATCCCGCCGCGCGGGACCGCGCCGACACGCCCGCCGCGCTGCACGCCACCTTCGAGGTGACGATCGCCGGCGCGCCCATCGACCTGATGGTGCCCGTCGAGTACGCCTGGACCGACGCGGTCGCCGGCGAGCGTTCGCACCCGCTCGAGGTGCTGCCGCCGGTCACCGCCACCTTCGACGAGGACGTGCTGATGCTGCCCCACGGCCGGCCGGGCGCCGCGCGCGTGACGCTGCGCGCGACGACGAAGGACGGCGCGAAGGGCACGCTGGCGCTGACGGCGCCGGCGGGCTTCACCGTGAAGCCGGCGAGCGTCGACTTCGACCTGACCGACAAGGCGCCCGAGCAGGTGGTGCCGGTGACGGTCACGGCGACGAAGGGCGCGGCCACCGGAACGCTCACCGCCCAGGCGAAGGTGGGCGGGCGCGCGTGGTCGTGGCAGCAGAGCGTCGTCGACTACCCGCACCTGCCGCGCCGCACGGTGCTGCGGCCCGCGACGCTCGACCTGAAGCCGCTGGCCATCGACCGGGGCAAGACACAGCGCGTCGGCTACATCGCCGGCCCCGGCGACCGCGTGGCCGAGGCGCTGCGGTCGGTGGGCTACACCGTCGAAGAGGTGGACGAGCAGGCGATCGTCGCCGGCGATCTGAAGCGGTACGACGCGGTCGTGGTGGGCGTGCGCGCCTACAACACGCGGCCCCGGCTGATGGCGCTGCACGCGCCGCTGATGGACTACGTGAAGGGCGGCGGGCGGCTGATCGTGCAGTACAACACGAACAACCGCTTCAACCCGCTCGACGGCCCCATCGGACCGTTCCCGTTCCAGATCACGCGCGACCGGGTGACCGACGAGACGGCCGCGATGACGCCGGTCGATCCGAAGCACCCCGCGCTGACCAGGCCCAACCGCCTGGGCGAGAGCGACTACGCCGACTGGGTGCAGGAGCGCGGGCTGTACTTCGCGGGCGACTGGGACAGCCGCTACCAGCCGCTGTTCTCGGCCCACGACGCGGGCGAGGCGCCCCTCGAGGGCAGCACGATCGTCGCGCGCCACGGGAAGGGTGTCTTCGTCTACACCGGCTTGTCGCTGTTCCGGCAGCTGCCCGCCGGCGTGCCCGGCGCGTACCGCCTGCTGGCGAACCTGCTGGCGCTGTGACGGCGACGACGTCCACGACCACGCTCGACACCCCGACCTGACGGAGCCAGCGTTTGCCCCCGCCCGTGAAGCCCGCGCCCGTGAAGCCCTCGCCACCGGGCCGCGGTGATCTGGACGCGCCGCCGCCCCTGCTGGGTCGCTGGCGCAACCTGTACCTGCTGGTGCTGGGCACGCTGGGTGCGCTGGTGCTGGCCTTCTGGCTGTTCACCCGGGCGTATTCGTGACCGCGATCGACTGGACGGTGCTGGTGGGCACCATCGCGTTCATCGCGATCTACGGTGTCTGGAAGACGCGGCACGTGCAGAGCGCGCAGAGCTACCTGCGCGGCGACGACGACCTGCGCTGGCCCACGATCGGCCTGTCGATCATGGCCACGCAGGCCAGCGCCATCACCTTCCTGTCGGTGCCCGGCCAGGCCTACGAAGACGGCATGCGCTTCGTGCAGTTCTACTTCGGGCTGCCCATCGCGATGGTGATCATCAGCGCGGTCTTCGTGCCCATCTACTACAAGCTGAACGTCTTCACCGCCTACGAGTACCTCGAGAAGCGCTTCGACCCGAAGACGCGGGTGCTGGCGGCGACGCTGTTCATGATCGGCCGCGGCCTGGCGGCCGGCATCTCGATCTACGCGCCCGCGATCATCCTCAGCACGCTGATGGGGTGGTCGCTCAACCTGACCAACCTCGTGCTGGGCACCGTGGTCATCATCTACACGGTCAGCGGCGGCTCGAAGGCGGTCAGCCAGACGCAGAAGCAGCAGATGATGGTGATCATGGGCGGCATCGTCGTGGCCGCCATCGTCATCGCCTACCGCCTGCCCGACGACGTGTCGCTGGGCACGGCCACCAGCCTCGCTGGCGCCCTCGGCCGCATCAACGTGGTCGACTTCGAGTTCGACCTGAACAACCGCTACAACTTCTGGTCGGGCATCACCGGCGGGCTGTTCCTGGCGCTGAGCTACTTCGGGACCGATCAGTCCCAGGTGCAACGCTACCTGGGCGGACGCTCGGTGGCCGAGAGCCGGCTGGGCCTGCTGTTCAACGGCATGCTCAAGATCCCGATGCAGTTCCTCATCCTGTTCATCGGCGTGCTGGTGTTCGTCTTCTTCCTCTTCGAGCGGCCGCCGGTGTTCTTCAACCAGCCGACGCTCGACGCGGCGAAGCGCACGGCGCAGGGGCCGGCCATCGAGGCGCTCGAGGCCGACTGGCAGCGCGCGTTCGAGGCGCGGCGCGACCAGGCCGTCGCGCTGACCGCCGCCCTCGACGGGGGCGACGCGCTCGCCGAGGCCGCCGCCCGCGAGGGGCTGCAGGCGTCGCACGCGCGGATGAACGCCATCCGCGCCGAGGCCAAGGCGGTGATCGCGAAGGCGCTGCCCTCGGCCGAGCTGAAGGACAGCGACTACATCTTCGTGAGCTTCGTGCTGAAGTACCTGCCGCCGGGCCTGGTGGGCCTGCTGCTGGCGGTCATCCTGTCCGCGGCGATGAGCAGCACCGCCAGCGAGCTCAACGCCCTCGGCTCGACCAGCGTCGTCGATCTCTACAAGCGCCTGCTCAGGCCCGACGCCGACGACGCCCACACCCTTTTGGCCAGCAAGCTGTTCACCGTCTTCTGGGGCTGCCTGGCCGTGGCCTTCGCCACCTTCGCCGCCCTGGTCGACAACCTGATCCAAGCCGTGAACATCCTCGGCTCGATCTTCTACGGCGTCATCCTGGGCATCTTCCTGGTCGCCTTCTTCCTGAAGCGCGTCCGCGGCACGCCCACGTTCGCCGCCGCCGTCATCGCGCAGGGCACCGTCGTCGCCCTGTTCTTCACCAGTGAGATCGGTTTCCTCTGGTTCAACGTCATCGGCTGTTCGCTGGTGGTCGGCCTGGCGCTCGCGCTGCAGGTCGTGCTGCCGGGGGGCGGTCGAGCCCATCCCGAAGGAGAGAGTGCATGAAGCGTTTCCCCGCCCTGTTGCCCGCCGCGATCCTCGCGGCCACGCTGGCCCTCGCGCTGCCCGCGGCCGCGCAGGATCTGAAGCTGCCCGCGCCCAGCCCGCTCGCGCAGGTGATGCAGACCGTCGGCACCACCTCGATCACCGTCACCTACTCGAGCCCCGGCAAGAAGGGCCGCGACATCTTCGGCGGCCTGGTGCCCTTCGACAAGCTGTGGCGCACCGGCGCGAACGCCGCCACCACCATCGAGTTCACCACCGACGTCAAGGTGGGTGGCAAGCCCGTGCCCGCCGGCAAGTACGCCATCTTCAGCATCCCGAAGAAGGACACCTGGACCGTCATCCTGAACAAGAACCCGAACCAGGGCGGCACCAACAACTACGACGCCAAGCTCGACCAGGCGCGCATCGACGTGAAGCCCGAGTCGAGCCCCGCGCGCGAGCGCATGACCTTCCTGTTCCGCGACACGCAGGACGGCGGCACGACGCTCGACCTCGACTGGGCCGGCACGCGCGTGTCGCTGCCGATCACCGTCGACACCGACGCCCTGTCGAAGAAGGGCATCGCCGACTACCAGAGCGGCAGCAGCCGCGGCCTGGCCAACGCCGCCCGCTACATGGCCGACACCGCGAAGGATCTCGACGCCGCGCTGAAGCTGATCGACGCCTCGCTGGTGGTCGAGCAGACCTGGTTCAACACCTGGCTGAAGGCCGACTTCCTGGCGCGCAAGGGTGACTACAAGGCCGCCTACCCGCTGGCCGAGAAGGCGTACGCGATGGGTCAGAAGGCGGACTACTTCTTCTGGAAGGATCAGGTCGAGAAGGCGCTGAAGGACTGGAAGGGCAAGAAGTAATCGGGCGGCCGCGCGGCCGCTCCGAACGCTCCTGCACCGACCCCCCGCGTCAACGCTCCCCTCAACGCTCCCGTGGCGGCGCCCCGTCGGGCAGCGTCGGCGCCGCCGACAGCGCCTCGGTGGGCGCCCCCGGGCCGGCCGCCGCCTCGCGGCGGGCCCGCTGCTCGGCCTGAATCGCGGTCAGCGCGATGGTGTAGACGATGTCGTCCACCAAGGCGCCCCGCGACAGGTCGTTGACCGGCATCGCCAGGCCCTGCAGCAGCGGACCGATCGACACCACGTTCGCCGAGCGTTGCACCGCCTTGTAGGTGGTGTTGCCGGTGTTCAGGTCGGGGAAGACGAACACCGTCGCGCGGCCGGCCACCGGGCTGTCGGGCGCCTTGCTGCGGCCGACGCTCTCGACGCTGGCCGCGTCGTACTGCAGCGGCCCGTCCACCAACAAGTCCGGCCGGCTCTGCTTCACCAGCGCCGTCGCTTCGACCACCTTCGCGACGTCCGCGCCCTGGCCCGAGCTGCCCGTCGAGTAGCTGATCATCGCGATGCGCGGGGTGATGCCGAAGGCCAGCGCCGACTCCGCCGACTGCACCGCGATCTCGGCCAGCTGCGCCGCCGTGGGATCCGGGTTCACCGCGCAGTCGCCGTACACCAGCACCTGCTCGGGCAGGCACATGAAGAAGACGCTCGACACCAGCGAGTAGCCCGGCGCCGTCTTGATCAGCTGCAGCGCCGGCCGGATGGTGTTCGCGGTCGTGTGCAGCGCGCCGCTGACCAGCCCGTCCACCTCGCCCATCTTCAGCATCATCGTGCCCAGCACCACGTTGTCCTGCAGCTCGCCCTTCGCCTGCACGGGGTGCAGGCCCTTGTGCGCGCGCAGGGCGACCAGCGGCTCGACGAAGCGATCGACGTGGTCGCGCGGATCGAGCACCTCGACCGCGTCGGGCAGCGTCAGGCCCTGCCGCTTGGCCGTCGCGGCGATGACGTCCGGGTTGCCCACCAGCGCGCACCGCGCGATGCCCCGGCGCGCGCAGATGACCGCCGCGGTGATGGTGCGGGGCTCCTCGCCCTCGGGCAGCACGATGCGCTTGTTCGCCGCGCGCGCCCGCTCGATGAGGCTGTAGCGGAAGGCCGGCGGCGAGATGTGGGGCTCGCGGTCGTCGCGCACCACGGCCGACAGCGCCATCAGATCGAGGCCGCCCGCCACCGTGTCGATGACCCGCTCGGCCCGCTGCGGATCGTCGTGCGGCACGTCGCGCGCCAGCTGGGTGGCCTCACGCGCGGCGGCGAAGGTGTTCTGCGGCACGCGCAGCACCGGCAGGCCCGCCACGAAGGCCGGCTCGCACAGCCCCATCACCTCGGCGTCGGGCTCCAGATCACCCGTCAGCAGCACGCCGGCCAGGTGCAGGCCCGCCTGCTCGGCCAGCGCGCAGGCCATCAGCGTATCGCTCCGATCGCCGGGCGTGATGACCAGCGTGCCGCGGCGCAGCCCTTTGCGCACCAGGTTCGGCGGCGTCATCGCCCCCACCTCGATGGTGTGCACGCGGCGATCGAGGCCGCCCGCGCGCAGGATCTCGGCGCCCAGCGACTGCGCCACCTCGCGCACGCGCGGCGCGGCCAGCACCGGCGAGAACGGCACCAACCCCAGACACTGCACGCCCTCGGACCGCAGCGCGGCGCCGTACGAGCGCCACACCTCGGCGGGCACCGACGCCACGCCCACCTCGTCGATCACCTCGCCGGGGGGCTCGTCCGCGTCGTCGCGCACCTTGTTGAGCACGGCCCCGAACAGACCGTCGCCCACCGTGCCGTAGCTGCGCGCCGCGAGGCCGATGGCCGCCGCCATCTCGGCCGGGGAGCGTCCCTCGGGCGCCCCGACCAGCACCACGCGCGCGTCGAGCGCCCGCGCCATGCCCATGTTCAGCCCGGTCCCGTAGACGGCGTCGTCCACCGGCACCAGGCCCTCGACGATCAGCACGTCCACGTCGCGCGCCGCGCGGTGGCAGGTCTCGACGACGTACTCGAGCAGCAGCTGCTCGTCCCCGGCGGCGAGCATGCGCTCGACGTCCTCGCGCGGGATCGGGTCGGGCGCGTCGACGTGGGTGACCCGGCGGGCCAGCTCGACCGCGCCGTCGACCGCGCGCGGATCGCCGTGCGGCTGCGCCACCGGCTTGCAGAAGCCCACGCGCACCCGCAGTCGCTGAAAGGCCCGCACCAGCCCCAGGCTGATCGAGGTGAGGCCGTTGCCCCGCGAGCCCGCGGAGATGACGAGCAAGGTCTCGGACATCGGAACGCTCCTCCGGCCCACCGTGCGGGCGCAGGGTGCCGGAAAGCGCGGTGCAGGGGAAGGGGGCGGCGGCGACGACGCGGTGACCGGCGGCCCGGGGTGCTCGGCGACTCCCCCGTCCATCGGGGCCCGGCGGCCGACGTTGGGGGAGGCATGAGCGTCTATGCCCACCTCGACGCCGCCCACCTCGCCCGCGAGCGACAGCGCCTCGACGGTCAGGCCGGCGCCTGGTGGGCGGCCGAGCGCACCCTGCTCGGCGCGCGCCTGCTCACGGCCCCGCGCGGGACGCTGCTCGACCTCGGCTGCGGCACCGGGGCCACCGCCCACGCCGTCGCCGACGCGTGGCCCGGCTGGCGGGTGATCGGCGTCGACGCCGATGCCCGCATGGGCGCCGAGCCCGCGGCGCGCGTCACCTTCCGCCACGCGCCCGCCGGCGCGCCGCTGCCCCTGCCCGACGCGTCGGTCGACGCCGTCTACGGCCGCTTCCTGATGCAGCACGTCGACCGCCCCGCGCCGCTGCTGGCCGAGGTGCGCCGGGTGCTGCGCCCGGGGGGCCGGGCGCTGCTGCTCGACGTGGACGATCGCGGGGTGGTCTTCGAGCCGCGCCCCCCCACCCTGGCCGACCTTTACGCCCGCGCCGCCGACGCGCAGCGGGCCGTGGGCGGCGACCGCCACGTCGGCGCCAAGCTGCCGGGCCTGCTGCTGCGCGCGGGGCTCGTCGACGTCGACCTCGACGTCGTGCCGATCACCGGACAGAGCTTCGGCCTGCGCCCGCTGCTGGCGATGGCGCTGGGCCTGAAGGGGGCGCTCTTGGGCGAGGACGCGGCGCGCGTCGCCGCCCTCGCGGACGAGCTGTGCGCCCTGCCCGGCTTCGTCGCGCTGATCCCGCTGTTCGTCGCCCGAGGAGTTCGACCGTGAGCAAAGGACTGCTGGTCACCTGCGGGGGCTACCCCTACACCCCCTCGTCGCTGTTCCCCGACAACGGGCTGGCCACGCTGGCCGCCGTGCTGCAGGCCGCCGGGCATCGGGCGCGGGTGTGGGATCTCAACACGCTGTCGGTCATGGAGCGGCTGATGACCGCCGAGCTGCGCGCCGACATGCGCCGCCTGGTGCCGCTGTTCGACCGCGTGGGGCGCGACGCCGAGGCCACCGCCTTCGCGCGCGGCGTCGACGCGCGGATGAACGCGCACATGGCCGAAGAGGCCGACCGCATGGCCGACGATCTGATCGCCGAGCTGCGCGGGGGCGCCTACGACTGGGTGGGCTTCAAGCTGTACATGGGCGACGGGCTGCGCAACTCGGTGCACATGGCCGAGCGGGTGAAGGCCGCGCTGCCGCGGGTGAAGGTGTTCGCGGGTGGACCGCAGGTCGACCTGGTGGGCGCGGCGCTGTTCCGCCGCTCGGCCGCGTTCGACGCGGTCGCGACCGCCGAGGGCGAGCCGGCCATCGTCGCGCTGGCCGAGTGGGTGGACGGCAGGCGCCGCATGGACGAGGTGCCCAACGTCGTCTGGCGCGACGGCACGCGCCCCCGCGACACGCTGCGCGTGGACGACCTGGGCGCGCTGCCCCTGCCCGCCTACGACGTCGACACCTACCCGGCGATGGCCGGCGACGAGAAGCTGCGCATCCTCACCTACGACGAGAGCCGCGGCTGCCCCTACACCTGCGCGTTCTGCATCCACGCCAGCAAGAGCGGCGTGCGCCGCCGCGTGAAGCCCGCCGATCACATCGTCGCCGAGCTGACCACGCTGCGCCGCCGGCACGACACGCGCGGCTTCCGCTTCGCCGGCTCGGCGACGCCCTTCTCGACCATGGCCGACGTCAGCCGAGCGTTGACCGCCGCCGGCACCGACCTGCTCTACAGCGCCTACGCCACGCCGCACGGCCTCGACCCGCGCCTGCTGCCGACGCTGACCGAGGGCGGCCTGTGGGGTCTGTTCTTCGGCGTCGAGTCCGGCTCGCCGCGCGTGCTGGCCGATGGCCTGGGCAAGAAGAAGAACCGCGTCGCGCAGATGGAGCGAACGCTCGGCGCGTGCCTCGACGCCGGCGTCTTCACCGTCGCCTCCATCCTCTACCCCGCCCCCGGCGAGGACGAACACAGCACGGCCGAGACGCTCGACTTCTTGCGCCGCGTGTTCCGCGGCCGGGATCACTTCTCCATCCCCGTGACCTTCGCGGGTCTGTTTCCCAACACGCCGTGGTTCCGCGAGCGAGAGCGTTACGGCTTCGAGATCGAGGACGAGCAGCGCTTCCTGCACGAGGTGATGGACTACCGCATCAAGGCGCTGATGCCCTACGCCCTGTGGCCCGAGGCGAACTACAAGCTGGACGGCAAGCGACAGGTGCAGCTCGCGATGCAGGCGGGCCAGCTGCTGGCCACGCTGCGCGGCGAGGGCTTCACCACGATGCTGCTGGACGACACCGCGCTGGTGGCGACGCTGGCCGGCATCCCGCTGGAGAACGCGCTCGACCGGCTGGTGGCGATGTTCCTCACCGGCGACATGAGCGAAGCGCGCGCGCTCGCCCACACCGTCAACGCCCGCCTCGCCGTGAACGGCGGCCCCCTGCCCCGCGCCCGCCCCGCCGCCCACGACGCCGCAGCCTGAGCCCACGCACGGAGCGTGGTCGTCGTCGCCGCAGGCGCGAGCAGCCCCTTGCCAAGCCCCGCCGCCCCCACTACCCTCGGCGGCGTTCCCACCCACCCCATCGTCGGAGGTGATGTCGTGCAGCTCGTTGTCCCAGGGGTCGCCCACTAAGGCGTTCATCGCGGTTCGACGCCGCCCGTGCGGGCGCGCGACCGCTGGTCCCTGGAACAGTGAGTCAATCGACATGAAGGACGATCGTCGCCGGGCGCAGCTGCGCCGGCAGATGAAGGCGCTGTGCGCCGAGCTCGGGCCCGAAGACGGCCAGGATCCCTACCTCTATCACCAACACCGCGCCGAGCCCGACCGGGGGCGCCGGCGCAAGGAGCGACAGCTGTGCGGGCAGGTGGCCCGCGCCCTCGAGCTGGCGCTGGGCGCCGCCGGGCACCCCGCCTTGAACGCCACGACCGTCGAGTCGGTGCAGCCCGCCGGCACGACGGCGCGGCTCGACGTCGTGCTGATCGGCCCCGCCGGCCTCGGCGCCGCGCTCGACGCCGCGGCGGGCTGGTTGCGCGACGAGGTCGCGCGCGCGGTCCATCGGCGGCGCGTGCCCTTCCTGGCGTTCCACGCCCAGGAGGTGAGCGATGGCTGAGCTCACCACCTGGCTGGTCGAGCCGCTGGCGCCCGACGTGGCGCGCGCCGTCGACCGCATGGCGCGTGCGCCCGGCGTGCGCGCCATCGCCGTCATGCCCGACGTGCACCTGGCCGGCGACGTGTGCGTCGGCACCGTCGTCGCCACCGAAGGCCGCATCTACCCGGCGGCCGTCGGGGGCGACATCGGGTGCGGCGTCGCCACCCAGGCCTTCGACGTCGAGGCCGCGCGGCTCGGGCGGGCCGAGGCCGCCGCGGCGCTGCGGGCGCTGCGGATCCTGGCGCCCGTCCAGCTGCGCCGCGATCCGCTGCCCTGGCCCGAGGACCTCGATCCGCCGCCCGCGCCCGTCGCGCGCCGCCTCGCCCAGCGACAGCTCGGCACGGTCGGGCGCGGCAACCACTTCGTCGAGCTGCAGGCGGACGACGAAGGCACGCTGTGGGCCGCGGTGCACAGCGGCTCGCGCGGCGCTGGCAAGGCCATCCGCGACGCGCACGTCGGCGACCGCGGAGCGTTCGATCCGCTGCTCGACGCCTCACCGGAGGGTCGCGCCTACCTGGCCGACCTGGCGTGGGCGCGCGCCTACGCTCGCGAGAACCGCCGAGCGTTGCTCGACGCGGTCGCGGTGGTGTTGGAGGGACTGATGGGCGCCTCGCCCATCGGCGCGCCGACCGACTGTGACCACAACCACGTCGAGCCCAGCGCGCGCGGCTGGCTGCACCGCAAGGGCGCCATCTCGGCGCGGGCCGGCGAGCCCGGGATCATCCCCGGCTCGATGGCGACGCTCACCTACCACGTCGAGGGCCGCGGTCACGCCGAGGCCCTGTGGTCGTCCTCCCACGGCGCTGGCCGGCGCTGCTCGCGCACGGAGGCGCGCCGCCGCTTCGACGCCGGCCGACTGCGCGCGCAGATGGGCGGCGTGTTCTTCGACGACGCGCGCGCCGGCCGGTTGGTCGAGGAGGCGCCCGCCGCCTACCGCGACATCGAGGCGGTCATGCGCGCCCAACGCGCCCTGACCCGCGTCGTCCGCCGCCTGCGCCCCATCTTGAGCTACAAAGGCGCCTGATCCGACCCCGCGGAGGCCCGCGGCGCCCCGGATTTCCGAGGCGGAGCGGCAGATCTCCGCGGCGGCCGTGGCGGCGCGTACGGCCTTGCGCGGTCCGCGGCCGGGCACCGAAACTGCAACCCGACGGCCCGTTGAACCCGAGGGGAGGTTGCCGCATGAAGACGCTGAGACTGCAGTACGCGCTGCGCGCCACGCTGGCGCTGGCACTGGCCGCGATGGTGGTCGGCTGCCAGGAGGACGACGACGACGGGGGCGGCGGGGCCGACATGGGCGCCGACGCCACGATGGGCGCCGGCGGCGAGGGCGGCACCGGCGGCACGCCGGGCATGGGCGGCGCCGGCGGCACCCCCGGCGTGGGCGGCGACGGCGGCAACCCCGGCGTGGGCGGCGAGCCGGGCATGGGCGGTGACGGCGGCGGCGCCGGCGGCGCGTGGGCGGCGTGGGCGGCATGGGCGGCGTCGGCGGCATGGGCGGCGGCGCCGGCGGCATGGGCGGCGACGGCGGCATGGGCGGCCAACCTGGGCCGGCCTGCGGCGGCTTCGCCGGGCCCACCTGCAGCGACGATCAGTTCTGCGACTTCGAGGGCGACGGCTGCGACTTCGCCGACGCCCAGGGGCTGTGCCGCCCCCGGCCCGAGGCCTGTGACGCCAACTACGATCCGGTCTGCGGCTGCGACGGCAACACCTACGGCAACCTGTGCCAGGCCCACGCCGCCGGCGTGGACGCCGCCTTCGCCGGCGAGTGCGACGTGCAGATCTGCCCCAACGAGGCCTGCGGCCCGATGCCGCCCGTGATGCGCTGCCCCGACGGCAACGGCCCCGAGATCACCTGCGAACAGACCCTCGATGGCCAGTGCCAGTGGCACATCAGCGAGTGCGCGAACATCCCCGAGGTGTGCCTGCAGCCGATCGTCCAGGGCGACTGCGAGGCCGCCATCCCCCGCTGGGCGTACGCGCCCGACCAGGGCCGCTGCATCCAGTTCGTCTACGGCGGCTGCGGCGGCAACGACAACAACTTCGAGACGCTCGAGGCCTGCCAGCTGCAGTGCGAGGGCGGCGTCGACCGCCGCTGCGGCGGGCGCGCCGGCGACACCTGCGCCGACGACGAGTTCTGCGACTTCGCCCAGGCCGGCTGTGACTTCACCGATCGCGAGGGTGTCTGTCGGCCGCGGCCCGACGGCTGCGACGACGTCTTCGATCCGGTGTGCGCGTGCGACGGCCAGACCTACGCCAACGAGTGCGAGGCGCAGGCCGCGGGCAGCGACGTGAACACGCCCGGCGAGTGCGGCGGCCCCGGCGTCGCCTGCGGCGGCCGCGCCGGCCCCACCTGCGGGGGCGACCAGTTCTGCGACTTCGCGAACCTGGGCTGTGACTGGGCCGACGCGCAGGGCGTCTGCCAGCCCCGCCCGGAGGCCTGCATCGAGATCTTCGCGCCAGTCTGCGGCTGCGACGGCGAGACCTACGACAACGAGTGCTTCGCCCAGGCGGCCGGCACCGACACCGCGTCGATCGGCCCCTGCGGGGGCAACGGCGGGGCCTGCGGCCTGCCGCTCGAGTCCGGTCCGTGCGCGGCGGCCTTCCAGCGCTTCGGGTTCGACCCGATCGTCGGCGACTGCGTCGAGTTCGTGTGGGGCGGCTGCGGCGGCAACGACAACAACTTCGAGACGATCGAGGCGTGCCGCGACGCGTGCGGCGGCGGGGGCGGCGTGGCCTGCGGCGCGCGCGCCGGCGACACCTGCGCCGACGCCGAGTTCTGCGACTTCCCCGGCGACTTCTGCGACTGGGCCGACGCCCAGGGCGTCTGCCGGCCGCGGCCCGAGGACTGCCCCGCTGTCGTGATGCCGGTCTGCGGCTGCGACGGCATGACGTACGGCAACCTCTGCGAGGCCCAGGCGGCCGGCGTCGACGCCGCGACGTCCGGCGCCTGCGAGGAGCCCGACGCGTGCGGCCTGCCCATCGAGGTGGGCCCCTGCGACGCCGCCATCCCCCGCTGGGCCTTCGACCCCAACCAGGGCGAGTGCGTCGAGTTCGTCTACGGCGGCTGCCAGGGCAACGCCAACAACTTCGAGACGCGCGAGGCGTGCCAGCTGGCCTGCGGAGGCGGCGGCGGCCTGTGCCTCGAGAACCGGCGCGATCCGATCGTCGCCGGCGGCGGCAACAGCTTCGGCGAGTGCCTCGAGGGCTGCGTCAGCGACCTGCGCATCGAGGGCTCGCCCCTCGACGTCGAGGGGGCCTGCGACGTGACCACGCTGACCATCTGCGACAACGGCGGCCCCGACGCGCCGTGCACCACCCACGGCGGCACGCTCACGGTCGCCGGCCACGACCGGGCCCGCGCGCTGGGCGCCGCGCTCGTCGGCGTCGAGCTGGCCGAACGCTACGGCTGCCCCGACTGCGCCGACGGCGGCGCCAGCACCGTGCAGCTGGTGCGCGCCGGCGCCGCGTCGGCCCACGAGTACGAGACGGGCAACCCGCCCGACGTGCTGGCCGACGCCGACGCCTTCGTTCAGGGCCTGATGAACGCTCTGCGCACCTGCCAGGCCACCGAGCACGTGCGGCCCGCGCCCGACTGCCAGCCCCGGGTCCGCTGAGCCAGGACGCCCGCCTCGCGCGGCGCCGTCATGGCGGCGGTCGCCAAGGTCGTCGAGCAGGGCGGCGCCGCCATCACCCACGACGACGCCGATCCCGAGCGCCCCTGGACCGATCTGCCCGACGGCTTCGACGACCCGACCCTGCTCAACGACGCCTTCGACGACGCCCCGATCGTCGGACCCTTCCTGCCGCCCGACGCCCCGTGGCCCTTCCCGCCCGCGGCGTGGGGGGAACTCCCGAGAGCGCTCGCCGACGGCTGACCCCGCCGCCGGCGCCTCCGAACCCGGCATCGCTCCGCGCGCCCGCCGCGCCGGCGCACCCATGCGCGCCGAATCCAGCTTCAGAGCATCCAGTGCCCCCGAACTTGGCCGCGATCACCCTCGCCGGAACCGTTGGAGGCCCGATCCACCGAGGTCGACGGCGACCAGACCGCCGCCTGGCCCAAAAGCTGAGTGTTTTCGGAGGACTCAGAGTCACGGGTCGCCCGCCCGGTGGACGGATCAGCTCAACGTCCACATCTTGGCGGCGATCTCGTAGATTTTCATGGCAACCGCTCTGGCGAGTCCGGGACTCAACCGGAATCTGACCTCTCCTTCCTCCTCCGGTTCCTGGACGGTGACCGCACTCGTCTTGGGCACGGTGATGGTAATGAAGCGCTGCCGACCATCCCGAAGGACACCGCCTTCAACAGCGTGAGCGTCACGAACGGCATTGGAATTGCCCAGCCCCTGGATGGAGGTAACCATCAAGATGCTGGCGAACCTCAGTGACATGTCCATGTCGGCCTTCAACGTAATCCCTGCTTTACTCGACGCCCGAAAGGACCACCCGCCGGTGGATGTGTCCACCAGGCCAGAGGTCCATCCTGCCTGCGGTCCGCTGACTATACACGTCACGGTGCCGAGAAACTGCTCCGCACTGGTCCTCTGGAGCAGGAAGAGTCCAGTCGTTTTCTCTACGGGCATCCCATCACCTCACGCTTCTGCTCGTACCACCGCCAGGCGCGGCGGCGTCAATGGGGTTGGTCGAGGAAAGTGGAAAAGTCATCACGATAGTTTGTTAGTATGGCACGACCCTCGTTCCCGGACCGCTCGTTCCCGTACGCCCTGCGCACCTGCAAGGCCAACGAGCACGTGCGACCCGCGCGCGACTGCGACCCGCGCGCGACTGCGAGCCGCGCGACGGCTGAGGCACGGCGCCCGGCGAGCGAAGCGAGCGCCCCGCGAGCGAAGCGAGCAAGCTGAGAGCTGACCGCTGACCGCTGACCGCCCCGCCAACCGCTGAGGGGCCCCGGCCCACCACCCGCCCGGCCCACCGCGGCCTCCGAACGAAGCGCAGGGCCGTTGCCAGCCGGCGGCGGCCCTGCGAACCTCCCCCGCATGGGGAAGAAGTCCAAGCACATCGACATCGACGACTGGATCGACGCCGACCTCACGGCCGCTGCCAAGGCGGACGCCCTGCCGCCCGCCTTCGAGGTGCACGACGCGCTGCGGCAGGTCGAGGAGGTCGTGCTGGCCGGCGGGGGCGCGCGCTCGCCGGTGCTGGTGGGCGAGCACGGCGTGGGCAAGTCCGCGGTGCTGCACCAGATCGTCCGCCGCGCCGCGCGGGGTGAGGGGCCGAGCATCCTGCACGGCGCGCGGGTGGTGCAGTTCGGGCTGCGGACGCTGGCCGGCCGCTTCCCGCAGCCGGGCGAGGCCACCGACTTCGCGCAGCGTTTCTTCGACGCGCTGTTGGCCGCCGAGCCGCCGGTCGTCCCGCTGATCCGCGATCTGCACGCGGCCTACGGCCTGGACTGGGAGGGGCTGCTGCTGCGCTACCTGGCCCGCTCGCCGCGGCCCATCCTCGCCGAGGCGCTGCCGCAGCCCCTCGACGAGCTGCTCGACTACGCGGGCGAGCTGGGCGACCACCTCGTCGCCATCCGCCTCGACGAGCCGCCGCCCGAGCGCGTCGCGCGCGTGGTGTCGAAGTGGGACGCCTGGGCCGCCGCGGCCCAGGACCGGCCTGCCTTCGACGCGGACGGCCGCGCCATCGCCATCGAGCTGACCGGCCGCTTCATGGGCGACCGCCACTTCCCGCGCAAGGTGATCGACCTGCTGCAGCAGACGCGGCTGCTGGCGCCGCCGGACGCGCCGGCGCTGGGCGTGGCCGAGATCGTCGGGCGCTTCAGCCAGCTCACCCGCGTGCCCTCGAGCCTGGTCGATCCGCGCGTGCCGCTCGACCTCGACGACGTGCACGGCTTCCTCGCCGGGCGCCTGCTGGGCCAGGACGAGGCGGTCGACGCCATCCTGCGCATGATCGCGCTCATCAAGGCGGGCCTGACCGACCTGCGCCGCCCCTTCGGCGTGCTGCTGTTCGTCGGGCCCACCGGCGTCGGCAAGACGCATGCCGCGCAGCTTCTGGCCGACTACCTGTTCGGCGACCGCCACCGCCTGGTGCGCCTGAACATGGCCGACTACCCCGGCCCCGACGACACCGACGAGCTGTTCGGCAACCCCTACGCGCCCTCGGTGGCGCAGCGCCGCGGCGTGCTGACGCAGCGCCTGGTGGGCCACCCCTTCGGCGTGCTGCTGCTCGACGAGTTCGAGAAGGCGCACCCGCGGGTGCACGATCGCTTCCTGCAGCTGTTCGACGAGGGCCGCTTCATCAACGGCGCCGGCGAGACCATCTCGGCCGCCAGCATGATCATCATCGCGACGTCGAACGCGGGCGTGGAGGTCTACCGCGAGGCCGGCCTGGGCTTCCAGCGGCCGCGCGACGTGCGGGCGCTGGACGCCGAGCTCGACCGGCGGCTGCTGCAGGTGTTCCGCTTCGAGTTCCTCAATCGTTTCGACCACGTGGTGCACTTCCACCCGCTCGACCGCGCGCACATCCGGCAGATCGCGCGGCGCGAGCTGAGCGAGCTGACGCAGCGCGAGGGCATGGCGCGGCGGCACCTGGCGCTCGAGGTGGGCAGCGAGGTGCTCGACTGGCTGGTGGCGCACGGCTACCACCCGCACTTCGGGGCGCGCTTCCTGCGGCGGGAGATCGAGCGGCGGGTGACGGCGTCGCTGGCCGACTTCCTGGTGCGGCACGATCCGCCGAAGGGCGCGCGGCTGGGGCTGACCGTGCGGCGCGACCGGGTGGTGGTCGAGCGCCTGGACGTCGAGCCGGCGGCGCCCGTCCCCACCGTCGACGGACACCAGCGGACGCTCGACGCCGACGCCCTGCGCGCCGAGGCCGCCGAGTGGCTGGCCCGCTTCGAGGCGCTCGAGAGCGAGGCCGAGCGCCGCGCCGACGAGGCCGCCCGCCTGATGGAGCGCAGCCAGCACCCGGGCTTCTGGGACGACGCCGAGCAGGCGCAGGCGATGCTGACGCGCTACCGCGCGCTCGACGCCCGGCAGCAGGCCGAGGCGCGCCTGCGCCGACCGGTGAAGCGGCTGGCGAGCCTGCTCGAGGGGCAGCCCGCGGTCGAGGTGCTGGCCGAGGTCGTCGGCGACGTCGCGCTGAGCTACCGGCGCTGGCTCGACCTGGGCGCCGACGACGCGCCGGCGGCCGCCTGGGTGCTCATCGGCCCCGGCGACACGCACCGCGCGCCCGGCGACTGGCTGCGCGACCTGACGCAGATGTACCTCGCCTGGGCGCGCCGCCAGGGCCTGACCGCCGAGGTCGTCGCCGAGCAGCAGGTGCAAGGCGAGGTCGAGCGCGTGGTGCTCGAGGTCGACGGCCCGCGCGCGTTCAAGGTGCTCGAGATGGAGCACGGCCAGCATCGCTGCAAGCTGTCGAACGGCGGCACGGCGCGCCTGCGCGTCGAGGTGCTGCCCCGCGGCGACCTCGAGCCCAGCGACGCGCTGCCCACCGGCGTGCACGTCGAGGACGCGCGCCGCGCTCAGGGCCTGTTGGTGCCGCGCCGCGCCGCGCGCCTGCTGTTCGAGTGCGAGCCCCGCGGCATCAGCTGGATCCTGCTCGGCGCCGATCCGCGCACCCTCACCCTGCTCGGCCGCGATTTGCACGCCTGGTACCGCGGCCAGGACCGCACGCCCGAGGTGGCGCGCACTTATGGAATCACCGGCGGCGCGGTGCGCGACCCGCGTACGGGCGCGAGCAGCGCGAACCTGAAGGACGTGCTGCGGGGCAACCTGGAGAGTTTTCTGCGGGCGTGGGAGCAGCGGTAGGGGGCGGCGGGCGGTCCGAGACCCGTGGCTTGGTTGCGGATCGTCAGGCCGCGCTTCGACCAACCGTCGGAGCATCTCGGCGACGGCGACGGCGACGTCAACGGCGACGGCAACGGCCTGCCAGCGCTGTGCTGGGCCGCGCGGTCACTGCCTGCGCGATCGTAGCCGCCCAATCAGAGCCCGAATCCAGCCCATCGGGGAACGCTTCTTCAACCGCTCGGCGTAGGGGTTGCGGCGGGGCTTCAGGGATCGCAGGTCGTATTCGTCTCGCATCGTTGGCTCCCGGCTGGCGGGTCCGCGCGTCGCTCGTGCCGGGGTGCGTCGCGCCCCTCGATGGTAGCGCGCCGCTCACCGCACGAACCCGACCCACCACTCCATGGCGTCGTTTTCGGGTGTCAGCGGTACGAGCGCGGGTGGGCCATCGGTGGGCGCGAGGAAGAGGCCCATCGACCGCCCCTGGTGCGTCTGGACCACGACGCTGCGGCCGTCCGCCGTCATGCCGACGAGGTCCCAGACCGCAACGCCTTCGGCCGCGATCGGCCGCGGCCGGCCTCCACCCAGCGCGAGCGTCCGCGCGGCGCCCACGAACCGGTTGGGAGCTGCGTACTGGTAGGCCAGCTGGTCTCCCACACGGAGCACTGGCGTCCAAGCCTCGCCTGCGCCATCGGGCAAGACACGCGCCTCGGGCCGCTCACCCAGCGACACGTCCCAGAGTTCGCCGTCGCGCAGCACCACGAGCGAGTCGCCGACGAGTCCCTCCCGCGCCGGGTGCACCGTCCCCTCCAGGCGGCGCTCCGGCGACGATGCGTTGGCGCCGTCGGTCCGGACGACGTACAGCCCGGTGTCGTCGCGGAGGGCCAGGCGCCGGCCGTCCGCGCTCAGGGCCCAGCGCGCCCCGTCCAGGTTCGGTGGGCTGGGGATGACGCCCGCGATCGCCGCGTCGTTGGCGGTGATCAACAGGGGCTCCAAGCCGGGCGGTGCGAGGGCGTCCAGTCGCGCCGCCCGCTCGTCGACGCGCAGGCGGAGGACTCGATCGGTGATCACGAAGACCCCCGCCTCCATCACGCGCGCGTCGCGGATGCCCGCCGCGGCGACGGTCAGCGGGGCGGCCCGCTCGGAGCCATCGAGCGCCGCGAGCACGATGCCGGCGTCGTGGGCGATCAACACCCGCGAGGATGGCGTCCGAGAAGGGCGGCGCGCTCGACCTCACCCCGCCGACGCGCTTGACCCGCGCGCCGGCGGCCGCCACAGTCTAGCCAGACATTCTGGCCAGGAGTGCGCATGAGCGAGGGCACCTGGGCGCTGCAGGACGCCAAGAACCAGTTCAGCCGCGTCGTGCGCGCCGCACAGTACGGGCCGCAGGTCGTGACGCGTCACGGTGTGCCGCGCGCCGTCGTCCTCTCGGTCGAGGCCTTCGAGCGGCTGCAGCGCGGCGCGCCGCCGGCCAGCGCTTCGCTCGCCGAACTGATCCTCGCGATGCCGCAGGGCGGCGAGGTCGAGTTCGAGCGGGTCGACGTGCCGCCCCGCGACTTCGAGCCCTGAGGCGCGCGCGGTGTACCTCGTCGACACCGACGTCCTGTCCGCCGCCCGGCGCCTGGACCGCTCACCCGCGGTGCGCGCCTGGTTCGAGCGCCACGCCGCCGCCGATCTGTACCTCAGCGCGATCACCATCGGTGAGATCGAGCGAGGCGTCGAAGGCCAACAGCGCCTGGACGCGCCCTTCGCGGCGCAGCTCGAAGCGTGGCTCGAGAAGCTGCTCCAAGCCTACGGCGACCGCGTGCTGCCGGTCGACGCGCCGGTCGCCCGCGCCTGGGGCCGCCTGACTCGAGCGCTGGGCCACAGCAGCGCCGACCTGCTCATCGCCGCCACCGCGCAGGTGCACGGGTTGGCCGTGGTGACTCGCAACCTCCGCCACTTCGAGCCCACCGGCGTCCCGGTCGTTGATCCGTCGCGGCCAACGGCCTGACGCCTCGCAGCGCGGGCACTCGACGTGGCCACGTCAGACCGTCGCTGCGTAGTCCACGACCTGCACGCCCGCCACGCGGGCGAAGTGCTCGACGTTGCGGGTCAGTATGGGAAGGCCGGCCGCCCTGGCGGTGCAGGCGATCCAGAGGTCGTTGGTGCCGATGAGCCGCCCCTCGCTGCGCAGCCGCCGAGCCTCGGCGGCGTAGCAATGGACCACCGCGAGCGTGACGTCGAGCGTTCGGAGGCCACCCACCAGCGCCGTGGCTTCCCGCCCCTGCGGATCATCGAAACCTTCGAGGTACTCGGCCAACGCGACGATCGGCACGACCAACTCGGTCGAAGGACGCGCCCGTAGGAAGGCCATTGCACCGCGGGCGCGACCCCGGCCCCGTCGCTCGTTCTGCAGGTCGATCAGGAAGCTGGTGTCCAGCGCTACTCGGTCCACGCGTCCCCCGGCGGCGCGTCGCTCGCCTGCGCCCGCTCGAGTCGCTCGAGGATTTCGTCCGAGAGCGGGGGCGCCTCCTCCAGCGCCCGGAGCAGCGCCGCGGCCGTGGACGGCGGCGGCTCCCAATGACCGCGCTTGATGACCTGCGAGAAGGACTCGTTGGGACGCAATCGGGCCCGTCGCAACCGCTCGTACGCGTCCAGATCGATCGAGATGGTCTTCGTCGCCATGCACATACACGTACATGCACGGCCGCTCGCCCGTCAATCGTGCCCGCGCGGTTCTAAGCGCGGCGGCGGCGGGCGAGGCCCAGGAGGAAGCACGCGACCAGCCACGCCGGGCCCGGCGCATCGCGGGTGCCGGTCGCGCAACCGTCGCAGCCGCCGTCGTCGTCGCTGGCCGCGCTCGGGGCGCCGCCGTCGAGCCCCGCGTCGGGGGTGCCTGGGCCGGCGTCGGCGTCGCCCGGCGGGGCCGGGCGCGTGGGCATCCAGCAGCGGCGCTCGGCGTCGCCCGTCCAGGGATCGACCGCGGCGCCGCCGGGCACCTGGGCGATGAGCTGGACGCCGAGCGCGGCGCTCCCGGTCCAGGCCGACGGGATCGTCGCCGGGTGCACGCTGCCGTCGGCGTCGACCAGCACGGGGCCGAGCTGCTGCAGGGGTACGGGGTTGCCCTCGCCGAGCTGCGCGGCCTGGCTCCAGGCCAGCGGCTACGGCTAAGCCTTCGACGGCGACAGCGCCCTGATCTACGAGAACGGCGACGTCACCGGCGAGGAGCTCGGCGGCCAGGACCTGGTGCGCGTGGCCGGCCGCCCCGACGGACGCTCCACGCGGCCACCGGGCGCTTCATGGTCGGCTTCCGCGGCAACCAGGAGAGCTTCGTCCTCGGCTTCCACCCCACCGAGCCGCCGGTGGTGCTGCAACGCTCCCGAGCGTTGCTCGGCCGGGAGCGACACGATCCCACCGCGTGGAACCAGATCGACCGGCTGGGCCTGTGGCCCTACCTCGCCGGGCTGAGCGCGCTGCAGGACGGCACCTATGCCAGCGGGTGGGGGCTGTACGGCCCGCGCTTCGAGATGTAAGGCGGCGTGTCGCAGACGCCGAAGCCCAGCGCGCACAGCTCGATGTTGCTGTCGAAGACGACCCGCTCGGCGCCCGCTCCGTCGACGTGCACCAGCCTGTAGCGCGGCCGGTTCTGCTGCCCGGTCGCGTCCTGGAACGGATTGAACGTGGGGTACACCCACAGGTTGTCGGCGTCGATGGGAAAGAGCGACACCGCCTGGCTGCTGGCGATGTTGGGGCGGATGCCGGTGGGGTAGTCGAACAGCTCGGGCAGACGCTCGACGTCCATCCACTTCGTGACCGCGTTCGAGCCGTCGAGCGCCATGCGATAGATCCCGTCCTGCGCGCGGATGGCCGCCACGTCGCCCCGCAGCGAGACGGTCGCGAACCCCCCGCCGACGCCGTCGAGCGCGCGCCGGGCCACCTCGCGGCCGGCCGCCGAGTAACAGACCACGTCGCCGAACGCGCCCTGCTCGAGCTTGCACCACGGGGTGCCGGCGCCCAGCCCCGGCTCCGGCGGCACGCCCTGCCCGGGCGTCTCGGGTGGGTAGTGATGGAAGAAGTCACCGGCCAGCCCGGACAGCAGCGGGCTGGGGAACATGGCGACCGGCAGGGGGTGCCAGTCGCGGTCGGCCGTCGTGGGATCGGTGCCGGTGAGCCCCTCCATGCCGTCGTCCACCCCGTCGCCGTCGCTGTCGGCGCGGAAGTCCGACGTGCCGCGCGCCGCCTCGTCGGCCGCGGTCAGGTTGTCGGCGTCGAGGTCGACGGCGTCGCGGTCGAACTCGAGGGCGTAGGTCCACCGCGCGTTCGTGCCGTCGGGCGTCACGTCGAGCTGGAAGCGCCAGTCCCCCGCCGGGCCGCCCGACTCGGTGACGGGCTCGGCGCCCGCGCCGGTGCAGCGCGGGTTCGCGTCGACGCAGTTGACGGTGCGCAGCGCGTTGGTCAGGTCGAGGTAGCCGCTTCCCCCGCCCTCGAGCGGCACGACCCGGTAGCCCCAGCCGGTGGGCCCACCCACGGCCTGCATCGCCCACACGCCGTCCCAGGCCCAGCGGGCCACCGGGCCCACCCAGATGGCGTCCCACTCGGCGTCGTAGTGCAGTTCGCGCCCCTGGCCGATCAGCGACGGGTGGACGGGATGCAGCACGGTGCCCCCCGGCGGGCCGCGCGTGACGTCGCGGATGGACAGCTCGGCGACCGGACCCAGCAGCACCGTCGACGCGCCGTCCGGGTGCAGCCGCAGCAGCCACCGCACCTCGAAGGGGTGGAAGACGTCCATCAGCAGGATCACCGCCGAGCGATCGGGCAGCACCTCGAGCGCCGCGACGGTGAACTGATCGGGATCGGCGTTCTCGGGCTGCGTGATGTACTCCCGGCCGACCTCGAGCAGCAGCCGATCCCGCTCGGCGGGCCAGTCGGCCAGCGCCGTGCCGGGCGCCTGGTTGCCCTCGAAGGCCACCGCGACGCGCTCGGCCTCGGCGTCGAGGCACCAGACGGCCTGGTTCGTCGCGAAGCACCAGCGGGCCTCGCTGCCGAAGAGCGTGTCGTACACCGCCAGCTCCACCGGCGCCGGCCGCCGATCGATGCCGCCCGGCGCGGGCGGGCGCAGCCAGACCTCCAGGGGCTCGAGCGGATAGACGCGTTCGGGGGGCTCGGGGGCTTCGAGGCCGTGGTGATCGGCGCAGCGGAACCGCCGGACCGCGACCTCGTGGCCGAGGATGCCATGGGGCGGGTCGGGCGCCTTGACCTGGCGCACGCTGACGAACAGGAACGCGTCGTCGAACACGACGCCGCGCGAGGTCGACAGCAGGCCGGGGCCACCCGGCGTCGTCTGCTGGGCGACCTGCGCGATGGTCTCCCAGGCGGCGTCGGGGCCCGGACGGCACTGCGCGGCGCGGTCGACGATCCGATACTCCGCCCCGTCGCTGCCCTCGAAGACGGGCGCGGCCTCGACCGGCGGCTGCCAGCTCCCCACCGACACGAAGTGGGCGCCGCCGTCGGTGAGCGTGAAGGGCGGCAATTGAGCGTGGGCGGACGTGATGCAGGCCAGCGCGACCGTCAGGGCGATGGACCCACCGAGGGCACCGCCTGCATCCCGACGTCGAAGTCCGTGGTGCGTCACGGCGGGCCCTCCGGGACGCACCCGGAGGGACGCCCGCTCGGTGGTCGATGCCACGACCCTAACAGGCGGAAGGCATCTCGGCCACGAGGCCCACGCCGTCCCCTACCGCGTCGGCCCCCGCTTCTCGCGCGCCCGCTTCTCGGCTTCGCGCCGCCGCTGCTTCTCGCGCTCCTTCTCGGCGCGCTTGCGCTTGGCGTCCTTGCGCCGCTTGGACGCGCGCTTCTCGACGTCGCGCTTTCGCTCGCGCTCGAGGAAGCCGGGCTTCAGCACCTCGTACAGGCGGATGCCGTGGCGGGCGGCGACCTGCTTCAGCTCCTTCTTGCGCTCGGCCGTGCGCAGGCGGCCGCGCTCGGCGTGGTCGAGATCCTGGTCGCGCATCAGCACGTAGTCGAGCTCGGCGTCGGGGAAGCGGCGCACCTGCGGGTACGGGTACACGAAGGGCCGGTTCGACACCTGCGGGCCCATCTGGCGCGTCACCGCCAGGCGCGCCTCGTGCGGCACCTTTTCCATGGCCTCGAAGATGAACGCCCGCATCTTGTCGCTGCGCTTGTCGGGCTCGCGCTGGATGCGCGCGAAGCCGCCCTTGAAGGCCTGGTTGTCGACGACGACGCCGAACTTCCACGACAGCAGCGTCGACGCGACCAGCATGCCCAGCACCAGACCCCGCACCAGGCGGCCGCGGTGCAGCGTCAGGCCCGGCAGCCGGCGGCCGTCGAGCAGCGCGGCCAGCGCGAGCGGCGTGATGGCGAAGGCGAAGGGATAGATGAAGGTGCTGTACTGGAAGGCGATCGAGTAGACCGGCTCGCGGCTGGCCAGCAGCGTGAACACCAGCCCGAACAGCATGGTGATGCGGCCCCGCGGCGCGATCAGCGGCAGGCCCAGCAGCGGCACGAACAGCTGCAGCAGGTACAGCAGCTTCTCTTTGATGATCAGCACCCGCGACACGGCGAAGGCCGGGTTGCTGCCCACCGACAGCGCGATGTCGCGCATGCCCTTCTTGTGCTTGATCATGTCCTCGAAGTAGTAGGCGAAGCACGACCCGCCGTTGCTGCAGTTCAGCAGGTCGCTCGAGGTCATGATCAGGCCCTTCACGACGCCGAAGTAGACGACGCTGAGCGCCAGCGTCAGCCAGCCGTGCAGGCGGTGCTCGGGCATCGAGAACAGGATCGAGACGCCCACCAGCGCCATCACCAGCGGCACGTCCTCGCGCACCAGCAGGCACAGGGGCAAGAGCACCCAGTAAGCGCGGAAGCTGCGCGTCTGCAGCGTGAACATCAGCCCCATCGCCAGGGGGCCGAGCAGCGCGATCGAGTGGAACTCGTACATCGCGACGCCGTGCAGCGCCGGGTAGGCCAGGTAGGTGAGGCCGAAGGCGAGGCCGGCCCAGGGGCTGCGCACCGCGTGGCGCATCAACAGGTAGGCCGGCACCACGCCCAGCGTCAGCCAGATGATCTGCAGCGCCAGGATGAGCTCGGCCTGCGGATAGATGAGGTACAGCGGCGACAGCAGCACCAGGATGGGGTCGAAGTGCCCGCTGTAGTGGTGCCCGTGCGGCATGAACGTGCAGCCCAGCGGGTTGCCGTGGCTGCTCTGGTAGAAGATGTTGTCGTAGTACCCCAGGTCGGCCGTCTGGGTGCGCAGCGCCTGGTGGTTGGTGATGGCCAGATCGCTCAGGTGCGCGGCGAACAGCCCGGCGATCACCAGCAGGATCAGCGGCGGCAGCACCTCGCGCGCCACCCGGGGCAGCTTCCACGTCGGCAGCCGCGACGCCTGGACGCTGGCCGCGACCAGCCCGGCGAAGATCGCCACGTACACCGCCACCAGGTGCGGGTAGTGCTTCTCGATGGGCTCGATGGCGACGAAGGCCACCAGCGGCAGCCCCAGCGCCCACACCATGCGGCGGTTGAGATCGGCGACGATGGCGGTGAGGCTGCCCCCGCCTCGGCGTCGCGCCACGAAGGCCACGATCGCGTACCCCAGCAGCACGCCGGCCGCGCCCACCGCCGCGTCGATGGCCCCCTCGACCCGCAGCTCGTAGGGCAGCCGGTTGTACCAGAGGTCCATCAGCCGCTTGGTGTTGCGCGCCGGCCACAGCACGCTGCCCAGGCCGAAGGCGATCAACAGGGCCAGCGCGCCGGCGTCGCGGACGAAGCGGACGAAGGCCATGACGGCGTCGTCCAGCCGGCGCAGCCGGCTCGGGGGGGCGTCGAGCATCGCGGCATGATCCAGATGCGCCCCCTCGGGGGCAAGGGTTCCCGGTCCGAAGCCGCCGCGCCGCCGGCGATGTCGCTCGGCGCCGCCGTTCGGGCTATCCTCGCGCCCATGAAGGACAGCCTCAGCCGCGGCTACGTCGAGCCCTACGAAGACCTGCTGGCCGGCGTCGAGCAGAAGTCCGTGCCCAGCGACGACGGCACCCGCATCGCTTACGCCACCGTCGGGCGCGGCCCCGAGACCATCGTGCTGGCCAACGGCCTCGGCGGCCGCCTGTACGCGTGGCTGCCGATCATCCAGGCCTTCCGCCACCGCTACCGCTTCATCACCTGGGACTACCGCGGCCTGTTCGACAGCGCGTCGCCCGAGACCATCAAGCGGATGAGCGTGCCCGATCACGCCGCCGATCTGCGGGCGCTGCTCGACGCCGAGGGCGTCCACGCGGCCCACCTGTGCGGCTGGTCGATGGGCGTGCAGGTCAGCCTGGAGTTCGCCCTCACCCACCCCGACCGCGTGCGCAGCCTCGTGCTGATCAACGGCACCTACGGCCACGCCCTGTCGACGGCCTTCCAGCCCCTGCTGCGGCTGCCCCTGTCCCCGGTGGCCCTGCACACGGTGCTCGAGGGCTTCATCGACGCGCCGCGCGCGACGGACGCCGTCGCGGCCGTGGCCCGCGCGCAGACCGAGGCGCTGTTCTGGCTGCGCAAGCGGCTGACGCGGCGGCGCTCGACCTTCACGCTGGGCGTGCGCCAGTACGTCAACGACGTCACGCGCACCGACCACCGCAACTACCTGCACCTGTTCCAGCAGATCGACGCCCACTCGGTGTACCACCTGCTGCCCGAGATCGGCGCGCCGACGCTGGTGATCAGCGGCGGCCTGGATCCGCTGACCCCGTCGTACCAGTCGCGCCACATCGCGCGGCGCATCCCCGGGGCGCGGCACGTGTCGATCAAGCTGGGCACGCACTTCGTCGTGCTCGAGCGCCCACGGGTGGTGGTGGACGCGATGGCGGCCCATCTGGGCGCCGTCGACGGCTGAGAGGGTCGGCACCGCTTGCGCCGTCCGGGCGCGGGGGGTCACAAAGGAGCGTGCGGCGGGCACGCCCCGGGGGAGACATGAAGCGCGAACTGTATCTGTCCGTTCTGATGACCGGCCTGCTGTTGGCCGCCGGCTGCGACGACGGCGGCGGCGGCGGTGACACCGACGCGGCGATCGACGCGGCGGTGGGCGCCAGCGGCGCGCCGGCGGCGCGCCTGGCATGGGCAGGCGCGCCCGGCATGGGCGGCGACGGCGGCGGCGCCGGCGGCCAGCCCGGCGTCGGCGGCGAGCCCGGCATGGGCGGCGGCGGCGCGGGCGGCGGCATGGGCGGGACGCCCGGCGTCGGCGGCGCGGGCGGCCAGGGCGGCGGCATGGGCGGCGCGCCCGGCGTCGGCGGACAAGGCGGCATGGGCGGCGGCATGGGCGGCGAGCCCGGCGTCGGCGGCGCGGGCGGCCAAGGCGGCGGCATGGGCGGCGCGCCCGGCGTCGGCGGCATGGGCGGCGAGCCCGGTGTCGGCGGCACGGGCGGTCAAGGTGGCTAAGGCGGTGAGCCCGGCGTCGGCGGCATGGGCGGTGCGCCCGGCGTCGGCGGCATGGGCGGCGCGCCCGGCGTCGGCGGCATGGGCGGCGCGCCCGGCGTCGGCGGCATGGGCGGCGAGCCCGGCGTCGGCGGCATGGGCGGCGCGCCCGGCGTCGGCGGCATGGGCGGCGAGCCCGGCGTCGGCGGCATGGGCGGCGAGCCCGGCGTCGGCGGCATGGGCGGCGCCGGCGGCTCGCAGCGCCGGCGGCATGGGCGGCATGGGCGGCATGGGCGGCATGGGCGGCGCGCCCGGCCCCCGGTGCGGCGACGGCGCCCTCGACGCCGGCGAGGATTGCGACGACGGCAACACCGATCCCGGCGACGGCTGCGACGCCGACTGCAACCGCGAGCCCCGCTGCGGCGACGGCTTCGAAGATCCGGGCGAGACCTGCGACGACGGCAACCGGGCCCCCGGCGACGGCTGCGACGCCGACTGCCAGCTCGAGCCCTTCTGCGGCGACGGCGCGATCGATCCCGGCGAGGAGTGCGACGACGCCAACACCGATCCCGGCGACGGCTGCGACGCCGACTGCCTGATCGAGCCCGTGGCCCTCGACGACGGCGACACCGCGCAGGGCGATCTGGACGTCGACGGCGTCGACCGCTACGCGGTCACCCTCGACGGCCCCGCCCGCCTCGTCGCCCGCACCACCGGCCCCGGCGGTGGCCCCTGCGCCGCCGACACCCTGCTCAGCCTCTTCGCCGCCGACGGCGACGCCCGCACCCTGCTGCAGGTGGACGACGACGGCGGCGACGGCCTGTGCGCCGCCATCGCCCGCGATCTGCCCGCCGGCGACTACGTGCTCGAGGTGCGCAGCTACGGCT
Organism: Myxococcales bacterium; assembly: GCA_020633465.1. GTDB lineage: Bacteria > Myxococcota_A > Bradymonadia > UBA7976 > UBA1532 > JACKDN01. The sequence goes on from JACKDN010000008.1 coordinate 109,586, forward strand.
TCGCGGGCGCCTACGCCCTGCAGATCGCCTTCGACCGCTGCGGCAACGGCGCGCTCGACGACGGCGAGGCCTGCGACGACGGCAACCGCGTCGACGGCGACGGCTGCAGCGCCTGCCGCCTCGACGGCGAGTGCGGCGACGACACCCTCGATCCCGGCGAGGGCTGCGACGACGGCAACACCGATCCCGGCGACGGCTGCAGCCCCACCTGCACCCCCGAGCCCATCTGCGGCGACGGCACCATCGATCCCACCGAGGACTGCGACGACGGCAACCGCGCCCCCGGCGACGGGTGCTCGTTCGCGTGCCTCGCCGAGGTGATCGATCTCGGCCCCGGCGGCACCGCCGCGGGCGGCCGCGTGCGCCTCGACGAGCAGCTGTTCGCGTTCGAGGTCGACGACGTGGCCATCGCCGAGGTGTTCCTGTCGGACTGCCCGGGCCCGGTGCAGGCCACGCTGTCCGAGGTCGGCCCGGGCGGCGATCCCTTCGTCCTCGCGCAGGGCGCCGGCCGCCCGCCCGAGCCGGTGTGCCTCGCCTTGCGCGCCGAGGTCTTCCCCGGCGACCACCGCGTCGCGGTGCGCGCTCCGCGCGGCCCCGACGGCGTGATGCTGCCCTTCACGGTCACCGTGCGCGTGCGCGTCGCGGTCGACCCCGGCGATCCCTGCGATCCCACCGGCGTGGCGGACGTCTGCGCCGAGGGCTTCTACTGCGCGGTCGACACCTGCATCGCCCCCACCTGCGGCGACGACGTCGTCGAGCCGGGCGAGGACTGCGACGACGGCAACACCGACGACGGCGACGGCTGCGACGCCGACTGCGCGTTCGAGGTGGGCTGCGGCAACGGCCGCCTCGATCCCGGCGAGGCCTGCGACGACGGCAACACCGACGACGGCGATGGCTGCGACGCGACCTGTGACGCCGAGGTGATCCCCCTGCCCGCCGCGGGGGGCGCGCCGCTGCCCGCCGATCAGCGCCTGGTGCGCTACGGCTTCGAGCTGGACGCCGACGCCCTGTTCGCGCTGCGCGTCGAGGGCGCCGAGTGCCCCGGCGCGCCGGGGCTAGCCATCGATCTGCGCCCGGTGGGCCAGGATCCCGTGCTGTCGCTCGACGGCGCGTGCCCCCACGCCGAGGGCCAGCTCTCCCCCGGCAGCTTCGTCGTCGAGGTGCACCGCGACCGCGAGGGCCCCCCCGCCGAGCTGGCGCTGGATCTGCGCCGCCTGCGCGGCCTGGGCGAGGACTGCCTGCCCGGCGATCTGTGCCCCGAGGGCAGCTGCATCGACGACGTGTGCCTGCCCGCCGCGTGCGGCAACGGCGTGCGCGAGGGCAACGAGCAGTGCGACGACGGCAACGTCATCGCGGGCGACGGCTGCGACTTCCAGTGCCGCGTGCAGCCCATCGACGCGTCGGCCGGCGGCGATCTGCCCGGCCGCCTGGGCGAGGACAGCTTCGCGCGCTACTCCCTGGTGCTGGACGCGCCGACCGAGGTGCGCCTCGACGTGGTCGGCTCCGACGGCGGCTGCCCCGCGCCGATGCGCCTGGCCGTCGGCCCGGTCGCCTTCGGGCCCACCCTGGACGAGGTGCTCGGCCAGAGCGAGGGCGGCGGCGTCGACGGCTGCCCGCTGCTGAAGATCAGCCTGCCGCCGGGCGGGTTCTCGATCGACCTGCGCGCCCTCGACGGCGCGGCCGTCGACGCCTACGTCCTGCGGGTGCGCTTCCGCACGCCGTCCACCTGCGGCGACGGCGTCCTCGAGCCGGGCGAGCAGTGCGACGACGGTGGGCAGGCGCCCGGCGACGGCTGCGACGCCGCCTGCCAGCGCGAGCCGGTCTGCGGCGACGGCCTCGTCGAGGGCGACGAGGCCTGCGACGACGGCAACACCGCGCCGGGCGACGGGTGCGACGCGGCCTGCCAGCCCGAGGGGCCGGCGTGCGGCGACGGGCGGCTGGCCGCCGACGAGGACTGCGACGACGGCAACGCCGAGCCCGGCGACGGCTGCGACGCCGCGTGCGCGGTCGAGCCGCGCGTGATCGCCGCCCCCGGCTTCTTCGAGATCGACCTGGCCGACGCGCGCCGCGCGATCTTCGACCTGACCGTGATCGAGAACCAGAGCGCCCGCTTCGAGACCACGGGCATCGGCGGCTGCCCCGGCGACACGCTGCTGCGGCTGTTCGAGCGCGATCCGGGCACCGGCGCCCTGACGCCCCTCGACGAGGCCGACGGCGGCGGCGACGGGCCCTGCGCCGCGCTCGAGGTCGCCCTGCCGCCCGGCGACTATCGGGTCGAGGCCAGCGCGGCGGTGGGCGTGGCCTTCCTGCTCGACGTCGACTTCTTCACGGCCTGCGGCAACGGGCTGATCGAGGGCGACGAGCAGTGCGACGACGGCAACCTGCGCGACGGCGACGGCTGCTCGGCCGAGTGCGTGATCGACTGCGGCAACGGCGTCGTCGAGCCCCCCGAGCAGTGCGACGACGGCAACCGGCAGAGCGGCGACGGCTGCTCGGCGCTGTGCGTGGACGAGTTCGTCGACATCACCGACGGGGGCATCTTCCCCGGCGGCTTCGCGCGCGGTCAGGGGGACTACTTCCGCCTGACCCTCGAGGTGCCGGCGCTGGTGCACTTCGAGACGCGCGGCCCCGGCGACACCGCCTGCCCCGGCGACACCCTGCTGGCGCTGTTCCGCCGCACGATGAACGGGCCGGTGCAGATCGGCCTCGACGACGACGGCGGCGAGGCCAGCTGCTCGGCCCTGGACGTGGCGCTCGAGGCGGGCGTCTACGAGCTGCAGGTCATCGGCGGCCTGGCCGGCGAGGCGCTGGCCGACTACGAGCTGTTCGTCACGCTGGGCGGCGACTGCGGCAACGGCGTCATCGAGGTGGGCGAGCAGTGCGACGACGGCAACCTCACCAACGCCGACGGCTGCGACGATCAGTGCCGCATCGAAGAGGGCCCGGTGGGCGTCGACGTCACCGCCGGCGGCAGCTTCCAGAGCGACGGCCTCGCGCAGGGCGGGCAGGACGTCTACCGCTTCACGCTCGATCGCCCGGGCCGCGTCCGCGCCTTCACCGGCGACGGCGCCGGCGGCTGCCCCGTGAGCGTCGACACGGTCCTGGCGCTGCTCCGCGAGGGCAACGCCGCGCCGCTGGCGATCAACGACGACATCGATCAGCCCAACGGCAACCTGTGCAGCCTCGTCGAGGCCGATCTCGAGCCCGGCGACTACACCGTGGTGGTGGTGGGCTTCGGCCAGGGGGCGGTGCCCCCGCACGTGTTCACGCTGCTCTACGGCGGCACCTGCGGCGACGGCGTGCTCGAGATCGCCGAGCAGTGCGACGACGGCAACACGCAGCCGGGCGACGGCTGCGACGCCCGCTGCCTCGTCGGCGCCATCGACATCAGCGAGGGCGGCGACTTCGCCGCCGGCTTCGGCGCGGGCCAGGGCAACCGCTTCCGGCTCGACCTCGCCGCGGTCGCGCAGGTGGACTTCCTGACCGGCGACGGGCAGGGCGGCTGCCCCGGCGACACGCTGATGCGCCTGTACCAGCTCGACGGGCGCAATCGGCGCATCCCGATCACCGAGAACGACGACATCGACGCCAACGGCGGCAACTTCTGCTCGCAGATCGCGGGCCAGCTACCGCCCGGGCGCTACGAGATCGACGTCGTCGGCTTCAACATGGGCGCGGTGCCCAGCTACGTGCTGTCGGTGGTGCTCGACGGCCTCTGCGGCGACGGCCAGCAGAACCGGGGCGAGACCTGCGACGACGGCAACCGGGTGGACGGCGACGGCTGCAGCGCGGCCTGTCAGTCCGAGATCGTCGACATCTCGGCCGGCGGCTTCGTCCAGGCCAGCCTGCCCGCCGGGCAGCGCGACTTCTTCGTCTTCGGCCTCGACCTGCCGGCCACCACGCGCCTGCGCGCGTCGACCGACGGCGCCTGCCCGGCGGCCATCGCCATGGGCCTCGGTCGGCAGAACGCCGCCGGCGACTTCGACCTGATCGCCGAGACGAGCGACCTGGGCGGGCCGGGCATCTGCGGCAGCATCGAGGTGCCCCTCGAGCCCGGCGTCTACCTGCTGATCACCGAGTCCGCGGTCCCCATCCCCGACTACTTCCTCGAGGCGTCGTTCGTGGGCACCTGCGGCAACACCATCCTCGAGGCGGGCGAGGAGTGCGACGACGGCAACCTGGATCCGGCGGACGGCTGCTCGGCCGTCTGTCGCGTCGAGTACCCCGACGTCTCGGCGGGCGGCGACTTCGCGCGGCCGGGCTTCCTCGAGGGCGAGTCGGACACGCTGCAGTTCACGCTGGCCGACGAGGTGAACGTGCGCCTCGAGACCAGCGACGGCGACATCGGCTGCCCGGCGAACACCGACACCACGCTGACGCTGCTGCTGGTGCAGCCCAACGGCGCGCTGGTGCAGCTCGCGCTCGACGACGACGGCGGCTCCGGCCTCTGCTCGGCCATCGAGCAGCAGCTGCCGCCCGGCGACTACCGCGTGCGCGTCGACGGGCTGGACGGCAGCGCCGTGGCGCCCTACACGTTGACGGCCACGTTCGGCGCGCCGGCGCCCCCCGAGTGATGGGGCGCCTCCTCCTCCTGCTGCTGTTGCTCGGCGCGGGCGTGGCCCAGGCGGCCCCGCGCAAGCTGGCGGTGCTCGAGCTGCGCAACCGCGCCGAGATCACCGCGCAGGAGGCCGACTACCTCACCGACGTCGTGCGGGGCGTCGCGGCGGGGCTGCCCGCCGGCGACTGGTTCGTGATGACGCGCGAGAACATCCTCGCCGTGCTGCCGCCGGGCACCGATCTGGCGAAGTGCCTCGAGGACGCCACCTGCGACGTCGAGGTGGGGCGCGCGCTGGGCGCCGACGTCGCGGTCTTCGGCGACATCGTGCGCTTCGGCAAGAGCCTGAAGGTGAACCTCAAGCTGTACGACATCGCCGGCGGCGGGCGCCTGCTGGCGCAGGAGGCGGGCGGCGCCCCGGGCATCGAGGCGCTCGAGGCGCCGGTGCGCGGCGCGGCCGCGGCCCTGTTCGACCGCCTGCGCCCCAGCGCGACGCCGCCGCCCGCGCCGCCCGACGCGGGCGTCACGCTGCGCCGCGCGCCCGGCCAGGTGGAGATCGTCGAGACGCTGTCGAAGCATCACGAGCGCATGCGCCGCTGCTACCGCCGCGCCCTCGAGACCGATCGCACGCTGGCCGACGCCCAGAAGCTGCTGCTCTTCGACATCACGGCCCGCGGCGAGGTGGCCAACCTGCGCCTCGCCCCGCGCCACACCGCCCTCGAGATGTGCCTGCGCAGCGCCGCCGTCGAGTGGCGCTTCCGCCCCTTCGACGGCCCGCAGGTGCCCGTCGAGTGGCCCCTGACCTTCAAGGCCGAGACACCGTGACCGGAGGTTCCATGTCCACCCCCCTGCCCCGCCTGCTCGCCCTCGCCCTGGTGTTCGCGGCCGGCGCGGCCCACGCGGTGCCCCGCGAGATCGAAGCCAGCGACGAGGATCGCGGCGCCACGGTGACGCTGACGCTGTTGGACAAAGCGATCATCGGCGACAGCCGCAGCTTCTGCCGCGTGCGCTTCGTGCTGGTCAACGAGCACCGCGACATGACCGAGGGCGACACCGTCGAGCTCGAGGTCACCGAGGACGACTTCGTCGGCAACGACAACCTGTGGCAGATGAACTTCTCGGTCACCGCGGCCGAGGCGGCCGCCGGGCGCGTCGACCGCACCTTCGACTGCTCGGGGCCCTTCGGCGAGGACGTCAACGCCGCGCTCGACATCTTCGCGCGCGCCAACGTCGACCGCGACACCTGCGGCTTCACGTGCAACGACGCCGATCCCTCGACCGCCAACCTCAGCGTCGAGTCGGTCGAGGACGACGGTGACGAGGAGGACGACGCCAGCGGCGCCGCGAAGCAGCTGCCCCTCGGCCGCGCCGCCGACCGCATCGCGCGCGACCAGGACTGGAAGTCGATCAGCTTCCTCGATCCCAGCAACGTGCGGCTCGAGCTGCTGCACCGGACGGCGGCCGGGCGCCTCGACCTGACGCTCTACGACGTGGACGGCGACGTGGTGGCGCAGGGCGACGCGCAGCCGGGGGCGACGGTCGTGCAGGCGGGGCCGCTGCCCGCGGGCGAGTACCGCGCGCGCGTGCAGCCGCGGGACGGCGCCGACTTCAACTTCTACGACCTCGAGCTGCGCGTCGAGGCAGGCGGCTGCGCGCCCGGCGCCATCGAGCAGCAGGCCTGCGGCAACTGCGGCATGCGCAGCCGCACCTGCCAGCCGGACGCGCGCTGGGGGGACTTCGGCGCCTGCGAGGGCGAGGGTCCCTGCGCGCCCGGCGCCGTGCGCGGCGGCGGCTGCGGCAACTGCGGCACCCAGATGCAGACCTGCGACGCGATGTGCCAGTGGAGCGACGGCGAGTGCCGCAACGAGGGCGAGTGCGCCCCCGACGCCGTCGACGCCGAGGCCTGCGAGGGCGACGGGACGCGTCGGCGCACCTGCGACGACCAGTGCGCCTGGGGGCCCTTCGGCGCCTGCGAGGCGGCCGGCGAGTGCACCGAGGGCGAGCAGCAGGACTGCTACGATGGCCCCGACGAGACCAACGGCGTCGGCGCCTGCCGCCGCGGCACCCAGACCTGCGCGGGCGGCCAGTGGGGCGCCTGCGAGGGCCAGACGCTGCCCGCCGCCGAGGTGTGCGACGACCAGATCGACAACGACTGCGACGGCGCCACCGACGACGACGATCCCGCCTGCGGCGCCGAGGCCGCCGTCGGTGACGCCTGCAGCGGCGACGCCGACTGCGGCGAGGGCCTCACCTGCCTCGGGCCGCCCGATCAGCCGCCCTTCCGCGGGGGCTACTGCACCCAGCCCGACTGCGACGTGGCCTGCCCCGGCGACGCGATCTGCGGCACGGCGTTCGGCCTGCGCACCTGCCTGCGGGGCTGCGACGCCGACGCCGACTGCCGGCCCGGGCAGGTGTGCGCCGACGTCGAGGCCAACGCGACGGCGTGCCTGCCGCGCTGCCAGCGGGCCAGCGACTGTGGCGATCCGCGGCTGCCGGTCTGCGATCCGGGCAGCGGCCTGTGCGTGGCGCAGGGCGCCGATCCCGACGCGGGCGTGCCGCCGCGCGACCAGGGCACGCCGCCCCCGCCGCGCGACGCCGGGCCCGGCGGTGGGCCCGGCGGCGGCCCTGGCGGCGGCGGTCCCGGCGGCGGCGGTCCTGGCGGTGGCGGCCCTGGCGGTGGCGGGCCCTGCGGGCCATCGGCTTCGACGCCGGCGCGGGCGCCGACGCGGCGCCCAGCGGCCGCAGCAGCGACGACGGCGGCTGCGCGGCCTGCGACGTCGGCGGCGGCCGCAGCGAGGCCCCCCTGCTGCTGCTCTTGGGGCTGGTGGTCGTGCTGCGCCGCCGCCGCCCGGCGGCCTGATCAGCGGCGCGCCAGCGCCTCGAGGTCGGCGCGCAGCGCCTCGCTGGCCTGCCACAGCGCCTGGGCGTCCGGGGCGCCGAGCATCGCGTTGACGTGGCCGTGGTAGGTGATGCCGTCCAGCTCACCCGCCCGCGACATCAGCGCCTGCCACGCGGGATCCTCCATCCGATCGCTCAGCATCCGCAGCGCCGCGAACTCGGCCTCCATGCCCTCGAGCGACAGGCCGTGCGGATCGGCCATCGCGTCGGGCCCGCTGAACTGCTGCATGCGCTCGGGCGCGATGACACCCTCGGCGAAGAAGCGCCCGCCCGACTGCAGGTAGGTGTCGTAGCCCACGAGCTCGGCCAGGGCCACGCGCGCCTCGGGCATCGCCGCCGCGCGCTGGATGCGCTCGTCCTCGAACAGGCGCCCCTCGACGCCGTTCGAGAGGAGGTCCTGCCCCAGCTCGACCATCGCCCGCTCGAAGTCGCGATCGAAGTACCCCAGGCGCTGGAAGCGGCGATCCCAGGGGTCCGGCCCGGGCGGCCGCTCCCAGGGGATGCGCGACACGGCGCGGATGCCCAGGATCTTCGCGTGCGCCGCCTGCAGCGCGGCCTGCAGGGCCTCGCACTCGGCCTCGCGCATGGCGCACTCGGAGGTCAGCAGGCCGGCCGTGCGATCCACCACCTGGAAGCGCTCGGCGGTCAGCACGGTCATCTGCCGGCGAAGCTCGGTGTGCAGCGGATCGCGCCCCACGACGGGCTGGGGCAGCGCGTCGGACCAGCAGTCCTCACCGTCGAGCTGCTCGAGCCAGGCCGGGAAGTACTCGGTCTCGATGATGCACTCGTTGAACACCTTGTCGCAGACCGACTCGATGGGGCGGACGCCCGGGATGTCCCGCCCCAGCTCGGAGGCCCGGCACACCACGGCCTCGAAGTACTCGATGCTGTCGCGCCCGGGATCGGGGTCCAGCTCGGCCAGGTCGCCGCACAACAGCGGCATGCAGCCGGCGGGGTCGTCGTACTCGTAGCAGACGTCCCGCGCGGCGTCGTCCCAGGCCGGCACGTAGCGGCCGCTGCACCAGCGGATCTGGCAGCGCTCGATGGCGTCCTCGGCCGAGTAGCCGTAGCCTCCGTCGTCGATCAGGGGCCAGCGATCGGCGATGTCGTCGATGTGGCCGATGCGGCCCGCCGTGACGTCGTCGCACACGCCGTCGAGGTACTGCTGGCTGACGCCCTGCTTGCAGATGAACATGCCGTAGGCCAGCGTCTTCAGCGTCTGGTACTCGGCGGGCGTCACGCCGGCGGCCACCTGGGCGTTCAGGTTCTGGCAGCGCTGGCGGTTCATCTGGTTGATGCCTTCGTTCTCGGGCTGGAAGTCCTCGTTGCAGGCGCGGCTGCCGTTGGGCCAGGTGAAGTCGGCGGGATCGCACACCGCCCCGCACGACCAGCGCGCCGAGTTGACGACGTCGATGCGGTAGGCGTCGCCGGCGTTGCCGCCCTGCGCCGCGCCGGGCGCCCAGACCGTGCCCGGCAGGTTGTCGATGATCGCCGAGGCCGGGTACTGGCTGGTCGGCGGCACGATCTGGAACACGTTCATCAGCTTGTTGCGCATCACCTGCACCAGCGAGAAGCGATCCTGATCGGGCAGCAGCGGCAGGTAGCCGCAGGCGTCGCTGCCGAAGTTCACCGCGATCAGATCGTCGTCCGCGTCCTTCTGGTAGGCGTCGACGGCCTGCGCGTCGAAGACGATCTGGAAGGACTGCGCGTTGTCCTGCAGCCAGGCGGTGTCGCACGACCCGCCGTTGCTGCAGGCGCTGTCGGCGATGTGGCCCTGGAACTCGTGGGTGGCCTCGTGCACCAGCGTGCTGCCGCGGTCGAAGGCCGACTTGTTCCAGAACCACGGAAAGTACAGCGTGATCGCGGAGTTGCTGTTGGGGTTGCTCGCGAAGGTGAAGCGCGGCGGGCCGGGCGGATCGTCGTCGTCGTGGCACTGCCAGCGGTGGCCCTCTTCGCTGACGTAGAACGAGACGTACTGCGACAGCCACAGCACCACGGGGATGTTGTTGGGCAGCGTCGCGCCCGGCGTCGCGGTGTGGTTCAGGGTGTCGTTGTCGCGCGCTTCGCCCGGCATGTCGGTGGCGTAGGCGCCGTTGACGACGCGGGCGCCCCAGCGGTCCGGGTTGCAGACGTTGGTCGACGAGAGGAAGCCGTCGTCCCAGTAGTCCCAGTTCTCGTCGAGGCCCATGTGGGTGATCACGCGGTTGGTGATCGACTGCCGGCGGGCGCCGCTGCTGCAGACGTCGGCGGTGATCCAGTCGTCGCCGGTCTGCGACGAGGGCGACCAGGTCCAGATGTCGAAGAAGTCGGGCGTCGGCGGGCACTGCGCCCGCGCGGCCAGGGGCAGCGTCAGCGCCAGCGCGCCGACGGCGAGGATGCGTCGGAAGCCGTGCATGATCACCTCCACTGGTACAGGCGGTAGTGCTGGTCGCGGGGCAGCGCGTTGCGCAGGGCGGCCTTGGCCCGCACGCGCGGCAGCGCCTCGAAGACCGCGCGCACCGCGTGGCGGCGGTCGTGGGTGTCGGGCGAGGCGACCAGGCGCAGCAGCTGCTCGAGGGCGCGCTCGCTGCCCGCCGCGGCCCGGCGGCCGAGGGCCCAGGTGGCCACCTGCGCGGTCAGATCCTCGGGCGCGGGGTCGACGGGGTGGAAGCCCTCGGGCCAGGGCGGCACGTCCATGCCGCCCAGCTCGGCCAGCCAGTCGATGCTGGCGTCGCTGTGCACCAGGCTGGACAGGCGCAGGCACACGAGCATCGTGTCGCGGGCGTGCACCGGCACCGGGCGGCAGCGCTCGACGATGCGATCGGCGGCCCGGGCGCCGCCCTCGGCCAACATGCGGGACGCGTCGGCCAGGGCCAGCTCGCGGGCGCGGGCCGAGGCCTCGTCGGTGGGCCGGGCGCGCCAGGCGTCCACCATCATCGCCAGGGGGGCGTCCATGGGGTCGGCGTCGGGGGCTGCGGGGTCGAACAGCGGCGGCGGTGGGGGTGCCTCGTCGGGCGGCGCCGAGACGCCCAGATCGCCCGGCCCGGCGTCGGTGGGCGCGGCGTCGGCGGCCGCGTCGGGCGGCGCGGCGTCGGTGGCGGCGTCGGCCAAGGCGGCGTCGGTGGGCGCCGCGTCCCGCGCCCGCGCGTCGGCCGCGGCGTCCGGTCTCGGCCCGCGGTCGGCCGCCGCGGCGTCCATCACCGGCGGCCCCGCGTCGGCCGCGGGATCGTCGTCGTCCGGGCAGCCCCACAAGAGCAGCGCCCCGAGCAGCCAGGCTCTGTTGCGTCCCATGTCTCCTCCCTTCGAGCGCGCCCCCGCGCGCCGGCCGTCCAGATCGGTGACCCGGCGGGCCGCGAGGTCGCGGCGCAGACGAAACCAATGGGAGGGGGCGGTCAATCCCGGGGCTCGGGGCCGCTGGGCGCGGCGGACCGATCGATCCGCTCAGGCCGGAGCGAACCGCGCGGTGAAGTGGCGCAGGAAGCGGGGGGCCTCGGTCAAACGCAGGCCGCGCAGGGCGTCGCGGCGCTCGAACACCTCGAGGATGGCCTCGACGACGTAGTCCATGTGGCTCTGCGTGTAGACGCGCCGGGGGATGGCCAGGCGCACCAGATCCCAGCGGGCCGGGTGCTCTTCGCCGGTGTGCGGGTCGAAGCCGAACATCACCGTGCCGATCTCGCAGGCGCGGATGCCGGCGTGGCGGTACAGCTCGACGGCCAGCGCCCAGCCCGGGTACTGCAGGGGCGGGACGTGCGGCAGGAAGCCGCGGGCGTCGAGGTACACGGCGTGGCCGCCGGCGGGCTGCACCACCGGCACGCCGCCGCGCACCAGCGCGTCGCAGACGTAGGCCGTCGAGGCCGCGCGGTACTGCAGGTAGTCCTCGTCGAGCACCTCGTCCAGGCCCACCGCGATGGCGTCCAGATCGCGCCCGGACAGGCCGCCGTAGGTCGGATAGCCCTCGGTCAGGATCAGCAGATCCTTCTCCTGCGCCGCCAGCGCGGGATCGCGCGTGCACAGGAAGCCGCCCATGTTGGCGAAGGCGTCCTTCTTGGCCGACATGGTGCAGCCGTCGGCCAGGTCGAACATGGCCTTGGCGATGGCGCGCACCGGCGTGTCGGCGAAGCCGGGCTCGCGCTGCTTGATGAACCAGGCGTTCTCGGCGAAGCGGCAGGCGTCGAGGTAGAACGGGACGCCGTGCCGGCGCGCGACGGCGCTGACCGCGCGGATGTTCGCCATGGACACGGGCTGCCCACCGCCCGAGTTGTTCGTGACGGTCAGCATCACCAGCGGCACGTTCGCCGCGCCCTCCTTCGCGATGAGCGCCTCGAGGGCGGCGACGTCCATGTCGCCCTTGAACGGCGACGGATCGGCCGGATCGGCGGCCGCCGCGCAGGGCAGGTCGACCGCGCGGCCGCCGTTGACCTCGATGTTGGCGCGGGTGGTGTCGAAGTGGGTGTTGTTCGGCACCACCATGCCCGGCTTCACCAGCAGCCCGAACAGGATGCGCTCGGCCGCGCGGCCCTGGTGCGTCGGCACGACGTGCTCGAAGCCGAAGACCCGCTGCACTGCGTCCTGGAAGCGGTACCACGAGCGCGCGCCGGCGTAGGACTCGTCGCCGCGCATGATGGCCGCCCAGCCCTCGGCCGACATCGCGCTGGTGCCCGAGTCGGTCAGCAGATCGATGATCACGTCCTCGGCGCGCAGCAGGAACGGGTTCAGGCCGGCCTGCTCGATCAGCCGCGCGCGCTCGGCCGGCGTCGTCAGCCGGATGGGCTCGACGACCTTGATGCGGAAGGGCTCGATGATGGTCTTCACGGCGCTGCCCCGCTCTCGCTGCTCAGTAATGCCAGGGGAACTTGCGGTAGTCCTGCGGGCGCTTCTCGAGGAAGGCGTCCCGCCCCTCGCGCGCCTCGTCGGTGCCGTAGGCCAGCCGCGTCGCCTCGCCGGCGAACAGCTGCTGGCCCACGAGCCCGTCGTCGATCAGGTTGAACCCGAACTTCAGCATGCGCATGGCCGTGGGGCTCTTGCCGTTGATCACGCGCCCCCACTCGAGCGCCGTCGCCTCGAGGTCGGCGTGCGGGATCACGGCGTTCACCATGCCCATCTCGAAGGCCTGCTGCGCGGTGTAATCGAAGCCGAGGAAGAACACCTCGCGGGCCCGCTTCTGGCCGGCCATGCGCGCCAGGTAGGCCGAGCCGTAGCCGCTGTCGAAGCTGGCCACGTCGGGATCGGTCTGCTTGAAGCGCGCGTGCTCGGCGCTGGCGATCGTCAGGTCGCAGACGACGTGCAGGCTGTGCCCGCCGCCCACCGCCCAGCCCGGCACCACCGCGATGACCACCTTGGGCATGAACCGGATCAGCCGCTGCACCTCGAGGATGTGCAGCCGCCCCAGCCGCGCGGGATCGACCTGCCCCGCCGTGTCGCCCTCGTACTTGTAGCCGTCCTTCCCGCGGATGCGCTGATCCCCGCCCGACGAGAAGGCCCAGCCGCCGTCCTTGGGCGACGGCCCGTTGCCGGTCAGCAGCACGCAGCCCACGTCGCTCCACTGGCGCGCGTGCTCGAGCGCCGTGAACAGCTCGTCCACCGTCTTCGGCCGGAACGCGTTGCGGCAGTCGGCCCGGTCGAACGCGATGCGCACCGTGCCGTGCGCCTTGGCGCGGTGATAGGTGATGTCGCTGAAGTCGAAGCCGGGGACGAGGTCCCACGCGGCCGGGTCGAAGATCTCGGAGACCATGGCGTCCTCGGGCGTCGTTCGCCGCGACGGCTACCCCGCCCCGCCCCCGGCGTCAAGCGCCGCGCATCCCCTTGGGTGGCGCGCCGGCCTGCGGTAGCCTGCCGACCCATGAGACACACCCTCGCCGTCCTCACCGCCGCCGCGCTGCTCGCGAGCGCGGCCGACGCCGTCGCCGCGGGCTGGACCCAGCCCACCGGCGGCCTCTACCTCAAGCTGTGGGAGCGCAGCCTGGTCGGCACCAACGCCTACCTCGCCGACGGCAGCGCGGGCGAGGTGCCCGAGACCTACCTCGACCAGGCGCTGAACGTGTACCTCGAGTACGGCCTGACCGACGCCCTCACCCTGGTCGCCTTCGGGGCGCCGGTGGGCTACGCGGCCTACGGCGACGAGGGCGCCGTCTACGTCGGCCCGCTGGCCGCCGGCCTGCGCTACGGCCTGCCCCTGGGCCGCGCGCGCGTCGCCGTCGAGGCGCACTACGGTTACGCCCCCGACGTCGGCACCGACAGCCTGGGCAGCGGCGTCGTCGACGGCGAGCCCTTCGCCTACGTGCCGGCCGTCGAGACCCACCGGGTCGAGGGCGAGCTGCAGCTCGGCGTGCCCCTGTCCTTCGGCTGGACCGCCGCCAGCGCCGGCTACCGCTGGCTCAGCCACGACGACCTCGATCCGGTCCTCTACGGCTTCGCCCAGCTCGGCTGGCAGGCCAGCGCCGCCTGGGTGCTCGACCTGCACTTCAACCTGCACGAGCCCAGCGGCGTCGACATCGAGGCCACCAACGTCGCCGGCGTCGGGCAGACCCGCTACCTGGGCTTCGGCGTCGGGGCCAGCTGGTGGTTCGCCCAGCAGTGGGCCCTTGCGCTGGGCTTCGAGGGCGTCGCCTACGCCCAGAGCAACGCGGCCACGCCCACCCTCACCGTCGGCGTCGAGTACAGCTCGACCCGCTGACGCTCAGGCCATCGCCGCCCGCGCGCGCCGCACCAGATCCACCACCGTCGTCCGCAGGTTGCCCGCGTCGGCCTCGCGCTCGAAAGACACGTGGCACAGGCCGTCCGGCCCCTCGGTGCGCATCAGCAGGCCGGTCCGGTCGAGCGACACCAGGCGCGCGCCCTCGGGCGTCACCCCTCCCAGCCCCCGGCAGATGTCGATCAGCGCGTCGGCGTGATCGGCGTTCATGTGCTCCACGGCGCCGCCTGCGGTGTCCTCGAGGCCCCCCGCCAGCGCGGGCCGCAGCACCTTGTCGGCGGCCAGCCAGTGGATGCGCCCGAAGCCCCCGATGAACCGCACGGCCACCACGGTCTCCATGCGCCACAGGTCGAAGTCGTGGGTCAGCGCGTAGTCCTTCGCCCCCGGCACCCGCTCGCGGTACCGCGCGAACAGCGCGTCGTGCGCCTCGTCGTCCAGCAGCGCCGCGCCCGCCAACGCCTCGCCCGCCCGCCGCGCCGGCGCCAACGGCACCATGTGCCCGGTCAGCCCCACCCGCCAGGTCACCTGGGGATCCTCCGCGGTCGCGGGATCGCGCACGAACAGCGTCGCGCGGTCGTCGCGCCGCAGGTTGGCGGTGTGCGCCGCGATGCGCGCCAGGTACACCAGCGGCCGCCCCTCGCCGTCCAGCGCGTAGGGCACCACCGAGCCGAAGGGGAAGCCCCGCAGCGCCGGCTTCGCGGCCAGCGTGCACAGCGTCGCCACGTGCGCCCCGCGCAGCAGGCCGCGCACCTCGTCGCCCAGCGCCTCGTCGTCGGTCGTCTTCATCGCTCCACCTCACCCTCTGCGCGCCCCGCGGGCGCGACCGTCACGAAGCGGCCGCCGGCCGCCTCCAGGATCTCCACCGGCACCCCGTACACCGTCGACAGCACCCCGGCGCGCAGCACCGCGCCCGGCCGCCCGGCGGCCACGCGGCGCCCGCCGCCCAGCAGCACCACCTCGTCGGCGTAGCGCACCGCCTCGTTCAGATCGTGCAGCACGCACAGCACCCCGCCCCCCGCCGCCGCGAAGGCGCGCGCGCAGGCCAGCGCCGCGTGCGCCGCGCCCAGGTCCAGCGCCGCCGTCGGCTCGTCCAGCAGCAGGTACCGCCCCGCCGGCGCGTCGCCCCACACCTGCGCCAGCGCCCGCGCCAGGCTCACCCGCTGCCGCTCGCCGCCCGACAGGCCGGGGAACGGCCGCGCCGCCAGGTGCGCCGCGCCCGCCCGCCGCAGCGCCGCGTCCACCGCCGCGTGATCGGCCGCGTTGCCGCGCCCGCCGTGCGGCAGCCGCCCCATCAGCACCACCTCGGCGACGGGGAACGGGAACGCCAGCGTCGCGTCCTGCCGCATCACCGCGCGCCGCCGCGCCAGCGCGCGCGGGCTCAGCGATCCCAGCGGCTCGCCGTCGAGCAGCACGGCGCCGCTCGCCGGCCGCAGATCGCCGGCCAGCGCCCCCAGCAGCGTGCTCTTGCCCGCCCCGTTCGGGCCGACGACGGCCACGACCTGCCCGGGCCGCACGCGCACGTCGACCTCGCGCAGCACCGCGCGGTCGCCGCGGTGAACGGTCAGGCAGCGCGACTCGAGCGCGCTCACGACCGGCGCCCCCACAGCAGCGTGAGGAACGCGGGCGCGCCGATGAGCGTCGTCACCACGCCCACCGGCACCTCGGCCGGCGCCGCCACGGTGCGCGCCACGGCGTCGGCGCCCACCAGCAGCGCGGCGCCCGCCAGCGCCGAGCCGGGCAGCGTCACGCGGTGGTCGGGGCCGGCCAGCAGCCGCACGCCCTGGGGCACCACCAGGCCCACGAAGCCGATGGTGCCGGTCACCGCGACGGCCGCGCCGACGCCCAGCGCCACCAGGGCCACCACCGCGCGCCGCACGCGCTCGACGGGCACGCCCAGGTGGGCCGCCTCGGTCTCGCCCAGCACCAGCGCGTCCAGCGGCCGCGCCAGCCACGCCGCCAGCACCACCGGCAGCACCAGGCCCGGCGCCGCGGCGGCCACCGCGGGCCAGGTGGCGCCGCCCAGGCTGCCCAGCAGCCAGAAGGTCAGGCCGCGGAGCTGGGCGTCGTCGGCCACGAAGGTCAGCAGGCCCAGGCCAGCGAAGCCCACGGCGTTCAGCCCGATGCCGGCCAGCAGCAGGGTCGCCACGTCGGTGCGGCCGCCGCGCACCGCCACGCGGTGCGCCAGCACGGTGAACAGCACGCCGCCCAGGAAGGCCGCGGCGGGCAGGGCGACGGTCAGCGGCAGCGCGGCGCCGACGCCCAGGACGATGACGGCGCTGGCGCCCAGCGCCGCGCCGCTGGCCACGCCGACCAGGCCGGGATCGGCCAGCGGGTTGCGGAACAGCCCCTGGCACAGCGCCCCGGTCACCGCCAGCGCCGCGCCGACCAGCGCGGCCAGCACCACGCGGGGCAGCCGGATGGCCCACAGCACGGCGGCCTCGTCGGGCGCCGTCGCCCAGGGCGTCGAGAGGCCGATCGCCTCGGCCAGCGCGCCGACGACGGTGGACGGGGCGATGCGCATGGCGCCGGTCCCCGCCGCGACGATCACCGCCAGGCCCAGCGCGACGCCCAGGGCGCCCAGCCGGGTCAGGTGGCGCCGCCGTCGCGCGGCGAACAGGGCCGCCGCGGTCACGGCTGGCCCAGCGCCTCGGCCAGCGCCGCGACCGCGAGCCCGGTGCGCGGGCCGAAGGCCAGCAGCAGTGCGTCGTCCAGCACCACCAGGCGCCGCGCCTGACCGGCCGGCGTGGCCGCCAGGCCGGGGCTTCGCCACAGCGCCTCCTCACCGCCGGCCGCCGCCAGCGCCCGCGTGGTCGTGACCACGACGGTGGGCCGCGCCAGGACGACCGCCTCGGCGGTCAACGGGCGGTAGCCCGCGTAGCCCTGAACGGCGTTCTCGGCGCCGGCCGCGGTCAGCATCGCGTGGGCGCCCGTCCCCTTGCCCGCCACCTGCAGCGTCGCGCCGCCGTGCACGAACACGAACAGCGCGCGGGCGGCTGGCTTCTTGGGCCGGACCTCGGCGGCGGCCGTCATGATCGCCACCGCCAGCTCGTCCGCCGCCGCCTTTCGACCGACGGCCTCGCCGACGGCCCGCACGCGAGCCGCCGCGTCCTCGACGGTCTCGGCCTTCGGAAGCACCACCACCTTCACGCCCACCGCCTCGAGCTGGCCCTTCAGCGGCGGCGGACCGAGCGCGTCGTCCGCCAGCACCAGCGTGGGCTTCAGGGCCAGGATGCCCTCCGCCGAGGCCGCCCGGACGTAGCCCACCTTGGGCCGCTTCGTGGCCTCGGCGGGCACCAGGCTCGACGTGTCGACGCCGACCACCGCGTCGCCCAGACCCAGCGCGAACACCGTCTCGGTGACGCCGACGCCCAGCGTCACCAGCCGCGGCTCGGCCGGCGGCGCCGCCAGCGCCACCCACAACGACAGCAGCGTCCACACCTCAGAAGCTCCGCCGGCCGGCGCCCGCGTAGACCCACTCGAGCGTCGCCGCGCCGTCCGCGTAGTCGACCACCTGCAGCCGCGCGACGCCGCCGTCGGCCGTGCACACCACGAAGGCCGTGGCCTTCGGCGACACCTGGTGGCGCATCGGGTCGTAGTCGTACCAGCCGGCCAGCGCCGGGTTGCCCGACGAGGTCCCGCTGCCCGGCGGCCCGGGCACGGGCAGCTCGGCGTCGGCCTCGCACCGCGCGGGATCCCCCTCGGCCACGCCCACCTCGGCGGCGTACGCCCCGCCCTGCCCCGCGCCGCTGGTGCCGCCGTTCGTGCGCATCTCGACGCCCTTCACCGCGATGTCCCAGCCCAGATCCTCACCCGGCGCCTCGACCTCGACCGACGCCCCCTCGCGCAGGCTGACGTACTGCCAGTCCTCGACGTCGGACCGCGCTGTCCACCGGACGGTCGCCGGCGCGTCGGTCGGGGGGTTCGCCGGCGCCTCGACGGCCTTCCAGGTCAGGCTCGGGTGGCCCGCGGTGCCCGCGTCGTCGTAGTAGTCGTCGATCCGCAGCGCGTAGTAGGCCGCGCCGTCGGCGCCGCGCACGAACCAGACGCCCGGCACCGGCGTCAGCACGTGCGTCGCCGGATCGTAGGCGTACCAGGCGTCGAAGGGCCGGTCGGGCAGGTCGTCGTCGTCCTCGCCGTCCGGCGCGTCGGCCGCCCAGCCGTCGTCCGGCGCCCGCGCGGCGTCCTCGAGCGTCGCGCCGGCCACGAACACCGCCAGCCCCGCGCCGTCGCCGCCCACGCCCCCGTTCAGCCGGACGGCGAAGCGGCGCAGCGCCAGGTCCCAGCCGTCGCCCTCGGCGCCCAGCCGGCCGTCGCTCAACCGCAGGTACGCCCAGGCCTCTTCGTCGGTCGCGTCCACCCGCAGCGAGCGCGTGCCGTCCTGGCCGTCCACCACGACCGCCGCGTCGGCCTCGGCCGCCCCGTCGTTGTCGGGCAGGTCGTCGCACCCGACGCACCCCAGCCCCACCACCACCACCGCGGCGCACAGCCGCCATCCCTCGTTCAGCCGCATGTCTTCCTCACAGTCTCCCGATCAAGCCGACGCCGAACCGCCGCGGGCGCAGCGGGGCGTAGGTGGGGTCGCCCGCGTCGAGCAGGTTCTCGCCCCGCACGAACACGGTCAGCGCGTCCACCGGCGTCCAGGCCAGGCGCGCCTCGAGCGTGCCCAGCGTCGGCGCCTCTTCCTGAAGGTCGTCCTCGTCGTAGAAGGGCCGCGGGCCCGACACCTGGCCCCGAACCGTGGCCTGAGTGGCGAGCGCGGCCAGGCGCGCCCCCAGCTCGGCGTGCGCCGCGTGCGTGGGGCGCCCCTCGAGCGCCCGGTCGGCCGCCAGATCGCGCGCGTCGAGCAGCGTGTAGCCCGCGCGAAGGTCGAGGGCGCCCATCACGTGCGTCGCCGCCTCGACCTCGACGCCCTGCGTCACCGCCTCGGCCACGTTGGCGTAGCGGTAGCGGTCCAGGCGATCGGCGCCGTCGGCCTCGCGCGCCACCCGCTCGATGACGATCAGCCCCTCGACGTCGTTGCGGAAACCCTCGACGCGCAGGTCGAAGGCCCCATCGGGGCGCCAGTGGACGCCCCCGCGCACGCTCAGCGCGCGCTCGGGCTGCAGGTCGCGGTCACCCTCGACGCGATAGCCCACGCTGGGGTTGTCGAAGCGCAGGTACAGCTCTTCGAAGGTGGGCGCGCGATAGCCGCCGCCCGCGCTGACGCGCAGCGCCACCGCGGGGTGCGGGTCGTAGCGCACGGCCACCCGCGGGGTGGCCTCGGCGCCGAAGTCGGTGTCGGCGTCCACGCGCCCGCCCGCCACCACCACCAGGTAGGGGTCGGGCAGCAGGGTCCACTGATCCTGCACGTACACCGCGCCGCGCTGCCGATCGGCGCCGCCCGCGTCCAGCCGGTCGCGGTCGACCGACTCGTGCAGGCCGTCGACGCCGACGCTCAGCAGGTGGCCCGCGGGCAGCGTCACGTCCACCTGCGCGTTGGTCTGCGCCTGGTCGAGCGCGGCGTCCTCGGCCACGTCGAGGGCCTCGCCGCCCCGCTGATCGATGCGCAGCTGCTGACGCTGCAGGCCATAGGCCACCGAGCCGCGCAGGCGCAGCCCCGGCGCGGGCCGACCCTCGCCGCGCAGGCTGACGCCGAGGGCCTCGTCGAGCTGGGCGCGATCGAGCAGCGCGCCGGCGCCCGAGGCGTCCACGCCGTCCCGCCGACGCCGCGCCACGTCGGCGTCCAGCGTCACGCGCAGCGCGCGCCCGGCGTCCCACAGTGCCCGCCCCGCGACCTGGACGTCGTCGACGCCGCTTCCGGTCGTCGCGTCGTCCGCGACGTCCAGGTCGAAGGGGGGCGCGGCGTGCCAGCCGCCGCTCAGGCGAAGGCGGAGCGGTCCGAGGGGAGGAGTCCGGACCGCCCCGCCCACGTCCTTCGCGCCATCGGACGCGACGCCCGCGGTGGCCTCGGCCGAAGCCTCACCGCGCGCGCGCCGCGTCACCACGTTCACCACGCCGCCGATCGCGTCGGCGCCGTACAGGGCCGAGCCGGAGCCGCGCACCACCTCGACCCGCTCGATGTGCTCCACCCGCAGGCGCTCGAGGTCGAAGACCCCGTCGACACGCCCCAGGGGCCGCTCGCCGTCGATCAGCACCAGCGTGTGCTCGGGCGACAGGCCGCCGAGGCCCAGCGCCGTGCCTCGGAACGAGCTGCCCAGCGTCACGCCCGCGTAGGGGCCCAGAAGCTCGCCCAGCGTGCGCGCGCCCGAGGCCTCGATCGCCGCCCGGTCGACCACCTCGGTGGCGACGGGCGTGTCGGTCAGCCGCCCCTCGGTGCGGGTGCCGGTGACGACCATCACCTCGTCCTCGGCCGCGGGCTGGGCGTGGGCCGGCGACCCCACCAGGGTCGCCAGGGCGAGCAGACGGGCGCGCACGGGTCAGTGCGTCTCGGTCGAGCGCGCGCCGAGATCGCGGGTGCCGTCGGCGGTCAGCCGGCGCGCCGCCAGCGTCACCACGCGGGCCAGCTCGAGGAAGCTGCTGGCCGAGAAGTGGGCCGACATCGGCCCCACCGTCACCTTCACCCCACCGCAGCCGCAGGCGTCGACCCGCGCCCCGTCGCCCACCGCCAGCGCCCCGTGCGCCGGCCCGTCCCCCGTCCCGTGATGCATCGCTCGCCTCGCTGTCCCCGGTTTGGTGTGACCATGGTCTAGCGATTTTGAAATTCATGATCAACTAGTAGATTCACCGAGGATGCGATCGGCCGACGCACGACGTCCGTGCGGCGGCCGGTGACCACCAGAAGGCTGTGCGGGTGCGTACGGGGAGCGCGGGCGCCGGTGGCCCGGCGCCGCGAGGGTCACATCAGCCGATCACCGCGTTCGATCGAGCGCGTGTTCCGATCAGCGCGTTCAATCCAGCGCGTGATCGGCCAGGCTGACGCGCACCGCGCGGCCCGCCAGCCCCGCGACGAGGCGGTCGATGGCGTCGCCCACCGCCTCGGCCTCGGCGGGATCGAAAACCACCATCACCGACCGCGCGCGCACGCCGGGGCGCACCAGGTGGGGCCCGTCGCCGAAGTGCGCCAGCACGGCGCCGCAGTCGGGGAAGCGGCGGTCGGGATCCGGCCAGGTGCAGCGCCGGATGAACGCGCGCATCGCGTCGCTGATCTCGGGCCGCCAGTCGCGCACGTCGGGCAGGTCGCCGCGCTCCTTGGCCTCGAGCAGCGTCAGCCCCTCCTCTTCGAAGAAGGGCCGCTCGCCGGTCAACAGCTCGAAGGCCATCACGCCCAGCGGGTACACGTCCACGCGCTCGTCGATGGGGTCGCCCCGCTCCTGCTCGGGCGCCATGTAGCCCGGCGTGCCGATGGGATCGTCGTCGTGGTCGACCACCGGCCCGGCGATGCCGAAGTCCATCAGCTTGATGGGCCCGCCGTCGCGCGGCAGCATCACGTTCTCGGGCTTGATGTCGCGGTGGGTGATGCCCCGGGCGTGCGCGTGCTGCAGCGCCGCGGCCACCTGCAGCACGATGCGCCGCGTCTCGGCCTCGTCCAGCGTGCCGCGCACCTGCAGCACGTCGGCCAGCGTCGGCCCGTCGATCATCTCCATCACGATGAACTGCGTGCCGTAGGCCGCGTGGTGGTCGAACACCTGCACGATGTTGGGGTGGTTCAGCCCCGCCACCACCGCCGACTCGGCCGCGAACTGCGCCGCGAAGCGCTCGTCGAACACGTGCGCGTGGTCGAGCATCTTGATCGCCACCGAGCGCCGCAGCCGCGGGTGGTAGCCGGCGAACACGATGCCCATGCCGCCCCGCCCGATCTCGTCGAGCACCTGGTAGTTGCCGAGCTGGCTGATCTGCCCCCCGGCGCGCAGGCGCTTGCCCAAGAGCTCGGTCAGGAAGTGCGCCACCTCGGGATCGTGCTCGCAGACGTCGTAGAACGCCTCGCGGTCGATCTCGAGCACGGTCGTCGGCGTGTCGGTCACGACGTCCGCCGTGCGCGGCTCGCCGGTCAACAGCGCCATCTCGCCGACCATGTCGCCGGCGGTCAGGAAGGCCACCCGCCGCGGCCGCCCGTTGTCGCGCACGCGCACCTGCACGCGCCCCTGCACCACGACGTACAGCGCGTCGCCCGGCCCGCCCTCCTCGAGCAGCAGGTGATCCTTGGGCAGCGTCCGCGCCACGGCGCAGTCGACCAGCGCCCCCAGCACGTCGGTGGCCAGCACGTCGAAGGGCTCGACCGTGCGCAGGAAGTCCTCGATCTCGATGCGGTCCATCACCCCCCCGGTTGGCTCACCCCGCCGCTCACGCCGCCGGCAGACGCAGCACCACGGCGCACCCGCCGCCGATCGCCGCGTCCACCTCGACCGTCCCGCCGGCCAGCTCGACGACGCGCCGCACGATGGTGAGGCCCAGCCCCACCTCGCCCTGCCGGCTGCCTCGGTAGAAGGGCGCGAACACCTTCTGGCGCTCGCCCTCTCCGATGCCCGGCCCGTCGTCCTCGAGCCGCACCGTCACCGTGCCGTCCTCGCGCGCCGCCGACAACCTCGCCGTGCCGCCCCCGTGGCGCGCGACGTTGTCGACGAGGGCCCAGGCCACCGCGCCCAGGTTCTCGCGATCCCCCCGCACGGGCGGCACCTCGCCCTCGACCGTCAGCGTCACCCGCGCCGCCGCCGCGGCGCGCAGCAGCGCGGCGAGGTCGACGGCCTCGGCCGTGCGCCGCATGCCGACGCGCGCCAGCCGCTCGAGGCCGTGCAGCATGTTGTCCATGCGATCGGCCGCGCGCACCACGGCGCGGGCGTCGGCGGCCGCCTCGCCGATCTCCCCGGCGGCGGCCGCGTCCGCCACCGCCTCGCCCAGGCCGCCGATGGTCACCAGCGGCGCGCGCAGATCGTGGGCCGCCGCGTACACCAGCCCCTCGAAGGCCCGGTGCAGCTCCTCGGCCAGCCGCCGCTGCGCGTGCACCGCCTCGACCGCCGCGGCCAGCGTCTCGCCCACCCGGTTCAGCTCGACCGCCGGTCCGGGGACGAACCGCGCCTCGCGCTCGCCGGCCCGCGCGCGCTCGGCGAAGTCGACCAGCCCCTCGACCGAGGGCACCACGGCGTGCCGCAGCGTCCACACCAGGCCCATGACCAGCAGCAGGCCCATGCACAGCAGCGCCAGGGTGCTGCGCACGAACGACGCCCGCAGGGCCCGCGCCGCGTCGTCGGGCAGGCGGACGACGGCCCGCAGCGCCTCCCCCTCGATGGGCAAGGGCAGCGCGAAGGCGTGCTCGCCCGGGGCCACGCCCGCGGCCTCCCCCAGCTCGATGCTGCGGCCGCCGACCGCCTGCCGCAGGGCGTCGGCCAGGCCCAGCGCCCGCCCGTCGACGAACAGCGCGCCGCGCACGTAGCCCAGCACCCGCCCGGTGTCGGGGCCGACGATCGGCTCGGACACCGCCAGCACCCGCCGGCCGTCCACCTCGACGGCGCGCCAGCTGCCCGGCGAGTCGAAGTGGCCCGCCAGGGCGCCCGCCAGCGTCGCCGCCTCGGCCTGCGACACCGACACCTGCACCCAGGGCTTGCCCCCGCGCGAGACGGCCACCAGCTCGAGCGGATCGGCGGTGCGCAGGACGGCGGCCCCGATGATGGCGCGGACGGCGGCGCGATCGTCCTGCTCGACGGCGGCGAGCAGCGCGGGCGATCCGCTCAGCTCGGCGACGTCGGCGGCCACGCCGCGCAGGCCGACCCCCAGCACCAGGTTCAGCACGCGCTCGGCCTGCGCGCGCGCGGTGACCTCCTCGCGCGCCAGAGCCTCGCTGCCGCTGCGCCACACCCAGACGCCGGCCGCGGCCGCGGCCACCACCAGCGCGATGGGCACGTACAGCCCCAGCACCCGCGCGACGTGCAGCCTCACTCGAGGCGCCCCGAGTAGCGGAAGGCGTGGCGCTCGAGGCGCTCGAGCTCGGCGGACGGCGTGTCCCGCGTCACCAGCACCTGCTCGCCGCGGTACACCGCCGGCACCTCGCCGGCGCGACCGGCGATGTCGAGCGCGATGGCCTCGGCCATGGCCACCGAGGCGTCGTCGGTCATGCGCATCACGGTGACGGCCAGCTCACCGGCCCGCAGCGCCTTCAGCTCGGCCGAGCCGCCGCCCCAGCCGTTCACCAGCAGCGCCGGGCGGCGCCGGCCCGCCCCGGCGTCCGGCGGCCCGAGCAGCCCGCGCAGCCGGGCGGCGTCCAGCACCCCGAGCGCGATGTCGGTCGAGGCGGCGTAGACGAAGTCGACGCCGGGGTGGCGGTCGAACAGATCCCGCGCGGCGCGGCGGGCGATGGCGCGGTCGAAGCCGACGTAGTAGGCCTCGACCTGGTCCAGGCCCGGCGCGTGGCCGAGGCCTTCGCGGAAGCCGGCCACGCGCGCCGCCGACACGGCGCCGCGCGTGCCGTGGAAGACCGCGTAGCGCCCGGTGTCCCCGACCGTGGCGCGGAACCAGGCGCCGAGGCGCTTGCCGCCGGCGTGGTGATCGAAGCCGGCGTACAGCAGGGGCGGATGCGGGGCCCAGGCCGGCACCGGGTGGGTGACGTTCTGCAGCAGCAGCTTCGGGCGACCGCGCGCGAGCACGCGCTCGGCGAGGGTGCGGTGGCGCGGGACGTCGAGGGTGAACACCAGGTAGTCGACGTGCTCGTCCAGGCCCGCCTCGAGGGCCTCGGCCTGCGCGGCCAGCTCGACGCCCGGGCGGGTGAAGTGGACCTCGGTGCGGGCCTCGACGCGCAGGGCGCGCAGGCGCGCCTCGAAGGCGCGGACGCTGCGCCGCCAGTAGTCGGAGGACTGGACGCCCGGGTAGACGACGACGACGCGCGCCGGCCGGGCCTGCGGCGCGCCGGTCGGCGTCGGCGTGGCGTGAACGCGGGCGTCGAAGTCGGTGCGCTGGGCGCCGGCGGGCAGGCTCAGACCGAGCACCGCCCCCACCACCAGCCCTGCGATCCATCGCCGCGCCACGCTCCACCTCGGCCGCCGCTGGCGACGCAGCATACTCCAATTCGGGGTCGCCGCGATGGCCCCGACCGTCAGGCCGGGCGCAGCGTCACGACCACCGACTTCGAGGCCGGCGTGTTGCTCTCGTCGGCCACGTGGCGGGCGGGCACCAGCACGTTGGCCTCGGGGAAATAGGTCGCCACGCAGCCCCGCGGCAGCGACTGGGCGACGACGGCGAAGCCCGGCGCCACGCGCTCTTCGCCGCGGAAGTGGCTGACGAGGTCGACCACCCGGCCCTCGTCGAGGCCGGCGGCGGTGATGTCGGCGGGATCCATCATCACCACGCGGCGCGCGCCGTAGATGCCGCGGTAGCGGTCGTCGAGGCCGTAGACGGTGGTGTTGTACTGGTCGTGGCTGCGCACGGTCATCATCAGGTACTGGCCGGGCGCGAGGTCGATCTCGGGCAGCCGGTTCACCGAGAAGCGGGCCTTGCCGACGGCCGTGCGCCAGACACGATCGCGGGCGCCGTTGGGCAGCAGGAAGCCGCCGGGCACGCGGACGCGGGCGTTGTAGTCGTCGAAGCCGGGCACGACGGCCTCGATGGCGTCACGGACGCGGTCGTAGTCGGCGACGAGGTGGTCCCAGTCGACGGTGGAGCGGTCGCCCAGGGTGGCCTTGGCCAGGCCGGCGACGATGGCCGGCTCGCTGCGCAGCTGATCCGAGGCGGGCGGGCGCCGGCCGCGGCTCTGGCTGACGATCGACATCGAGTTCTCGACGCTGACGAACTGCGGGGCGCCGGCCTGGACGTCCTCTTCGGTGCGGCCCAGGCAGGGCAGGATCAGCATCGTGTCGCCGCCGATCAGGTGCGAGCGGTTGAGGCGGGTCGACACCTGCACGGTCAGGCGCGCGCGGCGCAGGGCCTCGGCGGTGTAGTCGGTGTCGGGCGTGGCCGCGACGAAGTTGCCGCCCATGCCGACGAACACCTTGGCGCGGCCGTCGTGCAGCGCGTGGATCGACTCGACCACGTCCAGGCCGTGCTCGGCGGGCGGCGTGAAGTCGAAGCGGGCGCCCAGGCGCTCGAGGAAGGCGGGCTTCGGCCGCTCGACGATGCCCACCGTGCGATCGCCCTGCACGTTGCTGTGGCCGCGCACCGGGCACGCGCCGGCGCCCGGACGGCCCAGGTTGCCGCGCAGCAGCAGCAGGTTGACCACCTCGCGCACGTTGCCGACGCCGTTCTTGTGCTGGGTGAGGCCCATGGCCCAGCAGACGATCGTGGCCTCGCTGCGGCAGTACAGGTCGGCGGCCTGCTCGATCTGTTCGCGCGACAGACCCGACTGCTCGAGCAGGGGCGCCCAGGGCGTGGCCTCGAGGGCCGAACGAAAGGCCTCGAAGCCCTCGGTGTGCTCGGCGATGAAGTCGTGGTCGAGCACGGTGCCGGGGGCCGCCGCCTCGCGCTCGAGGACGACCTTCATCAGGCCCTTCAGCAGCGCGACGTCGCCGTTGATGCGCACCGGCAGGTGCAGCGTGCACAGCGGCGTGCTCTGGCCGAGGATGGCCAGCGGCTTCTGCGGGTGGGCGAAGCGCACGAGCCCCTTCTCGAGCATCGGGTTGACGCTGACGATGGCGCAGCCGCGCTTGGCCGCGCGCTCCAGCGTCGTCAGCATGCGCGGGTGGTTGGTGCCCGGGTTCTGGCCGATCACGAAGATGGCGTCGGCCCGGTCGAAGTCCTCGAGGCCGACGGTCCCCTTGCCCACGCCGATGGACCAGCCCAGGCCGCGCCCGCTCGACTCGTGGCACATGTTCGAGCAGTCGGGCAGGTTGTTGGTGCCGAACTGCCGCGCGAAGAGCTGGTACAGGAACGCGGCCTCGTTCGAGGTGCGGCCCGAGGTGTAGAAGACGGCCTCGTCGGGGCTGTCGAGGTCGCGCAGCGCGTCGCCCACCAGCGCGAAGGCCTCGTCCCACGCGATGGGCGCGTAGTGCGTGGCGCCCGGCCGGCGCACCATCGGGTGCGTCAAGCGGCCCTGCGCCTCGAGCCAGTGATCGCTCTGCGCCTCGAGATCGGCCACCGACCACTGCGCGAAGAAGTCGGGGCCCACGCGGCGTTTCGTGCCCTCGGCGGCGACGGCCTTCGCGCCGTTCTCGCAGAACTCGAAGCGCGTGCGCTCGTCGGCCGGCGGATCCGGCCAGGCGCAGCCCGGGCAGTCGAAGCCGTCGGCCTGATTGACCTGCAGCAGCAGCTTCGCGCCGCGCACGAGGCCGGTGTGGCGCCACAGCTCACGGCCCACCGAGGCGATGGCGCCGGCGCCGCCGGCGGCGTGGTCGTAGGGCTCGGTGGCCACGTCGCGGCGGGTGGGCCGCCGGTCCGCCGGCGGCCGCTGATCGGGATCGTGCATCGCTGCTCCGGCGTTGGGGTGCGCAGCTCGGGTTGAGGTCGGTCCGGCCGCGTCGCTACCCTGCGCGGTCTCGACCAACGGACGCCGCACGCATCGTGAGGGTTTCGGCGCGCGATGCAAGTGGCGCGGGAGAGGTTGCGGTGAAACGCACGGTTCTGCTGCTGGCGATCTGGGCCCTGGGCGCCGTCGCCTGCGACGAGGCCGACGAGGCCGGGGCGCCCGCCGGCGCGGCCTGGCTGGACGACGTCGAGCAGCCGCTGCCGCAGTGGCTGAGCGACACGGGGCTGTTCGCCGACGTGCGCACGTTCACGCCGGCCGAGGGCGTCGCGCCCTACTACCCGCCCTACCCGCTGTGGAGCAGCGGCGCCGACAAGGCCCGCCTCTTGGCGCTGCCGCCGGGCACGGCGATCGGCGTCGGCGAGGACGGCGGGTTCGTGTTCCCGGTGGGCGCGGTGCTGGCCAAGACCTTCACGCTCGAGGGCATCGAGGGGCGCCGCGGCGAAGAGGTCGCCGTCGAGACGCGGCTGCTGATCAAGCGCGCCGCGGGCTGGACCTTCGCGGTGTATCACTGGAACCGCGAGAACACCGAGGCCCAGCTGATCGCCGGCGAGCGCTGGCCCGAGCGCCGCCTCGAGCTCGAGGACGCCACCGGCACCGGCCGCACCGACCCCTACACCGTGCCCGGCGAGCTGGACTGCCGCGCCTGCCACGACACGCACCGGCAGGCCGAGCCGGTCATCGGCGTCGATCCGCTGAACTTCGATCCCGACCTCGCGCCGCTGTTCGAGGTGGCGCCCGCGCCGGTCGAGCTGCCCGCCGCGAGCCCCGAAGAGGCCGCGGCGATGGGCTATCTGCTGGGCAACTGCGTGCACTGCCACCACGGGCGCGAGAAGGGCGACAACGCGGCGTTCAGCCTGATGCCGGCCGCGCTGCGCGCCAACACGGTGAACCAGCCGACGGCCAGCAGCGCGTCGGGCGACGGCATCCGCGTGGTGCCGGGCGATCCCGAGGGCAGCGCGATCTACGAGGCGGTGGTGCGGGCGCGCGACCCCGGCTACCCCGGCGACTTCAAGCCGATGCCGCCGGTCGGTATCGACCGCGTCGATCCCGACGCCGCGGCGGTGCTGGGCGCGTGGATCCTCAGCCTGGAGGACGAGTGATGCGGCGATGGGTGGCCCTGGCGTTGGCCCTCGGCCTGGCCGGCTGCGACGACGGCGGCGCGGGCGATCCCGGCTTCGATCCGACGGGCGACTTCCAGCCCATCGGCCTGCCGCCGCCGGACGCGGCGCCCCGCGTGGACGCCGCGCCGCCCCCGCGCGACGCGGCGCCGCCCGATCCCGACGACGGCGTGCCGCCGCCCGACGCGGGCCTCGAGCCGCGCCCGCCGCCGCGCCCGCTGAGCCTGCGCTTCGTGCCCCTCGAGCAGGACTCGGGCGCCCTGCGCATCACCGACCTCGCCTTCCTGCCCGGCGGCGACGAGCTGCTCGTGACCGACAAGGACGGCGAGCTGGTGCACCTGCGGATGGACGGCGATCGCCTGGTGCGTCTGGGCGGGTTCACGCTGGACGACACGTGGTTCGACAGCGACGCGGGCCTCATCTCGGTGGCCGTCGACCCGCGCTTCGCCCAGAACCGCTTCATCTACCTCGGCGTCAGCACCACGCAGCAGAGCAACGAGATCCGCCGCTACACCTTCGACCCCGACGACTACGCGGCGACGCTGGCCAGCGAGGTGCTGGTCATCGAGGTCACCGGCGAGCGCGCGCCGCGGTCGTGGCACAACGTGGGCAGCATCGGCTTCACCCGCGAGGGGCACCTGTGGGCGCTGTTCGGCGACAAGGTGCTCGACCAGGTCGCGCAGGATCCCCACTCGCCCCTCGGCGCGGTGCTGCGCATCAGCCCCGACCACGACGCCGACGGCGGCTTCGACGTGCCCGCCGACAACCCCTACGCCGACGGCACCGGCCACCCGGCCGTGTGGGCCAAGGGCATGCGCTCGCCGTGGAAGGGCTTCTACGACCGCCACGACGGCCACATCTGGTTCGGCGACGTGGGGCTCGACACCTTCGAAGAGGTCAACCGGGTCAGCGCGCCCGGCCAGAACTTCGGCTGGCCCGACATCGAGGGGCCCTGCGACGACTGCGGCGACACCGAGGCGCCGTGGCTGGCTTACGGGCGTGGCAACAGCCACCCCTTCGTGCTGGACGATCCGCGCGCCACCACCAGCCGCCTGCGGTCGGTCTGGGTGGGCGGCCGGCCGTACCGCGAGGACGGCGATCCCGACCCCTACGCCGGCCGCTGGGACGACGTGATCGTCTTCGGCGACGCCTTCTCGGGCTTCGTGCGCGCGACGCCGGTGGACGGCGGCGGCGAGAGCTACCCGGTTGGCCACCTGCACTTCGCCACCGCGATGACCCAGGGGCCCGACGGTTACATGTACGCCGCCGCGCTGGGCACCTGGCCGGTGGACGCGCCGACGACGCCCAGCCCCATCTACCGGGTCGAGCTGGCCGACTGAGCCGCGAAGCGGGCGGCGAACGTCGGCAGATCCATCACCTCGCCCTCGAAGTCCGCCTCGACGTCCACGAAGCGCATCAGGTTGGTGCCGCGCCCCGGCGCGGGCCACGGCGGCGGGGGCGCCAGCCAGCCGCCGTCCGGGGCGCGCATGTGGCTGCGATCACTCGAGAAAACGTCGCGGAAACGATCCGCGTCGATCACGCGTAGCGTGGGCTCCAGGTGCCCCGGCACCCGCCCGGTCAGCGGGAAGCTGGCCCGCAGCCAGGTCGCCACCGGCGCCGGCCGCCCGCCCACGAAGTCGAGGTCGTGCACCTGCCAGCCCGCGTCCTCCACCAGCAGCACGACGTGATAGTCCCAGACGACGTAGCCCACCTCGCCGGCCGCGCGCTGCCCGAACATCAGCACCTGGCGCGCCGGGTTCGAGACGAAGACCACGCGGCGCGGCGCCGCGGCCAGCGCCGGATCGGCGGCGAGGTGCCAGACGTTCTCTTCGCAGTAGTAGGGCTGGTAGGGCGCGCTCACCGGCGCAGGTTAGCGCGAATCGGTGCGCGTCTTCTCACGAGCCGTTGGTGATGGCTCGGACCGGCTGTCAGCGGTCAGCGGTCAGCGGTCAGCCGGACCCCGAGCCATGTGCCGGGTGCGGGACCGCGCGGCAAGCTCGCCGCGCCGAGCGCCCGTGCAGAAGACACGACCGCCGCGGCGAACCCGGACGCCGAACACTGATCGCCCGAGCCGACTGATGGGCTGTGCGTCGAAGCGGCGCGGACGGATCAGCGCGGCGCGCGGGCCAGGCGACGACGCACGGTCGGCCCGGCCATGCGGGCCGCGCCGGCGCCGCCCACGGCGAGCGCGACGGCCAGCGCATGGACGAACAGCCCGCGCGGCCCGAGCGCGTCGATCAGCGCGCCCGCCGCCAGGGGCCCGACCACCGAGCCCGCCGCGCACGCCAGCAGCATCGCGCGGCCCGCGGTCAGCCGCTCGTGCGTGGCCACCTGGTCGTTGAGGTGGGCCATCGCCACCGGGTAGATGGGCCCAGCCAGGCCGCCGAACGCGAAGACGGCGATCAGCGCGACGGCCGGCGCCGGGTACAGCGCGGCCAGCAGACACACCGGCACCAGCGCGCCGCCCAGCGCGGCCAGCACCACGGGGCGCCCCCGCCGGTCCGACTGCCGACCCGCCACGTGCTGCAGGGCGACCCCGCCCAGGATGGCCGCGGCCATCAGCAGGCCGGGCGCGACGCCTGCCGCCTGCGCGTACAACGGCCCCAGGCCGTAGAGCGCGCCGAACAGCAGGCCCGACGCGACCCCCGCCACCACGGCCAGCGGCGCGCGGCCGGCGACCGAGGTGCCCGCGGGCGCGTCCACCGGCCGCATCGGCGGCGGCGCCAGGCCGCGCACGCCGACGGCCGCGACCACCCCGCCCGCGACGACCACGCACAGCGCGGCCAGCCCCTCGGCGGGCAGCCCGAGCAGCGCCAGCGGGCCCGCCGCCAGCGCCGCGTAGAAGACGGTCATGTAGGTGCCCAGCACCTCGCCGCGCCGCTCGACCGGCGTGGCCTCGCTGATCCACGTCTCGACCGCCAGCAGCAACCAGCCGAAGGCCAGCCCGTCGACGCCCCGCAGCACGACCCACGCCGACGGCCACGGCAGCAGCCCGATGCCCGCCGCGCTGATCGCCACGCCCAGCGCGCCCAGCGCGAAGGTCCGCGGGTGCCCCAGCCGCCGCGGAACCCGCGCCAGCGGCCCGGCCCCCAGCACGTAGCCGACGAAGTACGCCGACGTCAGCAGGCCCACCTGCGCCGGCGTCCCGCCAGCGGCGTCCATGCGCACGCCCACCAGGGTGTGCAGCATGCCCTGCCCCATCGTCACGGCGGCCAACGCCGCCCAGAACCGCGCCCTCATCGAGGCCTCCAGCCGTGAAGCGGCGCGCCCCTTAGCACGATGTGGGCCAGCGCTCGTGACACGGAGTGTCGCGACGGCGCGCGGGTGGATCGGCGGCGGCTGGGGCGGGTCGGGTCAGGGGGGCTGGGCGGCGGTGAGGCGCGGCGCCTCAGGGGCCGGAGCGCCTACTCCAACAGCTCGATGGACGGCTTCTCGCCCGGCGGGGGCGGCTTGGGCGGGGTGGCGGGGCGGCCGACCTCGAAGGGGCGGGCGCCGCCGCCTTCGTCGAGCAGCTCGAGCTTCACCGTGGGGCGGGCTGGGCGCGCGGGCGGAGCGCCGGCGTCGGGCGCGGGGCGCGCGGCGACCGGCTGGGTGGGCGCCACCTGGGGGGCGTGGGCGCGGGGGCTCGACGGCGCGCTTCGGGGTCAGGCGACGCGGGGGCGTCGGCGCGATGCGTGGGGGGCGGTCGCGGCCGTCGTCCGCGGCGTCGGCGCGCCGGCGTCGAGGGCGGCGTCGGCCGGGACCGCGACGTCGAGGGGCGGCGCGGCGTCGCGCACGACCGGGGCGGCGGGCGGCGCCATCGTCGGGCGAATCGTCACCGCCCCCGCGTCGGGCGGCGGGGGCGCCGTCTCGACCGGACCCTTCAGCCACCACGCGATGCCCACGCCGATGGCCACGCAGCCCAGCAGCAGCACGATCCACAGGGCGGCCCGGTTCGAGCGCGGCGGCTCCGGCGGCACCACCGTCGAGGCGTCCGAGCCGAAGGCCGACAGCGTGCCGCTGAAGGGCGTCTCCTCGTCACCCGACAGCGTGCCGGTGCGGCCGCGCACGCGGCGCAGGGCCGTGCGGAACTCGGCGGCGCTGGCGAAGCGATCGTCCGGGTTCTTCGCCAGCGATCGCATCACCAGCGCCTCGAGGTCCGGCTCCCCCGCCAGCTCGGGCCGGGCCTCGGCGAAGGGCGGCGGCGGCGCGTGCAGGTGCTGCACGAACAGCTCGCGGTGGTCGCCGGTGAAGGGCAGCTTGCCGGTCAGCATGCGGTACAGCACGACGCCCACCGCGTACAGGTCGCAGCGGTGGTCGATGTTGCCGCCGGCCACCTGCTCGGGCGCCATGTAGTGCGGCGTGCCGCACACCTCGCGGTTGGTGGTCACCTCGCCCAGGTCGGCCGGATCGTCGGCCTCGGGCTCGATGAAGCGCGCGATGCCGAAGTCCATCACCTTGACGAAGTCGGGGTCGTCCGGGTGCGGCACCAGGAACAGGTTGCCCGGCTTGATGTCCCGGTGCACCACCTTGCGCCGGTGCGCGTGGTCCAGCGCGCGCAACAGCTGATAGGTGATGTGCAGCGCGCGGTCGATGGGCATCGGCCCCTGCCGCAGCGCCCGGTGCAGCGTCTGCCCCTCGAGCAGCTCCATCACCAGGAACAGCGCGCCGTCGTCGGTGCGCCCGTAGTCGTGCACCACGGTGATGTTGGGGTGGCTCAGGTTCGACGCGATGCGCGCCCCGCGCGCGAAGCGCTCGTTCGCCGCGTCGTCGCCCTCGGGCAGCAGCTTGATGGCCACCGAGCGGTGCGTCGCCGACTGCCACGCGGCCCAGACCGAGCTCTCCATGCCGCCGACGCCCAAGAGCTCCTTGAGCGTGTACCGCCCCGCCACGTCGCGCCCGGCCAGGTCGCGCACCACCCGCTTGTTGTCGTGGGGGCACCGCGCCACCGCGTGCTCGAAGCGCGTGCGGCAGCGCGAGCAGATCCAGCTCATTTCGCGCTGCCGGCCGGCGCCATGTACTCGCCGTCCGCGGTGTACAGCGTGCCCAGGGTGTCCACGCGGCCCGTCTCGACGTTGAAGCGCCAGGCCTCGATGTCGCCCGTGGCCTCGCCCTCGGGCCCGAAGTCGAGCGGCCCGGACGCCCCGACGAAGTCGATCGTGGCCTCGGCGTCGCCCTGCAGGATCGACACGCCGCGGTTCCACCGATCGGCGCCCGCCTCGATGGCCTCGCCCGCCGACACGCGGCCCAGCTGCCGCGCGATGGCCGCGCCGGTCACCGCGTCGCCGCTGGGGATGCCCGCCACCGCGTAGCCCAGCACGTACATGGCGTCGTAGGCCTGCGCGTTGAAGACGCCCGGCACCTTCTGCCACTTGTTGCGGTAGCGCAGGCTGAACTGCTCGAACAGCGCGCCCGAAGGCGAAGCTGGTGCCGTGCCCAGCACGCGCGCGAGCAGCATCGGGTGCTCGACCATGGCCAGCAGCGCCGGATCGCGCGTGCCGTCGGTCAGGATGAAGTCGTTCAGCCCCGCGTCGCCGGCCAGGCTGAGGAACTGGATGCCGTCCTCGACGAACGCGATCAGCACCACCACGTCGGGCTCGAAGTCCTGCAGGTCGAACAGGATGCGCGACATGCCCTGCACGTCGTCCTCGCCGTAGCTGCGCGAGTAGTAGACCGCCTCGCCGCAGCGGTCGGCGGCGCACAGGTCGCGCTGGATGGCGTCGCGCAGGCCGTTGCCGTAGGTGTCGTCGCGGTTGACCACCGCCACCTTCTCGAAGTCGCCGGCCAGCAGGTGCGCGGCGATGGCCGCCCCCTGGATGGCGTCGCTGGGCGCCGTGCGCCACACCAGGCCGTCGTCGGGCAGGTCGGTGATGGCCGGCGAGGTGGACGACGGGCTGACCAGCACGACGCCGTTGGGGATGGCCACCTGGTTGGCGACGGCCAGGGTGGCCGAGCTGGCCGCCGGGCCGATGATGGCCGGCACCTTGGCCGTCTCGACCATGAAGCGCGCCATGGCGGTGGCCGCCTCGACGCTGGTGGCCGTGTCGCAGCTCAGCAGCGCGAACCGCCGGCCGGCCGCGCCGCCGCTCTGGTTGATCTCGTCCAGCGCAAGGAAGGCCGCGTCGCGGATGGGCGGCCCCACCTCGCCCAGCGCCCCCGTCGAGGGCATCAGCAGGCCCAGCAGCACCACGTCGTCGTCGAAGGCGTCCTCCGGCGCGACCCCGCGCAGGCTGTCGCAGGTCTCGGGCAGCACCAGCACGCCCGGCGGCGCGGCGTCGACCCCCGCGTCCCCCGGCGCCCCGCCCATGCCGCCGCCCAGGTCTTCGCGCGCCTCGCCGGCCACGCACAGGCCTTGCACGCAGGCCAACCCGGCGCCGCACTCGCCGGCGCCGCTGCACTCGTCGCCGAAGTCGGTCAGCAGCGAGCAGCCGGCCAGCGCCGCCGCCAGCAAGCCCAGCAGGAGCGGACGCGCCATCAGAACACCCCGCCCCAGCCCAGCGCCGCGCCCTCCGGCGTCGGCGCCACGCGCAGGCCGCTCACCGCCTCGCCGTCCGGCGCGGTCAGCACCAGCACCAGCCCGGTGATCGCCGCCGCCGCGCCCACGCCGTACAGCACGTCGGCGATCAGCGCCTGCTGCTCGCCCTGGTCGCGCGCGTCGTGCTTCTCGGTCAGCGTCGTCCCCGCCTCGAAGTCGTCCTGGCTGCTCTGCGCCTGCACGCCGAACACGACGCCGACGCCCGCGGTCGCGACCCCGGCGCCCAGCGTCACCCACCCCGCCAGCCGCTGCGTGCGACCGGGATCACCCGGCCGCACCGGCTGCGTCACCTGCTGCGGCGGCGCCTCGACCGGCGGCGGCGGCGGCGGCGCGAGCGTCGCGGCCTCGACCGCCGCCTTCTCGGCCTTCAGCTCCTGCACCCGCAGCGTCGCCCGCTCGACCACCGACGGATCGGCGTCGGGCGCGGCGATGTAGCGCCGGTAGAAGTCGACCGCCAGATCCCGCTCGCCCAGCTTCTTGTCGTAGATGATCGCGACGTTGTACAGCAGCCCGGCGGCGGGCGCCGTGCGGTAGGCCCGCAGATACGCGGCCACCGCCCCGCCGTAATCGCCCGCGAGGTAGTACTGCTTGGCCTGCGCGGCCAGCGCCTCGACCTCGCTCACCCGGTCGCCCTCGGCCGCCGACGCCGGCCCGGCCCGCAGCAGCGCGGGCAGCGCCAGCGCCACGGAGAGCAAAACGGGAAGGACCCCCCGAGCCATGCACCGCCTCCCGGCCACCGGTGCGCCATCCTACGCGCCGCGTCGACCGGCCGTCAACCCGCGCCGCGCGCCCCGCCGAACCTCGATTTCCTTTGTAGATCAAGCATGTCCGCCGATGGCTCCGAGGCTTGCTGCCCGCCGGCGGCCGTGGCGCCCAATCGCAGGTCGCTGGCCGATGCGCGCAAGACACACCGCCGTCGCCCCCCTACCCTGTGCCGCGTCATCGCCTCGGGAGGACCCCATGCGCCGCGCCGCCCTGCTCGCCCTCGCCCTGCTCACCGTCGCCTGCGCCGGCGCGCCCACCCCCGCGCCCGACCGCGCACACCTGGCGCACCCCGAGCCGGCCAGCGGCGACGCCCGCGTCCACACCTACACCAGCACCCGCCGCGGCTTCGCCACGCACAGCTACGTCATCGAGGGCCCCACCGGCCTCGTGCTGATCGACGCCCAGTTCCTGCCCTCGGCCGCTCTGGACGCCGTCGAGCGCGCCGAAGCGGCCACCGGAAAGAAGGTCGAGCTGGCGGTCGTCCTGCACGCCAACCCCGACAAATTTAATGGAACCAAGGTGTTGCAGGATCGCGGCGTCGAGGTCGTGACCTCGGCCCAGGTCGCCGCGCTCATCCCCGACGTGCACGCCCTGCGCACCCGCTGGTTCTTCGACCGCTACAAGCCGGACTACCCCGCCGAGCTGCCCGCCCCCACCGTCTTCGGCGACGCCACCCGCCAGCTCGAAGCCGGCGGCACCACCCTCACCGCCCACGTGCTGGGCGGCCCCGGCTGCAGCGAGGCCCACCTCGCCGTCACCTGGGAGGGCCACTTGTTCGTCGGCGACCTGGTCTCGAGCCAGAACCACGCCTGGATGGAGCTGGGCCACCTCGACGCCTGGAAAGCCCGCCTCGCCGAGCTGCGCGCCCTCGAGCCCCGCTTCGTGCACCCCGGCCGCGGCCCCAGCGGCGGCCCCGCCCTGCTCGACGCCCAGACCGCCTACCTCGACCACGTGCTCGAGCTGGTCCGCGCCGAGAACCCCACCGCCAAGCCCGACGAGGCCGCCGTCCAGCGCGTCGCCGCGAAGCTGCGCGCCGCGTACCCGAGCTACGGGCAGCCGTACTTCCTTCAGGTGGGGCTGCCGGCCGTGTTCCGCGCCGCGGCGAAGACGCGCTGAGCGGCGCCCCGCGCGGTCTGTCGAGCCATCCCTCCCATCGAAAGATCTTTTCCTGCCACCCCCGCGCGCCCCGCTGCATCTGACCTGCGAGACCGGCGGCGCGCAACGCCTCCCCGGGCGTCCCCACGGCGCCCGCTCTCCCCCTGGTGAGCGTGCCGCCTCTCGTTCGGCCCCCTGTCGGGACCCCCACCCCGGCAGGGGGTCGGCTTTTTTGGGACCCCGAACGGCCCGGTCAGTCGGCGCAGAGCGGGGGATCCCCGTAGAGCGTGCACATCGTCTCGACGTCGGCCTCGGTGGGCGCCGTGAGCGACGCGTCGGGCGGACCCATCACGCTCGCGACCCCCTCGCCCGCCGCGCCCAACCCAGAGACGCGGCCGATGGCCCACAGCAGATCGTTCACGGTCAGGTCGTGGTCGACGGGCACCCGCACCTCGGCGCCGGCGACCGTGCCGCGCTCGGCGTCGAAGATGGCCTCGGCGGCCAGCTCGGCGTCGGCGCCGGTCACCTGGCGCAGGTGCAGGCGGCGGTCGGGCGCGTCGGCGTCCAGGGGCGCGTCGTCCAGCATGGGCGCGTCGAAGCAGAGCTGGTTGCAGTCGACCGACCAGGCTTCGATCGCTGCCCGCAGCGCGTCCGCCTCGCCGGCCAACGCGGCCTCGTAGGTCACCGGAATGCAGCCGTCCGCGAGCGCCCAGTGCGGCACGACGCCGTTCGACTGCCGCCGCAGCGACACGTCCAGCGCGGGCGGCCGCTGGTCGCACACCTCGCCGGGGTCGAGGCCTTCGACGCCCTGGCCGTCCCCCGGATCCTCCTGCGGGCCGTCGCAGGCGCCAAAGACGAGCACGGCGGCGCAGAGCAGGGTTCGCGTGGTCACGGGTCGCCTCCTTGGGCCGCGTCCGCTGCGGACAGTCTGCCAGAGAGAACCGGGAGGACGCATGGTGGTGGCGGATTTGCCGCGGCGGGCGGCGAGGGAGCGCGCCAATGGGCGACCGACCGGGCACCGGGCCGGAGCCTCGGCGCCGCGCACGACCAGCCCCGCAGGGACAGCCAGGCAGAACGGTCGCGCTCGAGGGCGATGGGCCGGGCACCAAGTCCCCACCTCAGCGCAACCCACGCCGAGCCCCGCTGCCGCAGCCCACCCCGGCGCACGGAGCGAGCACCTACCACCCCGGCTTCTCGGCGAGCGGGCAAGCCCCCGACGCGGGGCGTCACGATCGGGCGGCGGCGTCGCCCGTTTCAGGAGCGGCTTTGCCCGCCTTCTTTTCAGAAAATGCGCGCCTTTCGGCGCCGTGGAGGAGTCGTCGCGGACGCTCGCACCGCTGGCGGGCAATGGCGCGAGAGGGCGACGCCGCCGCCCGATCGTGCGAGTACCCGTCGGCTGGGCTTGGCGGCGAGCCGCCGCGGCCGTCAACCGGCGCGGCGCCAGAAGACCTGCACGTCAGCACCGCGCCTCGACCGTCCTAACTCCGGCGGGTCCAGGGCGGAGCCCTGGCCGGTGGGAGCTCGAGGGAGGCACGGAGTGCCTTCCTCGAAAACTGGTGAGCCGCGGCGCCCAGCCGCGAGGAACGCGTTGGCGTCGCGGGGCGCCACAGCCCCGCCGCGCGGCGGGGGATCGGCAGTACACACCTCGCAGGGCTGCGCGGAACATTGCTCGGGAACGGCAAGCACGCGCTCAGCCCGCCCAAGCGTTGCTCGGCGACGGCGACGGCGTCGTCGGCGGCGACGGATGAACGCTCCGCCGGGCCGCGCGTTGCTCGGCGACGGCGACGGCGACGTCAGCGGCAACAGCAACGGTCGACGCGACGGCGACGGTCGAGGCGTTGGCTCGACCCACGGCCCGCGTAGCAAACGCTGGGCCGGCTCCAGCCGCTGGCGGCGACGGCGACGGCGACGGCGACTGGCGCACGCACGTCGCGGCGTGGGCAGACGCTGCGGGCGCTCGGGCCGCGGGCGCATCGCTCGGCGAGGGGCGCACGGCCGCTGCGGAGTGGGCGGCCGTCACGGCGCCCGAACGCTGCGGCCGGATCAGCCGATCAACAGACCTTCTCCGCAAACGCCTCCGGCCGAGGCGAGTCTCCCATCCGCTTCGCCGTGATCGTCGTCGCCTCCGCCCCGAACAACAGGATCATCGCCGACACGTACATCCAGAACAGCAAAACGACCAACGAACCAGCAGCCCCGTACGCCGATCCCACCGACTGATGGGTCAGGTACCAGGCGATCCCGAACCGCGCCAACGAGAACGCTCCCGCCGCCATCAACGCCCCCGGCCACACGTGCCGTGTCTTCACGTGCACGTCCGGCAGGAACCGATAGACGACGAGCAACCCCGACCCCAAGATGGCCGTCGACACCGCCATGTCCAGCAACCGCAACACGAACGCCGGCACCGGCAGGATGTTCGTGAACCACGCCGCCGTCGCGGCGACCACCGAGTTGACCAGCACCGAGGCCAGCGTCAGCAGCGCGAGCGCGCCGACCAGGCCCAGCGACATCGCGCGCTTGCGCAGCAGCGCCAGGGCGCTCTGCTTGAAGCCTTCGGGCCGCGCGTGCACGCCCCACACCTGGTTCAGCGCCGCCTGCAGTTGGGTGAACAGGCGGGTGCCGCTCCACACCAGGAAGCCGACGCTCAGCCACGCGGCCAGGCCGCCGCCCGGATCCTCGTCGAGCGCCTTGACCGCGTCGTTCAGCAGGCCCGCCGCTTCGTCACCGACGAAGTCGTTCAGCTGGGCCTCGAGCGTGCCCTGCGCGGCCTCGGCCCCGTAGATGATCGCCACCGCCTTCAGCACCAGCAGCAGCATCGGCGCCAGCGACAGGACGGTGTAGAACGCGATGCCGGCCGCGAGCAGCGACGCGTTGTCCTCGTCGAAGGCGGTCCAAACGTCGCGCAGGTAGGTGAAGACAGACTTCACGGCGGGGCGAACCCGGCGTGCGTGCTGCCGTCCTCGAACAGCCACAGCCGCTGGTCGGCGTCGAAGGGCCCCTCGAAGGTGACCTCGCCCGCGCCGACGAAGAGGACGGTGATGCGATCGATAGTGTCCAGATCGCCGAGCCCGACGTGGGCGACCAGGCTGTCCTGGCAGCCCTGTCCGGTGCCGCCGTTGACGTGGCGCAGGAAGGTGCGGCCGCCGGCCTCGACGCGGATGCTCGCGCCGATGCCGGCGCGGTTCGACCGAGCGCCGCCCACGGCCCTCACCTGCAGCCAGTGGCCCGCGCCGCCGGTGTTCTCGAGAATCGCGCCCTGGGCGGCCAGATCCGGGTCGCCGTCGAGGTCGACGTCGGCCGTCGCCATGCCCCAGCCGTTGGTGACCGGGATGCGCGTCGAGTGGACGTCGAGGCGGAAGGTGCCGTCGCCGTTGCCCCAGTAGAAGTCGGTGGGGCGGCCGTCGTAGACGGCGCTGATGACCAGGTCGAGGGCCCCGTCCTGGTCGAAGTCGGCGAGCGTCGGCACCGAGTGCGTCTCCTGATAGCGAAGTCCGGCGTCGCCCATCGGGATGGAGAAGTCGCCCTGCAGGTCGCGGAAGGTGCCGTCGGGGTTCTGCAGCAGCACCTGCGTCTTGTCGCTGAAGTCGAAGAAGCGCGGGTGCGCCAGGTTGGCGACGACGACGTCGAAGCGGGCGTCGCCGTCCAGGTCGCCCCAGGCGGTGCCGATGGTGTGGCCGTAGTAGGTGGTGCCGCCCTTGCGCGCGCGGTTGCCGCCCAGGTTGAGCTGAAGCTGGGCCGGCTCGACCGTGCCGTCGCCCAGGTTGCGGTAGAACAGGTTCACCTGCAGGCGGTAGTGGTTCACCAGCAGGTCGACGTCGCCGTCCTGGTCGTAGTCGATGGGGTTGGCGCCGCGGGTGGCGAGCTGGGTCTGGTTGGCGCTGCGGAAGCCGTGGGTGCCCGTCCACTCGGTGAAGGTGCCGTCGCCCTCGTTGTGCCAGACGGTGTCCGGATAGAACGTGCCTTCGTTCCAGCAGATGAAGTTGCCCTGGTACAGGTCGAGGAAGCCGTCGGCGTCGATGTCGAGCCAGGCGGCGGCGGCCGTCGGCGCGTGGGGCGTGTCGCGGCCCTCGCAGCGGACGACGGACTGGACGTCGGCGATGCCCGCGGCCTCGGTGACGTCGGTGAAGCCGCCCGCGCAGTCGCCGCGCAGCAGGTGGTCGGGCCGCGTGTCGGTCTCGTCGAAGACGAAGACGTCCAGGCAGCCGTCGTTGTCGTAATCGCCCCACACGCCGCTGCCGTGCACGTCGAGGGCGGCCAGGCCGGTGGCCTCGGTGACGTCGGTGAAGGCGCCGCCGTCGTTGCGCAGCAGGCGCGGACCGTTGACGAACAGGTCGTCGTCGCCGTCGCCGTCGTAATCGCCGAAGGCCATGCGGTTGCTGGGCGTGGGGCCCTCGATGGGGCGGAAGACGGGGGCCTCGGGCACGGGCTCGAGGTACTCCACGTGCAGCCGGACGAGGTAGTCGTACTGGAACGTGGTGGTCAGGCCGTTGAAGGCGAAGTTCAGGGCGCCGCCGGCGACGTACTCGGTCAGCTCGGGCAGGTTCCAGGCCGAGTGACACGCGGTGAAGGGCGCGCAGCAGTCGCCCGCCGCCTCGCACTCGGGGGTGGGCGGCGTGCCGTCGAAGGCCCACGCCGGGCTGCCCGCGCCCTCGCGCCGGTGGGCGACGTACACCAACCCCGGCTGCGCCACCTCGACCGGCTGGGGCAGGCGGAACGTGAGCCACCCGTCGGCGTCCGCGTCGTCGCGGCAGCGGGTGCCCGTCCACAGGGGATCGGGCGCCCAGAAGTCGAAGCCGTTGTAGCCGAAGTCGGGGTACAGCCCGGCGGCGATCGGCGCCTCGCCGTCGTCGGGCAAGTGACCGTATCGAAT
Organism: Myxococcales bacterium; assembly: GCA_020633465.1. Taxonomy (GTDB): domain Bacteria; phylum Myxococcota_A; class Bradymonadia; order UBA7976; family UBA1532; genus JACKDN01. The sequence continues at coordinate 151,458 of JACKDN010000008.1, forward strand.
GGAGAATCCGTGCACGCGGGCCGGGCGGTCGAGATCGAACCGGACGCTCTCGTGGAGGACGCTCTCGGCCAGGGGTTGGTCGAGGATGCTCCAGGTCTGCGTGGACAGATCGGCGACCGGTGTGTCGTCGTCCCAGGCCAGCGTCTCGAGGCCTTCGGGCAGCGCGCCGCGCGTGGTCTCGCAGGCGCGCAGGGGCGGGCCCGTGTCGGGCGGCAGGGCGTCGGGGCCGACGTCGGCGACGGCCGCGTCGGCGAGGGGCTGGGCGTCGTCGGGCGTACCCTCCCCGCCCCCGCCGTCGTCGCAGCCGATCAGCGCGGCGAGCGCCGCGAAGACCACGACGCGCCCCATCTCAGCTTCCAGCCCGCACCAGGCGCCCGGGCCGCGCCTCGGTCACCCGGTCGCCGTCGACCACCACCTGCCCCGCCACCAGCGTCGCCTTGTAGCCCCGCGCGTCCTGCAGCAGCCGCTGCCCGCCCGCCGGCAGGTCGACCACCATGCGCGGCCGATCGAGCGTCAGGCCCGCGTGGTCGATGACGTTCACGTCGGCCCGCATGCCCGGCGCGATGACGCCGCGGTCGCTCAGCCCGACGAACTTCGCCGTGTCGTGGCTCAGCATCTTCACGACGTGCTCGAGCGGGAAGCGCCCCTTCGAGCGATCCCGCGTCCAGTGCGTCAGCATGTACGTGGGCATGCTGGCATCGCAGATGGTGCCGACGTGCGCGCCGCCGTCGCTCAGCCCCGGCAGCGCCAGCGGGTGGCCCAGCATCTCGCGCACGACGTCCAGGTTGTTGTGGATGTAGTTGTAGATCGGGAAGTACAGCAGCTCGCGCCCGTCGTCCTGCAGCATGGCGTCGTAGATGGCCTCGAGGGGCGACACCTTGCGCGCGTAGGCGTCGGCCAGGATCGACTTCTTGGGGTCGGGCTCGTAGTCGAAGTCGTCGCCGAAGCGCCACAGCTGCATCGCCACGAAGTCGAGGTTCTGCAGCAGCGTGTCGGCCAGCGGCGGGATGGGGCTGCCGTCGCCCGACACCTTGTCCGACGACTCGGTCAGCAGCTGGGCCTTGAAGGCCGGGTCGCGCATGGCGGCCACGCGCTCCGGCAGCGGCAGGTGGCTGATCTTCTTGTAGCTGGGGAAGCCCATGAAGGGGTGGAAGGTGGCCTGCAGGCCCAGCATGACGCCGATGCCGCGCGCGCCCACCTGCAGGCGGATGTCGAGGCCGCGCTGCTGGGCCGCCTCGGCGCGCTTGATGATCTTGCGCCACTGCTCGGTGTCCTGGCGGCGCTGGATCAAGGACAGGCTCATCGGGTGACCGTCGGCGGCCTCGGCCATCTTCTCCAGCACGTCGAACTCACCGTCGAAGGCCTTCAGCGACTGGAACATGTTGAAGTCGCTGACCGCCTGCAGCACGCCGTGGTTCAGGCCCTTCAGCGCGCCGGCGATGCCCTGCAGCTCGCGGATGGTGGCCTCGCTGGCGGGCGTCGCGCTGCCGTCGGCGGCGCGGTGGTTGTCGGTGCGGCCGGTGCTGAAGCCCACCGCCCCCGCCTCGAGCGCCTCGCGCACCAGCGCCTGCATCTGCGCGACGTCGTCCTCGGTGGCCGCCTCGTTGGCGATGGCGCGGTCGCCCATGACGAAGACGCGCACGGCGTCGTGGGGCACCTGCGCCATGAAGTCGAGCGTGTGGGGCAGCGCGTCGATGGCGTCCATGTACTCGGGGAAGGTCTCCCACTCCCAGGTCAGCCCCTCCGACAGCGCGGTGCCGGGGATGTCCTCGACGCCCTGCATCAGATCGACCAGGCGGTCGCGATCGGCCTTGCGCACGGGCGCGAAGCCCACGCCGCAGTTGCCCATGACCGCCGTGGTGACGCCGTGGTTGATGGACGGCGCCATCACCTGGTCCCACGAGATCTGGCCGTCGTAGTGGGTGTGGATGTCGACGAAGCCGGGCGTCACGATGTGCCCGTCGGCGTCGATCGTGCGGGCGGCCGCGCCGCTCACGTCGCCCACCTCGACGATCTTGCCGTCGCGGATGGCGACGTCCGCCCGCCGCGGCATCGCCCCCGTGCCGTCCACCACCGTGCCGTTGACGATCTTCAGATCGAAGGCCATGCGCTCGTCCCCCTCGCCGCCGTGCCGTGTCGAGCCCGAAGAAAAGCACAGCGGCGGGCGCGGGACAACGCGCAGGGTGTCGGCCCACCCGCAGCGCGCAGAGGCCGGCGCGCGACGCGTCGCCTTCGACCGCGCGGCGCGACGACGGGCGACGCACCGGTCCAATGGCGACCGCGGACGCGGCGCCCGCGGCGGCGTCGCCGACGCCCACCGGCGCGACGCCCTCGGTTGCGTTCGGCCCGCGCGTTCCGTATGTATTCGTTTCACCCCGATCCCCTTCGGCGAGGCGATGAACGAGCGCGGCTTCTCCCTTGCCAGTCACCTCCGGTTTGGCCGCCGATCGCGCTGGGCGTTGCTCGCGACCACCCTCGCGATGGCAGCGTGTGCCGATGGCGCGCTCGATTCGGACACGGTGCTTCTCCCATCCGACCGGGCAGGCTCGGGGGGCGACGCCGCGACGCGCAGCGACGCCACGGGCTTCGGGGGTCCCTATCGGGGCAGGCCCGGCGTGCGCCGCGCGGACGGGGGCCCCCTCGACGGAGGGGGCGCGGCCGACACCGATGCGGGTGGCGGTGAGCCGCCCACGCCGACGCCGGACGGCGACGTCCCCCGCGTCGACGCGATGCCCGATCAGACGCCCGGGGTGGTTCCCCTCCCGGGCGTGGCGTCCACCGCCCGCTGCGCGCCGACGCCCGCCGGCGAAGACGTCACGCGGCTGGTCGACGGCGACCCCCAGACCAAGTTCCTCGTCTTCGGCACCGCGGCGTGGGCCGTCTTCGACGCGGGCGCGCCGTACACGCTGTCGCATTACGCGCTGACGTCGGCGAACGACTTCCCCCAGCGCGATCCGCTGCGCTGGGTGCTGGAGGGTTCGAACGACGCCCGCACGTGGGTCGAGCTCGACGTGCGGGTCGACCAGCGTTTCGCCGCGCGCTTCGAGCGTCGCGCGTTCGGGGTCGACGCCCCGCGATTCTATCGCTGGTACCGACTGCAGATGGAGAACACCGGGGACGCGGTCGTCCAGCTCGCCGAGCTCGAGCTGTACGGCACCACGGCCTTCGTCGAGCCGGCGGCGTCGGCGCCCGGGGCGCCCGGATCGCTCCGCGCGACGCCCCTCGATCGCACCAGCCTCGAGCTCGAGTGGGACGCCGCGCCCGGCGATCCGGTGGTGTACCGCGTCGACCACGCGGTCGGCGGCGCGCCCTTCGCGCCCTTCGGCTACGTCCCGGCCGGCGTGACCCGGTTCACGGCCCAGCGCCTCGAGGCGGGCTCGACCGCGCAGTTCAGGGTGGTCGCCGAGAACGCGGCGGGTGTGTCGCCCCCCTCGGAGGCGATCATGGCATCGACCCGCCCCGCGCTCGTCGGCACACCGGGCGCGGGCGGCACGCGCTACAGCGAAGGCGGCTACACGCTGACCGTGATCGACGGCGCGCCCGGCGTCACGCCGCGACGCACCATCGCGCTGATGGTGGACGCCTTCTTCGCCGCGTACCCGAGCATGGCGGCCGAGTTCAACCCGGCAGCGCCCCGCGACGTCACCGTGGAGTTCGATCCGCGCTACGACGGCGTGGCCGCCGCGTCCGGCGACCACATCCGCGTCTCCGTCACCTACACGACCGAGCAGCCCGAGGACATCGACCTGATCATCCACGAGGGGTTTCACCTCGTGCAGGCCTATCGCTGGGACGGCGTGCCCGGGTGGGCGACCGAGGGCCTCGCGGACTATGTGCGTTGGCGGCACGGCGCGCACAACCGCGCGGTGTGTTGGAGCCTGCCGCGCCACGAACCGGCCCACCGGTACACCGATGGATACGGCGTGACCGCCCGGTTCCTCGCCTGGCTGGTCACCGAGGTCGCGCCCAACCTCGCCCGGGATCTCGACGCGGCGCTGCGGGATGCGCGCTACGACGACGGATTCTGGCGCGGCCGCACCGGCCGAAGCCTCGACGAGCTTTGGCAGGCGTACACTTCGGACGCCGCCCAGGCGCCGGTCACCGTCCGTTGAGGCCGGCGAGACAGGGGCGCCCAGACCACGCGACCGGACCGCTGTGCGGCGTCCGCGGGCCCTCGGCGCGCGCTGCGCGGTCGCCACACGTGAAGCGAACGCTCTTGGCCCTGTTGACGCTGGGTCTGGCGGCCTGCGCGACGCCGCCCCGAGCCGAGACGGGTGAGGCCGACGCCGGGGCCAGCGCCGGGGGCAGCGGCGGTGGCTTTCATCGCCCCTGGAGTCCTGGGCGTCCTCGGGGCTTCGGTGGCGCTTGGGACTTCGGCGGCGCCGGGGGCTCGGGCGGCGTCGGAGGCTCGGGCGGCGTCGGGGGCTCGGGCGGCGCCGGGGGCTCGGGCGGGAGCGATGGGGCGGTGGGCGGTGGTGGTGGTGCGAGCGGCCTCGGCGGCTCGCCCGGCTTCGGGGGCACCGACGCGGGCGGCGGCGGCGGCGGCTCGAGCGGCTTCGGCGGCGATGGGGGCGCGACCGGGCTCGGCGGCTCCGGCGGCGCCGGAGGCGACAGCGGCCTCGGCGGCGACGGTGGCCTCGGCGGCGACGGTGGCCTCGGCGGCGACGGCGGCCTCGGCGGTGACGGCGGCCTCGGCGGTGACGGCGGCCTCGGTGGCGGCGGCGTCGCCCCGGGCCGCTGCCCCGGACGCGCGCCCGACCCGAACGAACAGCCCGCGCGGACCCGCTGGATCAAGGATCTGACGGGAACGCAGACCAGCTCGGGTCAGTTCGGCGTGGGGGGCACCGATCTCGGCATCCCGGCCCGCCAACCGAACGGGCAGATCGCCTACGTCTTCGGCGACACCTTCGAACGGGACGGCGTGGGCGGACCGGGTTGGCGCTCGCCGGTCCTGCTCCGTTCGGCGCCCGGGCTGCCCGTCAACGGCATCGTGTTCAACGGCGCCGCCGGCGGACACTACGCGAAGCAGTTGTTCGACTACCGGCACGACAACGGGCGCACGTGGCTGCCATCCGACGTGATCACCATCGGCGGTCGGATGTACCTGCACTTCATCGTCAACGAGGGGCTGGGCAACGTCCTCTGGACGCAGATCGCGTACAGCGACGACAACGGCGAGAACTGGATCGTCAGCGGCGCGCGGTTCGAAGCGCACGAGGACAATCAGCTGCGGCAGCTGTGGACCTGGGAGCGCGGCTGCGATGGCTTCGTCTACATCATGTCGACCAAGTTCATCTCGCGAGACCAGCCGATCATCCTCTACCGCGTGCCCGAGGATCGACTGCTCGATCGCGCCGCCTACGTGCCCTGGGGCTTCGCGAACGGGCGCTGGGCATGGGGCCACCCACCGACCCCCGTGCTGGGCGGACGGTTCGGCGAGCTCAGCCTACGGCGCGTCGAGAACAAATGGGTGCTGTCGTGGTTCAACGCGCGCGACTACGACATCAGCATCATCGTGGTCGACGGCCCGACGTCCGACCTGACCATCGCCCGCGTGTTCAAGCCGATCACGGGCGCCATGCTGCCCCAGCTCTATGGTGGCTACATTCACCCGGACTCGACGCTGGCGAACCTGCACCTGATCGTCTCGCAGTGGAACACGGCGAACAACTGGCCCTATCGCGCCACGCAGTGGGTCACCTCGGTGCGCTGAGACGCGCCCGCGCGCGGCGCCGACGCGCGGGCGGCGTGTGTTCCAGGCATGTCTGATGACCCCAGCTTCCGGCGTGTGCGATGCTGCAGGCCCGAGAGGCGCCACGAGGATCTGGATGAAGAACGCCCCCGCCGACGAAGGCACAGTGGGCCACGCGCGACGCGCGCTGTCCGCGGCGCGCGCCGTGGTCGTGTGGGCGGTCGCCGGCGCGCTTGCGGCGGGGTGCGGCGACGCCGAGGAGCGGCCGGGGGGCGACGGTGATGCGCGCGTCCGCGCGGACGCCGCCGCCCGCTTCGACGAGGACGGCGGTGCCGGTCGAGACGGTGGCGCGGTGCGGGATGGCGACGGAGGCAGCGATGGCAGCGTCGACGCGGGCCGCACGGCCCACGTCGATGCGGCGACGGACGGCGACGCCGAAGCCGACATCGACGGCGGCCCCGACCTTGGCGGCCCCGACCGGGACGCTGGCCGCGATGGCGGCGGCCGCGACGGGGGCGGCGACGACGACGCAGGCGGGGGCGATGACGACGACGACGCTGCGGCCCGCGACCCACGCGACGCGCCCTGCCCCGACGGCGGCCTCGAGCCGGGCGACCACGAGTTCTCGCTCGAGCACGACGGGGCGCGCTACGAGTACCTCGTGCACGTGCCGCCCGGCTACGACCCGACCGTGCGGACGCCCCTCGTCCTGAACTGGCACGGCCTCACGTCGAACGCCCGGCGGCAGCGCGACTTCTCGGCGATGAACCCCGTGGCCGACGCGCGCACCTTCATCGTCGTCTATCCGAACAGCCCGGACACGTCGTGGAACGCCGGCACGTGCTGCCACATCTTCGTGCGCGACCGCGACGACGTCGGCTTCGCGGTCGCGCTCGTCGACGAGATGAAGACGCGCGCGTGCATCGACGCGCGGCGGGTGTACTCGACGGGCTTCTCGAACGGCGGCTACATGTCCCACCGGCTCGCGTGCGAGCGCGCCGACGTCTTCGCCGCCGTCGCGCCCGTCTCCGGCACGCTCAGCCCCAGCACGTGCAACCCCTCGCGCCCGGTGCCCGTGATTCACTTCCACGGCACCGCCGATCGGAACGTGCGCTACGAAGGGGGCGGCCTCGCCCGGGCGGTCTCCGTCCCCGACACGCTGCAGGCCTGGGCCGACCGCAACGGCTGCGGGCCCGAACCCGTCGTGACGTTCGCCGAGGACGACGCCACGTGCGAGACGTGGACCGACTGCGACGGCGAAGTCGAGGTGACGCTCTGCAGCTTCGAGGGCGTGGCGCACTGCTGGCCCGGACAGGCGAACTGTCCTTACGGCGCGACGACGACGACCCTCGACGCAAGCGAAGAGGCGGCGCGGTTCTTCGAACGGTTCCACCTGTAGGGTCGGCGACGCTGGCCGGGCCTGCGTCCCACGCCCGACGCGCCGGCGGACGACCGACGATCCAACCCGTCAGCCCGCGCCATCGGCCAGCGGATCGTAGCTGCCGAAGCACCACAGGTGGCCCTCCGGGTCGCGGCACAGGTACAGGCGGCCGCCGTAGTCCTGGTCCTCGGGCGGCTGGACGATCTCGGCGCCGGCCGCGGCCGCGCGGGCGTGGTGGGCGTCGACGTCGTCGACCACGACGTAGGTGCTGGCGGTCACGCGGCCGCCCACGTCGGCCGGCACGGTCTGTAGGCGGCCGAAGTCGTCGTCGCGCCAGCTGCCCAGCATCAGCAGGGCGTCCCCGCAGCGAAGCTGAGCGTGGCTGATGGCGCCGGGCGCGTCGCCCGGCACGACGAGGTGCCGCTCGAAGCCGAACGCGCGGCCCAGCCACGCGATGGCGTCGGCCGCCTCGCGGTAGCGGAGCACGTGCCAGAGTTGGCGGGCGGGCGCGGCAGTCGAAGCGGACATGGGAACCTCCTGGTCGGTGGGCGGACGGTCGCACGGGCGTGGGGCCACCTTCTTGGACGAAAGGGACAGCGGCGCGGTCGCGACCGAGACCCGCTCGATCGGCGTCGACCGAGCGCGCATCGCGCGCCGGGAGAACTCCGCACGCTGCGCGGTGTCCATCCCGTCATCGACCGACCGGACGCGCCCCGACGCTCTGACGGTTAGGGCGCCGCCGCGCCCACCACCTGCCACGGGAGGCACCGATGGCCCGGAAGAAGACGCACCCCGACGAGAAGGTCGAAGACCTGAACCTGGTGCCGATCATGAACCTCGTCGTCTGCCTGATCCCGATCGTGCTGTTGGGCACGTCGCTCGTGAAGATCGGGGTCGTGAACGTCAACCCGCCGAAGTTCGGCGTCGCGGACACGCCGCCCGACGACACGACCGAGAAGCCCCTCGACCTGACGGTCGCGGTCGGAGAGGACGGCTTCCGCGTCAGCGCGGCCGGCGCCGACCTCCGCCAGGTGCTCGGCCTCGCGCCCACCACCGAAGCGACGGCCACCCCGCTGATCGCCAAGCAGGGCGAACACTACGACTACGTCGCGCTGTACAACATGCTGGTCCAGCTGAAGGGAGCGTTCCCGCACGAGTCGGTGCTGAAGCTCACCGGGGACGCGCGCATCCCGTTCAAGGTGATGCTGGCCACGATGGACGCCGTGCGGGTGCGCCTCGAGCAGGACCGCTACGACGACCTCGAGGACTTCCGCACCGCGTCCGTGCAGTACGCGGGGAACACGCCCGATTTGCTGTGGCCGGACGTCGTTTTCGCCGTGGCCGAGTAGGCGGCGTGGTGAGCCGCTTCACATGCGGCGGGCCGCGCGGACAGCGCGGAGTCGATCGTCCGGCGGAGGCGCACAGGTACTGAACCAGGGGCCATCGTTGCCAACCTCCGTTTGCACCCGGCGCCGCCGACCAGGACCTCCGAGGATCGAGGACGACGAGGACGGCCGCACCGAGGGCGGCCGGAACCGAAGTCTCGAGCGCGAGCAGCAGTGCGGGTGGCCGGCAGCGACTCGCCTTGCTACGCTCGGGTGCGCCACCCGGAGGCGCGAATGACCGAACTCAGATTGCAGATGCCCGAGGGCGCTTTTGCGGCGCTGCGCAAGGATCCGGCGAGCTTCACCGACGAACTGCGCGTCGCTGCGGCCGTGCTCTGGTACGACCGCCGCCTCATCTCCCAGGGCCGCGCGGCCGAGATCGCGGGCCTGTCGCGCGCCGCGTTCATCGACGCCCTGTCGCGCTACGGCGTCACCCCGTTCCAGGTCGACGCCGAGGAGCTGATCGAGGAAGCCCTCGGTGGCTGAGTGGGTGGTGAACGCGTCGCCGGTCATCACGCTGGCGCGCGCCGGGCACCTCGACCTGCTCCAGCACGAGGCTGTCCAACCCCGCTTGCCGCTCGCCGTCCGGGACGAGATCCTCGCGGGCGCAGATCACGATCCTGCACGGCGCGCCATCCAGGCCGGCTGGGGAGAAGTCGTGCGGGTCGATCCTGTCGAGGCGGTCGTCGAGTGGGGCCTCGGCCGTGGCGAGACCGCGGTGTTGTCGTCCGCGCTGGCTCATCGGCAATGGACCGCGGTGCTCGACGACGCCGAGGCGCGCAGGTGCGCTCGCTCCCTCGGCATCACCGTTGTCGGAACCCTCGGCTTGGTCCTCCGTGCTGCGCGCACCAAGCGAATCCCCGCAGCGGCCCCGGTTGTCCGTGCGCTCCGCGACGCGGGACTGTACCTGACGGACGCAGTGGTGGCACGAGCCCTCGCCGAGGTGCTCGGTGAGCCGTGGCCCGCGAGCGGGGGCTGACCGTTCCGAACGGGGAGGGGCACGCTCACGAACGAGCCGGCTCGCTTCTTTCGCTCTGGGTCGTCATGGCCGGACCCCGCCACGACCCCCTCCCCGGTCTGCCGGGCACCGAGGACGACAGCAGCGCCTTCTGCCAGCGCGTGTTCGACGACATCGTCGCCGACCACGCCGAGAAGCAGTTCGTCGGCCTCGCCGCCGCTCTGGCCGTCCCGCCCACCTACGTGCCCCCAGAGGTCAAGCGCAGCCGGTGCCCCGCCTTCTCGGCCATGGGCCCCGGGAGCCTGTTGCGCAGTCGGGGCGCTTCGCGGTGCACGCCCCCGAACGCTCGGCTCGGCGTTGCGAGAGCAAGGCGATACCGCCGGGTATCGTCGTGCTCTCGCGCCTTGATCCGAGCCTTCGGTGACGCACCCCGCTCGACCCCTCTCTGCGCACCAGGCTCCTGGCCGACGAGCTGCTGAAGGCCGCGTACACCGCCCGCCGCGACGGCGCCGGCGCCGTCATGGCCGCCGTCGCCAAGGTCGTCGAGCAGGGCCGCGGCGCCGTCACCCACGACGACGCCGATCCCGAGCACCCCTGGACCGATCTGCCCGACGGCTTCGACTACCCGGCCCTGATCAACGACGCCTTCGACGACGCCCCGATCGTCGGCCCGTTCCTGCCGCCCGACGCCCCGTGGCCCTTCTGGCCCGCGGAGTGGGGCGAGCCCCCGAGAGCGCTCGCCGACGGCTGACCCCGCCGCCGGCGCCTCCGAACCCGCCATCGCCCTGCGCACCCGCCGCGCCAGCGCACCCGTGCGCGCTGAATCCGATCCTCGAGCATCCAGTGCGCCGGAAGTCGGCCGTGATCACCCTCGCCGGACCCGATGGAGGCCCGATTCGCCGAGGTCCACGGCGACCAGACCATCGCCTGGCCAGAAAGCTGAGTGTTTTCGGAGGACTCAGAGTCACGGGTCGCCACATCGCCCGATCTGCTCTGGCCGGACGTGGTGTTCGCCGTGGCCGAGTAGGCCGCGTGGTGAGCCGCTCCACACGCGGCGGACCGCGCGGACATCGCGGAGTCGATCGTCCGGCGGAGGCGCACAGGAATCGAGCCGGGGCTCATGGCGACTACATGAACCTTGTCTTTTCAAACGGTTACGGCGACACCAGACGCCAGGAGACGACAGAAGGCGCCCAGAAAGGCGATCCAGTGTGGGCCTATGGTGGGCCAACCTGCGTTCGCGGCCGCCGCATCGCGCGCCCGGCCGAAGACCGGGCCTGCGGCGCGTCACCCGCCTGCTCGACGGCAGCAGGCAGGCCCCCGGCCGCCTGCCCGACGCCGACTTCGCGGATCGAAGAGGCCGGCCCAGCCGAGAAAACGACCGCCTCTGCGCAACACGCGCTTCCGCTGTCCGAAAGAGGACTCCGCCCACAGCCCGGAGGAGTCCCATGCCCGTCCGCAACGACAACCTCGGCCGCCGGCGCTACCGCGCCAAGAAGCGCAACCCGCGCCACCGCTGCAACCCGCGCGGTCACTGGGCGCACGTGAGCAGCCGAGTGCGCGACGGCCGCTACGCGTTCGTCCCGCCCGACGACGACGGCCTGTTCGTCGCCCTGATGTGGGGCATCATCGGGCGCGCGCAGAAGCGGTACGGTGTGCAGGTCGCCATCGCGGTGGTGGTGAGCAACCACCTCCATCTACTCGTACGCTCGGACCGGCCCGGCGCCGTCAGCACGTTCATGCAGTACACGCTGTCGAACCTGGCGCGCCTGACCAACCGGACCTACGGCACGTCCGGCCCGGTCTTCGACGGCCCCTTCCGGATGACCACCCTGCTCGACCGCGAGGCCGAGGATTTCTGGTTCGCCTACGTGATGGCTCACATGACGAAAGAGGGAATCGTTTCGAGTCCGAACCTGTGGATCGGCCTGCAGTGTGTCGACCACCTGCTCAACGGCACGCAGCCCCGCGGCCTGTGGTTCGACTTCGACGCCTGGGACAACAAGGGCCGGCCCGCCGACCGGAAGCCCTTCCTGCGCGCCGTCGGGGTGCAGCTCACCCCGCTGACCGGCTGGGAGCGCTGGCCCGCCGAGCGCTACCGCGCCTTCTGCCAGCGCGTGTTCGACGACATCGTCGCCGACCACGCCGAGAAGCAGTTCGTCGGCCTCGCCGCCGCCCTCGCCGTCCCGCCCACCTACGTGCCCCCGGAGGTCAAACGCAGCCGGTGCCCCGCCTTCTCGGCCATGGGCCCACTGGCCGACGAGCTGCTGAAGGCCGCGTACACCGCCCGCCGAGACGGCGCCGGCGCCGTCATGGCCGCCGTCGCCAAGGTCGTCGAGCAGGGCCGCGGCGCCGTCACCCACGACGACGCCGATCCCGAGCACCCCTGGACCGATCTGCCCGACGGCTTCGACTACCCGGCCCTGATCAACGACGCCTTCGACGACGCCCCGATCGTCGGCCCCTTCCTGCCGCCCGACGCGCCGTGGCCCTTCTGGCCCGCGGAGTGGGGCGAGCCCCCGAGAGCGCTCGCCGACGGCTGACCCCGCCGCCGGCGCCTTCGAACCCGCCATCGGCCAGCGCACCCGCCGCGCCAGCGCACCCGTGCGCGCTGAATCCGACCCTCGAGCATCCAGTGCGGCGGAAGTCGGCCGTGATCACCCTCGCCGGACCCGATGGAGGCCCGATTCGCCGAGGTTCGCGGCGACCAGGCCACCGTCTGGCCCAAAAGCTGAGTATTTTCGAAGGACTCAGAGTCACGGGTCGCCCGCAGCCAACAACTCGACCGCCATCGGCCAGACAACCTCGAGGCGCTCGCGCAGGGCAGCGTTGGTGCAGTTTCCGAGCGTCACCCAGACCACCGCGGGCGGCGGGCCGCGCCGCTCCACCAACGTGACGAAGTCGATGTCCTTCGTCACGACGATCGCGTTGGCTTCACGCGCCGCTTCCTAGATGACCTCGTCGCTCGCGTCACGCAGGCCGAGATCCTGCACATGGCGCGCATCCACATCGAATGTGCGGTGCAGCCACCTCGCGAGTGACGGCAGAAGCTGCGCGTCGATCCAGAAAGAGCCCACCGCTAGGCGGCCAGCACCGGATGGTCGAGGCGCCGCACCGCGTACTGCAGCGCGGCGCTGATGTCCTCACTTTCGAGATACGGGTAGTCGGTGAGGATGGTCCCGACCGTCTCGCCCGCCGCGAGCAGGTCGAGGATGTCGATGACGCGGATGCGCATGCCGCGGATGCACGCGCGGCCGCCGCACTGCTTCGGATCGATGGTGATGCGGGACAGCGGATCGGTCATCGCGACCTCCTTGGACACGCCCCTACGTTGGCAGATCCCCGGGTGGTCCGCCAAGGACGTCGGACCGCGCCGACAGAGACGCGGCGGGCCAGGGCCCGCGCAACCCGAGCGACCGGGCACGACGCCCTACCGGCGCGAAGCGGCTCCGTGCGTGTGGTGAGGGCGGAGGCGCACAGGAATCGAACCTGCCCGGGACGGGATCACCGCCTCACAACGGGTTTGAAGCCCGCGGCCAGCACCAGCTCGGCGAGCGCCTCCACCGGCAGGGTGCGTCGGGCGGGCGGCGGACGCAAGGGGTCAGAGGGTGTTTGCAAACCCTCGGCACATCGCCGTGCGCGCCCCCCGACGGCGATCTCGTCGTTGGTCGGCACTTGAGATATCTCTGATATCCCTGCGGCCTCCCGCCTCGACCTCGCCGCCGGGGGACGCACCCGGCTCGACCTCGGATATGCAAACACCCTCTCAGCGGCCGGTGAACTCGGCGACCAGTTGGCGGGAGGTGGCGACCAGGTTGCCGGCGGCGTCCCAGAGGGCGCCGGTGCAGTCGGCGTGGCCGCCCTCGGCGTGGGTGGTGCGGCCGTCGAACAGCCACCAGGCGTCGCCGGGGGCGCCCTCGGGCGGAAGGTCGCGGACGAGGTTGACCTGCCAGGTCACGGTGCTGCCCGGCGCGGGCCGGTCGGCGAGGGCCATCACGGGCGGGGGCCAGGTGTCGACCAGCGCGAGCAGGTCGGCGGCGTGCACCGGGGCGCCGGCGCGGGCGCGCAGCCAGCCCTGCACGTGCGGGACGGCGCCGCCGGCGTAGGGGACGTGGGGCACGGTCCAGCGCAGGGCGTAGTGTTGGATGAAGTCGGGGACGATGCCGCGGGCGAAGGGCATCTCGCCCAGGCCGTCCGGCGGCGGCACCTCGGGCGGCGCGGGCGCGGCGACGGGCACGCGCGTGGGGCGCGCGGCGCCAAAGACGGCGAGGACGACGCACACCGGGCGGCCGTCCTGCTCGATGCGGGTCTGCACGTGGGTCATCGAGCCGCCGTCGCGCAGCACCTCGACCCGGGCGGCGGCGGGGCCGACGAGGGCGGGCGCGACGAAGTGCACCAGGGCCGAGCGCAGCGGCCGGTCGGCCGGCGCGTGCGCCGCCGCGGCGCGCACGGCGGCTGAGGCGACGTAGCCCCCGAAGGCGGCGCGACCCTGGCCCCAGCCGTCGGCGATGGCGCCCCGGTGGACGCCCTCGGCGTCGGCGGGCCAGGTGGTCAGGTCGGCGAGCGTCTGCATGGATCCCCCTTCGTGGCCGCGCGGTTGGATGCTCGCTGGGCGATCGGGTCGCATCGATCCTCGCCGCCCGGCGCACTGTGGGCCGGCGAGGCGGTGGTGTCGACCGTCGGGGCGAAGCGATCCGCGCGCCGGGCGAGACGGTCGCATCGACCCTGACTGCGGAGCGAACGGCTCGCCCGGCGAGGCGGTTCCATCGACCGTCGACGCGGAGCTCACCGGCGGTAGGTCCACCCGCCACGCGGCACGCGCCAGCCAGCGAGGCCACGTCAACTCCGCCCGCTCGCGGCCGTCCGCGAGCCGAGCTCTGGTGGACTACACCCACCGCGAGCGCGGGTGGTATCGTCGCGGCATGAGTCCCCTGCACCCCAGGCCGCCACTCGGCGATCCGCAGTTCCTGGCGTTCGAGCTCGACGGCGACGGACCCAACGCAGACGCGGGCGCGCTGTGGATCGACGGGACAGCGCTGACCGCGCACGTCGAGGGGACGGAGGTGCGGACGCGTGTCCACGCACCGTGGCCGGCGATCGCCCGCTGGATGATCGACCACTGGGCGTCCTTCTTCGAGACCAGCCGCTGGCCCATCGCGTCGCGCGCCTCGAACGCCCTTCGGTTGTGGCGAGACCTCGAGGTCCGAGTCCACCGGGCGAGCGACGAGCAGACGCGGACCGACCTGACGGCGATCGCCGCCCGCTTCCGCGACCGGCATCGCCTCGGCGGGCGAGACTGGCCCGCGCACCTTCCGTCGGTCTTTCTGTCCAGAGAGGCAGACGACATCGTCGTCGCCTGGACTGGGCCGGAGGACGGCCAGCGTCGCTTCCTGGCCGGCGAGGGCGAAGGCCGCGTATCCATCGTCGAGTGGGCGAAGGCGGCCGAACAGATCGTCGCGTGGGCCACGGGTCGACCGGGCGGGCCGACCGCGCAGGAGGCCGAGCGCTGGCGTCGCCGTCTGACCGATCGCGACGGCGCACGGACCGCGATTCGGCACGAAGCCGGGCTGCCCGAGGCGACCGTCGAGGCCCTGCTGGCCCGAACGCAGCTCGACTTCGAGTCCTTCTTCGCCGTCGCGCCGGACGCGCTCGACCAGGGTGGGCTCGTCTCGGCCTTTGCGTCACCGGTCGCCCTCGCGTTTCGTTCGACCGGGCCCGGCCTCGACGAGGACTCTCTGCTGGCGCTGCGCGCGCTGATCGCCGAGGAGCCCGTCAACGCTCGGGCGCAACGCAACCTGGCGGCCGTGCGCGAGCGCCTCGACAGTCCGCCCGTCGCGTTGCCCGACTTCGAGCAGGGCTACGCGATGGCGACGACCGTGCGTCGATGGCTCGGCAAACCCGACCATCCGCTCGACATCGAAGCCTTGCTGACCCGAACGCTCTCCGTACCGGTGCGCGACATCGCACTGCCGGACGCCGATGTGGAGGGCGGCTGCGTCTGCGGCGACGCCACCGGCCCGATGGTGTTCGTGAACACCGAAGCGCGGATGGGACGGACCGCGTGGGGGCGCCGCATGACGCTGGCCCACGAGCTCTGCCACCTGTTGCTCGACCGCCCGCCCGAACGGACCCTCGGCCATGTCAGCGGAGCGTGGTCGATCGCACGCCTGGAGCGGCGCGCCAACGCCTTCGCCGCGGAGCTGCTGCTGCCGCAGGGGGCGCTGATGGCGGCGCGCGACCGGGGGGCCGACTACGCCGAGATCATGGACACCTACGGCGTGGGCGTCACCACCGCGACGTGGCAGGCACGCAACCGGCTCGGTGAAGACCTGCCCGGCGCACATCAGCCGGTCGCCGACACCCAGACGAGCGCGACGCCGGCGCGAGACCCGTCGACGCTCACCGCGGGGCCATCGGCGCCGATGACGCCGGCGCGCTATCAGGTGCTGTACGCGCTGCTCGCCGAGCCCGACCTGCTGCGCCGTCGACCCGGCGACGTCGCGCAGCGCGCCGCGGCCTCGATCGCCGATGTGGACCACGTCCTCGCTCGCTTGACCGAGCGTGGTGAGTTGACGACGGCCCGAGGCGTGCGTCGTCTCCATCACCGTGAGGACCTGGCAGCCTGGTGGTTGACGGGCTACGCGGACGTCGTCCGACCGCTGGCGACGCTGACGGCGCGCCGCGTCCACCTGCCCGGTGAGCGGGACGCGGCGCTCGACGCCTTGGCGGCGCGCTTGGATGCCCGGGGCGACGACTGGCTCTGGTCGGGCGAGGCGGCAGCCTGGGTATGGACGAAGAGCATGCGCCCCGAGTCGTTGACCGTGCTGATCGATGGCCCCGAGGCGCCCGATCTCGATGGCCCGGGTGACGAACGCTACGAGCTGACCTGCCTTCGCCTCTTCTGCCCTGCCGCGCGCGGCGTCCGCAACGACCGGACGGCGCATCCGCTGCTCGTCTGGTCGGAGCTTCGCCTCATGGGCCCGGGCGCCGACCCGCGGGTCCGAGAGATCGCGGACGGCATCGCGCGTGACCGGCTCGGCTTCGTGTCGCCCTGATGCGGGTTCCGCCGCTCGACGCCGGCTACGAGGCGCAGCTCGTCGCCATCGCCGCGGACCTGCCCGACAAGCCGTTGGTCCTCGTCGGCGGCGTGGCGTTGTCGATGTACCCATTCTTCGATCGCAAGACCGACGACTTGGACCTGGTGATCGCCTCCGACGATGCGGCCATCTACGAAGCACTGAGCGACTCGCCTGCCTGGACGTCGACGAGGCTCCGGTTTCGATGGCGGCACGAACGCACACGTACGCTGGTGGACGTGCTGCCCTTTCAGCCGGGCTCCGAGGATGCGCTGGAGTTGCCCGACGGCCACCGCCTGAGCCGCAAAGGCATGGCTCACCTGGGCGACGTCGCGCAGCACGTCGGCAGCGTGCCGGCTCACGTTCGCGTGGCACCGCTGGCGGCCATCACTGTGCTCAAGATGGTCGCTTGGATGGACCGGCCAGCCGAGCGCGCCAAGGACCTGGCGGATCTTCGACTCATCCTCGCGAACTACGAGCAGGGGGCCCCGGGCGACTACAGTGACCGCCTCGTCGACGCTTGGTACGACGCGCCGAGGACCGACTGGAGCCTCGAGCAGGCCGGGGCGTGGCTGCTCGGTCGAGACGTGGCGGCGATGCTGTCCGCAGCGGCGATAGAGACCGTGCGTCGCTTCGTGAGCTCGCGCGCGATCGTCCCCGAAGAGGCCGAGGACCCGCACGATCCATTCGTCACGCTCCTGCCGTGGTTCCTCCGGGGGTTGGACTCGAGGACGTGAGGTCCCGTCTCGGCGCCCTCTCACCACGTCACGTCGACCAGCACCGGGTCGTGATCCGACGGCGCCCTGCCCTGCCAGGTCGGCGCGGTGACCGAGCGGGGGCGTTGGCTCGCGCGGCCGCAGGGCTCGATCAGTTCACCGTCGCGCAGGGCGCGCAGGCCGCGGCCGGCGAACCAGTCGGTGCGCAGGGGGGCGACGCCGTTCCAGGGGCGCAGGCGCCAGCGGAGGAAGCGGGCGAAGACGCCGGGGACGTGCTCGGCGAGGGTGCTCTCGTTCTGGGCGTCGCCGACGGCGTAGCGGATGGTGCCCTGGCCGAGGGCGTTGAACGCTCGCCAGTCGAAGCCGGCCTGCTCGAGCGTTCGGAAGACGGAACGCTCGTAACGCTCCCACGGGTGCAAGTAGCTGTGCATCGCGTGCGGGAAGCCGCCGCGCCAGAACTTGCCCAGCAGGTTCAGCGCAAGCCGCGCGGGGTGGGCCAGGTCGTAGGTGGTGGTGTTCAGGTCGCCGCCGAGCAAGGCCGGGCCCTCGGGGGGCAGCGCGGCGAGCAGGTCGCTGAGCTGGCGGGCGCGGTCGCCGGGCGAGGCGATGCTGTCGAGGTGGGCGTTCGCCACGGGCAGGTCGCCGAGGGGCGTCCGGACGATGACGCTCAGCGCGCGCTTCTGGCCCAGGCGCTTCTCGCTGGAGTGGAACTTGTCGCGGGTGACGTGCACCGCGACGTTGTCGGCGGCGACGATGGGGTCGCGGGCCAGCACCGCGTTGCCGTGCAGGCCGACGGCGTTGGGGGCGTCGCCGAACACCGCGCGCTCGTGGGCGTCGCCGGCGTTGAGGACGACGTAGCTGTTGCCGAAGACGTGCTCGAAGCCGAGGGCGTCGGCGACCTCGGCGGCGACGTCGCGGTTGGCCGAGCGGGCGCAGCCGAGGTCGACCTCGTTGAGCAGCACGAGGTCGAGGTCGGCGAGGCGCGGATCTTCGGTCAGCAGGTGCAGCGCCGCGTCCAGCTCGGTGCCGCGCAGCAGGTTCCAGGCGAGCACGCGCAGGAAGCGTCGGTCGGTGGGGCGCGGCGCCGGATTGGCCGGGCGGCGGTGGACCGTGGCTTCGGTGATCGCGGCGACGGTGGGGCCGACTCGGCGCCAGAGATCGCTGGCCTCGAGGTCGGCCCGGCGGCGCACGGCCGCGAGCGCGGCGCGGTCCTCGGCCGACAGCGTCGGCAACGCTCCCGGCGCGACCGGTGGGGTCACCGCCAGCGCACCTCGAGCTCGCCGTCGCGGGGCATCTGGGTCAGGCGGTCGTCGCCCTGCTCCCAGCGATCGCCGTCGGGGCCGCGCGTGACGAGCTTCCAG
The DNA here is from genome assembly GCA_020633465.1 of Myxococcales bacterium. Lineage (GTDB taxonomy): Bacteria > Myxococcota_A > Bradymonadia > UBA7976 > UBA1532 > JACKDN01. The sequence goes on from JACKDN010000008.1 coordinate 170,027, forward strand.
CGGAAACGCACGCCGGCGGGCAGCGTCACGCGGGCGCGCCAGCGGGGCCAGTCGGTGGGGTCGAGGGCGACGCCGGCGGCGGGATCCCAAGCGCCCAGCTCGGGCAGATCGCCCACCAGCACCAGCGTCTCGCCGAACTGCGTGCCCTGGTGCGTCGCGGCGATCTCGAGGGTGCCCTCGGGGTGCTCGGCGGCGTCGAAGTCGGGGTCGTAGCGGCGCAGCAGGTCGACGCGCTCGGCGCGGAAACGCTCCACGAGCGCGGGGTCGCGCCGCACGACGAAGTCCTCGTCGTTCACGAAGGCCGCGTCGAAGTACCAGTTGAGCGCGCCGGTGCCGACCAGCGCGTCGTCCACCAGCAGGAACTTGTGGTGCATCGAGGCGTACTGGCCGAAGGCGTTGTCGGCCCGCACGACGTGCACGCCGCGCGCCTCGAGCCACTCGTCGGTCTGATCGTCCTCGCCCACGACGCCGAAGTACTCGAGGCCCTCGCTGACGCCCGCGTCGGTGATCAGCGACACCTCGACGCCGCGCGCGGCGGCGGCGGCCAGCTTGGCGAACAGCGACTCGCCGTCGTAGCGGAAGTCCTTGGCGGTGAACATGACGACGTCGACGCGCTCGGTGGCGGCGTCGATCAGGTGGCCGGCCTCGACGTGCGGCGCCTGGTCGGGGCCGAAGCCGACCCACGTGGCCTCGTCGAGTCGGCCGCCGTGGGCGACCAGCGGGCCGCCGGCCAGCGCCTCGAAGCGCCGGGCGAAGGCGGCCACCAGCGCCGGATCTTCGCTGTGCAGCAGGTTCTCGTGGTTCTCGAAGCGCGCGCCGTGCTCCCAGTTCATGCTGCCGGTGGTCACCGCGCGGCCGTCGAACAGGCCGATCTTGTCGTGCATCGCGCCCAGGCCGGGGCGGCGCACGCCCAGCAGGGGCACGCCGGCGCGCAGCAGGCGGTCGTCGCCGCGCAGCCAGTCCGACCAGGGGCGCAGCTTCTTCGCGTCGGTGATCAGGCGCAGCTCGACGCCGGCGTCGTGGGCCTCGACCAGCTTCTCGACGATGGCGGGGTCGCTCAGGTTGAAGATGGCGGCGTGCACCGTGTGGCGGCCGCTGGGGTCGGCGCGCTGCGTCTCGATGACGCGGTCGATCTCGGTCAGCACGACCTGGCCGGGATCTTCGAAGGGGGCGAAGCGGACGCTGTCGGCGGCGGGCGCCTCGGCGGGGTTCAGGGGCGAGTCGAGGCCCGGGGCCCAGGGGTCGTCGGCGGGCGGCGCGTAGTCACCCTCGCCCCACAGCGTGAACCAGGGCGTGACGACCATCTCGTCGCGGCCGTCGCCGTCGAGGTCGTGCTGCAGGCGTAGCCGCGCGCCGACGGCGCCGTCGATGTGCGCGGCGTCGGGGCCGCCGTCGACGTAGAGCTCGATCTCGTCGGTGCCCCAGCGCTCGTGGCCGCCGAGCGCGCCGCGGTGCCACGCCGTGTAGAGCGTGCGCATGCGGCTGCCGTCGTCGTAGGGCACGTCGACCTCGACGAACACGCGCTTGTCGAACCGGGCGTTGGCCACTCGAGCATCCACCCAGGCCCGAACCACCGACCACTCGGGTGGCCGGGCGTCGTCCTCGACCGGGTCGACCCAGGTGCCGCTGCCGTGCAGCGCGAGGACGTCGGCGGGGGCGAAGGCGCCGTCGGCCTTGCCGGCCGCGGCAGGCGCCGCGGGCGCCGACGGCGCGGGCTCGGCGGCGTCGTCCTGGCCACAGCCGGCGAGCGCGAGCAGGGCAGCGAAGAACAGCAGTGAGGGCGCGCGTGACACGGTGAGCCTCCCGTCCGCGCGCCGACGAAAGCAGGCCGCGTGCCAGGGGCCTCAGCGTCCCCCCGCCTGCAGCACCCGGATGTACGCGATGATGTCGCGGCCCTGGGCTTCGGTCAGGTGGGGCAGCGGGGGCATGGCGCCGACGCCGTCGCGCATGGCGCCGAGCAGGCCGTTGTCCTGGCCGCACATCTCGGTGCCCAACGCCACCAGGTCGCGGGGCGGCACGGGGTTGTCGGCGGGGCCGTCGCCGCGGCCGCCGTCGCCGTGGCAGCTGGCGCAGTTGGCCAGGTACAGCGCCTTGCCGGCCACGGCGTCGCCGGGCGGGGGCGGGGCCTCGGCTTTGGCGGCGGGCCAGCAGCCGAAGTCGTGCGTGGTGACCGTGGTGGCGCCCTCGGCGTCGCGGCGGGCGACGGCGGTGAGGTTCTGGTGGCCGTCGCGCGCGCGCTTCTCGCAGGTGCAGGCGTCGCCCACGCAGCGCACGGCGAACCAGGCGTCCCCGTCCAGGCCGGTGTGGTGGCGCGCCTCGCCGTCGGGGCCCTTCTCGTGGGCCGCGGCGCCGGGCGCCCACCCCGTCGTGATCCGGTGCGTCGTCGCCGCGCCGGTGCAGGGCGTCCGCGTCACCTCGCGCACGGCCTCGCGGCCGAAGGCGTCGTAGCGGAAGGTGGTCTTCACCGTGTCGACGCAGGGCGCGCCCTTCGCCGGCGCTTCGAGCCGCTCGGCCAGGCGCTCGCCGTCGTAGCGCTCGGTGATCACCTGCACGTCGCGGCCCTTCGCGCGCCGCACCCGGCGCACCACCTTGCCCGCGTCGTCGACGTCCGCCACCACGTCGGCGGTCGCGGCGTCGCCGGCCTCGATCACGCCGCCTCGACGCCACGCGAACCGCTCGACGCGGTCGCCGGTGCGCGCGACGCAGGGGCCGGGCAGCGCACGGTCGGCGCTGCTGGGGGCGGCCAGCGAGGGCAACGCGGCGAGGCACGCGGCCGCCGCAGGGGGCAGGTCCGCGGGCAACGAAGGGCTCAGCAGGGCGACGATCAGCGGCAGCACGGCGACCTCCGTTCGGGTCGCAAAGGGTGCCCATCGCGGGGCTTCGAGGCAAGCGGCGGCGAGGGGCCACACCGCGACAGTTGAAGACACCCCCCTCGCCGGCCGATAACAGGTGCAGCCCTGGGGGGAAGTCGGGGCGAACGACCGCGAACGGGAGGACGACGATGCGCCGGATTGCACGCCGGATGGCGACGCTGGCTTGGCTCGCGCTGGCCTTGGGGGGCTGCGAGGTCGACGACGCCGGGACCGACGAGGGAGACACCGGCGCCGAGAGCGACGGGGGCGGCGGCGACGCGTCCACCGGAGGCCAGACGCCCCAGGCGTGCTGCCGCCTGCCGGACGGAGCGCACGTCGAGGCCGGCCGCGCCGACTGCGAGCGGCGCGACGGCACGCCGATCGAGGCCGCCGAGTGTCGCGCCGTGTGCTGCGAGGCGCCGAACGGCACCACCACCCGGCCCGCCGGCGAGTGCACCGCGAACGGCGGCCGCGCGGTCGACGACGCGGCGTGTGCGGGCGGTGAGATCTGCTGCGACCTGCCCGAGGGCCCGGGTCTGTCGGCCGACTGCCCGCGCGGCAGCGAGCTGCCCCACGACGCCTGCGCGGGGCCGCCCCCGGACGTGTGCTGCGAGACGCCCGACGGGCCCCGTCGCGTGCCCGCCGATCAGTGCGAGGCGCCCCTGGCCGCCGAGCGCTGCGGCGAGCCCGAAGAGGTCTGCTGCGAGCTGCCGAACGGCCCCGGCCCGGCCCGCGACTGCCCCGCCGAACGCATCCTGCCGCCCGAGCGCTGCGACGCGCCGCCGGCCGAGGTGTGCTGCGAGACGCCCGACGGGCCGCGCCGCGTGCCCGGTGATCAGTGCGAGGCGCCCCTGGCCGCCGAGCGCTGCGAGCCGCCGGCGATGATCTGCTGCGACGTGCCCGGCGGCCCCAGCCCGCAGCCCGAGTGCCCCGCCGAGGACACCCTGCCCGACGAGCGCTGCGCGCCGCCCCTGAAGTGCTGCGAGACCGCCGACGGGCCCGAGCTGGCGGCCGACTGCCGCGGCGGCCGCGAGCTGCCCGCCGATCGCTGCGCGCCGGCCGAGGTGTGTTGCCAGACCGCCGACGGGCCGCGCCGCGTGCCCGAAGACCAGTGCGAGGCGCCCCTGGCCGACGCCCGTTGTGAGCCGCCGCCCGCCGATCTGTGCTGCGACGTGCCCGGCGGGCCGAGCCTGCTGCCCGAGTGCCCCGCCGGCGACGTGTTGCCGCTCGAGCGCTGCGCGCCCCGCGCCGTGTGCTGCGACACCGCCAACGGCCCTCAGGTGATCGACAACTGCCCGGGCGGCCGCGAGCTGCCCGCCGAGCGTTGCGCGCCGCAGGTGTGCTGCGAGACCGTCAACGGGCCCGCGCTGACCGACGACTGCCCCGAGCAGGCGGTGCTGGCGCCGGAGCGGTGCGCCGGGCCGCCCGCCGAGGTCTGCTGCGAGACCGCCGACGGCTTCCGCCGCGTCCCCGCCGATCAGTGCCCCGACGCCCAGGTCGCCGACGACCGCTGCGAGCCCCCGCCGGGCCCCATCTGCTGCGCCACCGACGAGGGCCCGGCGCGCGTCGACGACTGCCCGCGTGGCAGCGAGCTGCCCGAGGATCGCTGCGATCCCCTGCCGGCCGACGTCTGCTGCGAGACCGCCGAGGGCTTCCGCCGCGTCCCCGCCGACCAGTGCCCCGACGCCCAGGTCGCCGACGAGCGCTGCGCCCCGGTCGAGGTCTGCTGTGAGACGGACGACGGCCCGGCGCTGGTGCTCGACTGCGCGCCCGAGCGCCTGCTGGCCGCCGAGCGCTGCGCCCCGCCGCCGCCCGACATCTGCTGCGAGCTGGGCGACGGCGTCGTCGTGCGCACCCTCGCCCGCGACTGCGACGAGCGGGGCGGCGCGGTGAACGATCTCGCCCTGTGCGAGGCCGCCGTCTGCTGCCGCACGGCGGCGGGTCCGGCCGTCCTGGCCGCCGAGGACTGCGGCGCGCCGCCCCTGGATCCCGACGCCTGCGCGCCGGCCGGTGAGGTGTGCTGCCGCGGCCGCGACGGCGGCCTGTCCGTCGTCGGTGAGGACGCCTGCGCGGCCGCCGGCGGCGCCGCCACCGGCTTCGAGGCCTGCCGCGCCGAGATCTGCTGCCGGGCCGACGGCGGCCCCGCGATCCTGCCCGCCGTCGAGTGCCCCGCCGGCGGTCAGCTGCCGCTGGCCGAGTGCCGGCCCGCCAACGTGTGCTGCGCCACCGACGAGGGCCCCGCGACGGTGTCCGAGCCCGACTGCCCCCGCGATCAGCGTCTGGCGCCCGAGCGCTGCGCCGAGCCCACGGACGTCTGCTGCCGGCTGCCCGACGGCGGCCTGACCCAGACGCTGGACACCCGCTGCCGCGACGCCGGCGGCGAGATCGCCGACGACGCCGCCTGCGAGGCCGAGGTGTGTTGCGAGCGCGCCGACGGCCCGGCGATCGTGCCCGCGCTGACCTGCTCGGCCGACGCCGTGCTGCCCCGCGACGCCTGCCGGCCGCCGGACGTGTGCTGCACGCTCGACGACGGCCAGCGCGTCGTCGTCCCCGCGGATCGCTGCGCGGACGAGGCCTCGGCGCCGGTGGAGGCCTGCGACACGACGCGCATCTGCTGCCTGGGCCGCGACGGCGATCTCTCGGTGTCGACCGCCTTCGACTGCGCCCTGGACGACGGGCGACAGGTGGCCACCGACCGCTGCTTCGAGCCCGTGTGCTGCGCGACGCCCGAGGGGCCGCAGACCGTGGCCGCCCACGACTGCGACGCCGGGCGCCGCCTCGAGGCCGCCGCCTGCGACCCCGACGCGCCCGTCTGCTGCCGTCTGCCCGACGGCGCGCTGGCCGAGGTGGGCGCGGCGCGCTGCGCCGACGCCGGCGGGCGCGAGGCCCCCGCCGACGCCTGCGAGGCCGAGGTGTGCTGCGCCTTCGCCGACGGTCCCCGGACCGTCTCGGTGCTGGTCTGCGCGCCCGAGCGCGTGCGGCCGGCGGCCGAGTGCCGGCCGGCGCAGGTGTGCTGCGAGACCGCCGCCGGGCCCACCTACGTGCCCGAGCCCGAGTGCGCCGCCGACCTGGTCCTGGCCGCCGAGGCCTGCGAGCCGCCGCCCCCCGCCGACGTCTGCTGCCGGCTACCCGATGGCTCGCTGGCCGAGCTGCCCGAGGGCCGCTGCGTGGACGCGGGCGGCCGCGTGACGACCGACGACGCGTGCGCCGCCGAGGTCTGCTGCGATCGGCCCGACGGGCCGGCGGTGGTGGCCGCGCTGACCTGCGATCCCGCGCGCCGGCTGCCCTTCGAGCGGTGCCTGCCGCCCGACGTCTGTTGCGACACGGCCGCGGGCCCGGCGCTGGTGCCCGGCGACGCGTGCCCCGCCGGCGGCGCCCTCGAGCCGGCCGCCTGCGCCCCGCCCGAGGAGACCTGCTGCCGCCTGCCCGACGGCACGGTCGCGCTGCTGACGGCCGACCGCTGCGCGGCCGCGCGCGCGCGTCCCCGCCGAGGCGGCCGCCTGCGAGGCGCGCGTGTGCTGCGCCCTGCCCACCGGCGCCGGCTTCGCGCCCGCGCTGGAGTGCCAGCGGCCCCTGCCGGCGGCCGACTGCGAGGTGCCGCCGGTCTGCTGCCTGCTGGGCGACGGCACCACCGACCACCGGCCCCTCGCCGAGTGCCGCCGCGCCGGCGGGCTCGAGGCCCCCGAGGTGGTGTGCGCCGGCGAGCTGGTGTGCTGCGAGACGCCGGACGGCCCGGCGCCCGCGCCCGCCGCCGAGTGCGCGGCCGTGCTGCCGATCAACGACTGCGCCCCGCCCCCCGACCAGTGCTGCGTCAGCACCGACGGGCGCATCGGCTACTTCTCGGCCGACGAGTGCGACGTCCGGCTCGAGCCGGCGGACTGCGACGGCGAGGTCTGCTGCGCGCTGCCCAACGGCGGCTTCGGCACCCTGCCCGCGGTGGAGTGTCCGCGACCCGCGCCCTTCGAGGCCTGCCTGCCCGGCGGCTGCTGCGTGATGCCCGACGGCCGCACCGAGATCCTCAACGCGCTGCAGTGCCGCGAGGCGGGCGGCATGGAGGCCCCCGACGAGGTCTGCACGGGCGAGATCGTGTGCTGCGAGACCCCGGACGGGGCGCTGCCGATCCCGGCGGCCGAGTGCGAGGCGCGCCTGCCCCTGGCGGCGTGCCTGCCCGAACCCGTCGTGTGCTGCGGTCGCGCGGACGGCGGCGCGGAGCTCGTGCCGGTCGACGCCTGCGCGCTGCCGCTGCCCGACGAGGCGTGCGCCGGGCCGGCGCTGACCTGCTGCGAGGTCGACGAGGGTGTGTTCGTGACGATCCCCGAGGGCGAGTGCGCGCAGCCCGTGCCGCCCACCCGCTGCGAGCCGCAGGTGTGCTGCTCGCTGCTCGAAGGGGGCACGCGGACCCTGGCCGAGAGCGCCTGCGGTGAGCGCGGCGGGCTGATCGTGCCCGAGGCCTTCTGCGCCGGCGACGCCGTGTGCTGCGACACCGCCGACGGCCCGCGCATCGTGCCGGCGGGCGAGTGCGCGCAGACGCTTCCCCTGCCCGAGTGTCCCGTCGTGCAGGTGTGCTGCCTCTTCGACGACGGGCAGGTCGGCTACGCGCCGGAGGGCCTGTGCCCCGAGCGCATCGACGACGCCGAGTGCCGCCCGGACCTCGTGTGCTGCGAGCGCCCGGACGGCGGCGCCGAGTTCGTGCCCGCCGAGCTGTGCCCCCAGCCGGCCGATCCGGGTCGCTGCGCGCCGCAGGTGTGCTGCGTGCGCTTCGACGGCAGCGCCGCGTTCGTCGACGAGCTCACCTGCGCAGAGGAGGGCGTCGCGCAGGCGCCGCAGGAGTTCTGCGCGGGCGACCTGACCTGCTGCGGCCTCGACGGCGGGGTGGGCGTCGTGCCCACCGCCGAGTGCCCCACGCCGCTGCCGCTGCCCCTGTGCGCCGACAACGCGGTGTGCTGCGAGGACGCGGACGGCAACCGGGGCTACACGCCGCGCGAGGCCTGCCCGGCGCCGCTGCCCGTCGAGGCCTGCCAGGACGACGTCGCGTGCTGCGAGGTGGACGAAGGCGTGTTCCGCCTGGCGCCCCGCGACGGCTGCGGGCGACCGGCCGAGCCCGAGGCCTGCCTGCCGCCGCCGCCGCAGGTGTGCTGCGGCCAGGCCGACGGCACCTTCGCCGAAGTGCCCGCCGACGCATGTGACAGCGCGCCGGTCGATCCCCTGCTGTGCCTGCTGCCCGAGGTGGTCTGCTGCGACACGGGCAACCCGCTGCTGGGGGCCACGCTGCTGGCGGCCGATCAGTGCGTGCCGCCGGCCACGCTCACCGACACCGCCGCGTGCGATGGGCAGGACCTCGTCTGCTGCGCCACGCCGACCGGCGAGAACGTCGTGATGGCGGCGCACTTCTGCCAGCTGGGCCAGGGCGGCGCGCAGCCGGTCGAGGCCTGCTTCGAGGCCGAGACGTGCTGCCGCCTGCCCGACGGCGAGGCGCTCCTGCTGCCCGGCTTCGAGTGCGCGCTCTCGGGCGGCGAGACGGCGCCGCTCGACACCTGCCCCGCGCCGCCGGTGTGCTGCCAGGTGCCGACCGGCGAGACGCTGACGGTGCCGCCCGAAGAGTGCGCGGCGCGCGAGGGTCAGCCGGTGGATCCGGCGATCTGCCGAGGCCCGATCGTGTGCTGTCTCTTGCCCACCGGCGACGCGATCGCGCTGCCCGAGGACGAGTGCGGCGGCATCGGGGGCGCGGCCGCCGACCCGGCGCTGTGCGACGCGGGCCCCATCGTGTGCTGCCAGCTGGCCAACGGGGACGCCGTCGTGGTGCCCGACGCCGAGTGCGGCGCCATCGGCGGCGTCGCAGACGATCCGGCCCTGTGCGAGCCCGGCGGCGACGTGTGCTGCGTGCGGGCGGACGGCGCCGCGGAGCCCTTCCCGGACGCGGACGCGTGCGTCGCGACCGGCGGCGAGCCCGCGCCGATCGACGCCTGCGATCCGGCGCCGCGGGTGTGCTGCGACCTGGGCGACGGCTTCGCGCTGCGCGCCGTGGGCGACTGCGGCGTGACGGCGGCGGGCGCGTTCTGCGAGGTGCCCGGCCTCGTGTGCTGCGACGCGCGGCAGTTCGGCCTGGGCACGTTCATCGCCGCCGACGCCCTGTGCGGCGCGCCGCTGGGGCGGACCGATCCCTCGGTGTGCCCCGAGGCGGCCCTCACCTGCTGCGACACGCCCAACGGCGTGGGCTGGACCGCCGAGGACGGCTGCGCGCTGGCCGGCGACCCCACCGATCCCGCGCTGTGCGAGGGCGAGCCGCCGGTGTGCTGCGCGCTGGCCGACGGCCGCAGCGAGTTCCTGCCCTCGGCCGAGCGCTGCGCGGCGCTCGGCGGCCAGCCGGCCGAGCCCCAGACCTGTGAGCCGCCGATGCCCGAGGTGTGCTGCGCCGAGGCCGACGGCTTCGCGCTGCGCCCCTTGGACGGGTGCGAGACGCCGGTGGCCGAGACGTTCTGCCAGGAGGCCGGGCTGGTGTGCTGCGACGCGAGCGCCGTGGGCCAAGGCGCCGGCATCGTCAGCCGCAACCTGTGCATCCAGCCGGCCCAAGTGGTCGAGCCGACGGTCTGCGACGCCGAGGCGCTGGTGTGCTGCCGGACGCTGCCCGGCCAGATCGGCTGGGGCTCGGCCGCGGCGTGCGCGCTGGCCTTCGGCGAGGTGATCGGCGACGCACGGTGCCGGCCCTGACCGGCGCGGGCCGGGGGCGCCCCTACAGGGCGTTCGACGCGATGGCCATGCCGGGCCGCCAGCGCCAGTAGAGGTGCTTCAGCCGGCCCACCTGCTCGATGCGGCGCGCCCAACCGCGGCGCTGCCGCCACTTCCAGGCGACGCGCTGCGTGCAGAAGAACTGAACCGTGGGATCCTTCAACCAGCGGGGCACCTCGAGGGCGCCGACCACCGCGCGCAGGCCCGCCCACAGGTGGCGGACGCGGACGCGGTGCGCCGGGCACTCGCGCGCGAACTGGCGGTGGGCGGTGAGCACGTCGAGCATCGGCTCGCCCCGCAGCAGGCTGCGGTTGTGCGCCACCTGCAGGACGGCCTCGACCTCGCGCCAGTCGTGCGTGGCCTCGGCGCAGCCGACGTCGGCCGCGACCAGCATGGTGGCGACCAGGTAGGCGGTGAAGCCCATGCAGACCTCCTCGGACCAGACGACTGAACCGACGTTCAGCCGAGCCTGCGTCCGTCGGGTTGTATCAGAATCGAGTCGGCAGATCCCAACTCAGCCTGGAATTGAGTGGGATGATGTGTGCAATCATGCCACCGGCGTCGGATGGGGAGTGATTCCGTGATGTTCGTGAGATTTCGGTTCGTTGCGGCGCTGATGCTGGTCGGCGTCGTCGGCTGTGACGACGGGGACGGCGGGTCGTCGACAACCCAGGGCGACGCGCAGGTCGCGGCCGACGGGTCGCCCGTGGAGGACGCCGGGGGCGCCGACGCGGGCGCCGACGCGGCGCTGGAGGCCGACGCCGGGACGGTGGACTGGGGCGATCCCGACTGCGATCCGCTCGACCCCGGGGCCTGCGCCCTGCCCTGGCCCTCGAACCTGTACCTGGCGGGCGACGCGGCGCGCGCGACGGGCTACACGTTGAGCCTCGGCGCCGACACGCTGCCGGCCAGCGTGACGACCGGGGCCATCGACCCCACGCCCTGGCGGCGCATGGACGGGTACGGGCTGGGTGTGCCCATCCTGGCGTTGTTCCCCGATCTGGACGCGGCGACGCTGGCCGGGGAGTACGACGTGGCCGAGTCGCTGGCCGACGACGCGGCGATCCTGCTGCTCGAGGTGACCGACGCCGGCGTGCGGCGCGTGCCCTACTTCGCCGAGCTGGACGCCCAGGCGCCCGAGGGCGCTGCGCGGACCCTCATCGTGCGGCCGGCCGAGATCCTGCGACCGGACACGCGGTACGTCGTGGCCTTCCGCGGCCTGCGCACCGTCGGCGGCGAGCCCATCCCCCCCAGCGCGGCCTTCGCGGCCCTGCGCGACGCAGCCACCGACGGCGATCCGGTGCTCGGCCCGCGGCAGGCCGCGTTCGACGAGGTGTTCGCGCTGCTCGACGGCGAGGGCGTCGACCGGGCGACGCTGACCTTGGCCTGGGACTTCCACACGGCCAGCGAGGACGCGCTGTACGGGCGCATGCTGCACATGCGCGACGACGGGCTGGCCGCGGTGGGCCCCGACGGGCCCGAGATCACCTTCGATCAGATCGACCTGTACGCGCCCGAGGCCGACGACAGCGGCCGCGAGGTCAACCCCTACACCGCCGTGCGCATCCGCGGCACGGCCCGCATGCCGCACTACATGAAGATGAGCGACGAGTTCCTCGGCGTGCGCGGGTGGATCTTCAACCTGGGCGAGGACGGCCAGCCGGCGCAGGACGGCTGGCGCGACGCGCGCTTCTGGATCAACATCCCGCACAGCGCGCTGAACGGCGACGCGCACGGGCTGGTGATGTACGGCCACGGCCTGTTCGGCGACGGCAAGGACGTGGCCGACCTGGGCTGGACCCGGCTGTGCGGCGAGTACCCGCCGCGCGAGTGCGGGTGGTTCATCGGGCGCATCGCCAACCAGCACCAGCTGATCTTCTTCAGCGCCGATCTGATCGGCATGGCCGCGGACGACCGCGACGCGACGGCGCTGACGATGATCCAGAACCTGGGCTGGTTCCCGTGGCTGGCCGACCGGCTGCACCAGGGCCTGCTCGAGTACGTGCTGCTGACGCGGGGCATGAAGCAGCGGCTGCAGGCCGCGCTGGACGCGCACGAGGCGACGCGCGACCTGGGCATCACCGTCGACCCGACCCAGGTGTATTACTCGGGCATCAGCCAGGGCGGCATCTTCGGGCCGACCTTCCTGGCGCTGAGCCCCGACGTCACGCGCGGCCACCTGGGGGTGCCGGGCATGAACTACAGCACGCTGCTGGGGCGCTCGGTCGACTTCGAGCCCTTCTTCGGCATCCTGATGCAGGCGCACCCCGATCGCGTCGACCAGCTCGTGATGCTGGCCGCCATCCAGCAGCTCTGGGACACCGTCGATCCGGTGAGCTACTACCCGAAGCTGTCGGCCGATCCCTTCCCCGGCAACGAACCGAGCCACGTCATCGCGGCGCCCGCGCGCGGCGACTACCAGGTGTCACCGATGACGCTCGAGATCGCCGCGCGCAGCGACGTGGGGCTGGCGGTGCTGGAGAACTACGACCCCGATCGGTCGGTCGAGCTGGTCGAGCCGGTGCCCTACCCGCACACCGGCAGCGGCATCGTGATGTGGCACTTCGGCAACCCGTGGCCCATGCCCGGCAACCGCCCGCCGCCCGAGGACGAGTGGGGCGATCCGCACGAGTCCGGCCGCCACTACGACCCGCACAACGAGCAGATGGTGCACTTCTTCCGCACCGGCGAGATCATCGACGTGTGCGACGGCGTGCCCTGCCCGAACGAGCCGTGAGCGTGCGGGTCTGCTAGATTGTCCGGGTGTCGAGAAGGAGGAGCGGATGGGCGAGCCAGCGACCCGACCGAAGATGACCATCGAGGAGTACCTCGCCTTCGAGCACGCCGCCGAAGTCCGTCACGAGTTCATCAACGGCGAAGCGTACGCGATGTCGGGTGGCACCTCCGAGCACGCCGTCATCAGCACCAACATTCTCGGCGCGCTCTTCGTCCGCCTGCGTGGTCGACGCTGCCGTCCGATCAACAGCGATCAGCGCGTCTTCGTGCCGGCCACCGAGGCCTTCTTCTACCCCGACATCTCGGTCGTATGCGGGGGCTTCGAGCACGCGGACCGCGATCCGAATGGCATCGTGAATCCCAAGGTCATCGTCGAGGTGCTCTCGCCCAGCACCAGCGGCCACGACCTGGGCATCAAGTTCCAGCACTACCGCCGCCTCGCGACGCTCGAAGCCTACGTCCTGGTCCACGCCGAGGATCGCCGTATCGAGCATCGCCAGCGCCTGGACGACGGCAGTTGGCTCATCCGCGAGGTGACCGAGGGCGATCTCGCGCTGCCCGCGCTGGACATCGCGATCCCGCTCGACGAGATCTACGACCTCACCGACGTGCGCCCCGGCTGAGCCACCCGCCTCACACCTCCATCTGGAAGCGCTTCTCGCTCGGCCGGTCGGCCGTCGCGTCGGGCAGCGTTCGGTCGCCGCGCTCGGCGGCGCGCAGCAGCTTCAGGATGGACGGGCCCAGCACGTCGATCTCGGTCGACATGTACTGCTCGCCGCCGAAGCGGCGGATGGCGTCGGCCTGCACCTTCAGCACCTCGGCGTCCTGGGCGAAGATGCGCCGGCCGACGGGCTTGGCGACCAGCTTCACCAGCCACGCGGGCACCGGCAGCTTGAAGGTGACCGCGGCCCACAGCTTGGTGGTGAAGTCGTCGATGGGCGTCAGCAAACTCGACACGACGACGTGGCTCTTCTCGCCCAGCCGATACTCCACCTGCGCGACGCAGGGCAGGATGAAGCGATCGAAGTGTTCGACGACGCCGCCCTGCGGGGCCAGCAGGCGGCCGACCAGGCCCTCGGGCCGGGGCTCGCCGATGTACTCGGCCTCGACGCGGTCGGGCCAGCGGCGCAGCACGACGTCGATGACGTTGCCCGGGCCGTCCTTGCGGAACAGTCCCGAGTGGAGGAAGCGCGTGTGCGGCACGTCGAGCGCGTTCTCGGCGACGGCGTGCAGCGTGCCGGCGGTGACGAAGGCGTCGCGCACGGTGTGATAGCCCGGCGTGTCCACCAGCGGCAGGCGGAAGGGATCGCGCGCCGGCTCGACGTCGGGCTCGCCGTAGACCCAGACGTAGCCGTCCTGCTCGCGGCAGGCGAAGGCCTGGACGCGGCGGCCGCGCACGGCGCCCTCGCTGCACAGGCTGGGCACGCGCTGGCAGGCGCCCTGCGCGTCGAACTGCCAGCCGTGGTAGCCGCACTCGAGGTGGGGCCCCTTCACGTTGCCCGTCGACAGCGGCACGTTGCGGTGGGGGCAGCGATCGAGCAGGGCGCCGACGCTGCCGTCCTCGGCGCGGTAGAGCGCCAAGGGTACGCCCAGCACCGTCACCGCCAGCGGGCGGTCACGCAGCTCGCGGGACGCGCAGGCCACGTACCAGTCATCGGTCACGCGCGCGGCCGAGGTGTGGCCCTTGGCGGCGGGCGGCAGCAGGCGGAGCTCGGGCGAGGTCATCGATCTCCTTCGATCGGGCCGGGTTCGGCGGCGTCGGGGGCGGGGGCGCCGTGATCCGGTCGCCGGCGCGAGAACACCAGGCGCTCGCCCTCGGCGTGGCGGCGACGGTAGCCGAACAGGTGGAACAGGTTCACCACCTGATGCCGCGCCATGCCCGGGTCGACCACGTAGTGATCCGGGCGCTCGGGGTGCGGATGCACGCCGGGCAGGTGCGTAATCCAACGCTCCAGCGAGCCCCGCCGCAGGCGCGCGGACAGGTCGAGCCAGAAGGGGCGCACGGGCGTCGCGAGGAAGAAGCCGTCGTCGCCGCGCGGCTGATAGCGGGGCAGCATCACGTGGCCGTCGAGCGTCGCTTCGATGACACCCTCGGCGTCGTCGGCCAACGGCTGCCCCTTGGTGACGCGATCGAAGTTGCGGAAGCCGGGGCGCATCACGAAGCCGTCGCCGTCGAAGGTGCGTTGCCGGTGCCGGATCTCGAGCACCGGCGGCAGCTCGAGCGCGTGGCCGCGGAGCGATCGCCGGTGGTCGGGCAGCCAGGGGCAACAGTCCTCGTCGACCGCGCCGGCCGCCTCGAGGGCCAGCCAGACGATGCTGGTGTGCACGTCGATGGACGCCGGATCGTCGTGCTGGCCCGCCTCGACGCCCACGCCGACGTGCCCTTGCTCGACCAGCCAGCTCATCAGCGTGCCGTCGATGGTCTCGTCGAGCCCCAGCACCGTCGGGATGCACAGCGACAGGGCGACGGTGCGGTTGCGCAGCGTGTCGCCCAGCACCGCGAAGGGCGGGCCGTGGCTGGACATACTGTGCAGGTCGAGAAACACCATGGGGCCCGCGGCCTGCGCCAGCAGCGGATCGAGCACGGCGAGCAGCGCGCGCTGTTCGTGATCCTCGGGGCCGTCGAGCGCGGGGTCGCGCGCGCGGAGCGCGTCCACCGCATCGGGCACCCAGTCGCGGTTGAGATCGCGTTGCAGGTAACGCTCCCCCGCCGCGTGGGCCCGCGCGTTGCCGACCAACGCCAGGAAGCGGCCGCGCAGGGGCACCTCGGCCCGCCGCAGCTGCGTCAGCACCCGCTCGAGGGCGAGCAGGCCCGAGGGCTCGTTGCCATGGATGGCGCCCACCACGACCACGGTGGGCCCGGGCCGGCCGGTCTCGTAGGCGCCGAGGATGCGTTCGGTCAAAGGCTCACGTCCGACGCCAACGCTCAGCGCCCCTCCCGCAGATACTCTTCGAGCAGGCGCCCGGAGACCTCGATCAGATCCGGCTCGGTCACCAGCCCCACCAGCGTGCCGTCCTCGACCACCGGCAGGCAGGCCAGCTTGTGCTCGCGCATCAGGTGGATGAGCTCGAGCGTCGGCGTATCCGGCCCGACGGTGCGCGGCGCCGGGTTCATGATCTCGGCGACGGTGGGCATGTCCTCACCGTTGCGCCCCACGCCGTTGGCCACCAGCCGCAGCAGCGCCCGGTGCGACACGAGGCCCACCAGCTTGCCCTCGTCGTCCTCGACGGGCACGTGCCGGATGTGGCTCCAGTCCATCATGCTGGCCGCGAGATCGACGATGTCCTCGGGCTGCACCGTGCACAGATCGGTGGTCATGATCTGGCGCGCGGTCTGATAGCTGGCCAGGGCCTCGGCGGGCAGATCGGCCAGCTGCGCCAGCGGCCAGCGATGCACGGGCTGACCCGCCCGCTGGTTGTCGCGCATGGCGGTCGCCACCTGGCGATGGCGCAGATCCGCCGAGCCGCGCTCGCCCATCGCCTGCAGCGACGACAACACCCACTGCGCGCCGGTCTGCTCGCTGCGCACGCGCTCCTCGACCAGGCCCAGGTAGCGATCGACGTCGGCGCCGTCGATGCCCGCGTCGGTCAGCCCGTCGCGCGCCATCGGCAGCAGCTGCTCGAGCAGCAGCGTCGAGGCCGACACCACCTTGCCGCCGGTCCAGGTGAACTGCGCGCGCAGGCCCTGGCGCGCGGCCGAGAAGAAGTTCTCCTTGGCCGCATCGAAGTCGAGCTGCTCGTGGATGGGCACCGGCTGCTGGCTGAGCGCGGCCATCAGGCCGAAGAAGAGCGCGGCGTTGGCCACCTCGTCCTGCACCGACGGGCCCGCGGGCAGCACGCGGTGCTCGATGCGCAGGTGCGCCACGCCATCGGCGACGCCGTAGCAGGGGCGGTTCCAGCGATAGACGGTGCCGTTGTGCAGGCGCAGCGCGTAGAGCTCGGGCACGCCACCCTGCTGGACGACGGCCACGGCGTCCTCGGGCTGGTCGAGCGCGAGCACCGCGCGGTGACGGGTGATGTCGTCGCGGTAGAGCTCGAGCACGCTGTCGCGCACCCAGGCATCGCCGAAGTGCACGCGCGGCCGCGCGCCGCGATCCTGGTGGCCCGACGAGCGCGCGTCCACGGAACGCTCGAACAGCGCGATGCGCGTCTCGGCCCACAGCCGGTGCCCCATCAGCAGCGGCGAGTTCACCGCCGCCGCGAGCACCGGCGCCGACACCGCCTGCGCCTGGTTGTACAGGCGCGCGAACTCGGCGGGCGACACCTGGAAGTGGATCTGAAAGCTCGTGTTGCACGCCTCGAACATCACCGAGTCGTGGGTGGTCTCGAACTGATCCAGGCCCTTGATGTAGACGTGGAACTTGCCCCCGCGCAGGCGCGACATCACCCGATTCAGTTCGAAATACCGGGGGTTGGGCGTCATGCTGTCGAGCCCGATGTCGGCCTTGCCGAGCGTCGGCAGGATGCCCGCGAGCAGCACGTCGGCCCCGCACGCCTCGGCGCTCTGCCGCGTCTTGCGCACCAGATCGTCGAGCTCGCGCTCCATCTGCCCCAGGCAGTCGCCGCCGAAGACCTGGGGCGTCAGGTTGCCCTCGAGGTTGAAGAGGGCCAGCTCGGTGGTCAGCCGCGGATCGTCGGCGCGGGCGAGCACCTCGGTGGCCTTCTTCGCCGGCCGCAGGCGCTCGTCGACCAGGAACATCTCCTGCTCGGCGCCGATGCGACGCACGCCGGTCTCGAAGCGATCGGTCGCCAGCAGCAGCTCGAGCGCGCGCACGTCGTCGAGCAGCTGCTTCGTGAAGGCGCGCCGCCGCGCCTCACCCAGCGTCAGCACATCCTGCTCACCCATGGATCACCTGCCGACCACGTCCCAGGAAACCTGTCGCACCGGGCGACCTTACGGCAGCCGGCGCCCGGCCGGCAATGGAGGGGTGGCGAGGTTCACTCGGCGACCACCGACACGGGATCCATCGCGAAGAACAGGCACACGCTGACGGCGTCGCAGTCGGGCTCGAGCGCGGGGTTGCAGGGCTCGGGCCCCGCGGCCGCCAGGCGGGCGTCGGCGTCGCCGACGAAGAAGAGCACCAGATCACGGATGGCCGGCACCGGCTGGTCGAGCACGAAGCGCCGCAGCTCGGCGCAGCGGGCGGGCGCGTCGGGGGCGTCGCACAGGGCGACGAGCGTCTCGATCCAGCGGTCGATCTCGTCGACCGACAGGTAGCCCTCGATGCGACCGTCGCGCAGCGCGAAGCCCTGCTCGGCCGCGCCGATGCGCGCGTGCACCGTGGCCTGCACCAGCTCGATGGCGAGGCTGGCGCCTTGGGCCTCGGCGAGGTTCAGCGGCACCTCGAAGGTGCTGGGGCCGCCGGCGACGCGCCCTCCGGGGCCCACCGAGAGATCCTCGAAGCGCACCCGCGCCGGGTTGGCCGGATCGTCGCCCTCGAAGGCCCCGGGCGCGGGCGCGAAGCCCCCGTCCACCTGCCGCCCCTCGAGGAACCAGAGGTCGACGGCCGCCAGCTCGTCCACCGGGCGACCCATCGGCCAGTGGCGCACCCAGCCGAGCTGGACGAAGGGGATCACGCCGTCCTCGTCGGGCCGCAGGAAGGCGTCGAGCGCGTCCGGCGACTGTTGGACGAGGCCACGCAGCCCGGCCCCGGCGTTCAGGCCGGCCAGCCTGCAGCCGCGATCGCGCGCGTCCTGCGAGTCGAGGGGCACGTCGAGCCGCACCGTCCGCGCCGCGGGCGACCAGCGGCCCCCGGCGACGCGCCGCTGGCAGTGCAGCGCGCCGGCGCAGGACGCGTCCGCGCAGTCGCTCAGCCCGTCGGCGTCGTTGTCGCGCCCGTCCCCGCAACGCTCCACCGAGCCGCAGACGCCGTCGCAGGCCGGATCGCCGCAGTCGATGTCGCCGTCGCCGTCGTCGTCGAGATCGTTGGCGCAGTGCTCGGCGGGGGCGGTCGGATCGATCGGCTGGCGGGGGCCGACGCGCACCTCGACCGCCGCGTCGGGCAGCGCGAAGAAGGGCTGCAGGGCCAGCACGCGCGGGCCGGCGCGGACCAGCAGGGCCTGGGGGCCGGCGGGCGCGTCGAAGAAGCCGAAGCGGCCGCCCGGCCCGGTGTGCGCGGCGTCGGCGGCGGGCGCGAGGGCGTCGTAGTAGACCGCGGGCAGCGCGGGCGCGCGGGCGAGGTGGACGGTCGCGCCGGCGAGCGGGCGCCGGCCGCAGTCGCGCGCCTGCCCGAAGACGAAGGCGTCGCGCAGGGCGATCGCCGGCCGGCCCGCGGCGCGCGGCAGGCCGCTCCAGGCGGCGTCGGGCACCGGCGCCAGCGTCACCTCGGCCCAGATCGCGCGGCCGTCCGTGCGCAGGTCGCAGGCGTCGGCGCCGCACTCGGTGGATCCCTCGCCGATGCACGGGCGGACGAAGTGCCCGACGCTGTAGGTGGGCGCGAAGCCGGGGCCGTCGACGCGATAGACCAGCCAGCGGTCGGTGGCGACGTCCTCGAGCGTGAAACACTCGCCCGCGGCGTCGGCGCAGGGGGACGACACGGCCTGGGCCAGCAGCACCTCGGGGCGATCGGCGCGGCGATCGACGCAGGCCTCGGTCAGCCCGCGGCCGCCGGCCAGGTCGACGGCCTGGGCCCCGGCGTCGCGGCAGGGGGCGACGTCGAAGCCGGCCGCGTCGTAGACGCGCACGCGCAGGCCCGCGGCGGCGCTGGCGCCGTGGAGCGGGGCCAGGCGCCCGCGCACGGTGATCTGGGGTGGGCCGACGCGGGCGAGCGGCGGTCGGGCGTGGCAGGCCAGCTCGGCGGGGGTCGGGCGTCGTCGGCGCAGGCCGCCTCGGCGGGCGCGGCGTTCGGAGCGGCGGCGCACACACCCAGGACGCAGCCGCACGCGTCGTCGGCCGGGCAGGCCCCCTCGCCGGCGTAGGGCGGCCGGGGACGTCCGGCGGCGGCGCGGCGTCGGGGCCGCGTCGGGCGCGGCGTCGACGGCGGCGTCCCCGGCGCGGCGTCGACGCCGCGATCGGGGGCGGCGTCCGGGGCCGCGTCGAGGGCGCCGTCCGGCGCGGCGTCGGGGGCGGCGCGGTGTCGGGCGCGGCGTCTTCGGAGGGGCGGGCGTCGGGGACCGCGTCCCGGGGCGCCGCGTCCGGCGCGGCGTCCGCGCGGGCGTCGGGCGCGGCGTCGGCGATCCGACCGTCGGGCGCCGCGTCCGGCGTGGGCCGAGAGGGGGCGTCGCCGTCGTCACAAGCGAGCAGCAGAGAGCAGCCGAAGAGGAGCGTCCACCAGCGCATCGGCGCATGGTCGGCCATGGCCCGCCCGCCGGGCAAGCGGCCCGGCCGTGAACGCGCCTTCACGGGGCCGGGCGTCGACGGGCGATCACGCCGCGGCCGCAGAGCGGCCGTACGGCGCGGCCGCGGGCGCCGGCACGCGCCTCGCACTCCGGGCCAGCCACACGACCCGCCCCGGAGGAAGCCATGCGCCCCAGCCACCCCCTGATCCTGCTCGCCTGCCTCGCCCTGACCGCCTGCGACGACGGCGGCGCCGGCGGCGGCAGCGCCGCCTACGACGGCGGGTCGTACGCCCCGCCTCCCGGCGGCGACCTGCCCGCCAACGAGGCGCCCCAGCCGCCCTCGGCCCAGGACGGCGAGAACTACGAAGATTACGGCGCCAACCCCTTCGTCGACGCCGCCGAAGACAACCTGGTCACCTTCGGCGTCGACGTCGACACCGCCAGCTACACCCTGATGCGGCGCGACCTGAACGGCGGCGTGCTGCCGGTGCCGGCGGGCGTGCGCGTCGAGGAGTACATCAACTTCTTCGATCACCACCTCGCCGAGCCGGCCGCGGACGACGCCGCGCCCTTCGCGGTGCACCTCGAGGCGGCCCCGTCGCGCTTCGGCGCGGGCCTGCACCTGCTGCGCGTCGCGCTGAAGGGCTACACGCTGGCCGACGAGGATCGCGCGCCGGCGAACGTGGTGTTCCTCGTCGACGTGAGCGGCTCGATGCAGGCGCCGAACAAGATCGGCCTCGTGCGCCACGCGCTGACGCGGCTGACCCAGACGATGCGCCCCGACGACACCATCGGCATCGTGGTCTACGCCGGCGCCGACGGCGTGCTGCTGCCGCCGACGCCGGTGGCCCAGCGCGGCGTGATCCTGAGCGCCATCGAGGGCTTGTCGAGCGGCGGCGGCACCAACGGCGAGGCGGGCATCCGGGCGGCCTACGATCTGGCCGAGGGCGCCTACCGCGAGGGCGGCATCAACCGCGTGGTGCTGTGCAGCGACGGCGACTTCAACGTCGGCCTGACCGGCGACGCGCTGCTGAGCGTCATCGAGCGGTTCCGCGACCGCGGCATCACGCTGTCCGTCTTCGGCTTCGGCAACGGCAACTACAACGATCGGGACATGGAGCAGCTGGCCGACCGCGGGAACGGCAACTACGCCTACGTCGACAGCCAGCGCGAGGTCGAGCGCGCGATGGTCGAGGGCGTCAGCGGCACGCTGCAGGTGATCGCCAAGGACGTGAAGGTGCAGGTCGAGCTGAACCGCGACCTGATCGTGCGTCACCGCTTGATCGGCTACGAGAACCGAGACATCGCCGACGACGACTTCCGCGACGACGCCGTCGACGCCGGCGAGATCGGCGCCGGCCACAGCGTCACCGCGTACATCGAGGTCGAGCTGGCCGAGGGCGCCCTGGCCGAGGCCGGCGATCTGGCCACCGTGCGGCTGCGCTACAAGGCGCCCGACGCCGCGCCGAACGACGACGAGAGCGCCCGCGAGCTGACCCGCGCCCTGCCCGTCGCCGCCATCGCCCCCCGCTTCGACGACACCAGCGACCCATTCCGCTTCGGCGCCGCCGTCGCCGAGTACGCCGAGATCCTGCGCCACAGCCCCCACAGCGAGGGCGCCGAGTTCGCCGCCATCCGCGAGATCGCCGCCGCCGCCGCCCACCCCGCCGAGCCCGACCAGGCCGAGTTCGTCGAGCTCGTCGGCATCGCCGAGAGGCTGTGGCGCTGAGCGCTCGGGGTCGTGCCACACTTTCGAACGAACGAGCTCAGTTCTTTCACTTTTCTCCGCGGAACCATCGCGGCAGGCCCTCGGGCGGGACGCCCAACTCGACGGCCACGTCTCGGATGACGCCCGGCGGCAGCGCCGCCCCGGTCAGGGCGGCGAGCGCGGCGCGGTCCTCGCGGTCGGCGGCGGTGGCGGCGGCCTGGGCGGCGGCCAGCCAGGCGGTGGGATCGTCGTGGCGGGCGCCCACCCGGGCGACGGCGGAGCGCTCCGCGGCGTCGGTGGCGCGCAGGGCGGCGGCGGCGGCGCGGCCGACCTCGAGCGACGAGGGGATGCGCGTCCGAACGCTCGCCGGTGGCGGGCGGCCGAAGCGGAGCGGGAGCGTCTCGGTGCCGTCGAGGCCGCGCACGGTCAGCGTGCCCGACAGGCTGACGCTGACCGACTCGACGTCCTCGGCGAGCGCCACCTTCTCGTTGCTCAGGCGTACCTGGTGCCGCAGGCAGTTGCGGTTCTGGTCCATCTCGACGCACACGGTGTCGCCGCCCCGCTGGACCGTGATGCTGCGGCCGGTGGCCACGGTGGCGGTCGTCGCGAGGGCCGCGCAGTCGTCGGCCTGCACGCGCAGGGCGACGCCGGGGCGCGCGACGCGGCGCAGGCGGGCCTCGAGGCTCGGGGCCCAGGGCGCGCACGCGGGGCCGAGGGCCAGCTCGATGCTCGCGTTCGGGGCGGCGCCCGCGTCGACGCCGACGGCGGCGAGCAGATCGTGGCGCAGGCGGCGCTGGCCGGCGCCCAGCCCCGCCGTGAGGTAGCGGGCGCGCAGCGCGGCGTGCAGCGTGGGCAGGTCGACCTCGCGCTGCAGCCGCTCGATCTGGTCCGGCGGCAGGCCGTCGCCCGGGCGAGCGCCGCGGCGCTCCAGAGCCGCCCCACGGCCTGCGCTGCCGCGCACCTGCTGGGCGCGGGCCGTGCGCAGGGCGTCGAGGCGCGCGGTCCGGGCCGCGAGCAGGGGCGCCAGCGCTTCCCGCGCCGGCGCGCCGACGGGCCCGTCCGCGGGCAACGTGCGCGCGATCTCCACGGCGCGCTCCTGGCGCGCGACCGGATCGCTCTCGGCGGCCAACGATACGCGCACGTCGTGCGCGAGGCGGTCGGCGAGCGCGCGGCGGCCGTCCGACGACGGACACACGGCGAGGTGGGGATCGAGGCGGATGGCCTGATGCGCCCCCTCGCTCGTCCACCCGGCCGGCCGCGCCAGCGTCCGGTCGAGGCGCGCCCGCGCGCCAGCGCACCGGGCGGCGTCCAGCGGGGCGTGCCAGCGAACCGGGGCCAGCGCGCGCAGGGGCTCGATGCGCTCCAGGTGCGCCGGATCGGCCAGCGCCGGCAGCCAAGCCGGCAGCACCTCGTCGAGGAAGGCGGCCTGCCGCGCCCGCGTGGCCGCCGAGTCGCCCGCCCGCAGCACGAGGCCCAGCGCGACCGGCATGCGCCCCACCGCCGCCTCGGCCCGGGCCTTCGCCGCGAAGTCGTCCGGCGCGCCGCGTCGCTGTTCGGCCAGCCAGGCGTCGCAGAGCACGCGCCAGCGCGCGGCGTACGCGGGCCAAGCCGCCGCCCGGGCGTTGGCGGGCGGCGCGTCGCCGCAGGCCGGGCCGCGCGGCGCCGCACGGCCGTACACGGTCTCGAGCCACACGAGGGCATCGTCGGCCGGCACGGCGCCGGTGAACTGGTCGAGCGTCGCGGCCCACTGCGCCTCGCAGGCGGGCGGATGCGCGACCGGCCCGTCCGGCGCCCGCCAGCGGGCCGAGAAGGCCTTCACGCAGGTCACGTGAGCGGCGTGCCCGCCGGCGCCGCCGCATCCGGTGAGCGGGTGGAGCGAGAGGAGAAGGAGAAGGACGACCCGCGGCCCTGCGCGCATCGAAACCTCGTGTCGGTGTGGCGCGCCGAGGATAGCGCGCCGACCCCGCCGCCAGCCACGCGATCGAGGCGCCTCACCGGGGTCGGGCCATACTATCGAACCAACTGGCCCAGTTCTTTCACTTTTCTGCCCGCCAGCGGCCCCTACTCCACCTGCACCACCACGCCGCCGCTCTCGACGCCCCGCCGGTCGACGGCCGCGACCGCCCAGCGGCCGCTGCCGACGATGACCGTCCCCTCGCCCGCCGGGACGACGCGGTCGAGCGTCCACCCCGCGCCCGCGTCGCGGTACAGCGTCCAGGCGCGCAGGTCGCTGGCGTCGTGGCTCAGCGTGAGCGTTCCGCCGGAACGCTCCACCGAGGGTGGCGCGAGCGTCTCGCCCTCGGTGCCGGGCAGCGGCGGGGTCAACGCGGGCGCGCCGTAGAAGCGTTCGCGCAGCGTCGTCGCGACGCCGTCCTGGTCGGCGACGAAGGGACCGACGTGGAAGAAGACGTTGCCCAGGGAGCCTTCCTGCCGCAACGCTCGGCTGATGCCGACCTGGCGCTCGAACTCGGCGACGCTCCAGCCCGCGTCCTCACCCAGCTTGGCCAGGTTGTTGCCCGCCGCGATGTACCGGCCGCCCCAGGTGAGGCTGGCCCACCAGGTCAGCAGCGTCTCGTAGTCCTGCTGCGGCCGCGTCGCGTTCCAGTACAGCTGCGGCGCGAGATAGTCGACCCAGCCCTCCTGCATCCAGCGCACGGGGTCGGCGTAGATGGCGGCGTACTGGTCGAGGCCGGCGATGCCCGGCGGCGTGCCGGGGCGGTAGATGCCGAAGGGACCGACCCCGAAGCGCGCCGCGGGATCCTCTTCGCGGACGGCCTCGAACACCTGCCGGATCAGCTGGTTGACGTTGTCGCGCCGCCAGTCGTCGCGGCTCAGATCGCCGCCACCGTCGACGTAGGCCTGCCAGGTGGCGTCGTCCGGGAAGGGCGCGCCGTCGGGGTAGGGATAGAAGTAGTCGTCGAAGTGCACGCCGTCGACGGCGTAGCGGCGCACGATGTCGCGGGCGACGGCGACGGTGTGCGCGCGGGCCTCGGGCGCGCCGGGATCGAGGAAGGTCTGCGTGCCGTACGCCCGAACGCTGTCGGCCAGGGTGTTCACCGGGTGGTCGGCGGCGACGGCCGCCTGCGCGCTGGCCTGGGCCCGGTACGGGTTCAGCCAGGCGTGCAGCTCGAGGTTGCGCGCGTGGGCCTCGCGCACGGCCACCGCCAGCGGATCCCAGCCGGGATCCTGGCCCTGCGTGCCGGTGAGGAAGCGGCTCCAGGGTTCGAGCTCGCTGGCGTACAGCGCGTCGGCCTCGGGGCGCACCTGCAGGAACACCGCGTTGAGGTTCATCGCCGCGGCGGCGTCGAGGATGCCGACCAGCTCGGCCTGTTGCGCGTCCGCCGACAGCCCGGCCCGGCTGGGGAAGTTGATGTTCCACACGCTGGCCACCCAGACGGCGCGCAGCTCGCGCGGGTGGCTCACCGGGGCGGTGCCCGGGGCTGGGGGCGCAGCGTCGGGGGCGGTGGCGTCGCCCGGGGGCGCGGCGTCCGGGCTGGCCGATCCGTCGAGGGGCGGCGCCGCCGCGTCCGCTGGCCCGCGGTCGACCGCGGGCGCGCCGCCGTCGCCCGCCGCCCCGTCGACGCGCGCGTCGCCAGCGGGCGCGTCCGCGTCGTCGGACTCGGCGCAGCCAGCGAGCACCGCCAGCCCCATCAGCACTCCGCCACGACTCCGCGCACGCGCACCTCCGCGATCGACCGCAGCAGCATGGCCACCCCGCGCCGGGAAGTCCACGGCCCCGCAGACTTGCCCAGGGCCACCCCAGCCCGCACCATGCCCCCCCCGAACGCAGCCGCACCGGGAGGCGACATGCGCATCGCGATCACCTTGCTGACGCTGGCGGTGGCCCTCGCGGGCTGCGACGACGGGGGCGACGGCCGCCCTGTTCAGAGCGGCGGCGACGCGAGCGCCGGCGCCGGCGGCGCGCCGGGCATGGGCGGCGTCCCCGGCGCGGGCGGCGTCCTGGGGCCGGCGGCGTGCCTGGCGCGGGCGGCGTCCTGGCGCGGGCGGCCAGCCCCCTGCCTGCGAGGACGTCGACCGCGACGGCTATCAGTCGGCCACCTGCAACCCCGATCCCAACGCGGGCGGCGGCGACTGCGACGACTTCAACAACACGGTCTTCCCAGGCGCGGCCGAGAACTGCGCCCTCGACCGCGACGGCGACTGCGACGGCCAGCCCGCCGCGCAGGATCCCGCCTGCCAGGCCCCCTGCGCCGACGCCGACGGCGACGGCTACCAGAGCGCCGCGTGCAACGCCGACCGCGCCACCGGCGGCGACTGCGCCGACGACGACCCCACCGTCCACCCCGGCATGACCGAGGTGTGCGGCAACGACAAGGACGACGACTGCCGCGGCGGCGACACTTCCTGCGTGGCCGACTGCGTCGACGCCGATCAGGACGGCTTCGGCGACGGCAGCGGCTGCCTGGGCCCCGACTGCGACGATCGCACCGCGGTGGTCAACCCCTGGCAGAGCGAGGTGTGCGGCGACGCGGTCGACCAGGACTGCGACGGCGTCGACCTCGGAATGCCCGGAGGACTGCGAGGACGCCGACCGCGACGGCTTCGGGCGGGCGACGGGTGCATCGCGTCGGACTGCAACGACGGCGATCCGTCGATCAACCCGGCCGCGCGCGAGATCCCCGGCGACGGGCTGGATCAGGACTGCGACGGCGCCGATCTGGTGCTGCGCGAGGGCTGCGAGGATCGCGATCAGGACGGCTACGGCCCCAGCGCCGCGTGCATCGCCGGCGACTGCGACGACACCAACCCACGGGTGCACCGCGACCGGGCCGAGATCTGCGGCAACGGCGTCGACGACGACTGCATGGGCGGCGACCGCCCCTGCGTGCGCCGCGAAGAGGGGCTGTGCGTCGACACGGACGACGACGGCTTCGGCCCCGGCGACTGCCCGCGCGGCTCGCTGGACTGCGACAACCTGGATCCGCGGGTCAACCCGGACGCCGAGGAGACCTGCAACGGCAAGGACGACAACTGCAACGGGCAGATCGACGAGTGCCCGCTGCAGAACCAGGTGTGCGAGACGGGGCGCTGCGTCGGACAGGCGGGGGCGCCCTGCGAGGACGATCGCGACTGCGCGCTCGAGGCGAACCTGCGCTGCAACCCGCGCAGCCGGCAGTGCCGGGTGACCGAGGGGCAGGCGTGCAACGTCAGCGCCGACTGCGAGGCCGGCGCGGAGTGTCTGGTGCTGCTCGACTGCGACGCCGAGCAGCGGCGCTGCTACCAGGGCAAGGGCGGGGTGTGCGACGCCAACTGCGACTGCGGGCCCGACCTGCTGTGCCACGCCGACAACCAGCGCTGCGTCGAGTGCAACGACGACACCGACTGCGCCGGCGAGGGCCCGCGCGACACCTGCACCGGGGGCGGGTACTGCGCCGAGACGCGCACGGTGGGCGGCGCCGGGCGCGACGCGCGCTACGACTTCTACCGCCGCCTGGTGGCCTGCTGGGACGCCTTCCTCGACAGCCCCGAGGTGCACGCCTGCGACATCCTGCTGGTCGACCGCACGCTCGAGATCGAGGGCGCGCCGAGCGGCGGTTTCGGCCCGCTCGAGGTCGAGTACGCCAACGACAGCCCCTGCGACGAAGAGGCGCTGACGACGGCCGGCTTCTCGGCGGACGACGTCGCCGTGCTGAACGAGATCTTCGGCGGCTGCTCGGACTTCAACCTCAACCGCATCAACGTCTGGTGGACCGACCGCATGGTGGCCGGCGGCATCTGGTGCTTGTTCTACGCCCCCGACAAGGCCGGCTTCGGCTTCCCGGTCGACCGGCGGCAGGCGCTGGTGGTCGAGCGCTGCGACGTTTCGATCATCGAGGTGAGCCCACGCGGGCGGATCGGTTTCGCCCACCCGCCGAAGCGCGTAACGTGCCCCACAGCGTCCGTAGAGGCGGCTGAACCCGCCGCCGCAGACTGCCTCAGGGGAGCCTTCATGTTCGGACGAAAGACCGGCGGCCGACACGTCGTGATCATCGGCAACGGCATCGCCGGCGTGACCACGGCGCGGGCCGTGCGCGCGCGCGACAAGAAGTGTCGCATCACGTTGATCTCGGGCGAGTCGCTGCACTTCTTCTCGCGGCCGGCCCTCATGTACATCTACATGGGCCACCTGACCGAGCGGAACACGCGCCCCTTCGAAGAGTGGTTCTGGAAGAAGACGCGCATCGAGCGGCTGCAGGCGTGGGTGAAGTTCATCGACGTCGACGCCAAGCGCGTGGACTTCGCCGACGACACCGCGTCGCTGACCTACGACCAGCTGGTGATCGCCACCGGCTCGAAGCCCAACAAGTTCGGCTGGCCGGGGCAGGATCTCGAGCGCGTGCAGGGCATGTGCACGCTGCAGGATCTGGCCAACCTCGAGGCCATCAGCGACGACATCGAGCACGGCGTCATCGTCGGCGGCGGGCTGATCGGCGTCGAGCTGGCCGAGATGCTGCACAGCCGCGGCAAGCGCGTGACGATGCTCGCGCGCGCGAGAAGAACTACTGGGACAACGCGCTGCCCGAGGCCGAGGCGGCCCTGGTCGGCCGGGTCATCCGCAAGGGCGGCATCGACCTGCGGCTGGCGACCGAGCTGGACCGCATCGAGGACGACGGCGAGGGCCGCGCCTGCGCGGTGCACACGAAGGACGGCGAGCGCCTCCCCTGTCAGTTCGTCGGCTTGACGGCCGGTGTGTCGCCCAACCTCAGCGCGCTGGAAGGCTCGAAGATCCCCACCGGCCGCGGCGTGCTGTGCGACTTCAGCCTGCGCACGCAGGTGCCCGACGTGTACGCCGCCGGCGACTGCGTCGAGTTCGTCACGCCGAGGGCGAGCGCAACGTCGTCGAGCAGCTCTGGTACACCGGCGAGATGCACGGCGAGGTGCTGGGCCGGGTGATGTGCGGCGAGGAGGCCGTCTACGACCGCGGCATCTGGTTCAACTCGGCCAAGTTCCTCGACCTCGAGTGGCACACCTACGGCGAGTGCCGCCCGCCGGGCGCGAGACGCCCGACCACCAGATGCTGCTGTGGCAGCCCGACGACGCCGATCTGGCCTTCCGCCTCGTGCTCAAGCAGGGGTCGGCTGGTGGGGGTCAACTCGATGGGCATCCGCTATCGCCACAAGGTGTGCGAGCGCTGGATCGCCGACGGCCTGGGCGCCGAGCAGGTGCTCGAGCGCCTGCCGAGGGCAACTTCGATCCCGAGTTCTACCGCCGGTACGAGCCGGCCATCGTCCGTGCCTTCCGGGAGCAGCTGCGATGAGCGTCACCCTCACCGGCCCCCGCCGTCTCGCCCCACGCCGACTCGGCCGGCCTGCGCACCGCGTTCGCCGTGGCCACCGGCGTATCGCTGCTGCCCTTCGCGCTGGCCCTGGCCGGTCACCCGGTGGGCAGCGGGTGGACCGCGTTCGCGATCGCCTTCGTGCCCTTCGTCGTCTTCGCGATGCTCTACATCTGGGCGACCTATCGGGACACCCACCCGGGCATCAAGAACGATGACATCACCCGCAGCCACTTCACCGGCCGCCGCACCGCAGGCGTCCTGCTCGGCGTCGTCCTGACCGGCCTCTACACGGTCCTCTACTTCCAGGGCGAGTGGCTGCAGCCGGTCTTCGCGCTGACCGATCCCCTCAGCCAGCTGCTGCGCGATCGCCCCGCCGATCAGTGGTTCCTCTACGGCTTCCTGTACACCCTGGCCGTGCTGATCATGGGCGCCCGCATGTTCTGGCGCTATCGCCACAACCGCTATCAGCTGTTCCGCACCGCCTCGGTCATGTTCTTCCAGCTCGGCTTCGCGTTCCTGCTGCCCGCCTTCCTGCTGGCCATGCAGCAGCCCGAGTTCTACTTCACCTACTTCTGGCCCCTGAAGCCCGACTACCTGTACCCCAGCTACTGGGCCTGGCTGTGGCAGCAGCCCGGCGGCGTCGGCGCCTTCATGCTGATGTTCGGCGTCGCGGCCAGCTTCGTCCTGACCCCCATCCTGACCTTCTACTTCGGCAAGCGCTGGTACTGCTCGTGGGTGTGCGGCTGCGGCGGCCTCGCCGAGACCGCGGGCGATCCCTTCCGCCACCTGAGCAGCAAGAAGTACGCGGCCTGGCGCTTCGAGCGCGCTGGTCCATCCACTCGGTGCTCGTCATCATCACCGCCCTCACCATCTGGCTGTGGGTCGGCGAGGGCGAGGCCGTGCAGACCGGCAAGAAGTGGTACGGCTACGCCGTGGGCATGGTGCTGTCGGGCATCGTCGGCGTCGGCTTCTATCCCCTGCTCGGCAGCCGCGTCTGGTGCCGCTTCTTCTGCCCGATGGCGGCCATCCTCGGCATCGGCCAGCGCTTCTTCTCGCGCTTCCGCATCACCACCAACGGCGACCAGTGCATGGCCTGCGGCAACTGCAGCGCCTACTGCGAGATGGGCATCGACGTGCGCGCCTACGCGATGCAGGGCAAGAACATCGTCCGCGCGTCCTGCGTGGGCTGCGGCATCTGCTCGGCGGTCTGCCCGCGCGGCGTGCTGAAGCTCGAGAACGGCAAGACCTACGCCGATCGCTACGACGGCGCGCAGAACCCCCTCGCCACGCTGCTGCGCTCGCTGAAGAACCCCTGACCCCGCCTCAGGCCCGCCGCCTCGATGACCCCCGGCGGCGGGGGAGCCGCCCCGGCGCGGCGCGCCGACCACCGCGCGCACGTACCCTCGATGACCTCCGGCGTCGCCGGATCGAGCTCGTAGCGCACCTTCACCCAGCGCTTCTTCAGCGGCGGCAGCAGACGCTGCAGGTCGATCATCGTACCGTCGACGACCACGTCGCCCGGCGCGTCGCGCAGCGTCGCGAACAGATCGGCCACGTCGGCGGGCGACTCGCCGAGCGCAGGCACCACCCGCTGCAGCCGCGGGTGCGCCTCGAGGCCGCCTTCACCCGGCCGACCGCGACCGGCCGCGGATCGACGAGCGTTCGCGCGCCGCCCAGCCGCGCCGCGAAGTAGGCCGCGCCGTAGGACAGCCCGCCCGCGGTCACCGAGTGGCCGTCCTCGACCACCACGACGTCGGCGTCGCGCAGGGCCTCGAGGCCGTCGGTGTCGATGCGCGACGCGCAGCGCACCACGCGCGCCCCGGGTTCTCGCGGTGCACGTTGGCCTCGACCCGCTCCACCGCGTGCGGATCGGCGGTGTCGGCCTTGTTGATCAGCACGAGGTCGGCCAGGCGCAGGTTCGCGTGGCCGCCGGCGTAGCAGGTCTCGTCGCCGGGCCGGTGCGGATCGGCCACGACGATGTGCAGATCCGGCCGCAGGTAGGGCGTGTCGTCGTCGTCGCCCTCCCACAGGACGACGTCGGCCTCCGCCTCGGCGCAGGCCAGCACGGCGGCCACGTCGAGGCCGGTGAACACCTTGCCGCCCAGCGCCAGGTGCGGCTCGATCTCGGCGCGCTCCTCCAACCCGGCGCCGTGCAGCGTCAGATCCTCGCGCGTGGCGAAGCGCTGACAGGCCGCCCAGGCGCCGGGCCCGCCGGGCATGGGGTGCCGCGCCACGGCGACGCGCTTGCCCAGCCGCCGCACGAGCCGCGCGAGGTAGCGGGCCGCCGGCGACTTGCCGGCGCCGGTGCGCACGGCGCTGACGGCGATGACCGGCCGGTGGGCCTCGAGCATCGCTGCGCTGGGGGCGCGACGCGCAGGTGCGCGCCGGCCAGCAGCACCCGGTCGCTCCGCTCGATCAGCTGGGCATAGGTGGCGTCGGTGGACGTCAGCCACACCTCGTCGATGTGCAGCCGCCGCACCAGCTCGGTCAGATCGCCCTCGGGCAGCAGCGGGACGCCGTGCGGATAGCGCGGGCCGGCGAGGGCCGCCAGGTAGATCCGATCGGTCGTCGCGAGGCGATCGCCGACGACGAAGCCGAGCACCTCGACGTGGGCGTCGCCCCGCAGCAGCACGTTGAACAGGTGGGTCGACCGACCTCGCGCGCCCCAGAGCAGCACTCGACGGACGTTCATGGCGACCTCCCGGGGCGCGTTGTCAGGGCGTCCGCGCCGCGGCTCGTCACAGGGCTGTGACGGCGGCGGGCGCGGTCGCCGGGGCCGCGGCCCCTGCCCGACCAGCTCGCAGCATTCGTGCCGCCGCCCACGCGGCCGCGCGGTGTATCCTCGGGGCCCACGGGAGGGGAACGCCATGCTGGCAGTGATCGTGAGCCCGCCGGACGGCGAGCCAGCGCGCCTGACCTTCGAGCAGGCCGAGGTGACCATCGGGCGCAACGAGCGCTGCGACGTCCTGGTGCAGGGCGACGTCGCCGAGACGCACGCGCGGCTGGTGACGGCCGGGCCGATGGTGATGGTGCTGGACGTCAGCCTGACCACCGGCGTCTTCGTCAACGGGGCGCGCATCGAGGGCCCCCCAGCGGCTGACACCGTCGGACGTCGTGCGCGTCGGCGACACCGAGCTGCGGGTGCAGGTCGAGGACGAGGGGCTGGCCACCACGCGCGCGCCCGTCGCCTCGACGCAGCGCGCCGCGGTGTCCTCGGCGCCGTCGATCCCGCGGCGCCCGAGCGCGCCGCGCCGGCTTCGGCGCCCTCGACCCCCGCGCGCGCGCGGCCCCGGCGGCGCGCCCCCGGCCCGCCGAGCCGCCCGGCCGCGCCCAGATCCCTGCGCGAGCGCGCCGCCGAGCAGCCGGTGCAGACCGACGAGCTGGAGGAGGCGCTGCAGCACATCCGGCCCGAGGGCAGCCGGCGCCGCCTGGTGCCCGGCCACCCGACCCTGGCGTGGCAGGCGGTGCAGCAGAGCGTCGACGGCCGCTCGACGCGCTCGAAGTTGCTGCGGGCCAAGGTGCCGGGCGGCTGGCTGCTGCGCCTCGAAGAGACCCGCAGCGACGTCGGCATGGTGCCCGGCCTGCAGGACGAGACGGCCACCTACGGTTGGGGCTGGGCCTGGGGTGGCATCGCGTTCTATCCCGATCCCGAGCATCGCTGGGACGGCAGCTCGCTGTCGTGACCACCGCGCTGGCCAGGTGCGCGCGCGCGCCGGGGTCGACCGTCCCCAGCGCGGCGCCGTGACGGGCCCGCGGCGACGGCACGTGCCTTGCTGCCTGCACCCACCGTGTTCCGCGCGTCCCCCGCCGACAGCCAATCGCACCGCTTCGACGCGGCGCCCACCGCCGTCGACGCGGCGTACCCCGCCCCGCCGACCACCCCCGACGGCCCCTTCCCCGCCGGCCCCACGGTGCCCGAGGCGCGGCCCTTCGCGCCGGTCGAGGTGCACGTCGGCGCCGGCTCCCTCCCGCGCCGCGACCTGCCGGCGTGGCTCGAGCGCGTGGCCCGGTCGCCCGATCCGCCGGCGATGCTGCGCCGGCTCGACGGGCTGAAGGCCGACGCCGCCGTGCGGCGCGCCGCCGCGCGCCACCTGGCCGCCGTGGTCGACGACGCCGAGCGCACGACGACGACCGTGCTCTTCGCCCTGGCCGCCGTCGGTCGCCTGGGCGCCGACGAGGCCCGACCGACGCTCGAGACGCTGTGCCGGCGGGCGCGCGCGCGCCTGCGGCGGGCCGACGCCCTGCCCGAGCCGGAGGAGCACCTGGCCCTGGCCGTGCTGCAGCACCTCGCCGCCCCCGGCGGCCCCTTCGAGGCGGCCGACGTCTTCGCGGCGTACACCGATCTGCCCACCGACGACGTCGCCCGCGCCTGCCGACGGTACCGCGGCGCGCTGGACGCCGCGCTGGGCGACGATCGCCCCGCCCGCTCGGTCCACCGCCGCCAGCGGCGCCGCGAGGCCCCGGTCGCCGAGATCCCCTGGGCCTTCGACGACACGCCCGGGTGGTCGCCGGCGCCCGTCGCGCCGACCCCGGCGGGCCAGGCGGCCGAGCGCACGCTGTGGTCGCAGGCGCGGCGCATCGCCCACCGCCGGGCCGAGGACGCGGGCGAGGCCGAGGCGCGGCTTTGGTCGCAGGTGCGCCGCGCCGCCCGACGCCGAGCCGAGCAGCCGATCCCGCCGCCCGCGCGCGGCCCACGGACGGGCTGAGCGTCGTGCTTCGGCCGCCCAGCCTGAAGGTGGTGATGGCCCGGCGGACGCCGTCGGCCGTCACCTTGGCCGGCGCGGCCGCGGCGCTGCTGGCGGTCGCGGTGGGTGGCTTCGCGGTGAAGGCCGGGCGGGCGCGCTGGTGCCGGCGGCCGCCTGGCTGCTGGCGGCGACCGGGCTGGCGTCGGGCGGGCGCCCGGCTGGTGGCTGGGCGTCGCCGGACACGCCGTGGGCGGCGTCGCCGCGATCGCGCTGGCCGCGGCGGGCGCGGCGTGGCCGGCGCCCGGCGTCTGGGTGGTGCTCGGAGGGGTCGGCCTCACCTGCGCGGCCCTGCTGGGGCGGCCGGACGCGCGCCGCTTCCTCCAGGCCCGCGACCGGCGCGGCGTGCCCCGGCTGACGGCCGATCTCAGTGGGTGGCGCTGACCGCCTTCTGCGCCAGATCCGCGAACAGCCCCTCGAGGGCGGCCTTGCCGCCGAAGCCCACCACCCGATCGATGACGTTGCCGCCGTGCAGCACGTACAGCGTGGGGATGCCCTGCACCTTGAACACGTTGGCCAGCTGAGGCTGCTCGTCGACGTTGATCTTGGCCACCTTCACCTGGCCGGCGTAGCGGGCGGCGAGATCCTCGAGCACCGGGCCGATCATGCGGCAGGGGCCGCACCAGGGGGCCCAGAAGTCGATCACCACCGGCTCGGCGGCGCGCATCACCTCGACGTCGAAGTTCGCCGTCGTCACGTTGACCGTGTTGCCCATCGGACTCTCCTGTGTTCGCCAGTGCCAGACTGCGCAGCGTGGGGCTGCGCGGGGCGGAGCGTTCTCGCTCACGCCGGGGAGAGGCCCTGGCGGCCGAGAGTGTGTCAGGCGGTGGCGGGAGAGGTCAGGCGGGCTCGAGCTCGGCGCGCACGCCGTCGAGGGCGTCGCGCAGCTTGCGGCGCACGCGGGCGAGGCGGCTGCGGACGGCGTCGTGGGTCAGGCCGAGGGCGTCGGCCACCTCGGGGCCCTTGTAGCCCTCGGCGTCGGTCAGCAGGACGACGGCGCGGTCGAGGGGCGGGAGGTCGAGCAGCGCGTTGCCGAGGGCCTCGGCGAGCTCGGCGCGGAAGGCCTGCTCTTCGGGGTTCGGATCGGGCACCGAGATCTGCAGGTCGGCGACGTCGCTGTGCAGCGCCGGGTTGTTCTTGCGCCCGCGCCGCATGCGCGAGCAGGCGCGGCCCACCATGCGCACCAGCCAGCCCTCGACGCTGCCGTCGCCGCGGAAGTCCTCGAGGTGCTCGCCCGCGGCCAGCAGCGCGTCCTGCACCGCGTCGCGCGCGTGCTCCTCGGTCGCGCAGTGCCGCCGCCCGTAAGCCAGCAGCCGCTCGCCGTAGCAGCGGGTGAGTCGATCGAGCGCCTCCGGATCGCCCTGCTTCATCAGCGGGACGATCTCGGCGGGGTTGCACAGCAGCTTGGGTCGGTCGGCCATGGGCCGCATGGTAGCGAACCGGGCGGGCAAGTCCACCCGCGTCTTGCGGCCCACTCGCGCCCCCATTAGCCTCTGCCGCTCGACCGGATCGGGAGGCGTGCGGTGCCGGCGGGCGTATTCGACGAGTGGAGCAAGCGCGGGCTGGTGCACCAGCACACCGCGTCGGGCGTGGCCGAGGCCCTCGACGGCCCCTCGCTGACCGCCTACATCGGCTTCGATCCGACCGCGGCCAGCCTGCACGTGGGCAGCCTGCTGCCGGCGACCATGCTGATGCGGCTGCAGCGCGCCGGGCACCGTCCGATCGCGCTGGTGGGCGGCGGCACCGGGCTCGTGGGTGATCCCAGCGGCAAGGAGGCCGAGCGCCCGATGCTGGACGCCGACGCGCTGGCGGCCAACGTCGCCGGGCTGCGCGCCCAGCTCGAGCGCTTCATCGACTTCGACGGGCCGCGCGGCGCGCTGCTGGTCGACAACGCCGAGTGGCTGGGCCAGATCGGCCTGCTGACCTTCCTGCGCGACATCGGCAAGCACTTCTCGGTGAACGCGATGATCGCGCGCGACTCGGTGAAGCGGCGGCTCGAGACGCGCGAGCACGGCATCTCGTACACCGAGTTCTCGTACATGTGCCTGCAGGCCTACGACTACCTCGAGCTGTACGACCGCCTCGGCTGCACGATGCAGATGGGCGGCAGCGATCAGTGGGGCAACATCGTCAGCGGCCGCGAGCTGATCCGGCGGCTGCGCGGCGGGGAGAGCCACGGGCTGACCTGGCCGCTGTTGACGCGCGCCGACGGCAAGAAGTTCGGCAAGTCCGAGGCGGGCAACGTGTGGCTGGATCCCCAGCTGACGACGCCCTTCGAGTTCTACCAGTTCTGGCTGAACACGACGGACGACGACGTGGTGGACCTGCTGCACCGCTTCACCTTCCTGCCGCTGGACGCGATCGCCGACCTGGCGAGGTCGGTCGCCGCGGATCCCGCCGGTCGCGCGGCGCAGCGGGCGCTGGCCGAGGCGATGACCCGGCTGGTCCACGGCGACGCGGCCCTGCACCGGGCCGAGCGCTCGACGCGGGTGCTGTTCGGCGGGGGCGAGCTGACCGAGCTGGACGCGGCGGCGCTGGACGAGGCCTTCCGGGGCACGCCGCGCACGACGGTCGACCGCGCGGATCTGGACGCGGGCAAGGCCGGGCTGGCCTGGCTTCTGGGGCAGACCGGGCTGTGCCCGAGCACCAGCCGCGCGCGGCAGGACGTGAAGAGCGGCGCCGTCACCGTGAACCACCACAAGGTGACCGATCCGGGCTACGCGCTGGGCGCGGCGGATCTGATCGACGGCGCCTACGTCGTGCTGCGCCGCGGCAAGAAGACCTACCACGTGATCGAAGTGCGGGGCTGAGCGCCGTGGATCCGCTGCGCTTCGTGCGCCCCGACGTGGTCGCGCTCGAGGGCTACGTGCCGGGCGCGCAGCGCGCCGACGCGCTGAAGCTGAACACCAACGAGTGCGCCTGGCCGGCCTCGCCGCGGGTGGCCGAGGCGGTTCAGGCGGTGGTCGACGGGCTGGTGCGCTACCCGGATCCGCTGGCGACCGCGCTGCGGGTGGACGCCGCGCGTCACTACGGGGTGACGCCCGAGCAGGTGCTGGCCGGCAACGGCTCGGACGACTGCCTGACGATGCTGTTCCGCGCGCACCTGGCGCCGGGCGACGTGGTGGCGGCGCCGGATCCCACCTACGGGCTGTACCGCACGCTGGCCGGCGTGCAGGGGGCGCGCTACGTGGGCGTGCCCTACGGCGAGGGCTGGGCGGTGCCCGATCTCGCGGCGACGGGCGCGCGGCTGGCGCTGGTGGCGCACCCGAACAACCCCTCGGGCACGTTGGCCGAGGTGGACGCGCTGCGGCGGCTGGCCGACCGGCTCGAGGGCGTGCTGGTGGTGGACGAGGCCTACGTCGACTTCGCCGAGGCCGCGCGCGGACCCTGCTCGCTCATCCCGTACCTGGGGGCGCACCCCAACC
The DNA here is from genome assembly GCA_020633465.1 of Myxococcales bacterium. Lineage (GTDB taxonomy): Bacteria > Myxococcota_A > Bradymonadia > UBA7976 > UBA1532 > JACKDN01. The sequence continues at coordinate 206,773 of JACKDN010000008.1, forward strand.
TGGTGGTGCTGCGGACGTTCTCGAAGAGCTTCGGGCTGGCCGGCGCGCGGCTGGGGCTGCTGTTCGCGCACCCCGCGCTGGTGGCGCAGTACGCCAAGGTGAAGGACAGCTACAACGTCGACAGCTTCGCGCAGGCGGCCGGGCGCGCGGCGCTGGCCGACACGGCGCATCACCGCGACGTGGTGGCGCGCACGCTGGACGAGCGGGCGCGGCTGGCCGCGGCGCTGGCCGCGTTCGGCTGGACCTTCCCCGACAGCGACGCGAACTTCCTGTTGTGCCACGTCGGGCCCGACGCCGAGCGGCTGTACCGGGCGTTGGGCGACGAAGGCGTGCTGGTGCGATGGTGGAGCCGCCCGGACCTGCGCGCGTGCCTGCGCATCAGCGTGGGTCGACCGGAACACACCGATCGGCTGCTGGACGCGCTGCGCCGTCACGGCGCGGCCGGCTGAGCTCGCCGCCCGGCGCACCCATCACGGGCTATTCTCGGCCGCCGACCGCTGTTACCATCGCTCGGCCAAGAGGGGGGTGACGCGCGGCATGAGTGACGCCAAGATCGGTGACGTGCTGGATCAACTGTTTCCGGTGGCCGGGCCGCAGGCGCGGGTGCCCCGGAAGCCCTCGGAGGCCGATCTGCTGGCGCTCGAGGGGGAGTTCGCGGGCGGCGGCGGCGCGACGGCGGCGCGGCAGGCGAGCCTGGCGCCGCGCGCGGCCGCGCCGGCGCAGCAGGCCGCGGCCCCGATGTCGAGCGCCCCAGGCCCGCCCCCCGCGACGCCCCTGCAGCGCCCCCGCCCCGACGCCGGCCGCCCGCGCCGTCGCCGACGAGGTGGCCGCCGGCCTGGCTGACGATCTCGACGAGCTCGAGAAGATGCTCAGCCAGGCCACGGCCGGCCGCACGGCGTCGACGCCCGCGGCCGCCCAGCCTGCCGCGCAGGCGCGGCCGGCCCAGCCCGCCGCCCAGCAGCCCGCCGCCCAGCAGCGCCCGGCCCAGCCCGCCGCCGTCGATCCCGAGACGGCGCGCCTGCTGGCGCTGTACCGCAAGACCATCGGCGACCTCGCCCGCCCGGCGCGCCGGCGCTCGAAGCCGACGCCGCAGCAGTGGGCGGCGCTCGACGCGCGCGCCAAGCAGCTGTTCGTCAAGCTGGACGATCGGCAGAGCTTCGCGCAGGTGATCGCGCACTGCGGCATGCCCGAGGTGCACGCCACCTACCTGATGGCCGTGCTGGTTCAGCAGGGCCTCGTCGGCTGAACCCCGTCCCACCGACCCACGAAAGGCGCGACGCATGGCCATCTTCGGCGGCCGGAAGAACCTGGTTCAACGCATCCAGCAGCAGAAGTGGCGCACGGACGACGAGCGCAAGGAGCTGCTGGCCGAGCTGCGCGAGTCGGATCCGCGCGCCAACGATCTGATGCCCATCCTGTTCCACGCCGACGCCAGCGTGCGGCAGGCGGTGGCCGAGCTGTTCGTGAAGTGCGCGACGCCGCAGGCGGTGATGGCGCTGGCGCGCGACATGGGCAACCGGGCGTCCAACGAGCGGACGATGGTGGGGCGGGTGTTCAACCGGCTGCCCGGCGAGCTGATGTCGCCGGTGGTCGACAGCCTGCTCGGCAACGACAAGCAGCCCAAGATGGTGCGCATCGGGTGGGAGGTGGCGCTCTCGCTCGGCGGGCAGGTGGGCGTCAAGTACCTGCGCAAGGCCGTGCTCGAGGCGCCGCAGGCGATGCGGGGCGCGGCGCTGCGACGGCTGCTGCAGCTGGCGCGGCCCGATCAGGTGGTCGACGTGCTGCTGCAGGCGGCGGTCAGCGAAGACAGCCGGCTGTCGGCGACGGCCATCGAAGCCATCGCGCAGGTCAACGATCCGCGGGTGATGGATCTGATGCTCGACCGCTTCGCCAACGGCGACGCGGCGGTGCGCGATCAGGCGGTGAAGTGGCTGCTCGAGGCCGCCAAGCACCACGGGCCGTCGGTGCGCGAGCACATGCTGCGGCTGCTGGGCGAGGGCGAGGACGCCATCCGGCGCCTGTGCGTCGAGATCATGCTCGAGACGGGCGAGCCGGTCGAGGTGCTGACGACGATCCTCGAGTTCCTGCACGGGCTCTTGGGCTGGCTGCGCGGGCAGATCATCGACACGCTGAAGAGCTTCGGCGACCGGATGTTCCGGCCCGCGGTGCATCTGCTGCAGCACGAGGACGAGGACATCCGGTCGACGGCGCTGCAGGTGGCCGAGAGCTTCCAGGATCCGCGGCTGGTGGGGCCGCTGTGCCGGATGCTGCAGGACGAGGACTGGTGGCTGAAGGTGACCGCCGCCGACAGCCTGGGGCAGCTGGGCGACGCGCGGGCGGTGCCCTTCCTGACCACCGCGCTCGAGGACGACGACTGCTGCTGGGCCGCGGTGGACGCGCTCGCGCAGATCGGCAGCGACGAGGCGCTGAACCCGCTGGCGCAGCTGCTGAAGCACGACCGGCCCGAGCTCAGGACCGAGGTGATCCGGTCGTTCGCGCGCTTCACCGACGACCGGCTGCTGAAGCTGCTGCAGGTGGTGAAGAACCAGGATCCGTCGACCGAGGTGCGGACGCTGGCGGCCGAGGTGCTGCGCGACATGGCCGCGCGCATGAACGTGAAGATCGACAACACCGAGGCGGGCACCATCGCGGTGTCGGCGGACAGCCTGGAGGATCCCGCGGACCGGCTGCTGGCCCGCATGCGCGAGATCGGGGCGAGCGATCTGCACCTGAGCGTCGACGAGCCGCCGCTGGTGCGGCTGGGCGGGCGGCTGCAGCGCATGGAGGGGCAGGAGACGCTGACCGCCGCCGACTCGGAGCGGCTGATCCGGTCGGTGCTGACCGAGCGCCAGGAGGGGCACCTCGACGAGACGGGCGAGCTGGACTTCTGCTACAGCATCCCCAGCGTGGGGCGGTACCGGGCCAACGCGTACGTGCAGCGGCTGGGCATGGCGGCGACGTTCCGCGCCATCCCCAACATGCCGCCCACCTTCGACGACATCCGGCTGCCCGGCCACCTGACCGAGCTTCTGAACTACCACCAGGGCATCATCGTGGTGTCGGGGCCGGCGGGCAGCGGCAAGAGCACGACGCTGGCGGCGATCGTCAACCTGATCAACGAGACCAAGCCGGTGCACGTGCTGACGCTCGAGGAGCCCATCGAGTTCGTGCACCCGGTGAAGACGGCGCTGGTGAACCAGCGCGAGATCGGGAAGCACAGCGACAGCTTTCAGCGGGCGCTGCGCGGGGCGCTGCGCGAGGATCCCGACGTGATCATGGTGGGCGAGCTGCGCGACAGCGAGACGATCAGCATGGCGCTCGAGGCCGCCGAGACCGGGCACCTGGTGATCACGACGCTGCACACGACGAACGCGATCCAGACGGTGGACCGGCTGATCACCAGCTTCCCGCCCGAGGAGCAGCAGCAGGTGCGGATGAGCCTGTCGGAGTCGCTGAAGTACGTGGTGTGTCAGCAGCTGATGCCGACGAAGGATCACGACGGGCGGGTGGCGGTGTTCGAGATCCTCAAGGGGACGTTCAGCGTCGGCAACCTGATCCGCGACGACAAGACCTACCAGCTGCCCAGCCTGATGCAGATTCAGCGGAACGTGGGCATGCAGACGGTGGACATGGCGCTGATGGAGCTGGTGGAGTCGCAGATCATCTCGCCCGAGCAGGCCTACCTGCGGGCGCAGAACCAGGATCTGTTCGCGCCGCTGTGCCCGGCCAGCTTCATCGAAGAGCAGACGAACTTCGCCGAGGCCCAGGGATGAGGCTGGCGCGGGCTGACATGAGGGGGGCGTCCGCGTGAAGGAGAAGCTGAAGGCCCGACATCGGATCGATCGCTTCCTGAAGCTGATGAACGACCGGGGCGCGAGCGACCTGCACCTGTCGGTGGGGCGGCCGCCGCTGTTCCGGCAGTCGGGGCGCATCGTGCCCATCCGGTATCGGGTGCTGAGCAACGTCGACTTCGTCAACCTGATGGAGCCGATCACGCCGCCCGATCAGTGGAAGCAGTACCTCGAGACGGGCGACATGGACTACGCCTACGAGGTGCCGGGGCTGGCGCGGTTCCGCGTGAACCTGTTCGACCAGGAGCGGGGCAAGGGGGCGGTGTTCCGCATCATCCCCGAGAAGATCCTGACGCTGGATCAGCTGCGCATGCCGCCGTCGGTGCGGTCGTTGGCGCACATCGAGGGCGGGCTGGTGCTGGTGACCGGCCCCACCGGATCGGGCAAGTCGACGACGCTGGCGGGCATCATCCACGAGATGAACGCGAAGCGGCCGCTGCACATCATCACCATCGAGGATCCCCTCGAGTTCGTGCACAGCAACCAGAAGTCGCTGGTGTCGCAGCGCGAGGTGGGCACGCACTCGAAGGGCTTCGCGCCCGCGCTGCGGGCGGCGGTGCGCGAGGATCCCGACTGTATCCTCGTCGGCGAGATGCGCGACCTCGAGACCATCTCGATGGCGCTCAGCGCGGCCGAGACCGGCCTGCTGGTGTTCGGCACGCTGCACACGAACTCGGCGTCGAAGACGATGGACCGCATCATCAACGTCTTCCCCACCGACCGGCAGGACGGCGTGCGCGGCGTGCTGTCGGTGGTGATCAAGGGCGTGCTCAGCCAGCAGCTGCTGCGCCGCAAGAAGGGCGGCCGCGTCGCCGCGGTCGAGGTGCTGCTCAGCAGCCCCGCCCTGTCGTCGCTGATCCGCGAGGGCAAGACCCACCACATCACGGGCCTCATCCAGCAGGGCAAGAAGCGCGGCATGCTGGCCATGGACGACAGCCTGCGCAAGCTGGTCGAGGACGACACCGTCGAGCCCGCCGACGCCCTCGACAAGGCCCTCGACAAGGACGAGTTCCGCAAGTGGCTCACCGCCCGCGGCGTCGACGTGCCCGCCAGCGACGAGTGACCCGCCGGGGCGTCGCCGGGGTCGTGCCACACTAACAAACCTATTGGCCTACTTTTCCATTTTCCCTACCCCGAACCGCCCCGCCGACCGCAGCGTTCCCGGCGGTCTCTCGCCGCCAGAGGCCCGACGAAAAAGTGAACATTCTGGGCCCGTTCGGTCGATAGTATGGCACGACCCCCAAGGCAAGGCGTCCGCCGCGGGCCGGGGTGCGGTGGCACCCGACCGCCGAAGGGCATGCCCTTCGGCGTCGATGTCCACGGTGTCGCGTCTGCCGGAGTCGCCCGTGAACGGTTCACCGCCCGACGAGGAGATGTTCCTGACCGCCTCGGACACGTTGCCGATGGCGCCGGCGCCGACCATCGAGTGCCGGGCGGCGCCGCGGGTCGAGCGGCGCTTCGTGGTGCGCATGCGCATGGGGGCCACCGCGCTGCGGCGCTGTCTGAGCCGCGACGTGAGCACCGAGGGCCTGTTCGTGCTGATGCCCGGGGCGCCGGCGGTGGGCGCGACCGTCGAGTGCGTGCTGGTGCACCCCGTCACCGGGGTCGAGCTGGCGCTGCGGGCCCGCGTGGTGCGGGCGGGCGAGACCTTGGCCGGGCCCGGCGTCGGTCTCGCGTTCGACGCCCTGTCGGACGCGCAGCGCGCCGCGCTGGCGACCTACGTCTCGGGCTGCTGAGCGGGCGGCGACGCCCGCGCGTCCTCGTCGGGCTGGGTGGGCGCCCAGCCGAGGGCGAGCATCCGGCGGGCGACGGTCCAGAGCGCGTCCGGGTCGACCCGCGGGGTCAACAGCGAGTCCCAGCCCAGGCCGTCGGGCTGCAGGTCGAAGGTGGCGCTGGTGGGGGCGTTCAGCGCGACGAGGTCGAGCGCGACGTCGAGGAACTCGGGTGACCGCAGCAGCGCGGCGGCCGGCTCGGGGTCGACGCTGAGCGCGACCACCACGTCGGGCGCGTCGGGTACGGGCTGCACCACCGAGCGCCCGCCCAGCTTGTCCAGCCAGCGCTGCGGGAAGTCGTCGGGTTGGCGGCCCACCAGCCACATCTGCGCCGGGGGCTCCGCGGCCACTTGCACCGCGACGCGCACCTGGGCGCCCGGCGCCGCTTCGAAGCTGAAGACCACGTCGCGGTCGTCGACACGGCAGCGGAGGTAGGGCAACCCCTGACGCCAACCTGCGCGCGGCTGACCCTCTTCGCCCACCCGGGGCAGCAGGGCCTCGAGCAGCGCGCGGGCGGGCGCGGCACGCCGGGCGCCCGCGCCCCGCACGCCCACCTCGAGGACGGTGAACAGCAGCGCCGAGCCGCCGAGCGCCGCCCACCCCGGCAGCGGCAGCCCCAGCGCCTGCGCGGCCAGCCAGGCGACCAGCGCGCCCACCCCGGCGACCAGGGGCACGCCGAGCAGGGTGCCCCACCAGGGGCGCCGCGCCAACACGGCCTGGGCTGCGTCCAACATCGGCGCGCAGGGTCGGTGAACGGTCGCGCCGCGTCAACGGGGCCGAGCCCCACCGACCGGGCGACACTCCCCCGCCCGGCCTGCTATACGAACCGGCGTCGATCGGGGAGGCACCATGCAGCGAACGACCATCACCGCGAACATCCTCGGCTGGGCCGCCCTGGTGGGGGCGAGCCTGGCGGGCTGCCACGAGGCCGGCGGCGGGACCACCGACGCCGGCGGGCCCCGGGTCGGCCAACAGGCCGACGGTGGGGATCCGGCGACGGGCGACGGGGGCGGGCTCGACGACGCGCGCGCGCCCGGCGACGTCGGCCCGGCCGTGGACGCGCGCGTTCCGACCGACGGCACGGTGGCCGATGGCGGGGGCCCTACCCCGGCCGACGCCGGCGATCCCGGCGCCGACGCGGCGCCCCCCGCCGACGCTGCGCCGCCGGACGCCAGCGCGGGCGACGACGCGGCGGCGCCGCGCGACGACGCCGGCCCGCCGCCCGGCCCCATCGACTGCAAGGACGTCGTCCTGCCCGCGGGCAGCTTCGCGCTCGATCCGGGCGGGCCCGACGGCCAGCTGAACCCGGCCGCCACCTTCGACGGCGAGACGGTGTGGGTGGCGTACAACCGGCCCGCGCCCGAGGACGACTTCGACGTCTGGCTGACCGCCATCGACTGCGCGGGCAACGTGCGGCCGCCCGTGCAGGTCAACGACGTGCAGGCGCCCAACGACGTCGAGCCCACCGTCGCGGTGAGCGGGAACCGGGTGCTGGTGGCCTGGACCGCCGATACGCCCGAGGAGGGCCCGCTGAACCTGGCCGTTCGCTATCGGCTGTACGACCGCGCCGGCAACGCGCAGGGCCCCAGCCTGCGCCTGCCCATCACCTTCGAGGGCGACACCGTCGAGGCCAACGCCTGGATGCCCCACGTCGCCGCGGACGCCGACGGCTTCTGGCTCACCGCCAGCCGCGGCCACCCCGAGATCGGCACGTTCCAGGCCTTCGTCCAGCGCCTGGACGCGGACGGCGTGCCCCTGGGCCCGCAGATCGACGTGGCGCCCACGCCCGGCGTGCCCCAGTGGGATCCCGGCGTCGAGATCGCGGCCGACGGCAGCGTGTACGTCGCCTGGATCGACGGCCAGCTCAACGGCGCGCCGCGCATGGCCCACCTGCCCGTCGGCGGCGCCGGCTTCGAGCCCGCCGAGCTGGTGGCCAACGGCACCGGCAGCTCGATCTCGATCGCCGCCGACGGCCCGGTCTACGTCGCGCTGCACCGGCAGGCCGCCCAGGGCGCGGACATCCTGATCCGCACCGTCGACGCCGCGCCGACGCTGGTGCTGGGCGCCGACCGCCAGAACGACTTCCTGCCCGTGCTCGCGCCGGGCGCCGTCGCCTGGCAGCGCCAGATTCAGGGCACCCGATACAGCGTGTGGGTGCAGCGCCTCGCGCCCGGGCCCACCTCGGCCAGCCCCGCCCTGCAGGTGCCCACCGGCGATCCCGCGGGGCCCTTCCGCCCCGCCCTGGCCCGCGTGCGCGACGACGCCTGGCTGGTGCTGTGGAGCGAGGGCCCGCGCAGCCCCGACTACCGCGTCTTCGGGCGCTTCGTGTCGCCGTGAGCGGCCCGACGGTAGAGACCGGCACGCCCTCGACGGACGACCCGACCCTGTGCGCCGCCGAGGCCGCCGTGCGCCGCTGGGTCGAGCGCCTGGTCGTCGCCCACGACCTGTGCCCCTTCGCCGCCCAGCCCTTGCGCGCCGGCGCCGTGCGCTTCGTCGCCACCGACGCCCGCGACCTGCCCGGCCTGCTGACCGCCCTGCAGGCCGAGCTGCAGCGCCTGCTGGACACCCCGCCCGCCGAGCTGGCCACCACCCTGCTGGTGGCGCCCCACATGCTGGCCGACTTCGAGGACTACCTCGACGCCCTGGACCTGGTCGAGTTGGCCCTCGAGGACGCCGATCTGGCCGACGACCTGCAGGTGGCCTCGTTCCACCCCGACTACCGCTTCGAGGACACCGAGGACGAGGTCACCGCCTACACCAACCGGGCGCCCCACCCCGTCTTTCACCTGCTGCGCACCGCCGAGGTCGCCCACGCCATCGACACCCACCCCGACGTCGAGGGCATCCCCGACCGCAACGTCGCCCACATGCGCAGCCTGGGCCTCGACGCCGCGCGCCGCCTGCTGGCGAGCTGCTTCACGGACGACTGACAGGATCAGAAACCCGGCAGAGCCGGCTGCTGCGGGCTGCTCGGCGTAGCGTCCGTGCGCGCGGGTGGCCGGGCGCGCGGGGCGCGGCGGCCGCCGCGGGGGGCGGGGGTCTCGCCGGCGCGGCCGAAGACGGTGCGGCCGCCGTAGTGGGGGGACAGGCGGCGCTCGCGTTCGATGTAGGCGGCGACGCCCTGGCCGGTGGCCACCGCTTCGAGGCGGCGGGCCTCGCGGTCGAGGCGGCGCAGGGCGTCGAGCGTCTCGGTCTGGCCGAGGCGGGCGCGCTGAACCGCGGCGCGCATCACGCGCAGCGTCTCGTCGTAGACCTTCAGCGGCACCGGGAACGGGTGGCCGTCCTTGCCGCCGTGGGCGAGGGCGAAGCGCGCCGGGTCGGTGAAGCGGGTGGGCGTGCCGTGGATGACCTCGGCCACCAGCGCCAGCGACTCGAGCGTGCGCGGGCCGAGGCCGGGCGTCAGCAACAGGCCCTCGAAGTCCTCGGCGGGCGCCGCGCAGGCGGCGGCGAGGGTGCCGTGCAGGCGGCGCGGATCGACGTCCTTGGGGCGCACGTCGTGGTGGCGCGGCAGGATCAGGTGCGGCGCGTCGTCGTCGCTGCCCGTGGAGTCACTCGGCGCGTCGGCGTCCCGCTGGCGCGCGCGCTCGCGCTGGGCGCGCTGCACCAGCGTCGCGAGGCGGTCGGGGCCGTGCTGCACCAGCCCCGTGATCAGCGTCCGCGCGTCGCCCGCGCGGGCGTCGGTCAGGTTGACCAGCGGGCGGTCGGCGGGCGCGCCCTCGATGGCGCTGTGGGGATCCTCGACGAAGGACCGCACCTGCTCGCTCAGCCAGTGATAGCGGCGGGCGGTCGCGCCCTGCATGCCTTGCTGCACCACCGTCCAGCGGCCGTCCGCGGCGACGACGAAGGCGTGCAGGTAGATCTGGAAGCCGTCCTGTACGGCGGCGTTGTCGACCTTGGCCACCAGCCGGCTGGTGCGCGCGAGCGCGGCGGCGTCGAGGCCGGCCTTGTCGGCGACGACCGCCAGCTCGTCGGGCGTGCGCCGCGAGTGCCGGCCGCGGCCGCCGCAGATCCACAGGCCGAGCTCGTCGGCCACCGGCGCGAGCCCGCGCTTCAGCGCGCCGACGACGCTGGTGGTGATGCCCGACGAGTGCCAGTCCATGCCCATCACGGCGCCGAGCGACTGGAACCAGAACGGGTGCGCCAGGCGGCGGAGCACCTCGTCGCGGCCGTGGTGCAGCACGAGGGCTTCGACGACGACGCGGCCGAGGGTGGCCATGCGGGTGGCGAGCCACGGGGGCACGCGGCCCCCGTGGAGCGGAAGGTCTGCGGTACCGGTGCGGCGTGCCATGCCGCAAGCGATACGCTGCTCAGGCGTTCAGGTCAACCAAAAATCACTGAACGAAGTTGCAGTAGTCGGGGAAGACCTCGGGCAGGCCCGCGGCGTAGGGCGCGTCGGCGCCCTTGGGGTGGTCGAACAGGTACCGCAGCGCCCAGGGCGTGAACTCGGCCTCCCAGACGTGCTGCATGTTGTGGTTGCAGGTCACCAGGCCGTGGCCGTTCTCGGTCAGCGTGCCGATCATCCGCATCGCCAGCTCGTGGAAGTTCTGGTCGAAGGCCAGATCCATCTCGCCGCCCCAGCTGACCATGTACGGGATGGTGGGCTCGGGATCGGGGTAGCCCGCGAGGAAGCCGCCCGAGAAGGGCGCCACCGACGCCAGCACCGCCGGGCGCTGGATGCCCAGGTAGGACGAGAACAGGCCGCCGGCGCTGAGGCCGGTGGCGTGGATGCGGTCGGTGTCGACGTTGTACTGCTCGGTGACGCACGTGACCATGTCGTCGAAGAACGTCAGGTCGGGGTTGTCGTCCAGCGTCAGCTGGTCCCACTCCACGCCGCCCTGCATCGACGTCGGCACCACCAGCACGAAGCCCAGGTCGTCGACGTAGGTGTCCATCTCGGTGCGCGCGATGAACTCGTCGGCGTCGCCGCCCAGGCCGTGCCACAAGAAGATCAGCGGCGCCGGATCGGCCGGATCGGCGCCCTCGGGCAGGTACAGGTCGAAGGTGCGCTCGAAGCCCGCCGACGGGAACATCGTGTTGCGCCCCGGCGCCAGCGCGGGGCAGGTCTCGATGCGGTCGAACATCGGCGGGCCCTCGCCGCTGCAGTCGGTCGGCGGCGTCGTCGTGCTGCCGAAGGGCGCCGCGCCGAAGGTGCTGGCCACGAGCTCCTGATCGAAGGTGTCCACCCGGCCGGTGACCTTGCCGCAGAAGAAGTCGGCGTTCTGGATCTCGGCCGCGATGACCGGGCTGAACACGACGTCGCTGAAGCTGGGCGAGTAGGCCGCGGGCAGCGTCGCCATGTCGAAGGCGATCTCGAACTTGCCGTCGACGACCGCGATGTCCTCGACCACCACGATGGGGTCGCTGGCGTTGCCGTCCATGTCGACCGCCGAGAAGGTGGCGTCGAAGATGGTGCCCTGCCCGTCCGCCGTGTTCGCGCGGATGTCGATCTTCAGCGGGATCACGACGTTGGCGAACTCGACGAGCTTGATGCCGGCGATCCAGCTGCCGTTCAGCGGGCCGGCGGTCTGCTCGATCGCGCCGCCCATGCCGGGCTCGCCGCCCATGCCGGGCTCGCCGCCGACGCCCGGCGTGCCGCCCATGCCGGGCGTGCCGCCGTCGCCGGGCGTGCCGCCCATGCCCGGCGTGCCGCCCATGCCCGGATCGCCCCCGGCGCCGCCGGCCCCGGACGCGCCCATGTCGGTCGTCTGGCTGTTGCCGCCGCCGTCGTCGTCGTCGTCGCAGCCGACGGCCAGCGCCGCCACCAGCGCCAGCGCCCACGCGCTCCGCATCGTCATCCGTCACCTCCCCGTGGAATGCCCCTATGTAGTGGAATCCGGGGGGTCCTGGGTAGCCTCGCGTGCCCAGGGCGCGCGGCCGGTCAGCAGTTGGAGGTAGGCGTAGCGCAGGACGACGGCGCCCGCGAAGGCGGCGCCCAATCCGGCCGCCCCGGCGCGCGCGCCCGCGAGCAGGCGCCCGTGCGCCAGCCGCGCCTGGATGGCGTCGAGCACCGCGCGCCGCCCCGGCTGGTCGAGCGCGGCCCAGTCGTAGGCGTGGCCGTCGCCCTGCTGGAAGGCCTCGCGGTGCGCGGCGAGCGCCGCCTCGACCACCGGCCCCATCCACCAGAACGCCAGGCCGGCCGCCGCCGCCGCGCCCAGCGCACCCAGCCCGACGGCCCACCACCCCCGCCCTGGCCAGGCCCGGCCCAGCGCCCACGCGACCAGCGGCGGCGCGATCACCAGCGCGGCGGCGGCGGCCATGACGGCGGGCGGCATCAGGGCCGCGCCCGGCCGCGCGGTGGGAGGCGATGTGACATGCCCGCCACCATACGCCAGCCACGTCGCGGTCGCATCGGGGTGGGGCCCCGACCCCAGCTGTGCTAGCGTGCGCGGTCGGTCCGCTGGATCCGGAGCATCATGGGCCTCCTCGTCTTCTACGTCCTGCTCGCGCTCGGCATCTCGTTCTTGTGCTCGGTGATGGAGGCGGTGCTGCTGAGCGTCACGCCGGCCTACGTCACCGCCCTCGAGGCCGAGAAGCCCGCGGTGGGCCAGCGGCTGCGCGCGCTCAAGACCACCGTCGACCGCCCCCTGGCCGCCATCCTGTCGCTGAACACCATCGCCCACACCATCGGCGCGGCGGGCGCCGGCGCGCAGGCGCAGGTCGTCTTCGGCGACGCCTGGCTGACGATGGCGTCGATCGTGCTGACCATCCTCATCCTGGTGTTCTCGGAGATCATCCCGAAGACGCTGGGCGCGGCGTTCTGGCGCCCCCTGGCCCCCGCCGTCGCGGCGATGCTCGGGCCGATGCTGGTGGCGATGTGGCCCTTCGTGCGCCTGTCCGAGCTCGTGACGCGCGTGCTGAAGGCGGGCCACGGGCACGGCCAGATGAGCCGCGAGGAGTTCGAGGCGATGGCGGACGTCGGGCGCGAGCACGGGGTGCTCGACGAGGCCGAGTCGCTGACCATCAAGCACCTGTTCGAGTTCGGCGAGCTGACGGTGCGCGACGCGCTGACGCCCCGCACCGTGCTGGTCAGCTTCCCCTCGGACTGGACCGTCGAGGAGGCCCTCGCCCGCCACCCCGAGCTGAACTTCTCGCGCGTGCCGCTGCTGGACGCCGACCACCCCGACGAGCCCCTGGGCTACGTGCTGCGCACCGACCTGCTGCTGGCGGCCGCGCGGGGCGAGCGCGACACGCCCCTGACCGCGCTGAAGCGCCCGCTGCGCGTCGTCGAGGACGGCATGCTGCTGTCCGATCTGCTCGAGCAGATGCAGGCGGGCGGCGAGCACATCGCGCTGGTGGTCGACGAGTACGGCGGCCTGGTGGGCGTGATCACCCTCGAGGATCTGGTCGAGAGCCTGCTGGGCATGGAGATCGTCGACGAGGTCGACAAGGTGCGCGATCTGCAGTCGCTGGCGCGCGAGCGCTGGCGCAAGCGGCGCGCGCGCCACCTGGGCCTGCGCGAGGGCGGCAACGGCGAGGGCTGACCGTCGGTCAGGACGCCACCTCTTCGGCGGCCGCGCCGCCCGCGTGGCCGTTGCGCGGCACGCGCGCCGCGCCGAGGGCGGTGACCGCGCCCGCCGCGAAGATGCCCCACGTCGCCGTCACGCCGGGGTTGGGGTCGAAGCCACCGAAGTACAGCCCGAAGTGCACCGCGGCGCCCACGACGGCCGCCGCCTTGGCCACGCCCGCCAGCCCCTCGCCCTCGGGGCGCAGCACGCCCAGCACCACCGGGCCCACCGCCGCCGCGAGGATGCCGTAGACCCCCACCTGCCCGAAGATGCCCAGGTACTTGGGCAGCTGGCCGTAGCAGATCCAGAACGCGATCCCGCCCATGGCCACCAGCGTGCACTGGCCGAAGCGATAGGCCGCGCGGGCCCGCGCCTCGGGCGTGCGGTCCTTCAGGAAGCTGCGCTCGGCGATCGGCAGGAAGAGGTCGTTGCTGGCGATGGTGCTCATCGCGACCAGGATGCCGTCCAGCGTGCTCATCCCCGCGGCCACCAGGGCGACGCTGATGAGCACGAAGCTCGAGTCGCCGAACTGCGTGGCGAGCCACGCGGCCATCACGCGGTCCTGCGGCACCTCGCCCACCGCGAAGGTGCCGTGCGCGGCCAGGCCGGCCAGCATCAGGCTGAAGAAGATGGCGGTGACGCCCAGGGTGACCTGGACGTAGCGCTTCACGTCGCGATCCTCTTTCAGATACAGGGCCTTGGTCAGCAGGTGGGGCTGGCAGACGACCGCGAAGCCGACGACGAAGCCGGCGACGTAGACGCTGAAGACGCTGTTGTAGAGGCTGCTGCCGGGGTTCACGCCGGCCAGCAGCTGGGGCGCGCGGGCGTTCAGATCGGCGAGGAAGCCGTCCTGCAGCAGCACGCCGCCCGTCTTCACCGCGATGGCGAGGGCGACGACCAGCATCAGGATGCCCTGCAGGGTGTTGGTGTAGGTGTGCGCGTAGGTGCCGCCGACCAGGATGTAGCTGAAGACGAAGCCGATGGTGAGCGCGAGGGCCGCCGTCGGCGACAGGCCCAGCGTCTGCTCGAGCATGATCTGGACGCCGCCGACGATCAGCACCACGAAGGCGATCGACAGCAGGTTGACCGCGCCGAAGAGGACGCGCAGCAGGGTGCTGCGGTAGCGCACGCCGATCCAGTGCGGGAGGCTGAGGGCCGAGCCCTGCACGCCCACCTTGCGGAAGGTGGGCGAGAGGGTGAACAGCGCGACCGCCACCCCGAGGCCGACCGCCACGCCGAGGTGCATGAAGGCCGACAGGCCGTGGGCGTAGACGAAGCCGGGGTTGATGATGAAGGTGGCCGTCGAGCTGAGCGACGCGCCCATCGTGATGCCCACCAGCCACGGGCCCATGTCGCGGCGGCCGAGGGCGAAGGACTCGAGGGAGTCGGTCTTGCGGTGGCCCAGCCAGGCCAGCCAGGCCGTGACGGCCAGGTAGGCGCCGAACGCGATCCAAGCGAGCGTCGTGCGGTCCATGGGAGTCCCTCGTCCGTCCGTGCCGAGGGGCAGGCTAGGGTCGGCGGGCCGGGTCGTCAAGCCGAATTGTGCATCGCACAAAACGGCTGACACTCGACATTCCGGCGTCCGAGCGCCCTGCGCACCGTCACCGCACAACGACCCGCGGGCGGCGTCCGGGGCGACGCGTGATCCGCGGCGGCGCGCGTGCTACACCCCTCGCATGATCCGCTTCGAGCAGCTGGTCGTCCGCTACGGCACCCTGGTCGCCGTCGACGGCCTCGACCTGCGCGTCCCGGCCGGCTCGCTGTTCGGCCTGCTGGGGCCGAACGGCGCGGGCAAGACCACCGCCCTGTCCTGCGTCGCCGGCCTGCGCACGCCCACCGCCGGCGCCGTCTACGTGGACGGCGTGGACGTGCGCGCCCGCCCGTCGGAGGCGCGCCGCCGCGTCGGCCTCGTGCCCCAACGGCTGGCCCTGTACCCCACCCTGACCGTGGCGCAGAACCTGCGCTTCTTCGGGGGCGTGCACGGCCTCGCCGGCGCCCGCCTGCGCGATCGGGTGGCCTGGGGCCTGGCCCTGTCCCAACTCGACGAGCGCGCCGACGCCCGCGTCGAGACGCTGTCGGGCGGCATGGCGCGGCGCCTGAACCTGGCCTGCGCGCTGCTGCACGATCCGCCGGTGGTGCTGTGCGACGAGCCCACCACCGGCGTCGATCCCCAGTCGCGCAACCACCTGTTCGACACCCTGCGCGCGCTGCGCACCGAGGGCCGCACGCTGATCTACACGACGCACTACATGGAAGAGGTGCAGGCGCTGTGCGACGAGGTGGCGATCGTCGATCACGGCCGCCTGGTGGTGCACGACCGCCTGGACGCGCTGCTGCGCGCGACGGCCTCGGCGCGCTTCGACGTCGACGTCACCGGCGCCGACGGCGCGCCCGCGCGCGCGGACGACGTGCGCACCGCGCTCGCCGCGGCCGGCCTGCACGTCGGCGCGGTGACCCAGGCCGAGCGCACCCTCGAGGAGGTGTTCCTCGACCTGACCGGCCGCGCCCTGCGGGACGAGGGCTGAACGATGCGCGGCATCCTGCGGGTGGCCATCAAGGACGTCCAGGTGTTCTTCGCCGACCGCAACGGCGCGGCCATGACCCTGCTCTTGCCCATCCTGCTGGGCGCGATGACCGGCACGCTGTTCGGGCCCAGCCCCACGCCGAAGGGCGTCGAGCTGCTGGTGGTGGACAACGATCACGGGGCCCGGGCGCGCGCGTTCGTCGAGGCGATGGTGGCCCACGACGCCCTCGCCGTGGAGGAGGTGGACGAGGCCACCGCCCGCGACCGCGTCGGGCGCGGCAAGTCGCCGTTGGCGGTCGTGCTGCCGCCGGGCACCAGCGACGCCCTGCGGCCCGCCGCGATGTTCGGCGCCGCCACGGGCCGCCTGGTGCTGCTGCGCGATCCGGCCCGTCAGGTCGAGGGCAAGCTGGCCGCCGGCGTGCTCCAGCAGCTGATGATGGAGCAGGTGTCGCGCCGCTTCGGTGATCCCGCGGCCATGCGCGAGATCTTCACGCACCTGCGCGGCACGATCGGCGGCGACGCGGGCGGCGCGATGTGGCGGGCGTTCTTCGACCTGGGCACGTCGCTGATCGACAAGCTGCCCGCCGACGCCGGCGACGACGACGACGACGCCCTGGGCCTGCGCCCGCCGCTGACGCTCGAGCAGCAGGAGGTGGCGCCCACCGACGACGACGGGCTGAGCGGCTACGACACCTACGCGCAGAACATGGCCGGGATGCTGTGCATGTTCCTGCTGTTCATGGCGCAGGGCGCCGCGCGGGGCCTGGCCGCCGATCGCGAGCGCGGGCTGCTCGACCGGCTGTCGGCGTCGCCCCTGACCGGCCCGCAGATCCTCGCCGGCACCGCGCTGGGCGTCGTGGCGGTGGGCGCGCTGATGGCGGTGACCCTGTACGCCGCGGCGATGGCGTTCTTCGGCGTCGAGGTGCGCGGCCCGTGGCTGGGCTTCGCCGCGGTGCTGCTGGGTACGCTGGTGTTCTCCGGAGGCTTCGCGCTGCTCCTGGCCGGCCTGGGGCACACCGAGAAGCAGATCGAGAACCTGGGCACCTTCGCCATCCTCGTGATGAGCTTCCTGGGCGGCGCCTGGCTGCCCAGCTTCCTGATGCCCGGCTGGTTGCAGACCGTGGCGCTGGCCCTGCCCACGCGGTGGGTCACCGACGGGCTCGCCGCGATGACCTGGCGCGGCCTGGGGCTGGTCGACGGGCTGACCGCGGCCGCGGTGCTGGTGGCCTGGGGCGCCGTCTGCGCGCTCATCGGCCAGTGGCGCTTCCGCTGGCGGTGAGACCGCTCGGTTGACGCACCCCGACGCTTCTGCAAACTTGCCGCCGTCCGTCCCCGGAGGAGCCATGGCCGCGCCCACCGTCGCACTGCTGGCCGAGGTGGCCCGTCGGCTGGCCGAGGCCACCGATCCGGTGGGCGCCATCCCCGAGGTGCTGGCCCTGCTGCGCCGCCGCACCGGCCTCGAGCGCATGGCGCTGTGGCTCTTGGACGACGGGCACGACGAGGTGCGCATGGTGGCCGCGGACGGCTACAGCGACGCGCAGCAGCGGCGCGCCAGCTATCGGCCCGGCGAGGGCGTGACCGGCCGCGTGGTCGAAGACGGCGCGCCGGCGATGATCCCCCGCGCCACCACCAGCGCGATGTTCGAGGACCGCACGCGCGCGCGGCGGGACGATCCCGACGCGGGCTTCGTCTGCGTGCCGGTGGGCGAGTTCGGCGACACGCTGGGGGCGCTGAGCGCCGACCGTCCGGGCGGCGACGACGCCGCGCTGGCCCAGGACGCCGAGCTGCTGACCGTCGTGGCCGGCCTGCTGGCGCCCGCGCTGCGGCGCCTGCGCATCGCCCAGCCCGTGCCGGAGACCGACTCGCGCTTCCAGCCGCCCAACATCATCGGGCGCTCGAAGGGCATGCAGCAGGTCTACGCGCAGGTGGCCCAGGTGGCGAGCAGCGAGGCCAACGTGCTGCTGTTGGGCGAGAGCGGCGTGGGCAAGGAGCTGGTGGCCCAGGCCATCCACGAGGCCAGCCCGCGCGCGGCGCGGCCCTTCGTGAAGGTCAACTGCGCGGCGCTGCCGCAGAGCATCCTCGAGAGCGAGCTGTTCGGGCACGAGCGCGGCGCGTTCACCGGCGCCACCCACCAGCGCAAGGGGCGCTTCGAGCTGGCGCAGGGCGGCACCCTGTTCCTCGACGAGATCGGCGATCTGCCCGCGCACACCCAGGTGGCGCTGCTGCGCGTGCTGCAGGAGCGCGAGTTCGAGCGCGTGGGGGGCACCGAGACGCTGCGCGCCGACGTGCGGCTGGTGACGGCCACGCACCGCGATCTCGAGGCGGCCGTGGCCGACGGCACCTTCCGCGCCGACCTGTACTACCGGCTGAACGTCTTCCCCATCCACATCCCGCCCCTGCGCGAGCGGCGCGCCGACGTGATGCTGCTGGCCGACCACTTCGTGGAGAAGTACGCCGCGTTGAACCGCAAGACGGTGCGCCGCATCACCACGCCGGCGATCGACATGCTGATGGCCTATCACTGGCCGGGCAACGTGCGCGAGCTGGAGAACTGCATCGAGCGGGCGGTGATCGTCACCCACGACGAGGTGATCCGCGGGCACCACCTGCCGCCCAGCCTGCAGACCGCCGATCAGAGCGGGACGACGCCGCGGGGCTCGCTGAGCAGCGCCCTCGAGGCCCTGGAGCGCGACATGATCGTCGACGCGCTGAAGACCAACCGCGGCAACATGGCCGCCGCCGCGCGCGATCTGGGGCTGACCGAGCGGGTGATGGGGCTGCGCGTGAAGCAGTACGACCTGTCGCCGCGCCGCTTCAAGGCCAAGCGCCCGCGGTGACGCGGCGCCACGCCTTCGAGCCCGGCGTCTGGACCGACGTCGCGCGGCGGCTGGACGAGACCATCCGCTCGCACAGCGGCGAGGACGCCTTCGACGCGGCGCGCCTGCTGCTGGTGGCGAAGCTCGAGGGCGAGGCCGAGGGCGCCGGGCGCTTCGGTCCCGGCGTCGACGCGGGCGCGATCGAGGCCCGCCTGGCCCGCGCCCGCGCCCGCTGGCCCGGCGTCCTGGAGCCCGGGGCGCGCTGCCACCTGCCCGCCCCGGCCCTGCGCCGCTGCGCCGCCCTGCTGGACACCGTGCACCTCTTGGACGACGACCTCGCCGGCCTCGACGCCGTGTTCGAGTTCGTGGTCGCGCAGGCCGCCAAGGGCCAGAAGGGCCAGTACTTCACCCCCCGCCACGTGGTCGCCGCCGTCACCGCGATGGCGGCGCCGGCCGCCGGCGAGCGGGTGGTCGACCCCGCCTGCGGCTCGGGCGCCTTCCTGCGCCACGCCTCGAGGGCCGCGCCGGGCGCCGAGGTGCTCGGGGTCGACCACGATCCGCGCGCGGTGCAGGTGGCGCGCGTGATGCTGGCCGCCTCGGGCCACCCGCCCGAGCGCGCGGTGCGCGCCGACGCGCTGGCCCGCGGTCCGCTGGCCGGCCACGCGACGGGCAGCTTCGACCTGGTGCTGACCAACCCGCCCTTCGCCGGCGACGTCGGACCCGAGGTCGCCGCCGGCTACGCGCTGGCCCAGGGTCGCCGGGTCGAGCGCGACGCCCTGTTCCTCGAGCGCTGCGTCGACCTGCTGCGGCCCGGCGGCCGGCTGGCGATCGTCCTGCCGCACAACAAGCTGGGCGGCCAGCGCTGGGGCTTCCTGCGCCGCTGGCTGCTGGGTCGGGCCCGCGTGGCGGCCGTGGTGGCCCTGGGCCGCAACACGTTCCTGCCGCACACCACCCAGAAGACCTGCGTGCTGTTCGCCGTGAAGCGCGCCGAGGCGCTCGACGCGCCCCCGCCCGGCGAGACGATCACGTTCTTCGTCAGTGATCGCGACGGCAAGGACGCCCGCGGGCGGCTGACGCGCGACGCCGCGTCCGGCGCCGTCGACCACGACCTGGGCGAAGCGACGGACGCGGTGCGCGCGGCCCTGGCCGAGGCGCGCGGCTGATGGGCCGACTCACCCGACGCGCGGTCGAGGCCCTCGCCGGCGACCTGGTGCTGGCGCCCGAGCGCTACGATCCGCGACGCGCGCTCGACCTGGGCCCGGCCCGCACGCTGGGCGAGCTGGTCGCGGTGTCCGGGCGCAACGTGCGGCCGGCGACGGACGGCGACGAGCGCCCGGTGCTGGTGCTCGACACGTCCCACGCGTTCGAGGGGCACGTGCTGGTGCGCGGCGAGCCGGTGGCGCCCTCGACCGTGCGCGGAGCCAAGCGCGACCTGCGGCCCGGCGACGTGCTGGTGTCGCGCCTGCGGCCGTACCTGCGGCAGGTGGCCTATGTCGACGCCGCCCTGTTCGAGCGCGCGCCGGGCGGCAACGCCGTCGTGGCCAGCACCGAGTTCTACGTGCTGCGCGGGCGCGACGGCTTCTCGCCGGCCGCCCTGGTGCCCTTCCTACTGAGCGCGCCGGTGCAGGCGGCGCTGGCCGCCGCCCAGGAGGGCGGCCATCACCCGCGCGTCGGGCGCCGGGCGCTGACCGATCTGCCGGTGCCGGCGGCCTGGCTGGCGGGGGCCACGGGGGCCGCGGGGGCGGTGCGCGCGCGCGCCGAGCGGCTGCGCGCGTGCCTGGACGAAGGGGACGAGGCCGCGGCCGAGGCGGCCCAGCGCGTCGACGAGGCTCAGCGGACGCAGTAGAAGCCGACGCTGTCGTCGACGTAGGCGCAGGCGGCGCCGTACTGCCCGCAGTCGACCGCCTCGAAGACGCCGCCGTCGCACCACTCGGCGACCGGGCCGTCGCAGCGCCCCAGGTAGTCGAGCCCGGCGCAGGGATCGGCCGCCGGCGGCGCGGCCGCGGCGGCGCCGCCGCAGTAGTAGCCGATGCGATCATCGACGTAGCCGCAGCCCTGGCGGCCGCACTCGCGGCTGCGGATCTGGTCGCCGTCGCACCAGCGGGCGACCGTGCCCGCGCACTCGCCGAGGTAGTCGAGCCCGCCACAAGGATCGAAGACGGGCGGCGCGGGCTGCGCATCGCCCACCCCGTCGGCCGGCTGGTCGACGGGCGGCGCGGGGGGCGGCTCGACCGGCGCCGGGGCCGGCGGCTGCAGATCGCCCACCACCTGGCCGATCCAGCCCAGGTAGGCGTCGACGCGCGTGTCCACGCCGTACTGCTCGCAGTTCTGGTCGCCGTAGGACGTGACGCCCGCCACCTGCATCTGGCCGCCCGCCGAGCGGAGGGCCGGCCCGCCGGAGTCCCCGCCGCAGGTGTTCCGCCCGCGGACGGCGTAGGTGAAGGTGGTGCCGTCGAGCCGGGTGACCGGCATCTCGACCGAGCGCTTCTGCCCCAGCTCCCAGCCCCGGCCGTCGGTCAGGCCGTAGCCGACGAAGAGCAGGGTGTCCCCCACCCGCACGTCGTCGGCCAGGGCCATGGGCGCGACGCCCGGATCGCCGGCGAGCTGGCCGAGGGCGATGTCGTTCACCAGGGCGCGGCTGTTCCACTGCGGGTGCCGCCACACGGCCGAGAGGCTCACGCGGCGCTGGGGGCGGTCCATGTCGGGGCCGATCGAGAACGTGTAGCCGAAGTCGCCGTCCTCGAAGCAGTGCGCGGCGCTCAGGATCCAGCGCGGCGCGATGACGGTGGCGGTGCACACGCTGCCGCCGGGCGTCAGCAGGGCGCCCACGGCCGGGAAGCCCGGCTCGGCCTGCCCGCCGACGATCTTCTCGACGACGTCGCCCTTCGCCGGCGCCGCGGGCGGGTCGTCGGTGTCCAGCGCCCCCGAGCACCCCACCAGGCCCAGCGTCACCAGCGCCGCCCACCCCCGCCACGCGCTCATCCGACACCCCCTCGGCCGCGATCGTGTACTCACGCGGTAGAGCAAGGCGCGTGCCCCGGGGACTGGAACGCTGTTTCGGGGCTGGCGACGCGCGACCTGAGACGTCGACGTCACGGTCGCGACGGGCATGTCTCGGACATCGCGGGCGCACCCGCGCCGCGTCAGGACACCTCGGGCGCCCGGATCAGCGGGACGCCCAGGCGCTCGGCCAGCTCGGCCGCCGCGTGCAGGGGAAGCGGATCCTGGGGCCCGCCCTTGGCCAGCCAGCCCATCTCGATGGGCTCGTCGACCGTGTCGAGCTGCAGGCGCAGCCAGCGGCTCTCGGGCAGGCTGGCGCGCGGCCGCATCGCCTCTTCGCGCGCCACCAGGTTGCGGATGTCGGCGCGCGGCACGTGCTGCACGCGCACCCGCCCGAAGCCGGGATAGGTCAGCAGGCGGCAGCCGTCGGGGCCGATCTCGATGCGCTTCACCCCGTCGACGGTCAGCCCCCAGGTGCACAGGCGCGCGACGAACAGCAGCATCGGCGAGAACACGCCGACGGCGATCCAGCCCTTCACGCCGCGGCTGCGCGTGAGCTGGGCGTAGATCATCAGCACGGCCAGCACGCCACAGCACAGGATGAGGAAGTACATCGAGGCGCGCATCACCACGTCGCCCAGGCGCCTGGGCCGCGCCAGGATCAGCGTCGTCGCGCCCCGCTGGACGCCGTAGGGCCGGAAGGCCTCGTCCGGCGCCGCGCTCACGGGGCCTCGAGGATGCGGCGAAGGCTCTGCCGCGACGCGTCGGTGAGGCGCGTGAAGCGCAGCCCCATGCCCGGCTGCGGGGGCTGGTCGACGACGCGCACCACCTCGCCCTGCCCCTCGATGAAGACGAGATCCTCGCCCATCACCGAGAAGCGCAGGTCGACGCGGGTGCCGATGGGCAGGGGCTCGCGCGCCCGCAGGAAGCAGCCGGTGAGCGAGACGTCGGTGGCGTACTGGGCGAGGAAGTCGGCGATGCTGTGGAAGGCGCGGTTGATCGGCACGCGCGCGCCGCGGCGGCGATCGGCGCCCGGCAGCCCCTCGAGCGCCGCGGCCAGCTCGGACGCCGAGCCCCAGCGATCGGCGGGATCCTTGGCCAGGCAGCGCAGCAGCACGGCGTCGAGCGCCGGGGGCACCGCCGGGTTGAGCGCCGAGGCGCGCGGCGGCGGATCGTTGAGGTGGCGGGTGACGATCTCGAAGGGCGTCTCGCCGCCGAAGGGCGGCTGCAGCGTCAGCATCTCGTAGGCCACGACGCCCAGCGCGTAGAGGTCGGTGGCCGGCCCCGCCGGGCCCTTGCCGCGGGCCAGCTCGGGCGCGATGTACTCCGGCGTGCCCAGCACCAGGCCGGTGTGCGTCTGGCGACCGGTGGGCCGCTGCTCCTTGACGATGCCGAAGTCCATCAGCGTGACCAGACCGTCGTCGCCCACCATCACGTTGCCGGGCTTCACGTCCCGGTGGATCAGGCCGTGGGCGTGCGCGTGCTCGAGCCCGGCGCAGGTCTGCACCAGCACGTCGACCACCTCGTCGACCTCGATCGGCGGCCCCCGCGAGGCCAGCCGCTGATCGAGCAGATCGGCCACCGTGCGGCCCACCAGGAACTTCATCACGAAGTAGTGCAGCCCGCCGCTCCTGCCGATGGCGTACACCGGCACCACGTTGGGGTGGTGCAGCGCCGCCATCGCGCGCGCCTCGCGGCGGAAGCGGTCGACGACGTCGGCGTGGCGCGCGAGGGCCTCGGGCAGCACCTTGATGGCCACCGCGCGGTCGAGATCGGCGTCGTGCCCGCGGTAGACGACGCCCATGCCCCCGCGCCCGATCTCCTCGAACACCTGGTAGCCGTCGAGGGTGCACCCGAAGGGCAGCGGCGTGTCGGCCGCGGGCAGCGCGCCCGCCACCAACGACCGCCCGCAGCCCCCGCAGAAGCGGCTGTGGGACGGGCTCTCGTGGCCGCAGTGCGCGCAGGCGATCATTCGACGGGCTGCCCTCGATCACGCGCGCGACGCGCGCCGTGCCGGAAAATAGCGGCCCGCGGCGCGGGCCGACAAGGGATCACACCTCGAACGGGCCGGCCGGGCGCAGCACCAGCCGGCCGGGATCGCGCAGGGCGCGGATGGCGTACCACGCGCGCACGCCGGCGGTGGGCGGCAGCCAGCCGTCGTCGACCGGCTCGAGGGGGCGCACGCCGCCGGCCTGGTGCCACAGGGCGGCGCAGCGCGCCCGCAGGGCGTCCTCGGGCTGATCGGGATCGACCACCACCACCGCCACGCCGTGCCCCGCCGGCTCGTCGTCGCCGGCCGGCATCTCGGCGGACGCGTCGGCGGCGCGCCCGAAGGCCGGCGCGGCGTGCATCACCAGGTGCACCGGCAGCTGGCCGCCGCCGGGCAGGGCCAAGAGCGCGCCCCCCCGCTGCACGACGGGGCCGGTGGCGACGCTCACCGCCGCGCGCACCGGCACCCCGTGGCTGAGGCAGCGCCCGTACACCGCCTGGGCGAAGCGCAGCATCCGAGGCCACAGCTCGGCCTCGGTGGCCGCGCCGCGCGCCGCGACCGCGAAGGTGTCGGCGACGTGCGAGGGGTGGACGTGCGTGCCGCCGAGCAGCCCGCGCGCCCGGCCGATGGCCTCGTGCACCGTCGCGAAGGCCAGCGCCTGATCGCGCGCGGCGCGCACGCGCACCACGTTGAACTCGCAGTAGCCCGCCACCTCGACCGCCTCGGCGGCGTCCAGCTCGGGGCCGCCGAGGGTCGCGATGGCGTCGGCCAGCCGCCAGCGATCGGGATCCGGCGCCAGCACCAGGGCCTCGGTGAGGGCGACCGCGGCGGGCGGCGGCGCGCACCCCGCGCGGGTGCGCAGATCGGCCAGCAGCCCCTCGGTGAGATCGAACACGCGGCCCAACGTCTCGCGGCTCATCGGGCCGCGCCGGAGGGCCGAGACCAACGCGCCGGCCTCGTCGGGCGGCAGGAACGGCCCTTCGGCCGGGCGGCCGCCGGCGGGCCGATGCCAGGGCGCCACCAGCTCGGGATGATCGTGCACCACGCGCACGACGTGCGGCAGGCCGGCCCGCGCCACCGCGACCAGATCGCCGACGTGCACGGCGAGGCCGTCGGGCACCAGGCACAGCGCGCGCGGGGCGCCCTCGAAGGCGCGACCGCCGCCGCTCACCAGCGCCGCGGGCAGGCGCAGATCCATCCACAGGTCGCCCGTCGCGCGCCCGGCGGCGGCGGCGCTGCCGGCGACGGCGTTCTCGAGCGCGGCCTGATCGTCGCCGGCCAGCGCGGCGCGCAGGGCCGCCGACAGCGGAAACGCGGGGGTCCAGGCGTCGAGGAAGGCCTGCGGCAGCGGCAGCGGCACGGTGCGCAGATCGAGCGCCGTGCGCCCCTCGACCACGCCCAGGCCGCTGAGGCGATCGGCGGCCGCCTGCTGGGCCTGCGCGGCGCGCCAGGCGTCCGCCACGCGGGCCACCCAGGCGGTCTTCCCCTCGAACGAGGGCAGCTCGGGCGACTCGGCGGTGGGGGGCGGATCGTCGTGGCGGCGCCCCACGCGGGGGATCGCGTCGGCCGGCAGCGCCGCGCCCGCCGGCACCGCGACGGCCTCGAGCAGCGTGGCGACGATGTGGGTCATCGGGCCGCCGACCGAGGTGGTGACGCAGTGCACGCGCGGCCCGCCGCGGGTGTAGTCGGGGTGGTGGCTGGCGTGGCCCGCGGTGACGTAGGCCGGCGGGCGGACGAAGATGTGGAAGGCCTTGGCGATCTGCACCAGGCCCGAGGCGGCCAGGGCGTGACCGAAGGCGGTGAGGCCGCCGAAGGGGTTGGGCCACTCGGTCACGGCGCGCTCGAGCGCCTCGATGGGCGAGAAGCCGAGGGCCTGCAGGAACGCCAGCTCGATGGACGGGAAGGCGTCGTGCAGGACGGCGAAGGCGCTCTGCCGCACGAAGCCGTGGCCGACGCCGGTGCTGCGGCGCAGGTTCACGAGCGCCTGCCGCATGGCCTTGAGGAAGAGCAGGGGCTCGGGGCGGGCGCCGACGCGGGGATCGTCGTCTCCCTCGCCCACGCCCAGCACGCGGACGACGCGGCCGTGGCCGGTGGCGTCCAGCCACGCCCGCACCGCGCGCTCGTCGCTGGTCAACACCACCGCGCAGGCGCCGGTGGCGGCCGGCGCGACGTGGCTGCGGCGCAGCCAGCGCGCCAGCGGGGGATCCTCGGCCGGCTCGGGGGGCGGCTCGTGCCGCATCGCCGCGCCGTACTCGGTGGCCAGGCGGCGCTTGTGCCGGGCGAGCAGCGTCGCCAGGCCGTCGGGCGACTCGATGCCGGCGGGCACGCCGTCCACGTCCAGGCAGCGGAAGCCCGAGGCGTCCGGGGCCTCGTCCATCAGCCGCGCCCACTGCGCGTCCAGCAGCGCGTCGCCGACCGGGATCATGCGCAGCCCGCCGCGCCGCTCGCCCGGATCGATCACCTGCGCCACCGTGTGGATGGCGCGCACGCCGCCGAACATGGTCTGCCCGGCCACCACCACCGCGGTCGACGGGTGCGGCAGGCCCTGCAGCAGGCGGAAGGCCGACGCGAACAGGCCCGCGCCGGCGTCGCTGGTGCCCAGCTCGAAGCGGGCCTGGCAGCCGGGGCCCAGGCCGAGCTGGTGCTTGAGCGCCGCCGGCAGGTTGACCGCGCCGCTGGGCAGCACCGACTGATCGGCGTCGCGGCGATCGGTGTAGGGCATCGTCGTGACGAGCAGGTGCTCGATCGCCGGCGCCACCCCCGCGGGCAGGGCGGCCAGCGCGCGCCGGCCGGCCCGGGCCATCAGCGCGTCGACCGGCGGCGCCTCGACCCGCCGGGCCCGCGCGAACACCTCGCGGGGGGTCGCGACGTCCTCGGGCGCCGAATACTCGGCCGACAGGATGTAGATCGAACGCATGGTGCCACCTCGACACCACAGAGGCCGGGGGGGACGGGCAGGTCGCGGCGAAGGCTACTCGAGGGCGCGGGCCTCGACCGCCTCGTCGCCCCACAGGCAGGCGGCGGGGCGGCGCGCGGTGCTGCGGCCGGGCCACTCGTCGGGCCGCAGCATGCGGTCCCAGCAGACGTCGGGGATGTCCTCGACCGGGTAGGGCATGTCCATGTCGTTGGCGCCCTCGTCGGTGAGGAAGTCGCAGTGATACACCGCGTACAGCAGGCACATGGTGTCGTCGTTCTGGCCGTAGAGCTCGATGAGGCTCTGCACCCGCCGCTCGTCGAGCAGCGTCGTGCCCTCGTCGATGTACCCGCGGCTGGTCATGTACAGCGGCCAGCCGGGGCGGTTGTTGCCCTGCCAGTAGATGGCGTCCTCGATCGACGCCTGGGTCATGAACCGCACGACCTGCATCATGGTCCACTGGTAGTTGCGCACCCACGCCCCCGCGTTGCCCGCCGCACCGCTGAAGTTGGCCGCGTCGCGCAGATCGATCAGCGCGTCGAGGTACTGCCGGTCGGTGAGCGCGCCCTGCACGTCGAAGCCGTTCTCGGCGACGATGTCCAGGTTGGACGCAGCCAGCAGCATGCGATCGCGCAGGCGCCCCAGGAAGACCGCGCCGGGCACCTGGCCCAGCTGCAGGTAGGCGGTGATCTCGCCGGCCATCTCCTCGAGCAGGTCGCGCCCCCGCCCGTACTCGGCCTGGATCAGCAGATCGGCCGCCGGGTTCGGGTTGTAGTTCCAGTCCATCACCCACTGTTCGAAGGCGCTCTTCGCGTGGAAGTACGCCGTCTGCGCGGTGCTGAGCGCGTTGTTGTAGTCCTCGTTGCCCACCGCCGTGCGCATCAGCGCCAGCGCCTCGTCGACGATGGCGTCGTCCACCTGCTGCGCGGTGCGCTTCCACTCGGGCTGATCGGCCCGATCGAGCTGGCGCGTGTAGGCCTGCAGCAGCTCGATGTCCGAGGCCACCAGCCGCGCGGTCAGGTTGGTCAGCTCGCCCAGCTCGTCGCGCAGCGCGCCGCCCACGGCGTCCCGCGCCTGCTGCATGCGCAGCACCGCCAGCTGGGTCTGGATGACCGCGCTGCCCAGGAAGCGCGGCGTCTCGTAGGCCGTGCCCGCGACGCGCTCGTCGGTGATGAAGCCCACCTGCGTCAGCACCGCCACCGACTGCTGCAGCCGCTGGGCGACGCCCGCCGCCAGGCCCGGGTTGGCGTCGAGCAGGTCCTGCACCCGCCCGCGCACGATCTCGGCGCCCGAGTGCAGATCGGCGTTCACCAGCCACCCGCTGGCCGTGCCCGCGTTGCCCGCGAAGTCGGTCACGATGATCTCGAGCTCGTGCACGCCGACGCCCACCTCGCGCAGCGCCAGCTCGGCGTCGGGGTTGCACACGCCGTCGATCTGGTTCAGATCGCCGCCGCGCCGCAGCTCGCAGGCCACGTTCGCCACCACGCGGTCGCCCCGCGCGGGGTTGCCGTTGCCGTCGAAGTCGTGATCGGCCAGCACGCGCGCCTCGCCGTCGGGGTCGAGCACCACCGTCACGTTGGCGATGCCCGAGGCGACGCCGTCCGCGGCCTCCTCGCCGCCGGCGCTGAGGGCGAGCTGCTCGGCCCGCGGGAAGATGGGGTAGGACTCGACGTCGGCCGGCGCCACGCCCTGCTGGCTGGGCACCAGCAGCACGGGCTCGGGCGGGTTGCGGTCGATGCCGAACGCGATCGACTGGTCGATGGTCTCGTTGCCGTCGGCGTCCTCGATGGCGATGCGCAGCTGATAGACGCCCTCGGCCTCGTACTGGAGCGTGATGCGGTTGCCGTCGCGCTGCAGATCGGTGGGCGGCGGCAGCACCTCGACGTTCAGCTGCCCGGCGCTGCACCCGTCGGTCACGTCCAGGGTGACCGACAGGGGGTCGTTCCCGCCGTGCCAGCCGTTCTGGGGCGCGTCGACGACCGTGATCTCGGGCACGCCGTTGTCGATGACGCTGACCTGCAGGTCGACCGAGCTGGTGTTGCCCGAGCCGTCGGTGGCGCGGTAGCGGAACACGTGGTCGCCGCGCGGCAGCAGCAGGGTGTCGGGCACGTCGTCGAAGGCGCGGTTCTCGCCGTCGGGGTTCAGGACGAAGCTGACGTCGATGCCCGCGGCGGCGTAGCCGGCGTCCTGCCAGCTGATGATCGGCACCTCGATGTCGGCGCCCTGGGGCGACTGGCACTCGGTCTCGATGCCGCGCGGCATCTGGCCGGCGACGGCCGGGGGCTGGGTGTCGCGCACGCGGATGGTGACCGTCTCGGTGGCCTCGTTGCCGGCGGCGTCGGTGCAGACGATGTCGACGGCCGTGTCGCCGATCGGGTAGCGCACGAGGGCGGGCGCGCGGCTGGCGTCCGGATCGGGATCGCAGGCGTCGACGCAGTCCCACTCGAGCCCGTCGACGACCGTGCCGGTGGGCGCGACCGCCTCGGTCGGCTGACCGGCGGGCGTGGGATCGGGCACCGGCACGAAGGTGGGCGCGGTGCGGTCGACGACGTCCACGCGGTAGCTGGTGCGCGCCTCGTTGCCGTAGCGATCGGTGGCGACGACCAGCACGTCGTAGGTGCCGAGGGGCAGGTCGACCTGCTCGCCGGCGACGTCGATGTCCTGCGGGGGGTTGGTCTGCAGGGTGACCGTGACGGTGGGACGGGGATCGCGGTTGTCGACGACGTTCACCGCGGGCAGCGCCACGGTGGCCTCGCAGCGATCGGCCGCCGTCGGCACCACGAGATCGTCGGGGGCGGGGTTGAAGGTGGGCGGGGTCTCGTCGCGGACGCGCGCGGCGCCCACCAGGAAGCCGTGGCGCACCACCCGGTTGTTGCCCGAGGTCGCGCCGACCGCCACGCCGAGGCCGGTGTTGCCGAAGTGCTGGTAGCCGCCGCCGGTGCTCTTGCCGCCGCCGCTGCCGAAGGTCTTGGCCGGCAGCATCTGGGCGTGGGTCGCGCCCCCGAGCGCGAGCGACAGGCCTACCGCCGCCATGGCAATCCGTGCGTGCACGCCGTCCCCCCTGTCGAGCGCGCTGATGCGCCCATGAAAACCTACCGTGGCACCGTACCCGCCGGCAAGTCGCGCGGTTGGCGTCGGGCGCGCGCTCTGCCAGACTCTCGCCGATCCGCCAACGGAGTCCCTCGATGACCGACTCTCCCAACCCCCTGCTGTTCGTGTTCCCCGGCCAGGGCACCCAGTACGTGGGCATGGCCCGCGACCTGCTGGCCGCCTTCGGCGAGGCCCGCGCCGTCTACGCCGAGGCGGCCGACATCCTGGGCTACGACCTGGCCGCGCTGAGCACCGCCGGCCCCGCCGAGCGGCTCGATCAGACCGAGTTCACCCAGCCCGCCATCTTCGTCCACGGCCACGCCTGCCTCACCGTCCTGCGGGCCATCACCGGCGGCGACGCGACCCCGGGCGCGACCGCCGGCCACAGCATCGGCGAGTACAACGCGCTGGTCGCCGCCGGCGCGCTCACCTTCGCCGACGGGCTGCGCCTGGTGAAGGCGCGCGCCGAGGCCATGCAGGCCCACGGCCGCGGCGGCATGATCGCCCTGCGCGCGGGGCGCGACGACGCCCGCCGCCTGGCCCGCCGCTTCTTCTGCGCCGTCGCCGTGCTGAACTCGGACCGCCAGACGGTCGTGGGCGGCGAGGCCGCCGATCTCGATCGGCTGTCGGCCCACTGCACCGACGTCGAGCGCACCGTCCACACCCGCCTCGTCACCAGCGGCGCCTTCCACACCCACCTGATGATCGGCGCCGCCGAGGCCTTCCGCGCGGCCCTCGACGCGGCGCCCTTCCGGCCGCCCACCGCCCCCGTGCTGGCCAACAGCACCGGCGACTTCCACGCGCCCGACCCCGACAGCCTGCGCGCCAGCCTGTTCTTCCAGGTGTTCGAGCCGGTCGACTGGATGGGCTGCGTCACGCGCGCGCTGCAGGCCGGGTACACGCGCGTGGTCGAGCTGGGCGGCGGCAGCGGCGAGGGCGACGATCCCGCCACCAAGCGCCCGCGGCTCGAGTCGGTCACCCGCAGCCTGATGAAGAGCGCCGGCGTGAAGGGCGAGCGCCTGCACGGCATCAACGTCGCGTCGCTGCGCGCGACGGCCGAGGCCCTCGCCGGCTGATTTGCCGTCCCGCGCCACACTTCGCCGCCCTCGCGCATCTCGACGGGCATGCACGCCCTGCTCTCCATCACCGTCGGCGCCCTGCTCGGCCTCGGTTGGCACAAGGCCGTGGGCTGCCGCACCGGCGCCTGCCCCCTGACCGCCACCCCGCGGCGCGCCGCCCTGTACGGCGCCTTCGTCGGCGCCGTCTTCGCCCTGCAACGAGGTATCCCATGAGCGATCGTCCTTTCGGCACGCCGTCCTACGGCCTCACCCGCCGCCTGCCCGGCGTCACCTTCGAACAGGCGGTGGCCCGCGCCCGCGAGGCCCTGCCCAAGGAGGGCTTCGGCGTCCTGACCGAGATCGACGTCAAGGCCACGATGAAGAAGAAGCTCGACGTCGACCGGCCCGACTACCTGATCCTGGGCGCCTGCAACCCGAAGCTGGCCCACGAGGCCCTCGGCGCCGAGCCGGCCATCGGCCTGCTGCTGCCCTGCAACGTCGTGGTCGCCACCGACACCGACGGCACGCCCGTCGTGTCGGCCATCGATCCCGTCGCGATGTTCCAGGTCGTCGGCCGCGACGACGTGCAGCCCCTCGCCGACGAGGTGAAGGCGCGCCTGCAGCGGGTGATCGACGCGCTCTGACTCGGGCCCGAACCGCCCGCCCGGCGTGACCGGCGTCGCCTCCCTGGCGGGCGGGGACGGCCCCCTCGTCCGTCCCTGGGCGCGCGATGACACACGCGCGCTCAAGTCACATTCCCACCGCTCCGTTAACCCCTCAGTGAGCGGCGCTCGACGGCGCGTGGGGACGCGCCGGGCGCCGGGACGTCGAGGGGGTTCCTCCCATGAAGGCACGTGCTCTTCGGACGGCGCTGCTGTCCGCGGCGCTGTCCTGCGTCGGCCTCGCCGGCTGCGACGACGGCGGCGGTGGCGGGGGCGGCGGTGGGGGCGACGACGCCCTCGTCGACGCCGGTCCCGGGCCGCGAAATGACGCCGGTCCCCGGCCGGACGGCGCGCCGGGGCCGGACGCGATCGTCCCGGCGGACACCGGGCCGCGGCCCGACCGGGGGCCCATCGACGACGCCGAGCCGGCGGCCGACGCGGCGCCTGGCGCGGACGGCGGCCCGCCCGCCGACGGCGGTGTCCTCGCCGATCTGGGGCCCGCCGACGACGCCGGGCCGGTCGACGACGCCGGCCCCATCGCGGACGCCGGCCCCGTCGACGACGCCGGCCCCCTCGCGGACGCCGGCCCCATCGCGGACGCCGGCCCCGTGGACGACGCCGGGCCCGGGCTCGACGCCGCGGCCGACGACGCGGCGGTGATGCCGGTCGACGCCGATCTGCCCGTTCCCGACGCCGCCCCCGACGCCGGCGGCACCGACGACGCCGGCATCTCGCCCGAGGCGCCGCCCCGCGGCGTCGTGCTGACCGCCGGCGGCGGCACCGGCGAGGGCGACGCCCACCGCCTGCTGCTGGGCATCGGCGCCCCGCAGCCCATGGGGCGCGGCGCCGGCGAGGGCGTCCGCCTGCACCTCGGCCCGCTGCCCGCGCCCGCCCCGGAGGCGCCCTGATGTCCACGCACCCGACCGCCCTGCGAACCCCCCGACGGGAGACGAACGCCATGCTCCGCACGCTGATCGCCCTGCTCGCCGCCGGCGCCCTGCTCGCCCCGCTGACCGCGGCCGCGCAGGCCCCCGGTCGCCTGCCCGTCCAGGGCTTCCTCACCGACGCCGAGGGCGCCCCGCTCGACGGCGAGCACCTGCTCGAGTTCTCGATCTTCGCCCTGGCCGACGGCGGCGAGGCCCTGTTCGACGAGGCCCAGCGCGTCCAGGTGGACGCCGGCGCCTTCGCCGCGCAGGTGGGCGACGGCGGCGATCTCGACCTCTCGGTCTTCCGCGACCTGGGCGACCTGTGGCTCGAGGTGCGGGTCGACGGCGACGCCATCGAGCCCCGCTTCCGGCTGGGCGCCGTGCCCTACGCCGGCTTCTCGGCCTTCGCCGGCGACGCCGACAGCGTCGGGGGGCTGACCGCCGACGAGCTGCGCGGCGGCGCGTGGGACGCCCTCGAGGGCGTGCCCCCCACCCTGCTCGACGGCGACCAGGACACCACCTACGAAGCCGGCCCCGGCCTGACGCTGGCCGACGGCGCCTTCGCCGCCGACTTCGACGCGGTGCAGGCGCGCCTGAACGCCGCCTGCCCGCCCGGCCAGGCGCTGGCCGGCGTGCAGGGCGACGGCACGCCGGACTGCGTGCCGGTGACCGCCGAGGGCGCGGCGATCATCGCCGGCAGCGGCCTGCGCGGCACCCCGGGCCCGGACGGGCTGACCCTGGCGATCGATCCGGCGGCCGTGCAGGCGCGCATCGCCGAGGCCTGCGGCGCCGGCGAGGCGCTCGTGGGCGTCAGCGCGGCGGGCGCCATCTCGTGCGTCACGCTGACCACCGGCGACATCACGGGGGTCACGGCGGGCGCGGGCCTCACCGGCGGCGGCGACGCGGGCGCGGTCAGCCTGGCCGTCGATCCGACGGCCTTCCAGCGGCGCGTCGGCGAGCCCTGCCCCGCGGGGCAGGCGATCTCGGGCATCGGCGAGGGCGGCGGGCGCTCGTGCATCCCGGTCGGCGCGGACGGCGACATCACGGCCGTCACCGCGGGCGCCGGCCTCAGCGGCGGCGGCGCGGGCGGCGCCGTTCAGCTCAGCGTGGACACGACCGCCATCCAGGCGCGCGTCGCCAACCCCTGCCCCGCCGGGCAGGCGATCCGGTCGGTCGGGGCCAACGGCGCGCCCACCTGCGTGCCGGTCGGCACCGGCGACATCACCCAGGTCACCGCGGGCAACGGCCTCAACGGCGGCGGCGCCGAGGGCGCGGTGACGCTGTCGGTCGACACCAGCGCCATCCAGGCGCGGCTGGCCAACCCGTGCCCGCCGGGCCAGGCCATCGCCAGCGTCAGCGCGGCGGGCGCGGTGGGCTGCGTCGCGGTCGGCACCGGCGACATCACCCGCGTCGCGGTCGGGCCGGGCCTCACCGGCGGCGGCCAGTCGGGCGACGTGACCATCGGGTTCGATCCGACGGCGCTGCAGGCGCGGGTGTCCGATCCCTGCCCCGCCGGGCAGGCCATCGTGTCCATCGACCAGAACGGCGGCCGCGTCTGCGGGCCGCTGGGCACCGGCGACATCACCCAGGTCACCGCCGGCAACGGCCTCATCGGCGGCGGCAACAGCGGGGCGGTCGCGCTGGCCGTCGACGCGACCGCCTTCCAGGCCCGCCTGCGCAGCGTCTGCCCGGCCAACGAGGCGATGACCGGCGTCGACCAGGCCGGCAACGTCACCTGCCAGCCGGTGGGCGACATCCAGGGCGTGACCGCCGGCTTCGGCCTCACCGGCGGCGCCGGCAGCGGCACGGCGACGCTGAACGTCGACACGAACACGGTGCAGGCGCGCGTCGTGGGCAGCTGCCCCAACGCGGGCGAGTTCATGACCGCCATCGGCAACAACGGGCAGGCCACCTGCGCCAACGTGTACGGCACGGCCGAGGCGGTGACGCACTACGGCACGACGGGCCGCCTGGGCGCGGCGACGCTGTTCCAGCCCGACGGCGCCGACAGCGGCGTGTTCCTCGAGGGGCGCAGCGGCGGCGAGGGCGGCGGCTTCTTCGCGAACGGCGACGTCGCGGCCATCTGGTCGCCCGGCGACGGCGGCGCCCGCGTGGCCGGCGTCGACAACGGCGCCGTCCTGCTGGCGATCTACGACGAGGACAGCTTCGGCGGCGCCGACGTGCAGGCGATGTTCTCGTTCTCGAACTTCGGCAGCCGGGCGATCGCCGCCTACAACGGCGCGTACCTGTCCAGCGGCGGCGTCTGGACCAACACCAGCGACGTCGCGCTGAAGGACGACTTCGCGACGGTCGACGCGGACGCCGTGCTCGAGAGCATCGGCGCCCTGCCGATCACCGAGTGGACCTACCAGAACGAGAAGGACGGCGGCTTCCGCCACCTGGGGCCGATGGCGCAGGACTTCTACGACGCCTTCGGCCTGGGCTACGACGCGAAGTCGATCCCCACCGTGGACGCCGACGGCGTCGCGCTGGCGGGCATCAAGGCCCTGCGCGACCGCAACCTGAAGCTGCAGGCGCGGGTGGACGAGCTCGAGGCGCGCCTGGCCGCCATCGAGGCCCGCCTGCGCTGACAGCCGCCGAGGCTCAACTCGACGCGCGCCGGGTCAGCGCGCGGATCACCAGCGCCAGCGCCGCCAGGGTGCACAGCACGAAGGCCCCCGCCGAGGGCATCGCCAACCACTCGAGCGACGCCTTGGCCGCCCCGGTCGATCCCAGCCCGGGCGCGCGGAACCCCGCCCACATCCAGAAGACGCTGTACCCCAGGCCGCCGAGGCCCAGGCCGACGCCCACGAGCCGCGTGGCCAGCGCGCCGACGCCCAGCAGCGCGACGAGCGTGGCCAGCGCCAAGGCCGTGGTGCCCATGCCGCCGGCGTGCAGGTGCGCCCGCTTCATGTAGCTCCACGCCTTCGACGTGACGGCGTCCGCCTTCGCCTGGTCGCCGGCGTACACCGTCTCGAGGACGGCCGCGGCGTCGCCCTTCAGGCGATCCTTGATGCGATCCTCGGCGACGCCGAAGGTGAGGCCCAAGCCCTGACCGAAAAGGACGGTGAGGATGGCCAGCACCAGGCCGGGCAACGCGGGACGCAGGCGGTCGACGATGGGGTTCACGGGCGCCTCCTCGGAGTCGAGCGGCGCAGCATACCAGCGCGGGGCCGTCTGCGAACGGTGATCAGAAGGGCGGCGGCACGCGCGGCCAGGTGACCCCGGCGGTCTGGGGCGGAAAGCTGTCGCAGTTGTCGCCGTCGACGACGTGGATCGCGTAGTCGAGGCGCTCGTCGTCCTCGAGGATGCGGTTGATGTTCAGGGGCACCAGCCGGAAGAACACGGCGCGGTCGCCGATGTGGGGCTCGACGATCAGGCACTGCTTCGAGTTGGCGCGCGGCACCTCGGCGGTGGTGGCCAGCAGGTCGCCCGCCGCGTTGTAGGCCTCGATCACCAGGTCGCCGTCGTCGCCGAACAGGAAGGTGGCGCCGAAGGTGCGGGTCTGCCCGGCGGCCACTTCGATGCTGTACCAGTCGGACTGGGGCGGCACGCGATCGCACAGCCAGTGGTCGCCCTCGGCCTGCACGGTGGGCGCGTCGCCGAGGTCGATGGCCTGGTTCTGCAGGTCGTTGCCGCGCGCGGGATCCTCGCAGACGAACACCCGCGGCGTGACGATCACCTCGAGGCCGTAGCGCGCGGCGCCCGCGTTCAGGGCGCTCACCCGCACGTAGTACGTGTCGGGCAGGCGGTCGGGCAGGTCGACCGTCTCGTCGTCGGTCAGCGAGTGCCCCGCGGCGTCGTTGGCGTTGATCGCCTCGACCGCGTCGCCGCGGAAGACGTCCAGCTCGAGGTTGGCCTGGGCGTGCTCGAAGCGCAGGCGCACCCGCAGATCGCTCACCGCGTCCAGCTGCACCGCGTACCAGTCGACGTCGCCGTCGTCGCCGCACAGCGTGAGATCGGCCGTGTTGCCCGGCTCGACCGCGCGCGCCATGCCCCGCCCCCCGTTGGGCTCGAGCGCGTCGGCCCCGCAGGCGGCCGGCGCCGCGCCGCGGTTCAGGCGCAGGGTGTAGTTGGTCTGCGTCTCGGCCCCCGCGGCGCTGATCCGCGCGAAGTAGGTGCCGCCGGCCGCGCCCTCGAGCACGGCCGCGTTCAGCGCGCGGGCGTTGCGCCCGCTGGCCACCACGGCGCCCCCGGCGTCGCGCACCTCGATGATCACGTCGCCCTGAACCTCGGCGTCCGCGCGCGCCACGCTGGCGGTGAGATCGTCCCCGGCCGCCAGCTCGAAGCGGAACCAGTCCTCGTCGCCGGGGCACAGCCAGCGCCCGGGCAGCTCGAGATCCACGTCCGGACGCAGCTCGATGCCGCCGTCGAAGGCGCCCCGCACGAAGTCCTCGCGCGCCATCAGATCGAGCGCCTGCCCCTCGGCGTCGTTGGGCTCCTCGGGATCGGCGCCGCACAGCGCGCGGAAGCGATCGAACTCCACGTCCAGCTCGTAGGCGCCCCGCTGCCCGGCGGCCACCGGCGCCACCCGCAGGTACCACGTGCCCGCGCCGATCTGCACGTTGGCGCGGTCGATGGCGAACTCGATCCACCGCGGGCCGTTGACCCCGCCGCCCTGCGCGTTGGGCACGAACACCGGCTGCGCGCCGTCGCCGGGCGCGCCCGGCCCGTACAGCGCGAAGTCCAGCTCGCTGTCGGCGTCGGCGCCGTTGCCCAGCATGGTCAGGCGCACCCGCAGCCCGTCCCGATCGCCCAGCTCGAAGCGGTACCAGTCGACGTCGCCCTCGCAGGCCGCGCGATCGCGCACCGCGGCGACGCCGCGCGCCCCTTGGACCATGAGCGGCGTGGCCGCCTCGAGGGCGTCGTCGGCCGGATCCTCGGCGTCCGGCGTACAGCCGCCGGGCGGGATCAGCTCGATCGTGAAGGTGTAGTCGTTGCGATCGACGCCGCGCCCGAACACCTCGAGGAACCAATCACCGCCGGGGGCGTCGCGCACCTCGATCGACTCGTCGTCGTCGGCGCTCTGCCCGGCCGCCAGCGCCCCGTCGGGCCCGTGCAGGCGCGCGTCGAGATCACCCCGGTCGTGCTGGAACTCGACGGTCGCGCGGATGGTCCACCCCGGGCCCTCGGTCGCGAAGGCCCACCAGTCGGCGTCCTCGGGGCAGACGCGCAGATCGCCGGACTCGAAGGTGTCGCGGCGCGCGAAGTCGAGCGTCGCGGCCGTCGCCTGGCCGTCGTTCTCCTCGAGCGCGTCGTCCCGGCAGCCCGCCACGCAGCGGCCGCCCCCGCTGCACACCTCGTCGGCGCCGCAGTCCTCGTCGCGGCTGCACGGCGCGCGGCAGGCCGCGTCCTGGCAGTACCACCCGGCGCCGTTGCGGTTGACGCACTGCTCGTCGTCGACGCAGCCCTCGCCGCACTGCCGCGCGTCGGTGCACAGCGAGCCCTCGGGGCAGTTGTCGGGCTCGCGGCGGCAGCCGACGACGCAGGCGCCGATGCGCACGTCGCAGAACGACGCGTCGTCGCAGTCCTCGTCCTGGCCGCAGGGGCAGGGCTCGAGCGCGCGGGTGGTCAGGTCGCAGAAGGTGTCGACGCAGCGCCCGGGCGTCTCGCGGCAGCCCCGCGCGCAGCGCCCGCTGTCGGCGTCGCAGTAGCTGTCCTCGGGGCAGTCGGCGTCCTCGCCGCAGCGGCCCTCGCAGGGGTTCGGGTTGACGCAGCGATCGGCGCCCACCGCGGGATCGCGGCAGTCGCCGGGCAGCTCGAGCGCGCAGGCGTCGTCGCCGCTGCAGCAGGCGACAAGAGGCTCGCAGGTGCGGGTGTCCGGGTTGCAGCGCTGCTCGCGATCGTCGGCGGTGAAGGGGCACAGATCGACCTCGAGCACGCGGCACCCCTCGAGGCAGGCGCCCTCGCCGCCGCAGTACTCGCCCGGCTCGCAGTCGTCGTCGCCGGTGCAGCGGGGATCGCGGGCGCAGCTGTGATCGTCGCCGCACAGGAAGCCCTCGGGGCAGGTCTCGGGCGCCTCGGGCCGGCAGCCCGTGCGACACTGGCCCACCAGATCACCGTCCGCGATGGCGCAGTACTGGGTGTCGGGACACTCGGTGTCGTCGACGCAGCTCGATCGCCCGGCGTCCTCGGCGCCGCCGTCGGGCACGCCGAGATCGAGGAACGGCTCGAGGTCGTTGATCGGCGGCGCGTCCTCGCCGCCGTCGTCGCAGGCCGCGCCCACCATCACCAACAGCAGGCTCGAGATCGCCCGCGTCCACGCCTTGCGCATCGGCACCCCCCCCGGTGTGGTGTACAAGGTAGTCGTGATGGGGGGCCGGCTCAACGTCGGTCGAGGAGGACCATCGTGCGTCTGTTGATGGCAGGGCTGGCCCTGGCCTGCCTCGCCGCCCCGAGGGTGGCGTGCGCGCAGCGGTTTCCGCCGCGCATCCTGCTCGTGTTCGACACCTCGGGCAGCATGGGCGTCGACCTCGTCACCGGCGAGCCGACCGGGGGCGACGACTCGGCCGAGTACCCGGGCAGCGGCGGCACCTCGCGCCTGTTCGTCGCGAAGAACGCCATCGCCACGCTGGTCGAGACCACCAGCGAGGTCGAGTTCGCGCTGATGCGCTACCCGCAGCTCGAGGGGGCGGGCATCAACCGCGGCGCCCTCGACGGCTTCAACCAGCAGACCTACGCCGGGCTCGAGGCCCGGCCGCTGAACTACGCGGGCACCTGCGAGGGCGCGCTGCGCCCGGCGCCCGACGCGGCGCACGCGCTGCTGGTGCCCTTCGGGCGCGCGGCGCCGCCGGCCATCCTGGGCTGGCTGGACCACCACGAGGCCTGGCCGGCCGATCCCGAGCTGCGGGCCACCGGGCCCACCCCCATCGACGAGAGCCTGCGCCTGGCCACCGCGTACCTGCGCGAGGTGATGGCCACGGATCCGGGCGTCCGCTGCCGGCAGACCTACATCGTGCTGCTGACCGACGGCGGCGAGTCGTGCGTGCCCGCCGCCGACCGCGACGCCGCGCTGGTCGCGCGGGCGCAGGCGCTGCGCGCGCTGCAGGTGCAGGTCGACGGCGAGGTGATCGAGCGCGACGTGCGCACCTTCGTCGTCGCCTTCGGGGTCAGCATCACCGCGGCGCAGCGGCTGGGCGTGCTGGCCGAGGCCGGCGGCACCGCCGTCCGCGGGCTGCCCTACCAGGCCGACGACCTCGCCGGCCTGCGCCGCGCCTTCGGGCAGGTGCTGCGCGAGGCCATCCCGGTCGAGCGCTGCAACGGCGAGGACGACGACTGCGACGGCGTGGTCGACGAGGGGGCGCGCAACGCGTGCGGGGGCTGCGGGCCGGCGCCGGCGGAGGACTGCAACCGGCGCGACGACGACTGCGACGGCCGCGTCGACGAGGGGGCGCTGAACGCGTGCGGGGGCTGCGGCGCCGTGCCCGACGAGGTGTGCAACGCCGCCGACGACGACTGCGACGGCCGCGTCGACGAGACCGTCGCCGACGCGTGCGGCGGCTGCGGCAACGTGCGAGACGAGATCTGCAACGGCGAGGACGACGACTGCGACGGCCGCGTCGACAACGCGCCCGGGGGCGACGCGCCGCTCGCGCGGCCCTGCGGCGGCGAGGTGGGCGTCTGCACGCCGGGCTTCGAGCGCTGCGTCGAGGGGGCGTGGCAGGCCTGCGACGGCGTGGCGGCCCAGGACGAGGCCTGCAACGGCCTCGACGACGACTGCGACGGCCGGGCCGACGAGGACACCCGGCCCTGCGGCCCGGCGGTGGACATCGGCGACGTGGGCGAGTGCCGGGTGGGCGCGCGGCGCTGCGATCCGGCGGCCTGCGACGTGGCCGACGCCTGCGCCGAGGACGGCTGGCTGGCCGCGTGCGAGGGCGCCGTCGGGCCGGCCGACGAGATCTGCGACGGGCGCGACAACGACTGCGACGGCGCGCTGGACGAGGGCCTGATCAACGGCTGCGGCTTCTGCGGGCCGCCGCCGCCCGAGGCCTGCAACGGCCTCGACGACAACTGCGACGGGCGGGTGGACGAGGACGCCGCCTGCCCCAACGGCTTCGTCTGCTTCGCCGGCGAGTGCGCGGCGGCCTGCGACAGCACCGGCGAGTGCGCGGCGGGCCTCACCTGCGTGAACGTCTACCCGGGCGGGCGCTTCTGCCACCCGGATCCCTGCGCGGGCGTGCGCTGCCCGGCCGGCACGCGCTGCGACGTCGAAGCGGGCGGCTGCGTCGACCCCTGCGACGGCGTGGACTGTGCCGCGGGCGAGGCCTGCGATCTGGGCGACTGCGTGCCCGCCACCTGCCGGCACACGGGCTGCCCCGCGGGCGAGCGCTGCGTGGACGATGCCTGTGAGGCCGACCCCTGCGTCGGCGTCGAGTGCGATCGCGATCACTACTGCCGCGAGGGCGTCTGCGTGCGCGCGTGCTTCCGCACCGTGTGCGGCGACGGCCAGTCCTGCGTCGACGGCGCGTGCGCGGCCGATCCCTGCGGCGGCCGCTGCCTGCGCGGCCAACGGTGCGACGCCACCGACGGCGCGTGCGTGGCCGACGCGTGCGGCGGCGTGGCCTGCCCGCCCGGTCAGGCCTGCGTCGACGGGGCCTGCCGCGGCGACGCGCCCTGCGTGCACCTCACCTGCCCGACCGGCACCACCTGCGCCGACGAGGGCTGCACCGACTTCGCGCCCGGCGTGCCGCCGCCCGGCGCGCCGCGACCGCTGGCCGACGCGGCGATCGTCGACCTCGCGGGCGACGGCGGGCCGCCGGTGCTGCGCCCCGCGACGCGGGCGCCCACGACGCCGCGCCTGCGCCGGACGCCGCGCCGCCCCCGCGGAGGCGACAGCGACAGCGGCGGGTGCAGCGCGGCGCCCGGCGGCGCGACGCCGGGGTTCGGCGGCTGGCGCTGGGGCTTCTGCTGGTGGCGGCGGCCTGGCGCCGCCGCCCCGTGGGCGCGCTGGCCCTGCTGCTGGGCGGCTGCAGCCCCGCGCCGCCGCCCGGCGCGCCGTCCGACGCGGCGCCCACGCCGCCGGACGCCCAGCGGACCGACGCGGCCCCCGTGGACGCCGAGGTCCCGCCGCCGCTGGACGGCAGCGCCTACGATCGCGTCAACGCCTACGTCGCCGAGCGCGATCGCCTCGACCGCCAGGTGTGGGGTGACGAGCTCGAGGCCCAGCGCCACGCGACCGCGTTCGTCGAGCTGTGGGACGCGCTGCGGGGCGCCACCGACGCCGCCGCGGTGCTGGCCGCCTTCCCGGTGGGCGCGCTCGTGGTGGGCCACCCCGGCGAGCCCTCGGCGTCCGCCGACGGGGTGACGCTGCTGCCCCTGTCCGCGGCGCCCCGCGCCCTCGACCAGGCCGCCTGGGCGGCCCTGGTGCGCGGGCTGGCCGACGACGGCCTCCGCCTGCGCCACAGCGTCTGGCACCACGTCGCGTTTCGGCCGGCGCCGCCGCGGTCGACCTTCGACGCCGAGCTGCACCTGATCCGCTCGGGGACGGACGAGCGGCTGTCGCTGCGGGCCCGGCTGATCGTCGACTGGCAGCCCTCGACCGCGCCCGCCACGCCGCGCCCCGCGCGCATCGACGCGACCGACGCCTGGCTGACGCGGCGCGCCGGCCCGCCGGCCTTCGTGCCCAGCCTGCAGCTGCCGATCGGCCGCCGCCCGCCCACCCCGGTGCTCGCCGCCGATCTCGGCGGCGACGGGCGCGTCGAGCTGGTGGTGCCCCGCACCAACGCCGCCTACCGCCCGACGGCCGACGGCACGTGGCTGCGCCTGACCCTGGCCAACCACCCCCTCAAGCAGCCCGACGCCGCCCTCCTGGCCGACCTCGACGGCGACGGCCACCTCGACCTGCTCGTGGCCGGCCGCGACGCCGGGGGCGCGTACCGGCTGGGCCTGTACCGGGGCCACGAGGGCGGCCTCTTCCCCGACCCCCCGCGCGTCGCCTTCGCGCCGGCCGAGCCGCTGCGTCGGGTGCGCGTGCTGACCGCCGGCGACATCGACGGCGACGGTGATCTCGATCTCTTCGTCGGCCAGCACCGCGGGCCCTTCGACGGCGGCGCCACGCCCACCCCCTTGCACGACGCCGACGACGGCCCGCCCAGCTATCTGCTGCGCAACGACGGCCGGGGCGGCTTCACCGACGTCACCGCCGACGCGGGGCTGACGGTGAAGCGCCACCGCCGCGCGCAGAGCGGCTCGTTGGTCGACCTCGACGACGATGGCGATCTCGACCTCGTGACGGTCAGCGACTTCTCGGGGGTGGATCTGTTCGCCAACGACGGCCGGGGCCGGTTCACCGACGTCACCCAGGCGCGCGTCGACGACCGCGCGCTGCTCGGCGCGGCCCACGCCCTGGCCGACTTCGACGGCGACGGCCGGCTCGATCTCGTCGCGACCGGCGTGCGCTCACCGACCGTCCACCGGCTGAACGGGCTCGGGCTGCAGCGCCCCGGCCTCGACGCGTTCACGCGCGCGCGTACCGCGCTGAGCGGCGGCGATCGGCTGTACCTCGGTCGGCGCGACGGCCGCCTGCAGCGCGCCGACCTCGCCGCCGCGGGCTCGGCCTGGGGCCGGTCGTGGGGCGTCGTGGCCTTCGACCGCGAGAACGACGGCGACCTCGACCTGTTCGTCGCGCGGGGCGACCACAGCGGCCGGACGGCGCGCGACTACGACACGCAGTTCTGGCGCCACGACGTCTACTTCGACGCGCGCCCGCTGGGGCAGGCGGCCGCCGAGATCGCGCTCATCGGGCGGCAGGCCCACATCGGCAGCGGCCTGTCGTGGCACGGCTTCCAGCCCGACCGTCTGTACGTCCGGCGGCCCGACGGTTATCGCGACGAGGCGCACCTGTGGGGCCTGGGCAGCGCGGCCGACGGTCGCACCGCGCTGGCGTTCGATTACGACGAGGACGGGCGGGTCGACCTGTGCGTGACGGAGGCTGAAGAGAACCGGCTCGTCCTGCGCGTGTGGCGGAACGTCGCGCCGCCCGCGCCCTGGATCGGCGTCCGGCTGCTGGCCGCGCCCGGCCGGCCGGCCATCGGCGCCCGCGTCGCCCTGATCGGCCCGACGGGCCGCCGCGCCGCCGCGGTGGTGACCGGCGACTCGTTCCTCGCCCAGCACCCGGCGCGGGTGCACTTCGGCCTGGGCGACGGCCCGCCGCCCGACGCGATCGAGGTCGCGTGGCCCAGCGGCAAGGTCACCCGGTTCGATCGGCCCGCGCCGGGGCGATACCACGTCGCCAAGGCGCCCTGACCGGTCCCGCGGCACGCATCAGGGGGGCGCCAGCCCCTGCGCCTCGAGCGCGTCGCGCAGGTTCTGCTGGACGCGCGGGTTGTGCGGTTCGACGTCCAGGGCACGCCTGAACATGTCGGCCGCCTCGGCGTGGCGCTTCGACTTCAGGTACACCATGCCCAGGTTGTTCAGGGCGCCGAGCTCCCGCGGCGCGACCTCGAGGGCGCGCAGCAGCAGCGCCTCGGCGCGCACCAGATCGCCCCCCACCCCCACCACCTCGGCCAGCGTCGCCAGCGCCCGAGCATCGCCGGGCGCCTTCTCGAGCGCCGCCTCGAGCTGCGCGCGCGCGCCGTCCGGCTGGCCCACGCTCAGGTACATCTCGGCCAGCCACACCCGCGCGGAGGCGTCGTCGGGCACCCGGCGCACCGCCTCGTCGAGCAGGGCCTGCGCCTCGGCGTGGCGCTTCTCGCGCAGCAGCTGGCGCAGCAGGTACCGATAGTCGGTGACCACGGCCGGGGTCGCCGTCGACGCGACCGCGTCGGCCAGCGTCTCGGCGTCGACCGGGCGCTGGAAGGCGCGGCGCAGGCGGCCGGTGTGATCGAACACGAAGGTCGACGGCAGCGGGATGCGCGCGTTGCCACCGAAGAAGGCGCCCACCACGCGATCGTTGGCGAACGCCACCGGCAGGCCCGGGCCGTGCGCGGCCGCGAAGTCGAGGCTGGCCTGCAGGTCGTCCCGCCCGACCGACACCGCGACGACCGCCACGTCGCTCCGCCGCTTCGCCAGCGCCGCCAGGTGGGGCATCTCGGTCTTGCAGGGCTCGCACCAGGGCGCGAAGACGTTCACCAGCGTCACCTGGCCGACCCGCCCCAGCGGCCGCTCGACCCCGTCGCCCCAGACGGCCGAGACGCTCAACGACGGGCTGCCGACGACCGTGGGCTGCGCGTCGCCGGGCCACGCCGGCACGGCCTGCGCCCGGGCGACGCCGGCGCCCTCGACCAGCAGATTGCGCCGCCCCGGCTCGACGCCGCCGAACTGCTCGACGGCCCCCGAAGGCCAGCGCACCTCGACCCGCTCGACGGCCTTCGCCGCGCCCAGCCCGAAGTGCAGCTCGGGCGCGTGCTGCGTGTGGAAGCCCTCGACCAGGCGCAGGCGGTCCACCTGCGACCGACCGCCGGCGGTGACCGTCACCACCGCCCCCAGGGCCAGGGGGTGCGTCTTCGTCGCGCGCAGCCGCACGCGCGTCCAGCCCGCCCCCGCCTCGGCCTCGTTGCGCATCAGCTGCAGCCCTTGCAGGCTCAGCAGCGCCAGATCCCGATCACCGTCGC
Organism: Myxococcales bacterium; assembly: GCA_020633465.1. Taxonomy (GTDB): domain Bacteria; phylum Myxococcota_A; class Bradymonadia; order UBA7976; family UBA1532; genus JACKDN01. The sequence goes on from JACKDN010000008.1 coordinate 251,432, forward strand.
CGTCCATGTCGAGCGGCGCCACCGCGCGCCCGTCGTGGTCGAAGTCGAGGCCCATCACGTAGCCCGCCTCGACGTAGGGCTGCCCCTTGCCCGCCGGCACGAACAGCTTGTCGTGCTCGTAGCCGCTCAGGCTGCCCCGGAAGTTGGCCGCCTCGTCCTTGTCCTTCTCGCGTTCGAAAGCGCCGGCGGAGCCACCTGCTTCGCGGGCCTTCGCGTGGGCGACGAACTGCCGCCACAGGAACGTTCAGAAATCGTTCTCCTTCTCGGTGCTGTGGCTCGTCTCGCCGTTCAGCACGTACACCTCGCGGTGGCCGTCGTTGTCGAGGTCGACGATGGCCTGACCCCACGCCCAGTTCGCGCCGGCCAGCCCGAGGGGCCCGGCGGCCTCTTCGTAGGTGCCGTCGGCGCGCCGCCGGAACAGCGTGTTGCCCGCGGCCATGCGCATCAGCCCCTCGTAGGTCTCGGGCCGAAGCTGACCCTCGAAGAGCGGCACGATGCGGTTGCCCGCGCTCGACTGCATGTTCGAGACGTAGATGTCGAGCGCGCCGTCGTCGTCCAGATCGGCCACCGTGACGCCCATCGACTGGCCGTAGCCGGTCAGCGGGGGCAACAGCGCGCGCTGGAACCGACCCCCCGGGCGGCCGATGAAGACCTCGTTGGGGCCGTAGTCGTTGACCACGAACAGGTCGTCCCGCCCGTCCCCGTCGAGGTCGGTGAAGGTGGCCGCGTAGGTGAAGCGGGTACCGTCCAGCCCGCGCGCCGCCGCCTCTTCGGTGAAGCGCAGCCCGCCCTGGTTGATGTACAGCAGGTTCGCCTGGCCGTCCGTCGAGTCGAACTTGTTGAAGTCACCCCGCGGGGTCTCGGTGCCGTAGCCGCCGACGAACAGGTCGAGATCACCGTCGCCGTCGACGTCGTGCGCCACGATGGTCTGATACTGCATGCCACCGTGGCCGCCGCAGGGGATCGTCACCGGCAGGGTGGCCACCGGCACCAGCGCGTCGCCCTTGCGGGTGAACACCGGGAACGACCCCTGGTCGCCCTCGACGCAGGCGGTGACCCGCCCGGACACGACCTCTTCGCTGCCGTCCCCGTCGAGATCCACGATGGCCTGCACGGTGCCCACCGCCTCGAGGGGCAGCAGATCGTGGCGCGCCTCGAAGCCGCCCTTCCCGTCGTTCTGGAACAGGCTGAAGAAGCGCAGGCGGTTCCAGGCCAGCAGGTCGTCGAAGCCGTCGTCGTTCCAATCGACCACCGCCAGCCCGCCGATGGTCTCGATGCTGCCGCCGTCGCGCTCGCTCGCCAGCGTGGCGCGCGTCGTCTCGTCGTGCGGCTCGGTCACCCCCACCCAGCGCGAGACGTCGGTGAAGGCCCCCTGCGGCGCGGCCACCTGCTGCACCGGCTTCGACTCGGCGCGCCGCAGCAGATAGCGCGCGTCGTCGCCCTCGCCCTGCCGGGCGTACTCGGCCAGCCACTTGGTGCGCCGGGTGATGCGTCGCCCGTCGTCGGTCACCCCGTCGACGTGCACCGACAGCTCGGCCCAGGCCCAGGTGTGATCAGCGGCCAGCTTGAAGCGGTACGGCTTGATCTTGCACGCGTCCACGCGCGCGAGATCCTGCACCCAGGCGAGCGCCCGCGCGACGAAGGCGTCCGCGTCGACCGGGGCCGGATCCACCGGGTAGGTCGTCACCGACAGCCGACCCACCGGCGCCGCGTCATCCGGCTGCGCGGCCGCCGCGCGGCCCGAGAAGCCGGGCGCGAACGCGGCCTTCGCCTTCTGCGCGTCCCGCGCCACCAGCGCCTTGCACAGTCCCTTGTTCGTCTCGCCGTAAACGGCGCGCAGCGCGACGCGCTCGCTGTCGGCCGCGTCGCGCTCGAAGGCTGCGGGCACGCGGACCTCGAAGACCGCCGTCGGCGGCGCGGCGGACGGGGGGTGGGTGGGTGGTGGCACGTCGTCGCGGGTCGGTGTGCAGGCACCCGCGGCGCAGACGCACCCCACCATCAGGATGGTCCACCGCATGGTGTCCTCCTCCTTGGGCGGGGGTGGGTGGTCGAAGATCCGTCGTAGACACACCGGGCCGACAGCCCGGGGCGCGCGACTGGGCCCGCAGAGCGGGGCCCGCCGGTCAGTCCAGGCGGCCGGCGCGGTTCTGCATCGCGCGCTGAAGCGACCAGCGCAGCCGCCCGCGCCGCTCGCCGCTGGACGCCTCGTAGGCGTCGGCCAGCAGACGGCGCGCCCACGGGGTGTCGATGTTCGACAGGATGTAGGCGGCCTCCTGCCACACCAGGGTGTCCGGGTGTCCGATCGTCTTGGTCAGCACGTCACGCCCGAAGGCTTCGTCGCGCACCGCCGGCAGCGCCAGGATGGCCATGCCCATCACGCTGGGCGCGTCGTCGTCCATGGCCCGCTCGATGGCGCGCTTCGCCTCGCCGGGGCCGTGCATCGCGATGCCCCAGACGGCCTTGCCCCGGACGAAGGGATCGGCGTCGTTCATGCCGTCCCACAGCAGGTCGAGCGCGCGCGGCCCGCCGTGCTCGATCAGGGCCACCATGGCGCCCGCGCGGATGCCCATCGGCTCGCTGGGGCTCATCGCCTTCTCGATGACGTCCAAGGACTCGGGCAGCTTGCGCCGCGCGATGCTGATCAGCGCGTCGTCGCGCGCCTGCGTCTGACCCTCGGACGACGCGCGCTTCAGCATCTCCTCGTCCGAGACGCCCTTCAGGGGCTCGGGATCGCCGACGCCGGTGCCCATCCAGGGGCCGCCGTCGGCGTTGCCCCAGGGCAGGCGCTCGTAGAGCGAGTGATAGCCCGCCAACGGGTTGTCCCGCGCGCCGTCGAGCGCGGCGGCCGCCTCGACGACGGACGGCGGCACGGACGGCACCTTGGTCGTGGCGATGACCGGCGCGGCCGAGGGCGCGGGCGCCACGAGGTCCGCCGCCCGCGGCAGCGGCGCCGGCGCGGCGGCGCTGCCGCTCACCAGGCCTTGGGCGGTCTGCTGCACTGCCTGCCCGTCGGCCTCGGTCTCGCAGCCGGCCAGCAAGGCGCAAGCCGCCAGCGCAGCGATCGCTCGGGTCTTCCCTCGTCGCATGAAACGCTCCTCCTCACCGCGGCCGGCAGCAGTACGCGCCGCGGTAGTCACCCGCGTTCGCGCCGCCGTCGTGGTTGTACCAGTAGCCGCCGTGTGAGCCGTTGAAGAACAGACCACAGTCGTCGCCGCACTTCTCGGCGAACCAGAAGCCGTTGCCGAACCAACCCAGCCACCCCCGGATGCCCGAGATCTCGGCGTCCGTGCACATGTGGCCCCCGAGCTGAGTCCGGCACCAGTGGTCACCGACACCCCATTGGTGGGACGCGCGCTGGCTGTAGTAGAAGCAGGTGTCACCGTAGGTGTTCCAACCCCCGGGGCACGTCGAGTTGCCCGCCGCGGGCGACGACGCGTTCACCAGGTTGCCGCGGATGTTGCGCGCGTAGACGTCGCGCACGTAGATGTCCTGCGTCGCGTAGCTGCCGCTCGGCTGGCCGACGTACACCCGCCCCGACGCCGCGCCCAGCTGCAGGTACGAGTCTTCGCTGTAGATGCCCGGGTAGTTCCAGATGAGACCCACCCGGATGCGCCCGGTGGTGTAGGCGTCGGTGAAGATGTTCCGGCCGCGGTTGCCCTGGATGTACGTGCGCTGGTTCGAGCCGAAGTAGGCCGTCCGGTAGGTGTACAGATCCGTCGACACCAGCAGGTTCTGGTTCTGGCTGCCCCAGCGGCCCACGTAGGTGTTGCCGCTCGCGCCGCCGATCTGCAGGTGCGAGTTCTCGGAGTAGACGCCCGGGTAGTTCCAGACGAGGCCGATGCGGGTGTAGGCGTTCGTGTTGCGGTCGGTGAACCGGTTGTAGCCCAGGTTGCCCTGGATGTAGGTGCGGTCGTTGCTGCCGAAGTACGACGTGCCGCGGTGGTAGGCCGTGCTGCGCGAGATGGTGGCGCCCTGGATGTCGGCGTTGCCCCGAATCCACAGGTTGCTGCCGTTCAGCTCCATCGCCTTCGTCTGGCTGCCCGGCGTGCCGTAGTACCAGCGGTGGATCGAGCTCGAGTTGTAGCGCAGGGTGCTGCTCTCGATGCCCAGCGAGTAGTACTCCTGGTACAGCCGCAGCTTGTGCTGGCCGGTGCGGTCGCAGCACGTCTCGGGCATGTTGATGTAGGTGCGCCCGATGTGGACGGTGTCCTCGTACCACCCGTTGCGGTTGCCGTCGGTGCGGCGGCCCACGTAGATGTTGTCGTCGATGTAGGCGTTGCCGCCGGTGTACAGGTGCCTGCCGGCGCGCACGTCGCGCGACGCCCGGGCGTCCTCGCCCGCGCTCACCCGGCCCGTCGCGGTGAGGTTGCCGTTCACCGACAGCGAGCGGATGGACATCGAGCCGTCGACGGTCATGTTGCGGCGCACCCGCAGATCGCGCCGGATGTCGCTGTCCACCAGCACCGTCTGCGAGCCGCGCACCAGCTGGTTGCGGCCCACGTTCAGATCGGTGTCGATGTTCGCCGTGCCGTCGACCTCGAGGTTGCCGCGGCCGTCGATCGTGCTGTCGACGCGCCACACGCCGGTGGCCCGGCCGTTGCCGACCACCGTCGTGCCGCCGTTGCCGCCCTCGAGCGCGATGCCGCCGCTGCCGCGCAGCACCAGGTTGTCGTTGCTGTCGTTCTGGACGCCGATCTCGAAGACCGTGTTGGCCCCGCCCTCGCTGCGGTAGCGGATGTAGGCGGTGTCGCTCGCGCCGCCGTAGCGGTTGTCCTGGAAGGTGAAGCCGATCGGGTTGGTGCCCGGACCCGAGATGCGGGTCATCGCGTTGCTGTACAGCTCGATCTCGTCGGTCGAGTCGTTGACCGCGGCGATCTGCAGCCGGGTGTTGCCGCTGGCGCCGTCCTGGATGTGACGAATCCAGGCGCTGTCGCCGCCGCCGAAGCGCGCCGGGAAGTCGAAGCCCACCGGGTTCGTGCCCGGTCCGTTCATGCGCACCAGGCCGCCCGAGTACAGCTCGATCTCGTCGTTGGTGTCGTTCGAGATGCCGATCTGCAGCACGTAGTTCGAGCCGCTCTGGCTGTAGTACCGGATCCACGCGTCGTCGCCGCCGCCCCGGTCGGGGAAGACGATGCCGTTGTTGCCGCTGCCGTACGACGCCAGCACCGGCTTGTAGCCGCCGCCGGCGTCCACGCAGCCGATGCAGGTGCCCTGCACCACCAGGTTGCGGCTGACCACCAGATCGCCGTTGCCGGCGATGGTGACGCCGCCCGACGCGTTCAGCACCAGGTCGTCGTCGCCGTCGTTGCCGGTGGCGATCTCGAGCCGCGTGTTGGTGCCGTTCTCGCTCGAGTAGCGGATGAACGCGCTGTCACCCCCGCCCCAGCGGTTGACCAGGTCGATGCCGACGGGGGCCTGGCCCGGCCCGCTGATGGCCACGCGGCCGGCGGCGTACAGCTCGATCTCGTCGTCGCCGTCGTTGACGTTGCCGATCTGCAGCTTGGTGTTGGTGCCGCCCTCGGTCAGGTGGCGAATCCACGCCACGTCGCCGCTGCCCGCGCCGTTCTCGGGCCACTCGAGGCCGTTGTTCAGCGCCGGCCGGATGGTGCCGTTGAACACCGCGGTGTTCTGCACCGTGAGGTAGCGCCCCACCCGCAGATCACCCGAGCCGGCGATGTCGACGCCGCCGGACGCGTTCAACCGGATCTCGTCGTTGCCGTCGTTGGTGATGCCGATCTCGAGCGCGCTGTTCTCGCCGCTGTCGCTGACGTAGCGCATCCACGCGATGTCGCCGCTGCCGCCGAAGGGGTTGCCCGGCCAGATGATGCCGTTGTTGCCCGCGCCGGCGGTGGGCTGGATGTAGCCGCCGCCCATGGTGAGGCCGGCGTTGATCAACGCCGGGCCGTTCACCCGCATCGCGCCGTTGCGGATCTCGAAGTCGGTCACCCCGCCGCTGTACCAGTCGGCGACGCCGCCGCCGCGCGACGCGTCCTCGAGGTACATCGTGCGCGCGCCGTCGAAGCGCCAGGCGGCGTGCTTGGTGCCGAAGTTGAGGAACTGCATGCCGCTCTGGCCGGTGTTGCCCACGCGCGTCAGCTCGCCGCGGGCCCAGAACTGGCTGTTGATGTCGGCCACCGCGTCGCGGGCCAGGTCGCGGCGCAGGAACTGGCCGGCCTGCACGCCGTCGACGGTGTCGGCGTCGAGGCCCGAGCCCGCGCCGTCCACCTGCAGCAGCTTGGCCAGCACCTGGAGGGGGGTGTCCGGGCTGCCTTGGTCGCCCTGCGCGCCCTGCGCGCCGGTGGCGCCCTGCGGACCCCGCGGACCCTGAGGACCGGCGGGCCCGCGGTCGCCCTGCGGACCCTGCGGACCCTGCGGCCCCACCGCACCCTGCGGGCCGCGCGGGCCCTCGGGGCCGACCGGGCCGCGCAGCCCGGTGGGATCGCCCACCCACTCGCCGCGATCGTTGATGACGAGCTGGCCGTCGATCTCGACCTCGGCCGCGTCGATGGTGCGCCCGGGCAGGATCTCCGACGCCACCAGGGCGAAGGGCACCGATGCGAAGCGCGTGCGGGGGGTCAGATCGGCGCCGCCGTTGATCGACACGCCCATCCAGGGCGCCTGCGACACGACCGACGCCGTCACCGGCGACCGCGAGCCGAGCAGGACGCTGTAGTAGCCCTCGAAGAGCTCGACGTCCTGGTGCGTCTCGGTCCACACCGCGCCCCCACCCTGGTCCCCCGCGTACAAGGAGAACTTGAGCGTCACCGGCCCGTCGACGGGGAACCCGTCGTCGTCCAGGATCAGGCCCTCGTGGTGGATGACGTTCGGCACCTGCGCCGACGCAGCCGTCACGAAGACGGCGAGCGCCAGCCCCGCGGCTGCGAGCGCGGCCAGACTCCGGTTCAACATCGGTCCCCCCTCGTCCACCCCACCGCGCCGATGGCCAACATCGACACGCCGCGGCTCGTTGCACACTAGCAGACCGATGGGGTCCGGTGCAGATCAAATTTTGAACGAGGATGCCAGCGGTCACCCGGCTTGCTCCGATCTGGACTTGCCCCGATACTCGCAGGGCACGGGAGTCCGATTGCCGGGGGGGACGCCGCTCATGGACTGGTGGGTCAGAAGGTCGCTGTTCGCGCTGCTGGGCGCGACTCTGATGGTCGCGGGCTGCGACGACGACGGCGGGGATGGCGGGGGCGGCGGCGCGGGCGGTGAGACCGACGCCGAGGTTCCGCTGTGCGTGACATTCGACAACTGCGCCGACGGCCAGATCTGCCGCGCGGGCGTGTGCCAGGCCCTGCAGGCGGGCGACTGCCGCTCGGCGGCGGACTGTACCGGCGCGCAGACCTGCGACACGACCAGCGCCTTCTGCATCGAGCCCGTCGAGTGCACCGCCGACGCCGACTGCATCGGCGACCGCTACTGCGACGAGCGCGCCTGCGTCGATCCCTGCGCGGGCGACGCCGACTGCCCCGAGGGGCGGGCCTGCGGCGGCGACGGCCGCTGCGAGGGCGCCCAGGTGGGCTGCACCAACGACGGCGAGTGCGGCGCCGGCCAGCGCTGCGTCGCCGGCGCCTGCGAAGCCAGCGCGGACTGTGACGACGCCACCCCCTGCCCCGGCGAACAGACCTGCCTCGACGGCAGCTGCGCCGAGGCCGAGCCCTGCGCCACCGACGCGGGCTGCTTCGAGGGCCGCATCTGCGAGGACGATCGTTGCGAGGACGGCTGCGATCCCGCCGACGACGCCTGCCCCGGCAACCAGCGCTGCGGCGACGATCTGCGCTGCGCGCAGGTCGGCTGCATGACCGCCATGGACTGCCCCGCCGATTGGAACTGCCAGGGTGCGGTCTGCCTGCCCCCCGACGGGGGCGACTGCACCGGCGACGTCGACTGCCCCGGCCAGCAGCGGTGCGACGCGTCCAGCCGCGAGTGCGTCGAGCCCGCCGTGTGCGCCGCCGACGTCGACTGCGTGGGCGAGCGCGTCTGCCGGGCGATGTTCTGCGTCGACCCCTGCAGCGACGACGCGATGTGCGGCGAGGGCGCCGAGTGCCGCGACGGCGCGTGCGAGCCCGTGGCCGGCCCCGACGTGTGCGTCGGCGACGACGACTGCGTGGCCCCCTTGTCCTGCGTGATGGGCGAGTGCCGGCCGGGCGGCGGCGGCGAGTGCGAGGACGACGCCGAGTGCCCGGGCTCGCAGATCTGTGATCTGGGCATCTGCATGGAGTCCGGCCTCTGTTCGGACGATCCCGACTGCCTGATGGGCCGCGTCTGTGACAGCACGGTGTGCGTCCCCGCCTGCCAGGACAACGGCGACTGCCCGGGCATCCAGGTGTGCAACGCGGGCCACTGCGAGCTGCCGATGCAGATGGGCGGCGAGTGCGAGGCGGACGCCGACTGCCCGGGCGCGCAGACCTGCAGCGGCGGGGGCGTGTGCGACGAGCCGCTGATCTGCGCCGACAACATCGACTGCCTCGGCCAGCGCCTGTGCGACGGCGGCCTGTGCGTGAACCCCTGCCAGGGCGACGAGGAGTGCGCGGCGGGCGAGGCCTGCATCGCCGGCCTGTGCGTCGATCAGGAGGGCTGCGTCGAGGACGACGAGTGCGAGGGCGCGCAGGTGTGCGACGCCGACACCGGCCTGTGCGCCGAGCCCGCCGTGTGCGGGGGCGATCAGGACTGCTTCGCCGATCGCATCTGCGAGGAGGAGGCCTGCCAGGACCCCTGCCGCGACGACAGCGCCTGCGGCGAGGACGAGGTGTGCCAGGTGGGCCGCTGCCAGCCGGCGCCCAACTGCGACAGCGACGACGCCTGCGTCGGCAATCAGATCTGTGACGGCGGCTTCTGCATCGAGCCCTTCTTCTGCCTGGCCGACGAGGACTGCTTCGGCACGCGCATCTGCGAGGGCGGCACCTGCCTCGCGGGCTGCGGCGAGGACGCCGACTGCGGCGAGGGCTTCGCGTGCAACGACGCGGGCCGGTGCGAGGATCCGAACATGTCGGAGCCCGACTGCTTCTTCGACGCCGACTGCGACGACGGGCTCGCGTGCGTCGAGGGCCTGTGCGTCGAGCCCGAGCCGGTGGCCTGCGTGGACGACTTCGGCTGCGCCGCCGACGAGGTGTGCGACAACGGCTTCTGCGCGCCGCGCGAGGCGGGCTGCTTCGAGGACGCCGACTGCGGCGCGAACGAGGTGTGCCTGTTCTCGGAGTGCGTGCCCGCGATGATGGGCTGCGCGGTCGACGACGACTGCCCCGGCACCCAGCTCTGCTCGGGCAACGTGTGCATCGAGTCCGGCTTCTGCCAGGCGGATCTCGACTGCCTCGGCGCGCGCATCTGCGTGGCGCAGTTCTGCACCGAGCCCTGCGCCCAGGACAGCGACTGCGAAGAGGGCGAGGTGTGCGGCGACGACGGCCGGTGCGCGGTCGACGAGGGCATGTTGTGCAACGAGCGGGCGGCCTGCCCGCCCGGCGAGCCCTGCGTGCTCGGCGTGTGCGGCGAGCAGGGCTTCTGCGCCGACGCGATGGACTGCCGCACCGGCCGGGTGTGCGTCGACGGCCAGTGCGCCGACGGCTGCGCCCAGGACGGCGACTGCCCCTTCGGCCAGGTGTGCCGCATGCAGCTCTGCGTCGAAGAGGGCGGCGGCGGCTGCATGAACAACGACGGCTGCCCCGGCAACCAGACCTGCGACGTGGCCACCGGCGAGTGCCTCGAGCCCGCCGTGTGCGCCGATGACGGGGACTGCTTCGAGGGACGCGTGTGCGACTTCGGGCTGTGCACCGACGGCTGCGCCGGCAACGGGGACTGCGCCGAGGGCCTCGTCTGCGAGGGTGGCCTGTGCGTCTTCGGCCGAGGCTGCGTCGTGGCGGGCGACTGCAACCCGGGCGAGGTCTGCACCGAGGGCGTGTGCAGCCTGCCGCCCGAGGACTGCGTGGTGGACGGCGACTGCTTCGGCGGGCTGGTGTGCCGCGGCGGCGCGTGCGTGCTGGTGGACGCCTGCGCCGACGACGCGGAGTGCGACGCCGGCCGCATCTGCGACGAGGCCACCGAGATCTGCGTGCCCGGCTGCCGCCAGGACGGCGACTGCCCCGGCGCGCAGACCTGCACGGCCCAGCAGTGCGTCGAGCCGGTCGGCTGCAACGGCGACATCGACTGCCTCGGCGACCGCATCTGTGACGCGGGGGTCTGCAACGAGCCCGGCGCCCCCTGCGTCATGGACGTCGACTGCGCCCTGGCCGAGGAGTGTGTGGCCGGGCGGTGCCGGCTTCGGGAGGGCGGCTGCATTATCGACGAGGACTGCGACCCCGGACAGGTCTGTAGCGCGGGTGTCTGCGGCGACGGCAGCTGCACGGACGACATCGACTGCGGCGTCGACTCTCGGTGCGTGGACTCGGAGTGCATCAACACGGCCTGCACGGACGCGGCCGTACTGCCCGCCGGGGTGCCGACGGGCGGTTTCCTGGCCAACCGGGGTGCGCCCTTCGGCTACAGCTGTCCCGCGTCTCCGAACGTGTTTCCGGCCGACGCGGCGGTGTTCAGGATGATCCTGGCCGCGCCGGACGACGTCACCTTCGACGTTCAGGGCATCGACGCGTTCCTGTACGTCCTCAACAGCTGTGGCACCAGCGCCCCCGATGTCTCGCCCATCATCGAGGCCTGCGGCGCGAACGTCGGCCAGGTGGCGCTGGCGGCCGGCACCTACTACGTCGTGGTCGAGGCGGTCGGCGGCGGCGGCGGCAACTTCACGATCACCCGCCAGTAGCGGGGCGCCCCTGCACCGGGCCGGCCGCTTGGCGTAGTATCGCCCCGTGGACTGGCCCTTCTCCCCGGCCGAGCGCGCCCACACCGACGCCCCGGCGGCGGCGGCGCCCTGCCCCGATCCCGACGCCCTGCGCCGCGCCCTGGAGCGCCGCGCGCCGGTGCACCTTTGCCTGGTGCGCGCCGCCGAGGGCGTGCGCCGCCTGGCCGAGGAGCTGCACCCGGCCGACTGGCCCCACCTGAGGGTGCCTTGGTGCGCCGAGCCCGCGGGCTTGCGCCGCGCGCTGGACGGCGCCGCGGCGGGCGCGCTGCCCGGGGCCCACGGCCTGGCCGATCTGTTGCGGGCCGCCGAGCGCCGCGTGTGCGTCGAGATCGCGCTGCCCGCCGAGCCGATCGAGCTGACCGCGCTCGAGGCCCACCTGCGGGCGATCTGGCGGCCGCTCGGCGGCGCGGGCGGCGCGCTGCGGGTGTTGGTGCTGTGCGTCGCGCCGCCCCCGGCGCCGCCCACCGGCGGGCTCTTGACGCGGCGCACGCGCAAGCGGGCGCGGGCGCGCCTCGAGCGCCGCATCGGTGGACTCTGCGAGGCGGGCGTGGTGGGCTTCGTGGTGGAGGTGGAATGAGCGAGTTCGATCGCATCGCGCCGGGCGTCGTCGCCGCCGCCGGCCGGGTGCAGCTGCCCCCGCGCGAGCCGCAGATGGGCTTCGAGGGGCCCTACCTGATGAGCCCCGCGCTGGCCGAGGCCGTCAACGTGGCCCTGCACCTCGACCGCCCCCTGCTGGTGACCGGCGAGCCGGGCACCGGCAAGACGGCGCTGGCCTGGGGCGTCGCCGCGCAGCTGGGCTGCGACGAGGTGTTCGAGTACCGCGTGCGGTCGACCTCGAGCGCGCAGTCGCTGCTGTACGAGATCGATCACCTGCGGCGCCTGCACGACGCCAACCGGGGCACCCACGAGACCCTGCCCTACCAGACCTACCTGCGCTGGGGCCCGCTGGGCCGCGCCATCCGGTCGAGCCGCACCGAGGTCGTGCTGATCGACGAGATCGACAAGGCGCCGCGCGACTTCCCCAACGATCTGCTCAACGAGCTCGACCGGATGACCTTCTGGGTGCCCGAGCTGAAGCGCGCCTTCCACGCGCAGGCGCGGCACGCGGTGATCGTCACCAGCAACGGCGAGCGCCCCCTGCCGGCGGCCTTCCTGCGCCGCTGCGTGCACCACCACCTCACCTTCCCCGCCGCCGACACGCTGGTCGAGCTGGTGCGGCTGCACACCGGCGAGCTGACCCTGGCCGAGGGGCTGATCGAGCGCGCCGTCGAGCGCCTGATCGCGCTGCGCGACGTCACCGGGCTGGCCGCCCCGCCCGCCACCGACGCGCTGCTGGCGTGGGTGCGCGTGCTGGCGGCCCTGGGTGTGCGCGCCGACGATCTGGCGGCCGGCGCGCCGGCCGACGCCCTGCCGGCCCTCGGCGTCCTGCTGAAGACGCCCGCCGATCGCGCGCTGGTCGCCGGCCGGCCCCTGCGGTGAGCCGGGGGGCGCTCGAGGGCGTCGAGTCGCTGCTCGGCGCGCTGCACGCCGCCGGCCTGGCCGTCGGCGTGGACGACGCGATCGCCGTCCGCCGCCTGCTGTGCGTCGAGAGCGACTGGAGCCTGCCGCGCATGCGCCTGCGCTTTCAGGCGCTGCTGTGCCGCGACGCCCACGACCGGCACGTCTTCGACGCGATCTTCGACGCCCTCGCCGCCGGGCGTCCCCCGCGGCCCCCGGCGCCCGGGCCCGTCGCCTTCGCCCCGACGCCCTCGCCGAGCTGGCTGGTCGATCCGGCGACCGCGGCGCGCTGGGCCGCGGACCGCGATCCCATGCCCGAGGGGCCGACGCTCGATCCGGCCGCGACGGCCCGCGCCACCGCCGAGGCGGCCGGCGCGGTGGTGCTGCGGCGTCGACCGCCCCCCGAGCCCCACCCGACGCTGTGGCTGGTCGACGAGGACGTCGGCGGGCTGGGCGCGGCCTACGCCATCGAGGCGGTGGCCGCGGCGCTGAGCCGGGTGGGCGCCGCCCCCACGCTGCTGCGCTTCCGGCGCGCGCCCTGGGTGCTGGTCGATCCGCGCCGGCCGCAGCAGCCGATCCCGCTGGGCGCGCTGGTGCACCGGCCCTGGACCGAGGTGGTGATCGCCAGCGATCTGCACGCGGCCGAGTCGACGCGCGGCGATCTGGCCCCGTGGGTCGATCACCTGCGCGCGCTGCGGGCGCGCGCGCTGGTACCCCCGCCGGGCGCGGGGCACGCCGCGCGGCGGGTGGCCGAGGCGGGCGTGCCCGTCGAGCCGGTGCGCCTCGACGCCCTGGTGCCGGAGGCGGGCGCGCCCGATCCGGCGCGCGTCGTCGAGATCGCGCGCGCGACCGCCCTGCTACCGCGCGTGACGCCCGCGACGGTGGCCTGGCTGGCCGAGCGCTTCTTCCCCGACGCCACCCCGGCCGATCGCTTCGCCGCGCTGTGCTTCCCCTGGGTGGGCCGCGGCCCCACGGCCGCCCTGCGCGCCGCCCTCGGCGAGGCGCTGTGTCGCGCGCACCCCGAGCGCGCCGACCGCGTGGCCCGCGCGGTGGCGGGCGGCTGACCGGGCGAGCGGAGGACGTGGCCCCGCCGACCGGGATGGGGCACCATGCGGCCGTGCTGGAGCTCTCCCCCACCTGGTGGTACGCGATCGCGGCGGTGGACGTCCTGGTCATCGGCCGCGCGCTGCTGCGCCGGCACGGGGCGCAGGGCACGCTGGCGTGGATCCTGGCCATCATCGCGTTCCCGATCGTCGGCGCCGTCGCCTTCCTGATGCTGGGCGCGCCGGTGATGCGCCGCCGGCCCAAGCGCGCCCGGCGGGCGCGCGCGCCGCTGCCCCCCCAGGTCGATCCGCAGCCCACCAGCGCCGGCCCGGTGCTGGCGGTGGCCGAGCGGCTCACCCGCCTGCCCCCCTCGGTGGGCAACACGGTGACGCTGTTGACCCGCAGCGTGGACGCCTTCACGCAGATCGAGCGTCGGCTCGAGCAGGCGACGACGAGCATCTGGGCCGAGTACTACATCATCCGCAACGACGAGACCGGCCGCCGGTTCGTCGACCTGCTGACCGAGCGCGCGCGGGCCGGCGTCGAGGTGTGCCTGCTGTACGACGCGGTGGGCAGCTGGCTGCTCGACAACCGACGCCTGGCGGCGCTGCGGGACGCCGGCGCCCGGCTGGCCGCCTTCCTGCCGGTAAACCCGCTGCGGCGCAACTGGTCGGCGAACCTGCGCAACCACCGCAAGCTGATCGTCGTCGACGGCGAGGTGGGCTACACCGGCGGCATGAACGTGGGCGACGAATACTCCGGGCGCGCCCTCCGGCGGGGCGGGGTGCACTTCCGCGACAGCCATCTCGAGCTCCGCGGCCCGGCGGTGAGCGATCTGGCGGCCACCTTCGCCGAAGACTGGGCGTTCGCCACGCAGGAGACGCTGACCGTTCGCGAGGTGGCCCCGCTCGAGGACGGCACCTGCACCGTCGCGATCGTCCCCAGCGGGCCCCACCAGACCACCAACGCGTCGGCGATGGCCTACTTCACGGGCATCGCGACCGCGCGCCACCGCGTGTGGCTCAGCTGCCCCTACTTCGTGCCCGACGGCGCGACGCTGCGCGCGCTGTCCAGCGCGGCCATCCGCGGCTGCGACGTCCGCGTGCTGGTGCCGCGGGACAACGACATCCGCGTGGTCGGCGCCGCGGGGCGATCGTATTACGGCGAGCTGCTGCGGGTGGGGGTGCGGATCTTCGAGTACCGACCCTCGATGCTGCACGCCAAGTCGATGGTGGTGGACGGCAGCTGGAGCTTCGTCGGCTCGGCGAACATCGACATCCGCAGCTTCCAGCTCAACTTCGAGCTGGGCGCCCTGGTGGCCGATCGTGCCTTCGCCGACATCCTCGAGCATCGCTTCGAGGAGGAGCTGGCCGACAGCGACGAGATCGACCTCGAGACGTGGTCGTCGTACGGCATCGCGCGCCGGCTCGCCCACGGCGTCGCGCGGCTGTTCACGCCGATGATGTGAGGACGGTCCCTACTTGCAGCCGCCGCCCGCGCAGTCGGCCTCGGCCGTCGAGCCCGCGGCGGTGGCCCGCCGACAGTTGCCCCCGGCGCAGTGGAGCGTGCACTTCGCCCCGCCGGCGCAGGCCTGGTTGCAGCCGCCGCCCTCGCAGTGGAAGGTGCACTTCGCGCCGCCGGCGCAGGCCTGGTTGCAGCGTCCCCCCTCGCAGTGGCTGGTGCACGCGGCGCCCCCCGCGCAGGCGTGACTGCAGCGTCCGTCGGCGCAGCGGAAGGTGCAGGTCTTGCCTGCCACGCAGCGCGCCCGGCGGGCAGCGGCGTCGGCCTCCTCTGCCGGGCCCGCCTTCGCTGCGGCCGCCTTCGCTGCGGCCGCCTTCGCTGCGGCCGCCTTCGCTGCGGCCGCGCCGTCCGGGCGCTGAGCGAACGCTCGGTCCGAGGGGGCGAGGGCCACGACCGCGGCGCAGCCGAGCGCGAAGACAGCCAGGGTGAGCGCGCGCATGAGGTCCTCCCGCGGACGTGGTGCACTGTCGACCAGCGTGACGCCGACGCAGGCAGGTGGCAACCGATCCGTCGACGAACGGCGGGCAGGCGCCGTGATCCCGGGGGGTTCGGCCGCGCGGCGCTGCGTCCGCAGCAGACGCACCGGTGAATGGCTCCGAGTGAAAGAGCTTGCGCGTGCGCCGAGACCGTGGTGCCCTTGGCCCGCCAGTCATGGAGGAGGCGACCGTGCGCATCGATCTCGGAACCCCGCTCAAGCTCCTGCGCCGCATCGGCGTGCCCTCGATCATCGTCGACCTCGTCGAGGACGCCGCCGAACGCGTGCAGGACCGTGTCTTCGGCCCGGCCCCGACGTCGCACGCCGACGACGGCTGGTCGCCGCCGCCGCCCTCGGCCGAGCCCTACCGCGCGCCGGCCCCCACCTATGCCGCGCCGAAGAAGGCCGAGCCGGCCGAGGCGAAGGCACCGGCGCCGAAGGCCGCGCCGAAGAAGGCTGCCGCGCCGAAGAAGGCCGCCGCGCCGAAGAAGGCCGCCGCCCCCAAGAAGGCGGCCCCGAAGAAGGCCGCCGCCCCGAAGAAGGCCGCCGCGCCCGAGAAGGCCGCCGCGCCCGAGAAGGCCGCCGCGCCCGAGAAGGCTGCCGCGCCCGCCGAGACGGCGGCCCCGAAGAAGGCGCCCGCGAAGAAGGCCGCGCCGAAGAAGGCCGCGCCGAAGAAGGCCGCCGCCCCCAAGAAGGCCGCGACGAAGAAGGCCCCCGCCAAGGCGGCCGCCGCCCCCGAGAAGGCCGCCGCGCCGGCCGCGGCCACCCCGGCCGAGCAGGCCCCCGCGGGCCCCGCGCCGGCGGGCAACGATCCCACCGCGTGGGCCGAGTATCACGCCAAGCTGCCCGAGGCGTCGAAGGCCTTCCTGCGCATCCTCGAGGCCGAGGGCAAGCTGGCCGTGGAGGACGCCGTCGAGCGTCTGGGCCTGAAGGGCCCGCGCTCGGTGGGTGGCATCACCGGCGCGATGGGTCGCTGGGCCCCGAAGCAGGGCATCAAGCTGCCCTTCGAGGGCCACACCGACGAGGACGGCCGGCGCTACTTCACCTGGGAAGGCTGACCGGGTCGCCCGCCCGCCCGGACCGTGTCGGCGCCCTCCCCCGCGCCGATTTGACTTCGCTCCCCACCCATCCGACGCTGACCCCGCGCCGCCGCGCCACCGCGGCGAGCGTTCGGCCGCGGGCGCCCCGCTCGCTCACCGGGAGGTCCGCGCTCCGTTGCTCCGCCTGCTGCTCATCGCTGCGTTGCTGCCCGCGGCCAGCCGCGCCGCGCCGCGCCTCGAGGGCGTCGAGGTGGCCGGCGACGACGACGCGATCCGCCTGACGCTGTCCTTCGACGAGCCGATCGTCGCCGACACCGTGTCGACCGCCGTCGTGTCGCGCGACGAGGTGCTGGTGGTGCGGGTGAACGGGGCGCGCGCCGCCCGGCGATGGGTCGAGCTGAGCGACCGCTGGATCGAGCGTTCGCTGATCCTGCCCGGACGCAAGCCGCCGGCAGCGTTGCTGCGGGTGCGGATGAAGACGGCGATCCCGGCGGCCTCGGCGGACGCCGTCGGCGTCGAGGTGGACGGCGCGCAGGTGCGGGTGCGGCTGCCCCGCCCGGGGCGGGCGGACAGCGCGCCGCTCGAGCCGGCCGCGCTGCCGGTCGCGGCCCCAGCCGAGCCGCCGCCCGCTGTTCCGCCGCCCGCTGTCCCGCCGCCCGCGTCCCGCCGCCCGACGTCCCGCCGCCCGACGTCGCGCCGCCCGCTGTCCCGCCGCCCGCCGCCGAGCCGACCCCGCCCCGCGGGCCGGTCCGCGACGATCCGGCCCGTCCCGCCGCGTCGATCACCGAAGGCTTCGACCGCCTCGACCGCGCGGTGCACGGCGGCCTGCGCCGCGCCGCCGAGCTGCCGCGCGTCGCGCTGCTGCCCTTCGACCCTCTCGAGCCGTCCCGCGATCCGCCTGGCTTCGCCGGCTCGGCGACGGCCGCCGTCCGCGCGCGCCTCGACCGCCGCCCGCTGGTGTTTCGCGCCGACGACGCGCGGGCGGACGAGGCGCGCGCCGCCGCTACCTGCGCGGCCGCGCCGAGGGGCTCGACGCCGCCGAGGCCGCGACGCTCGGCGGCCTGCTCGGGGCGGACGCCGTCGTCACCGGCACCGTCGCCGTCACCGGCGGCACCGTCGAGGTCCGCGCGCGCGTGCTCGACACGGCCACCGGCCAGCTGCTGGCCGACGCCCGCGCGCCCTTCACCCACGACGACTTCGCCGCCTACGTCGACGCGATCACCGTCGAAGAGACCCGCGGCGGCGCGGTCCTGCGCTCGGTGGTGCTGCCCGGCTGGGCGCAGCTTCACCGCGGCGAGCTGGGCCGCGGGGCCGGCTACCTGACGCTCTTCGTGACGCTCCTGAGCGTCGGGGTCACCTCGGCGGCGCTGGGCCAGCGCGCCGAGTCCGCCTACCGCGACGGGGGCGACGCCGCGTCGCTGGCCCGGCGCAGCGACGCCGACGCTCATTACGACCGCGCCAACGGCTTCCTCGTGGGCGCGGGCGCCGTCTGGCTGACCGCGCTGGTCGACACGCTCCTGACCGCGGAGCCCTCGGTCCGCTACGCCCCCGAGCGTTGGGAGGCGGAGTGACGCGGCGAACGCACCTGCTGGGGCTGCTGGCGAGCGCGGCGCTGACGCTCGGGGCCTGCGACCACGTCGATCCGGTGCACCCGCTGGATCCCGAGTCGCCCGCCGATCAGCAGGCCACCGCGACGCTGCGGGGGCGGCTGCTGGCGCCCGCCGATGCCTCCGCCGATCTGTTCGCCGCCAGCGAGGTGCACCTGCGGCCGGCGCGCGACGTCGAGGCCGCCATCGCGGTGGCGACGCCCGACGCGGGCGGCGCGTTCGCGTTCCCGCGGCTTCGCCCCGACAGCTACGTGCTGACGGTCGCGGCGCCGGGCTTCCTGGGGGATCCCCTCCCGGTGCGCCTGGGCCCCGGCGAGACGGTCGACCTGGGCGCCCTCGCGCTGCGGCGCGCCGAGGCGGCGCGGCCCGCCCGGGTGGCGGGCACGGTGCTGCGCGAGGATCGCGTCGCCGGCGGTCACGCGGGGGTGGTGGTGTCGGCGTCGGGTGGCGGCGCGACGGTGTCGGGCGCGGACGGCGGGTTCACGCTCGAGGTCGCGGCGGGCCCGCGCACGCTGCGCTTCGACGCCGTCGGGCACCTGAGCGAGACGCGCGACGTGGTCGCGCGCGCCGACGAGGTGGTGACGCTCGAGGCGCCCGTGGTGCTGGTCGCGCTGCCCGGCCGGGTGAGCGGCCGCGTGGCCCTGCGCCGCTTCGAGACGCCGGATCGGCTGGCCGAGGTGGGGGTGACGGCGGCGCGGGCCGACGATCCGGCGGGCGAGCCGCGGGCCGTGACGGTCGAGGCGGACGGCACCTTCGTGTTCGAGGATCTGCGTCCCGGGCCGTGGCGGCTGCGCGCGGCGGCGCGGGGCTACGACGCGACGACGCGCGCGGTGCGCGTGCGCGCCGACGACGCGACCGATCTCGGCGTCCTCGAGCTGCCCCACGCCAGCACCGGCCCGGGCGCGGTCGAGTTGACCGGCGCGGTGCGCCTGGCCGACAACGCCTCGCCCGCCGGCGCCCGCGTGCTGGTGCGCATCAGCGGCACGCAGCTGACCTTCGCCCAGCTCGTCGCCGACGCCGACGGCGCCTTCTCGGTGGCCGCGGCCGCCGACGAGGCCTACGACGTGCTGGCCACCCTCGAGGGCTACGCGCCCCTGGCGCTGGGGCCCCTGGTCTACGACGCCGAGCAGGATCGCTTCGAGGACGAGCAGGGCGAGCGGCCCATCCTGGTGTTGACCCCCGCGCCCTGACCGGGCAGCCCCTCGCGTGTCATCGCGAACCCACGCGCATCACCCGATGGCGCCCGCGCGCCGATTCCCCCACAATGCAGCCCTGGTGCACCCGCACAGTCCGACTGCAATGATCCCGGAGCGACCGATGCGTCGACCCGCCCGTTCCCCGCTGCTGGTGGCGCTGTTCGCGCTCGCGCTCGTCGCGTGCGACGACGAGGTCCGCTACGTCGAGGTCCAGACCCCCACCGCGGACTACGTCACCGGCGAGCTGCTGGTGCGCTACGACGCGTCGCTCGACCGCGCGGCGGTCGAGGCCAAGGTCGCCGCGATCGGGGGTCGGCTGCTGCCCCTCGAGGGCGCCACCACCGTCGAACCGCTGTTCGGCACCTGGCGCGTCGGGCTGCCCGCCGGCGTCGAGGTGGGGCGCGCGCTGCTGGTGCTGTCCGCCGACCCCGACGTCGACGTCGTCGAGCCCAACTACATCGTCGAGGCCTTCGAGCTGCCCGACGATCCCCAGTACCCCCAGCTGTGGGGCCTGCCGCGCATCGGCGCGCCCGACGCCTGGACGCGCACGACCGGCAGCCAAGACGTCGTGGTGGCGGTCATCGACTCGGGCGTGCTGCTGACCCACCCCGACCTGCGCGACAACCTGTGGACCAACCCAGGCGAGATCCCCGGCAACGGCGTGGACGACGACGGGAACGGCTACGTCGACGACATCCACGGCTACGACTTCTGCAACAACGATCCCGACCCCACCGACGACCACTTCCACGGCACGCACTGCGCCGGCACCATCGCGGCGCGCGGCGACAACGGCGTGGGCGTCGTGGGCGTGGCGTGGCGCGCGCGGGTGATGGCCCTGAAGTTCCTGTGCGCCAACGGCAAGGGCAGCACGCTGGCCGCCGCGCAGGCCATCCGGTACGCCGTCGACAACGGCGCGACGCTCACCTCGAACTCCTGGGGCGGCGGCGGCGCGTCGAACACGCTGTACGACGCCATCCGCTACGCGCAGGACCACGACCAGCTGTTCGTCGCGGCCGCCGGCAACGAGGGCCGCGACCTGGGCGTGTTCAACAGCTACCCGGCCGGCTACGACCTGCCCAACATCGTCTCGGTGGCGGCCAGCGATCAGGGCGACCGCCGGGCCGCGTTCAGCAACTACAACGCCCAGCGCGTCGACCTGGCCGCGCCGGGCGTGGCCATCCTCAGCACCGGGCTGGGCGACGACTACCGGCTGGCGCAGGGCACCTCGATGGCGACGCCGCACGTCGCGGGCGCGCTGACGCTGCTCTACGCGCGCGAGCCCGGCCTCGGCTGGCAGGCCGCGCGCGACGCCCTGTTCGACAGCGTCGATCCCCTGCCCGCCTGGAACGGTGTGGTGGCGACGGGTGGCCGCCTGAACGTCGGCAAGCTGCTCGAGTCGGTGGGCGAGCCGCCCCCGCCGCCGGTGGACGTACGCGCGACGCAGGACGGGCCCTCGGGCGTGCGCGTCGAGTGGGCCGTCTCGGCGGACGCGGGCGTCACCGCCTACCACGTCGACCTGCGCGGCGAGGACGGCACGGTGCTCCCAGCGACGATCGCCGAGGGCCGGCTGACCACCGCCGCGCTGGTGCAGCCGGTGGACCAGGGGCGCTGGTTCGCGCGGGTGCGGGCGATCAACGATCGCGGCCCGGGCGAGCCCAGCGGCGAGGTGCCGGTGGACGTGGTCGACCGCGAGGCCCCGGCGCGCATCGTCGATCTCACCGTGACCGCCGCCGTCGGCGCGCCGCTGAGCGTCGGCGGCGTGGCCGCCAGCTCGACCTTCGGCGGCGGCTGGGAGCCCGAGCTGCTGCTCGACGACGATCCCTTCACCGGCTGGGCCGCCGCGCCCGGCGACGGCGGCGAGCCGCACCGCGTGCGCCTGGACCTTGGGCGCGTGCGCACCGTCGGCGCGGTGAGCGTGCGGGCGCTGACCGGCTTCGAGGGCCTGTTCCCGCCCGGCCTCGAGGTGCGGGTGGCCGAGCGCGAGGGCGAGTGGACGGTCGTGGCGCGCGAGGTGGTCGCCGCGGCGCCCGTCGACTGGGCGACCTGGGCGGTGGCGCCGATGCCCGCGCGCTTCGTCGAGCTGAAGGTGACGCAGCCCGCGGTGGCGGCGGGCGGGCTGGCCTACGCGGCGCTCGGCGACGTGCGGGTGACCGCCGCGCCCGAGGACGCCGGCACGCTGGGCGTCTCCTGGACGGCCGTGGGCGACGACCAGGCCAAGGGCCGCGCCACGCTGTACGACCTGCGCGTGGGGCCCGCCGCCGACTTCGACTTCGACACCGCCGACGGCCACGCGGCGCCCGCGCCCGGCCCGGCCGGCGCGCGCGAGCGGGCCACGGTGACCGGCCTGCGCGGGCGCACCGACTACGCGGTGTCGGTGGCCGCCATCGACGAGGCCGGCAACCGCGGCGAGCCCGCGCCGCCGGTGCGTGTGACCACCGGCGCCATCGCGCCGGGCGCCGTGGACGATCTGCGCGTCGACGTGATCGACGACACGCGCGTCGCGCTCGTGTGGACCGCGCCGGCCGAGGACGCGGGGCGGCCGGAGAGCGGCCCGGTGGCTGGCTACGACGTGCGCAAGGGCGACGCGCCGCTGCGCGCCGATACCTGGCCCGACGCCGCGCTGCTGGCCGGCCCGGCGCCCGCCGCGCCCGGCGCCGAGCAGCGGCTCGAGATCGGGCTGGCGCCCGGCCAGCAGGCCTGGTTCCGCGTGGCCGCGCTCGACGCCGCCGGGCAGCGCGGCCCGTGGTCGGACGAGGTCAGCGCCCACGCCGTCGACCCGACCGACCAGGTGCCGCCGGCCGCCGTGCCCGATCTGTTCGCCGCGTACACCGCCGCCGAGAGCGAGCCGGTGGGCCTGGCGCCGACCGGCGACGCGCCCGCCGAGCTGGCCGACGGCGACGCGTTCACCGGCTGGGACGCCACCGCCGACGGGCCGGTCGACCTCACCTTCTCGCTGGGCGACGCGCCCAAGCTGCTGACCCGCGTGCAGGTGACGCCGCACGCGCTGTTCCCCGGCGACCTGCCGCGCGCGCTGGCGATCGTCGTGCACGATCCGATGACCGGCGACGCCGTCGAGCTGGCCCGCCGCGCGGATCTGCCGGTGGCCGTCGGCGGCCTGATCAGCTTCGACTTCGCGCCCACCGCCACCGACCGCTTCGTGCTGCGCGTGCTCGAGGGGCGCGACCGCCTGGGCCTGCCCCACGCCGCGCTGGGCGAGGTGGGCGCCTTCGCGGCGCTGCCCGGCGGCGGCG
This sequence comes from Myxococcales bacterium, assembly GCA_020633465.1. GTDB lineage: Bacteria > Myxococcota_A > Bradymonadia > UBA7976 > UBA1532 > JACKDN01. The sequence goes on from JACKDN010000008.1 coordinate 273,861, forward strand.
CGGCGCGGCTGACCTGGGTGGCGCCGGGCGACGACGCCTACGTCGGACAGGCCGCCGAGTACGACCTGCGCGTGGCCACGGCGCCCATCGCGACGCTCGAGGGCTTCGCAGCGGCGACGCGCGTGGACGCGCCGGCCCCGGCGCCCGCCGGCGCGCTCGAGGTGGCCCGCGTGATCGAGCTGCCCGAGGGCGTGGACGCCTTCTTCGCCCTGCGCACGCGCGACGCGGCCGGCAACTGGAGCGGCCTGTCGAACAGCCCCAGCGTGCGCGTGCCCGAGGTGCCGCCGCGCGCCGTGGCCGACCTGCGCGTGGTACCCGACGGGCCGGGCGCGCTGGCCGTGCTCTTCACCGCGCCGGGCGACGACGGCGTGGTCGGCACCGCGGCCCGCTACGACCTGCGCTACGTCGCCGGCGAGCTGACGCCGGACACCTTCTTCGCCGCGACCCCCGCGCCCACGCCCGCGCCGCAGGCCGCCGGCAGCGCCGAGCGGGTGCGCGTCGAGGGCCTGCAGCCGGGCACGCGCTACACCTTCGCGCTGGTGGCCTTCGACGAGGCCGGCGCCGCGTCGGGCCTGTCCAACATCGCGGCGGGCGTCACCGTCGAGGGCGACGCGCCCGCGGCGGTGGACGATCTCACCGCCGAGGCCGGCGCGGCGGGCGCCGCGGTGGTGCGGTTCACCGCGCCGGGCGACGACGGCCGCGTGGGCACGGCGGCGCGCTACGACCTGCGCTGGTCGCTCGCGCCCCTCGACGCCGCCACCTTCGCCGACGCCACGCCGGCGCCGCTGCCCGCGCCGCGCCCGGCCGGCTTCGCCGAGGCGCACCCGGTCGACGGGCTGCCCGGTGAGGCCGAGGTGTTCTTCGCGCTGCTCGCGTACGACGACGTGGGCAACCCCAGCCCGCTGAGCAACGTGGCCGCGCTGCAGACGCCGGCGACGCCGCCCGCGCCGGTGGCCGACCTGGCCGTCATCGAGCGGCGCGCGGACGCGCTGGTGGTGGGCTTCACCGCCACCGGCGACGACGGCGCCGAGGGCACGGCCGCGGCCTACGACCTGCGCCGCGCCGAGGCGCCCATCCTCACCGACGCCGACTTCGCCGCCGCGACGCCGTTGCCCACGCCCGCGCCGCGCGCGGCGGGGACGGCCGAGCGCGTGACGATCGCGGGCCTGGCCCCGGGCACGCGCCACCACCTGGCGCTGGTGGTGCGGGACGAGGGCGGCAACGCCTCGCCGCGCACGCCGAGCATCGTGGGCGACACGCTGGACGCGCGCGCCCCCGCCGGCGTCGACGACCTGGCCGCGGCGCCCGGCCCCGCGGGCGCGGCGCTGTCGATGGTGGTGCACGCCAGCAGCGGCAGCCACACGCCCGAGACCGGCCCCGAGGGGCTGGTGGACGGCGATCCGCAGACCTTCTGGATCAGCGCGCTCGGCCCGCAGGACGCCGCGCAGCAGGTGACCTTCGCGCTCGACGGCGCGCACCGGCTGGATCGCGTGCGCGTGCGCGCCGCGGCCGACTACCCCGACCTGTTCCCCGCCGCCTGGACGCTCGAGGCGTGGGACGGCGCGGCCTGGACCACGGTGCTCGACGAGCGCGACGTACAGGTGGACGACGACGGCTGGCTCGACCGCCGCTTCGCCCCGGTCACCGCGCGCCGGCTGCGGCTGACCGGCCGCGAGGGCGGCCCGGTGGGCGACGCCTTCGCGGTGGTGGTCGGCGGCTTCGAGGCCTACGACGCCGACGGCGGCGACGGCAGCCTGGTGCTGAGCTGGACGGCGCCCGCCGACGAGGGGCCCACCGGCCGCGCCGCGCGCTACGACCTGCGCATGGCCTTCGAGCCGATCACGCCCGCCACCTTCGCCGCCGCCGTGCAGGTCGAGTCGCCCACCGCCCTGCCCGCCGGCCTGCTGCACCGCTGGACCGTCACCGGGCTGCCCGCCGAGACCGAGCACTTCTTCGCGCTGGTGGCCATCGACGCCGACGGCAACCGCGGGCCGATGAGCAACGTCGCGCAGGCGCGCACGCTGGATCCGCGGCCGGGCACCGTGCTCGACGTGCGGGTGACCGACCTGGACGAGACGGCGGCCACCGTGCGCTTCACCGCGCCGGGCGGCGACGGCGACGTCGGGCGCGCGGCGGCCTACGACCTGCGCATCAGCGAGGGGCCGCTGACGCCCGAGACCTTCGCCGACGCGACGCCGGTGCCCACCGGCGCGCCCGGCGAGGCGGGCGCCGCCGAGGCGGTGCGCATCGAGGGGCTCGACCGCTCGACCACCTACCGGGTCGGGCTCGTCGCGCGCGACGCGGGCGGGCAGGCCTCGGCGCTGTCGAACGTGGTCGTCTTCCGCACCCTCGACCCGCCCGAGCGCGTGCCGCCCGCCGCGGTGAACGACCTGCGCGCGTCGCCCTGGCTGGCGACCGCCGGCGCGGTGCTGCTGAACTGGACCGCCCCCGGCGACGACGGGCGGCTGGGCCAGGCCACGCGCTACGACCTGCGCTGGGCGCTCGCGCCGATCACGCCCGACACCTTCGCCGCCGCGACCCCGATCGGCGCGCCGGCCCCCGGCCCGTCCGGCCGCGTCGAGAGCCTGCTGGTGCAGGGCCTGCCCGACGAGACGACGGTGCACTTCGCGCTGCTGACCTTCGACGACGTCGGCAACGTGAGCACGATCTCGAACCAGGCCAGCGCCACCACGCGGGCCATCCCGCCCGCCGCCATCGACGACCTGCGGGTGGACTTCGAGCAGGGCCGCCCGGTGCTGCGCTGGACCGCCGTGGGCGACGACGGCCACGCCGGCCGCGCGGCGCGCTACGAGGTGTACCTGGCGCGCTTCCCCATCCTGCGCGCGGACGGCCTGCAGCCCCTGGCCGGCGCCCCCGCGCCCGCGCCCGCCGGCGCCGCCGAGACCTTCGCGCTGCCCGCGCTGCCCACCGACCTCGACTACTTCGTCGCGGTGCGCGCGGTCGACGACGCCGGCTTCCCCGGCCCGCTGTCGGCCAGCGTGCGCTTCGCCGTGCCCGACGCCGTGCCGCCCGGCCCCTTCGGCGACCTGCGCGCGGCCACCGGCCCCCTGCCCGGCACGCTGTCGCTCAGCTTCGTCGCGCCCGGCGACGACGGCGCCGCCGGCATCGCCGCGGCCTACGAGATCGCCTGGGCCGAGCAGCCCTTCGCGCCGGCCGACTTCGATGCGCGCGCCCGCTACCCCTTCCGCGTGCCGGTCTTCCCCGGCGGCCTCACCGGCGTCGTCACGCTGGTCGACCTGCCGGGCGAGCGCCCGCTGTACGTCGCCCTGCGCGCGGTGGACAACAGCGGCAACGTCGGCCCGGTGTCGGCGGTGGTCAGCGCGCGCACACCCGACGTGCCGCCCGCCACCATCACCGACCTGCGCGCCGCGCCGATGGGCGCGGAGCAGGTGCGGCTGACCTGGACGGCGCCCGGCGACGACGGCCGCGAGGGCACCGCCAGCCGGTACGAGGTGCGGCGTCACGTCGCGCCCATCGTGGGCAACGTCTGGGACCTGGCCACGCCGGTCGGCGGCGCCGTCGCCCCGCGCCCGGCCGGCGCCGCCGAGACGCTGGTGGTGGGCGGCCTGGACGCGGGCACGCGCTACTACTTCGCGGTGCGCGCGGTGGACGACCGCGGCAACCTCGGCGGCGTCGGCAACACCGCGTCGGTCGACACCGACGACGTCGTGCCGCCCGCGGCGGTGGGCGACCTGCGCGCCACCACGGTCGATCGCGGTATCGCGCTCGAGTGGACCGCGCCCGGCGACGACGGCGACCAGGGCACCGCCAGCGGCGTCGAGGTGCGCGTGGCGCCGGCGCCCTGGCCCGGCATCGAGGCCGCCGCGCTGGCCGACGGCTTCGTCGCGCCGCGCCCCGCCGGCCAGAACCAGCGCGTCGAGGTGCGCGGGCTGCGCCCGGAGACCGAGTACGTGTTCGCCGTGCGCACGCTGGACGACGCGGGCAACCGCAGCCCGGCGTCGAACCTGGCCACCGGCTGGAGCCCCACGGTGCCGCCCGCCGCCGTCGCCGACCTGCGCGCCGACGCGGTGGCCCCCGACGCGCTGTCGCTGCGCTGGACGGCCCCCGCCGACGACGGCCTCGACGCCGCCAGCGGCCGGGTGACGCGCTACGAGATCGCCCTGTCCACCGCGCCCTTCGACGGCGCCGCCTTCGGCGCGCAGGCGCTGCGCGCCGGCCCGACGCCGGTCGACCCCGGCCAGCCCCAGACGCTGCGCCTGGACGGCCTGCAGAACGACACGCCCTACTGGGTGGCCGTGCGCGCCGTGGACGATCGTGGCGGCGTGGGCGAGGTGGTGCAGGTGATCGAGGCGCGCACGCAGGACGGCGCGCCGCCCGCCGCCATCGGCACCCTGCGCGCCACCGGCCCCGGCCCGCGCGGCGCCGCGCTCGACCTCGCGACCGTCGAGGCCAGCGCCGCGCTGTCGGCCGCCTGGCCCGCGGCGGCCGCCGCCGACGGCGACCTGCGCACCGCCTGGGCCGCGCCCCCGGCGCCCGACGGCGCGCGCCTGACGCTCGCCCTGACCGCGCCGTCCCGCGTCGCCGGCCTGCGCCTGTACGCGGGCGAGTGGATCGACCACTTCCCGCGCGACTTCGTGGTCTACGCCGACGGCGCGCGCGTCGCCGGCGTGCAGGGCGCCCCGGCGCGCGTCGGCGAGTGGGTCGAGCTGTCCTTCGCCGCGCTCACCGCCGAGACCGTCGAGATCGTCTTCGCGGCCAGCGACGACTTCGTGGTGGTGAACGAGGTCGAGGTGCAGCCCGCGGACGACGCGCCCGACGCCATCACGCTCACCTGGGTGGCGCCCGGCGACGACGCGGCGCGCGGCACCGCGGCGCGCTACGACCTGCGGGCCAGCGCCCAGCCCATCACCGCCCAGAACTTCGCGCAGGCCGCGCCGGTGCCGACGCCGGCGCCCGGCGCCGCGGGCACGCTCGAGCGCGCCGTCGCGGCCGGCCTGGCCGAGGACACGCGCTACTACTTCGCGGTGGTGGCCATCGACGAGGCGGGCAACCGCGGCGCGCTGAGCAACGTGGCCGAGGCCCGCACGGGCGGCGTGCCGCCGGCCTTCGTCGACGACCTGGCCGCCGAGGCGTTGGGGCCCGATCGCGTGCGGCTCACCTGGACGGCGCCTGGCGACGACGGCGACCGCGGGCGCGCCGCGCGCTACGAGCTGCGCTACCGCCCGGACGACCTGGCCGATCCCACCTGGCCCGACGCCACCGCGGCGGCCGCCCCGGCGCCCGCCGAGGCCGGCGCCGCGCAGAGCGTCGTCGTCGACGGCCTGCTGCCCGGCACCGCCTACGCCTTCGGCCTGCGCGCGGTGGACGCCGCCGGCAACGCGAGCGAGCTGAGCGTCGCGCTGACGCTCACCGCGCCCGCGCCCGACGTCGTGCCGCCCGGCGCCGTGCGCGACCTGCGCGCCTTCGCGCCCGAGCCGGCCGGCGTGCGCGTCGCCGTTCAGAGCGTCACGGCCAGCGGCAGCCAGTTCCCCGACTTCGGCCAGGACCACCTGATCGACGGCGACCTGAGCACCGCTTGGGCCTCGCCCACCGCCGAGGCCGTGGGCACCGAGCGCGTGGTGCTCGAGCTGCCGCGCGCGGCCGCGGTCGACACCCTGCGCCTGCGCGCCGCGGCCGACCTGGCCGACCTGGCGCCCCGCGACTTCGTGGTGAAGGGCACGGTCGACGGCCAGCGCTGGTTCGACCTCGCCGAGGTCGAAGGCTGGGCCGCCGACCCCGCCGCGTGGGACGCGTGGGCCTTCCCCGCCGCCGCCGTCCGCGCCGTCCGCATCAGCATGAGCCGCCGCGCGCGCGGCGGGGCCTACCTGCTGGCGCTGGCCGAGGCCGAGCTGCTGGCGTCCGCCGACCCCTACGTCACCGTCACCTTCGTGGCGCCGGGCGACGACGGCGAGGTCGGCCGCGTGCAGCGCTACCGCGCCGCGCGCACCGCGCAGCGGATCAACACCGAGGCCGCCTGGGCCGCGGCCGACACCTTCGAGGTGGCGCTGCTGCCCGCCGCCGCGGGCGCCCCCCAGGCCTTCGCGGTGCCCCCCGGCGGCGGCTTCCTCACGCTGCGCGCCGAGGACGACGCGGGCAACCTGGGGGCGCTGGTGAGCGTGGCGCTGCCCTGAGCCGGCGCGTCGGCGCGTGGGCGGGTGCCGCACTGGGCGTCGCGATGAAGCGGCCGGGTGCTTCGCTGGAACAGGTGCGGCCTCCACCGGACAGACTGTGTCTCCGCCGCGCGCAAGCGGGCGGCACTGGGGGGGCTGCCGCCCACCCCAGACCCCCCGGTTGCGAGCCTGTCGCGCATTCGGGGCACTTCGCGGTGCACGCCCCCGAAGGCCCGGCTCGGCGTTGCGGAAGGACGCCGATACCTTTGGGTATCGACGACCTTCCGCGCCTTGATCCGAGCCTCCGGTGACGCACCCCGCTCGACCCCTCGGTGCGCGCCAGTCTCTTGGCCGGCGCCCTTCGGGCGCGCCTTCGCGATCCTCGCGTCCTCGCGTCGCCCTTCGGGCTTTGGCTGCGGGCGGCTCGGTCGCTCAGGCACGTACGGCGGATGCCGCACGCCGGCCGGCTTCACCACGCCTGAGCGCTGGGGCCCGGTCACGGTCGGTGGTGGGCTGGGGCATGGGCGGGGCGTCGTGGAACCCGGCGTCTGACCTTCGGGTGCGCGTCGCAGGTGCCTCCAGGGCCCTGGCTCACGCTGCGCGCCGAGGACGACGCGGGCAACCTGGGGGCGCTGGTGAGCGTGGCGTTGCCCTGATCTCGCGCGGCGGCGCGTGGGCGGGTGCCGCACTGGGCGTCGCGATGAAGCGGCCGGGTGCTTCGCTGGAACAGGTGCAGCCTCCACCGGACAGACTGTCTCTCCGCCGCGCGCAAGCGCGCGGCACTGGGGCTGCGCCCACCCCAGACCCCCCGCTTGGCCGGCGCCCTTCGGGCGCGCCTTCGCGATCCTCGCGTCCTCGCCTCGCCTTCGGCATCGGCTGCGGGCGGCTCGGTCGCTCAGGCACGTACGGCGGATGCCGCACGCCGGCCGGTTTCACCACGATCGTGCGCTGGCGCCCGGTCGCGGACGGTGGTGGGCTGGGGCATGGGCGGGGCGCCGTGGAACCCGGCGTCTGGACCTTCGGGTGCGCGTCGCAGGTGCTTCCACGGCCCTGCATCCCGCCGCCTGGGCGGCGTCGCTGGCGACTTCGTCGCGGCGCCGCTTCGTGAAACGCGGCGTCGCAACGCCGCGGATCCTGCAGGATGTGCCACCCAAGTCTCGGCCGGCGGCCTTCAGCTCCGTCGCGGCGACCGGACCGTCTGCCCGGCGACTCGGCGCCCCGAGCTTGCCGGCCGGCTCCGCGCTCGGCGCGGCGCGCGGGGCCCGGCTGACAGCTGACCGCTGACCGCTGACAGCCCGTCGGAGCGACCACCCACGGCGCGTCAGGAGACCCACGCGCACGATTCGGGGTTGACACGTCCGCGCGGAATGAATATTCCTTCCGCCCATGAGCAACGCCGCCCACGCCACCGACAAGCGCGACGCCATCCTCGAGGCGGCGCTGCACCTGTTCGGCACGCTCGGCTTCCACGGCACCGCGGTGCCGCGCATCGCCGAGGCGGCGCGCGTCGGCGCCGGCACCATCTATCGATACTTCGAGAGCAAGGAGAACCTGGTCAACGTGCTGTACCGCGACGTGAAGTCGCGGTACGGGGCGCACCTGCTCGACGGGTTCCCGATGCACCTGCCGGCGCGCGATCAGCTGAAGGCGTACTGGCAGCGCAAGACCGACTTCGTGCGGGCGAACCCCGAGGCCTTCCAGTTCATCGAGCTGCACCACCACGCCGACTACCTCGACGCCGACAGCCGCGCGCTCGAGGATCGCCTGCTCGAGGTGCCGCGCGCCGTGATCACCGGGCTGCAGGCGCAGGGCGTGCTGAAGCCCATGGCCCCCGAGATCATCTTCGCGCTGATGCACGGGGGCTTCGTCGGGCTGTTCAAGGCCTGGCGCATGGGCGCGCTGGATCTGACCGACGACCGCGTCCGCGACGACGCCGAGCAGTGCATGTGGGAGGCCATCCGCCGCTAGGAGACTGTTGCGCATAGAGGGGTCGAGCGGGGTGCGTCACCGAAAGCTCGGATCAAGGCGCGAAAGCATGACGATATCCGAAGATATCGCCTTGCTTTCGCAACGCCGAGCCGAGCATTCGGGGGCGTGCACCGCGAAGTGCCCCGAATGTGCAACAGGCTCCACGCCGCTGGTCGGTTGCGGTGAGGGCGCGGTGGCCGCGCCTTCACCTGAACCGCTCAACGGAATGAACCTTCATTCCCCATTGCACATCGCAGACGAACCCCAGGAGAAGTCCCATGGCCCGCACCGCACAGAACATCCTCGTCACCGGCGCCACCGCCGGCCTCGGCCGCCACATGGCCCTGCACCTGGCCCAGGCCGGCCACCGCGTCTTCGGCGTCGGCCGCAACGCCGAGCGCCTGCGCGCCCTGCAGTCCGAGGCCGACGCCGCCGGCCTGCGCCTCGAGGCCTTCGCGATGGACGTCAACGACGAGGCGTCGATCGCCGCCGCCCGCGAGCACATCGAGGCGCAGACCGACGGCCACGGCGTCGACGTGCTGATCAACAACGCCGGCTTCGGCCTGCTGGGCCCGACCGAGGCGATCAGCGACGCCGACCTGCGCCGCCAGTTCGACACCAACGTCTTCGGCCTGATGGCCGTCACCCGCGCCTTCCTGCCCGCCATGCGCGCCCGCCGGTCGGGCCGCGTGATCAACATCTCGAGCATGGGCGGCAAGGTCACCCTGCCCTTCTTCGGCGCCTACAACGCCACGAAGTACGCGGTCGAGTCGCTGTCCGACGCCCTGCGCATGGAGCTGGGCCCCTTCGGCGTCGACGTCGTGCTGGTCGAGCCGGGCATGGTGAAGTCGGAGTTCGCCGACCACGCGCTGGACGAGCTGCTGCGCTACCGCACGCCCGACTCGCCCTACGCGCCCATCCTGGCCAACGCCGAGCGCATCAACGACGACGCCAAGCGCTTCGTCGAGGTCGACACCGTCTGGGTCTCGCGCGCGGTCGCCCGCGCCGTCCACGCCCGGCGCCCGCGTCCCCGCTACATGGTGGCGCTGCACGCCCGCTTCGCGCTGCTGGCCGCCCGCCTGCTGCCCACCCGCGTGATGGACTTCTTCTACACGCGCAGCATGGGCATCACGCCCAAGGCGCTGACGGCCGACAAGACCGCGGTCACCGGGCCCGCCGCGACCCCCGTTTGACACCCCCGCGCCCGCCCTCGCTATCCTGACCCCCGATCCCTCGGCCCGTCCGGAGCCCGGCGTGGCGCGCACCACCATCGGCCCCTACCACGACCGCCCCCGCCTGCGCGGCGTGAGCCACCAGTGGACCTTCTTCGCGGGCCTCGGCCTGGCCGCGGCCCTGCTGTTCATCGCGCCCCCCGGGCGACCCCGCCTGGCGGCCCTCGTGTACGGCCTCAGCTTCGTCGCCCTCTTCGGCGTCAGCGCGCTGCTGCACCGCCGCCGCTGGGAGGCGCGCGGGCACGCCCGCATGCGCCGGCTGGACCACTCGGTCATCTACCTCAAGATCGCCGGCACCAGCACCCCGGTCGCCCTGCTGGCCCTCAGCTCGGCCGAGGCCGCCGCCCTGCTGGCGCTGGTCTGGGTGGGCGCCGCGCTCGGCGTCCTGCAATCCATCGCCCTGCCCAACGTACCCCGCGGCGTGCGCGCCGCCTTCTACGTCGCCCTCGGCTGGTGCGTCATGGCCGAGTGGCCCACCCTGCGCGCGGGCCTCAGCCCCGTCGAGTTCGGCCTCTTGGCCGCCGGCGGCGCGCTCTACACCCTGGGCGCCCTGGTCTACGCGTTCCGCCGCCCGGATCCCCTGCCCGACGTCTTCGGCTTCCACGAGGTGTTCCACCTGTTCGTGGTCGCGGCCGCCGGCTGCCACGCCGCGATGGTGATCGCGCTGCTCAGCTAGGCCCGGCCCACCGCAGCCGGTGCACCTCGACCGGCTCGGCCACGCCCTTCACCTGCATCGCGCCCACCGGCTCGAGCGGCGCCTCGACCGCCGCCCGCACCGCGCCGCTGACCAGCACCTGCCCCGCGTCCGCCTTGCTGCACAGGCGGCTGGCCAGGTTCACCGCGTCGCCGATGGCGGTGTACTCGAGCCGCTGCGCCGACCCGATGTTGCCCACCACCACGTCGCCGGTCGCGACCCCGATGCCCGTGTGCACCGGCGCCAGCCCGCGCGTCGCGCGCTCGGCGTTCCACGCGTCGAGCGCCCGCATGATGTCGGCGCACGCGTCGACGGCGCGCTGCGCGTGGTCGGGCTGGTCCATGGGCGCCCCGAACCAGCACAGCATCGCGTCGCCCATGAACTTGTCGACCACCCCCTCGCGCCGCACCACCGCCTCGACCAGGATGGCGAAGTAGTCGTTCAGCAGCGCGACCACGTCCTCGGCGCCCAGCGCCTCGGTCAGCGCGGTGTAGCCGCGGATGTCGCTGATCACCACGGTCAGCGGTCGCAGCTCGCCCGACAGCCGCACCTCGCCCGCGTCGAGCAGCGTCTCGACCACCTGCGAGGCCATGTAGCGGCCGAACATGCCGCGCAGCCGCTCGCGCTCGTCGAGGCCCCGCGCCATGTCGTTGATGGCCCGCCCCAGCGCCGCGACCTCGTCGTCGCCGCGCACCTCGACGCGCACCGAGAAGTCCCCCGTGCCCACGCGATCGGCCGCCTCGGCGATGGCCGCGATGGGCCGCGCGACGCCCCGGGCGAGGACGAAGGCCAGCAGGAACGCCACCGCGATGCCCGCCAGCCCGAACACCACCTGCTGCAGCGCCTCGGTGCGCAGCGCCGCGATCAACCCGCCCACCTCGGCGTCGGCCTGCAGCACCGCGATCACCGCGCCGTCGGCGTCGAACAGCGGCGCCCAGGCCGAGATCCAGGTGCCGTGCGCGTCGTCGTAGGGCCCCTCGGCCCCCGGCTGGCCGCGCTCGAACGTCGCCGCCATGCCGGGCCGCAGCTCGTAGGGATCGCCCACGAACGGGGTCTCGTTGGTCATCACCACGAACCGCGTCATCGAGCCGTCCCGGCGCAGGGTGTAGACCGGCGAGTCGAGGCCGGCGGCCTCCTTGACCGCCCGCAGCGCGTCGCGCAGGCGCCGAAAGTCCTCGCTGCCCGCGGCGCCGGTGGCGGCGACGCGCCGGTGCGCCGCCGGGTCGAGCTGGTGCACGCCGACGCGCACCGCGGTGGCCAGCCGATCCTCGATGCGCTGCACGGCCGCCGCCCGGTCCGAGCGGTAGTTGAGGACGCCGGCGACGCCGACCGCCAGCACCACCGCCGCCGATCCGGCCCAGCCGATGCGCAGCGCCAACGAGCCGGCCAGCAGGCGACCGACGCCGCCCCCCCACGCCCGTCGGGCCGCCGGCGCCGCGGCGCCGAGCAGCGCGCCGAGCAACCCGAGCAGCGCCGTCCACAGCCAGGCGCGCCGTCGCTCGACCAGCAGATCGTCGGCCGGCCGATCCACCGACACCAGCGCCTCGACCCGCCCGTCGGCGCCCCGCACCGGCGCGTAGCCCGACACCCAGCGCCCGTGATCGTCGCCGTACAGGCCGCTGTGCGCGCGCGCCGCCCCCTCGAAGACGGCCACCATCGGCCGCCGCAGCGAATAGGGCTCGCCCACGAAGGGCGTCGCGTTGGTCATCACCACGAAGCGCGTCACGTCGCCGTCGCGGCGCAGCGTGTAGACGGGCGAGCGCAGCCGGTGCCGGTCGACGACGGTGCGCAGGTGGTGGCGGATGGTCTCGAAGGCGGCGCCCTCGGCGTCGGCCGGGCCGCGCACCCGGGCGTGGAGGGCGGCGTCGACGCCGGCGGCCGCCTCGGCGGCGATGGCCGCCAACGCCGCGCCGTGCGCGTCGATGGTGGCGCGCACGCGGGCGTGCAGGGCGAGGCCGCCGGCGACGCTCAGGGCGAGCGCGCCGACGACGCACCACAGCAGCGTGCGGCGAGCTTGGCCAGAGGCAGGCGACATGGGACCCCGTTCGGCGTCCCGTCGAGTAGACCGCGTCGTGGGCGCCCGCGCAACACGGCGCCCGGTCGGGATCAGCCGCGCGCGGCCAGCCAGCCGACGAGGTCGTCGGCGCCGCCGAGGTGCTTGCCGTCGACGAACACCTGCGGCGTCGTCTGCTGCGGCGACAGGGCGCGCAGGCGGTTGGGCGTCGCGGCCAGCTCGTCGTAGGCCAGGCCGGCCTCGGCCAGCGCCTTCTTCGCGCGCGTGCAGTGGCCGCAGCCCGGCTTGGTGAACAGCAGGATGGCCGGCGGCGGCGCGGCGTCGGGGGCGATGTGGCGCAGCATGGTGTCGGCGTCGCTGACGTGGAAGGGATCGCCGGGCTCGTCGGGCTCGACGAACATCTTCTCGACGACGCCGTCGCGCACCAGCATCGAGTAGCGCCACGAGCGCTTGCCGAAGCCCAGGTCGCTCTTGTCGACCAGCATGCCCATCTTCTCGGTGAAGGCCCCGTTGCCGTCGGGCACGAACGTGATGGCGTCGGCGTCCTGGTCGGCCTGCCAGGCCTCCATGACGAAGCCGTCGTTCACCGAGATGCAGACGATGTCGTCGACCCCGTGCGCCGCGAACACCGGCGCCAGCTCGTTGTAGCGCGGCACGTGCGAGGACGAGCAGGTGGGCGTGTAGGCCCCGGGCAGCGAGAACACCACCACGGTCTTGCCGGCGAACAGATCGGCGGTGGTGTACTGCAGCCACTCACCGTCCTTGCGGGCCTTGAAGGTCACCTCGGGCACGCGCTGGCCCTCGCGGTTCTCGAACATCGGTCACTCCTGCGGTTTGGCGGGCGGGGACGCCCATCGGGTTCGCGGCCCACCATGAGCACGGTGCGTGCCAGCGGACAATCGGCAATTTTTCGGTGCGGCGGGAACCACGACGACGTCTTTTCGTTGCCGGCGCACCGATATTTCGTTCCACACCGACACCGCGTCACTTCAAGCCGTGCTTCTTCAGCTTGCTCTGCAGCGTCGTCGGCTTCAGCCCCAGCAGCTCGGCGGCGCCGCCCGCGCCGTAGATGCGGCCCTCGGCGCGCGCCAGCGCCGCCTCGAGGTGCCGCCGCTCGTTCTCGGCGAAGGAGGCGAACCGCCCGCTCGGGGGCCGCGCGCCGGCCGCCGACGCGTCCACCGCCGGCGCGACGCCGAAGTCGTCGGGCCCCAGCTCGCCCCGCGGGCACACGATGGTGGCGCGCTCGACCGCGTTGACCAGCTCGCGCACGTTGCCCGGCCAGGGCCGCCGGCGCAGCGCCTCGACCGCCGCCTCGCTCAGCGTCCACGGGCCCCGGTGGGCGTCCACCCGGCGCGCCAGCAGCGCCTCGGCGATGGCCGGCACGTCCTCGACCCGCGCCCGCAGCGGCGGCACGGTCAGCGGGAACACCGCCAGCCGGTAGTAGAGATCCTCGCGAAAGCGCCCCGCCCGCACCGCCTGCTCGAGGTCGACGTGGGTGGCCGCGATGACGCGGACGTCCACCTTCACCGTGCGATCCGATCCCACCGGCTCGAAGGTGCCCTCCTGCAGCACGCGCAGCAGCCGCGCCTGCGCGCCGGACGCCATGTCGCCGATCTCGTCGAGCAGCAGCGTACCGCCGTTGGCGGCCATGAAGCGCCCGGGCCGGTCGCGCGTGGCGCCGCTGAAGGCGCCCTTCACGTGCCCGAACAGCTCGCTCTCGACCAGATCGGGCGGCAGCGCGGCGCTGTTGAGCGTGACGAAGGGGCCGTCGGCGCGCCGGCTCCACGCGTGCAGCGCGCGCGCGAGCAGCTCCTTGCCGGTGCCCGTCTCGCCGCGCACCAGCACCGGCGTGTCGGTGGCGGCCACCAGGCGGGCCAGCCGCAGCAGCTCGGCCATCGCCGGCGCGCGCGTGCCCTCGAGCAGGCGCACCGCGTCGGGGTGGCCCGCCTCGGACTGCAGCACCCGCGAGCGCTCCTCCGCCTGGCGCCGCACCCGGTCGAGCAGCGCCGCCTGCTCGGCGAACAGCATCGCCAGCGAGACGATCTGGCCGTACACGCCGGCCAGCATCAGCGTCTCGTCGGGGTACACGTGGCAGACGGCGCGGTCGAAGGTGATCAGGCCGAGCGTGCGGTCGCCCGAGTACAGCGGCACCACCATGCAGCTGTGGCCGGGCGGCAGGTCGAGGATGCCGTCGTAGGGATCGCCCTCGTCGCTGTGATGGTGGTGGGCCTCGAGCGCCACCGGGCGCCGCGTCTCGAGGGCGCGGCGCACGGTCGGGAAGCGGCGCAGGTCGAGGCTGTGCGCGGCGATGCGCGCGTCGGCCAGCGGCCCGTCGGTGGCGCGCACGGCCGCGCGGTCGCCGTCGATGACGTAGACCGCCGCGAGATCGTAGGGCACCACCGGGCGCAGCGACGCCAGGGCCAGGCGCAGCACGTCGTCGAGGCGGGTCGGGTGAGAGGCCAGCTCGGCCAGGGCGCGCAGATCGCGGGTGGTGTCGACCAGATCGGGCATCGCCGGCTCCTCGGTGGATCGAAGGACGCCGCGCACCGGCCGGGCGTCGCACCGAATTTTCGTCGACGGCGCCCTCGATTGCACGGATGCGGCGCGGGGCGCACATCGCGTAGGCTGAGCGCTGGGGGGCCCGCGGGGAGGTGCAGCGTGCGCGCAGGTCGGATCGCGGCCATCGGTGGTCTGCTGATCGTGCTCACCGGCTGCGAGCCGCCGCCCGAGGACGAGGCCGCACCCGAGGCCGCCGTCGACCTCGATCGCGGCGCCCCCGACGCCCGGCCACCCCGCCCGGACGCCGCGCCGCCGCCCGCGGACGACTTCGGCGACCCGTGCACCGCCTCCACCGACTGCCGCAGCGGGTTCTGCATCGTCACCGACGACGCGCAGAGCCGCGCGTGTACGCGGCCCTGCGGCGGCGACACCGACTGCCCGGCCGACTGGCTGTGTCGGCAGGTGACCAACGCCGAGGCCGACGTCACCTTCATCTGCGTGCCCCGCGAGACGCCCTGCGGCGGCGCCGATCTGCAGACCGATCCCGCGCACTGCGGCGCCTGCGGGCGCGCCTGCGAACGCCCGGGCGCCCGGCCGGCCTGCGCGGACGGCGCGTGCGTCGACGGGCTCTGCCTGCCCGGGCTGCACGACGTCGACGGCGACGCCGCGAACGGCTGCGAGTACGCCTGCACCGCCACCCTGAACGGCGTCGAGGCCTGCGACGCCATCGACAACGACTGCGACGGGCGCGTCGACGAGGGCGTCGACCTGGCAGCCGACCCGGCCCACTGCGGCGCCTGCAACCGGGCCTGCGCGCCGCCGAACGCGCAGGGCGTCTGCCGCGACGGCGCCTGCGCGGTCGCCGCCTGCGCCGAGGGCTTCGCGGACGCCGACGGCGCCGCGGGCAACGGCTGCGAGCAGGTGCTGTGCCAGCCGGACGACACGCCCGAGACCTGCGACGGCGCCGACGACGACTGCGACGGGGTCGTCGACGAGGGCTTCGACCTGCAGACCGACGCCGCCCACTGTGGCGGCTGCGATCGCCCCTGCGCGCCCGCGAACGCCGAGGGCGTCTGCACCGCGGGCGTCTGCTCGGTCGCGGCCTGCGCCGCCGGCCACCTCGACCTCGACGGCCGGCCCGAGAACGGCTGCGAGTACGCCTGCGCGCCGGTCGCCGCCGACGACGCCACCTGCGACGCGCGCGACGACGACTGCGACGGCGCCGTCGACGAGGACGTGGATCTCGCCGCCGATCCCGCCCACTGCGGCGCCTGCGGCGTGGGCTGCGCGCGCCCGGCGGCCACCACCGCCTGCGCCGACGGCCGCTGCGTGCTGCTGGCCTGCGACGACGGGCACCGCGACGAGGACGGCGACCTCGCCAACGGCTGCGAGGTGGGCTGCGTACCCGCCGCCGAGGCCTGCAACGACGTCGACGACGACTGTGATGGCGCGATCGACGAGGGCTTCGATCTCACCGCCGACCCCGACCACTGCGGCGGCTGCGATCTCGCCTGCGCCTTCGCCGACGCCGAGGCGCGGTGCGTCGACGGCGCCTGCGTCCTGGGCCCTTGCGCCCGCGGCGCCATCGACCTCGACGGCGATCCGGCCAACGGCTGCGAGTACCTGTGCGTGCCCACGCTCGACGGCGCCGAGGCCTGCGACACCATCGACAACGACTGCGACGGCGCCGTCGACGAGGCCACCGACCTGGCCGGCGACCTCGAACACTGCGGCGCCTGCGGTCGCCGCTGCGCGCCGCCCAACGCCGAGGGCGCGTGCGTCGAGGGCGCCTGCACCATCGCCGCGTGCCGCGGCACCTTCCGCGACGCCGACGGCGATCCGACCAACGGCTGCGAGGACGGCTGCACCCCGTCGAACGGCGGCGTCGAGGTGTGCGACGGCGTCGACGACGACTGCGACCGGCAGGTGGACGAGGGCTTCGACCTGCAGTCCGACCTCGCCCACTGCGGCGCCTGCGACCGCGCCTGCGACCCCGCCGCCGCCGAGGGGCGGTGCGTGGCCGGCGTCTGCACCGTGGCCGAGTGCGCCCCGGGCTTCGTCGACCTCGACGGCCTGGCGGCCAACGGCTGCGAGTACGCCTGCGAAGCGAGCGGCGACGAGGTGTGCAACGCCGCAGACGACGACTGCGACGGGGCCCTCGACGAGGGCTTCGACCTGCAGCGCGACCCCTCGCACTGCGGCGCCTGCGACGCCGCCTGCGCCTTCGACCAGGCCGACGCCGCCTGCCAGGCCGGGCGCTGCGTGTTGACGCTGTGCCGCGCCGGCTTCGTGGATCTCGACGCCGATCCGGCCAACGGCTGCGAGTGCGCGGTCGAGCCCGAGGTCTGCAACGCCGCGGACGACGACTGCGATGGCCGCACCGACGAGGGCTTCGATCTGGCAAGCGATCCCGCCCACTGCGGCGCCTGCGGCCGCGTCTGCGATCTGCCCGGCGCCACCGCCGCCTGCGTCAACCGCCAGTGCCGCGTCGACGTCTGCACCGGCGGCCGCGTCGACCTCGACGGCGATCCCGCCAACGGCTGCGAGTGCGTCCCCGCCCCCGAGGCCTGCAACGCCGCCGACGACGACTGCGATGGCCGCACCGACGAGGGCTTCGACCTGCAGGGCGATCCCGCCCACTGCGGCGCCTGCGGCCGAATCTGCGACCTGCCCGACGCGACCGCCGGCTGCGCCCTGGGCGCCTGCACCCTCGTCGACTGCGCCGACGGCTTCGTGGACGCCGACGAGGATCCGGCGAACGGCTGCGAGGTCGACTGCGCGCAGGGGCCCGCGCCCGGCTGCCCCGTCGACGTCCCCTACCCCGGGACCTACGACCTGACGCCGGCGATCGCCTACAGCTGCGTCGACGTCTTCGTCGGCGAGACCGCCTACAGCCTGGCCATGAACGCGGTCACCTTCGCGCTGGCCGGCGCCGATCTCACCGCGGCCGGCGCGCCGACCGCCCTGCGGCAGTCGCCCGCGCCGGACGACGGCACCTTCCGCCTCACCGGCACCATCCCGGGCGGCCCCTTCGGCTGCACCGAGGGCTACACGCTGGTCGGCGGCTTCGACGACGCCGATCACTGGCAGGGCGTGCTCGAGCTCCGCTTCACCGGCGACGCCTGCGCCTTCACGACCTGCACGAACCGCGACTTCGTGGTCAGCGGCGCCCGGCGCTGACCGCCGCGCCGCTCCCCCTCATGCGCCCAGCCACCGCCAGCCGCGCTCGCGGCCGAAGTGCGTGCACTCGAAGGGCACCGCCACCCCACGCAGCGGCGCCCACTTCGACACCGCCCCGGTGACCCCGCCGAGCTGCTTGCCGCTGTGCAGGCCGAGCAGCGCCTTCGCCTCGCTGGCGGTCAGCGTGCCGCGGGACTCGAGCAGGTCGAGGAAGCGCCGCGACCGCGTGGGCAGGCCGTCGGCGAAGGCGCGGTAGGCGTCGCTGGTGGGCGGGACGGCGGGCGCCGGGGGCGGCGTCGCGTCGCGCGGGGGCGCGAGGTCGAGCGCGCCCCCGGCCTGGGCCGCGTGCAAGGCCATCGACAACGCGGCCGTCGCGCGCGCCACAGCCGGGTGACGCAGGTGTTCCAAGGGGACCGTGATCTGCAGCGCCATCGCCGCCTCCATCGTGGTGGACGGCTGTTCGACCAGCGCCCGCCGACGAAGTCACATGGAAGCACGATCAGGGGAGGCGGGGCCGGCGGCGCGCGAGGCGGGCAGCGGGCGGGGCGTCCGGGCCGGACGCCCCCGGGCATGTCAGGCAGGCCAGCGGTAGCGCTTCCCCTCCGGGGTGCGCTCGTCCTCGAAGGGGCGCTCGATGCCCAGGTCGCGGCCGATGCGCTTGATGGGCTCGAGCACCGCGCCCAGCTGGCGCGAGCGCTCGAAGCCGAACAGCTCGAGGGCCTGCTGCGTGTCCATCGAGCCCTGCTTGCGCAGCGCCCGCATGAACCGCGCGGCCTGCTCGGGCAGCGCGTCGAGGAAGCTGTCGATGTCGGCCGCGCGCAGCACCCGATCCTCGGGCGGCGCCACGTCGCGGGCCGGCCGCCGCCGGATGGGCGCGGGAGCGCTGGCCGGGGCCGCCTGGCTGGCGTCCTTGGGACCCGTCCAGCGCCAGGCGCGCTCGCCGTTGAGGGTGATGGTCTCGTAGGGGATCTCGAGGCCGCGGCGCGGCGCCCACTTGGCGATGGCCCCGGTGACGCCGCCGAGCTGCTTGCCGCTCGACAGCTCGAGCGCGTCGATGGCCCGCGACCGCGTCACCGTCTCTTCCCGCTGAACCAGGTTCAGGAAACGCTGCGACCGCAGCGGCAGGGCGGCGACGAAGTCCTCGAAGGACATGGGCTTGATCTCGGCCGGATCCGGACCGCTCGAGGCTGCGCGCGGGGCGGGCGCGGGTGCCGGCGCGGCCGGCTTCGGCGCCTTGGCCTTGGGCGGGGCGGGCCGCGCCGGTGCGGCGGGCGCGGCCTCGACCACCCGGGCGGCGGGGGCGGGCGCCGTCGCACCGCCGAGGGCCACGGACAGCGCCTGCATGAGGTCGGCGACGGCGGCAGCCACCGAGGGCTGCCGAAGCGTCTCGAGGTCGATGTCGAAGGTGATTCCCATGGTGCTCCTGCTTTCGGTGCGGAACGATGTACGAAACAGTCTAGGCCCCGTCAAGGGTGTCCGGCGCGGCTGAGATGCAAGATGGGGACCGCGGGTCGCCACTTCGAACATGGCTCGGCGCGGTGGATGTTCCGAAGGGTGGCCGAAAGCACCGCTCGCGGCGGCCGCCGGCTCGGCGCCGGCGTCGCCGCGAGCGACGTTGGCCCCGTCAGTAGCCGTGCACGCGGTCGACGCCGACCTCGCGCCCGGCGTTGTGGCAGACGCCGCAGGCCTCCTGGCCGCCCGGCGCCGTCTCGAGCGCCGCGTGTGCCTTGGCCGCGTCCGAGTCGTGGCAGCTGATGCAGCCCGCGGTGGTCGGGGCCTGCCACGAGTCGTTCACGTGGCACGCGTCGCAGTTGTTCAGCGCGCCGGGATACACCACCTCGCCGTAGTCGTGCGGCGTCCCGCCGAAGCCGTAGATGACCGGCGGATCTTGCAGGTGCTCGCCCGCGTGGATGCGGTGCACCATGGGGCCGAAGTTGATCGAGGCCGGCTCGCCCGCCTCGGGCGGGCGCACCACCGCGTCGGTGGCGTTGTCGTGGTGGCACGTGACGCAGTACGGCAGCTCGGTGCGGAAGGTGCCGTGCAGGGCGACGTCGCCGTGGCAGTTGTTGCACAGCGCTTCGTCCACGTAGGTCGTCGGCGGGTCGGCGTCCCCCCCGCCCACGGCCGCGTACACCACCGGGTTGCCCCCGTTCTCGCGGCCGATCGAGTCGGCCCGCGCGGCGCCATAGGGCAGGTACCGGTAGCCCGCCATGCCCACGGCGATGCTGCCCACCGCGTCGGCGGGCACGGCGACGGTCAGGTCGACGCACTGGCGCTCGCCGTCCGCGACGGCCGCCTGGTGCGGGTTGCGCATGGTCTCGGCCCAGGCGATGCCGCTGGTGGGCCCGGCGATGGTGATCTCGGACGAGTCGAGCAGCGCCAGATCGACCGCCGCGCCCGCGTCGTTGGTCACGGTGAAGCACACGCGCGGCATCGAGCCCTGCGCGACGTTGGTGACCTCGACGATCTCGAACTGCAGGCCCACGCGGTTCAGCGCGGGGTCGAGCTCGGGGGCGCGGTGCGCGTCGATGACCGCCGCCGGGCTGCCCTGCGCCCGGTGGCAGTTCGAGCACGAGCCCTCCGGCTGCGCGCCCGCGGTGTGACGCACGTACCCTTCGGGGATGTCCGCGGTGAAGGCCGTGCGGTCGTGGCACGACGCGCAGGCGGCCAGCTCGGCCACCTGCCAACGGTCGGGCTCGGCGCCGGCGTGGCAGGCGGTGCAGTCGGTGACCGCCCGCGGGAACGTGACCTCGCTGAAGTCGTGCACCGAGTTGCGGAACCCGATGATCTGGTAGGGCTCGCCCGCCTGCACGCTGGGCAGGTTCGGGCCGGCGTGGATCTTGTGGATCATCACCTGGAAGTCGACGGTGTTGCCCGACTCCGGGTCGATGGTCTGCTCGGTGTGGCAGGTCAGGCAGCTCGCCACCTCGGTCCACCGGCCGCCGTGGCCGCCGAGACCCTGATGGCAGTCGTTGCAGGTCGCGGTGGCGGTGTAGGGACGAATCGTGACGTCCTCGGCCCCCGGATCGGCGGGCACGAAGTCGAGCACCGCCGTCGCGCCGACGCTGCCGCCGTCCTCCAAGGTGCGCCGGCCGCCGATGGCCAGCCGGTGGTTGGCCTCCAGGTCCGCGTCCTCGGGCACGGTCGCGCCGAAGGTGTACAGGTAGCCGCCGAAGTCGACCTCTTCGAGCGTGCCGCCCGAGTCGCTGGTGGCCTGCGTCACGGTGTTGCCGCCGCCGGTCGCCTCGCGGGTGATGTAGCTGAGCAGCGAGCCGCCCTCGGTCTGCCACGCGAGGGTGAAGGCCAGGCTGACCGCGCCCTGCGTGTAGAAGCCCTCGACGTCGATGGGCTTGCCCTCGCCGTCCGAGAGCGTGAACAGCACGGTCGGGTGGCCATCGGCGTCGATGTCGGCGCCCTCGATGGCGATCTGCAGCTCTTCGTCGGTGAAGAGCGCGGCGCGGCCGTCGGCCCCGTCGTCGCCGTCTCCACCCATGGGCCCCTGCGGACCGGCCGGGCCCGCCGGGCCCGCCGGTCCGGGCGCCCCGGGCGCCCCGTCCTGGCCGTCGGCGCCGTCCTGCCCGTCGGCGCCGTCCCGCCCGTTCATCCCGTCCTGGCCGGCCGGCCCCGGCGGGGCCATCCGCGCCGGCGGGCCCTCGGTCACCGGCCGGCCCGTCGGGCCCCTCCGGCCCCTCGGGCCCGGCCGCGCCGGCCGGCCCCTGGGCGCCCGCCGGCCCCGACTCACCTTGGGCGCCGTCCGCGCCCGCCGGGCCCTCGGGCCCTTCGCACGCCCAAGTGCCGAGCGCGACACACAGGGCCGTCATCGTGATCAGCTTCCTCATCGCGTCAGCTCTCCTCTCGTTCGACTGTCGTTGCGGCCCGATCCGTGGGCCGACGTCCGGGCCCCCCTCGGGGGCGACGCGCGGCGCCCGCCGGCCCGCTCGCTTCGGCGCGCCCTCACAGCCCGGCCCCGTGGCAACGGCTGCAGGGCTGATCGTGGCGCGGGTTGCCCGCCGGCCGGCGGCCGCTGTGGGGCGAACCCCCGGGCCGCCCGGGGGCGTGGCAGGTGACGCACAGATCGCCGCCGGCGCCGGCGTGGCAGCTGGCGCAGGCCAGCACGTCGCGCCGCGCCTCGACGGCGTGGGTGTTGTTGCCGGCCCCCGCGCTGGCCCAGCCCGGCGGGTGCGGCGACAGGCCGCCCGGCCCCCGCCCAGCCGCGGTGTGGCAGCTCGCGCAGGTGGTCTCGGTGTGGCAGGTCAGGCACAGCGGGCCCTCGATGCGGGCCTCCCACGCGTGCCGCTCGATGTAGTTGGGGCGATGCACGAAGCCGCGGTCGGGTCGGTCGGGCCAGGCCTGAGCCGCGGCGAAGGGCGCGCGGTTCGAGTGGCAGTCCGCGCAGAACGACTCGCTGTGGCACTGCGCGCAGCGGGCCACGCCGATCTCGAGCGTCTCGGCCACGTGGCGGCGCAGATAGTCGCCCTGGTGCGCCTGGTGGGTGACCGGGGCCAGCGGGTAGTTGATCAGGTCGACGTGGCACGTATCGCAGCGCAGGTCGTCCAGCCAGTCCTGGTGGCACTGGGCGCAGTCGTTCATCGTCGGGATGGCGCCGATGCGCGCCGACGTGCGGCGGGCGGCGTCGCGGTGACAGCGCACGCAGTCGCCGCCCACCCGCTCGAGGTGCACGGCGTGATCGAAGGCCAGGCTCTTCTTCAGGGTGCCGAGCGCGACCTCGGCCTCCTCCTCCATGTGGCAGTCGAGGCAGTCCTGCTTCTCGGGATCCCGCTCGTGCACGTCCTCGTGGCACGCCACGCACACCGGGTTGGTCGGCAGGTGCAGCCCCTCGGTCTGCCCCACGCCGACGTGGCACCGCGTGCAGTTGACGCCGGCCAGCACGTGCTGCAGGTGGCCCACGTGCGGGCGCGCCGGCGTCTTCGGCTCCTCGTGGCAGCCCACGACCAGCATCAGCAGAAAGGGCGCCACCAGCAGCTTCGCCCGGCGACCCACCGTCCGAGGGCTCACGGGCCACCTCCCCACCGCACCGGCGCCCCGAAGGCATGCTCGAGCAGCACCAACCCGCCCAGCCGCTCGGGCCAGCGCGGCGTGTGCGCGGCCTCGACCGCGCCGTAGGCGAACCAGCCGTCGAAGGGCTCGAAGCCCAGGCCGCCGCGCGCCAGCGCCGCCGGCTCGCCGTCGACGTCCAGATCACCCAGCGTCTCGATCGTGCCGAACAGCGTGCGCCACAAGGGCCACCGGGTGGCCAGCCGCGCGGTGCCCGAGCGGCCGACGCGGTCGAGCCGCAGCGTGCCCTCGGCGATGACCGTCGCGCCGGCGATCGGATAGAAGTCGACGCCGCCCCGCACGCGCGTGCCGCCCACGCGATCCTCGCTGTAGACGGCCGCGGCGTCGAGCCGCAGCCGCACCCAGGACACCGCCAGCCACTCGACGAGGCCGCCGAACTCGTCGCGCAGATCCTCGACGAACACCGCCAGCAGCTCGTCGGGCTCGAGCAGCAGATCCACGCGCGTGTGCCGCGCGTAGCCCCGCACCCAGAGGCCCTCGGTGGGGCGCAGGGTCAGCTCGAGCCGGGCGTCGACCACCGCCCGCGCGCCCACGTCGGCCGTGGCGGCGGCGATGGCCCGGAACAGGCTGCCCATGTCGTAGCCGCCCGTCGCCGTCCAGCGCGTGCGCACCGGCGCCTCGTCGGGCATGGCGTGCACCACCCCCAGCGAGAAGCGGGTGTGGTCGATGGGCTCGAAGCGCGCCTCGCCGCCGAAGGTGGGCGTGTCGCCGTAGGGCTTCCGCGGCTCGAGGCCGCCGACGCCGGCGCGCGCGCTGACCTCGAGACGCTCGTCGAGGTGCACGGTGGCGGTCGCGCCGTCCAGCGCGTCCAGCCGCTGGCCGCCGATGGGCGTCCACTGCCGGCCGAGGGTCAGCTCGACGGCCCCGAAGTCGCGCGCCAACAGCAGCGTGGTGACGTCCCCGCTCAGGGCGTCCTCGGCGAAGCTGGCCGAGCCGGGCGCGTGGGCGATCCAGCCGCTGGCCTCGGCGTCCCACTCGCCCCGCGCGACGACGCGGAAGCTGCCGAGCGCCGCGGGCTCGATGCGCCCGTCGGGATCGGGCACCGTGGAGGGATCGAGGCGCAGGTAGATGCGGCTGCGCGCCGAGACCCGCGGCGCGCGCTCGGGCGCGGCGTCGGGCGCCGGCGCCGGCGCCGGCTGGGCGGCCGCGCCCCAGGGCGCCGCGATCACCGCGGACAACAGCAGGGTCGCGCGCCTCATCGGAAGGTCACCTCGCCGTCCACGTGCAGGCGGGGGCGGGTGATGACGCCGTCGACGTCGATGACCCCGCCGTGACACAGCACACAGTTCTGCGGCGGATGCTCCGGCGGGGGCACCGCGTGGCAGCCGCCGCAGTCCGCCACCGAGGGCGGATCGTCCCACTGCGGCGTCGGCACCTCGGCCCCGGGGCCCGCGTGGCAGTCGGTCTCGGCGCAGCCGCCCTCGGCGTAGCGCCCGGTCTGCAGGGCGACCTCGGCGGGCGGCGGATCCAGGTGGCCGGGGGCGTCGACGCGATCGGGCACCACGTGGCAGGTCGCGCAGTCGAGCGCCTTCCCCCGCTCGCCGCTCAGGTGCGCGACGTGCGCGCCCGACGCCGGCGGATAGCCGTGGCAGGCGTCGCACGCCTGCGGCAGCGCCACCTGCACCAGGCCGTCCACGTGCGTGGCCTCCATCGGGCCCGGGTGACACTGCGTGCAGTCGCCCTCGGCGTGCCCGGGCGGGGGCGCGCCGTGGCAGGCGTCGCAGCCCTGCACCGTCTCGGGCACGCCCCACACGGGCTCGCCGAAGCCGTGGCAGCCCACCTGCGCGCAGCCGCGCCCGTCGAAGACGCCGCCCGCGGCGAGGTCGACCGTCGGCGCGCCGTCGAGGTGCGGCCCGGGCTCGACCGGCCGCTGGGGCACCGGGTGGCAGGCCGCGCAGTCGAAGCGCGCGTGGGCCGCGTGGCTGCCGCCGGGCACGACGCGCCCGCCCTCGCCGTGGCAGGTGGCGCAGTCGTCCGGGCCGAGGCCCAGCACGTCGACGCGGCCGTCCACGTGATCCAGCGGGCGGGCGATGGTGCGATCCGGGCCCGCCGTCGGGTGGCAGCGGGCGCAGTCGGTGCCCACCGGGTGCGGCGCCGCCGGCGGCAGCCCGTGGCAGGTGCCGCAGGGCGCGTCGCCGGTCCAGACGGGCTGATCGGGGCCGTGGCAGGCGGTGTCGCTGCAGCGGGCGGCCGCGTAGGTCGGCTGGCCGGCCTCGCCCACCGCGGGGCCGCTCAGCACCACCTCGGCGCGGCCGGGCGTGTCGTCGTCGACGTGGCCCGGCACGTCCACCGCGGCGGGCACGACGTGGCAGGTGCCGCAGGCGACGGGCTTGGCCCGGGTGGGCTGCAGGTGCGCCTGGTGCGCCCCGACGCCGCGCGACGACGGATCGCTCGAGCCGTCCAGCGCGCGGGGCGGCGCGGGATCGCCGTCCTGGCCGTGGCAGCCGTCGCAGTCGAGCTGCCGCCAGTCGACGGCCTCGACCCGCCCGTCGACGTGGCGGGCCTCGTCGAGCACCACGCGACCGTCCGCGTCGACGATGCCCTCGTGGCAGCGATCGCAGCGGTCGGCCGGGTGGTTCGGCGGCGGCGACCCGTGGCAGTCGCCGCAGACGACCGGCGCTGCGCCCCACTCGAGCACCGGGCGGCGCGCGCCGGGGCCGGCGTGGCAGGCCACCTGCGAGCAGCCGGCGCCCTCGGCCGAGTAGCTGGGGTCGAAGCCGCGCGTGGCGGCCAAGCCGCGCAGCGTGACGTCGTCGCTGCCGCGATCCTCCAGGTGGCCCGCGGTGCGCAGATCGCGGGGCACCGGGTGACAGGTGGCGCAGTCGAAGCGCGCGTGGGCCGCGTGCGGCGGCGGGGGCTCGGCGTGGCAGACGTCGCAGGCCTCGGGGCCCTCGGCGTGGCACTCGACGCAGTTGCCGGGCCCCTCGTCCAGCGCGTGGCAGGCGTAGCAGGTGTCCAGCGGGTAGCCGTCGGCCCGCAGGGCGCGCGCGTGGCCGCCCTCTTCGCCCCAGCCCGCCGGGTGCACCCCGTAGGTGCGCCCCTCGAGGGGCTCGGGATCGCCGCAGGCGACCACCAGCAGCGCGAGCAGCGCGCCGCCGCAGGCGCGACGCGCCGCGGGGCATCGCCCGGCGTGGGTGAGAA
The DNA here is from genome assembly GCA_020633465.1 of Myxococcales bacterium. Lineage (GTDB taxonomy): Bacteria > Myxococcota_A > Bradymonadia > UBA7976 > UBA1532 > JACKDN01. Next base: position 299,796 of record JACKDN010000008.1, read on the forward strand.
GCTGGCGCACGGTGTCTACCGCTCCTCCCGGGGGCTCGGGGGTCCGAACAGGGCCTCGAAGCGCGCGACGCCGAAGTCCGCGTCCTCCTGGTGGCACCCGTTGCAGCTGTTCGGCACCGGATCCTCACCGGCGGCGACGGCGTCGCGGGTGTCGTGCGGGGGCACGATGACGAAGGTGTGGCTGTGCAGATCGCCGGGCTCGGCGCTGCGCGCGGTCCACGGCAGGTGGCAGCCCATGCACTGCCCCGCCCCGGTCGTGTCGGGCGCGTAGGTGTCGTGCTGAGTGTGCGCGACGATCTCGGCGGTGTTCGCGAAGCCGTGCTCGGCGTGGCAGGACAGGCACAGCGCGTTGTCGTCGGCCGGCAGGCGCAGGCTGCTGCGCAGGCCGCCGCCGTGGGGGTTGTGGCAGTCGTAGCAGTTCACCAGGTGGAACGGGTTGTGGCCGTGCCCCTGCCCCGCCGCCGCGGCGGCGCGGTCGTCGGTGTACTGCTGGTAGCTGCCGCGCGAGGGCGCCGCCTCGGCGTAGCGCACCGGCCACTGCTCGGGATCCGGGACGAAGGCGTCGGCCAGCGGCTCGCCCAGGCGCAGGCGGCCGTCGGCGCCGCGCGCCTCGACCCAGGGGAAGCCGTAGCGCCCGGCGACCGCCGGCTCGCCGGCGGCGGCGCCGTTGCTGTGGCCGCGCGCGTGGCACTGGCCGCAGGCCTCTTGCGAGCGCAGGTAGCCGGCGTAGGCGTCGGGCTGCGCGACGGCGCCGTCCATGCCGACGACGCCGAAGGTGTTGGCCGGGGCGTAGCGGCGCGGGTTCTCGATGTTGGCGGCGCTGGGCCCCTGCACGTGGGCGCTGCCGGGGCCGTGGCAGCGCTCGCAGCCGATGTTCAGCTCGGTGTAGCGCGCGTGGGCGACGTCGTCGGCGTCGACCTCGAGCTGCAGCCCCGTCGAGTGGCAGCCCTGGCAGCCGCTCTCGAAGCTGTCGTCGGCGTCGGGCTCGCGCAGGCTGCCGTCGGCGTTCACCCAGCGCTCGAGGTGATAGGCCACCCAGCGCTCGCTGTCCTCGTTCCACTGCAGGGGGGCGAGGCGCCAGGTGCCGTCGATGCGCACCTGGTAGCGCTGCATCCAGCGGCCCGCGCCCGCCCCGTGGGAGCGCTCGACGCGATAGCGACGCGCCTGCCCGCTGGCGGCGTTCTCCATCTGGAAGGCGGGCGTGCCGTCGGCCTCGAACAGCAGCCTGAAGGTGGTGGCCGGCACGCCCAGGGCCGGATCGTCCAGCACGACCTCGCCCTGCCAGGGCGCCGTGATGATCGGGCCGGCGCCGGACGCGGGCAGGTCGACCGGGCGGATGGCGTTGGCGTGCAGGCTGTCGGACCACTGCGCGTAGACGCTGGCGTGGCAGTCGGCGCACGCCGACGAGCCGACGAAGGCGCGCGCCTCGAGATCGCCGGGGGTCAGCGTCAGCTCGAGCGCGCGCGCCTCGCCGGGCGCCAGATCGACGTCGACGATCGACGCGTTGCCGAACGCGAGGCCCGGCGCGTAGGCCGAGACCGCGTAGGTCGTGGGGGGCACCACCAGGGTGAACGTGCCGTCGGCCGCCGCCACCGCGCGGTGCCCGCCGAAGTCGGTGAACACCGTCGCGCCGGCCAGGGGCATGCCGCGGGGGCTCTGGACCACGCCGCTGATCGTCGCGGCGACCGAGGGGTCCGGGGTGCTCAGCTCGATGTTCAGGGTGGTGGTCTCGCCGGCGAAGACGGGCACGGTCTCGTCGCGGAAGGGCGCCAGGCCCGGCTGCTCGACGCTGACGTCGTAGACGCCCGCCGGCAGGGGCTCGAAGGCGAAGCCGCCGTCGGCGTCGGTGCGCTGCTGCGCGCCGGTGTCCAGCAGCACCACCCGCACGTCCGCGGTGGGCGCGCCGTCGACGGTGACGACGCCCTCGAGGCGCCCGACGATGACGGCGTCCTGCCCGTCGGCGCCGTCCTGCCCGTCGGCGCCGTCCGCGCCGTCCTCACCCGGGCGGCCGGTGGGCCCGCGCGCGCCGGGCGCGCCAGCGGGGCCAGCGGGGCCAGCGGCGCCCTGCGGACCGGCGGGCCCGGGATCACCCTCGGCGCCGCGCAGACCGGCGGGCCCCTCGCAAGCCCAGAGGGCCATGGCGACGAGCGGACAACAGAGAATCGACAGCTTCTTCACGGCGGATACCCCCGAGTCCGGCCGCGCCCGTTGCAACAGCCGCGCCGAACCCTGGGCGAGCCCGCCACACAATCGAGCGCTACCGGGTCAGCCCATGACCCGATCCGACGTTACCAACTGCAGACACGATCGCCCCGGGGGGCGTCACCGCGCGGTCCTCCGCCGGGGGCGGCGGCGCAGGGCGGGCAGCAGCCCGAGCAGGGCCAGCAGCGCGCCCACAGGAGCCCCGGGCGCGCCCTGGCAGCCGCCGTCCAGCGTGGCGGCCGTCGTGTGCTCGGCCGGCGCCGCGCGGGGCACCCCGCCGTCCACGGCCACGGGGCTGGCGTCCAGGCGGGGCGCGGGGCTCGGCGCCGCCGTCGGCGGCCGGGGCGGCGCCCAGGCGTCGCCGGCCGGGGGCGCGGGGGCGGCGCGGCGTCGTCCCCCCGGCGGGCGGCGGCGGCCGATCGGGCGGCGGAGCGGGCGTGTCGTCGATCGGATCGACGGCCTCCACCGCGTCGAGCGCGAAGGGCGCGGCGGCGCGCAGCGACAGCGACGTCACCGGGCGTTCCCAGCCCGGCGCGCCGGCGAGATCCAGGGTGACCACCTCCAGCTCGCCGTCGCCGCGCAGCGTCACGGTCTGCTCGCCCCCGGGCCAGCCGACCGTCAGCGCCGGCGCCGCGGCCCGCACCTCGATGCGCAGGCCGTCGGCGTCGAGGCGCGTCCAGGCCGGGCTCTCGGCGCAGGCGTCCACCACCAGCGCGCCGAAGCCCGGATCGACGCGCACCGCGCCGCCGCAGGCGGTCCACCCCTCGGTGTCCTCGGCGCGGGCGCCGTCGAAGGTCCAGCCGTCGATCGCGAAGACGTCGGCGAAGCTCTCGTGCCGCCCGTCGGCGGGCGCGTCGGCGTACGCGGCGCCCAGCCAGCCGCGCAGGCGCGCGCCGAAGCCGGGGTCGACCGCGCGCAGGCTCAGCCGCACCCGCCGCGCCGCGCCGCCGCCCACCTCGCCCAGATCGACCACGGCCTCGGGCACCGCCGGCAGGGGGGCCACCACCCGCCAGCCGCCCTGCCCGTCCTCGGCCTCGAGGGTGACCGCCTCGACGGCCAGCGCCGGCGCGACGGCGTAGCCCGCGCGGGTCGCCGCGGGCGCGCGGTCGGCGCCGGGCCGCGCCTCGACGACCGCGTCGAAGGCCTGCCCCTCGAGCACATCGAAGATGGCCGCGCTGCTGCCTTCGGGCACCAGATCGCGGGTCTGGCCCTCGAGGGTCAGCCAGCGCGTGCCCAGGGCCAGCGTCTCGTCGCGGGGCGGGGGCGGCGGATCGGGATCCGGCGGCGGCGGCGGATCCGGCTCGGCCGAGCAGGCGCCGCGCGCGAAGCCCTCGGTGGGCGCGCGCAGCAGGCGGCCTTCGGTCTGTGGGCCGTACAGGCCGTCCTCGTCGATGCGGTCGCCGGGGTGGTTGCGGTTCCACAGGCGCTGGAAGGCCAGCACCGACAGGCCGGCCAGATCGGCCGCGCCCCCGCCGACGTAGTCGAAGTGGACGGGATCGCTGGCGCCCAGCCAGCGCCAGCCGTGGTTCTGCAGCGCCGGGCGCCAGCCCGCGTTGTCGTTGACGTCCAGGGCCAGGCCGCTCTCGTGGCGGCTGCGCCCGGGCGAGGCGGCCAGCGAGATGCCGCAGCGCCCCTGGCGGTACCAGCGGTACAGCAGGAACTGCTGGGGCAGCGTGCGCAGGGCCGAGTTGACCGACAGGGCGCGCCCGCGCTCGCGGATGGCGGCGGCGAGGGGGCCGCGCGCGGCGCCCTGCACGAAGGTCCACACGCCGCCGCCCGCCTGCACGTTCAGGTCGGAGATGTCGACCAACGTGTTCGGGCGCAGGCAGTTGATCTCGTCGATCAGCTGGCGGGACAGGCCCGAGACGATGGCCGTCGAGCAGCCGCCGGCCTCGCCGACCGTCAGGCCCGGGCGCCAGACGCCCAGGGCGCCCTCTTCGTGGTGGTGCTCGTCGTCGTACGCGGGGGCGCAGGCGACGAGGGCGAGGGCGACGACGGGGGCGAGGCGGCGCATCCCCCGGCGGGGAAGCAAGGGGCGCGCCGGGCACGGAGAGCCCGCAACCACGCGGTCCGAGGCGGGCGGTGGGACGTGCCGTCCCCACCTGCGGTGGGCTGTCGAGGCCCCGGTGGTGTCGATCGTCACCGCCGGCGGACGCGCGCCGCGGTCCGGTAACCGAACGCACCGCGCCGGGCGCCCCCGCGCGGGCCTGCGCCTTGCACGACGACGCCCCCCGATGTCGGCCCGACCTCCCCGGTGGCTCGCGCGCGCCCTCGTCGCGACGGCGCTGATCGCCATCCCGCTGTCCTTGCTCGGCGGGCGGTACGTGCGCTTGGGCGCCGACTGGATCGACGGCGACAGCTGCGTCGGCTGCCACCGCCAGCAGAACCCCCGCCTGGTGCGGCAGTGGATCGGCAGCGCGCACTTCGACGCGCGGGTCGGCTGCGAGGGGTGCCACGGCGACGACCACGAGGCGATGTTCGGAATGGACGGCGCGGTGTCGTCGAAGGTGTGCGCCGAGTGCCACGCGCAGGCCTACGAGGAGTTCGGCCGCAGCGGACACGCGACGACGCTGGCCGACGCCACGGGCAACGGCCGCTTCCTCGCCGCGCCCGCCGCCATCCAGCGGCAGGGCTGCGTCAGCTGTCACGCCATCGGCCGCACCTTCCCCGACGGCGGGCAGGGGCAGTGCAACTTCTGCCACACCGGGCATCGCTTCTCGGCCGCCGAGGCCCGCGAGCCGCGCGCCTGCGAGGGCTGCCACCTGGGGCCCGACCACCCGCAGATGGAGGCCTGGGAGGCCAGCAAGCACGGCGTGGTGTGGCGCAGCCTGCGCGACGACACGACCGCGCCCACCTGCGTCGCGTGCCACCTCGGCGGGGCCGCCGGGCACGACTCGACCGCCAACCTGACCCTGGGCCGCGTGGCCAGCGGCGCCGTGCTCGAGGGGACGCCCGCGCCGGTGCCGATGAAGACCCTCACCCGGGCCGAGTTCGACGAACGCCGGGCCCGCATGATCGACACCTGCACGCCCTGTCACTCGTCGGGGTTCGCGGCCCGCCACCTGCGCGACGCCGACGAGATCAAGATCGTCGCCGACGGCCTGCTGGCCGAGGCGGCCGACATCATCCGGGGGCTCGAGCGCGACGGGCTGATCGATCCGATGCCCGCCGATCGACCGCCGCACCCGCTGGCCGGCCACGCGATGGTGCTGGGGGGCCACCAGCTCTACAGCGACACGTCGCCCATCGAGCAGCGCTTCTTCGAGATGTCGAAGTTCCACCACTCGGTGGCGTTCAAGGGGGCCTACCACTTCTCGCCCGACCACACGCACTGGGTGGGGTACTTCGGGCTGCAGCGGGATCTGACCTTCGTGCGCGGCGAGGCGCGCCGGCTGCGGGCCGAGGCCGCTCGCCGGGCCGCGCCGCCGGCCGTCGCGGCGCCGCCGGTGGAGGAGGTCGTCGATGCGCCGTAGGTGGTGGATCGGCGGCGGCGTCGCCGCGCTGGTCGTCTTGGTGGGCGTGTGGTGGGAGGCCCGCCGCGACGCGGCGCCCGCCCCGCCCGACGCCGGCTTCGTGGGCAGCGAGGCCTGCCGCGGCTGCCACCCGGCCGCGTTCGCCTCGTGGTCGGGATCGTTCCACGCCCACAACGGCGCCGAGCCCTCGCCCGAGGCGGTCGTCGGCGACTTCGAGGGCGACAACACCTACAGCTACGCCGGCACCCGCTCGCGCATGTTCCGAGAGGGTGACGCCTGGAAGATGGCGTACACCGATCCGCGGGGCGAGACCGAGGTGCGCACCATCGACTTCGTCATCGGGCGCGCCCGCCACCAGGTGTACCTGACGCGCCTCGAGGACGGCCGCCTGCAGGTGCTGCCCACCTACTGGAACGTCGAAGAGGGCCGGTGGCGGGACGCGCGCGAGGGCACCGTCGACGGGCCCTCGCCCCTGCCCGTCCATCACCAGCAGTACTGGCGCAACTACGGGCGCACCTTCCAGCGCAGCTGCCTCGAGTGCCACGCCAGCCAGCCGCGCAAGCACTACGACCGCGCCACCCAGCAGTACGCGAGCACCTTCGATCCGGCGATCAACTGCGAGGCCTGCCACGGCCCCGGCGCCGCGCACGTCGGCGCCTGGCGGGCCCTCGACGGCGAGGCCGCCCGCGGCACGCTGGCCGACCTCGTCCGGCTCGATCTCGACGGCAGCATCGAGGCCTGCGCGCCCTGCCACGCCCGCAAGCGCATCTACGCCGAGGGCTTCGCGCCGGGCGACGACTTCTACGACTTCTTCGCGCCGCACGTCTGGGAGCCGGGCATGTTCTTCGCGGACGGCCGCTCGTCCAGCCTGAACTACCGCTGGGTGGACTTCATGCAGAACGGCTGCTTCCGGCGCACCACGCGGCGCATGGACTGCGGCTTCTGTCACTCGCCGCACGGCCTCGAGAGCGTCAAGGACGCCACGGTCACGCAGGCCAACGCCATCTGCACCGGCTGCCACGTGGGCCACAAGACGCAGCTGACCGAGCACACGCACCACCCGCCCGAGTCGGACGGCTCGCGCTGCGTCGAGTGCCACATGCCGCCGATGCCGCTCGATCTGCGCATGACCGTACGCGATCACACCATCGGCAGCCCCCTGCCCGAGCTCACCCGCGACTTCGGCGCCCCCAACGCCTGCAACGGCTGTCACGACGATCGCGACGCCGGCTGGGCGCAGGGCTTCGTCGAGCAGTGGTTCGGCGACGATCCCCACTTCCAGGGCTATCGGTCGCGCATGCGCGCGCGCGCCGAGGTGCTGTCGGTGGCGCTCTCGCACGACGCGCCGGTGCCGGTGGCCCCGCTGACCGCCTGGCTGTCCGAGCCCGGCCGCTCGCTGATCGAGCGGGCCAGCGCGGCGCACTTCCTGCGGCGCGCGCCGACCTCGCCCGAGGCGACCGCCGCGCTGCTGGACGCCCTGAAGTCCGACCCCCACCCGCTGGTGCGCTACGCGGCCGCCGACGGGCTCGAGACGCACCGCACGCCCTTGGCCGACGGGGCGCTGCGCGCGGCGCTGGAGGACGACCGGCGCATCGTCCGCGTGCGGGCCTACCAGGCGCTCATCGTGCGCGATCCGTCCGTGGCCGACGAGCCCGGCCTGGCCGACGTGCGCGCCGAGTACGACGTGCGCGAGAAGGTCATCCGCGCCGACGATCCCCGCAGCAAGTCGATGGACGCCCTGTGGCACTTCCAGCGCGGTGACACGGCCGCGGCCGAGGCCACGCTGCGGGAGGGCGTCGCGATGACCTGGCCGGTGCCGGGCGTGCGCGCCGATCTGGTGCAGTTCCTCCTCGAGCAGGGGCGGCTGGACGAGGCGGAGCGGGAGATCGAGATCCTCGAGCGGGCCGATCCGCAGGGCATCGCCGCGCGCAGCAGCCGGGCCGTGCTGCACCTGGCGCGGGGGCGGCCCGCCGACGCGCTGCCCCTGCTCGACGCGCTGCTCGACGAGGGCGTGCGCACGCCGCTGATCGAGCAGGCCCGGGGTGCCGCGGCCGCGCGCGCGGGCGCGCCGCAGCGGCACCTGCCGTGATCGCCGGCAAGCGCGCGCACGATCTGGGCGCGGGCCTGACGATCGCCGGCGTCGCCACGGCGCTGTGGCTGCTCGGCAGCTCGGGCGGCGCGACCGGCGCGCGCGCGGCGCACCTGGTGGTGGCCGTCCCCTGGGCCGCCCTGACGCTCGGGCAGGTGGCGCGTGGCGCCCGCCGCCTTTGGCCGCGCCGCCGCCCGACCACCGCCGCCACGGCCCAGGGCGTCCTCGGGCGGGTGCTGCTGATCGACGGCCTGCTGTTGGCCATCACCGGGGCCGTGCTCTGGGGTCTGCCGGCGGGCGATCCGCTGGCGCAGCGGGCCTGGACCACCGCCCACCACGCCGCCCACGAGGTGCTGCTGCCGACGCTGCTGGCCCACGTCGCGCTGGCGGCCTGGCGTCGCTGGCGCGGGGCGCTGGCGCGCAGCCCGACGTCGGGTTAAGCATCGCTGCATGCTGCTGTTCCTTGTTGCGCTGCTGGTCGGCGTCCTGGTGGCCCACGCGGTGGGCGCGGGGGTGGCGCGCGGGCTGCGCGTGGCGCCGGGGCACATCCGCCGCGCGATGCCCTCGCTGCCCGCCGTCGACGTCGGCGACGGCAGCGGCCGCGCCTGGCGCCGGCAGGTGCGCGCCGTCGAGGCGCGCCTGCTGGATCGCTTCGAGGACGGCGTCGAGGGCGCCCACGCGGCCGAGCTGGCCCACGCGCTCGAGGCCCCCGTCGAGGCCGTGCGGCAGGCGCTGGACCGCCTGCGCCAGGCCATGCCCTGCCGCCTGCGGGTGACCCGCGGCGGGCGCCTGCTGCACGACTTCTCGGCGGACGCCGTGGCCGGCCTGCGCGCGCGCCGCCGGCGGACGCGGCCGCTCCGCGTGGGGCTGGTGCTGCTGGCGCTGCTCGCGAACGTGGGCGCCATCTGGCCGGTCGTGGTGCTGGGCTTCCTGGCCGCCGGCAGCCTGAACGCGATGCTCGAGGCCGACGCCGCGAAGGTGGGCCTGGTGGGGCTGGGCGCCCTGGCCGCGCTGGTCGTGGCGACGCTGGCCTTCGGCTGGGTGATGCACCGGCTGCTCACGCCGGTCGGTCGGCACCCGCGCCTCGGGCCCGCCGTGGTCGAGCCCGCGGCGGCCGCCGCTCCCGGCCCGCTGGCCTGGCTGCCCTCGTTCGGCGGCGGCGGCCACACGACCTGGACGACCAGCAGCGGCGGGGGCTCGAGCAGCTCGGGCGGGCGCCGCGGCAAGGACGGCGACGGCGCCGGGCAGGCCATCATCGCGATCATCCTGATCGCGATCATCGCGCTGTGCCTCTTCACCGTGTGGGTGTGGGTGCGCGGCGTCTACCGCGCGGTGCAGACGCCCATCGACGACGAGGACGATCTGGGCCCCGCCCTGTGGGTGCGCCGCCGCGAGGTGGTCGATCGCATCGAGCGGCTGCTGCCGACGAACGATCTGGTGGGGCGGGTGCTGCGGGCCCTGCGGCGGCTGGCCGGACAGCGGCGGCCCGCCGACGGCGCGATGAGCCGGCGGGTGCTGGCGCGGGCGGTCCGGCAGGGGGGCGTCGTGACGGCGCTCGAGATCCAGCTGCACGAGGCGCTGGATCCCGCCGAGGCGATGGAGGTGGGCACGCGCCTGTGCACCCTGCTCGAGGGCCGCGTGCGGGTCATCGGCGACGGCGAGGTGGCCTTCGACTTCGGTCCCGGCCTGACGCCGCCGCCCGACGCCAGCGACGATCCCCACCTGTGGGCCGAGTTCCTGCGCTTCAGCCCGCAAGGGCCGGCCGTCCGGCGCGATCCGGATCAGTGGAGCCACACGCTGCCGGTGAACCTGGTGGGACTGCGCGCCGGACACCTCGAGGCCACCAGCCGCCTGGCGGCCGGCGCCTGGCTGATGGCGGCCTCGGCGGCGATCCTGTTCGCGATCGAGCTGCCGCCGTCCTGGCAGCCCTACCTGTTGGGGCTCGCCGAGCCGGGCGGCGCGTTCCGCGAGACCTTCGGATCGCTGTTGACGGTCGGCACGGTGCTGTTCGCGATCGGCGCGACGGCCCTGGCGTCCGTCGCGCGCTACGCGGCGGTCACCTGCGCGGCGCTGGGCGCGCGCCGGGACGCCCGCCGCGCGGCCTGCCAGGAGGTGCTCGAGATCATCGAGGCCGGCCGCGACGTCGTCGACCTCGGCGAGCAGGTGCGGCAGGTGTACGACACGCTGGTCGCCTGCTGGCCCGGCGTCACGACCGCGCTGATCGAGAAGGAGATGCTGGGCTTCGCGGTGGACTGCGATCTCGAGCCGGTGCCCGAACAGGGCGAGGGCCAGTGGTCGCTGCAGGGGCTGGCGGCGCGGTACGCGGCGGCGCGGGCCGCGGCCGTCGAGGCGGCCGGGCGGCCCGACGACGCGGCCGACCGCGACGCGGTGGTGTTCGACAGCGCCATCGAGCTCGACCGGCTGGTGGCGCTGGCCTGACCTACTTCGTGGCCTTGCAGTCGCCGCCGGCGCAGCTGAACTCGGCGGCGCTGCCCATCGCGGCGGCCTGCTTGCAGTTGCCACCCGCGCAGCTCGCCTTGCACTTCGAGCCGCCCGCGCAGGCCTGCTTGCAGTCGCCGCCCGCGCACTCGAAGGTGCAGGTGGCGCCGCCCGCGCAGGCCTGCTTGCAGTCGCCGCCCGCGCAGGTGGCGGTGCAGGTGCTGCCCCCGGCGCAGGCGTGCTTGCAGTCGCCGGCCACGCAGTCGAACGCGCAGGTCTTGCCGGCGAGGCAGACGCCGGCGCCGGCCGCGGACACGACGCCCGGCGTACCGCCGGCCGCCTTCAGGGCCGCCGCCGCCGCCTTCAGGCCCGCCGCCCCCGCCTTCGCGCCGGCCGCGCCCGCCGCCGCCCCGTCGCCCGCCTCACCGGCCTTCGCCGCCTCGGCGGCGGCCGCCTCGGCCTCCTTGGCGGCGGCCTCGGCCTCCTTGGCGGCCTTGGTGGCCTCGTCCACGTCCTGAGCCGGTGCGCTGGCGGCGCACAGCGCCACGAGCCCGAACGCGATGCACAGTCGCTTCATGCTGTCCTCCTCGCGGGTGCGTCCCGCGATCCTCGATGAAGGGTCGGCGATGCCCGCCGGAGCGGCGGCGCGCCGGGTCGACGACCTCGGCCGGGCGCCATTCAACGACGATCGGAGGCGGGAAGGAAGGGGGCTCGGGCGGACGCCCGTCGCTACTCGACCGGGAAGCCCGCGAGCGGGGCCGGATCGGCCTCGAAGGTCAGGCACAGGCTGTAGCTGTCGTTGCCGCCGACGCCGTCGCTGTCGATGTCGGGCTGCAGGAAGATGGGGACGAGGCCCACGAGATCGGGCGGCACCACCACCAGGGCGGCGTCGAGATCGGCCTGGCTGATCTGGCCCGAGATGATGCCGCCGGTGATGCGCAGGCCGTCGGGCGTCACCGAGATGGTGCCGGTGATGGCGGTGCTGGTCAGCTGCAGGTTCAGCTCCTGCCCCTGCACCGGCAGCTGGAGCGCGAAGTCGCCGGGGCCGGCCTGCAGGGTGCCGTTCGCGGCGGTGGCGCCGCGGAACAGGATCAGCGGCTGGCCCTGGGCGTCGAGCGAGTCGGGATCGACGACGAAGCCGCCGGCGCCGTCCTCGTCGCCGGTCAGCACCGCGAGGTCGAAGCGCCCGTTGGCGCCGGGCGCCGCGAGGCCGATCGACACCGGCATCAGGTTCAGCTGCCCCTCGTCGAGGGCGGTCTGCAGCTCGCCGTTGGCCAGGCCGCCGATGCCGGCGAAGGCGTTGTTGGGCCGGCCGTCGCCGCTGAGATCCTGGCAGCGGTTGTCGGCGCCGCCGGCGATGGACGCCATGCCGATGCGGGCGGCGGCGATGGCGCCCTCGACGGGCGGCGGGGGCTCGATGGGGTTGCCGCCCATGCCGGGCTCGCCGCCCATGCCGGGCGCGCCGCCCGCGCCGGGATCGCCGCCCATGCCCGGGGCGCCCATGTCCGCGCCGCCGCCGCCGCTCGAGTCGTCGTCGTCACAGCCCGCCAGGGCCAACGACGTGACCGCCAGACACACCACACCCCAGCGTCGAACGATGCTCCCCATGTTCCTCTCCTTCCGTTGCGCGCCGCGCCGACCACCCGGTCGGCGCGTTCGCCCGAGAGGACACGTCAACGTTTGACTAAGATTCGTTCAACGTTCGTTTGGCGATCGTTTTTTCCGCCGCCGGCCTGCCTACCGGGGCGCCTCCGCCGCGGGCGCGAAGGCCCAGCCGCGCCCGTACAGGTCGGGCAGCACCTGCACGACGCCGCGATCGTCCACCCGCAGCGGGCGCGCGTCGATGAACACCGGCACCGGCTCGAGCAGCGTCACCACCTGCTCTTCCCCGGCCTCGAGCCAGCCGTCGAGATCCTCGGGATCGCCCGCGCCGTCGTGCCGCAGCAGCGTCCGGGCCAGCTCGAGCGGCCGCGCCACCCGCACGCAGCCGTGGCTGTAGGCGCGGTGCGCCTCGTCGAACAGCGCCTTGGCCGGCGAGTCGTGCAGGTAGACGTCGTAGGGGTTGGGGAACAGGAACTTGATGCGCCCCAGCGGGTTCGTCGGCCCCGGCGGCTGGCGCACCCAGGGCTCGGCCCGCTCGGCCGCCATCAGCTGGAAGCCCTTCGCGGCCAGCGCCGCCTCGAGCTCTTCGCGCGTCATGCGGTCGTGATCCTTCGGCCGCAGCTCCTCGGCGAAGATGCGCGCCGGCACGTTCCAGTACGGGTTGACCACGATGTGGCGGATGCCGCCGGCCAACACCGGTGTGGCGTTCTGACCCGGGCGCCCGACCACCACGCGGAAGCGCAGGGCCCGCGCGCCGTCGCGCCACACCTCGCCGTGGAAGTCGTCGACGTCGATCTCCACCCGATAGGCCGGCCGGCGCGGCGCGGCCCGCCACGCGCGCAGGGCCTGCCGGACCGCGTCCAGCACCACGCCCGGCGGCACGGCCAGCGCCTCGCGGGTCGGCGCGTCCAGGCGCGCGACGCCGGCGACGCGGAGGCAACCGACGACGTGACCGGCACGTCGGCGAACTTGGGACATCGCCGTCGCCGGCTCGTGGGCCAGGCGCTCGAGCGCGAAGCCGGCGGCGTAGGCGGCGCGCACCTCGGCGTCGGGCACGCTGAAGGGCGGACCTCGACCTGGGCCTGGTCGTAGGCCAGCGTCACCGCCAGGCCACGCGCGCTGGCGGGCAGCACGTCGTGCAGGTGGGCGGCGTAGCGGGCGCGCAGATCGGGCGGCAGCGCGATCATCGCGGCGCGGTCGAAGACGGCGTCGATCGGGCCCAGCCTGTCGGGACCCAGCGCGAAGAAGTCGGCCGTCCAGAGGGTGCAGCGGCCGGCCGTGCGGCGGACGCCGCGCGCGGTGTGCTCGACGGTGGGCTCGAGATCGCGCTCGGCGAAGAAGGCGACGCAGGCCAGATCGACCAGCTCGACGCCGACGACGCGGTCGAAGCGCGTGGCCAGGAAGTCCATGTCGCGGGACTTGCCGCACAGGGGCACCAGCACCGTGCCGCCGCGGCCGAGGTGGTCGGCGTGGGCGATCAGGTGGCGGTTGGTCTCGGCCTGATGAAAGCCGATGCGGCCCTCGGCCCAGCGCTGGGTCCAGAACGCGGCGTCCATGCGTGCTCCCGGTGCGGTGGGCCGCCACCTTAGCGGGGGGCGGTCGCGGTGCGCTATCCTCGGCGCCGCTTCGCGGGAGGAGACGTGCGCGCGTTCTGGAGCCTCTGCCTGGTGGCGCTCGGCCTCGCCGGCTGTCTGCCCGCGCTCGACGACGAGTGCGGCGGCCCCGAGGACTGCCCGGCGGCGCGGCCGGCGTGCCTGCGCGGGCTGTGCGCGGCGCGCGCGGGCGGGGCCGACGGCGGGGCGCCGGACGCGGCGCACGACGCGCGGGCGCCGGGGACGCCGACGTCGCGATCGATCGAGGGCCCTGCCCGGACGGGGCGCCGGACCGCGACGCGGCGCCGGACGCGACCCTCGACGCCGCGCGACCCCTGGACGCGGCGCCCGCGGACGCGCTGCCGCCGCCCGACGCCGAGCCCGCCGACGGCGCGGTCAGCGACGCCGAGTTCGTCGACGCCGAGATCATCGACGTCATGCCGCCCGAGGACGCGGCGGCGCCCGACCTCGGCGCGTGCCCGGTGGTGCCCGGCACCGCGTGCTTCACCCCCCACCCCGGCCGCTGCGCGCAGGGCGCGTGGCGGTGCGACGGCGCCCAGCCGCGCTGCGCGCCCGACGTCGCGCCGGGCACGCTGTCCGAGACCTGCGACGGCGTCGACGAGGACTGCGACGGCGCCACCGACGAGGACGCGGTCGACGTGCCCGCCGCCTGCCCGCGCGTGCGTGGGGTCTGCGCCGGCACGGCCCCGCAGTGCGTCGGCGGCTCGGTGCTCGGGTGCCGGCCAGCCGACTACGGCGAGCACTACGAGGCCGTCGAGACCCGCTGCGACGGGCGCGACAACGACTGCGACGGGGTGACCGATCCCGGCTGCGAGTGCCGAGGTGCGGAGACCCGCGGCTGCGGCACCGACGTGGGCCCGTGCACCTTCGGGCTGCAGTCCTGCCTCGACGGCGCGTGGGGCGAGTGCGTGGGGGGCATCCGCCCGGTCGACGAGACCTGCGACGGCGTCGACGAGGACTGCGACGGGCGCGTCGACGAAGGGACCGTCGAGCGCCTCTTCTGCTCGGTGGGCCTCGGCGCGTGCGCGGCCACGGGGCGGCAGGCGTGCATCGAGGGCGCGGTGGGCTGCGACGCGACGCTCGGCCCGGCCGCCGACGAGATCTGCAACGGCGTGGACGACGACTGCGACGGGTCGACCGACGAGGGCCAGGACAACGCGCCCCTGTGCGCCGATCCGCCGAACGCCACCGGGGCCTGCGCCGCCGAGAAGGGCTGCGCGGCCGAGTGTCTGACCGGCTGGTACGACATCGACGGTGACTTCGCCAACGGCTGCGAGCGGGGCTGCCCGGCCGCCGTCGCGCCGATGCGCGTCGCCGCGGACGTCCGGCCGCTGGCCGCGTTCAGCGACGGCGCGACCTGGGGCGTCGTGTATCAGGGCGATCGCCTGGGCGGCACCGTCACGCTGCAGACGAACGCCGAGCGCTACGACCTGACCGACTCGCCCGTGGCGGCCACCGGCACGCTCGTCACCCGCGTGGGCTCGACGTGGTGTGTCCTGTTGCCGCTTCGGGTGAACGCCGATGAGACCGTTGTCCGCGCCTACACGATCGCCGCGGGCGTGCCGGGCGCCTCGATCCGGATGCCGTCCGATCTGTACGCGGCCGCGCTCACCGGGACGGTCAGCGCGGGCACCAGCGTCTTCACCCTCGTCGGCCTGCGCGCGCTGCCGCCCGATCCCGAGGTGGCCGATCCGCAGGTGGGGCTGTTCACCGTCACCTTCACCGGCGCCCAGCCCGATCCGCCGGCCGTCCAGGTGGGCCTCGCGACCGACTACGCCACGCCGGGGGGTCCGCCCATCGCGCTGACCCGCCGCGCGGTGACGGCCCAGGCGCTGGTGCCGCTGCGCGACGGCGTGTCGGTTCGGCACGTGCAGTTCCCGCCCAACGGCCCGATCGTCGGCGACGATCGGATGCTGCCCTTCACGCCCACCGGCGGCCTGGCGCTGGCCTCGGGGGCCGACGGGCTGATCGCCGCGGCGGCGGATCCGGCCACCGGCGGGCTGTGGTTGAGCGCGCTCGACCGCGACGCCGTCCCGACCGTCCTGGACGGGGCCTTCGACACCGAGCCGGTGCTGGCGGCGCGCGCCGGCAACGTCACCCTTCACACGCGCCGACCGGCCGCCACGCGCCTCACCGCCACGCCGCTGACCGGCCGCGGGGCGCCGATCGCCGAGCCCGTGGCGCTCGTGCCCTTCCCGGCTCAGCGGCTGCTGGCCGGGGGCGACGGGCGGCGGCTCTTCTACACCGCGCCCGGCGAGCTGGGCGATCAGGACGAGGTCGCCGATCTGTGGCTCATCGAGCCCGACTGCCAGTGACACCCCGAGGAGGTGCGCCTTGAGCCGCCCCACGTTCGCCGAGGAGATCCGCGAGGGCATCCCCGCGACGCTGCCCGAGGCGCCGCCGACGGATCCGGCGGTGCCGCGCGCGCCGCGACGGCCGCTGAACCTGAGCGACGCCGAGCGCCGGCTGGCCCTGGCCAACGCGCTGCGGTACGTGCCGACGCACCTGCACGCCGAGCTGGCGCCCGAGCTGGCCGCCGAGCTGCGGCAGCACGGGCGCATCTACCTGCACCGCTACCGCCCCCACCACGCGATGCGGGCGCGCCCGCTGGCCGAGTACCCCGCGCGGTGCGCGCAGGCGGCGGCGGTGATGCACATGATCCAGAACAACCTGGATCCCGCGGTGGCGCAGCATCCCTACGAGCTGGTGACCTACGGCGGCAACGGCGCGGTGTTCCAGAACTGGGCGCAGTACCGGCTGGCGATGAGGTACCTGAGCCAGATGACCGAGCAACAGACGCTGGTCATGTACTCGGGGCACCCGCTGGGGCTGTTCCCGAGTCACCCGGACGCGCCGCGCGTGGTGGTGACGAACGGCATGGTGGTGCCGAACTACTCGAGCGGCGACGACTACCTGCGCATGGCGGCGCTGGGCGTGACCAGCTACGGGCAGATGACCGCCGGCAGCTACATGTACATCGGGCCGCAGGGCATCGTGCACGGGACGACGATCACGGTGCTGAACGCGGGGCGCTTGTACCTGGGGCTCGAGGGCGACGCCGGGCTGCGCGGCAAGGTGTTCGTGACGTCGGGGCTGGGCGGGATGAGCGGCGCGCAGGCCAAGGCCGCGGTGATCGCCGGGGCGGTCTGCGTGATCGCCGAGATCAACCCGGCGGTGGTCGCGAAGCGGCACGGCCAGGGGTGGGTGGACGAGGTCGAGGACGACCTCGAGCGGCTGGTGGCCCGCGTCGAGGCGGCGCGCGCGGGCGGCGAGGCGGTGTCGATCGCCTACGAAGGCAACGTGGTCGACCTGTGGGAGCACCTGGCGAGGGCCGACGTGGCCATCGAGCTGGGGAGCGATCAGACCAGCCTGCATCTGCCCTTCAGCGGCGGGTACTACCCGGCGGGGCTGAGCCTCGAGCAGAGCAACGCGCTGATGGCCAGCGATCCCGACGCCTTCCGCGAGGCCGTCCACGCGTCGCTGCGCCGGCAGGTGGAGGCGATCAACACGCTGTGCGCGCGCGGGATGCACTTCTGGGATTACGGCAACGCGTTCCTGCTCGAGGCCAGCCGCGCCGGCGCCGACGTGGGGGCCGCCGACGGCCAGGGCTTCCGCTACCCGTCCTACGTCGAGGACATCATGGGGCCGCTGTGCTTCGACTACGGGTTCGGGCCCTTCCGTTGGGTGTGCACCAGCGCCGACGCGGCGGATCTGAAGGTGACCGACCGCCTGGCCGCGCAGGTGGTCGAGCGGTTGGCCGCCGAGGCCCCGCCCGAGACGCGGCAGCAGTACCTCGACAACCTGCGCTGGATTCGGCACGCCGAAGAGAACCACCTGGTCGTGGGCAGCCAGGCGCGCATCCTGTACGCCGACGACGTCGGGCGCCGCGCCATCGCCCACGCGTTCAACGAGGCGGTCGCGGACGGCCGGCTGAGCGCGCCGGTGGTGCTGGGCCGCGACCACCACGACGTCAGCGGCACCGACAGCCCGTGGCGCGAGACGGCCAACATCCGCGACGGCAGCCGCTTCACCGCCGACATGGCCGTGCACAACGTCATCGGCGACGCCTTCCGCGGCGCCACCTGGGTCAGCCTGCACAACGGCGGCGGCGTCGGCTGGGGCGAGGTGATCAACGGCGGCTTCGGCCTGCTGCTGGACGGCACGCCGGACGCCGCGCGCCGCGTCGACGCCATGCTGCACTGGGACGTCAACAACGGCATCGCCCGCCGCGCCTGGGCGCGCAACGCCGGCGCCGAGTTCGCCGTGAAGCGGGCGATGGAGGCCGAGCCCCGGCTGCGGGTGACGCTGGCCGAGCGGGCCGACGAGGACGTGGTGGCCGCCGCGCTGGCGGGCGCCTTCGAGGACGGGTAGCGCCGCAGGACGGCACCCCCGCCTCAGGCCCCTCCCCGCGCTCGTTCCAGGCCCGCGACGAGCTCGGGGAGGCGGTCGCGCGCGTAGCGATGGCCCGCATCGACGATCGCATCGAAGGCTTCGACCTCGAACATGCCGAAGCCCGCCACCGGGGGGCTCAACCGCTCGTGGATCCGAGCGTGCGTCAGGGTGGCCCGCTCGTTCGCGATGGCGCCCACCTCGACGGTTCGCATCAGCAGATCCCACAGGTGCGGCCGCGCGGCGTGACGCCGGAACGGGTTCAGCCAGCGCAGCAGCAGGCGCCAACCGGAGACCTCCAAGGGGTGCCGGTGGGGGAACTGCACGCGCCTCGAGCGCGAGACGTCGACCGCGACGATGAGGCCCGGGGCTTCGCGCTGCATCACGTCGACGGGGAGGTTGTCGAGGATGCCGCCGTCGACCAGGCAGCGGTCGTCGGTCATGACCGGGGGCCAGGCGCCGGGGACCGCCGTGGTGGCCCGCAACGCGTCGAAGACCGGACCCTGGCGGTGGACGTGGAGGTCGGCGGCGACCAGATCGGCCGACACCGCGAAGAAGCCGAGCGGCAGATCCTCGATGTGGCCGTCGCCGCCGAGGGTCCGGAGCACGCGGCCGCCGCGCGCGCCCTTGAACATCGCGACCCACGGGAAGGTGAGGTCGGCGGTGGCGCGGCGGCGGGACATGGTGGCGCGGACGCGAGCCTGCATCTCGGCGGCGGGGAGACGCTGGGCGCAGAGCGCGGCCATCGCGGCGCCGCCGGAGGTGCCGCCCACGTGGTCGATCTCGACGCCCGCCTCCTCGAAGGCCGCCAGGATCCCGAGGTGGGCGAAGCTGCGGGCGCCGCCGCCGCCCAGCACGAGGCACAGCCCGTTCCCGGTGAGCAGGCGCGCCAGGCGGCGCACGCCAGCGGGGCCGGCGACGTGGTGGTGGCGGCGCACCGCGCGGGGCGCGAGCCACGCCGCCGTGTCGCGGGCGGGTCCGCGCTGCAGCAACACCAGCTCGGTGGGGCCGAGGAAGCTCGGCGCCGCGGGATCGAGCAAGGTGTGCTCGACCAGCGCGCGATCGGGCTTCGCGTCGGCCGCGGCGACGAGGAGCACCAGGTCCGCCTGCGCGAGGCAGCGACGCGTCCACACGTCGGGCCAGGGGTGGGCGAGGTACACGACGCGGGCGTTGTCGGCCTCGACCCGCGCCAGCCAGTCCAGCGCGGACTGGGTGTCGGGCAGCTCCATGCTCGCGGTGGCGGTGCTGTCGAAGCGCAGCCCGAGGTCCGCGCCCGTGACGAGCGCCGCAGAGCCGAAGGCGCCGAGGGCCTCGGTGAGCTCGCGGGCGAAGTCGAGGTGCAGCGCCTCCGGCTGCAGGGACACGACCGCGACGGTGCGCAGGCGGGGCGGCGCGCGATCGCCGCGCGCCCGGCCGGCGACGGAGCGCGCCAGGTGCAGCAGGGTCTCGGGTCGATCGCCCAGCAGCGCCCAGAAGCGGTCGGTGGGCAGGTGCACCACGCCCGACGCGCGGGAGGCCACCACCGAGCAGCTCCGGCTCTCACCGGTCAGCAGCGCCATCTCGCCGATCACCTCGCCGCGGCCGATGGTGCCGGGCAGCCGCTCGGGGCCGGCGCCGGTCTCGAGCACCGCGTCGAGTCGACCGTCGAGCACGAGGTAGACGCCATCGGACGGCTCGTTCTGGCGGACCAGCGTCTCGCCCGCGCGCAGCCGACGGTACTCCAGCGCCGAGACGACGCGCTCGAGCAGCGCCGGCGGCAGCGCCTCGAAGAGCTCGAAGCGCTGGAGGAAGGCGGCGACGTTGCGGGGAAGCTCAGTGGGCATCTCGGCTCCGGAAGGCGTCGTCGGCGCGGCGACGCCGCAAAAAAATCGCGGTCAGTGTACGGGTCCGGTCCCCAGACGACGCGACAGGGGGCAGAAACGACCGTGGGCAGGGAGGACAACCGTATGCTCGTACGCCTGATCAAGTACCTGGAGCCGGTTCGGGTCGCGCAGACGCGCGAGGAGCGCGAGGCCATCTACCGCTTCCGCTATCGCGTGTACCACGAGGAGCTGGGGCGCGAGATCGGCGGCGTGGATCACGCCAGGAAGATGGTGGTCGAGCCCGAGGACGAGGCGCCGGGCGTCTTCCACCTGTACGCGGGCCGCCTCGACGCCATCCGGGGCGTGGGGCGCGTCCGGGTGTGGGCGCCGGGGCAGGTGCCCGAGCCCCTGGCGCGTTTGCTCAGCCTGGAGCGCGTGCCGGGCATCGAGCGCTTCGGCATCTCCGAGCTGGGCCGGCTGATGGTCGATCGGCGGCACCGCGGCGCGCGGGTGGCGGCGGCCCTCGCCATCGCCGGCTTCGAGGTGCAGGCGAACCACGGCGTCGACCTCGCCTTCTGCTACTGTCGGCCGGGGCTCGTGGACTACTACCGGCGGCTCGGCGCCCGCCCTTACGGGGCGGATCTGGTCGAGGCGCCCGAGGGGCTGGAGCTGGCGCTGATGGCGGTGCTCTCGGACCGGGCCCACTACAAGAAGGTGCGCAGCCCCCTGGCCGGCTGCGTCAAGCGCCACTTCGGGCGCGGCAAGCGGGCGCCGCTGGATCCCGCGCCCTTCGAGCCGCTGTTCAGCGAGGGCAGCCGGACCGTGGTGACCCAGGCCGAAGAGGTCTGTCGGGAGCTCGCGGCGGCGGCCGAGGCGGCGCCGGCGGGCTTCCTCCCGCAGCTGTCGGCGCAGGGGCAGGCGCAGCTCGCCCGCTACGGCTTCGTGATGAGCGTCCCGCCGGGGGCCGTGCTGACCCGGCAGGGGCACGTCGAGCGTGAGATCTACATCGCGCTGTCGGGTGACTTCGCGGTGGAGCGCAACGGCCAGCGCGTCGCGGCGCTGGAGGCGGGCGAGGTGTTCGGCGAGGCGGGCTTCCTGGGGGCGGCAGGCACGCGCACCGCGACGGTCCGCGCCGAGCGTGCCGGGCGCGTCTTCGTGCTGCGGCGCAGCTTCCTCGACACGCTGACCGCGCAGGATCCGGCGCTGGCGCGAGACCTGATGCGCAAGCTGGCCCGCCTCCTGAGCGCGCGCCTCCCGGTGGTGACGTGAGCCCGCGGCAGCTCGACCGGTCGACGCTCTCTTCGGTGGGGTTCCCGACTTGACCCGCGACGCGCAACGCCCGGACGCCTCGGAGGGGCCGCCCGTGCCCATCGATCCGCTCCCGTTGGGGCGATCGGTCGGCTGGCTGGCCGCGCTCCTGGTGTTCCTGGTCGCCGCGCACGAGGGGGTCCGGCGGGCGCCGTTGCCCCTCGCGCTGCTGCTCGTGGGTGGGCTCCCGCTGGCGCTGCTGCTCCGCTGGCGACCGCTCGGGGCGCGCATGCGGTGGAGCTGGTTCCTCTGGGCCAAGACCTACTCGGTCGCGGCCGCGGCCTGCGTGCTGGTCCTGGGCGGGGCGGGACGCTTGTCCGAGCCGGTCCTCGGCGGCGTCATCTACGTGCTGCTCGTGGTGAACATCCTCGAGGCGTGCTTGAAAGAGCACCAGATGGGCAGCCGCGTCAACCTCGTGGCGGGGCTCGTCATCGCCGCCACGACCCCCTTGTGGACGGGCGCGTACGTCGACGCCTCGACCGCCATGTACGCGGCGCCGATGAGCTGGATCATCGCCTACACCGTGTGGGACTTCGCGTTCGTCTACGGCGTGTTCCGCGGCGCGTACGCCCATCACATCGTCGTGCTCGGCGCGCCGCTGCTGCCGGCGCTGGCGCAGACGCCCGACCTCTGGCTCCACGCCCGCACGGTCACCCTGCTGGCGTTCCTCGCGGTCTACAACACGTGGTTCCCGTGGTTCTGGGGCCGCCTCAACTTCTCGCCCTGGCATTCGAACCGCGTCAAGCGCGGGCTGGCCTGGGTCTCGCTCGCCGTCGCCGTCGGGCAGGCCCTCCTCCGAGGCCTCCCCGCCCTGGGGATCTGAAGCGCGCCGACCGCGTCCGAGCCCTTCCGGGCCGCCCCGTCACTCGGCGCAGCGGCCCACCGCCTGCGGATCGTCGTCGACGCGCACGCAGCGCAGATCGTCCGGGCACGGGCGGGCGTCGCCGGGGCCGCACAGGGGCGTGCAGGTGGGCGGGCGGCCCACGCCGTAGCCGCCGCACAGCCCGACGCACGGGTGGGCGCACAGCAGCCCGGGTCCGCAGACGCCGACCTCGTCGCCGCAGGGCGTGCCCTGCGCCAGCAGCCCGTCGTCGGGCGCGCACTCGCCGGGCAGGGCGCCCCACGCCCCGTGCCATCTCGCGGGATCGTCGGCCGGCACGCACACCTCGCCCTCCGCGCAGGCGGGGCCCTCGGCGAAGACGATGCAGGCGGGCGCGCAGCCGCCCCAGTCGGCGGGTCCGAGGTCGGCCGGCACGCACGCCTCGCCGTCGGCGCAGTCGTCCGGCTCACCGAGCAGGCAGGCCGCGCGACAACGGCGCGCGCCGACCGGCCCCGCGCACACGGCCCCCGCTTCGCACGCGGCGTCCGGCCCACAGGCCGCGCCGATCGCCGGGGCGTCGACCTCGCCGCCGCAGCGCCACAGGCGCACCATGCCCCGCTCGGCCCGGGCCGCGCACACGGCGCCGT
>JACKDN010000009.1 GCA_020633465.1 Myxococcales bacterium
TCGCAACGACGCGGTGCGCCGGCATCCCGTCTGTATCTCGACGGTAGCTCTGTACGAGCTGCGCGTACATGTACGTCTTCCCGCTGCGTCGAACCTTGCTGACCCGGAAGTGCACGCTCGTGTCTACCAATCGAGACGACTATTTCGACCCTACATCCAGCATCTAAGCGGATCAACGACGCAGAAAGCTCGAGCACAATTTATGCGCAGATTGTATCTACAATCAATGTCGGCCGTCTCAAAATTCCCGTATTATCGGATGCTTGAGTGATGTAGGGAAAGGTCGCCGATCAAAATGGGGATGACGATGTCGACGGCGTCCCAGCCGCGCGCCTCGAGATCGGCACGGCAGGTGGGCAGGAAGGGGTGGGGGTGAGGCCCGGGCGCGCGGACGACGGGCAGCGCGTCCCGCCGGCGCTTCCCGGTGGCCGCGAAGCGCGACCCCTCGACGTCTCCCATGCCCATGCGCACCTCCCGCGGCGAAGGGACGCACGGTAGCGGCGGGTGCGCCGCCGGTCAAAGCGGCGGGGGCGGTCAGCCCTCGAGCAGGTTGGCCAGGTCGGGCGCGGTGAGGATGGCCTCGGTCCAGCGGTCGAGGGTGTCGAGCGAGGCGGCGCGCACGCGGGCCTCGGTCTCTCGGTCGGGTGGCCCGAAGCGCAGTGTGATCAGCTTCAGCACCACGTCGGCGCGGCCCACGGCGCGGCCCTGCTGGATCAGCTGGTCGGCGGCGGTCATCACGGCCTCCTCGGCGTCTCGTCCCAGTTCGGCGAGGAGCACGCGTCCGAGATCCGGTGCGGTGACGCCCTCGCTGACCTGCAGAATATAGCGCGCGAAGGCCTCGAGTGCCCGCAGGCCGTTCGGCGCGACCATGACCTGGCGCAGTACGTGGGTCCAACGGACGAGCCGATCGGTCAGGTCGTCCGCGTGGCGCGCGTGCTTGAACAGCAGGAGCGCGACGGCAGCCATCGCGGTCAGCGTGCCCGACTGCAGATCGGCGTCCGGGTGACCGCTGAGGTCGATCAGGAGGAAGCGAAAGTCGGGCACCAGATCGGCGATGACATCGGCCGGCAGGTGCGGGCCCAGATCCAGCTGGTCCAGCAGCGTTCGCGGCCCCGTCCATGCGCCGTCGCCATGGTAGAGCAGGCACGGGATGATGGGCGGCAGGCGCTCGTGACCCGCGTCCGCCTCGGCGGTCCAGATGCGGGTCATGTAGCGCAGCAAGCGAAGCGGCATCTGCCGGTCGACGCCGCTCTGGTGGTCGAAGAGCAGGTAGACGCGGGCCGAGTGCCCGTCGATCTGCACGCGGAACAGCAGATCGGCGTGGCGCTCC
Source organism: Myxococcales bacterium (assembly GCA_020633465.1). Classification (GTDB taxonomy): domain Bacteria; phylum Myxococcota_A; class Bradymonadia; order UBA7976; family UBA1532; genus JACKDN01. Next base: position 1,331 of record JACKDN010000009.1, read on the forward strand.
GAGAGCGCAGCGTCGACGAAGCTGCCCGGCGCCGGCTCGAGCGTACGCAGGTCGAGGCGCTCGAGCAGCGCCGCGGGGAGCACCGTCCGAAGAACACTCGCGGCGTGCTCGGGTTGGCCGAAGGTGAACTTGAAGAGCCGATCGTGGGGGCTGCCCGGCATCCAACCCGCCTATCCGAGGGGTGCGAGGTCGTCAACCCCGCTGCTCAGCCGTGGATGCGATCCTCGATCTGCCCGGCGTGCGCCATCGCCAGGGCCTCGACGCTCTGGACCTCGAGGTAGCCCTGCGAGCTGGCCGGGTTGAGGCCGTCGCTCTCCTCCATCGAGCTGTCCTTCTCGTTGTAGAGCGAGTGCGGCACGTCGGTCATCCGCTGGAAGTAGATGTTGCCCTTGTGCAGCCCCAGCTCGACGGTGCCGGTGGCGTACTGCGCCAGGTGGTCGACGGCGGCCAGCGCGGCCTGGGTCGACGGGTCGAACAGGCGGCCGTCGTAGATCTGGTCGGCGATCAGGCGCGACAGGTGGGCGAACAGGCCCTCGCTGCGGCGGTCGATGGTGGCCTGGTAGACGCTGCGGATGGCGAAGCCCAAGAGCTCCATGCCCGGCGCCTCGTAGACGCCGCGGCTCTTGCTGCCCACCACGCGGTTCTCGAGCGCGTTGCGCATCCACACGCCGTTGCGGCCGGCGATGTCGTTGGCGCGCAGCATCGCGTCGAGCGGCGACACGGCCTCGCCGTTGACGGCCACCACGCGACCCTTCTCCACCCGCACCGTCACCGTCTCGATGGCGTCCGGCGCGTCCTTCGGCCACACGCCCATGATCGGATCGACGATGAGGCAGGGCGTCGTCAGGTGCTCGAGATCCTCGGCCTCGTGCGACAGCCCGGCCAGGTTGGCGTCGGTGCTGTACCGCTTCTTGGGCCCCACGTCGGCCTCGATGCCCTTCGCGGTGAGGTACTCGGCCATCTGCTTGCGGCCGGGGAACTGCTCGAGCAGCTCGGGATCGCGCCAGGGCGCGTAGACCTTCATCTTCGGCGCCAGCACGTTGGTGTACCGCTCGAAGCGCACCTGATCGTTGCCGCGGCCGGTTGCCCCGTGGCTGAGCACCGTGCAGCCCTGCGCCTGCATCGCGCTCAGCAGGCCGCGCACGGTGACGGCCCGCGCGATGCCGGTCGTGTTCCAGTAGCCGCCGTTGTAGGTGGCCTGCGCCTTCAGCACCAGGAAGCACGCCTCGGCCATGTCGGCCTTCAGGTCGACCACCGTGGTCTTCGCCCCGGTGGCGCCCATGCGCGTGATGATGTCGTTGACGTCCTTCTCGTCCGGCTGGGCGAGGTCGGCGGTGAAGCACAGCACGTCCACGCCGGCCTCGAGCAGGCGGCTGGTGACGGTCTTGCTGTCGAGGCCGCCGGAGACGCAGATGCCGACGCGGTGGTTCTTCAGGTCGTTGAGGCGCATGGGCTGCTCGCAGTGGTTGGGGGCGCGCGCAAAGTAGTGGGTGCCGGGGGCCGGATCAACCTCCCGCGCTGGGGTTCACGGGCGCGGCGAGGCGCGGCGCGGGGCCCTCGGAGGGCGCCGCGGATCGGCGCGGTGACCGTACAACGTTCGTCCGATTCGACCCCGCGCGACGCGCGCGGTCGAGCGCGCACCACCCCTCCGGCCGCCCGCCGGATAAGCCGACCCGCCCGTGACGCGTGGGGTCGCGGTGGCTACCCTCACGGCCCCGCGCGCTGTCTGGAGGTCCTCGATGCGGCGTTGGCTCCCCCTTCTGGCCCTGACCCTGTGGGCCTGCTCCGAGGTCCCCGCGACCAACCCCCACGATCCCGAGGCGCCGGCCAGCACCCGCGCGCCGGGCGTCGTCATGGGCGGCCTGGCGCCCCCCGCCGGCTACAGCCTGGACCGCCTGGCCGACGCCGTCGTCGAGCTGCGCCGCCTGAGCGATCCCACCGACGTGGCCTTCGACGCCACCATCGACGGCGAGGGCCACTTCACCCTCGAGGGCGTCGTGCCCGGCACCTACGAGGTGACCGTGCGCGTGGTGGGTATGCGCGCCCCGCCGGCCAACGTCGAGGTGCCCATCGACGGCCGCGTCGATCTGGGGGTGCTGCGGCTCGAGGCGGTGACCGACGCCTTCGTCACCGGCGTCGCCCGCCGCGCCGGCGTCGCCGCCGACGATCAGCAGGGCATCTTCGTGCAGGCCCTGGGCACGCCCGACAACGCGACGACCGGCGCCGACGGTCGCTTCCTGCTGCAGGTGACGCCGGGCACGCACACGCTGCGCGCCACGGCGCCCGGCTACGCGCCGGTCGAGCGCGCGAACATCGAGGTCGCCGCCGGCGAGACGGTCGACCTGAGCGACATGCCCCTCGAGCTGGCCGGCGCGCCGGCGCGCCTGCGCGGCGTCGTGAAGCTGGCGCCGGGCTTCGACGCCGACGACATCGGCGACGCGACAAGGGTGCGCGTGTACGCCGGCGAGGAGAGCGATCCGCACGCCACCCTCGAGCCCGAAGGCGAGGAGGCGGCCTTCCAGTTCGAGCTGGCGGCGGGCACCTGGCGGCTCGAGATCGAGCGCCGCGGGTTCCAGCCCGACACCCGCACGCTCGAGTTGATCCCGGGCGCCGACGAGGATCTGGGCATCGTCACGCTCTTCCCGCTCGGCCAGTCGCGCGGCGTCCTCACCGGGCGCGCCGAGCTGGCCGGCCAGCCCGAGGGCGAGCACGGCGGCACGCGCGTCGAGGCCGTCGGCACGCCCTTCGTCGCGCTGACCACCGCCGACGGCCGCTACCAGCTCGCGGTGCTGTCGGGCCGCTATCGCCTGAAGTTCAGCCACCCGGGCTACGGCACGGGCGAGCTGGACGGCATCGAGGCGGTCGAGGGCGGCGAGACCGAGGTGGCGCCGGTGACGCTCAGCGGCTCGCCCGGCTCGGTGCGGGGCTCGGTGCGCCTGCAGAGCGACCTGGCGACGCCCGAGCAGGTGGCGCAGGTGGACGTCTCGCTGGTGCGCGCGGGCGACGCCGAGGACGCCCCCGCCGCGACCGGTCGGCCGGACGCCCGGGGCGTCTTCGTGCTCGACGGCGTCTCGCCCGGTGACTACACGCTGGTCGTCGCGCTCGACGGCTTCGAGACCCGCCGCGTGCCGCTCAGCGTGCCCTTCGGCCAGGTGCTCGAGGTAGGCCAGATCGAGCTGCGCGGCGTGTCGATCAACGTGCGCGTGCAGGGCGTCGCCCGGCTGGAGCGCCGCCCCGACCACGCCGGCATCACCGTGCGGGTGGCCGACACCGAGATCTTCACCACCACCGATCCCGACGGCGCCTACACCCTGTTCGTGCCCTACCGCCGCGCCGAGCGCACGCTGCGCTTCACCCGCGCGGGCTACAGCCTGGTCACCGCGACGGTGGTGGCGCCGGCCGAGGCGGACGTGCAAGCGGCCATCGAGGCGGCCGCGCCCGGCGCGCCGGTCGTCCTCGACGTGATCGCCGATCCCGACGCGGTGACGTTGGCGGCGCGCCCGGGCAGCATCCGCGGTCAAGTGCGCCTCGCCGCCGGCTTCGATGCGACGCTGCTGCAGGAGGTCTCGGTCCGCCTGCTCGACTTCGAGAACCCCGACGAGCCCTTCGCGCAGACCACGCCCGCGGCCGACGGCTTCTACCTCTTCGACGACGTGCCGCCCGGCTTCTGGCTGCTCGAGATCGCCCTGGCCGACTTCGTCCCGCAGACCGTGCTGGTCGAGGTCGAGCCCGACGTCTCGACGCCGGTGGCGCCGCGCGTGCTCTCGCCCGATCTGTCCTCGGCCCGCCGCTTCCTGGCGGGCGTCGCGCGCCGCACCTGCGCGGGCGACTGCGATCACGGCGGCATCCGCGTCGAGGCCGTGGGCACGCCCTTCGTCGCGGTCACCAGCGCCACCGGCGACTACCAGCTCGAGGTGCTGGGCGACCGCGCCTTGACCCTGGTGTTCAGCGCGCCGGGCTACCAGTCGGCCTCGCTGCCCGGCCTGCGCGCCAGCGAGGAGGGCATCAACGCGGTCGAGACGACGGTGGTGCTCGACGCCCTGCCCGGCGCGGTGCGCGCCTTCACGACGTTGCGCCGCTACGGCACCGCGGCGCGCCTGGCGCTGGTCGACGTCGCCCTGCTCGACCCGGCCGCGCCCGACGCGCCCCTGCGCAGCCAGAACCCCGACGCCCGCGGCGAGGTGCGCTTCGCCGACGTCCCGCCGGGCACCTATCAGGTGCGCGTGTCGGCGCCGGGCTACGTCGCGCAGCAGAGCGAGCCGCTGGTGGTGGCGCCCGACGCCGAGGTGCTGGCCGGCGTCTTCGACCTCGAGCACCAGTCCGAGAGCGATCAGGCCGTGCCGCTGGCCGGGGCCGTGACGCTGGAGGGCCTGGGCGCGCAGGCGGGCCCGACGGTGAGCGTGCGCCTCGCCGACGCGGGCCTGCCCTTCGGCGAGCCCCAGGTCGTCGGCGCCGACGGGGCCTTCGCCTTCCCGGCCTCGGCCGACGAGCGCTACACGCTCAACATCACCCACGCCGGCTATCAGTCGCGCATGGTGGGCCCGGTGAGCTGGGACGCCGAGGCCGAGGCCTTCGTGCTCGACGGCGGCGGCGCGCTCGACGTCCAGCTGCTGCGCCGCCGCGATCCCGGCCGGGTGCGCGGCGTCGTCAACCTGCGCAGCTTCGGCACCCCCCAGCGCCTGCAGGCGGTGGACGTCGCCCTGCTGCGCGGCGCCGAGACGGTCGCGACCGTGCAGCCCGACGCCGAGGGCGTCTTCTCGTTCGACGGCGTGCTGCCCGACGAGTACACGCTGCGCGCCGACGGCGTCGGCTACGAGCCCCAGCGGCGCCCGGTGGTGGTGCCGCCGGCGGGCGACGTGGTCGCCGGCGTGCTCGACCTGCAGCACCAGTCCGAGGGCCCGTCGGCGGTGACGCTGAGCGGCCGCGTCACGCTCATCGGCCGCGAGGATCACGCCGGCACGCGCGTGCAGGTGCGCATCGTGGACGGCGATCTCGCCTTCGGGCCGGCCGTGGCCACCGACGCCGCGGGCGACTTCGCCGTCGCCGCCTCGCCCGAGGAGCGCTACGCGGTGACCGTCACCCGCGACGGCTACGACGCCATCGCGCCCCTCGGCCCGCTGACCTGGAACGCCGCGGACGGCCGCTTCGAGGACGAGGGCGGCGGCCCCGTCGCGGCGACGCTGGTGCGCTCGCCCATCGCCGGCCGCATCAACCTGCGCGTCGTCGTGCAGCCCGACTGGCTGCCCCAGGCCGAGCGCTACGCGCGGGTGCGCCTCGTCGGCCCCGATCCGCAGGTGCGCGAGGCGATCGCCACCGGCCAGGCGGTGGCCCTGACCAACCTGTCCGAGGGCACGCACACCGTCGTCGTCGAGCGCATCGGCTTCACGTCCATCGAGCGCCAGGTGACGCTCACGCCGTCGAACCCGACCCTCAACCTGGGCAACCTGACCGTGGCGCTGGACGACCTGGCGGCGGCGCGCCTCGACCTGCGCGGGCACCCGGTCGACGCGTGCGATCTGCGCGCGGACGGCATCTCGCTCGTGGGGGCCGATCTGTCCGGCGCGGTGCTGACCGGCAGCTTCGGCGACGACACGTGCGGCGGGCGCGGCGGGCCGCTCGACATGGGCGGGGCGACGCTGCAGGGGGCCGATCTCACCGGCGCCTCGTTCCTCGTCGCCGCGCCCGCCGAGGGGCGCGCCTCGCTGCGGGGGGCCGATCTGGCGGGCGCCGAGCTGGCCGGCGCGGATCTGCGCACCGTGGACGCGGCGGGCGCGAGCTTCGTCGGCGCCACCCTGACCGGCGGCGAGCTGGCCGGCGCGCTGCTGACGCGCGCCGACTTCACGAGCGCCACGCTGACCAACGCCCGCTTCGTGGCGGTCAGCCCCAACGGCAACAACGCCACCTGGCCCCACCTGCCGGCGCCCGCCGAGCCGCTGCCGACGGTGCCCTGCGCGCGCGGCGCCGCGCGCCCCGCCGTCGATCTGACCGGCGCGCTCTTCGACCGGGCGAACCTGAGCGGCGCCTTCCTGCCCGGCGTCGACCTCGCCGGCGCCAGCTTCGGCGGCGCGCAGCTGATCGGCACCGACCTGCGCGCCACCTGCCTCTTCGGCGCGCGGCTGACCCAGATCGACCTGTCGCAGGCCATCGTCGACGACGCCGACGCCAGCAGCGCCCTGTTCACCGCCAGCCTGCTCGAGGAGACCTCGATGCGCGGCACGTCGCTGGTGCGCGCGTCGCTGGTGAACACGGTGCTCGATCGCGCCGACGTGCGGCCGTCGCCCCGCGCGGTCTGCCAGCAGCTGCTGCCCTGGGACGCCTACGCCGAGGACGAGCGCTGCGGGCAGGATCCCGCCGACGACGCCCAGTGCCGCTGCCGCACGCTGCTGACCGACGCCTCGTTGGCCGGGGCCAACCTGGTGGGCACGTTGTTCGAGGGGGTCGATCTGGCCGGGGCGTCGCTGCTGGGCGTGACCATCGGCGAGGCCAACGGGCTGCCCCCCCAGCAGCGGCTGACCTGCACGCCCGAGGCCTATCACGCCTGCCGGTCGACCTGGGACATCCTGATCGGCTGCGGGCGCGAGCGCATCGGCGACTTCGACGAGGACAGCTGGGTGCGGCAGTGCGAGCTCGACCCGAACGACGTCGACGCGCTGGGGCTGGTGCCCCTGTGCGTCGTGCAGACCTACGCCCAGCAGGGCTGCGTGAACTTCGGCGAGGTGGCCTGCACGGTCGGGCAGCCCTCGCCGCCCCTGACCGCGGATCCGTGCAGCTTCGCCAGCCTGCAGCAGGACGAGGCGGCCCAGCGCCCGCTCGGCTCGGCCTGCGGGTCGATCGACGGCGCCACGCGCTACGTCCACGAGGCCTGCATCACGACGCCGACGCTCATCTCGGGCGCGCGGCTCGACGGCGCCCAGATGACCGCCGTGGTGCTCAACGGCATCGAGCTGCAGGACTCGCTGATGCGCGGCGCCTCCATGGAGAGCGGCGTGTTCATCGACAACGCCTTCTCGATGCTCGATCTGACCGAGGCCAGCTTCTTCAACGCGGCCCTCGACGGCGCGCGGCTGATCGGCCTGATCATGGCGCGCGCCGACTTCGGCGGGGCCAGCCTGCGCGGGGCGCTGTTCGAGGGCAACGACCTGTCCGCGGCCGACTTCACCGGCGCCGATCTGGTGGGCGCGCGCTTCGACGCGCAGGGCGACACGTCCCGGCCGTCGAGCTTCCGCGACGCCGATCTGCGCGGCGTCGAGCTGGTGGACGTGCAGTGGCCCAGCGGGCAGGCGAACCCGCTCGACATGGCCGGCGCCGATCTCAGCGGCGCCCGCCTGACCGGCGGCACCCTGGTGCGGGTGGATCTGTCCAACGCGCTGCTGCGCAACACGTACCTGTCGGGGATCGACCTGTCCTACGCCAACCTGTCCGACACGCTGTTCGTCGGCGGCGACCTCGATCCGCTCAGCATGCGGGGCGCCACCTTCAGCGGGGCGGTCTTCGACAACGTGATCGCCGTCAACACCGGGGTCGACCTGCGCGACGCCTACCTCGGCGAGACGCAGTGGCGCAACACCACGATGGAGCGCAGCGATCTGACGAGCGCCTCGTTCTACCGGGCCGTGATCGTCGACGGTTCGTTCCACCGGGCCGACATGGTGGACGCCGACATGTACGGGGTCCGCATGGTGCGGGTGAACATGAGCGGCGTCGATCTCACCGGCGCCACCCTGCGCGACGCGCAGGTGCTCGACTCGAACTTCGAGCGCAGCTTCGCGGGGCCCGCGCGCATCACCAGCATGCGCGACGCCGACCTGAAGGGGGCCGACTTCGGCCGCTCCGATCTGCAGTACGTGGACTTCCGCGGGGCCGACCTGTGCCGCGCCACGTTCGAGGACGCGTTCATGCGCAACGCCGATCTGACCCAGACCTGCAGCCTGACCTATCAGTACGGCAGCTTCGACGGCGCCGATCTGACCAACACCCGCATCTGCACGCGCGATCAGGCGGCCTTCAACGTGCGCAACGACTACGAGGGCACCCCGACCTGGGTCAACTGCGCCAACATCGGCGCCTGCCCGCGGTGCCCGTGAGCGCTCAGTACTCGACCAGCACCTCGGCGAGCGGCTTGCGGTGCAGGTCGGGCACCCGGCAGTCGGCGGCGGGATAGCCCACCGGCACCAGCAGGAAGGCGCGCTCGTGGGCGGGCCGGCCGAGCAGGCGCTCGAGGAAGCCCATCGGGCTGGGCGTGTGGGTCAGGGTCGCGAAGCCGCAGTGGTGCAGCGCGGCCAGCAGCATGCCCGACGCGATGCCCACCGACTCGCGCACGTAGTAGTGCTTCTCGTCCTGCGGCCCGCGGATCTGGGCGAAGACGATCAGCAGCGCGGGGGCCTCTTCGAGGAAGGGCTTGTCGGCGGTGGTGGCGAAGGGGCGCAGATCGTCCAGCCACTGCTGGGGCGCGCGGCCGCCGTAGAAGGCCGACTCCTCCTTCTCGGCGTCGGCGCGGATGCGCGCCTTCAGCGTGGGGTCGGTCACCAGCGCGAAGGTCCAGGGCTGCTTGTGCGCGCCGGACGGGGCCTGGGCCGCGACCTCGACGCAGCGGCGCACGACGTCGAGGGGGATGGGCTCGGCGCTGAAGTGGCGCACCGTGCGGCGTCGGCGCGCCTCGTCCAGCAGGGCGTCGGCCCGCCGGCGCATCTCGGCCTCGTCGGCGCGCGTGAAGTCCAGCGGGCGGGTCGGCGCGTCGTCGTGCATGGCGGCCCCTCGTCAGCCGGGCGGCGCCACCTGCTCGTGCACCACCGTTCCGAGATCGAAGGGGCCGGCGACCACGTCGCGCCCCTTCACGAGGCTCATCTTGACCGCGATGCGCCCGGCCTTGAAGTCGAAGCGCATGAACTGCTTCAGCTCGACCACCTCGCCGGCGCGCCAGCGGCTCATCGGGTACACGCCGGCCAGCGCCCGCCGATCCCACTTGCGCAGGCGCTTGCCGTCGGCGTCGAACACCTCGATCCGGATGGTCAGCTCGGGCCGCTTCTGCCCCTCGGCCCGGAACCACAGCTGCGCCTGGTGCACGATCTGGTCGCCGAAGCGGTGCTTCGACAGGCGGCCGCCCAGCCAGAGCAGGCCGGGATCCACCCGCGCGGGCTCGCCGAGCGCCGCGGGCGGGGCGTCGCTGACGCGGCGCGCCTTCAGCCGCGCGAGCAGCGCGTCCTGCTGCCGCTGCACCTCGGCCTCGAGCGCCTTCAGCGCCGCCGCGCCCTCGGGCGGCGGCTGCGCGGCCAGATCGCGCTGCTCGCCGGGATCGGCCTTCAGATCGAAGAGCCGCTTCCGCCGCTTCTGGAGATCCCACATCGCCTTGTACGGCCAGCGCACCAGCGCCACCTCGCGCGCCTTCAGCGCCTGCGGGTTGCGCACCGTCTCGGTGAACACCGTGCGCTGCCAGTCCGGCGCCTCGTCGCCGAACAGCGCGCCCACGTGGCTGCGCGCGCCCTGGCTGGGCCGCGGCGGCAGCCCCACCAGGTTGGCCACCGTCGGCACGAGATCGATCGTGCTCACCGGCGCCTCGACGCGCTTCGCCGGCGCGCCCGGCACGTGGATCAGCAGCGGCACCCGCACGCTCTCGTCGAACAGCTGGTGGCCGTGGTAGTGCCGCCCGTGCTCGCCGAACTCCTCGCCGTGGTCGCTGGTGACCACGATGATCGTGCGGTCGCGCTGGCCCGTCCGCTCGAGGGTCGCCAGCAGCTCGCCGATGGCGGCGTCGACGGCGCTGATCTCGCTGTCGTAGCGGTCGATGGCCCCGGCGCCGAAGTCGTGGTCGGGGTGCCGGTGGTAGGGCTCGTGCGGCTCGACGTAGTGCATCCACAAGAGCCACGGCGCGTGGTCGGCCTCGCGGCTCGCGCGCTCGAACAGATCGACGGCCTTGGCGTTCAGCGCCTCGGTCGAGAAGCGCTTCAGCCGCGCCTCGGGCACGTCGCCGTACAGGTCGAAGCCGGCCTCGAGGCCGAACCACATGCCGTCGCGCTGCTGCGCGGGCAGCTGGGCCTCGGTGTACCAGCCGCCCGCCTGCAGGCGCTCGAACAGGGTGCCGTTGCCCGGGTTCACCACCAGGTAGCCGCCCACCCAGTCGGCGTCGAGATCACCCAGCACGCGGCCGGCGAAGGTGGTGGGCACGGCGTAGCGCGTGGCGTTGGCCGGCGCGTAGGCGCGCTCGAAGACGAGGCCGTGCTCGGCCAGGCGGCGCAGGGTCGGCGTGGTGTCGCGGTCGTGGCCGTAGACCGACATGCGATCCGGGCGCAGGGCGTCGATGGTCAGCACCAGCACGTTCCAGCGCTTGCGGAACGCCTCGGGCACGGGGGGGAAGGCCTCGTCGCCGGCGGCGCGGGCGGCGGCCAGCGTGCGATCGACGCCGTCGCAGTCCTCGTCCAGGCCGTTCTGGGGCAGGTCGAGGGCCAGCGGGTTGATGGTGGGATCGGCGTCGTCGCAGTCGCCGCCCGCCAGGAGCGGGCTGAAGCCGTCGTCGTCGCGGTCGACGGTGGCCTGCAGCGCGGCCACCAGCAGGGGCGTGGCGCCCAGGCCGTCGGCGAGGGCGGCGCGCGCGCCCGCGGCCGCGGTCCAGGCGGCGACGCCCCCGGCGCCGAGGGCGACGGCCAGCGCGGCGGCTCCCCAGGTGAGCCGGCGATCCTGCCCGCGCGGCCAGGCCAGCCGCGCGACGGCGACGACGAGGCCCAGCCTGAGCAACGCCACCGGCGCCAGCGACAGATCCTTCGTCAGCGTGCGCAGGGGCGGCACGACGGCCAGCGCCGGCAGCGCGACCGCCGTGACGCCGGCGATCGCCACCGCCGCCGCCGCGGGCCCGCGGGCGAGGAGCCGGCGCAGCGGGCCCCACAGCGGGGCGAGGGCGAGGGCGAGGGCCGGCGTGCCGGCCGCCAGCACCGCCACCGCGGGCGGCAGCAGGGCGCGATCCTTCAGCCGGGCGCCGATCGCCGCCGTCGCGCGGGGGGCCACCAGCACCAGCAGCGCCGTGCCCAGCCCAACCAGGGCCAGCGCGGCCAGCAGGCCCGCGCGATCCGTCGTCCAGGCGCGGCCGACGGCGCGGCCGGTCGCGCTGCGGGCGACGCCGCGCGCCAGCAGACCGCCGAGCCACAGCGGGGGCGCGGCCAGCATCCACAGGCCGGCCGCGGCCAGCGGCAGGGCCATCCCGCCCGCCGTCGTCGAGCGCGTCGCCGCGAGGATCGCCTCGGCCAGACCGGCGACCAGCGCGCCGAGCACGGCGGCCTGCAACAGCGGGAGCGCGGGACGTGGGGGCGGCGTGGGCAAGGCGCCGGCGACGATAGGCAAGCCGCCTCGCCGCTGCAAGCAGGCCCGCTCGGCTCGCCGGCCCGCGCCGCTCAGCTTTCGCGGTCCCGCTCGCCCAGGCGCGCGTTGAGCGCGGTCAGCAGCGCCGCCGGTGAGAAGGGCTTGTCGATGAAGGCGCGGGGCATGTCGAGGCGGAAGCTCTCGGTGCGCGCGGTGACGGTGCCGCCGGTCATGAACAGGAAGCGGCTGCGCCAGCGGGGGTCGCGCGCCACCAGCGCCTCGAACAGCTCGATGCCGTCGCGCCCGGGCATCAGCAGGTCGCACACGACGACGTCGAAGTCCTCGGCCAGCAGCCGGCGCTCGGCCTCGTCGGCGCCCCCGGCGATCTCGACGTCGTGGTGATCGCGCAGGCTGCGCCGCAGGGCCCGGCCCAGCGCGGGCTCGTCGTCGACCACCAGCACGCGCCGCCGGCGGGACGGCGTCTCGGCCCGGGGCAGGGGGGTCACCCGCGTGCTCTCGGCCGAGGGCGGCAGGATCAGGCGCATCCGGGTGCCCTCGCCCGGCGTCGAGTCGACCTCGATGCGCCCGCCCATCTCCTCGATCGTGCGGCGCGTGATGGCCAGCCCCAGCCCGTGCCCGTCCCCGTCGGCGCGCGTGGTGAAGAAGGGCTCGAAGATGCGCCGCTGCAGCTCGGGCGGCATGCCGCACCCGTCGTCCTGCACCTCGACGAGCGCCTCGCCCTCGCCCGTGGTGCCGACCGAGACACGGACGCGGCCGCCCTCGTCGGGCAGGGCCTTCGCGGCGTTGAGCACCAGGTTCAGCACCGCCTGCCCCAGGCCGGCCTCGGTGCCGTGCACCGGCGGGGCCGGGGCGAAGGCGCGCTCGAGCGTCGCGCGGTGCCGCACGCTGGCGGCGGCCATGCGCAGCGAGCGCTCGACCACCGGCGTCACCTCCAGGGGGTGGCCGTCGCGGTCGTTGGGCAGGGCGACCGCGCGCAGGTCGCGCACGATGGCGGTGGCCCGGTCGACGCCGACGGCGGCCTCGGTCAGCGCGTCGTCGACCTCGTCGAGGGCGCCCTCGGGCAGCGGCTGGCGGGCCAGGGTGCGGCGCGCGAAGGCGAGGTTGGTGGTGACGTAGGCGAGGGGATCGTTGATCTCGTGCGCGACGCCCGCGGCGATCGCGCCCACCGAGCCCAGGCGCGCCGCCGCGGCCTGCGCCTCGCGCCGCGCGCGCTCGGTGGTCACGTCGCGCAGCACCACCACCGCGCCGTCCTCGCTGGGCGCGGCGGTCAGCGCCACCGGCCGATCGCCCACGCGCAGGCCCGCCTCGGCCCCCAGGTGCAGGCGCGCCCGCAGGGTGGCGACGTCCAGCGCAGGCGGCGTCGTCGAGGCGTCGAGCGCCAGCACGCGCTCGAGCGATCGCCCGATCGTGTCGGCCGCCGCCCGATCGATCAGCCGCTCGGCCGCCCGGTTCAGGTGGCGCACCGTGCCCTCGGCGTCGACCGCGATCACCCCGTCGCGCAGGCTGCCGAGGATGGCCTCGAGCTCGGCCTGCTCGGCGGCGAGGCGGCGGGCGACGGCGGCGCGGGCGCCCACCTCGTCGGCCAGGGCGGTGCGGGTGAGGCGCAGGTCGTCGTTGCGGCGCAGCACGGCGGCCAGCAGCGCCAGCGCGAGGGCGCCGAAGGCCAGCGCGCCGCCGACGGTGACGTTGAGGGCCGACCAGAAGCCGCCCAGCCGGATCGACAGATCGCGCAGCGAGGTGCGCAGGGCCAGGGCCACCTCGGCCACGCGGGCGCCCGCCTGCGGCTGCTCGTCGGCCAGGGCGCGGCGCGCCGTGCGGGCGGCGGTGGCGATGGCGTCGTCGGGCAGATCGCTGAGGGGGGCGAGGACGGGCAGGGCGTCCGGGCGCACCGTGGCGGGCGCCTCGCCGGCCAGCAGGCGGGTCTGCACCGCCTGCAAGCCGCTCAGCCACCCGACCCGCTGCTCGACCTCGCGGCGCAGCCGGCTGACGGTCACGACGACGTAGGTGCTCCAGGCGGCGAAGAGCAGCAGGGCGAGGGCGCCCAGCCAGACGAGCGCGCGGGCGCGGCCGCGACGCCGCGCGTCGCCGGTCCCATGCCCTTGTGTCGTGGTGCTCGTCATCGACACGAAGCCCCGAAGCCATGGCCAGCCGACCCACCCACGGGCACCATCGGCGGTTGGGACGCGAAACTGAAGCCCGGCGGATCGATGGGTCGAAACGGCGACAGGCCGCGCCCTCGAAGGGACGCGGCCTGCCGAAGGGAGGTTGCCTGGCTCAGATGTGGACGCAGCGGCGGCCGACGACCGGCAGCGTGGCGCACACCTGGCCGTCGGTGCCCACGCGGGCGCCGGGCAGGTCGACGCAGCTGGTGCGGTTGACCACGTTGCACACCTCGTCGCAGACGAAGCTGAACGGCCCGAGGTTGCGGCACACGTCGTTGCAGACGTTCTCGGTGTAGGGCACGCACATCCGGCCGCTGAACTCGCCCGAGGCGCCCTGATTGCTGATGGTGACCGCGACGTTGCCGTTCAGGATGGCCGCGTTGACCCGGATGCCGCCGGTCAGGGCGAAGTTGCCGTTGCTCTGGGCGCGGCCGCTGACGTCGACGCCGCTGCCGGCGAAGGTGGTGCGGCCCGAGATGGCGGCGCCGCGGGGGTCGATGGTGACGCTGGCGTTGGCGATGCGCAGGCCGGCGGGGCTCAGGTCGCCGCGGCCGGTCAGGCTGAAGTTGCCGTTGCTCTGGATGCTGCCGCTGACGTCGACGTTGCCCAGGCCCGGCAGGCCGGCGCGGCCCGAGATGCCGGCGCCGTTGTGGGCGATCGTGGCGCGGCCGTTGGCCAGGCGGAAGCCCGCGGGGGCCAGCTCGGCGGCGCCGGCCAGCGAGAAGCGGCCGTCGCTGAAGGCCTCACCGCTGACGTCGGCGTGGCCGACGGCGGGCAGCTGGGCGCGGCCGCTGACGTTCGCGCCGTTCGGGGCCACCGCGACGGCGGCGCCGGCGATGGGGAAGCCCAGGGGCGCCAGGTCGCCGTTGCCGTCGAAGGCGAAGCGGCCGTCGGCGTGCATCTGGCCGGCGATGTCGGCGCGGCCCAGGCCGGGCAGGTTGATGTTGCCCGAGGCGCTGGCGCCCTGCGTGGCGACGGTGGCCTGGGCGTTGGCGACCTCGAAGCCGGCCGGCGAGATGTTCGCCGCGCCGGTCAGGTGCGCCGCGCCGCTGGTCATCAGCGCGCCGCTGACGTCGGCGTGGCCCAGGGCGGGCAGGTCGACGCGGCCGGCGGCGGCCAGGCCGCTGTTGGCCAGGGTGATGGCGGCGTTCGCGACGGTGTAGCCGATGACGTTCACGTTGGCGTTGCCGGTCAGGCTGAAGGCGCCGTCGGCCTGCACGCTGCCCTCGACGTCGACCTGGCCGCCGCCGATGAGATCCGCGCCCGGGCTCTGCACCTTGCCCGCCAGGCGGACGCCGTCGCTGCCGAGCTGCGTCCAGGCCTCGGCCAGGTGGTAGCCGAAGATGCCCAGCGTCCGGTACTCGAGGCGCACGGCGAAGTCGTCCAGATCCTCGTAGGCGGCGTACAGCGTGGTCGTCTGCCACTCGGGCTCGAGGAACTCGAGCACCGTGCCCTCGAACATCTGCTCGAGGCCGCTGCGGGCGTACAGGTAGGCCGCGCCGTTGGCGCCGCGGGTGCCGTCGTACAGCAGGCTGGCGGCGCCCACCTCGGCGCTCAGGTCGAAGCCGAACTTGCTGTAGCCCACGCTGACCGCGCCGTCGGCGCCGACGATGACGTCGTCGCCGTCACCCTGGAAGACGGTCGTGCCGTCGTCGTCGCCGTCGACGTCCACGAAGACGTCGCCGTAGACGTTGATGGGGTACTTGCCCAGCTGCACCGAGCCCTGCGCGTACAGGTGGCCGTCGATGCGCGGCGAGAAGAACTCCTGCCCGTCGTACAGCTCGTTCTGCGGGCTGTAGGGCAGGCGGCCGGCCAGCGAGAAGCCGATGGCCGCGTCGTCGACGAAGCCGCCGGTCAGCAGGCCCGCGAGGTCGCCGGCCACCCACAGGAAGGGCTCCTGCGGCGCGATGACCAGCATGCCGTCGCCGCCGGGCGTCGACAGGCCGATGGGGCCGAACTCGACGCTCAGGCCGGCGTTGTAGTCCACCACCAGGTAGTACTGGTCGTCGTCGAGGTCGACGGTGTGGCCGTTGATCTCGATGGTGTCGGTCAGGTGGCCGGGGGCGATGCTCAGGCTGGCGCGGGGCGCGTCACCGACCAGGCCGGCGTCCTCGAGGAAGCCGATCTTCGGGAAGGGCACCTTGGCGCTGCCGCTCAGCGCCAGCGGGCTGCGGCTGACGCGCAGGTCGACCTCGAGCAGGTCGATGGGCCCGAGGGGCGTCTCGACGGTCATGTCGCCGCTGCCGACGAAGGTGGCGGTGGCGGGCTCGAAGCGCCACGACCCGCACAGCTTCATGCCGACGCCGTTCTCGCCCAGGTTCAGGCAGCCCTCGCCGTCGAGGAAGGCGGGCATCGAGGGGTCGGTGGGGCCGCCGACGCACATCGGGTCGGCCGGGGTCGCCAGGCAGTCGATGGCGGTGCCGCAGTCGGGGTGCGTGGGGTCGGCCGCGCAGTCGACCGCCGGGTCGTTGGTGCAGTCGGGGTGGCCGACGAGCAGGCTGCAGTCCACCGGCATGTCGCAGGCGGGGTCGTTGGGGGCCTCCCAGCAGTCGACCCAGCCCTGGCACTCGGCGCGCTGGGGCTGATCGGCGCAGTTGATGGCGACGTTGACGGTGCAGTCGGCGCCGGCGCACTCGACGTCGGCGCAGGCGGCGTGGGCCGGGGTGGCGTTGCAGTCGACGGTCTCGACGGGGTCGCTGCAGGCCGGGGTGTCGGGCGCGGCGTCGCAGTCTACCGCCTCGCAGCCCGCGTCGTCGCAGACGATCGGGTCGCAGTCGAGGTCGTTGCAGCTGGCCCAGTCGCGGGTGTCGGGGCCGGCGGGATCGTCGCCCCGGCGGCCCCCGGGCCCGTCCGGACCCTCGGGTCCGCTGCCGGGGTCGGCCCCCGGGCCGGCGTCGACGTCGAGGATGATCACGTCGCCGTCGCCGGCGGCGCGCTCGCCGCCGTCGTCGCAGGCGACCAGCATCGAGGCCGCCGCGAGGGCGACGAGGGTGTCGTGAAGGGGCTTGGGCAGACGGGTGGTACGAACGCTCATGTGTGCGATGCCTCCAAGTGGGTGGTTTCCGTTGTCGGGTGGGGGGCATTTCATGGGGCGTGCCAACCCGGCTTGGCACCTGTCGGGGCCTTTTGTCGCGCGGCCCGACCGTCGGCGCACCGTCGCGACGGTCGCCGACGGTCCGCGCACCGTCGCGAACGGTGTGCGGACGATCCGCGGACCGTCGGCGTGGACGCCGGCGGCGCGCGCGACGTAGACAGGGGAGGCTCGTAAGGAGACGCCATGACCCGCCCCTTCGTCGTCCTCAAGTTCGGTGGCACCAGCGTCGCGGCCCCCGAAGGCTGGCGCACCATCGCCGCCGCCACCCGCGCCCACCTCGACGCGGGGCGTCGACCGGTGGTGGTGTGCTCGGCGCTGGCCGGCGTGTCCGACGCGCTCGACGGGCTGCTGCCCGCGGCCGTCGGCGGCCGGCACGCGCCCGTCCTCGACGATCTGCGGCGCCGCCACGCCGAGCTCGCCGCCGCCCTGGGCGTCGAGGTCGATCTGTCCGATGTCTTCGAGCCGCTCGAGCGCCTGGCCCTGGGCGTCTCGCTGACCGGCGAGTTCACGCACCGCATGCGCGCCCGCGCCATGGCCACCGGCGAGCTGGCCGCCACCCGCCTGGGCGCGGCCCACCTGCAGGCCCTCGGGCTGCCGATCACCTGGATCGACGCGCGCGACTGCCTCACCACCGTCGAGGCCGGCGACACGCCCGCGCACGCCCTGGCCGCGCGCTGCGACGATCACGCGGATGCCGCCCTGGCCGCCCGCCTGGCGGCCCACGACGCGATCCTCACCCAGGGCTTCGTCGCCCGCGATCCGCAGGGCCGCACCGCGCTGCTCGGCCGCGGCGGCTCGGACACCTCGGCGGCCCTGTTCGCCGCCCGGCTGGGCGCCGCGCGCTGCGAGATCTGGACCGACGTCCCCGGCGTCTACACCACCAACCCGCGCGACGTGCCCCAGGCCCGCCTGCTGCGCCGCCTGGACTACGACGAGGCGCAGGAGCTGGCGACCGCGGGCGCGAAGGTGCTGCACCCGCGCTGCCTGGCCCCCGTCCGCCGCCACCGCATCCCGCTCGAGGTGCGCTGCACCGTCCACCCGGACCTGCCCGGCACGGTCGTCGGCGCGCTCGAGGACGGCCCGGCCGAGGTGAAGGCCATCGCGGCCCGCCGCAACGTCACGCTCGTCTCGATGGACACGCTGGGCATGTGGCA
This sequence comes from Myxococcales bacterium, assembly GCA_020633465.1. GTDB lineage: Bacteria > Myxococcota_A > Bradymonadia > UBA7976 > UBA1532 > JACKDN01. Next base: position 19,048 of record JACKDN010000009.1, read on the forward strand.
GCAGGTCGGCTTCCTGGCCCAGGTGTTCGGCGCCTTCGCCCGCCACGGCGTCAGCGTCGACCTCGTCTCGACCAGCGAGTCGAACGTCACCGCCAGCTTCGATCCCGCCGCGGGCGCCGTGGACGACGCCACCGTCGCGGCGCTGCTGGCCGACCTGAACCAGGTGTGCCGGGCGCGCGCGCTGCGCGACTGCGCCGCCATCAGCCTCGTCGGCCGCCAGATCCGCGCGACGCTGCACCGCCTGGGGCCCGCCCTGGCCCTGTTCGAGGATCGCCGCATCCACCTCGTGTCGCAGGCGGCGAGCGACCTCAACCTGACCTTCGTGGTCGACGCCGCCGAGGCGGATCGGCTGGTGGGGCGCCTGCACGCGCTGCTGTTCGACGGGCGCGAGGCCGACGATCGCCTGGGCCCGACCTGGCGCGAGACCTTCGCCGCGCCCCAGGCGGCGGCGACGCCGGCGGCGCCGTGGTGGGTGGCCGAGCGCGCGCGGCTGCTGGCCGTCGAGGCGTCGCCCGCCTACGTCTACCACGGCCCCACCGTGGACGCGGCGGCCGCGCGGCTGCTGGCCCTGCGCCACGTCGACCGGGTGTTCTACGCGATCAAGGCCAACGATCACCCCGCCCTGCTGCGGCGCCTGGTGGCGGCGGGCCTGGGCCTCGAGTGCGTCTCGCCCGGCGAGCTGGATCACGTGTTCGCGGCCTGCCCGGCGCTGACCCCCGACCGCGTGCTGTTCACGCCGAACTTCGCGCCGCGCGCCGAGTACGCGGCGGCGCTGGCGCGGGGCGTCCACGTCACCGTCGACAACCTGCACCCGCTGGTGCGCTGGCCCGAGGTCTTCGCTGGGCACGACATCTTCCTGCGCCTCGATCCCGGCCAGGGCCGGGGGCACCACGCGAAGGTGCGCACCGCCGGGCGGCGCTCGAAGTTCGGCGTCGCGCCCGAAGAGCTGGGCGCCGTGGCCGACGCGGCGGCGGCGGCGGGCGCGCGCGTGGTGGGCCTGCACGCCCACGCCGGCAGCGGTATCCGCGAGGCGGGCGCCTGGGCCGAGACGGCGGTGTTCCTGGCCGACGCGGCGACGCGCTTCCCCGACGTCCGCGTGCTCGATCTCGGGGGCGGGCTGGGCGTGCGCGAGAAGCCCGGGCAGGCCGCGCTGGATCTGGCCGCCGTCGACGACGCGCTCGGCCCCGTCCGGCGGGCCCACCCGTCGCTCGCCTTCTGGATGGAGCCCGGCCGCTACCTGGTCGCCGAGGCCGGTGTGTTGCTCGCGCGGGTGCAACAGATCAAGGCGAAGGGTGACAAGACCTACATCGGCGTCGACGCGGGCATGCACACGCTGCTGCGGCCGGCGCTGTACGGGGCGTGGCACGGCATCGTGAACCTCAGCCGCCTCGACGCGCCGCTGGCGGTCACCGCCGACGTCGTCGGTCCCATCTGCGAGACGGGCGACGTGCTGGGCCACGCCCGCCGGCTGCCGCGCACCGAGGAGGGCGATCGACTGTTGGTTGCGACGGCGGGGGCCTACGGGCGTACCATGGCGTCGGGCTACAACCGGCGTGGCGCGCCCGCCGAGGTGGTCCTGGACTGAGGTTCCCCGGCGCGCGGGCACAGCGAGCAGCGCGAGACAGCGAGCAGCGCGAGATAGCGAGAAGGGCGATGAAGGCGACCTGGGGTCTGGGTGTGTTCGCCGGCGTGATGAGCGTCGTCGGCGGCGCCCGGGCAGGTGTGGGTGACGAGCTCGTCGCCGAGGCCGCGGCGCGGCTGAAGGCGGGCGAGCCCGAGGTGGCGGCGGGGCTGTACGCGCGGGCCCTGGCGGTGGACGCCGGGCGCGCGGCGGCGCGGGTGGGGCTGGCGGCGGCCCTCGAGGCGGCGGGCAAGCGGGCCGAGTGCGTGGCCGTGGCGAGCGTCTGCCGGACGACGGTGAAGGACAAGGCGCAGGTGGCGGCCTGCGCGGTGCACGAGGGGCGGTGTCGCGCCGGCATGGACGACGCCGCGGGCGCGCGGGCGGCGCTGCAGGCGGCGCTGAAGGCCGCGCCGGGGCACGCCGAGGCCGAGAAGGCGCTGGCCGCGCTGAGCGCCGACAAGACGGGGCCGGCCGAGCGCGCCGCGCGCGCCTGGCTGACCGCGCACTGCAAGGGCGCGCCGATCACCGCCGAGCGGGGCGGGCTGCAGTGCCGATCGGGCGACGTCGACCTCGCGATCGAGGCGCGCATCACCGGCGCCTTCACGGCCAAGGGGCGCACCGAGGCGCTGCTGCAGGTGCGCGACGGCGAGCGGTCGCACGCCGAGGGCTTCGGGTACAGCGTGCTGATGCGGCGTGAGGACGACACTTGGCGGGCCGTCGCGCGCCTGGACGACCTGCCCCCCGGCGACGGCGCGGCGTTCATCGGCACCGTGCGCGACGCCGCGGGCCGGGATCGCCTGGTCCATCAGTGGATGGCCGGCAACTTCGGCCTGTTCGTCGGCGCCGTCGAGGTCACGCGCATCGACGAGGGGGCGATCAGCAGCCAGCGCATCGTCGAGCTGGCCGACACCGAGGGCGGCGACGGCGACGAGGTCGTGTCGTTCGTGGCCACGGTCGGTCTGGTCGACGTGAACGGCGACGGGTGGACCGACCTCCGGGTGCGGCTGAACACCGCGATGGGCACGCGCGAGGAGGGGAAGGCCGAGGCGCCGGTGGACTGGCGCAGCAAGGCCACGCACCGGGCGGTGTTCCGCTTCGACGGGAACCGCTTCTCGGCCGACCGGGCGCTGCCCAAGCCGCCCGATCTGTGATCCGCCGTTGTTGACCGGCGCGGCCGCGCGGCGCGACAAGAGGGCATGAAACCCGTCCGCATCCAGATCGACGGCCAGACGCTCACCGTGCAGGCCGGCATGACCATCGAGGGCATCCTCGGCGCGACCTACGTGCAGGAGCACGAGGTCGTGGGCGCCGTCCTCGACAACCACCTGGTGGGGCTCGGCACGCAGGTCGACGGCGACGCGCGGCTGCGCCCGGTGACCGCGGACTCGCCCGAGGGCCAGTCCATCGCGCGCCGCGCCTCGGCGCTGCTGTTCTACGCGGCCATGCGGGCGCGCTACCCCCAGGCGCGCGCGGCCGTCGGCCAGTCGCTGCTCGGCGGCTACTTCTACGAGGTGCAGTGCCCGGCCGACGCCCCGCCCGACCTCGACGAGATGGCGCTCGAGCTGACGCTGTTGATCGACGCGATGAGCGCCGAGGCGCGGCCCATCGAGACCGGCACCGTGCCCGTCGAGGCCACGCCGCAGGTGGTCTCGAACTTCAGCGAGGCGCGGGCGCGGCTGATCGAGGCCTGGGTGGCGCCCAGCGTGCCGGTGGTGCAGCTGGACGATTACGTCGACATCGCGCACGGCCCCTACCCGCCGAGCACCGCCGCGGCGAGCGGGACGCAGGTGGTGGCCTACCCGCCCGGGCTGCTGCTGCTGTTCCCCGGCGCGAAGGCGCCCGAGGAGCCCGAGGCGGGGCGCGTGGTGTACCGGGCCTATCGCGAGACGCGCGACTGGAACCGCCTGGTCGGGGTGGCGACCGTCGGCGACGTGAACCGGGCCGCGCTGGAGGATCGCTTCGGCGAGCTGGTGCGCGTGGCCGAGGCGCTGCACGAGAAGAAGATCGCCGAGATCGCCGATCGCATCGCGCACGGGGCGCGCTTCGTGTGCGTGGCGGGGCCCTCGTCGTCGGGCAAGACGACCTTCGTGCAGCGGCTGTCGGTGCAGCTGCGGGTCATCGGGCGGCGGCCGGTGACCGTGGGCCTCGACGATTACTACCGGGATCGCGACGCGCTGACGCCGATGCCCGACGGCGAGCTGGATCTCGAGGATCTGCACGCGCTGGACCTGCCGCTGCTGCAGCGTCACCTGGCGGCGCTGGCCCGCGGGGACGCGGTCGAGGTGCCGCGCTTCGACTTCCAGATGCAGCGGCGGGCCGCGCCGGATCCGCGGCGTCGGCTGCAGCTCGGCCCCGAGGACGTGCTGCTCATCGAGGGCATCCACGGGCTGAACCCGCAGCTCACCGACGCCCTGCCGGCCGATGTGCTGTTCCGCGTGTTCGTCAGCGCGATGACGCAGCTCGTGCTCGACGAGCGCACGCGCCTGACCACCACCGAGACGCGCCTGCTGCGGCGCCTGGTGCGCGACCGCCGCTACCGCAACACGCGCGCGGCCGACACCATCGCGCGCTGGCCCAGCGTGCGCCGCGGCGAGGAGCGCCACATCTTCCCCTACCAGGGCCTGGCCGACGTCGTGTTCAACTCGGCGCTGGCCTACGAGCAGAGCGTCCTGCGCACCTTCGCCTGGCGCTACCTGATCGAGGTGCCGCGCAGCCACCCCAGCCGGATGATCGCGCACCAGCTGCTGAAGCTGCTGGAGCTGTTCATCCCGGTCTTCCCCGACGACGTGCCGCGCAACAGCGTGCTGCGCGAGTTCATCGGCGACTCGGGCTTCCGCTACTGACGCCCGGCCTCAGCCGACGCGGCGCAGCAGGCGGCGGGTGAGGCTGAAGATGTTCCCCAGCTGCTCGAACAGCTCGGTCTCGCGCTTGAAGGTGTGCAGGCGGTTGGGCTCGTCGGCGGTGAGGCGATCGATCTGGTGGCGGGCGACCACGTCCTCGAGCGCGCGCACGTCGTCCTTCATCTGCTTGACCTGCTTGCGCTGCCCTTTGTCGTCGTCGCGCAGCGCCACCATGGCGCTCTCGAGCGCCTCGACCACCATCGCGTGGAAGGTGCGCAGCAGCTCCTCGGTGGCCGGGCTGATGCGCACCCGCTCGTCGACCATGCGCTGGCCCGTGTGCAGCACGTCGTGCTCGACGACGTCCCCGATCTGCTCCAGCTCGTTGGCTTGGCGCATCAGCCGCGTCAGCTTGGCGGTCTCGTCCTTGGTCAGCGTCTGGGTGCTGACCTGCCCCAGGTAGTCGACGATGGCGGCGTGCAGGTCGTCGACGCGCTCGTCGACCTCGGCCAGGGCGCGCATGCCGGCGGCGTCGCCCACCAGCAGCGGATCCATCACCTGGCGCACCAGGTCGGTCACCATGCGTCCCAGGCGCTCGATCTCGAGCTGCGCGCGGTCGAGCGCGAACCCGGGCGTGAACAGGAAGGTGGGGTCGATGAAGCGGGGCCGGATCCGCGCGGCGTCGGCCAAGGGGCGGTCGGGCACCAGACGCTCGACGAGGCGGGCGATCTGGGCGGTGAAGGGGGCGAAGATCAGCGTGTTGGCGACGTTGAACAGCGTGTGCGCGTTCGCGATCTGGCGGGGGGCCTCGGCGGCGACGCGATCGAGGCCGGTCAGGTGCGGCGCCGCCGGTGACAGCAGGCGCACCCACTCGGCGAGCTGGGGCAGGAAGCCGACCCACACCGCCACCCCGAGGATCTTGAAGACGGCGTGAGCGACCGCGGCACGCACGGCTTCGCGCGGCTTGCCGATGGCCGCCAGGCCGGCGCTGGCGCAGGTGCCGATGTTGGCGCCGAAGGCCAGCGCGATGCCCGCCTCCAGCGACACCAGGCCCTGCCCGGCGAGCACGATGACGATGCCCGTCGTCGCGGCGGACGACTGGATGACCGCGGTGAAGGCGGCGCCCACGGCGATGCCGACGAAGCGGTTGTCCATCGCCACCATCAGGTCCAGGAAGGGCGTGAACGTGCGCAGGGGCCGCATGGCGTCGCTCATCAGCGCCATGCCGTGGAACACGAGCCCGAGTCCCAGCACCATCGCGCCGATCTGCTGCACCCGCTCGGCGCCGGCGACCATCCAGGCGACGACGCCCACCGAGATCATGGGCAGGGCCAGCAGGGTGATCTGGAACGCCAGCAGCTGCGCGGTCACGGTGCCGCCGACGCTGGCCCCCATGATCACGGGCAGGGCCTGCGCCATGCCCATCAGCCCCGCCGAGATGAAGCCCACCAGGACGACGGTGGTGACCGACGACGAGTTGACGATCGCGGTCACCACGGCGCCGGTGAGGATGCCGCGCACCTTGTTGCCGGTCAGCCGGGCCAGCCACGCGCGCATCCGGTCGCCCGCCGCGCCCTTCAGGCCGCGGGTCAGGAAGTCCATGCCCAGCAGGAAGATCGCCAGCCCGCCCAGCAGGCCCGTCCAGAGCGCGAAGGGCTCGAGCTCGCGGGGGGTCACGGCGTCCCGGCCTTCACCAGCACCACCGGCATCGGCGCGAGCCGCGCCACGCGCTCGGCCTTCAATCCCAGCAGCAGCCGCCGGAGGCCGGTGCGGCCTCGGCTGCCCACCACGATGAGGGCGGCGGCGACCGCCTCGGCCACCTCGATCAGCCGCGTGGCGGGCAGGCCCTCGACGATCTGGACGTGGACGTCGCGCAGGGCGGCCAGCTCGGCGCACTGCGCGCGGGCGTCGACGACGAAGGCGTCGACCTGGCGCCGCGCCGCCTCGAGCAGCGTCTCGGTGGGCGCCGCGGCGTCCGCGCGGTAGTAGCCCGGGCGGTCGCCGGGATCGTGCACGACGTGGACGATGTGCAGGGGCTGGCCGGTCAGCGTCGCGAGCCGGGCCGCCCAGCAGACGACGTCCGAGGCGTAGGGCGACAGGTCGACGCCGGCCACGATGGGGCCAGCCGTGGGCGCGGGCGGGGGGGTCGGCGGGCTGTGCATGCCCCGAACATCGGACCTCGCGAGGGCGAACTCAAGGTGGCGGAGCGCGGGGCGGGCGCGGCCGACCGCGGCGCCGGTCGATTGAGGTTGCGTTCAGCGTCGACGGCATCATGCTGCTGCGCGATCGGTCGTGTCGAGGTGCCCGATGTTCGCGTCGACGCTGCCCCCGGTGGGCTGCCCGCCCCCGGTGCTGCCCCTGTCCGACCTGGAGCTGCGGCGGCTGGCCGACGAGGGCTGGTTCACGCGCGAGGGCTTCCTCGGCGAGGGCCTCGCGCTCGAGGCGCGCGCGGCCTGCGTGGCGCTGGCCGAGGCCGATCGGCTGCGCGCCGCGGGCATCCGCCGCGGCGCCGACCACACGGTCGACCGGGATCTGCGCGGCGACGAGGCCGCCTGGCTGGCCGATCACCTGGGTGATCCGGCCCTGCGGGCGGTGGCCGATCAGTTCGAGGCCCTGCGGGCGGTGGTCAACGCCGGCGCCTGGCTCGGGCTGACCGAAGTGAACCTGCAGGTGGCGCGCTACCCGGGCGGCGGCGCGCGCTATCGGCGGCACCTCGACGCCTTCCCCGGCGCCTTCAACCGCGTCCTGACCGCGATCGTCTACCTGAACCCGGGCTGGCAGCCCGACGACGGCGGCCGCCTGGCCTTGTGGACGCCGGGGCGGCCGACGATCGATCCCGTGCTGGATCGGCTGGTCGTCTTCCTCAGCGAGCGGGTGCCCCACGCGGTCGAGCCGGCGTGGGCCGAGCGCTGGGCGATCACCGGGTGGTTCCGGAAGCCCGATCCGTCCGCGCCGCTGCTGTGAGGGCGCGGCGTCGCCGGCTCAGAGGTGGGCGCGCTGCAGGCGCAGGGTGTACTGGGTCAGCGCCTCGGCGGCGTCGTCCGGCAGCTGCTCGAAGGCCACCGCGACGTGGTGCGTGGCGCCGCCGTCGCTGGGCTCGTTCGTCGGGATGGGATCCAGGCGCACCACGCGGGCGAGGGCGCGCCAGCGGCGCTGATCGCCCGGCACGCCGAACTCGCACAGCAGGCGATCACCCGCCGCGCAGGCCTGGGCGTCGTCGAAGCGCAGGCCGGTGACGCTGAAGTTCATGAAGGGATCGGGCGAGCGCCAGGCGTCGGCGGGCCCGCCCTGGCCGTCCTCACCCAGCAGCCAGGGGTGCGCGGCGCCGACGTCCTCGTCGGTCGCCAGCACGCGGTAGCGCAGGGGGATGCCGCCGGCCAGCCGGGGGTAGATGCGCTTGTCGGGCGTGCTGGCGCTGCGCTCGAGCACGCGCAGCTCGCGCCCCTTGTGGAACTCGACGATGGCGGTCACCCTGCGGCGGCCGCCGTCGCGCATGTTGAGCACCACGCGGGTGCCCACCTCGAGATCGGGCGCGTCGTCGGTGAGCTCGATCTCGTAGACGGCGTCCGCGAAGCGCCGCACGCGACCCTCGCGGGTGCGCAGGGCCGGAGAGCTGACGTTGATGATGTCGACCGGCACCGACACCTCCCTTCCGACCGTCAACAACATCGCTCATACCTCGAATGGATGTCCGCTCACAAACTTCGGTCGGCGACGCGGGCGCCTTGAGGGGCATCCTTCGCGCTCGACCCACCGACCGACACGACCGGAGGATTCGATGCAGCAGCCCATGGACGACGCGACCCGCACGGCGGTCGAAGCGGCGGCCTTCCGCCGCTTGGTCGAGCACCTGCGCGCGCGCACGGACGTGCAGAACATCGACCTGATGAACCTGGCCGGCTTCTGCCGCAACTGCCTGTCGAAGTGGTACCGCGCCGAGGCCGCCGAGCGGGGGGTCGAGCTCGAGGATCTCGAGGCCCGCGAGATCGTCTACGGCATGCCCTACGGCGAGTGGAAGGCGAAGCACCAGGCGCCGGCGACGGCCGAGCAGCGGGCGGCCTTCGAGGCCAGCCACCGACACGAGTGAGCCTGAGCGTCCAGGCGCGGCTGGCGCGCTGGCTGGGGCCGTGGGCGGCGCAGGATCGGCACCCGCCGGTCACGCGCGCCGAGGGCGGCGGGGCGGTGCGGGCCAGGATCTACGCGCCGATCGGGCGGCGCGCCCGGGGCAGCCTGCTGTTGCTGCCCGGCGTGCACCCGCAGGGCCCCGACGATCCGCGCCTCGACCGCTTCGCCGCGGTGCTGGCTGGCGCCGGGCTGTACGTGCACGCGCCCTTCCTGCCCGACTTCCAGGCGCTGCGCCTGGCGCCCACGCTGATCGACGACGCCCACCGAGCGCTCGACGATCTGCTGGCCGCGCCCGACCGCCCACCGGGGCGCCCAGGCGTGTTCAGCATCAGCTTCGGCTCGCTGCCCGCGCTGCGCCTCGCCGCCGAGCGCGCTGGCGATCTGGGCGCCGCGCTGCTGTTCGGCGGCTACGCCGACTGGCGGCGCGCGATGACCTTCTGCCTCACCGGCGGCGAGGGGGTCGCGCACGACCCGCTGAACCGCCCGGTCGTCTACCTGAACCTGCTCGAGACGTTGCCCGGCGCGCCCGCCGACCCGGCGCCGCTGGTCGCCGCCTGGCGCCGCTACATCGACGCCACCTGGGGCCGCGTCGAGATGAAGGCGCCCGACGCCTGGCCGCCCGTCGCCCGCGCGCTCGCCGCCGACCTGCCCGAGGCGCTGCGCCCGCTGTTCCTCGAGGGCTGCGGCGTCGACTGCGCCGGCCTCACCCCCCGCCTCACCGAGGCGCTCGCTGCCGCCGGCGACCGTTCCTTCCTCGACCCCGCCGCCGCGCTCGCCGCCGCCGGCGCGCCGGTCTACGTCGTCCACGGCGCCGACGACGACGTCATCCCCCACACCGAGGCCGACGCCCTCTGGGCCGCCCTGCCCCCCGCCCGCCGCGCCGGCCGCCACATCACCGGCCTCTACGGCCACACCGGCGCCGCCGGCGGCCACGGCCCCCTCACCCTCGCCCGCGAGCTGGCCGCCATGACCGGCATCCTGCGCGCGATCACCCGCACGGCGGGGGCCTAAGCCCCGCGCCCCGATCCGCCGCAGGCCCGCGAGCCGTGGTCGTCGTCGTCGTCGACTGGGCGTCCCCTGCGACGCCCAAGTGCCTCCACCCCGTCTCGACGGCCGACGCGCTGCCGCGACCGGGCCGCTCAGCTCGGCGCGGCTGCCCCCCAGATGGTCAGCATGACCTCGGCGTCGTCCAGCACGGTGTAGTCCGGCGCTCGTCCGCTCAGGCGGGTGCTCTCGTCCAGGATGATCGGCACGCCGTCGCCTCGTCGGTCCATGAAGCGCCCGCGCCCGACGTCGGCGTCCGCCGGCAGCTCCAAGCGGGCCAGCAGCGAGGCGATCAGCTCGTTCCGGGTGGACTGGCGCAGGGCCATGCTGTCGACGGTCAGCGTGTTGGGCAGCGCGCCGGGCGAGTAGAGCACCAGCCGATCGTCGAACACGTGCAGGCGGATGTGGCTGCCGTGCACCGAGTAGTCCCGATGCGCGGCGGCGTTCACCAGCGCCTCGAACACCGCGCGCCGATCGAACTGGGGCGCGTCCACTCGGCCGGGCGCCTTGGTGGCGTGAATCCGCTGGTTTCGGTCGACGAAGCGCAGGGCGCCGAGGATCTGCGCGTCGAGCGGGCCGCCAAAGTCCGCCGCGTCGCGTTGGTAGTTCGAATCCTGGCGCGTCCCGCGGTAGGCGACGGCTTGCAGCCAGGCGCCGGACAGCCAGCGCTCGGGCCGCTCGGCGCACAGCAGGACCCCAGCGACGGAGGGGCGCTCATCACCCTCGTCGTCCTGGGTGAGCACCTTCAGCTTGCGGGCGCCCTCGAGGGCGTCGGTGCCCGGTCGAAGAAAGCGCGAGACCAGCGCGGTGTCGATGTCCGAGGGCGCCGCGCGCGGGACCGCCTGCTCGTCGAAGCGAATCAAGCGGGCCTGACTTCGCTGCTGAAACAGGCGCGCGAGCTGCTCGGGGCGCAGCGCCCGCTTGGAGCTGCCCAGACGCGTCAGGTAGCCACCAGGCGACCGGTGGACGAACAGGCTGCGGGGCACGTCCACCTGCAGGACCGCCACCATCTGGCCAGCGTGGTCGGGCAATTCGCGCCGGCGCAGATCCGCGTCCAGCGGTGGATCGATCACGTCGTTGCAGGCCTCGCGCACCGCCGTCTCGACCGCGTCCAGATCGCCCAACGGGATGCCGACGATGTCGCGATCCGCGTCGCGCACGCCGAGCACCAGCGTGCCCCCGCGCCCGTTCGCGAGCGCGGCCAGCTCGTCGGCCAGGGCGTCCCGCTTGGGGCTCCTCAGGCGGCCGCCCGTGACGACGGCCTCCTTCAGCTCCAACGCCGTATCTTCACCCAGCCGGATGCGCCCGAGCAGATGCTCAACGCTCTCCATCGTCGTCCCCCGCACCGTGCAGCAGCCTGAGGTGTCGCTCGTCGAACGCCTTGCGACCGCCCTCCATCACGCGACACACCTCGTCGCGGATGGTGTTCTCCTGCAGGCCGCCTGTCGTCGCCTGCGTCGCTCCCTTCCTCACCTCGAGGCTGATCACCAGCTCGGCGTCGCCGTGCACGACGATGTTGGGGTTGTGGGTGACGACGATGATCTGCCGGTTTCGCTTGAGCCTTCGCAGCCGTGAGACCACCAGCTGGTAGACGACGGCGTTGTCCAGGTCGTCCTCGGGCTGGTCGAGGACGATCGGTTCGTCGCCCAGGCTCAGGACGAAGCTGAGCAGCGCGGCGGTCTTCTGGCCTGGGGAGCCGCGCTCCAGCTTCTTCCAACCACCGGGCGTGGGGTACTTCACCGTCACGTCGTCGTCGGGCAGGAACAGCGCGATGCGGTCGATCTTCTCGGCGTCGAGCGTGCGCAGCCGCTCGTCGAATCGCTTCGTAAGGCCAATGTCGGGGGCGGTGGGATCCTGGTGTGCCCGCAGATCCTGGACGAGCGCGTCGAGGGCGGCGGCCCATCCGTCGGCGGCGCTCATGACGCGGGCGCAGAGGGCCTTCCCTTCCTTGTCGAAGGTGGTTTCGATCCCGAGCTGTTCGCGCAGATGTCTCTCGAAGTCGCTGCCGGCCTCGGCCCACGGCCGCATGGTGACGTCGAGCCGGATGCTGTCGTCGTCTCGCGACCGCGCGAACGCGGCACGCGCATCGGTCAGCGCCCGGCGTCCGTCGCGGAAGGCCCGCAGCGCCTCGTCCGCTTCGCGTTCCAGTCGGCGGGCTTCGTCCTCCAACGAGTCGAGCTGGGCGATCTCACGCTCGAGCACCGCCGCGCGTTGCACGAACTCCTGGTGTCGCCCCAGGTCGGTGATGCCCTCGGCCTCCAGGGCCGCGATCGTCTCGGCATAGCGCGCGTCGCTGGCCTGGCGGGCGTCCGCGAGCTGCCTTCGTGCTTCGCTGCCGTCGAGCTCATCGAGCGCGGCTCGGCTGCTCTGCGTGAGCGCCCCCAGGTCACGCGCGGCGGCGCGCCCGATCTCGGCGAGCCGGGCGCAGGTCGCGACGTGGGCCGCGCGCGTCGCCGCGTCGATGATCGCGTCATCTCCTTCGGGGGCCGGCGGCAGCTCGTCGGCCAGCGCGGCGAGTCGATTCAGCCAGTCGCGGAGCGCCTCGGTGCCCTCGTCGACGCGCCGGACCGCGCGGGACAGGCGGCGGTGCGAAGCGAGCACGTCGGCGTGCCGCCCGGACTGCAGCGCGTCGAGCGCGGTCCTCAGGTGCGTCAGCTCGGCCCGCTTGATGCCCAGGGCCTGCACCCGTGCCGCGACGCTGCGGGCCTGGGCGCGGCGCTCGAGGTACCGGTTGCGCGCCGCGTCGATCTGCTCGTGCAGGCCGGCGGCGTCGAAGCCGCCGGAGTCGTCGATCACCTCCAGCAGAGCGCCGGGCGACTGCGCCAGCGCGTAGAGCTGCTTCTGGCTGTAGATGCGCACCGGGAACAGCCGCCGGATGTCGCCCGTGTCCGGCTCCCAGCGCCCACCATGCCGTCGCTCGAGCGCGGGCGCGTCGGCGCGGGGCGCGTAGGTCAGCCGATAGCGCTGGCCGTCCTTGCGATAGACCACGCAGATCGAGGTCTCGGGGCGCAGGACGCCGTCGGCCGTCGACGTCCGCGCCTCGAACTCCGCCTTCAGCGCCTCGCCGGATCCCGAGTCCGGCCACTCGGCCTGCCGTCGCAGCGCCAGGCGCAGGAGGTCGACCAGGGTCGACTTGCCGGTGCCGCGGCCACCGATCACCGCGCTGAACCACGGGCTGAAGCCGACCTCGAAGGGTCGGGGGCGGCCCATGTACCGGGCGTTCTCGACGGCGATCCCTTCGATGACGCAGCGCGCGTGGCGGTTCGGATCGTCGGACGATGGAACCAGCGACAGGGGGCCGTCCACCAGGGCCAGCCGGAGACCCTCGATCGTCGGCCGGGACATCTTCACCCACGTCCAGCGGCCCCCGAGACGGCCGGTCTCGTGGGCGTCGCTGCAATGGACGATGCCCAGCGGCGGGGCCGTCCGCCGATGATCGGGATCTTCGGCGCGAAGCCACACCGCGTCGAAGGACAACTCCGGCACGATCTCCATGCCGACGACCTCGGGGCACGCCAGCAGTCGCCAGAAGGGGGGGCCGCGCTTGCAGGGCGCGTCGCCCTGCTCGTTCATCAGCACGCCCTTCGGGCCGTTGGCGTGCGCCCAGAGGCACACGCCGCCCATCTCCACCGCCGCTCGGGCGGCGGCGCAGGGGTCCGTGTTGCCCGGGTGGCGCGTTCGGCCCACGAAGCGGTCGACGATGCCGGCAGGTGAGGCGGGGTCGAAGACCACCAGCAGGTGCAGGGCGCGGTCCGAGACCGACAGCTCCACCCCGGGGTACACCGCGAGCGAGCGACCGGTCTCGGCGTGAACGGCGCGGGCCGCGGCGCGCACGTCCTCAGTCCACGCGGCGGTGTCGTGATCGGTCAGGGCGACGGCGTGCAGGCCCGCGTCGAGCGCCGCGACGACCCACTCGCGCGGCGTCGGCTTCGGCTCGTCCGGCTGCCCCTTCCCCCAGTCGTGAGAGGCCGGCGAGTGCGTGTGCAGGTCCACGCGCCACCAGCGGGCGCCGGGCCAGTCCCAGTCGGTCGAGTCCATGGGGCGAAGCTACTCTCGCCCGAGCGCGGACCGCAACGTCGCCCGCCCGGCGCGGGGTCGACCACGCCGACGACGACGACGACGTCCACGATCTCAGCCCGTGACGAGGGCCAGGCGCTGCCGCGCGGGCGTGATGGTGGCGGTGGCGCCCCAGGCGAAGGCGAGGCGGTCGGCTTCGATGCCGTCGCCGAAGACGACGCCGTCGTCGTCGAGCTCGCTGATCACCTTCAGCGGGGCGTCGGGGGTCACCTGGCCGGCGTCCAGGCTGGTGCCGGTGGCCTGGCTGGGGAAGGGCTCGCGCACCAGGTAGGTCAGCCAGGGATCCTCGGGGGCGGGCACGGGCGGGGGCGCGCGGCGCTGGCCGACGATGCTGCGGGCCCAGCCGGTGGCGCCGGTGCCGGTGGCGACGATCAGGCCCGAGGACGACTGGCGCTCCTCGGCTTCGCCGACGCGCAGGCGGTAGCGGGCCGACTGGTGGGTGCGGTGGCCGACGAACAGCTCGTTGAGGGCGACGAGCCGCTGCCCGTCGTCGAGCTCGACCTGCACCATCGTGCGCTGCTGCACGGTGGCCTCGCGGTGCATCGCGGCGGGCAGCAGGCGGCGGGCGTCGTGGGGGGCGTGGGGCACCAGCACGCCGTCGAAGAAGCCGGGCATCGGGTTGATGCCGACCACCGGCTGGCCGTCGAGGTACTTCGCGACGTTGGCGACCAGGCCGTCCTGGCCGACGACGACCACCGTGTCGTCGGGCTCGAACAGGAAGCGGTCCAGATCGCTGCGGTCGACGCGCGAGCGGCGCCACTCCAGCGGCAGCGCGCCCATCACCTGGCGCAGCGCGTCGTCGAAGCGGCGGTGCCAGGCCAGCACCTCGTCCATCGAGCGTCCGCGCGACTCGAGCACGAAGCGCGCCTGCTGCGTGGTGCCGTGCGTGCGCAGCAGGTGCTCGTAGACGGTGGGTCGCGTGACGACGACCACCCGCGGGATGGCGGCGCCCACCGCCCTACTCGGCCTCGAGCCGCCGCGTGCCGGCGCTCAGCAGGCTCTGCAGCATGGGCCCCAGCGCGTCGGGCGACAGGTTCAGGTGCTCGATGCTGGGCAGGTTGCCGGCCAGCTCGCGCGCGGCCAGCCCCAGCATGACGTTGGGCGGCAGGCCGGCGTAGATGTCCATGCGCCCGCGCTCGGCCTCGAGCGACGCCTGCTCGACCACCTGGATGCGCCGCGCCTGCGCGTCGCTCTCGATGCGATCGCGCTCGGCCTTGCCCTCGGCCGCGATGCGCGCCGCCTCGGCCGCCTCGACCGCTTGCTTCCGGTCGTTCTGCCCCTTCTGCTCGATCAGCTGCTGCTCGCGGCGCGCCAGCTCGATGCGGTTCTGCAGCTCGTTCTCGGCGATGGCGCGCTCCTTGTCGACGGCCTGCGCGCGCCGCTGGAACGTCGCCTCGTCGGCCGCCTGCTGGATCTGCTCGCGCGTGGGCGTCTGGAGCGCCTTCTCGAGGTCGGGCGTGGGCGCCACGTCGGCCACCCGCACGGCGACCACCTCGATGCCCATGGCCTCGAGCGCCGCGTGCCCGACCAGCCCGTCGGCGATGCGCTGCTGGATGAGGTCGACCCCCTCGGCCAGCAGCGCCCGTACGTTCATGTCGGCCACGTGCCGCACGGCCAGCTGCTGCGCCATGCCGGTGAGCAGGCCGTCGACCTGCTCGAGCGGCTGCTTCAGCCACGCGCCCTTCGCCAGATCGATCGAGAAGTCGAGGCGCGCGCCCAGCCGCTCCGGGTCGGTCACCCGCCAGGCCGCGACGCCCTGCACGGTGACGTCCTGGAAGTCGCGCGAGCGCGCGTGGAAGAGGAAGTGCAGATCACGATCGTCCATCGGCACCTCGGCGACGCTGGCGCTCATCGGCAGGAACCAGAACGCGAGGCCGCGCCCGCTCTGCGTCAGGCGGCCGCGCTTGAAGCGCAGGACGTGCACGCTGGGCTCGGCGCGCAGGTGGCGCATCCACAGGAACTGACGAATCTCGGCCATGAGGAACCTCCTGGGTCACAGTGCCGACTGGTGGACGAAGCGGTAGAGCTCGGCGGGGCGGTGCTCGACCTGCTGCTCGCGCTCGCCGGTCGCCTCGAGCTCGCCCGAGGCGAGCATGCGGCGACGGAACGAGTCCTTGTTCAGCGCGCGCCCGAGGATGGTCTCGTGCACCGTCTGCAGGGCGCGCAGGGTGAAGGTGGGCGGCAGCAGCTGATAGCCGATCGGCGTGTAGTTCAGCTTGCCGCGCAGGCGCTTGACGGCCATCGCCAGCATGTCGCCGTGATCGAAGGCGAGGGGCAGGGCGGCGCCGTCCGGGCCGAGGGCGTCGACGGGGCCACCCGCCTCGCCCTCCCAGGGCACGTCCACCCGCGCGAGGACGCGGCCGTCGGTCGGCGGCGGCACGCGACCGGCGGCGACGAGGGCGACGTAGGCGACGGACAGGACGCGCATGCGCGGATCCCGATCGACCGCGCCGAAGGTGTAGAGCTGCTCGAGGTAGACGTCGGCCAGGCCGCCCTTGTCGGCCAGGACGCGGGTCGCGGCCTGCTCGAGCGACTCGTCCATGCGCACGAAGCCGCCGGGCAGCGCCCACCGATCCCTCTGCGGCAGCACGTCGCGGCGGACGAGCAGCGCGTGGAGCGCCTCGTCGAGGGCGGTGAGGATGACGACGTCCACCGAGACCGAGGGGCGGTCGAAGGCGGTCTTGTCGTAGGCCTCGAGGAAGGCGCGCTCTTCTTCGGCAGGGGACACGACGCGGCTCCGTCAGGTTCGATGCGGTGAGTATATATGCTTGGAGCATATATGCAAGCTGCATTGAACAAAATGACGCCGCGGGCCGCGCTTCGGCGCGGGCCAGCGGGCTGCCCGAGGCGTGCCCAACCCGTCACCTGCCCGTGGTTTGACTCCCACCCGCGGGGGCCGGAGAATCCCCGGCAACTTGGGGAGACCGGAAGAGGCGGGACGACCATGACTGGACGCGTCGGACGACTCATTGCGCTCGCGCTGGCGACGAGCCTGGTGGCCTGCGACGACGGCGGCGGCGGGGGCGGGGCCTCCGACGCGGGCCGGGACGCGCAGATCGGGGCCGGCGGCGACGGCGGCACGCCCGGCGTCGGCGGCAACGTCGGCATGGGCGGCGACGGCGGCGGCGCGGGCGGCATGGGCGGCGGCGGCGCGGCGGCATGGGCGGCGGCGCGGGGGGCGGCGGCGGCGCGGGCGGCATGGGCGGCGGCGCGGGCGGTGTCGGCGGCGGCGCGGGCGGTATGGGCGGCGGCATGGGCGGCGACGGCGGCGCGGGCGGCGTCGGCGGTGGCGTGGGCGGCGACGGCGGCATGGGCGGCGGCGCGGGTGGCGTCGGCGGCATGGGCGGCGTCGGCGGCGGCGGCGCGGGCGGCATGGGCGGCGTCGGCGGCATGGGCGGCGTCGGCGGCATGGGCGGCGGCGTCGGCGGCATGGGCGGCCTGCCCCCGGTCGAGTGCGAGGACGCCGGCGAGTGTGACGACCAGGACGTCTGCACCACCGACCGCTGCGTCCAGATGCTGTGCGAGCGCACCCCCATCGAGGGCTGCTGCACCGAGAACGCCGACTGCGGGCCCGGCGGCTACTGCGTCCTGGACGCGCAGCGCTGCGCCGCGCCGTCCTCGCCGGGCGACGTGGTCATCACCGAGATCCTGATCGATCCCGAGGGCGTCGCCGATCAGCAGGGCGAGTGGATCGAGATCCACAACCGCACCAACGCCCCGGTCTTCCTCGACGGCTGGACCCTCGAGTCCGAGGGCGACGACGCCTTCCGCTTCGAGGGGCAGGGCCCGCTCGAGCTGGCCCCCGGCGCCTTCCTGGTGCTGGCCCGCGACGCCGATCCCGCCGTCAACGGCGGCGTGCAGGGCGCGCTGGCCTACGAAGGTATCGGCCTGACCAACGGCGCCGACTCCGTCGCCCTGCGCGACGCCCGGGGCAACCTGATCGACAGCGTCGCCTGGGCGCGCGGCGACTGGCCGATCGAGGCGGGCATCGCGCTCAGCCTCTCGGCCGACCGCTACGACGCCGCGATCAACGACGATGCCGCCGCGTGGTGCCTCGCCACGGCGCCCTGGGCCGGCGGCGACCTGGGCTCGCCCGGCGCCGACAACCCCTTCTGCGCGGGCAGCGACGTCGACGTCGACTGGTGCCGCCTGCAGTGGCCGCTGGACCTCGAGGCCACCGCCGGCGAGCGCGTCACCGTCTACGGGCGCGTCTTCGAAGAGGGCCTGACCGATCGCACGGACGGCGTCGACGTCGAGGCCCGCCTGGTGGCCCAGGTGGGCAGCGGCCCCGACGGCAGCGATCCCGCCGCCGCGCCCGAGACCTGGGCCTGGGCCGACGCCGCGCCCAACGCGATGTGGAACGCGGCCGACGCCGGCGAGCCCGGCAACGACGAGTACCAGGGGCAGCTGCGTGTGCCCGCCCCCGGCACCTACGACTTCGCCTACCGCTTCTCCGTCGACGGCGGCACCACCTGGACGTACTGCGA
The DNA here is from genome assembly GCA_020633465.1 of Myxococcales bacterium. Taxonomy (GTDB): domain Bacteria; phylum Myxococcota_A; class Bradymonadia; order UBA7976; family UBA1532; genus JACKDN01. Next base: position 37,239 of record JACKDN010000009.1, read on the forward strand.
TCGCGCCGCCGGCGCCGGCGCGGACGGCGCCGAGGACGGCTACCAGCCCGCCAACGCCGGCCAGCTGACCAGCACCCCCGGCCCCTGCGACGCGAACCCCTGCGCCGAGGCGCCCCCGGCGGACTGCGCCGACGCCTTCACCGTCGCCACCTTCGTGGCCCCCGGTGAGTGCGCGGTGCTCGACGGCGCCGCCGAGTGCAGCTTCGAGCGGGACACGGTCGACTGCCGCGTGGCCGACCAGATCTGCGCCGACGGCGCCTGCGTCGACGCCGAGGCCCGCCCCGGCGCCGGCGACATCGTCATCACCGAGATCATGTACGACCCGCACGACCCGCTCGACGACGTGAACGCCGAGTGGATCGAGCTGCACAACCCGACCGACGGCGACCTGCGCCTCGACGGCTGCACCCTGGCCGACGCGGCCAACCAGAACACGCTGGGCCGCCTCGTCGTGCCGGCGGGCGGCTACGTGCTGCTCGGCCGCAGCGACGACCTCGATCTCAACGGCGGCCTCGTCTTCGACGCCCTGTTCGACTTCGGCCTGAACAACGGCGGCGAGACGATCAGCCTGACCTGTGAGGACACGCTGATCGACACGGTCACCTACGACGACGGCGGCGACTTCCCCGACGCGCAGCGCGCCAGCCTCAGCCTGGATCCCGCGTCGACGGACGCCGACGCGAACGACGCCGGCGCCCGCTGGTGCCTCGGCCAGATGGCCTACTTCGCCGACGGCGCGCCCCACCTGGGCTCGCCCGGCCTGCCCAACCCGGCCTGCCCGGTGCCCGACGCCGAGATCGACTGGTGCCGCTTCCAGTTCCCGCCCGAGATCCGGGCCGACGCGGGCAGCCAGCTGACCGCCTTCGGCTTGGTGTACGAGGCCGGCATCACCGATCGCACCGACGCCACCGATGTCGACCCCGGCGTGCGCGGCCAGGCCGGCTTCGGGCCCGAGGGCCAGCCGGACGACGCGTGGACCTGGGTGGACGCCCAGCCCAACCCGGCCTGGAACGCGGCCGCGCGCAACGAGCCGAACAACGACGAGTACCAGGCCACGTTCACGGTGCCCGCGCCGGGCGCCTACCACATGGCCTACCGCTTCAGCCGCGACGGCGGGGCGACCTGGAAGCTGTGCGACCTCACCGGCAGCGACGACGGCTACGCCCCGGCCAACGCGGCGCGGCTGACCAGCCTGGCCAGCCCCTGCGAGGCCGAGGCGTGCGACGCGCCGCCGGCCGCCACCTGTGACGCCGACGGCCTCACCCGGCTGACCTACGCGGCGCCGGGCGTCTGCAACGTCGTGGGCGGCGCCGCCGAGTGCACCTACGCCGCCGCGCGCACCGACTGCAGCCTCGACGGCGGCGTCTGCGTCGACGGCGCCTGCCGCAACGGCTTCGCCGCGCCGGCCGCGGGCGAGGTGATCTTCACCGAGATCATGTACGACCCGCACGGCGATCTGCAGGACAGCCAGGCCGAGTGGTTCGAGCTGCACAACCGGGCCGACACGCCCCGCACGCTGCACAACTGCGTGGTGGCCGACGGCGCCAACGAGGCGCCGGTCGTCGGCTTGAACCTCGAGGCGGGCGCCTACGCGGTCTTCGCGCGCAGCGCCGATCCCGAGGTCAACGGCGGGCTGGTGCCCGACCACCTGTTCCCCTTCGGCCTGAACAACGACGGCGAGCCGCTGACCCTGCGCTGCGGCGACGTCGAGATCGACACGGTCACCTACGACGTCGGCGGCGCCTTCCCGGCGGCGCGGCAGGCCAGCCTCAGCCTGGATCCCGCGTTCACCGACGCCGCGGCCAACGACGACGGCGCCAGCTGGTGCCTCGGCCAGGACGTCTACTACGAGGGCCTCGACGGGCCCGAGGGCGATCACCGCGGCACGCCGGGCGGGCCCAACCCCGCCTGCCCGGACCGCGACGTCGACTACTGCCGCCTGCAGCACCCGCTCGACCTCGAGGCCGAGGCCGGCAGCACCCTCCGCGTGTTCGGCATCGTCTACGAGGAGGGCATCACGACCCGCACGCCGCAGGCCGATCCGGATCCCGCGCTGATCGGCATGGTGGGCTACGGCCCCGACGGCGTGGCGCCCACGGACGCCGCCTGGCGCTGGTCGGCCGCCATGCCGAACCCGGGCTGGGACGGCGACGCGCGCGGCGAGCCCAACAACGACGAGTACCTCGGCGACCTGTCGGTGCCCGGCATCGGCACCTACGACTTCGCCTACCGCTTCAGCCGCGACGGCGGCCAGACCTGGCTGTACTGCGATCGCGGGGACGGCTCGACCGACGGCTACCAGCCGGCGGCGGCGGGTCAGCTGACGTCGATCGCGCCGGCCGGCGATCCCTGCGATCCGAACCCCTGCGACGCGCCGCCCCCGCCGGCCTGCGACGGCGATCAGCGCGTCACCTTCGCCGCGCCGGGCGCCTGCCGCGTGCAGGGCGGCCTCGCGCTGTGCGATTACGCGCCCACCGCCGAGGACTGCCCCGGCGGCCAGGCCTGCCGGCAGGGCGCCTGCGTCGAGGTCTTCCCGCGGCCGGCGCCCGGCGAGGTGGTCATCACCGAGATCATGGCCGATCCGCACGACGGCCTCGACGAGAACACCGCCGAGTGGTTCGAGGTGCACAACACCGGCGATCGGACCGTGGGCCTCGAGGGCTGCGTGGTCAGCGACTCGGCGGACAACGCGACCGACGTGGGGCCGCTGAACCTGGCCCCGGGCGCCTACGCGATCTTCGTGCGCAGCGCCGATCCGGCCCTCAACGGCGGCCTCGACGCCGACGCGACCTTCGGCTTCGGCCTCAACAACGGCGGCGACACGGTGCGGCTGCGGTGCGGCGACGTCGACATCGACGCCGTCGCTTACGGCGCCGGGTGGCCCGCCGCGCCGCGCGCGGCCATCAGCCTGGATCCCGCCGCGACGGACGCCGCGCTGAACGACGCGCCGGCCAGCTGGTGCCTGGCGATGGACGTCTACACGGCCGTGCCCGCGCCCCACGTCGGCACGCCGGGGCGGACCAACCCGCCCTGCCCGGCGGTCGATCTGTGCGAGCCGAACCCCTGCGACGCGCCCCCCGCGCCCACCTGCGATGGCGGCGACCGCGTGGTCTTCGAGGGCCCGGGCCAGTGCAGCGTGGTCGACGGCGACACGGTCGACTGCAGCTACGCCCGCCGCGTGACGCGCTGCCCCGACGGCGTGTGCCGCGACGGCGCCTGCGTCGCGGCCGAGCCGGCGCCGGCGATGGGCGAGGTCGTCTTCACCGAGGTGATGTACGACCCGCACGATCCGCTGGCCGACGAGACGGCCGAGTGGTTCGAGCTGACGAACCTGGCCGACGGCCCCCGGCGGCTCGAGGGCTGCGTGATCGAGGACGCCGGCGGCAACCTGGTCGACGTGGGGCCGCTGACGCTGCCCCCGGGCGGCGTGGCGCTCTTCGCGCGCGCCGACGATGCCGGCGTCAACGGCGGCCTCGTGCCCGACCACCTGTTCGCCTTCGCCCTCAACAACGGCAGCGAGACGCTGGCCCTGCGCTGCGCCGGGGTCGATGTCGACGTGATCGCCTGGGACGAGGCGAACGGCTGGCCCGACGCGCGCCGCGCCTCGCTGTCGCTGGACGCGGCCCGCTACGACGCGGACGCCAACGACGACGCCGCCAGCTGGTGCCTGGGCTTCGACGTGTACGCCCCCGGCGGCGCGCCCGGTGAGGATCACCGCGGCACCCCCGGCGAGCCCAACCCGCCTTGCCCCGAGGCCGACGCCTGCGCGCCGAACCCGTGCACGACGCCGCCTCTGCCCACCTGCGAGGGCAACACCGCCGTCACCTTCGCGGCGGTGGGCGACTGCGCCGACGTCGACGGCGCGGCCGACTGCACCTACGCGCCGCAGCGCGCCGAGTGCGGGGGCGGCGAGGTGTGCGAGGCCGGCGCCTGCGTGCCCGCCGGCGGCGCCTGCGACCCGAACCCCTGCGTCGAGGCGCCGGCGGCGGCGTGCGACGGCGACACCCTGATCACCTACCCCGCGGTGGGCCAGTGCACCGACGCCGCCGGCACGCCCGAGTGCCGCTACCCGCAGCAGCGCACGGCCTGCGGCGCGGGGCGCACCTGCGAGGCCGGCGCCTGCGTCGACCTGCCCGATCCCTGCGCCCCGAACCCCTGCGACGCCCCGCCGGCCGCCACCTGCGCCGGCGACAGCGTCGTCACCTACAGCGGCCCGGGCCAGTGCGCCGACGACGAGGGCGCGGCCGACTGCAGCTACCCCAGCCAGACGACGCCCTGCCCCGCGGGCCAGACCTGCGACGCCGGGCGCTGCGTGCCGCTGCCCGATCCCTGCCTGCCGAACCCCTGCGACGCCCCGCCGGCGACCACGTGCGACGGCAACGACGTCGTGGCTTTCCAGCCCGTGGGCATCTGCGAGAACGTGGGCGGCGCGGCCGCCTGCACCTACGTCGAGGATCGCCGCGCCTGCGGCGCCGGGCGCACCTGCGAGGCCGGGGCCTGCGTCGATCTGCCCGATCCCTGCGCCCCCAACCCCTGCAACGCGGCCCCCGCGCCCACCTGCGACGGCGACACCGTCGTGCGCGCCCGCACGCCCGGCCAGTGCTTCAGCGCCGGCGGCGAGGCGGTCTGCGAGTACCCGACCGAGCGCGTGGCCTGCGCGGCCGACCAGGTGTGCATCAACGGCGCCTGCGTGGTGCAGGTGGACGTCTGCGACCCCAACCCGTGCACGACGCCGCCGGTGGCCACCTGCGAAGGCGACACGGCGGTGCGCTACCCGGCCACGGGCGTCTGCGCCGACGTGGGTGGGCAGGCCCAGTGCGACTACCCCGCCCAGCGCACCGACTGCGCGGCCGACGAGGCGTGCGAGGCCGGGCGTTGCGTGTTCGTCGGCAGCCCCTGCGATCCCAACCCCTGCACCCAGCCGCCGCCGGCCACCTGTGACGGCGACGTGGCGGTCACGTACCCCGCGCCGGGCGCCTGCGACGACGCCACCGGCGAGGCCGCGTGCGACTACGCCGAGGTGCGGACGGCGTGCGGGGCGAACGAGGTCTGCGACGCGGGCGTGTGCGTGCCCGACGACGGCGCGCCGGCGCCGCTGCCCGGGCAGGTGCAGATCACCGAGATCCTCTACGACCCGCAGGATCCGCTGGCCGAGAACGCCGCCGAGTGGATCGAGCTGCGCAACCGCGCGCCCGTCGCGCTCGACCTGACCGGCTGCGAGCTGCACGACGGCGGCGGGCCCGGCACGGGCACCGCGGTGAACGACCTGGTGCTGCCGCCCGAGGGCCGGGTGGTGTTCGCGCGCTCGCTGGATCCCGCCGCCAACGGCGGCCTGGCGGCCTTCCAGGCCTTCGGCTTCGCCCTCAACAACGACGGCGACACCGTCACGCTGCGCTGCGCGGGCGCGGTGATCGACACGGTGGCCTACGACGACGGCGGGGTCTTCCCCGACGCCCGCCGGGCCTCGATCAGCCGCGATCCCGCCGACGGCCGCTGGTGCCTCGGCCGCGGGCGCTACTTCGACGCGCCCGGTGACGCGACCGACCACTTCGGCTCGCCGGGCCAGCCCAACCCGCCCTGCGCCGAGCCGGTCGACTTCTGCCGCCTGCAGTTCCCGCCGGACATCGACGGCGCCCCGGGCGACGTCGTGCGGGTCTACGGGCGGCTCTACGAGGCCGGCCTGACCGACCGCTCCACCGGCAACGACACGGCGCCCTTCGTGCGCGGCGAGCTGGGCTTCGGCCCCGACGGCAGCCAGCCGGCGGGCAACGCGGCGTGGCGCTGGGTCGCGGGCGCGCCCAACCCGGGCTACGACGGCGGCGCCGCGGGCGAGCGCGACAACGACGAGTACCAGGCCGACCTCACCCTGCCCGCGCCGGGCGCCTACGATTACGCGTGGCGCTTCACGGTCGACGGCGGCTTCACCTGGACGTACTGCGACGGCGGTGATCCCGGCTCGTCGGACGGGTACGCGCCGGGCGACGCCGGCCAGCTGACGTCGATGGCCGATCTCTGCGCGCCCAACCCCTGCGTGGGTGCGCCGCCGCCGAGCTGTGACGGCGACACCGTGGTCACCTACGTCGATCTGGGCGTCTGCGCGGTCGAGGGCGGCGCCGCGGCGTGCACCTTCGACGAGCTGAGCCGCACGCCGTGCGGCGGCGGTGAGGTGTGTCAGGCCGGCGCCTGCGTGGATCTCGGCGGCGTCTGCGATCCCAACCCGTGTGACGAGGCCCCGGCCGCGCGCTGCGACGGCAACGCGGTGCTGCGCTTCGCGGCCGTGGGCCAGTGCACCGACGTGGGCGGCAACCCGCAGTGCGACTACGCGCCGCAGCGGACGCCCTGCGCGGCGAACGAGATCTGCGAGAACGCGGCGTGCGTGCCGGCGCCGGATCCCTGCGCGCCGAACCCCTGCGACGCGGCGCCGCCGGCCCGCTGCGAGGGCAACACGCAGGTGGTGCCGGGGGCCCCGGGCGAGTGCTTCGCCATCGGCGGCGCGCCGGTCTGCAACTACCCCGAGCAGCGCAACGCCTGCCCGGCGAACACGGCTTGCGTCGCGGGCGCCTGCGAGCCGCTGCCCGATCCCTGCCAGCCGAACCCGTGCCAGCAGCCGCCCGCCGCGCCCTTCTGCGATGGGGACACCGCGGTCACCTTCGCGGCGCCCGGCGCCTGCGACGACGTGGGCGGCGCGGCCGCCTGCACCTACGACGAGATCCGCACGCCGTGCGGGGCCGACGAGCAGTGCCGCGCCGGCGCCTGCGTGCCCGACCCCTGCGCCGGCGACGCGTGCGGCGCGCCCCCCGCGCCGGCCTGCGACGGCAACGAGGTCGTGGTGTTCCTCGGCCCGGCCCAGTGCCGCGACGTGGGCGGCGCGCCCGACTGCACCTTCGGCGAGGATCGCTTCGCCTGCGCCGCCGACGAGATGTGCGTCGACGGGCACTGCGAGTTCGTGCCCGGCCCCTGCGACCCCAACCCCTGCGTCACCCCGCCGCCGGCGAGCTGCCAGGGCGAAGACCGCGTGACCTACGCGGCCGTCGGCGCCTGCGCCGTCGTGGGCGGCGCGGCCGAGTGCACCTACGCGCCGCAGGTGACGCCCTGCGCGGCGGGCCGCACCTGCGTCGACGGCGTCTGCGAGGTCGAGGGCGGCGCCCGCGCGCCCGCGCCCGGCGAGGTGCTGGTCAACGAGATCCTCTACGATCCCCACGGGCCGCTGGCCGAGACCAGCGCCGAGTGGGTCGAGCTGCACAACACGACCGGCGAGGTGCTCGACCTCGAGGGCTGCCTGCTGACCGACGGCGTCGAGCTGGCGCTGCCGATCGAGGGCCTGGTGCTGCAGGCCGACGCCTACGTCGTCTTCGCCCGCAGCGTCGATCCGGGCGCCAACGGCGGTCTCGACGTGCACCCGCAGCCGATGCCCTTCGGCCTCGGCAACGGCGGCGACACCGTCGCGCTCACCTGCGGCGGCGTCACCATCACCAGCGTCACCTACGACGACGGCGGCGCCTTCCCCGACGCGCGCTTCGCCAGCATCGCGCTCGACCCGGGCGCGGCGGATCCGACCGCCGGCGGCAGCTGGTGCCTCGGCCGCAGCCCCTACTTCGACCCCGACGGCCCGACCGACGACCACTACGGCACGCCCGGCGGCCCCAACCCGCCCTGCGACGAGCTGGTCGACTACTGCGCCCTGCAGCACCCGCTCGACATCCAGGCCACCGAGGGCCAGATCGTCACCGTCTACGGCCGCCTGTTCGAGCAGGGGGTGACCGACCGCACCGACCGCACCGATCCGGCGCCGGCGGTGCTGGCCGAGCTGGGCGTGGGCCCCGACGGCAGCGATCCCGCCGTCGCCGGCGGTTGGCAGTGGATCCCGGGCGGGCCGAACCCGGCCTGGCAGGGCGTCGGCTTCCCCGACGCCAGCAACGACGAATACCAGGCCGATCTGATGGCGCCCGCGGAGGGCACCTACGACGTCGCCTGGCGCTTCAGCGTGGACGGCGGCCGCAACTGGACCTACTGCGACCGCGAGCCGGAGGGCTCGAGCGACGGCTACGCGCCCGCCGACGCCGGCACCCTGACCAGCGCCGCGGGCGGGGACGCCTGCGATCCCAACCCCTGCGTCGATCCGCCCGCCGACGAGTGCGCCGATGGCGCGACCGTGCGCACCTACGGCGCGCCGGGCGTCTGCGTCGATCAGGCCGGCGTCGCCGACTGCCAGTTCCCGATGAACGAGATCCCCTGCTTCGGCGACTTCGTGTGCGTCGACGGCGCGTGCGTCGCGCCCGCGGTGGTGCCCCAGCCGGGCGAGCTGGTGTTCACCGAGATCATGTACGACCCGCACGACGACCTGGCCGACGCCACCGCCGAGTGGTTCGAGGTGGTCAACGTCACGGACGCCGCGCTGACGCTGGACGGCTGCAGCGTGGCCGACACCGCGAACAACGCGGTGCAGCTGGCCGGCGTCGTGGGTCCGGGCGCGGTGCTGCTCTACGCGCGGAGCGCCGATGCGGGCGTCAACGGCGGCCTGCAGCCCGACGGCACCTTCAACTTCGACCTCAACAACGGCGGCGACAGCCTGACGCTGCGCTGCGGCGGCGGCGTGGTGATCGACGCGGTCAGCTACGACGACGGCGGCGCCTTCCCGAACGCGCAGAAGGCGTCGATCAGCCTGCGCCCCGGCGCCACCGACGCCGCGCAGAACGACGACGGGGCGAACTGGTGCCTCGGCACGCAGCCCTACTCGGTGGACGCCGGGGGCAGCACGCACCGGGGTACGCCGGGTCAGCCGAACCCGCCCTGCCCGGCGACGGTCGGCTTCTGCCGCACGCAGTTCCCCGAGTCGGTGCGGGAGCAGGCGCAGGCCGACGTGGTCTTCTACGGTCGGGTCTACGTGCAGGGCATCACCGATCGCACGCCGGGCACCGACGTGGATCCGGCCGTGGTGGCCCAGTTCGGCTACGGCCCCGACGGCAGCCTGCCCTCGGCCGGCATCAACTGGAGCTGGACGCAGGCGCTGCCCAACGTGGGCTACGACGGCAACGCGCAGGGCGAGCCGAACAACGACGAGTACCAGCACACGCAGCGCCTGCCGGCGCCCGGCACCTACGACTTCGCCTGGCGCTTCAGCGCCGACGCCGGCGCCACGTGGACCTACTGCGACACCGGCGCCGGCTCGTCGAACGGCTACGCGGCCGCCGACGCGGGCGATCTGGTGGTCGAGGGCGTCGCGGGCGATCCCTGCGATCCCAACCCCTGCCTGGCGCCGCCGCCCGCCACCTGCGCGGACGCGACGACGGTGCGCAGCTTCGGCGCCCCGGGCGCCTGCCAGGTGCTCAACGGGGCCCCCGAGTGCACCTACGCGCCGACGGACACCGCCTGCGCGGGCGGGCAGACCTGCGTGCAGGGGATCTGCCGGGATCCCCTCGGGGCGCCCACCGAGGGCGAGCTGGCGATCACCGAGATCATGTACGACCCGCACGGCGCGCTGTCCGACGCCAACGCCGAGTGGTTCGAGATCTACAACACGACCGTCGAGGCCCTCGATCTGGGCACCTGCGTGGTGCGCGAGAACGGCGGCCAGCAGGTCGCGCTCGCGGGCACGCTGCAGGCGGGCAGCTACCTGCTGCTGGCCCGCAGCGCCGATCCCGGCGTCAACGGCGGCCTGCAGCCGGATCTGGTGTTCGGCTTCGACCTCGGCAACGGGGGCGAGACGCTCACCATCGAGTGCGGCGGCGCCACCATCGACACGGTCACCTACGACGACGGCCCGCTCTTCCCCGACGCCCAGTTCGCCGCGCTCAGCCTCAGCCCCGCGGCCAGCGACGAGGCGGCCGAGAACGACGACGGCGCCAACTGGTGCCTCGCTCCGCTGGTGTACTTCGTGTCGGGCCAAGGCGATCACTTCGGCTCGCCGGGGCAGCAGAACCCGGCCTGCCCGGTGCCGATCGACCTCTGCCGCTACCAGCGGCCGGCCGACACGATGGCCTTCGCTGGTGATCGCTTCCAGAGCTTCGGCCGGGTGCTGCAGGCCGGCATCACCGATCGCACCGTCGGGGTCGACGTCGACCCCAACCTGCGGGCGCAGCTGGGTGTCGGCCCGGTGGGCAGCCTGCCCGAGGGCAACGTCGACTGGGCGTGGCACGAGGGCTTCGGCAACTTCGCCTACAGCGGCAACCAGGGCGACGGCGAGCCCGACCTCGACGAGTACCAGGTCGAGATCGACGTGCCCGAGCTCGGCGCCTACGACCTGGCGTGGCGCTTCAGCGCGGACGCGGGGACGACCTGGACGTACTGCGATCTCGACGGGTCGAACAACGGCTACCAGCCCGCCGAGGCCGGCGCGCTCGAGGTCGTGGAGCGGCCGGATCCCTGCGAGCCGAACCCCTGCGCCGTGGCCCCGCCGCCCGACTGCGCCCCCGACGGCGTGACCGTGCGCACCTACGCCGCGCCCGGCGTCTGCACCGACGTGGGCGGCGCGCCCAGCTGCGCCCACGACCCCGGCCCGACCACCGACTGCGCCGCCAACGGCCAGGTGTGCGCCGACGGCGCGTGCGTGGCGGCGGGCGCGGCGCCCCAGAACCCCGGCGACGTGCTGATCACCGAGGTCATGTACGATCCCCACGGCGCGCTGGCCGACTCGGCGGCCGAGTGGATCGAGCTCTACAACCCGACCGCGGGCGTGCTCAGCCTCGACGGCTGCGTGCTGACCGATCTGCGCGGCTCGGCGTCGGCGCTGACCATCCAGGGGCTGAACCTGGCCCCCGGCGCCTTCGCGCTGTTCGCCGCGAACGTCGATCCGGCCCAGAACGGCAACCTGCCGCCGGTGCACCAGGCCTTCCAGTTCGCGCTCAGCAACAACGGCGACAGCGTGCTGCTGATCTGCGACGGCGTGGACATCGACGCCATCCAGTACGACGACGGCGGCCAGTTCCCCGACGCGCAGTTCCGGTCGATCAGCCTCGACCCCGGGGCCTTCGACCACACGGCCAACGATCAGGGGCTCAACTGGTGCGTCGGTACGACGCGCTACTTCCAGAGCCCGCAGGGCGACCACTTCGGCACCCCGGGGGCCGCCAACCCCGCCTGCCCCGAGGTGGACACCGAGATCGACGAGTGCGTGCTCCACCGGCCCATCGACGTGGCCGGTGGGCCCGGTGATCTGGTGACCGTCTACGGGCGCCTCACCGAGGCCGGCCTGACCGACCTCACCTCCGACATCGACTTCGTGAACAACCTGCGGGTCGAGGCGGGCTACGGCCCGGCCGGGTCGAACCCCGACGGCAGCTTCGACTGGTTCTGGAGCCTCGCCAGCGGCGTGGTGCCGTGGGACGACGCGGCGGCCGGCGCGGTGGGGCAGGACGAGTACGAGGCGGTGATCAACGTGCCCTTCCAGGCGGGCGACTACGACGTCGCCTACCGGGTCTCGCTCGACGCCGGCAACACCTGGACCTACTGCGACGGCGACGGCGCCGCCAACGGCTACGACGCCGCGCAGGCCGGCAACCTGTCCGTCGAGGCCGATCCCTGCCAGCCCAACCCGTGCTTCGATCCGCCGCCCTCGTACTGCGATGGCAACGAGGTGGTCAGCTTCGACTTCCAGGGCACCTGCGAGGTGGTCGACGGCGCCGCCGCGTGCAGCTACGTCGAGCTCTTCCGGCAGAACTGCGACGATCTCGGCGGCGTGTGCATGGCCGACGAGTTCGCGGCCTTCTGCAACTTCTGACCGCGCCGCCCCCGGCTCAGGGCGCGTAGCCGGGCGGGGTCAGGCCCAGCTGCTCGAGCAGCTTCTCCTGCCCCTCGCCGTGCAGCTGCCAATACGGCAGGCGCGCGGTGCCCCGCAGGGCGGCCTTCTCCCCGTCGTCGCAGTCCCAGCCGATCAGCCGGTGCGGGTAGGGCACCTCGACGTGCAGGCGGCACGCGCCGCCGCCCTGGCGGTCGTAGGTCAGCGTGTGCGTCTCGAAGGTGCCCGCGGGCACGGCGCGGGACGTGGGCGCGTCGCTCCAACGCAGGGTCGTCGTGAAGGGCTCGGCGGGGCGGTGGTGCAGCCGGCGGTCGAGGGCGCTGCCCACGAGGGTCACGGCGCCGCCCTCGCGGGCCAGGGTGTCGGCGGCCAGGCCGCGGGCGCGGACGAAAAGGGCGTCCTCGGTCAGCGGGGCCGGATCGGGCAGGGTCACCTGCGTGGTCTCGCCCTCGAAGTAGCTCAGGGTGCGCAGCGTCGCGCCGCCCTTCTCGTAGCTGAGCGTCTCGAACACGTGGCCGCACCACTCCTGGCCCGAGAAGGTCACTTGCACCGGGGCGAAGTCCGCGCCGGGATCCACGAACACGCTGGTCATCACGCTGTAGTCGTAGAGGCCCGTCTGGAACTTGCGCACCACGTTCAGCTTCAGCGCGGTGAACTGGTCGGCGTCCTTCGGATCGAAGCGATCCACCTTCACCCGGCGGCTGCGGGACCAGGGCTCGGTGACGTAGACGAGCACCGCGCGCCCGCGCCGCAGCTCGCCGTAGCGCGGCTGCACCAGGTCGTAGCCGTTGAGCTCGGCCTTCCCGTCGCTCCAGTGATCCCAGAAGGGCGCCGCGCTCGCCGGCGCGACGCCCGACAGCAGGGCGGCGGCGCACAGCGCGCCCACAGCGAGGGCCGGCCGGGCCCGTGTCGATCGCCGTCTCATCGGTGCTCCTCGTCGTCTGTCGTCTGTCGTCCGTCGAATCGTCCGCGATCCGATGGCCATGGGCCACCGGACGGTTCGTCGCCTTTCGGGAGGGTTGATGGGAATGTGGGGTATCGGGCGACCCATCTCATTGAACTAAAAGGGCTTTTGGTCCGACTTCGGTTTGGTGTCGCGGCCGCGAACGCCGTATAACGAGTGGAGCCCTGGAGTATCGAACGATGCAGACGCCGCTTTCGGATGCGCGCCGCTGCGTGCGCGCCGTGCTGGTCGGGCGTGACGCGCGCGACGACGCCGCCGAGCGCGCGGCGACGCGCGGCGTCGACCTCGAGCCCCTCGCCGACGTCACCCTGTCGGGCCTGCCCGTCCACCAGGCCGACCGCCGCGCCGAGCTGGCCGTGCTGCTCGACGAGGCGCGCGAGGGCCTGCGGCTGGCCGTCGACGCCCTGCAGGCGCGCCTGTTCGATCCCGCCGAGGTCGCCCTGGCCACCGTCTTCGCGGCCGCCGTCCGCGCCGCGTGGGCCCGCCTGCAGGCCGACGACGGCGACGCCGCCGCCCGGTCCTGGTGGCTGGCGCGCGCCGCCGAGGCCGACGCCCGTCACGACGCCGCGCTGACGCACCTCGAGTCGGGCACCCGCGCGGCCCCCGATCCGGCCTGGGCCTCGGGCGAGCTGCGCACCTGGCGGCACCGCGTCCAGGTGGCGCGCGCGCGCCTCGACGGGCCGATCGACTTCGCCGCGCTGGGCCTGGGCGACGATGCGGCCTGGCGCGCCGCGGGCCTGTCGGCCGACGCCGCGGGCGCCTGGGACGCCTGGGGCTTCGAGCCCACCGAGACCGTCGCCTGGCGCTGCGCCTGCCTGCACGATCCCGACGAGGCCGCCGCGTGGCGGGCCGCCGGCTTCGCGGCCGTCGACGCCGTGGCCTGGCGCGACGCCGGCATCACCCCGACGGCCGCGCGCGCCTGGCGCCGCGCCGGCTTCGACCTGCCCCTGGTGCAGGCCACCCGCGCGCGGGATCCCGAGGCGCGCCCGGACGACTGCGTCGAGGGCGCCCTGCTCACCTGGCTGCGCCGGGGCAGCGTCAACCTCGACGTCGTGCGCGGCGAGGGGGTGGCGCCGGCCACCCGCGCGGTGCTCGGCCGCTTCGACGCCCGCGGGCGGACGGCGGCGGTGCACGCCCTCGGCCGGCTGGCCGACCAGCTCGGGCGCGCCGCCGGGCCAGGCGCGGCCGCGCGCCTGGCGGCCGCCCTCGATCTGCTGGGCGCCCTGCCGGTCAGCGCGCCGCGGCTCACCGCGCGCCTGCGCCTCGCTCGGGGCGAGGCGGGCGACGCCGCCGCCGCGCTGGACGCCGTCGCGGGCCTCGATGACGTGCGCGCCACCTTGCTGCGGGCGCGCGCCCACCTGCAGCGCGCGGACGCGGGCGAGGCGGGGCGCTGCTGGCGGCCCACGCCGAGGCCCGGGCGGCCGAGCGGCGCGCCGAGCACGACGGCGATCCCACCAGCTGGGCCGAGGCCCGCGCGTGCGTCGGTCTGGCCGCCGCGCAGCGGGGCGAGCAGGGCGTCGCCGCCGCGGCCCACGAGGCCACGCAGGCCCTGCGGGACGCGGTGCGGACGCTGCGCCGCGATCAGTCGCCGCGCCTGTGGGCCGAGACGCGTCGGGTGCTGGGCGGGCTGCTGGTGCGCGGCGCGGGCGCCGGCCGCGCCACGCGGCTGAGCGAGGCGGTGACGCTGCTGAGCGCGGCCCTCGAGGTGCTCAGCTCGACCGAGACGCCGCGCGCGTGGGCGCTGGCCCACCTGGATCTGGGCCGCGCCGTGCACGATCTGCCCACGGCGCACCGGGCCGAGAGCCTGGGCCAGGCCGTCGCGCACTACAAGGCGGCGCGGCGGGCGCTGGGCGCGGCGGGCGACGCCGCGCGCGAGCAGGTCGACGCGCGGTTGGCCGCCGCCGAGGCCGAGCTGGCCGCGGGCTGAGGCGTCGAGGGTCAGCCCGCGGGCTCGGCGCGCTCGACCAACAGCCGCGTCAGGCTGCCCTGCCGCAGCGTGTGCGGGTGGCCCACCACCACCAGGTGGTCGCGCGCGCGGCTGATCGCCACGTTCAGCAGGTTCACCCGGCCGTCGAGGAAGGCCAGCGAGGCGGTCCGCGTGACGACGGTGCTGAAGATCACCACGCTGCGCTCGCCGCCCTGGAAGCGGTGCACGGTGCCGGTGACGAGGCCCTCGCCCGGGGCGAGATCCAGGTCGAAGTCGCCGGCGTCCGCCGCCAGCGGTACCCCGCGCCGGCGCAGGCGCTGGCGCAGCCCGTCCAGCTGGCCCACGTAGGGCGTCACCACCGCCACCTCGCGCCACGGGACGCCCGCCATGTACAAGGTGCCCAGGACGGCCTCCACCCGGTCCAGCTCGGCGTCGTTGCGCCAGCTGCCGCGGGCGCGCACCTGATCGCCCTGCACCGCGCTGAACAGCAGCGGCGCGTGCAGGGCGGGCACCCGGTGCGCCAGGCTGTTCGGCGGCGTGCGCACGCGCAGGCCGTAGCCGCACAGGGCGTCGCAGACCTCGATGATGGGCGCCTGGCAGCGGAAGTGGTCGCGCAGGACGGGTCGCCGCTCGACGGCCCGGTCGGCCAGCGCCTGGGCCGAGCTGCCGCCCTCGTCGGTGATCTGGTAGGGCTGCAACCGCTCGATCGGCAACGTGATTTCGGCGTTTCGGCGCACCCGGACCTCGTCGCCGCGGCTCAGGCGGACCACCGGCTCGAGCTGGTGGACGTCGCCGATGATCAGGGCGCGCCGCGCGCGCAGCAGGCCCGACACGGCGTAGGCCGGGTGGCACTGGCCGGCCTCGTCGATGACCAGGCGATCGACGGCGTCCGGCTCGGGCGGCAGGGCGTTGCCCAACGACAGCAGCGTGCAGCCCAGCACCGGATACAGCCGCCGCAGCCAGTCGGCGTGGTCGCCCCCCTTCTCGAGCAGGCGGCGCAGGCTGCGCTTCGTCTCGGCCTCGGCCGCCGCGACGGCCAGGGCGCGCATCAGCGGCGCGCGGTGCACCAGGGCCCAGGCGACGCGCAGCTCGAGCGCGGCGCGGTAGGCGGCGTGGCCCAGGGCGGCGGCGGCGGTGGGCGGGCGCGGCGCGGATCGCACGTCCTTCTGCGCCGCCTCGAGCGCGGCCTCCAGCGCCGCGCGCTCGGCGTTCTGCTCGGCGCGCCGGCGGCGGGCGCGCAGCGTGTCGCGTAGATCCTCCAACCGATCGAGGGCGTCCTCGATGGCGTCCTGCCAGGCCTCGAGCCAAGCGGCGGGGCCGCCCGTCTCGGGCAGCGGGGGCGGGAAGGGCAGGTCGAAGCTCAGCCCCAGCGGCTCGAGCGCGGCGACCAGCGCCTTGTGCGTGCCGCGGCGCATGCGCCGGGCCAGGCGGGTGAGCGCGTCGAGCGCGCCTTCCCCCTCGGCCGCCCGCTGCATGCGCTCCAGGCGGCCGGCCACCGACTTCTGGTGGCGGCGCGCGGCCTTCAGCAGCGCCGGATCGTCGGGCGGGGCGGCCGGCGGCAGCGCGGCCAGGCGGGCCTCGAGCGACGCCACGCCGTCCGCGGCGCGCCGACCGGCCCAGGTCGCCTCGAGCGCGTCGCGGTGGGCGTCGCGGGCCGACCGGAAGGCGGCCAGCGCGGCCTCGAACCGGGCGCGGGCGTCGGGCGGATCGTGGGCGTCCAGCCAGTCGTGCGCGGTGCGCAGCGCGTCCACCGTCACCGTCGCGGTCACCGCCTGGCTGCCCAGCCGGAGGCCCAGCGGCAGGCCGTCGGCGACGTAGCCGAGCGGATCGAGCACGTTGTCCACGGCGCGGTTGTTCGTGCTGCTGACCAGCAGGGTCGCGTCGCCCATCGCGCCGTGCTCGGCCAGGTGCTCGGCCCGCTCGACCAGCAGGCCGGCGGCCAGGTCGAGGATCAGCGTGGTCTTGCCGGTGCCCGGCGGCCCTTGCACGGCGGTCAGCCGGCTGCCCAGGAAGGTCTCGGCGGCGTCGAGCTGATCGGGCGTCAGGCCGCGGGCGTCGTGATGGCCGCGGTGCGGCGCCCAGCCGGTCGGCGCCGTCTCGCCGCTCAGGTAGGGCCAGAGGGGGCCGTCCGTCCCCCAGGGCGGCTTGCCCGGCGGGTGCTGGATCAGCAGGCCCAGCTCGCGCTGCAGGTGGCGCGTGGCGAACACCTGGTCACCGTCGTAGACGATGCCCACCGGGTACACGCCGGGCGCGCCGGGGGCGGGGGGCAGCAGGCGGCGCAGGGCGGCGGTCAGCGCGTCCAGATCGGCGGGCGCGTCCGTGGGCTCGTCGCCAGCGACGGCGACCAGCAGATCGCGCGTGGCGCGCAGCATGGGCTCGGCCTCGCCGCCGCCGGTGCGGCGCAGGGCGGCGAAGTAGTCGGCCAGGGCCTCGTCGTCGATGCGCAGAGTGTGGCCGGCCAGGCGGGTGTCGAGGGTGAAGGGCAGCAGGTCGGCCTCGGCGCCCTCGTCGTCGGCCAGCCCGATGCGCACGTGGGTGGGGGGTGGGGGCAGCTCGCCCTTTCGGCGGGCGCGGGCGGGCGGCGGGCTGAAGCGCTTGCCCTCGGCGTCCAGCCACTCGAGGGACACCCGGAAGCGCAGCAGAGGGGCCAGCTCGTCGGTGCGCGGGAAGTGGACGATGGGGAAGCCGACCAGCCAGGTGCCCGAGGCGTCCTCGATCTGGCCGCGTTGGGCGGCGCGCTCGAGGCGGTAGACGGTGCGCAGCCAGCTCGAGAAAAGGGCGGCCCGGTCGGGATCGAGGTCGAGGGTGAGGGTGCGCAGGCGCTGGCTCAGCAGGGCGTCGGCGTCGACGTCGCGGGGCAGCTTGAAGTAGGACGCGCCGGGCAGCGGGTGCAGCACGTCGAGGGGCGGTGGGGGGCCGGACGAGGGGCGGCGGGCGCGGGGGCGGGCGCCGAGGGCGTCGTCGTAGCGCAGGGCGGCCAGCCAGTAGCGCAGCAGCTCGACGCCCTCGGGGCGGGTGAGGGGGGCGGCGGACATCGGGGTTTGGTGACACCTTCGGGCGGCGCGTGCAAGGGGGCGGCTTGAGTCGGACGCGGGCGCCGTGGCACAAGCGCCGGCAGCCGAAGGGGGTGCGCGATGCGGTGGGCGCTGGTGGTGGTGATTGGGCTCGGGTGCGTCGCGTGCGACGCCGCCGACGCGGACGGCGGCGGCGGGGCGGACGCTATCGTCGCGGCGGGCGGCGCGCGGGGGGGGGGCGGGCAGGTCGGCATGGGTGGCGAACCGGGTGCGGGCGGCCAGCCAGGCGCGGGCGGCCAGCCGGGCGCGGGCGGTCCAGCCAGGCGCGGGCGGCCAGCCGGGCGCGGGCGGTCAGCCAGGCGCGGGCGGCCAGCCAGGCGCGGGCGGCCAGCCAGGCGCGGGCGGCCAGCCGGGCGCGGGCGGCCAGCCAGGCGCGGGCGGCCAGCCAGGGATGCGGGCGGTGAGCCAGGCGCGGGCGGCCAGCCGGGGATGGGCGGTGAGCCCGGTGCGGGCGGCCAGCCGGGGATGGGCGGTGAGCCCGGCGCGGGCGGCCAGCCCGCGGTCGACGCGGGCGCGCCGGTCGACGCGGCGCCGCCCCGGTGGACGCGGGTGGGCCCGCCGACGCCGCGCTGCCCGACGCCGCGGTCGCGCCCTGGCCCGATCGACCGACCGGCCAGTGCGTGCGCGGCGCCGACTGCGCCACCGGCCTGTGCAACGCCGCCGCGCCGGGCGGCTTCTGCCAGGGCTGCGGCGACTGCCCCGGCGGCTACACCTGCAACTTCGGCACGTGCAACCGCGACTGCGACGACGACGCCGACTGCCCCTACGGCCTCGAGTGCAACCGGGGTGGAAGCTGCGTCGTGATCCGCTGCGACGCCGACGCCGACTGCCCCGGCCCCTACGTCTGCAACCAGGGGCTGTGCAACCGCCCGACCTGCGGCGACGGCTGTCCCGCCCCCCTTCGCTGCGTCGCCGACCGCTGCGTCGAGCCCGAGTAGCCTTCGCCTCGAAAGCGTCCAGATCCTGGACGTCGTGGACGGTCGATACGCTCGCCGGCCCGACCGAAGCGCCGCCAGGCTCGGGCGGGCGCACGGAAAACTTCTTTCGAATCAGATGGTTGCAGGCCGGTCGCGTCGGCGGTCGGCGTTGGCACGTCGCTGGCTCTGGAGTCGCGCCGAACCGCACGCGGAGGCGCGCCGATGGACCACCCCGCACACCGCGTCGGCACGCCCGAGCCGGGCGCCCGCCGACGCGCTCCGCCCGATCGAGGAGGGCGCCCCCCGTCCCGCGGCGCGCCCGCCCGCTCAGCCGCGCAGGCGGCGCTCGACGTCGGCCTTCAGTCGCTGCGCGGCCTCGAGGTCCGGGCGCGCGGCCAGCACCTGGTCCACCAGCGTCAGCGCCTCGCCGTCGCGCCCGAGGTCGTGCACCACGACGGCCAGGTTGAACAGCAGCGAGGGCGCGTCCGGGCGCAGCATCAGCGCGTGGCGGTAGGCGATCTCGGCGTCGGCGTAGCGGTGGGCGGCGCGGAACGCCAGGCCCAGGTTGTTCAGCAGGCTGGGCTTGCGCGGCAGCGAGTCGGGCAGGCTGCCCAGGCCCATCGACGCCTGATCCAGGCGGCCGTGCTCCAGCAGCTTCTCCACCTTCTCGGTGGTCATGCCTTCGCCCACCAGGTGCCGCCACAGGACGTCGCGGGCGTCCTGAAGGTCGGCGTCGGCCAGCAGGCGGTCCAGCACGCGGGCCTCCTCGGCGTCGAGGCCCCGCCCCTCGTGGTAGGTGGCCACGACGGTCTCGAGATCGGGCACGCCGCGGGCCCGCGCCAGCAGGGCGGCCAGGATGCGCAGGCGCATCAGCGCCTCGGGGCTCAGGTGGCACGTCCAGGCGGGGGGCGGCCGCAGCGCCGCGCGCAGCGCGTCGACGTCCACCCCGCGGATCGACTCGACGATCGGGCCGAACTCCTCCTGAAGCTGCAGCAGACGTACGTGGTCGATGGCCTGCTCGACGGGCTGCTGAAGGAAGGACGTGTCGATGGGGCCCGGGGGCGCGTCGGCGGCGGGATCGTGCAGCAGCGCGCGCAGGCGATCCTGGTCGACGGTGAAGTGGTGGGGCAGGGCGGCATCGCACAGGAGCTGCCGCAGCCGGTCGGCGTCGACGCGGTCGTCCTGCAGCACCGGCGGCAGCGCCTCGATGACCCAGCGCACGGCGTCGGGCGGCTCGTCGGCCCGGCGCCGCGCCTCGCGCAGGTGGCGGGCCAGCGCGACCATGCGGGCGCGCCACGCGGCCGTCAGCCCGACGCGCCAGAGCAGCGGATCGGGCTCCAGCAGGCCCGGCGCGCGGCGCAGCAGCTCGCGGCGCGTGCGGGCCTCGCCGCCCTCCAGCGACGCCAGCTCGGCCTGCAGGGCGTCCCAGCCGATGGGGCTGCGTTGGATGCCCGCCACGCCCAGCTGCAGCGCGCGGCGGAGCGCGTCGCCGGCCCAGGCCTGAGCGAAGGCGATCACCGGCGGGGCGTCGGGGCGCTGGCGCAAGGCCCAGCAGCAGCGCAGGGCGCCGTGGTTGGCCAGGCGCCAGTGCATCAGCACGGCGGTCGGCGGCGTGGTCAGCTCGTCCAGGCGCGACAACAGCGCGTCGGCGCGGCGCACCAGCGCCACGTCGGCGGTCAGCGCGCCCTCGATGGCCCGCTTGACGCCCATCAGCGTGCCGGCGTCCTCGGACAGCACGACCAGGTGGGAGCGCACCGCGCGCCTCGGCCGCGCTCAGCCGGCGCGCCGCGCCGGGGCGCGGCGGCGGGCGGGCCCGACGACGTGTTCGACCGTGGCGGCGCGCAGGCGTCCGGCGAGGTGCGGGTGGGTGGTGTCGCGCATGCGTCCTCCCTCGTCGCGTCGACGGCGGCTGGTCGCCGACCACGCGCCATCGACCCTCAGCGCGGCGGCGCGGCCGGATCCAGGTGCAGCGCGGCCAGCAGGGTCGGCCACTGGCTGGCGGGCACGGTGTGGGTCGGGGCGCTGACGCTCCGCACGTTGCCCGCCCAGGCCGGTTTGCCGCCCGCGCATCCGATCACCACCTTCGGCCAGCCGTCGCCCCGCATCGTCAGCGCGGGGCCGATCACCGCCGAGCCGGTGTCGGAGCGCAGCGTCCACCGCCCGGCCTGCAGGTGCAAGCGCGCCCGGTCCGTCGGCGGCGGGAAGGTGCCGTCGGCGCGGCGCAGGGTGGCGGCGCCGTCGCGCACCTCGAGGGTGAAGCGCCGCCCGCCCCGGCGCAGGCGCCCCCAGGCCACGCCCATCATCACGGTGGCCAGCAGGATGCCGCCGGCCACCAGCGCGATCTGGGCCGGATCGGCGTCGCGATGCCACCGCCAGGCCGCGTACTGGCCCCATCCGCACAGGCCGAGCAGCAGCAGGGCGCGGAACACGCCCAGGCCGCCGGCGGGCGACAACGTGAAGCGATGGGGCGCGGTCACCGGCTGGCGCCGCCGCTCAGAAGCCGCCGCACAGCGCGCCGCGGCCCTGGTTGATCGCGTTCGCGCCCAAGGGGGTCAGCACCGGGCCGGGGTATTGGATGTCGACCACCTCCCAGACGTCGTCCACGCGGCTCATCCGCACGGGCCCGTACGAGGCGATGACGTTGCCGAACTCGAGCAGCTCGACGGTGGCGTCGGGTACGTCGCCGGCGTGGTCGGCCCAGTACTGCACCACCACGCGGTAGGTGCCGGCGGCGGGCGCCTCGAGGTTGATGTTCTCGGGCCCGAAGCCGTCGACGTCGTCCACGTCGAGGAAGGGGTCGTCCCGAAAGTCCATGGGATCCGACCAGTTGGGGTTCGGGTTGCTGAAATAGCAGTCCCCCGCGCAGGTCCACAGCTGGCCGCCGGGCCCGACGAGGTGCAGGTCGACGTCGGTCAGATCGGTGTCCCAGGCCAGGCGCACGTGCAGGCCCACCTGCTCGAGCGGCGGCGGCGTCGCCAGGGCCGACACGTCCACGCGCTGCTGCGGGTTGGTCGGGTCGGTGCTGTGCACGTCCCAGAAGCCGCCCTCGATGCCCGCGCGGCGCGGGCTGTAGGCCACGGCGATGGTGTGGCGCTGGCCCGGCGCGAGCTCCAGCGGGAACGCGGGGGGCTGCTGCAGCTGGTAGGTGTCGGGCAGGGCGCCGAAGAACGAGACACCGCGGCGGATGGCGTTGATGCGCACGGGCACCTCGCCGCAGGACACGAGCTCGAAGGTGCGCGTGGCCGTGTCGCCGCGCGTCACCCCGCCGAAGTCCAGGCGGTTGGGGGCCACTTGCAGGCAGGGATCCTGCCCGCCGACCACCTTGTGCTGGCTGGTCAGCCGCACCTGCACCGGCTCGGCGGCGGCGCGGTCCGTGCGCAGCGACAGGGCGCCCTCGTCGTCGACGGCGTCGTCGGCGGTGTACTGGACGGTGATGTCCACGCCCTGGCCGGGCACCAGGCGCAGGGGCAGGGCGGGCGCGTCCAACACCTGGAAGGCGGCGGGCGCGGCGTCGATCGCGGTGATCACCACGGTGTCGTCCCCGCGGTTCTCGGCGCGGGCGCCGCGGATCGACGTCTCGCCCGCCTCGCTGAACGAGAACACCAGCACGTCGGGCTCGGCGATCAGGCCGCCGGTCGAGCGAGGATCGGCCAGGCAGATGTCGGCGACGCAGATGCGCCCCGCCGGACAGCCGCGGTCGGCCTCGCAGCGGGTGCCCTCGATGCAGCGATCGTCGTGGCAGACGCGGCCGGGTCCGCACGCCTCGTCGTCGCTGCACTCGGGGCGGGGCGCGGCGTCGACCGGCACAGCGCCGTCTGGCGGGGCCACGATCCCCTGGTCCGCCGGCAGCTCGGCGTCACCCAGCGCCGGCGGCGCGGCGTCGGGATCGACCCCCTGCGACGGGGCGCGGGCGTCGCCGCGGCCGGCCGACGGGCCGGAACCCTCGGTCGTGTCGTCGCAGGCCGGCAGCATCGCAGCCGAGAACCCCAGCGCGCCCCACAGCAAGACGCCCGACAGCCGGCTCGCTCGCATGCGCCACTCCTCCCCGATCGGCGGCGGCCATCATGCCTCAGCGCCGCGCACCGCGTCACGCGCGCGGCGTCGGCGGGGCGCGACGGGTGCGTCAGTCGAACACCGGCTGGGGATCGGGGGGCGGCTCGGGCGGCACCATCTCCTCGGGCACCAGCGCGCGGGCCCCGATCAGCGGCCGCAGCGCGGGCACCTCGCCGCTCACCTCCTCGGGCGTCGCCTTGGGGCCGGTCAGCACCGGCTTCGGCTTCTCCACCGGCTTCAGCTCGAGCATCTTCGGGCCGCCGCAGCCCGCCAGACCACCCAGCGCGAGCAGCAGCGCGACCGCGCGGATCGTCGTCGACATGGTCTCTCGCCTCTCGTGCACGCCGTGCATCAACGTCGCCGCTTGCCGCGGCGGCCCTTCCGCTTCCTCTTCGGGGGCGGCTTCGGCTTGGTCTTGCCCTCGGGATCGGCTCGCTCGAGCCACTGGGCCGCGTCGGGGTCCTTCGGGTTCTTCTCGAGCACCGTGCGGAACTGGCGCGCGGCGTTCAGCAGATCGCCCAGCCGGTACAGCACCGCGCCCCGGTTGAAGAAGACGTCGGGGCCGGCGCCGTCCATGCCGCCCGCCACCTTGAACTCCTCGTTCGCGCCGGCGTAGTCGCCCTGCCGATAGCGGATGACCCCCAGGTTGTACTGCGCGTCGGCCAGGCGGGGGCTGAGGCGCTTGGCCTCCTGAAAGCTCTTGGCGGCCGCCTCCAGGTCGTTGCGCTGATACGCGGCGACGCCCTGGTTGAAGTGGAAGGGCGCGTGCGCCGGGCTGAAGACGCCGAAGTTCAGGCCGGCGCGCTCGAGCAGATACTCGGTCTGCTTGGCGATCACCCAGGCGCGGTCGATGGCGGGCTGCATGTCCATGGCGCGGTGCAGGCGCAGCCAGTCGGCGGTCTCCTGGATGGTGTAGCCGGCGGTGACGGCGTAGATGGCGAAGCGCAGGCCGTCGCGCGGCACGCGCGCCTCCAGGCGCCCGAAGGGGTTCTTGGACCAGGCCATCCACCGCGCCAGCTTCACGTCGCGGTTGTCGAGGAAGGTGTCCACCTCGAAGGTGCCGGGCGTCTTCTCGCGCACGTAGCGCGACAGCCGCTTCGAGTCCTCGGCCTCGATGTGCTGGACGATGCGCAGCACCGCGATCAGGCCGGGATCGTTCGACCAGGCCGCGGTGAGGGGCGTGCCGAGCGGCGGCGCCTCGGCGTCGGGGTTCAGGGGCAGCGCCTGGAAGGTGAGGGTCGAGGTCGGCTGCTCGAGGATGGCCTGCTGATTCGGTACGAGGACGTACGCGGCGCCGTTCGGCGCGAGGAAGACGGCGCCAGCGTCGACGAGCAGCAGGCGGGGGCCCGGGCCGGGCATCTCGACCGTCAGGGCGATGAGATCGGTCGCGTCCGTCGGCGCGCCCATCACGGCGGCGGTGACCGTCGCGCGCTCGCCCTCGGGCTGGGCCGCGTCCAGGGTGCGCAGGGTGTCGTCATCGGGGGCGACGGCCAGCGCGCCGCCGATGCGGGTCGAGAGGCGGTCGACCAGGTCGCTCGGCCCCCCGGGTTGGGCGGCGGCCGGCGCCGCGAGCAGCAGCAGCGCCACCGGCACGAGCGCCCACCGGCGCCCCGCACGCAGCCAAGCCTTCCGCATCGACCGCCCCCCTCGCGTTGGTCGCGCCAGCATTCCGCGGGCAGGGCCAAAACGCAACCGCCGCCGGGCCGGGTGCCTGCGCTACCATCGCGACGTGCCACGCCTGCCCCTCATCGCCGCGCTGACCCTGCTGGGCTGCAGCGACAACCTGGCGCCGGTGTTCGAGCCGCCCCTGGCCGACCGCACGCTGCGGGTGGGCGAACGGGTGCAGTTCGCGGTGCGCGCGGTGGACCGGGACGGCGGCGGGGTGCGCTACGCGGCGCGGGGGCTGCCGCTGGGCGCGACCTTCGATCGCGACAACGCGCCGCCGCTGTTCACGTGGGCGCCGGTGGCCAGCGACGGCGCGGCGGCCGGGCGTCCCCACCCGATCACCTTCGTCGCGACCGACGAGGACGGGGCGCGCACCGAGGCGCGGGTGCTGCTGACCGTCTACGCGGGCAACTCGACGCCCAGCTTCACCTCACCGTCGGCCTACCCGCTCGACCTGCGACTGACCGACACCCTCGACGTCCTGGTGACGGTGCGCGACGACGACAGCACGCGGGTGCACTTCGAGCTGGTCGAGGCGCCGGCGGGCGCGCGGCTGCAGCCCGAGGCCAAGCAGGCGCGGCTGCAGTGGTCCCCCACGGTGGATCAGCTGAGCCGGCGTCAGGTGTACGGCTTCACGGTCAACGCCTGGGACGAAGACCCCGCCCGCACGGTGACCCAGGTGATCACCGTCGTCGTCCACGACTGAGCCCGCGCAGCAGCTCAATCCACGGGCAGGGTGAAGCGGATCGCGGCGCCGCGATCGCCGTTCTCGGCCTCGATGCGTCCCCCGTGTGCCTCGACGACGCGCCGGCAGAGGGCCAGGCCCAGCCCGACGCCGCCCGTCTCGCGAGAGCGGCTGGCGTCGGCCCGGTAGAAGGGCTCGAAGACGCGGGGCAGATCGTCGATCGGGAAGCCCTGGCCGGCGTCGGCCACGGTGAAGCGGACCCCGTCGGGGCACGGCTCGGCGCGCATCGACAGGGGCGGCGCGCCGTGGCGGACGCCGTTCTCGAGCAGGTTGTCCAGCACCCGCCGCAGCAGGGCGGCGTCGGCCAGCAGCGGGGGCAGCCCGGGCGCCGGCTCGACGGTCAGCGCACCCTCGCCGTGGCGGCGCGCGAAGCGATCCGCGGCGTCGCGCAGCAGCGTGCCCACGTCGACCGGCGCGCGCCGCAGCGCGACGTCGGCTTCGGCCAGATCCAGGCGGGCGGACGCCAGCAGATCGGATACCAGGCGCTCGAGATCGTCGAGATCGGCCTCCATGCCGTCGAGGTGGTCGCCCTCGGGATCGTCCTGCGACAAGGCCAGCGCGACGCGCAGGCGCGCCAGCGGGGTGCGCAGCTCGTGGCTGACGTCGGCCAGCAGGGCCTGCTCGCGGGCGCGCAGGGTCTGCAGGCGCTCGGCCATGGCGTCGAGGGCGGTGGCCAGGGCGCCCACCTCGTCGTGGCGCGACAGGCCGGTGCGCGCGCCGAGATCACCGCCGGCCCAGCGGCGGGCGGTGGCGGCGATGCGCTCCAGGGGCCGGGCGAACGCGCGGGCGAGCGGGACGGACGCGACGGCCAGCACCGCCAGCACGATCAGCAGCACCATCCACCACTGGGCGAAGGGGTGCGCGCCGCGGGCCAGGGCCACCGCCTCGTGGCCCTCGGCCAGCGGCACCACCAGCAGCGGCCGCCCGTCACGGCGAGCGAAGGCGCGCCGGCGGCAGTCCGACCGCTCCTCGGCGTCCGGGGGCGCCAGGGGCTCGCCGACGACGATCCGGGGGGCGCCGTCGGGCGCGAAGACGGTGAGATCGACGTCGAAGAGGGTCGAGACGGCCTCGGCGCGATCCTCGAGATCGGGCGGCAGGGCGTCCGCGCCGCCCCCGAGGTAGGTGACGGCGCCGTCGACCGCGCGCTTCCACGGGGCCTGGCCGGGCAGCAGCCAGTGGGTGGCCAGCAGGGCGAGGGCGATGGCGATCAGCAGCCCCAGCCCGTGCAGGTAGACGTGCCAGAACAGGCGGCGATGGCGGCGAGCGCGCACGGCTCAGGCCAGGAACTGGTAGCCGACGCCGCGCACCGTCGCGATGCGGGTCGGCCGGCGGGGATCGTCCCCCAGCTTCTGGCGCAGGCGCGAGACGTGGACGTCGACCGAGCGGTCGAAGGCCTCGTCGCTGTTGCCGCGGGCCAACTCCATCAGGCGCTCGCGGCTGAGCACCCGGCCGGCGTTGTCGGCCAGGGCGTACAGCAGATCGAACTCGTAGGCGGTCAGATCCAGCGCGTCGCCCTGCAGCGTGGCGCGGCGCGCGCTGGGATCGAGCTCGAGATCGCCCACGTTGACCAGCGCGCGCTGAGGCCCCGCCTGGCCGCGCGCCCGGCGCACGGCGGCGCGGATGCGCGCCAGCAGCTCACGCGGCGAGAAGGGCTTGGGCAGATAGTCGTCCGCGCCCAGCTCGAGGCCCATGACGCGGTCGGCCTCCTCGCCCCGGGCGGTGAGCATGATGATCGGCACGTCGCGGTGCTGACGGATGGCGCTGCACACCGCCAGGCCGTCGCGGCCCGGCAGCATGACGTCCAGCAGCACGACGTCGAAGGGGTGGCGCAGGGCCAGGGCCAGCCCCTCCTCGCCGTCGGCGGCGCGGGTGACGACCACGTCGTTGCGCTCGAGGTAGGTGGCGGTCAGCCCGGCGAGCCGGGCGTCGTCCTCTACCAGCAGGGCGGTGAGCGGGCTGTCCATGGGCGCGCATCCTACCATCGGTGGGGGGCCGACCGGCGCGTCCGCGACGCGGGCGAGCCGGTCGGCGGGCCGATCAGTGGCCCCAGCGGCCCTTGCGGTGCTTCTCCACCATCGTGGCCACCTCGGCCCGCTGCGCCGGCGTCAGGGTCGCGTGCACCTTCAGCAGCGCGTCGGTGGCCTGGTGCGCCAGGTCGCGCATGGCGTCCATGCGCGCGTCGACCAGCGCGTGGGCGGCGGCCGCGTCGGGCTTGTCGCTGTTCCAGAGGGCCAGCGCCTTCGCGTGCACGTCGGCGCGGTCGGCGTGCAGGGCCTGGAAGCTGCCGAACAGCTCGTCGGTCAGCTGGCTCACCACCTTGCGCTGCGCGTCGTCGGCGTCGATGTCGTCCAGCACGCGGTCGACCTTCCACTCGACGAAGTCGCGCATCCGCTCCGCGTCGAAGTGGCCGCGGTGCCCGCCCGCCCACACGGCGGTCGCGGCCAGGCTCACCAACGCCATCACCGCCACCACGATGCGGTTGCGGCGCTTCCTGCTCCCGGTCTTCTTCTCGCTCATCCGGCTCCTCCGGTCTGCGGCGTGGGGTCGGCCCCGGCGCCTTGGGTTCGAGCCTGACTCTGATGCCCCATCGTTGCGCGGCCCTTGTGGGGACGTTGCGAAGTGTGAACGGCGCGTGGCAGCTTGCGCGACGCGACGACGGCGGGGATGTCCGATGGCGTACCGCGACCCGGCAGGCGGGGAGACCGCCCGATGAGCACGCAGAGCCCTCCCGATCCCGACAGCGGCGCGGCGGGCGTCCGCTTCGGCTGCGGCGCGGTGGTCGGCCTGGCCGCGGGGTTCGCGTCCACGGTCAGCTTCGTCGAGCTGGGCCCGTTGGGCGTCACGCTGCTGTGCCTGGGCACGGCCCTCGTCTTCGGGCTGCTGGCGATGCGCCGCGGCGACCGCTTCTGGGAGCGGCTGCGCGACTGGCTGTGGTGGGTCTGACCGTCGCGGGTGCCTTGACCGGCGGCCCGCCCTCTGCGACAGAGTCGAGCAGCGCCCAACGTCCGCCGAGGAGCCCCCCGATGACCCTGAAAGAGGCCCTGCAGGCCGTCTGCGCCGATCCCGCGGACATCAAGGCCCGCGCCGAGATGGCGCACGTGATGGAGCGGATGGAGGCCCCCGAGGCCCGCCAGGTGTGGCGGGCGACGACGCTGCTGGCGGGCGGGCGCGGCCAGTTCTTCATCGCGCTGGCGCTGGCGCGGCGCTACCTCGACGGCGAGGTGCTCGAGGCCGTGCTGCTCGATCTGGCGCGGCGCTATGGGGCCGGGCGCCGCCGCAACGGGCCCCGCGTCGCGCTGCCCACGGGCGAGCCCTTGAAGGTCGATCTGCCCGATGACGAGGACGAGCTGCTCTTCACGGCGCTGCGCATCGGCTCGGACGTCGACGCCTACATGCTGCCCGTCTTCGCGCGCATGCCGGTCATCCCCATCTTCGAGGAGCTGCCCGAGGACGACTTCGTCACGCTCGCGATGGAGGCCGAGCCGGTCGTGCTCGATCAGGGGCGCCCGCTGATGCAGCAGGACACGGCCGAGCGCTCGGTCTACCTGCTGGTGAAGGGGCAGGCGAAGGCCGTCGCCCGCAAGCCCGACGGGCGGGAGCTCGAGCTGGGCGTCCACCAGGGTCCGACCGTGCTGGGCGAGATGGCCCTGCTGACGCAGGTGCCGCGGCGGTCGTCGGTCACCGCGCTGGGGCCCGGGCTGGCCTGGAAGATCGACGCCGACCGCCTGATCGAGCTGGGCCAGGAGAAGCCAGCCTTCATCAAGCGGCTGCGCATCCTGGTGAAGCAGCGGCTGCTCTACGACCTGCTGCGCACCAGCGAGGTGCTGTCGGCGGTCGACAACAAGGAGCAGGTGCTGGCCGCCTTCGCGGTCGAGAACCACGCGCCGGGCGCTCAGGTGTTCCCTCAGGGCGCGCCCGCGCCCGGCCTGTACTTCATCCTGCACGGCGCGGCCGAGGTGGTGGTCGACGGCAAGAAGGTCGCGGCCCTCACCGAGGGGGACGCCTTCGGTGAGATGTCGCTCTTGACCGGTGATCCGACGACGGCCGCGGTCCACATGCCCGACGGCGGCATCCTGCTGCACCTGAAGCCCGAGGACTTCGCGGCGGTGCGGTCGGCCGACGCCCGGCTCGAGCAGGGGCTGACCAAGCTGATGGACGTGCGGCGCGGCGAGCTCGAGCACTTTCAGGCCGACGTCGACGACGCCGACGACATCGAGGTCATCGAAGAGCTCGACGGGGACTGGATCGTCGGGCTCGACGACGACTGATCCCCTCGGCGGGCATCGGCCGCCAGCGCCGGCTCGGCGCCGAACCTGGCCAGACCGACCCGGTCAGTCGTGGTCCAAGGCCTCGTCCAGGTTGGCCAACGCCTCGACCACGTCGCCCTGCAGGCGCGCCCACCCCGTGTCGAGGGCGGCGCGCGCCTCTTCGAGCGCCTGCCGCTGGCGCGCCGTCGCCTCGGCCAGCGTCGCCTCGCGCCGCGCCAGCTCCTTCGCGCGCCCCCGCGCCTCGCGCTCCAGCCGCTCGGCCTCGCGCAGGCTGGCGTCCAGCCGGCTGCGCGCCTCGGCCAGATCGCTCGCCGCCGACGGCGCCGCCCGTTTCACGACCACCCCGCTGATCGCCTCGAGCCTCTTGCGCACCTCGGCGGCGCTCTGCGGGCGGTCCTCCCGCTTCTTGGCCAGCAGCTGCATCACCAGGCCCACCAGATCCGGCGGCCCCTCCGGCGGCGTCGGGTGGTGCTCCAGGTGGCGGCGCAGCGTGTTCAGCGCGTCGTCCGCGATGAACGGGTTGTGGCCGGTCAGCATCTCGTAGAACACGACGCCCAGGGCGTACAGATCGCTGCGCCCGTCGAGATCGGGCGCGCCGATCGCCTGCTCGGGCGAGCAGTAGGCCGGCGTGCCGAAGATGCGGCCCTCGGCGGTGCGGATGCCGGCCTCGCCGCGCAGGCGCGCGACGCCGAAGTCGAGGACGCGCACGAACTCCACGTCGCCGCGCACCTCGAGCATCAGGTTGCCCGGCTTCAGATCGCGGTGCACCACGTCCAGCGCGTGCGCCTCGACCAGCGAGGCGCACACCTGGTGCACGATGCGCGCGGCGCGCCGCGGTGACAGCCGGTCGACGCGGGCCAGCACCTCGTCGACCGTGAAGCCGCGCACGAACTCGGTGATCAGGAACAGGTAGTCGTCGGGGGTCCGCCCGTGGCCGTGCAGGCGTAGGGTGTGCTCGCTGGTCAGCTTCGAGACGATGCGGATCTCCTGCTGGAAGCGCCGGATGGCCTCGGGATCGCGGGCCAGCAGGATCTTCAGCGCCTCGTCGTGATCCCGATCGTCCGACCGCACGCGGTAGACCGCGCCCATGGCGCCCTCGCCCAGGAAGCGCACGATGCGCCGCCCGTCGAAGACGCGGTCGGCCAGGGGATCGGGCTCGAGCCCGTGGCCGTCGTGGGCGCAGAAGGAAGGGCGCCCGCCGAAGCGGCGGCCGCAGTGCGGGCAGCGTCGAGCCATGCCGCCATTGATGCCCGAGCGCGCCCCTGCTCACAAGGTGGACGGCCGCGCTCGGCCTGCGGCAGGCTGGGGCGCGAGGAGGACGCCTTGATCACCGTCAACGACTACATGAGCACGCACGTGGTGCGCGCCGCACCGGAAGACGGCGCCCTGGCGGCGTTCCGGTTGATGCAGCGCGAGGGGGTCCGCCACCTGCCGGTCGTCGACGACGGCGGGCTGCTGGTGGGCGTGGTGAGCGACCGGGATCTGCGTCGGCCGCGGTGGATGGACGACCAGCTCGGCCAGGGGTTCGCGCTGACCGACGACGTGACGGTGCAGGACATCATGACGCGCGAGGTCGTGACCGTGGCGGCGGACGCGCCGCTGGTGGCGGCCGCCGCCCGCTTCGCCGAGCAGTCGATCGGCGTGCTGCCGGTGCTGGACGAGGCGGGCGAGGTGGTCGGCATGCTCACGCCGGTCGACCTGATGCAGGCGTTGGTCGACCGGCTGAACGCGGGGGCGTGATCAGGGCGCCAGCGGGTGGGCACGCTCGATCAGCGCGTCGAACTCCAGCCCCGGGCCCAGCGCGCCGAAGTTCGCGTGGCGCTCGCCCAGGCGCGACGTGACGAAGGCGTCGGCCACGAAGTCGGGCGCGTGGCGGATGAGGATCGAGGCCTGGAGCGCCAGCGCCAGCTTCTCGACCACCGCGCGGGCGCGCAGCTCGAGCGTGTCCGTCTGCCGCAGCGCGCCCTCCAGCTCGGCGACGAGGCCGTCGTAGCGGCGATCCTTGCCCAGCGCGGCCCCCAGCTCGGTCTGCAGCGCGGGCAGCGACTCCGGATCCTTCTTCATCGCCCGCAGCACGTCGAGGCAGATGACGTTGCCCGAGCCCTCCCACACCGAGTTCAGCGGCGCCTCGCGGTACAGCCGCGCCATGCCGAACTCTTCGGCGTACCCGTTGCCGCCGGTGCACTCGAGCGCCTCGTACACCGTGGCCGGGCAGCGCTTGCACACCCAGTACTTCGACACGGCGGTCGCGATGCGCGCGAAGGCCCGCGCGCCCGCGTCGGTCTTCCCCTCGTCGTAGGCCCGCGCCAGGCGCAGGCCCAGCGCCATCGCCGCCTCGCTCTCGAGCGCCAGATCGGCCAGCACGTTCTTCATCAGGGCGTGCTCGATCAGCCGCTTGCCGAAGGCGCGCCGGTGGTCGGTGTGGTGTACCGCCCGCGCGACGGCC
Organism: Myxococcales bacterium; assembly: GCA_020633465.1. GTDB lineage: Bacteria > Myxococcota_A > Bradymonadia > UBA7976 > UBA1532 > JACKDN01. The sequence continues at coordinate 69,032 of JACKDN010000009.1, forward strand.
TGGCGCATCAGGCTGGCGCTGCCGATCACGCAGTCCAGCCGCGTGTGCGCCACCATGTCGATGATGGTGCGCACCCCGCGCCCCTCCTCGCCCACGCGCGCCGCCCAGGCCCCCGCGTACTCGATCTCGCTCGAGGCGTTCGAGTGGTTGCCCAGCTTCCACTTCAGCCGCTGCACGTGCATCGCGTTGCGCTCGCCGTCGGGCGTCCACCGCGGCACCAGGAAGCAGGTCAGCCCCTTCTCGGTCTGGGCCAGGGTGAGGAAGACGTCGCACATCGGCGCCGAGCAGAACCACTTGTGCCCGGTGAGGCGGTAGGTGCCGTCGGACATCGCCAGCGCCTGCGTCGTGTTGGCGCGCACGTCGCTGCCGCCCTGCTTCTCGGTCATCGCCATGCCGGCGGTGCAGGCGGTCTTGTGCTCGGCCGGCGTGTTGCGTGGATCGTAGGCCGTGGCGGTGAGGCGGGGCACCCAGGTCTCGGCCAGCTCGGGCGCGTGCTGCAGCGCGGGGACGACGGCGAAGGTCATCGTGATCGGGCAGCCGTGGCCCGCCTCGACCTGCCCCATCAGATAGCTGTGGGCGACGCGCGCCACCATGCTGCCCGCGCGGTCTTCGGTCCACGGCCGGCTGTGCAGGCCGAAGGCCATGCTCGTCTCCATCAGGTGATGGTACGAGGGGTGGAACTCGACCTCGTTGATGCGATGACCGTAGGCATCGAAGGCGCGCAGGATGGGCGGGTTGTCGTTCGCCAGGCGGCCGTGCTCCAGCATCTCGGCGCTGCCGGTCAGCTGGCCGAAGTCGCGCAGCGCGTCCGTCGCCCAGCCGGCGCCCTCGCGGACGAGGGCCTCGGCGAGGGCCGTGTCGCCGGAGAACATGTCGTAGTCCCGCAGGGGCGGCACCTGGTTGATCACGTCGTGGGTCTTCATCGTCAGCCTCCTGGGCCCGGGACCGCCGACAGCCTGCCTTCAACGGGGCCGGCCGCGCCAGTGGAAGCCGCGCGGGGCGCGCGTGGACCGGGGCCGGGCGGGGCTTGACCGCCGCCCCCGGGCGCGACACGCTGCCGGCGTACCGGGGTGGAGGTGGCCAGTGAGTCCCGACGATCGGGCGCACTTCGAGGCGCGACTGACGGCCCTGCGCGACGCGCTGCGCAGCGCCGGGACGATCGAGGCGCCCAAGATCCGCGACGACGCCGTCGGCAAGGTCGACGACGACACGACCCCGCTGACCGAGATGCTGCAGGTGATCGCCTCGAGCCGAAACCGCCAGCACGCGCAGGTGCTGCGCCGGGTCGAGGCCGCGCTGCACACGCTGCACCGCGAGCCCGAGGATTACGGGCTGTGCGTCGAGTGCGACGAGCCCATCAAGCGCGGGCGCCTCGAGCTGATGCCCTACGTCGAGCTGTGCGTGCGCTGCCAGAGCGCGCAGGAGGACGGCGCCGCGCAGCGCGGCGGCCGCCGGCACCTGACCGACTACGACTGATCCTGCCCGAAGCCGGCCAGCACGCTCAGCGCGAGCGTCAGCCCTGCCGTCACCGCCACCGCGTCCATGAGGAAGTGCGCCATGCCTGTCCGACGGCGCGCCCTCCGTCCAGCGTTCGGTCGCCGGGTCATCCAGAACCCCCCTTGACACGGGATCGGCCAGCGGGCATTTGCCCCTGATCCCTCGCCGGCGGAGGCGGGGCGACGGAGGGTGTGATGACGCGCGCGGCAGTCCTGATGCTGACCGGCCTCGGCGCGGCGCTCGTGGCCCGCACGGCGGTGGTCTTCAAGGGCACCGACGCGCTGGCCCTCGGCGTGGTGGGGCTGATCGCGGTGGGCCTGGTGGCCGGCGCGGTCGAGCTGTGGTCGCGGGCCGGGCGCCTGGCCGCGCTGTCGACCGAGATCGCCGGCCTGCCGCGCCCCATGACGCACGCCGCGGTCGACGGCGCGTCGGCGCCCCTGCGCGCCTGGCTGCGGGCGCGCATCGCGGGCGAGCAGCCGCCGCCGCCGCCCGTCGGCTTCACCCCGTACCTCGTCGGCCTCCTCGTGATGCTCGGCATGCTGGGCACCTTCCTGGGTTTGGTCGAGAGCCTGGCCAGCGCGCGCGGCGTGATGGCCACGAGCGGCGACGTGGACGCGCTGCGCCAGGGGCTCGCCGCGCCGGTCAGCGGCCTGACGCGGGCCTTCGGTACGTCGGTCGCCGGCGTCGCGGCGTCGGCGGCGCTGGGGCTGGCCGCGGTCTTCGTGCGGCGCGCCGAGCGGGGGCTGGCCGCGACGCTGCGGGCCTTCGCCGCGGACGCGCTCGGCGCGCTGACGCCGGCTGGCCGGCAGGGCCTCGCGCTCGACCGATTGGCGGACGCCCACGACGCGCTGCCCGCGGCTGCCGAGGCGTTGCACGCGGTCGTCGCGCGCATCGAGCGGCTCGAGGCGGGGCTGGCCGAGGCCCACGCGGCGACCAGTCGAGCGGTGAGCGAGGCGCACGCGGCGGCGCCGAGCGCACGGTGCAGACGCTCACCGGCGCGGTCGAGGGGCTCCGGGCCGCGGTCGGGCGGGCTTCGCCGACGCCGCCGAGCGGACGCGCGCGGGGCGTGTCCGAGGTGGCCGAGGCCGCCGCGCGCGCAGGCGGGCGAGGCGGCCGAGGCCCAGGTGGGGCGGTGGATCGCGCGCGTCGACGCGGACGCCCAGGCGCGGCGGGACGCCGAGGCGGCGCACCGGCGCGCCACCGAGACGGCGCTCGACGCGCTGGCCGAGCGGCTGGGCGCGCTGGACGCCGCGCGCGGGCAGGCGTTCGCGGCCTCCTTCGACGCGCTGCGGGCGCGGCTGGAGGAAGTCGAGGTGGCGCGCGCCCGAGGCCGAGTCGCTGCGGGCCGAGGGCCTCGACGAGCGCTTCGCCGCGGTCACCGAGCGGCTGGCGGCGGCCGAGGCGGCGCACGCCGCGGCGGTCGGCGCGCTGGCCGAGCAGCTCGCCGCCGCGGAGGCCGAGCGGGCCGCCGGGCACCGGGAAGCGACGGACGCCGTCGCGGGCCGGCTCGACGCGCTGGCCGAGCGGCTGGGCGCTGCGGACGCGGCGCGGGCCGAGGCGCAGGCGGCGGCGACGGCGACGCTGGCCGAGAAGGTCGAGGCCTGGCCGAGCGGCTGGGCGCCGCGGCGCGGGCCGAGGCGCAGGCGGCGGCGACGCGACGCTGGCCGAGAAGGTCGAGGGCCTGGCCGAGCGGCTGGGCGCGGCGGACGCGCGGGCGAGGCGCAGGCGCGGCGACGACGACGCTGGCCGAGAAGGTCGAGGCTGGCGGCGGCGCGCGCGCGGGCCGAGGCGCAGGCGACGGCGACGAGGCGCTGGCCGAGAAGGTCGAGGGCCTGGCCGAGCGCTGGGCGCCGCGGACACGGCGCGGGCCGAGGCGCAGGCGGCGGCGACGGCGACGCTGGCCGAGAAGGTCGAGGGCCTGGCCGAGCGGCTAGGCGCGGCGGACGCGGCGCGGGCCGAGACCCTGGCTGGGCGCTTCGAGGCGTTGCGGGGCCAGGTGGCCGACGCTGCGGCGCGGGCCGACGCGGCCGAGCAGGCGAGGGTGGCGCGCTTCGCCGAGGCCTTCGAGGCGCTGCAGGCGCGCCTCGCGGCAGACGACGCCGCGCGTCAGGCGCGCCACGAGGAGGCGCGGGCGGCCCAAGAGGCCGAGCGCGAGGCCCTGCGGCAGGCCATGGCGGCGGAAGGCGAGGCGCGGCGGCGTGCCGAGCGCGAGGCCTTCGAGGCGCTGACGACGCGGCTGCAGGCGGCCGTCGACGCGCTCGCGGCGGGCGAGGGCGCGCGCGCCGAGGCCCTGGGGCAGCGCCTCGCCGAGGTCGTCGGGCAGGTCGAGCAGGCGGTGGGGCGCACGGCCGAGGCCGAGGCCCAGCGGTTGGCGGCCTTCACCGACACGGTGGGCCAGCTGCGGGCTCACCTGGACGCCGCCGTCGGCAAGAGCGCCGAGCAGGCCGCGGCGTCGGCCGAGCTGGTGCAGCGCTACCGCGACGAGCTCGACCAGATCGAGGCGCGGACGGCCGAGCGGCTGGCCACGACCGTCGCGCAGATGTCCGAGGCGCTGGGCGCGCAGGTCGACCGCTTCCAGGCCGCGCAGGCGGCGCGCGCCGAGGAGGCCGCGACGGTCATCGCGCGGCTGGATCACGAGCTCGAGCGGCACTTGGGCGCGCTGGGCGAGCGGCTGGCGGCGCCCCTGAACGAGGTCGCCACGGCGGCGGCGCGGGCGCCCGAGGCGGCGGCCGCGCTGGTGCAGGCTCAGTCCGAGCGGCTGGAGGCGGCGGGCGCGCGCGACGCGGCGCGCGACGCCGAGCTGGCCGCGGTGGTGGCGGCGCTCGGCGAGGCGACCGCGGGCCTGCGCGCGCAGGCCGACGCGCAGGCCGAGCGGCTCGCGGTGACGACGGCCGAGGGGGCCGCGCGCGAGGCGGCGGCGGCGGCGCGCCTCGAGGCGCTCACCGAGACCGTGCGGGGGGCGGTCAGCACGCAGGCCGAGCGGCTGTCGGCGGCCGAGGCGGCCGGTGAGCAGCGCCTGGCGGGTCTGGCCGCCGCCGTCGAGGCGGCGCTGAGCCGGCAGGTGGAGCAGCTGGCCGCGTTCGAGGCGCGCGCGGACGCGCAGCGGACCGCGGGCGCAGAGGCCCTGGCGAGCCAGCTCACCGAGCACGCGCAGGCCCTGGGCGCGCGGCTGGACGCCACGAGCGGCGTGGTGCGCGACGCCGCCGAGCTGCTGCGCGCGGGCGGGGCCGAGCTGTCTGCGGTCGCCGAGATGTTCGCCGACGCGGTCGACGGCTACCGGGAGACCAGCGAGCGCACGCTGGCGACGATGCTCGAGCTGCAGGAGGCGATGGGCCGCGCCGGCAGCCAGGACGAGGCCGGGCGGCTGGTGGGCGAGTACCTCGACCAGACGCGCGAGGTGTTCGGCGACGCGCTGCGCTTCCAGCGCGAGCTGTTCAGCGAGCTGCGGGCGCTGCGGTCGGGCGCGCCGACATGATGCCGGCCGGCGACGAGGCGCCGGGCGCCGAAGGGCACGTCTGGGTCGTCTTCGGCGACCTGATGGCGGGCGTGCTGGGCCTGTTCGTGCTGCTGTTCGTGTGGGCGCTGGTGTTCCAGGTCGATCTGTCGGCGGCGCTGGAGGCCGAGAAGGCGGCGCTGGAGGCCGAGAAGGCCGCGCGGGCCGAAGAGCAGAAGCGGCTGGCGGCGCTCGAGGCGGCGCTCGCCCGGCCGCTGGCGAGCGGTCAGATCACGCTCGTGGACGGGCGCATCGGCATCGCGGGCAGCGTGCTGTTCGACCTCTACAGCGCGAAGCTGCGCGGTGAGGGGGTCGAGCTGCTGCAGGAGATCGCCGGTCCGCTGGGGGCGTTCCTCGGGCGGGCCGACGAGATGGTGATGGTGGGCGGCTTCACCGACGACCTGCCCATCCGCGGCGACGAGCGGAAGTTCGAAGACAACTGGCAGCTGTCGACCGAGCGCGCGCTGACGGTCGTGCGGACCCTGGCGCGGCACGGGGTGCCCGCCGACCGCTTGTTCGCGGCGGGCTTCGGCGCGCACCACCCGGCGGTGCCCAACGTGGACGACGCGGCGCGGGCCAAGAACCGGCGGGTCGAGATCGTGCCGGTGCCGCGCACGACGCGGAAGGCCAAGGGCGAGTGAGCGCCGCGCTGCACGTGCGGCTCGAGGCGCTGCGGGCGGCCGGCGGGCCCGCCTACGACGGGCCGGGCTTCCGCTTCGTCGAGGGGCTGCTGCAGCGGGCCGACGACCTCGACGGGGCCGCGGCCGAGCACCTGTACGCGCGGGCCGAGGCGCGGCTGCAGCGGTTCAAGGCCGACTTCGAGGCGGCGCGCGCCGAGGCGGCGGCGACGTTGCGCACGTTGCAAGCGGCGGGCGCCGACGCGGACGGCACGTTCGCGGGCGCCTTCGCGGCCGCCGACTACAAGGCGATCTCGCTGGGCGCGCGGCGGGCGCTGCGGCAGGCGCAGGCGAAGGGGCCCGCCGCGGCGCGCGAGCGGGCGCGTCGCTTGGCGCGTCAGGCGCGCTCGCGGGGCGTACAGCTGGATCTGTTCGTCGACGACGGGGCCCTCGAGGGCGCCAGCGAGGCCGAGGCGCGCGCGCTGGGCGACCAGCTGGCGCACGCGCTGTTCAAGGACGCGGCCAGCCACGCGCGCAGCGCGCTGGTGGTGGCGCGGGCGGCGGACAACCTGCCCGACGACGTGGGGCCCTACAATCCGCAGGCGCTCACCGCCCGGGCGCTGGCGCTGATGGAGTCGATCTCGCCGGCCTACCTGCGGGCGCTGCTCGGCGGACTGGACGACCTGGGGGCGCTGAAGCGGCTGGCGGAGCCGAAGCGGCGGCGTCGCCGCCGGCGCTGAGCCTGTCCGCGTCGCGTGGACCGACCGCCCCGCGGTCCACCTGCTACCCTGGCGCGGTGACGCACGCCCGCCGACTCGCGACGCCCGCCCAGCCCGACGACGTCCTGCGCGCCGAGCTGGACGGCTTCCTCGCGACCTACGACTTCGCCGGGCGCCGCGGGCACGATCCGGTGGCGTTCCCCCATCGCTTCGCCGATCCGCTGGATCGGGAGCTGGTGGCGTTCTTCGCCGCCTGCCTCGCCTACGGGCGCGCCGATCTCATCGCGCGAGGGCTCGAGGACGTGCTGGCGCGGATGGGTCCGGGTCCCGCCGCGGCGGCCGCGCGCGACGACGCGGGCGCCGCCCGGCGGCGCTTCGAGGGCTTCGTGTACCGGGTGACGCGCGGCGACGACCTCGCGCGGCTGTGGCTCGGGCTGGCGCACCTGCAGCGCGCGCACGGCAGCATCGGACGGGCTTTCGCCGCGCTCGACGATCCGGCGGCGATCGATCTGCGCGGCACGTTGGAGCGCGTGCGGGCGGCGATCTGCGCGCCGACGGCGGACTGGCCGGCCCGCCGCGCCTTCCGGCACCTGCTGCCCGATCCGGCGAAGGGCAGCGCCTGCAAGCGGCTGAACATGCTGCTGCGGTGGATGGTGCGTGGTCCCGACGGGATCGACTTCGGTGACTGGGCGGCGCTGGGCGCGCACCGGCTGACGATCCCGGTGGACACGCACGTGCACCGCATCGCGCGCTACCTGGGGCTGACCGACCGCGCCGCCGCCGACTGGCGCACCGCGGCGCAGATCACGGCGGCGCTGCGGCGGCTGGATGCCGACGATCCCCTGCGCTACGACTTCGCCCTGTGCCACTTGGGCATCAGCGGGCGCTGCCCCGCGCGGCGGGTTCCGGCGATCTGCGCCGAGTGCCCCATCCAGCGCATCTGTTGCCTGGCTTGATCCGAAGCCGCCGGCGCGTGGCAGGCTGGCGCGAGGAGGTGTCGATGCGGTGGCTGGTCGGGGCGGTGGTGGTGGGCGCGCTGGGCTGTGGACGCGACGTGCCGACGCAGGATCCCGACGACCGGGGCGACGCGGCGGCGGACGCGGGGCGGCTGGACGCCGCGCCCTCCGACGCGGCGGCGGTCGACGTCGGGACGGCGGACCTGGGCCCCGACGCCGCGGTCGTGGACGCTGCGGTGGGCGCCGACGCGGCCGACGTGGACGCACGGGTCCCCGACGCCGAGGGGGTGCCCGACGTGGCCGTCCCGGACGCGGGCAGCCCGGACGCCGTCGTCGCGCCGGACGCGTGCGTGCCGGTCGACGAGGTGTGCGATGGCGTGGACGACGACTGCGACGGCGCGATCGACGAGGGCATCGCGAACCCCTGCGGCGGCTGCGGGCCGGTGCCCGAGACCGGCTGCCAGGCGTGGCGCGTCGAGATGACGCAGGATCCGCAGGGCACGCTCGATCCGGATCGGATCGTGGCGCTGCTGGCGGGCATCGGCGCGTACGAGACGCGCGAGATCCCGGGCGCGGTGTGCGACGCGGTGACGCTGCCCGACCAGCCGATGGACGCGCACCTGGGGGTGGTGCAGGTGGTGTCGCCGCGACGGCGGCTGTTCTTGCTGCCCGAGTACGACGCGCGGCTGGGCGGGCACCGGTACGCGGCGCAGGACGTCGAGGGTCGCGTCGACGTGCACCGGGGCGGCGACGTGGTCGAGGTGGAGGCGGCGGGCGGCGCGGTGCTCGGCCGCTTCGAGGGCAGCATCACCGCGCCCGAGCCGCTCGACGAGGTCGAGGCGGGGGACCTGCAGGGGCTTTTGGACGTGGCGCGCGGGGACGCGGACGAGGCCCGGATCGGCTGGCAGCCCGCGGGGTTGGGCGGCGTGGGGACGGTGCGGCTGTTCGTCGGCGGCAGCCGTCCGCTGTTCACGTCACCCAGCTACCGCGGCATCGAGCACTACCAGCTGGACGCGGTCTTGGCCGACGACGGCGAGTTCGCGCCGCCGCCGGGCTTCTTCGGCGCGGGCGTGCCCGACAGCAGCATCTGGGTGTGGATGGCGCGCGAGCGATCGCGGCGTGTGATCATGGGTGGGCACAGCGTGACGCTCAGCGCTGGTCAGCGGGTGGAGCTGCGGGGCAACGGGCCGCTGGCGGCGGACGATCCGCACCCGTTCGACCTGGTGAGCCCCGCGCCCGAGGACGCGCGGCTGTTCGAGGGGCGGCCGCTGGTCGTGGGGTGGACGGCGCTGCCCGAGGGCAAGGGACCGCTGGTCGTGTCGTTGACGCTGATCGACGGCGAGAGCGGCGTGACGCGGCAGGTGGCGTGCGTCGCCGACGAACCCGAGGGCGGACAGCTGGTGCTGCCGGCGGATCTGCTGGGCGCGGTGCCGACGGGCGCGGGAGACCTGCGGCAGCTGAGCGTCCGTTGGGGGCTCGCCGACGAGACCTTGCCGGAGCCGGATATCGGGCGGCTGACGCGCTCGGCGACGGTGATCCTGCAGTTGCAGCCGGGCGCGCCGTAGGTCGGGGTGGGGCGTGAGCGGGCGACCGGGGGGGCGGCCTGAAGAGAGGTGTTGCGGGTGGTCCGTCGTTTTCGTGCAACACCGAGCGCGTTTGTCCGATACCCCTCAACGGGTGGGTGGGGGTTCGGGATGGCGGGGCGGGCAGACGGCCGGCGGGGGCGGGTGGCGGGGGGACCCGGTCGAGCCTCCCCCCGCGCCCCGGGCGTCGCCCGCCCGTGCGGCGCGCGCCATCATCGCCCGGTGTTCGCCCTTCGGGCGCTCTTGCTGCTCGTGGCCGCTCAGCTGCAGCAGGGCTGCGGCGACGACCGCGACCGCGCGACGGCCCCGCGGGTCGCCCCCGGTGATCGGTCGCCCGCGCCGCCTATCCCCCACGACGCGGCGGCCACCCTCGACGCTCTCGCTGTGAACGACGCGACGTTCGCGGTGGAACCGCTCGACGGGGCGCAGGCCGTCGACGCGCACGTCTTCGACTCGGACCCCGGCCCCGAGGACGCGATCTCCGGCCCCCGGGACGGCGCGCCCGGTCAGACCGACGCATCGGCGGTCGATGCGGATCCCCCGGACGCTTCGGCCACCGACGCCGCGCCCGACACCTGCGGTGACGGCGTGTGCCAGCTCGCCGAGACCTGTCACGACTGCCCCGGCGACTGTCCGGTCTGTTGCGGCGACGGCCAGTGCCTGCTGCGCGACGCCGAGAGCTGCGTCCGCTGCGAGGTCGACTGCGCCTGCGGCAGCGGCCAGTACTGCGACCTGCCGCTGGACCGCTGCGTCGTCGTGTGCATCCCGCAGTGCAGCGGGCGCGTCTGCGGTCCCGATCTCTGCGGTGGTCGTTGCGGCGAATGCGTGCCCGGCCAGGCGTGTGAGGGCGGGCGCTGCCGCTGATCGGGTGCAGGCCGCCGCCCGCCCCCCGTCGCCCGCCCATCCCGAACCCCCACCCACCCGTTGAGGGGTATCGGACAACCGCGCCCCGTGTTGCACGAAATCGACCCCCAACCGACCCCTTCCCCCCCACCCCCACCTGATCTACCGTCCAACCATGCCCCCGCCCCCCGCATCCACCCCCGGAACAACCCCCACCCCCCGCCGGTTCGATCCCATTCGATGAAGCCCCTCGCCCGCCGCCTCGCCCACGCAGTCCGCGCCCTCTGGCGCCTGCAGCCCCTGACCGCCCTCGGCTGGGCCGTCGGCGTCGGCGGCTGGCTCATCTACGATCACTACGGCCGCGACGAGTCCGACTTCGTCCTCCGCGCCGCCATGCTGCTCACCCTCACCCTCCTCATCGTCGCCGTCGCCTTCGTCCTCCTCGCCACGCTCTACCTCCTGCTCCGCCTCCGCGGCCACGGCGCCCAGGTCACCGAGCGCGCCGTCGACGCGGGCACGCCCATCCGCACCGGGCTCACCCTGCCGGGCCTGCGCTTCTGGCCCCTCGTCGACGTCGATCTCGCCTGGGAGCGACCGGCCGCCGTCGACGTCACCCTGCAGCGCGAAGGCGGCGCCCTCGTCGAAGAGGTCACGCCGCGCACCCGCGGCCGCTACTCGTCCATCCGCCGCCTCTTCACGGTCCGCGACATCTTCGGCCTCGCCGCCATCCGCTTCCCGCGCACGCAGCGCGCCGCCCTGCGATTCGCCCCCGCGCAGGGCGCCGCCGACGTCGCGCTCGCCCTGCGGCACGCCTCGGGCGAGGGCTACGCCCACCCGGCCGGCGAGCCCGAGGGCGATCTCGTCGAGATGCGCCGCTACGCCCCCGGCGATCCCCTGCGCATGGTCCTGTGGAAGGCCTACGCCCGCACCCGCCGCATGCTCGTCCGCATGCCCGAGCGCGCCATCGCCCCGCGCCCCAGCACCGTCGCCTACTTCGTCGCCGGCCCCGGCGACGAGCCCACGGCCTCGGTCGCCCGCCTCTTCCTCGAGCAGGGCCTGCTCGGCGACGAGTTCCTCTTCGCCGCCGACGGCGCCGACCACCCGGTCACCCTGCCCGACGAGGCCCTCGACGCCGTCATCGACTCCGTTCGCGCCCGCGAGCGCGGCGCCGAGGGCGTCGGCCACTTCCTGCGCGGCGTCGATCACGCCCAGCTCGGCAACTGCGTCTTCTTCGTCCCGGGCGAGCGCGGCCCCTGGCTCGACCGCCTGCTCGAGGCCACCCGCGCCCTGCCGGCGCCGCCGACGATCGTCCTCGGCATCGACGGCGCCCTCACCCCCAGCCGCACCAGCCGCGCCGCGCGCGTCTTGCAGGCCGTCCCGCCGGCCGATCGCTCCATCGAGGCCCTGCCCGCGGTGCACCGGGCGCTGGCCCACACCGGCGCCGTCGTCCGCGTGGTCCACCGCTCGAGCGGTCGCCTGCTGACCGACGACGAGCTCACCCGCGTCGGCCCCGCGGAGGCCGCCGCGTGACCACCCGACCCGCCGCCGAGTCCCGAGGCGTCCTCGCCACCCTCGCCGTCATCCACGTCGGCGTCGTCTGGCTGTACCTGCGTGAGATCGCGACCGACGCCGCCATCGTCACCGGCGGCCTCTCGGCCGTCGCGGGCGCGCTGCTGGCCCGCTACGCCGACCGCCGCTTCCTGCGCCTGCCCCTCGGCGCCCTGCTGGGCCTCGGCGCGGCCCTTCTGGCCTTCCCCCTCGGCCGCGCCGTCCTCCACGGCGGCTGGGGCCCCAGCGCCAAGGCCACCATCCTCATCGGCGACTCGGTCACCTTCGGCCTGCTCGCGCTCGGCGTGGTCTTCGGCCTGCGCTTCATGGCCTCGCGCGTTCGCGCCTTCGCCGCGCTCGAGGCCCTCTATGTCGTGGGATCGGTGAGCTATATGTTCGCCACCCACCGCAACCAGATGATCCACCGCCCGCGCTGGCTGTCCGACTGGGCGTGGTCGCGGGGCATCGATCCGCAGCTCCTCCTCCAGGGCTTCGGCGTCGCCGTTGCCGTCCTCGCCGTCGTCACGCTCCTGCGCCGCCAGAAGGCCCTCAAGCTGGCCCTCAGCGCGCTCACGCTCCTGCTCGTCGGCTGGCTGGTCTACCGCGGCGCCGAGCACCTGCACATCGAGCCGGACATCGACACCAGCGGCCTCTCGCTCACCGACGATCAGGACGGCCGAGGCGGCAAGGGCGACAGCGACGGCAAGGGCGACAGCGGCGGAGGCCAGGGCGACGGCAAGGCCGACGGCCAGGCGGGCGGCTCGGGCAGCGGCGGCGGCGCCGGCCCGCAGCCCCCCCCACCGCTCCCGGTCGCGGTGGCCGTCTTCCACGAGGACTACGCCCCCGAGAACGGCCTGCTCTACTTCCGCCAACAGGTGCTCAGCCGCTACGACGGCCACCACCTGGTCGCCGCCGACGCCCCCTGGGACGCCGACGTCCTCACCACCTTCCCGACGGACGCCACCCTGAAGGCGCCGCCGGTGCAGGCGGAGGCGTTCCACAAGCGCATGCCGGTCTCGATGTTCCTCCTGGTCGACCACCCCCAGCCGGTCGCCCTCACCGCGTCCGTCGAGCTGGCCCCCATCGACAACCCGGCCCCGCGCCGCTTCGTCGCCGCCTACTCGGCCATCAGCTACGTCCTCGCCCAGCCGACCATCCGCCTCGTCGGCCGCAAGAGCGTCCCCGACGACTGGACCGAGGAACAGCGCCGCCACTACCTCGAGACGCCCGACGACCCGCGCTACGCCTCGCTGGGCGAGGAGATCCTCCGCGACCTCGACCCCCGCTTCGCCGGCGACGACCTGATGAAGGCGTACACGATCAAGCAGTGGCTCGAAGAGAACGGCTTCTACACCCGCAAGGAGCGCCACGAGTCCGCCGACGACCCCGCGGCGTCGTTCCTGTTCGGCAGCCTGCGCGGCTACTGCGTCCACTTCGCCCACGCCGCGGTCCACCTCTTCCGCAGCCAGGGCATCGCCGCCCGCGTCGCCATCGGCTACGCCGTCGACAACCGCATGCGCGGCGCCGGCAGCACCGTCCTCATCCTCGGCGACCGCGCCCACGCGTGGCCCGAGATCCACCTCGCCGGCGTCGGCTGGGTGCCCTTCGACATCTACCCCGAGCAGAGCGACGAGCCCCCGCCGCGCATCGTCGACCAGTCCCTCGAGAGCCTGCTCGGCGAGCTCGCGCGCGACGACAAGACCGGCGGCCGCGCCGAGGAGCCCCTCAGCGATCCCTTCCGCATCCCCTGGGCCGCGGTCGGCTTCTGGCTGTTGCTCGGCTTCGGCGTCACCCTCGCCCTGGCCTACGCCGTCAAGGTGGGCCGCCAGCTCGCTTGGATGGCCGGCGGCGATCCCGTCCGCGCCTACGTCGCCACCCTCGATCGCTTCAGCGACGTCGGCGTCGCCCGCCGCCCCGACGAGACGCGCGAGCGCCACGCCGCCCGCCTCGCCGCCCTGGCCCCCTCGATGCCGCGCCTCACCGCGCTGCACCTCAAGCTGACCCTCGGCGCGCCCACCGACGAGGCCCGCGCCGAAGCCCTCGCCCTGTGCCGCCAGGTGCGCCGCGAGCTCGCCGGCTCGGTCGGCGCCCCCAAGCGCGCCCTCGGTTGGCTCAACCCCCTCGGATGGTGGTTCACTCGATGACCTTCAGCAGCTCGCCCAGCCTCGACAAGCCGACCCCGGGAGGTCCCGTGTCCGTGCAAAGCCTCGACGACGCCCGCGCCATCGCCGAGCGCATCCGCGCCCGCGTCCGCTACGACGTGATGGGCCGCGACCCGGTCATCGAGCTCGTCCTCGTCGCCCTCTTCGGCGACGGCCACGTGCTGCTCGAGGACTACCCCGGCTCGGGCAAAACCACGCTGGCCAAGGCGCTGGGCAACTCGATCGTCGACGACCACCAGGACGATCACATCGTCGACTTCCGCCGCGTGCAGTTCACCCCCGACCTGCTGCCGTCGGACATCACCGGCGTGATGATCTTCGACACCGAGTCGAACACCTTCCAGTTCCGCCACGGCCCCGTCTTCGCGCACATCCTGCTCGTCGACGAGATCAACCGCACCTCGCCCAAGGTGCAGGCCGCGCTGCTCGAGGCCATGGCCGAGAAGCAGGTCACCGTCGACAACGTCAGCCACGCCCTCGACGACCTCTTCTTCGTCATCGCCACGCAGAACCCGCTCGACTCGGTGGGCACCTACCCGCTGCCCCTCGCCCAGCTCGACCGCTTCCTGTTCAAGATCCGCATGGATCACGTCGACCGCGAGAGCGAGCTCGAGGTGCTCGCCAGCTGGGGCAAGCCCCGCCAGCGCCCCGAGCACCTCGAGCGCGTCACCCGCAACCAGCTCGTCCAGGCCCGCGCCCTCATCCGCGAGCAGGTGGTCGTCTCGCCCAAGGTGCACGAGTGCCTCGTCGACATCGCCCGCGTCATCCGCCAGGACCGCCGCGTCACCCAGGGCGTCTCGACGCGCTCCCTCGTCCTCGCCATCCCGGCTCTGCAGACGCTCGCCCTGCTGCGGGGCCGCGACTTCGTCGCCCCCGAGGACATCGAGCACCTGGCCGTGCCCATCTTCCGCCACCGCCTCGCGGTCATCCCCGGCGTCGACGATCCCGGCAAGGTGGTCAGCGAGGCGATGCGCGGGCCGCTCGATACCCTGGCGCGGGCGACTCTCCGCTGAGCATGCGCGCCCTCGTCCCACTGGCGCTGGTGCTCGCTCTGGCCGCCCCGACGCGCGCCCAGCTCGCCCTCGGTTCAGCGCCGGCCCAGCAGGCGCTGGTCAGCCTCGAGTCCGGCAAGTTCGCCACAGCGCGCGAGCAGGCCGAGAAGGTGCTCGACGACGACGCGAGCGACTTCCTCGCCACCTACGTCCTCGCGTCGGTCCACTTCCGCGCCGAGGGCAACCTGGCCCGCGCGCTGTTCCTGATGCGCAAGTCCATCGACCTGCTCACCGGCCAGTACGGCGGCGTCCCGCCCACCGACGAGCGCGCGCGCAACTGGCACAAGCGCCTGCTGCACGAGCTGCAGTGGCTGCTCGGCGAGATGGACCGCCGGCAGGATCAGCTCGACGTGATCGCCGAGCACGACCAGTACTACCGCCCGCCGCGCGAGGTGTACCGCATCTGGCCGCTGCTCAAGCTGGGCCGGTTCGACGAGGCCCGGGCCATCGGCAACCGCCTGATCCTCAGCGACGACGTCGACATCCGCGAGCGCGCCTACAACGGCCTCATGGCCATCGAGGACGAGGCCCGCAACCGCAAGGCCAGCTACGACTGGGGCGTCCGCGGCTTCGAGAACACGCGCGGCGAGTCGTGCATCATCGCCAGCAACCTCGCCCTCGCCGCCCGCCGCGTCTTCCGGTTCGACGAGGCCGAGCGCTACGATCAGAAGGCCCTGAAGACCAAGGACGGCAGCTGCCCGACGTCGCCCTACGCCCAGCTCGCGGTCGTCTACCTCATCGAGGGCAAGTTCCAGCAGTCCATCGCCGCGCTGCAGGCGCTGCGCAAGATTCCGCGTCCGGCCGATCTGCGCGTGCAGAACGAGATGATGATCAAGGGCCGCCTCGTCGAGACGCTGCACGCGCTCGGTCAGGTCGAGCAGGCCGAGACGCGCGTACGGCAGATCATGGAGGCCCCCGACCGCGCCGGCATGACCAGCGCGTCGGCCGAGAACCTGCAACTCGCCAACGCCTTGCTCTTCGAGACCGTGCTGACCACGCGCATCCACCAGGAGGCCGAGCGCGCCGCCGTGCGCGACCTGTGGGACAGCGTCGACCACCGCGTCACCGCCCGCACGCTGATGGGCGCCCGCTGGGAGAACCGCCGCCTCGCCCTGCGGCTGTCGGCCCAGGGCACGCTGCTGCTCGACATGGTGCGCCCCTACTACACGGACGTGATGCCCTGGTACTCGGGCGGCCTCACCGAGATGCTCGGCGAGGGCCTCATCGAGCAGGTGATCGAAGAGGCCCGCGCCAACGAGCCCGACTACGACGGCATCGCCAACCACTGGCTCGACGCCATGGAGGCCGAGCTCCGCTGGCGCAGCGACCAGCTGCCCCGCGCCCGCGCCCTCGCCGAGGACGCGCTGGCCAAGCTGCCCAAGGACGACGCCCTGCTGCGCCTGCGCGTCACCGCGATCCTGGCCGACATCCTGCGCCAGCAGGGCCAGCTCGAGGCCGCGCGCCCCCACTACCACGCCGTGCTCACCGCTTGGCCCACGGTGCTGCGCCTGATCGACGCCCCGCTGCCGGTCAGCATCACGCACGACAACTCGGCCGTCGCGAAGGAGGCCGCCGAGCGCCTGGGCGACTCGCCGCGCATCCTGGCGCAGCCGAGCCCGTTCACGGTCTTCCTCGGCAGCCTGGACGACGGCGCCGAGGCCTGCCTCGAGGGCCCGGGCGGCCAGCGCTACAACTGCGTGCAGGTGACGAAGAAGGATCTCGAAGACCCCGACATCGTCCCCGAGGGCACGCCGCTGCCCCTCGCCTTGTGCGATCGCTTCCACGACGTCGTGCTCGCCCCCAAGGTCGAGCTCACCCAGAGCGACCTGACCAGCCTCGACGGCCGTCCCGTCCGCCTCGATGCCGACAAGGCCCTCGAAGGCATCCTGGGAGAGAAGCCATGAGGCGCAAACCCACCTCCACCCGCCTCGACGCCCACGTGCCCGTGCCCGTGCCCGTGCCCGTGCCCGATAGCACCCACGCCTCACCCAGGCCCCGGCCCGCACCCACCACCCCCCTCCTGCGCGCCGCGTTCCTGCTGATCGCCCTCGCCCCCGCCGTCCACGCCCAGGACGCCGGCCCGTCCGACGCGGCCGCGCCCGCGGCCGAGCCTGCGCCCGAGCCCCAGGGCCCCGCCAGCCGCGCCGACTGCACGCGCGCCGGCGGCCGCTGGCTGGCCAACGACAAGTTCAGCGGCTGCAACATCGGCGGCCGCCGCGAGGGCCTCTGGACGGTCGCCGCGCGCCCCGCCGAGGACGTCCGCGAAGCCAAGGGCTGGATGCTGCACGGCAAGCTGCACGGCCCCTACACCGAGATCCACACGAACGGCCGCCCCGCCATCGAGGGCCAGTACCGCGACGGGCTCAAGATCGGCACCTGGAAGGGCTACTACCCCGGCGGCCAGCCCAGCTTCGTCGAGTCCTACGTCGACGATCAGCGCCAGGGCCACGCCACGCGGTGGTACTCGAACTGCCAGAAGGCCAGCGAGGGTGACTTCGACAAGGGGCAGAAGCAGGGCCAGTGGACCACCTGGTACCCGCGGGGCCACAAGACCGACGAGGGCAGCTACGAACAGGGTCAGCGCACCGGCGTGTGGACCTTCTGGCACGAGAAGGGCCCTCAGATTCGGCAGGGGCCGTTCGTCGACGACCTCGAGCAGGGCGAGTTCACCGAGTGGTCGCTCAACGGCCACGTCTGGCGGAAGGTGCAGTTCGAGAAGGGCGAGCGCGTGGGCGAGGCGCAGGACGCCTGTCGCAAGCGCGAGGGGTTCTGGTTCGTCGACTACGAGACGCGCGAAGACGGTTGCATGCTCGACGACGAGCGCGTGGGCCTGTGGAGCGGCTACTACGGCGACGGCAAGCTGCAGTGGACCGGCTACTACGAGGGCGGCGCGCTCGACGGCGTCTTCACCGAATACCACCCCACCGGCGAGGTGCTGCGCCGCGGCATGTACGTGAAGGGCGTGCCCGACGGCACCCACATCTTCCGCGCGCCCGACGGCGCCGAGATCGGCCGGTCGACCATCGAGAACGGCACCGGCGACTGGACCGCGTGGTGGCCCACCGGGCAGGCGCGCGAGCAGGGTCGTTACGAGGCCGGCGCGCGCGACGGCGTGTGGCGCTGGCGCTTCGAGAACGGCAACCCCGACCGTCTGGAGACCTACGCGGGTGGCCGCCGCACGGGCCCCGCCAAGTCGTGGTTCGAGACCGGCGAGGTCAAGGCCGTCGGCGCCTACAGCAACGGCGCCCGAGCGGGCGAGTGGACCGCCTACTACCGCAACGGGCGCGAAGCCTGGCGGGGCCAGTACGACATCCTCGGCAACCGCGACGGCGTCTGGAAGTTCACCCACTGGGAGTCGTTCCCCAAAGCAGAGGGCCCCTTCGAGGGCGACGAGAAGGGGGGCACCTGGACGGAGTGGCACACCAACGGGAAGAAGGCCGGCGAGGGCCCCTACAAGGATGGCCGGAAGCACGGCGAGTGGCAGGAGTGGTGGTACAGCGGCGAGCCCTGGCGCACGGTGACCTACGAGAACGGCGTCGAGGTGAACCCCGCCCGCGAGCAGTGCAACGCGCGCGACGGCGACTGGATGGTCGACTACGAAGAGCGGCGCGTCGGCTGCCGCATCTGCCGCCCCACGCCCGAGGGCGAGGTCGAGCTGCTCGCGGTCGGCGAGTGGACCTGGTGGCACCCCAACGGCCACGTCGAGCGCCGCGGCGAGTTCGAGATGGGCGAACAGCACGGCAAGTGGATGATCGCCTACGACGACGGCCAGCCCATGCTCGAAGGCACCTACGCCGACGGCAAGGAGCAGGGCGCGTGGCGTGGGTACTACGAGAGCGGCCAGAAGCGCTTCGAGGGCCGGTACGTCGCGGGCAAGGAAGACGGCGCGTGGACGACCTTCCACCCCGATGGGACGAAGTCGGGGCAGGGGGCGTACCGGGACGGCAAGAAGGTGGGTGCGTGGACGTACTTCCACCCGGGCGGGGAGAAGAAGTCCGAGGGATCGTACGACGACGAGGGCCGCGAGGTCGGGACGTGGCGGTCGTACTACCCGAGCGGGGCGATGAAGTCGGAGGGCGCCTACGAGGCGGGCAAGCGCGAAGGGCGCTGGGTGTGGTGGCGCGAGGACGGCAGCGAGTGGCGCGCCGCGCAGTACGTGGTGGGGAAGGAGAAGGGGTAGGGGCGCGGCCGGGCCTTGTCGAAGCGGGACCACCGCTGGCTTGGCGGCTGGGGACGTCGCGGGACGTTTTTCGTGCAACACGCCGGCGCTTTGTCCGATATCCCCACATCGGGTGGGTGGGGGTTGGGGATGGTGGCGCGGCGCTCGGGCGGGTCGAGCAGGTTCGGGCCGACGCGCAGGCAGGCTCGACGCCGATCCGCGACCTCGCCAGACCACGATGCGGGCATGCGGTACTCGACCACGGGGGCCTGCACGGCAGCCGGCGCGCGGAGGTGATTTCGTGACCGCTGGACTCTGGGCCTACGTCGCGGCTTGGTGCCTCGTGTCGTTGGGGGGGCTCGGGCTCTTGTGGTGGGGCAGAGGCCGGTTCGTCATCACGCGCACTGCGTACTGGCGGTGGCTGGGGCGGCCCTGGCGACTGACGACGTTCGCCGTCGGCTTGGTGGGCATCGTGGTGATCGCGCCGTACACCGGGGACCCGTACTGGGACTACGTGGACGCGTCGCTGATGGCGACGTTGGCCTTCGTGACGGCGCCCTGGGCGGTGGCGACGCTGTGGCGGGCGCGCCGGACGGGCCTGGGGCCCGAGGTCGTGGCGGCGGTGATCGTCTGGCTGTTCTCGGCGAGCTGGTCGTACGACGGCTGGATTCTGCTGCGGGACGGCGCGTACCCGCTGACGTGGCGCGACAACCTGATCGCCTCGAGCTGCCTGTACGCGTTCGCGGGTGTCTTCTGGGGGCTCGACGGGCGCGAGGGGCGGATGGCATGGGCGCCGGCGGACGCGGCGTGGCCGCAGGCCGTGGTCGGGGGCTTTCGGGCGATCTGGCCGCTCGCGGGGGCGATCATGCTGTTCATCGCGCTGCTGATGCTGTCGAGCGTGCTCGGGTGGGTGTAGGCGGGCCGGGGTGCTCGAGTGGGTGTAGGCTCGGGATGGCGGTGCGGCGCGGCGCCGGTGCGTTTTCGTGCAACACGGCGGCGCTTTGTCCGATATCCCCACATCGGGTGGGTGGGGGTTAGGGATGGCGGCGTGCCGCGGCCCGGGCGTCGAGGCCGCTCGGCTCCACCCCGTTGCTTCCCGGCTGGCTCCGGCCGGCCGACGCTCAGGCCGACCCGAGCCCGATCTGCGCCTTGAGGTCGCCGATGAAGGTGGCGTCGTCCTGCTGCTCGCGGTTCGTCAGCAGCGCCTCGGCGTCCGCGCCGGCGCGGAACCGCAGGGTGTCGGTCTCGTCGTGCGCGGCCGCCCAGATCACGTCGGCCACGAGGCTGGGCTCGGACGGGCTCGACCCGATCTCGCCCCAGTAGGCGAAGAGCTTCTGCACCGTGCCCTGGTACTCGGCCATCGACGCGTCGTTGCAGAAGTCGAACGAGCGCCCGCCGAAGTTCGTCTTGATCATGCCGGGCTCCACGATCTTGACCCGCACGCCGAAGGCCTCGAGCTCGTAGTGGAGCGCCTCGGAGAGGCCTTCGACCGCGAACTTCGTGCCGTGGTAGAGCGTGCCCAGAGGGAAAGTCATCCGCCCGCCGATCGACGAGATGTTGACGATGACGCCGGCGCGGCGGGCCCGGAAGTCGGGCAGGAAGGCCTTGGTCACGGCGAGCAGGCCGATCACGTTGGTGTCGAACTGGCGCTCGATGCGCTCCATGGTGAACGCCTCGAGCGGACCATAGGCGCCATAGCCGGCGTTGTTCACCAGCACGTCCACGCGCCCGAACCGCTCGAAGGCGGCGTCACGCGCGCTGGCGATCGAGGCGGCGTCGAGGACGTCGAGGCGGGTCACGAGCAAGCGCTCAGAGTCGGCGAGGTCGCCGGCCTTGTCCGGCGAGCGCATGCTCGCCACGACGTTCCAGCCGCGCTGGTGGAAGTGGTGGGCGGTGGCCCGGCCGATGCCACTGGAGGCGCCGGTGATGAAGACGGTCTGGGTCATTTCGATCGCTCCTCGTGCGGGGTTCAGGTGGGGCCTGCGTTCAGGGTCAACATCTCTTCCATGCCGTTCGCGGCGTAGAGCGCACGGGTCACCTGGCCCAGGGCCTCGTTGTACCGCGCGATGCCCTCGCCCATGCCCGAACGGTCGGCGACGACGCGGAAGGGCTTCTCGCCGCGCGGGGCCTCGATGACGTCGGCGACGATGCGGGCGACCATCTCGGGACGCTGCTCCGCGATCGACTCGAGCCACCCGACCATCCCCCGCAGCGAGGGCTCGAGCGCCGCCGCCTCGGGCGCGTAGTCGTCGCTCGCGTCGCGAGGCTCGAGCATGCCGTCCAGGAACGGCGTGGGCAGCGCGCCGGGCTCGACGATGAAGGAGTCGATGCCGAAGCGAGCCAGCTCGGCGCGGTAGGACTGTGCGAGCGCTTCCAGCGCCCACTTCGACGCGCAATACGTCGCGTAGAAGGGGATGGAGACCCGCCCGATCAGGCTGGAGGTGTAGACGATGGTGCCGGCGCCCTGCCGGCGCAGGTGAGGCAGCACGGCCCGCATCACGCGCTGGACACCGTAGAGATTCACGTCGAACACGCGGTGCATCTCATCGGCGGTGAAGAGCTCCTGCACGCCGTACGCGCCGATGCCCGCGTTGTTGAAGACGACGTCGAGACCCCCGAGCGCGTCGATGGCAGCCGCCGCGCCGCGCTCGACGCTGGCGTCGTCGGTGACGTCCATCTCGATGACGGCGGCACCGAGCGCGTCGAGGCCGTCGGCCGCCTGACTGCTCCGACCGCCGCGCGAGCGCAGGGTGCCGGCGATCCGGTGACCCCGCTTCGTCAGCAACTCGCACGTGGCGTAGCCGACGGCGCCGCTCGCCCCGGTGATCAGGATTCGCTTGCCGGCGTCGGGTGGGCTCGTTCCCATCGGGACCTCCTTGCGTGCGTGGCCGGTCGGGCTGGACCGCAGCGGACGTTGCGCTGAACACGCTACGCGACCAGGTGTTGGGAGGCCTGCCTGATCATCCTCGATGCGTGTCCGATCCTCCACGGCTGCGGAGCAGGTGGTTGCCGGCGTCGCGGTCCCGACGTAGCGTGCGTGGCTGGACGGAGGTGCCGATGAACCTCGAACACCTGGCGGGGATCGCTCAGCGAGTCCTCGCGCCAGCAGAGCAGTTGTCACGACCGCTGGAGGATCTCTTCGTTCTGCGAAGCGACCGACCGACGCCGCTGGCGCCGACGCTCTACGAACCCGTCGCATGCCTGATCCTCCAGGGCGCGAAGGAGGTTCTGGTCGAGGACGCGGTGTTCCGCCTGGGGCGGGGGGACGTGCTCGTCGTGAGCCACGATGTGCCCGTCAACTCGCGGATCACCACCGCACACCCGGGCCAGCCGTACCTGGCCGTCATCCTCTCACTCGACATCGGTCTTCTGCGCGGCCTCTACGAGGAGGTCGGGCGCGCCGCCACCGACGTCGGCGTCGACGGGCGCGCGGCGCCCTCCCTGGCCTCGAGCGCGGCCGAGCCCCAGCTCGTCGACGCGATCGGCCGGTACCTCGCCCTGGTCGACGACGCGGTCGAGGCGAAGGTCCTCGCGCCGTCGATTCGGCGAGAGATCCACTTCCGCCTGCTGATGGCGCCCAACGGAGGCATGCTGAGGAGCCTTCTGCGCCACGACAGCCACGCCAGCAGGATCACGGCCGCCATCGCGCGCATCCGCGCGGGCTACCGCGAGGCCATCGCCGTGCCCGAGCTGGCCCGAGAGGTCGGGATGAGCCCCTCCTCGCTACACAAGCACTTCCGCGCGATCACGGCGACGACACCGCTTCAGTTCCAGAAGGATCTGCGCCTGCTCGAGGCACGGAGGCTGCTCATCGCGGGGCAGCACGCCGTGTCCGACGTGGCGTACGAAGTGGGCTACGAGAGCCCCAATCAGTTCAGCCGAGAGTATGCGCGCAAGTACGGGGTGCCCCCGAGCTCGGAGCTGCGCGCCGCCGACACGGCCGGTCCTTGAGTCGGCCCGGCTTTGCCTCTCGGATCGCTGCCTGACGCGATCAGCCGCGCCGCGTCAGCACCACCTGCTTGGCGGCCACGCGGTCGTGCTCCATGTCGTCGTGCGCCCGCGCGATGTCCTCCATGGCGTACACCTCGACCGGCCAGTCGACCTCGCCGCGATGGATGGCCGCGGCGATGTCGGCCAGCACGTCGCTGGGAAGGTTGCTCGCGCCGCCGCCGTAGGCGGTCAGCCGTACGCCGGTCGGGATGAAGTCGATCGGGTAGAACTGCTCGATAATCCACCGGTTGGAGAGCATGCCGGTGAAGCAGGTCGTGCCGCCCGGACGGCAGGCGCGCAGCGTGTCGCGCAGCGTCGGCGCGCCCACCAACTCCAGGGCGCCATCGACCCCGTCCGGCACCAGCGCCCGCACCGCCCGCGCGACGTGGCCGTCGTCGACGACGACGTGATCCACCCCGATGGCCCGCAGCGCGGCGGCGCGTTCGGGGCGCCGCGTGGTCGAGAGGACCGTCGCGCCGATCCGCTTGGCGAGGATCGCGGCCATCATCCCCACCGACGAGGTCCCGCCGCGCACCAGGAGCGTGCCGCCCGCGGGCAGTCCGACGCCGACGGTGAGCGATCCCCACGCCGTCTGCAGCACCTCGGGCAGCGCGCCGAGGCGGGCCCAGTCGAGCTCGGTGCTCACTGGGATGACGCAGCGCGCGGGGACGAGGGTGTACTCCGCGTAGCCGCCGTCGAAGGACCGCCCCATGCCGCCGACCATGGCGACGGCCTTCGAGCCGACGGGCAGGTCGGTCCCGGGCGCCGCCTCGATCACGCCGGCGGCTTCGATGCCCAGGACGCGGGGGAACGTCACGTTGGGGTCCGCCAGGCCCAGCCGCGTGTGGAGCTCGGATCGGTTGAGGCCGAACGCTTCGACGCGCAGGAGGACCCAGCCGGTCTTGGGCTCGGGCTTGGGGATGTGCCGAAGGGTCAGCGCGTCGGGCGGTCCCGGCGCGTCGAGCACGATCGCGCGCATGGTGGTCATCGTCAGCTCCGCGGTCGGGTGGTCGAGAAGATGTACCGCGCGATGCGCCACTCAGGCGACTTGGCGGCCCTCACCAGCACGAAGAGCTCCTGGTTGCCCTCCGCCACCTGCGTGTCGTTGGCCAGGACGGTCGTCGTGCCGGCGCTGCGCGTGCGGGCGTAGGCCACCGTCGGCGTCACCACGACGACCTCGTCGATCTCGAAGTCGATGTCCAGCCTGATCATGCCCAGAATCTCGCGGTAGGCCGCCTCGATCGGCGCGCGTCCGACTGCCGGGGGTCGGTGCTGGGCCATGAACACGCCATCAGCGGCGTAGAGCGCGACGATGGCGTCGACGTCCGCCGCGTTCAGCGCCGACTCGTAGCGGTGAAGCAGGCGGGTCGCCGCCCGCACCTGCGCGTGGGCGTCGGGCACGTTGGCCATCGTGTGGGCTGCGGCGGGTTCCTCGCGCCCCACATCGGGTGGGTGGGGGTTGGGGATGGGCGAACGGCGCGCCGGCGCGGCATCGCCCGTTCGCGCGGGCGGGGACCGGCGGCGGGCGCGCTGCGCGCCGCGTCCAGGTTGCGCGGCGAAGGACGCTCCACCGCCTTGGTGGTACCGTCTCCAAAGGGATTCGGGATCCCGCGGGCGGAGGCGGGGTCACACGCGCACCGACGAGGAGGAGTCCATGACCGTCGACGACGTCATCGCGCTGATCGAGCAGCGCTCCGATCCCCGCGGCATCGCTCATTGGCAGAAGCGATATCCCGACAGCGCCCTGCGCAGCGTCGGCGTCGGGCTCACCCAGCTGCGCAAGCTGGCCAAGGAGATCGGGCGGGATCACGCGCTCGCGCGGCAGCTCTGGCAGAGCGACGTCTACGAGGCGCGGGTGATGGGGCTGCTGGTCGACGAGCCCGCCGCGATCACCCGCGACCAGGCGGAAGAGCAGGTCGAGGCGCTCGGCGAGGGCCAGCTCGCGCACGTGTTCTCGTCGTGTGACGCCGCGCTGGCCAAGGCGCCCTTCGCGCAGGAGCTCGCCGACGATTGGGTGAAGAGCGACGACCCGATGCGCCGGCGTTGCGGCTACGGCCTCGTCTACGAGCTGTCGAAGTCGAAGAAGAAGACCGCGCCGAGCGACGAGGACTTCGAGGCCTGGCTGGCCCGCATCGACGCGACCCGCGGCGACGCCGACGTCGACGAGCTCATGGCGATGGGCACCGCGCTGATGGGCGTCGGCAAGCGGAGCGCGCGCCTCTGGGCCGAGGCTCTGCGGTTGGCCCGCGCGATCAGCCCCATCGACTGGGATCCGACCGGCGCGTGTGAACCCTTCGACGTGGTCAAGCACCTCGACAACGATCGGCTCAGAGCGAAGCTCGGCGTGTGAGGGAGCAGTCGGGGCCATCACGTCGTGTCTTCTGCGCGGCGCGTGGTAAGCGACCGCTCGACGAGCCATGGATCGGCCGGCGGCGCGACAGCGAGCGGCGGAAGGTGAGTTCGGGGCGATCGGGCGTTCGTGCGCGGAGGCCCCGTCGCGGGCCGAGTCGACGGTTCGTCGTTGTCGGGTGGATCGAGAGGTCGGGCGACATCGACCGGCTCGTCGGCGTTTTCGTGCAACACGCGCGCGCTTTGTCCGATACCCCCCAAGGGTGGGTGGGGGTTGGGGATGGCCGGGCGGCCGGCCGACCTCCGCGCCGACCGCGCCCAGCCCACCGCTTGACGGCGCGCCGATCCGCCTCCCAGACTGAGCGCCCGTGGACCTCCCCGCCCCCGACCGCCTCGCCGAGGTGCTGCGACAGCGCTTCGGGCTGGACGCCTTCCGGCCCGGCCAACAGGCCGCCATCGAAGCGCTCTTCGCCCACCGCCGGCTGCTGTGCATCCAGCCGACCGGCTACGGCAAGTCGCTGCTGTATCAGCTGCCGGCGACGCTGCTGCCCGGCTTGACGCTGGTCATCTCGCCGCTGCTCGCGCTGGTGCGCGACCAGGTGGGTCAGCTGGGCGCCCGCTTCGACATCCCGGCGGCCTCGATCAACTCCGACCAGGACGACGACGAGAACGCCCGCGCGATGGCCGGCGCGACGGAGGGTCGCGTGAAGATCCTCTTCGTGTCGCCCGAGCGCCTCGACAATCTCGAGGCGTGGCGCTTCCTCCTGGGCCTGCCCATCGACCTCGTCGTCGTCGACGAGGCCCACTGCATCTCGACGTGGGGCCACGACTTCCGGCCGTCCTACCGTCAGATCGTGCGCGCCGTCCGCACCCTCGCCGAGCGGCGACCCTCCGTGCGCGTGCTGGGCCTCACCGCCACCGCGAACGCCCGGACCGAGGCCGACATCGCGCGGCAGCTCGCCCCCGACGAGGCGACGCCCCTGCGCGTGATGCGCGCGGCGATGGACCGCCCCAACCTGTCGTTGGCGACGGTCGAGGCAGCGGGTGCGCCCGCCAAGCTGGCCTGGCTCGAGCGCTTCGTGGCGCAGAGCCCGGGCAACGGCGTGTTGTACTGCGCGACGCGCGACCAGACCGCGATCGTGGCCGGCTACCTCGCCCAGCGCGGACTCGAGGTCGCGGCCTACCACGCCGGGCTCGATCCCGCGGCCAAGCGCCGCCTCCAGCGCGAGTTCCTCGACGGGCGGTGGCGCGCCATCGCCGCCACCAACGCGCTGGGCATGGGCATCGACAAGTCCGATCTGCGCTTCATCGTGCACGTCGACGTCCCCGGTTCGATCACGGCCTACTACCAGGAGGTCGGGCGCGCTGGGCGCGACGGCCTGCCGGCGCGCGGGGTGCTTCTCTACGATCCCGCCGATCGGCGCATCCAGACCCACTTCATCCGCTCGGCGCAGCCGACGCCGGAGGACTTCGAGCGGGTGTTGGCGGTCATCGCCCCCGACGCGGACGGCGCCTGGCCGAACCTGACGCGCATTCGCGTGCGCTCGGGCTTGCACCCGACGCGGGTGACGGTGGTGCTGGCCGAGCTGCGCGAGCAGGGCCACGTCGAGAAGGTGCTGATCGACCGCAAGCAGGTGTATCGGCGCGTGCAGGGCACCGACACCCCGCTCGATCTCACCCGCTACACCCGCCAGGACGCGGTTCGGCGCGCGGAGCTGGACGCGATGATCCGCTATGCCGAGGGCGCGGTGCCTTGCTTGATGCAGGCGTTGCGGCGCGCCCTGGGCGACGACGACGCGCCGGCCTGTGGGCGCTGCGACCGGTGCGCACCCCCGGCGTGGGCCGACCTGCCACCCGTCGAGGCCAACGAGGGGGTGGCCGGCTGGCTGCTGCACCGCGACGTCGAGATCGCGGGCAGCCGACGGCCGCCCATGTCGGCCGGGCTGGCGTTGTTGGACGGTCAGCTCCGCGCGCCGCCCTTCATCGACTTCATGCGGCGGCGGAGGCAGCCCGGGGCGAGCCTCGCGCCCGCCGTCATCGACCTCTTGCGGCGTCAGCTCGACGCCCTGGCGCGCCGGCACACCTTCGAGGCCGTCCTGCCCCTGCCGTCGCGCACGTGGGCGCAGCGCGACGCCGTCGCCGCGCTGGCGGCCGAGCACCTCGGTGTTCCCTGGGGCGCCGATGCGCTGGCCTGGCGGGACGCACCCGACGCTCGGCAGGGCGAGCTGCTGAACAACGACCAGCGCCGGCAGAACGTCCGCGGCCGCATGGGCGCGGCCCTGCCTGGTGCCACCGAGGGCGCTCTGTTGCTGCTCGACGACTACGTGGGCAGCGGGGCGACGCTGGCGGAGGCCGCGCGCGCCGTGCGCGTCGCAGGTCACGGGGGCGACGTCGTGCCCCTCACCAT
Organism: Myxococcales bacterium; assembly: GCA_020633465.1. Lineage (GTDB taxonomy): Bacteria > Myxococcota_A > Bradymonadia > UBA7976 > UBA1532 > JACKDN01. The sequence goes on from JACKDN010000009.1 coordinate 96,407, forward strand.
CGCCAAAGTGCGGTGGCGCCTCGGCGCCCGAGGCATCGTATGAGTCGGCGAGCCGTCGTCGCCTCGAGGGGGTGAGTCGAAGCGCATGTGCCGTTACGCCGCGCCGTACAAGCCGCATCTCGCTTGCTTCGCATGCCGCAAGAGCTTCAAGCGGCGCCTGTCGACCGACTTCGAGGGGGGCGGACCCGATCGACCGGAGCGGTGCCCGCAGTGCGGGGGGCCGATGGCGAACATGGGGCTCGACTTCGCGCCGCCCAAGCAGCGCGACGTCAAGGCTTGGCAGGTGGTCGAGAGCCTCTTCGAGGCGGGCCAGACCTTCCACAGCTGCGGCTGCAGCGGTCCCGGCTACCGGCCCCGCGACCGCGCGGCGCTGCGCGCCTACTACCTGCGCCTGTTGGCCGACTTCGAGCACGCGGCGATCAACGTGGATCCGGACACCCTGCCGCGGGTGCGCGTGCCGAACTCGGCAGGCGGGCGTCCGCGATGGCGGACCCAAACGGTGGACGAGGTACGGGCGTACTGGAACGACCGCGCCCGCGCGCTGCGTGGCGCGCTGGCCGCGTTGGGCTGATGCCCGTCGCTCAGGCGGCGCCGTCCGTGCGCGCGGAGTCGTGGCGGCGTGCGTCGTGCTCGTGTCTCGGCCCTTGCCGGTGCGCGCCCGCCAGGTCGTGCCGTCGACCGCGTCTGGCCGGGCCACCGCCTCGCGGACGGGGATCGGTTGATTCCCGCGCACGGCGTGCCGCTGGGGCTGGACACGGGCGGCAAGGATGCGCTGCGGGGCGCATGTCGCTGGCTCGGCCTGTGACCGGGTCGGCACCGGCGGTTCCTCTGTTGCGGCGGAGGAGGAAGCCCCGCGCCCACCGGCGTCGAGGTACCCGAGGTGCGTTTCTGCGCAACACGCAGGTGTTTTGTCCGATACCCCACCAAGGGCGGGTGGGGGTTTGGGATGGCGGGACGGCGCGGAGCGTGCCCCCCGGGCCCTCACGGCGCCGCGGGCACCCGCAGGACGATCGTCGGGGATGGGGGGACGAGCGGCTCCGTGCGTTCGCCCGTCTGTCGAGTCGGACCGCCCGGCGGCGTCGAGCGCGGCGGTCCGGCGGGCGCGTCGTGGGCGCCGGGCGTCGTGGTGACCGGGTCGGGGCCGGCGCACGATTTCGTGCAACAACGGGCTCGCCTGTCCGATACCCCTCATCGGGTGGGTGGGGGTTTGGGATGGCCCGGCGCCCCAGGGCGCACCCGCCGTGACCTCCTCCGGCGATCACCCTATCCTCTCCGTCCGGTCTCACCGACGCGAGGTTCGTTCACGTGAAGCGCCTTGCTCGCGCACTCGGTCCCTGGCTCGGCCGCGCCTTCGTCCTGCTCGCGCTGGCGGGCTGCGACGACGCGACCGACGCGGCCACCGCGGCGCCCGCCGACGCCGCCTCGGCGGCGGCCGACGCCCGTCCGGGGCGACCCCCGCGGGACGCCGGGCCGCCGGACGCCGACGGTGCGCCGCGCGACGAAGGGACCGATCTCGGCCGCCTGCCCGACACCGGCACCGCGGACGCCGCCCCCTTCGACGCCGCCCCGCCCGACGCCGACGCGGCGCCCCCTGCGTTCACGCGCGTCCTCGAGGACGTGTCGCTCGGCGACTTCCGCCGCGTCGACCTCGAGCCCCACCTCGATCCGGCCGTCCGGATCGACCACGGCTACAGTCTGCGCCGCGTGCGCTTTCGCACCGATCGCCGCGAAGCCTGGGCCACCGTCGCGGTGCCCTTCGAGGTCGACCCGCCGCCCGAGGGTTGGGGCGTGGTCGTCAACAACCCGGGCACCAACGGGGTCGGCGATCCGTGCGCCCTCGGCACCTGGGTCGCCGGCTCGGGCCTCGCCGGGCTGTTCGGCGCCCGGGGCGCCATCGGCGTCCAGCTGGACTACCCCGGGCTGGCCACCCCCGGCGTCCACCCCTACCTGGTGGCCGACGTCGAGGGCCGCGCCAGCCTCGACGCCGCGCGCGCGGTGCTCGAGCTGGGGCTGCCCGTCAGCGGGGCCGTCGCCATCGTCGGCGTCAGCCAGGGCGGCCACGCGACCCTCGCTGCCGCCGCGCGGCACGCCCGCTACGCGCCCGAGCTGGACGTTCGCGCCTTCGCCGCGGTGGCCCCGTCGAGCGTCTTCCTCGAGCAGTGGCGCCCCTACGTCGACGTGTCCGGCCCGCACCAGGTGTTCAACGCCCTCGTGGCCTACGCGTGGTCGGCGCACTACGGCCACGTCGGCGCCCCCATCTGGGCGCCCGCTCGGCGCGACGACATCGACGCCATCATGGCCGAGCGTTGCCTGCTGACCTGGTTCGACGTGCCGACGTTGTGGGACGTGTTGGGGTCCGATCCCGCGCAGATCTTCGATCCGGCCTACATCCAGGCGCTCCGCGACGCCGACTTCTCCGACTACCCCTTCCTGGACGAGGGGTTCCGCGCCAATCGGCTGGGTCCCTACGCGCAGACCGCGCCGCTTCGCATCTACCAGGGTGACGCCGACACGGTGGTGCTCGAGGCCCACACGCGGGCGCTGGTCGACGCCCTGCGCGCGGGCGGCGTCGACGTCGAGTACGAGGTGGTACCCGGCGCCGGCCACATCGACCTCGCCTTCGGTTTCGTGGCCGACGCCCAGGCGCGCACCGAGCAGTCGATCGCCTGGGTGATGGCTCATCTACGGCCCTGACCGCGCCCGAGCTCCCGGGCCGACCGAGGGACGCGCCGAACCCTCCGACGTGCGCGTCGTCGTGCCTACTTGTCGCCGCCCGGCGTGATCGGGGCGTCGTCCTTCTTCGCGTCCTTCTTCGCTTCGCGGTTGAGTTGGTTGGCCTTGGCCTTCGCCGCGCCCTCGGTGAGGTACACCCCACCCACCTGGGTCTTGCCGCCGTCCTTGGACACCGTGAAGGCGCCGTCGCCGGTGGGCAACACCTCGTAGGGGCCGGCAGGCGGCTTGGCGAGGGCGAGCGCGGGGACGAGGCACAGCGAGAGGGTGAGGAGAAAGCGACGCATCGAGGCACCTCCGAGTGGGCGGCCGAGCCACGGCCGTCCTCATCAAAACGTCGTTCGGGGTCCGAGGCAAGAGCTTCCGGGGCCGCCACGACCCGCCCCCCGCCGTGCGCGGTGCGCTGCGACGACGTGCGCGGCGAACCCAGCAGACGGCCGCGGGGCTGGCGTGCCGACGGGTGAAGGACGCTCGGGCCCGCGGGGGGGTCGGACGCCCCGGGGGGCGGCGCGCTCCGGGCGCCGTCGTCGCGCGCACGTGCAGGGCCGACTCGCCCGAGCCTCGGCGAAGGAGTAGCGTAGCGGCGGACCGAACAAGGAGTCTGTCATGCGCATCCTCGTCCCGTTGCTCGCTTGCCTCGCGCTGCTGACGGCGCCGCCCGCCTTCGCGGCCAAGAAGGAGGGCGTCTCCATGCCCGACACCGTCGAGGTCGCCGGCCAGAAGCTGGTGCTCAACGGCCTGGGCGTCCGCGAGGCGACGGTCTTCAACGTCAACGTCTACGTCGCGGGCCTGTACCTGCCCCAGAAGGTGTCCAGCTCGATGGTCATCCTCGCCACCGACCAGCCGTGGCGCATCGTCCTGTCCTTCGTGCGCGACGTCGAGAAGGACAAGCTGGTGGACGCCTGGAAGGAGGGCTTCGGCCACCAGAAGGGCGACCACACGGCCGGGCTGGCCACGCTGAACAAGGCGATGGTGGACATGAAGGAGAAGGACACGATGGTCTTCACCTACGTGCCCGGCACCGGCACGACGGTCGAGGTGAAGGGGGCGAACAAGGGCACCATCGCCGGCGCCGACTTCGCCAAGGCGCTGTTGGGCATCTGGCTCGGCTCGCACCCGCCGAACGAGGGTCTGAAGAAGGGCATGCTGGGCAAGTGAGCCGCGGCGTCGGGCGGTCGGCCTGAAGCGCGGGCCGACCGGCGCGCAGCGTCCGGCCGGACGAGGATCATCCGGAATCCCCCGGCGCGCGCGCGGCGTCGAAGCGTCCTGCACGTGCACGACCCGAGGGACGCTGTGAACGAGGCTTCGATCTGGGACCGTCTGGCCGGGCGCTACGACCTGTTGGTGCGGGCCTTCGACACCAGCTACGACCGCGTGCGGGCTCGCATCGCCGAGGACGTTCCGGCCGGCGCCCGCGTGCTGGAGGTGGCGTCGGGCACCGGCCAGTTCACCGCGGCGCTCGCCGCGGCGCGCCGCCGCGTGACGGCCACCGACGTGTCGCCCGCCATGGTCGAGCGGCTGGAGGCGGCGCTCGCCAGCGCTGGGCTGACCACGGTCGAGGCGCGCGTCATGAGCGCCTACGCGCTGGACGCCGCCGAGGCCAGCTTCGACGCCGTGTTCTGCGCCAACGCCCTGCACGTGATGGACGATCCGGCCCGCGCCCTGGCCGAGTTCGGGCGCGTGCTGCGGCCGGGGGGCGTCTTGGTGGCGCCGACCTTTCTGCACGGCACCGGCGCCGCGCGCCGCGCGCTGTCGCGCGCGCTGAGCCTGGTGTCGCCCTTCGTCGCGCGCACGCGCTACGACCTCGACGGCCTCGTCGCCGCGGTCGGGGAGGCGGGCTTCACGGTCATCCGCGCCGAGCGCATGCCGGGCCTGTTCCCGCTGGGCTACGTGGCCGCGCGCCGCTGATCGCCCGCCGGCGCCGCTTGCGGCGGCCGGGCCGTTGGGGTACTCCCACCGGCCCGATGCGCGACCACGATCACCACCGCACCATCGCCCGACTCGCCCAGCGCGGCGCCGCCCTGCGCGTGGACACGGCCGAGCTGTGCTGCCTGGCCGCGATGCACCTGCAGGGCGCGGTCGGCGAGTCCACGCTGTTCGAAGAGGAGCGCCTGGCGGCGCTGTTCGAGGCCACGATCGAGGCGGTCGAGCCGGCGGCCGAGAACCCCCGCAAGCGCGCGACCCACGCCATCGAGCGGCTGCGCGCGCAGCGGCTGATCGTGCGGCTGGACGGCGAGGGCATCGTGCGGGCGGGCGAGTACGCGCTGAGCCCGCTGGCGGTGAACATCGTCGAGCGGCAGCTGGCCGACGAGCACCTGACGCGGGCCTCGCTGGACGGGCTGATGACGTCGGTGGTGTCGGGGCTGACGGCGGTGCGGGTGGCGGCCGAGGGCGCGGCGAGCGAAGACGACTGGGACGGGCGCGTGCGGGTGCCGCTCGAGGTGGTCGTCGCCGAGCTGCTCAACGGCGTCGAGCGCCGGCAGCTGGGGCTGGACGAGCAGCAGCGGCAGGTGCGCGCCGAGATCACCCGGCTGCTCGAGGCCGACTGGCTGGACGCGCTGGGCGGCATCGAGGCGCTGCTGGACGCCACCGCCGACACGCTGGTCGAGCTGCGCCGCCTTTTGTTGCAGCACACCAACCTGGCCCACGCGGTGCTGGACGACGTGCGCATCCTGGCCCAGGAGCACGGGCGGCTCGAGGTGCTGGTGGCGCTGCGCCGCACCGGCGATCAGCTCGACCGGCTGCTGGCCTGGGGGCACAGCCGTCACGCCGCGTGGAGCGCCTACCACGGCTCGGTGCACCGCTTCCTGCGCGACGTCGTGCGCCTGGATCCCGACCGCCAGCTCAGCGGGCGCCTGCGCGAGCAGATCGGCGCGTGGCCCGAGACGCCCTTCACCCTGCGCCTGGCGCAGAGCCCGCGGCTGACCGTGCTGCGGCCGCCCGCGCGGCCGGTCGAGCGCCCCGCGGTGGTGCGGCCCGCGCAGGACTGGAGCGCGCCGGTGGCGGCACCGCCCGAGGCCCCGTCGGTCGACGTCGCGGCGCTGGTCGAGGCGGCCCTGGCCGGCGGCGCGGCGCGCCTGTCCGAGGTCGCGGCGGTCGTGCTGGCCCAGGTGCCCGAGGACGCGCGCTACGGGCTCATCGGGCGCGTCGCCGCCGTCCTGGCCGGCCGCGCGCGCGACGGCCACGGCGGCGCGGGCCCCTGGGTGGCGGTCGGCGAGGGCCCCTACGAGGTGACCGAGTGGACGCTGGAGGCGGGCGAGTGAGCGACTTCGACGAGCTGGGCGGCGGCTTCGCCGATCTGGCGGCGGTCATCGCCGACGACCTCTTCCCGCGGCTGGATCAGGCCCTGCGCAGCGGGCTGCACGTCGACCGGCGCGCGCCCGCCGACTATCACTTCCTGGTCGACGCCCAGAAGTGGCTCGAGCCGCACTACCAGCGCTACGGCGCCGATCTGGTGCACGCCCCCGACGGCTTCTTCTACCTGCGCCCGGTGGGCGATCGCCTGCCCGTGCGCCGCCTGACGCCGGCCGAGATGCTGGTGGGGCAGACGCTGGCGCTGTTCGCGCTGGAGCCGGCGACGTTGGAGGCCGGGCACGTCACCCGCACCCAGATCCTCGAGCGCCTGCGCGACCTGCTGGGGACCGACCGTGTGCTGCAGGCGCTGAAGCCGAAGACGCGGGCGCGGCGGGCGCGGCACCGCGCCGAGGCCGAGGCGCGGCAGGCGCTGCTGGCGACGCTGCGCCGCCTGGCGCGGCTGGGCTTCGTCGAGCTGCTCGACGACGACCGCGTGGCCCTGCGCGACGCGCTGATGCGCTTCGCCGAGCCCGCGCGTGGCACCGAGGATCTGGCGACGGCGCTGGGCCGGCTGGTGGCGGGCGGTGAGATCGAGCGGCTGGACGTCGAGCCGGACGAGGACGACGACGAGCCGGACGAGGACGACGACGCGGTCGACGCCGACGACGACGAGGAGGCCCCGTGAACGCGCCCCGCATCCGGGCCGAGCGCCTGGCGCTGGTGAACTGGCGGGGCGTCTTCTACGCCGAGCTGGCGATGGACCGCCACGTCACCGCGCTCGAGGGCGACAACGGCGCCGGCAAGACCACCGCCCTCATCGCCACCTACGTCGTGCTGCTGCCCGATCTGGGCCGCCTGCGCTTCACCAACCTGGGCGAGGGCGAGGCGACGGGCGGTGACCGCGGCATCTGGGGCCGCCTGGGCGACCCCGGCCGGCCGGCCTACGCCTGGCTCAGCTTCCGCGCCGACGACGGCGAGCGCGTGCTCTTCGGCGTGCAGCTGCGCAAGGGCGCCGAGCCGGCGGTCGAGCTGCAACCCCTTTGTATTCGAGGCCTTGCGGACGACGTCGCCCTGCCCGACGCGCTGCTGCACCGCGCGATGGGCGTCGACGGTGTACCCGAGCTGGCCGAGCTGCGCGAGGCGGTGACGAACGCCGGCGCGCGCCTCGAGGTGTTCGCCAGCGCCAAGGACTACTTCGCCGCGCTGTTCGACGCCGGCGTCACCCCGCTGCGCCTGACCGAAGGCGACGCGCGCGCCCGCTTCAACGAGGTGCTGCGCACCAGCATGACCGGCGGCCTGTCGCGCGGGCTGACGCGCGACCTGCGGCGCTTCGTGCTCGAGGCCGAGGACTCGCTGGGCAGCACGCTGAAGCGCATGCAGGAGAACCTGGACGCCTGCCACCGCAGCCGCCTGGACGTCGAGCAGGCGCGCGCGCTGCAGCAGGAGATCGGCGACGTCTACGCCGCCGGTCACGCCATGTTCCGCGCGGGGATGCAGGCGGCGCGGCGCGCCGACGACGCGGCGAACCGGGTGTTCCAGGCGAAGGTCGAGCAGGCCGAGCGGGTGCGCGCCGAGGCCGCCGACCTGGAGCGGCGCGACGACGCGCTGGCCGGGCGCGCCGCCGGCGTTCGCGAGCAGATCGCCGCCGGCCGCGAGACGCTCGAGAACAACCGCGCGCGGCTGGATCGCACGCGCAAGGCGCACGACCTGGCGGCGCAGATCGCCGAGCACGAGGCGGCGCTGGCGCCCCTGCACGACGCCAAGGCGGCCGCGGACGAGGCGCTGCAGACCGCCGAGGTCGCGCGGGCCGAGGCGGTGGCGCGGCGCAACGAGCGGCGCACGCTGCTCGACGAGGCCACCGCGGGCCTGCACGACGCCGAGGCGGGCTTGGAGAGCCTGCAGGCGCGCGCGGCGCGGCACGAGCGCGCCCGGCGCACGCTGGGGCAGGCGCGCGAGGCGCTGGGCGAGCCGGAGCTGTCGCCCGACGCCGCTGCGGCGGCCCGGCCGCGGGTGCAGGCGCGGCGCGACGCGGTGGACGCGCGGCGGCGCGCGCTGCGCCGCGACCTGGACACCGCGCGCCAGCGCCGCGCCGCCTGGGCGCGCGCGCAGGCGGCGCTGGACGCCTGCGGCCTGGACGTGCCGCCCGCCGAGGCCTACGACGCCGCGCGCGCGCTGCTGGCCGAGGGCCGGCGCCTGGCCGACCTGGCCGCGCAGGCGCCCACCCTGGCCCGCGAGGTGCGCGCCCTCGAGGACGTCGTGCGCCGCCGCGCCGCATGATCGAGCGCCTGTCCGCCGTGTTCGACGACGACCAGCGGCCGCGCACGGCCGGGCAGTTCGACGACGAGCTGCTGGCCGCCGAGCGCGCGGTGGCCGAGGCCGATCGCGCGGTGCGCGAGGCCGCCAGCGACCTGGAAGACGCCGCCAACGAGCGGCTGGCGCGCCGCGAGGCGCAGGCCGACGCCTGCCGCGAGGCCGCGCGCCACGCCGAGCTGCGGCGCGGCGTCGCCGACGCGGCGGCCAGCTTCGACGCGACCGTCGAGACCGCCGCCGACCTGCGCGCGCTGCACGCCGAGGCCACGCGGCAGGAGGCCGAGGCCGGCCGCGCGGTGCTCGCCGCCGAGGCCGAGGTGGGCGCGCTCGACCGGGCCTTCGAGGCGCTGGACGAGCTGGGCCGGGGCCTGGCGCCCGCGCTGCAGCAGGCCGCCGAGGCGGTGGGCGGCACCCCGCTGGTCGCCCGGTTCGAGGCGGTCGACGTCGAGGACGCCGGGCTGGTCGAGGCGCGGCTGGGGCCGCTGGTCGAGGCGGTCGTCGTCGACGACGCTTGGGCCGCCGCCGAGACCTGGCCCGAGGACGCGCCCGATCACGTCTGGCTGATCGAGACGCACGACGCGCGGCGGCGCGTGGACGAGGCCGGCGGCACCCCCGAGGAGGAGGGCGTCGCGGGCGTGCTGGCGCGCTACGGCGACGCCTGGCGGTTGACGCGACCGCCCGAGCTGCCGGTGGTCGGGCGCGCGGCGCGCGCGCGCAGCGGCGGGCGGCGCTCGAGGTCGAGCGCGGCGCGGCGGATCGACGGGCGGAGGCGGCGCGCGGCGAGCTGGCGCGGGTGCAGGCGGCCACGCGCCGGGTGGCCGCGCTGCTGCCTGACGCCGAGCTGCTGGACCGGGCCGATCCGGCTGAGACGCTGGCGCGGGCGGACGAGGCGCTGGCCGTGGCCGACCGCGGCGTGACCGAGGCGCGCGACGCCCGCACGGCCGCCGAGCAGACGGCTCGCGCGGCGCGCGCGCGCCTGGACGCGCTGCGCGGCGCCGCCACCGACGCGGCGCTGCTGGACGAGCCTGATCCCGAGGGCGCGCTGGACGCGACGCGGCTGGCGCTCGAGGGCGTGGCCGAGGCCGAGATGTGGCTGGCGCAGGCGCCGGCGGCGCGGGCGACGCTGCAGGCCGAGCTCGAGACGCTGCGCGCGCCGCCGCTGGACGAGGGCGCCGAGGCCGACGCCGCCGACGCGCTGGCCGAGGCCGACGCGGAGCGCGACGCGCTGGACGCCGCCGACGAGGCGCTGGCCGCCTTCGCGCAGGTGCGCGACGCCTTCGACGACGCGGACGCGCCCACCGAGCTGGCCGAGCTGCGATTGGGGCACGCGGACGCGCGGCGGCGCGTGGACGCGGCGCGCGCGGCCGAGGACGCGGCGTCGCAGGCCGCCGACGCGGCGCTCGAGGCGCTGGAGCAGGCGCGGTCGGAGGCGGGCCGGCTGGGCGCGCAGGTGACGGCCCGGACCGAGCAGAGGGCGCACGCCGAGGCGTCGCTGCTGGTGCTCGGCCTGGGCCGGCCGACGGCCGAGGACGTGGCCGAGGCCGAGCGCGCGGTGCGGGCGGCCAACGACCGGCTGGAGCACCTGAACGACACCGAGCGGCAGATCGCGCACGACCGCGGCGAGCTGGCCGGCCGCCGCGACGCGCTGGCGCGCGAGCAGCGGCGGGCGGACGCCGAGGCCGACGCCGCGCGCGACGCGTGGGCGCCGCTGCGGGCGCGCTGGCGCGAGCTCGAGCAGCGCCGGATCGAGGCCGGGCTCGGCGAGGTGGGCCCCGCCGAGGCCGACGCCGGGGACGCCCGCGTGCACCGCGCGCGGCTGGTCGAGCGCCTGCGCCGGGCGCGCGACGCCGCGCAGGTGGCCGCGGCCGTCGAGGCGCAGCCGCCCGAGCCGGAGGGTGACCTCGAGGCGTGGCGCCTGACCCGCGAGTGGCTGCGCCGGTGCCTGCCCGCGCGCCTGGCCGACACCCCCGATCCGCGCCTGGGCCTCGAGCGACTGAGCGAGCACCTCACCGCGCTCGAGGGCCGCCTGCACCACCAGGAGCAGGTGCTGGCCGGCAGCGCCGCCGACGTCGCCCACTACGTGCGCCAGCTCCGCCGCCGCGCCCGCCGCCAGGTCGACCGCCTGAACGAGCTGCTCGCGCCCATCGCCTTCGGCAGCATCGCCGGCGTGCGCCTGCAGATGACCGACGTCGAGCAGATGGAGGCGCTGCTCGACGGCCTGTCCGACCAGGCCGACCTGTTCAAGCCGGGGCTGCCCATCGACGAGGCGCTCGACCGCCTGTTCCAGCGCGTCGGCGGCACGCCGGGCAGCGCGCGCCTGCTGGACTACCGCGAGTACTTCGACTTGCAGGTGCACGTGCAGCGCCAGAGCGATCCGACCTGGCGCCTCGCGAACCCCACCCGCATGTCCACCGGCGAGGCCATCGGCGTCGGCGCCGCGCTGATGATGGTGGTGCTGCACGCCTGGGAGGCGCAGAACCGCCTGAGCCGAAAGCAGAGCGATCTGAACACGTTGCGGCTGCTGTTCCTCGACGAGGCGAACCGCCTGTCGGCCGACAACCTGGGCGTGCTGATCGACCTGTGCCGCACGCTCGAGCTGCAGCTCTTGATCGCCGCGCCCCGCGTCGACGAGGCCGCCGGCAACACCACCTACCGCCTGGCCCGCGTGACCACCCCCGACGGCCGCGAAGAGGTGCGCCTCACCGGCCGCCGCGTGCGCGCCGGCGCTTCGCTGGTCGACCGGCTCGCCGATCCCGACGCCGCCGACGTCGACTTCGATCCGCCGCCCTGGCGGGATCCGCCGGCCGCCGACGACTGACCGATCCGGCGCCCTCACCGGCCGCCGCCACCGAGCGTTCCCACACCACCGCGAGGCCGCGGGCGTAGTCCACGCGCTCGGCGGGAGACGCGCCCGCACGGCGGCGTCGGGCGCGCCGGTCGCCGCGCGGCGCCACGGGCGCGGTCGACGTTCGCGCCCTCGCCTGCTAGGGCTGGGGGCATGGACGCCGAAACCAGTCATCGCATCGAAGCCGACCTCCTCATCCCCGGGCGGGGCGCGCCGCAGCCCGATGGCTGCGTGATCGTCGAGGACGGCCGCATCGCCTGGGTGGGGCCCCGCGACACGGCGCCGGACACCGCCGATCAGATGCCCACCTGGCGGGTCCCCGTGATCATGCCGGGCATGTGGGACTGCCACACGCACCTCGTGGGGCTGCGCAACACCAGCCTCGACGACGTGATGCGCGTCCCCGTGCCGGTGGCCGCCGCGCGGGCGGTGCGCGACGCCGAGCTGGCGCTGGACGCGGGCTTCACCAGCGTGCGCGAGGTGGGCGGCTATGGCATCCACGTCGCCCGCGTGATCGACGAAGGCACCGCGCGCGGGCCGACCGTCTACGCCGCCGGCGACCTGATCTCGCAGACCGGCGGCCACGCCGATCTGCACACCTACTCGATGGGCTGCATCACCGATCTCGCCGAGCGCGGCGGCTGGCTGCGCGTGTGCGACGGCGACGCCGAATGCCTGCGCGCCGTGCGCCTGCAGCTGCGGCGCGGCGCGCGCCTGATCAAGATCTGCGCGTCGGGCGGCGTGCTGACCACCTACGACCACCCGATGCATCAGCAGTTCACCGACCGCGAGATGAAGCTGATCGTCGACGAGGCCGCGCGCGCCGAGCGCATCGTCGCCGCGCACTGCCACGGCAAGGCCGGCATCATGGCCGCCCTGCGCGCCGGCGCGCGCACCATCGAGCACGGCACCTACCTCGACGACGAGGCGGCCGAGGCGATGAAGGCCGCGGGCGCGGTGCTCGTGACGACGCGCTTCGTGAAGGTGCGCATGATGGCGCACGGGCAGCGCACCGGCCTGCCCGACTACGCCTGGAAGAAGCTGGTCGACACCGCCGAGGTGCACCGCGAGGCCGTGAAGCGCGCGATTCGGCTGGGCGTGACCATCGCCGCCGGCACCGACACCATCACCACCGGGCGCGACACCGCGCTGCCCTGGGGGCTGCACGCGCTGGAGCTCGAGCAGCTGGTCGACTGCGGCATGACGCCCCTCGAGGCCCTCGAGGCGGCGACGGCGAACGGCCCGCTGACGCTCGGGCCGCAGGCGCCGCGGGCGGGCCAGCTGAAGGCAGGCTACGACGCCGATCTGGTCGCCGTCGCGCAGGATCCGTTGGAAGACATCCGAAGCCTTCAGGACCACCAGAACATCACGCACGTGTGGAAAGCGGGCCGGATCGAGAAGGCGCCGCGCGCCTGAGCGGCGCCGCCGGCCGGAAGGAGAGCCCCATGCTACGTGCCATCGATCCGACCACCGGCGACGTCGTCCGCGAGGTCGAGCCCGACCGCGAGGCCGAGGTCGAGCGGAAGCTCGACGCGGCGGTGCTGGCGTTCCAGGGCTGGCGCCGGGCGTCCTTCGACGATCGCGCGAAGGTGCTGCGCGCGGTGGCCCGGCTGATGCGGGAGGACGTCGAGCGGCTCGGCGGGTTGATGACCGAAGAGATGGGCAAGCCGGTGCGCGAGGCGCGGGGCGAGGTGCAGAAGTCGGCCTGGTGCGCCGAACACTACGCCACCCACGCGGCGCACTACCTGGCCACCGAACACATCCAGAGCGACGCCACCCGCAGCTACGTGCAGAACCTGCCGCTGGGGCCGGTGCTGGGCATCCTGCCGTGGAACGCCCCGTTCTGGTTGGCCTTTCGGTTCCTGGCGCCGGCGCTGATGGCGGGCAACGCGGCGCTGGTGAAGCACGATCCGCACGTGCCCGGCTGTGCCGTGGCGCTGCCCGATCTGTTCGAGCGCGCGGGCGCCCCGCCCGGCCTGGTGCAGGCGCTGCTGCTGCCGACGCCGCGGGTCGAGGCGGTGCTGCGCGATCCGCGCGTGCGCGCGGTCTCGTTCACCGGTTCGAGCGGCGGCGGCGCCAAGGTGGCGGCCATCGCGGCCTCGGTCATCAAGCCCGCGGTGCTCGAGCTGGGCGGCAGCGATCCGGCCATCGTGCTGGCCGACGCCGATGTCGACGCCGCCGTCGAGGCCATCGCCACCATGCGCATCATCAACGCCGGCCAGTCGTGCATCGCGGCCAAGCGCGTGCTGGTCGAGGCGCCCGTGTACGAGCGCTTCGTCGAGGCCTTCGCCGAGCGCCTGCGCGCCTACCGCGTGGGCGATCCGCGCGAGGAGAAGACCGACGTGGGCCCCCTGGCGCGCGGCGATCTGCGCGACGCGCTGCACGCCCAGGTGCAGGGCACCATCGACCAGGGCGCGACCTGTCACTTCGGCGGCGAGGTGCCCGACGGCCCCGGCTTCTTCTATCCGGTGACGCTGTTGACCGGCGTGCACCGCGACATGACCGCCTTCCGCGAAGAGACCTTCGGCCCGGTGGCGGCGGTCACGCGCGTGGCCGACGTCGACGAGGCCCTCGCGCGCGCCAACGACACCGACTATGGCCTGGCCGCCAGCGTCTTCACCGACGCCGCGCGCGGCGAACGGCTGGCGCGAGACATCGAATCGGGGCAGGTGGCGGTGAACGGCGTCGTGAAGACCGATCCGCGCCTGCCCAGCGGAGGCGTGAAGGGCTCGGGCTACGGTCGCGAGCTGGGGCCCCACGGCATCCGCATGTTCGTCAACGCTCAGCAGGTCTGGGTCGGCCCCCGGCGAGACTGAGCGCTCCGCGCGGTGTGCCCCGCCGCGCCCCTCTGCGGGTCGAGTGAGTGAGTTCCATGGAAGTCTTCGAGCAGCTGGAGTCCCGGATTCGCGGGTACTGCCGCACCTGGCCGGCGGTGTTCGATCGCGCGAAGGGCGCGCGGCAAATCGACGAAAACGGCAAGGAATACATCGACTTCTTCGCCGGCGCGGGCGTGCTGAACTTCGGCCACAACGACGATCGCATGAAGGCGGCGCTCTTGCGCTACCTCGAGTCGGACGGCGTGACGCACAGCCTGGACATGGCGACGACGGCCAAGCGCACCTTCCTGCAGACCTTCCACGACGTCGTGCTGAAGCCGCGCGGCCTGGACTACCGGATGCAGTTCACCGGGCCCACGGGCAGCAACGCGGTCGAGGCCGCGCTGAAGCTGGCGCGCAAGGTGACCGGGCGGCGCACGGTGGTCGCGTTCACCAACGGCTTCCACGGCATGACGCTCGGCTCGCTGGCCTGCACCGGCAACGCGAAGTACCGCGACGCGGCGGGCGTGCCGCTCGAGCACGTCGTGCGCGCGCCCTTCGACGGCTACCTGGGCGAGGACGTCGATACGCTCGAAGAGCTGCGCCGCATGCTGGCCGATCCCTCCAGCGGCGTGGCGCCGCCGGCCGCGTTCGTCGTCGAGACCATCCAGGCCGAGGGCGGCGTCAACGTCGCGCGCACCGCCTGGCTGAAGGGCCTGGCCGAGCTGGCGAAGGCGCACGGCGCGCTGCTGATCGTCGACGACATCCAAGTGGGCGTGGGGCGCACCGGCAGCTACTTCAGCTTCGACGGCACGGGCATCGAGCCGGACATCGTGTGCCTGGCCAAGGGCATCGGCGGCTACGGCCTGCCCTTGGCGGTGTGCCTGGTGAAGCCCGAGCACGATCAGTGGTCGCCGGGTGAGCACACCGGCACCTTCCGCGGGCAGGATCTCGCGTTCGTCGCGGGGACCGTCGCCCTCAGCTACTTCGCCGACGACGCGCTGTGCGACGCGGTGAAGCGCAAGGGCGCGAAGACGCACGGGCGTCTGGACGCGCTGGTCGAGTCGCTCGGCCGCCCCGAGGTCGATCTGCGCGGGCGCGGCATGATCCACGGCCTCGATCTGGGCAGCGGCGCCTGGGCCACCGCCGCCACGAAGGCGGCCTTCGAGCGGCAGCTGATCATCTCGCCCTGCGGTCCCAGCGGCCGGGTGATGAAGGTGATCGCGCCCCTGAACATCCCCGACGCCGACCTGGACGCGGGGCTCGATCGCCTGTGCGAGGCGGTGCAGGCGACGAAGGGGGCGGCGTGAGGCAACGCGACGACATGACCTTCCCCGCCGAGGAGTACGTGGCGCGCCTGCAGGCCCTGCGCGATCGCATGGCCGAGCGCCGCCTCGACGCGGTCATCATCAGCGATCCCGAGAACCTGATGTACCTGACCGACTACCAGACGACCGGCTACAGCTACTTCCAGGCGCTGGTGGTGCCCATCGACGACGAGCCCTTCATGGTGACGCGCGCGATGGAGGAGTCGAACGTGCACGCGCGCACCTGGGTCGAGCGGACGCGGCCCTACGCCGACACCGGCGACGCCATCCAGATGCTGTTCTCGGCGCTGGTGGAGTTCGGGCTGCACACGAAGTCGATCGGCTACGAGCGCAACAGCTACTTCTTCCCCGCCTATCAGCAGGACCGCATGATCCACGCGCTGGCGGACGGCGATCTGCTCGACTGCTACGGCATCGTCGAGGAGGGCCGCGTGTGCAAGACGGCCGCCGAGATCGAGCTGATGCAGCGCGCGGCCAAGGCCACCGAGGCGGGCATGCAGGCCGGCTTCGAGGCGGTGCGCGAGGGCGTGACCGAGAACGAGATCGCCGGCGAGGTGTGCCGCGCGATGTTCGCGGCGGGCGGCGAGTACCCCGCGGTGCTGCCCTACATCACGTCGGGCCCGCGCACGATGATCGGCCACGCCACCTGGGAGCAGCGCACCGTCGGCGCCGCCGAGCACGTGTTCCTCGAGGTGGGCGGCTGCGTCCGCCGCTACCACACCGCGATGATGCGCACCGTGGTGCTGGGCGACCTGTCGCCCTCCATGCGCGAGGCCCAGCGCGTGATGAAGGAGGCCCTCGACGCGGTGCACGCCGTCGTTCGCCCCGGGCTGACCATCGCCGACCTGGATCGCGCCGTCCGGGTGATCATCGACGACAACGAGATCGGCGCCCGCCTGGTCACCCGCGCCGGCTACTCCATCGGCATCGCCTTCCCGCCGAGCTGGGACGAGGGCTACATCCTCAGCATCAAGCAGGGCGACTCGACGCCCCTGCGCCCGGGCATGACCTTCCACGTCATCCCCTGGATGTGGGGCGTCGACGGCGACAAGACCTGCGGCATCAGCGACACCATCCGGGTGACCGAGGACGGCTGCGCGTCCTTCTTCGAGCTCGACCGCGACTTCGTGGTGGTTTGATCGCCCGCGCGGCCGCTTCTGGCGGGGATGGCCCGGTGAACCTCGACGGCGGCGCCCCCCTTCGCCCACCATGGCGCCGTGGACGACCGCATCGCCGACCTCTTCGCCCGCCACGGACCCTTGGTGTACCGGCGCGCGCTGCAGCTGATGGGCAGCGCCGCCGACGCCGAGGAGGCGACGCAGGAGGTGTTCATCCGGGCGGCGGCGGCCATCGACGGCTTCGATCCGCGCGCCCGGCTGTCGACCTGGCTGTACCGCATCACCACCAACTACTGCCTCAACCAGCTGCGTGATCGCGGACGGCGGCGCGACCTGCTCGAGGCGCGCGCCGAGGAGGCGGCGCCGGCGGCGGTGCCCTACGACCTGGCGAAGATGGTGCAGATGCGGCGGCTCTTGGCCGAGGCCGATCCGCGCGAGGCGGCGGCGGCCGTCGCGGTGTTCGTCGACGGCATGAGCCACGCCGAGGCGGCGCAGGTGCTCGAGGTGTCGCGGCGCACCGTGGGCAACCTGTGCGATCGCTTCGTGCGCTGGGCCGCCGAGCGGCTGGACGAGGCGGGCTCGTGACGCGCCCTTTGCCCATCACGTGGGGTCTGCGGGTTTCATGCGCCGAGAGGACCCGATGAACGCACCCTGGCACCTGCGGGATCCCGACGCGCCGTCCGAGCTGACGCTGGACGCCTTCGTCGCGGGCGAGGCGACGCCCGACGAGGCGGCGCGCGTCGAGGCGTGGGCGGCCGCCGATCCGGCCCACCAGGCCGCGCTCGACGCCCGCCGGGCCGGCTTCGCGGCGCTGCCCTCGGCGCGCCCCCAGGCCATGCAGGCGCGCATCGCGCAGGCCCTCGAGGCGCGGCCCGTCGCCGCGACGCCCTGGTGGCGGCGCTGGCGCCTGCCCGTGCTGCTGCCCCTGGCGGCGGCGACCACCGCGGCCCTGGTGCTGGCGCTGCGGGGCCCGCTGCCGACGCCGCTGCCCGACGATCCCGGCCTGCGCGCCAAGGGCAGCCTGACCCTGCGCGTGTTCCGGGCGCACGACGACGCGGTGGCCGAGCTGATCAGCGGCGACGCGGTCGAGGCGGGCGACCGCCTGCGCTTCCGCCCCGAGGGCGCGCCGCCCGATGCGCACCTGCTGGTGGTGGGCCGCGAGGCCGGGGGCGCGCTCTTCGCGTACGCGCCGCTCGACGGGCGCAGCCTGCCGGCCGGCGCGCTGGACGCCGAGGGCGCGCTGCCCGGCGCGGCGGAGCTCGACGCGTCGACCGGCCCCGAGTGGGTGTGGCTGGTGGCCTGCGATCGCGCCTTCGACCTGGGCGATCTGGCGCCCGCGGGCGACGCCGGCCGGCTGCGCACCCCGGCGGGCTGCCGCACGGCGGCCTTCGAGATCGTGAAGCGATGAGGGGCGCGCTGCTGACGCTGCTGCTGTGCGCCCTCGCGACGCCGGCCGCGGCGGCCACCTACGTCGTCGCCATCGGCAACGACTTCGGGCGCCCCGACGAGCTGCCCCTGCAGTTCGCCGAGCGCGACGCCGCCCGCGTCGTCGACGTGCTGCGCCGCATGGGTGGCGTGGCCGCGAGCGACGTGGTGCTGCTGCAGGGGGCGGATCGCGCGACCGTCGAGGCCGCCATCGACACGGTCGAGCAGCGCATCGCGCGCGAAGCCGAGGCCGGCGAGGACGTGGCGCTGGTGGTCTATTACTCCGGCCACGCCGACGCCACCGGCCTGCACCTGGGCGAGGACACGCTGCCCTACGCCGATCTGCGGGCGCGGGTCGCGGCCGCGCCGGCCGCCGCGCGCGTACTGATCCTCGACGGCTGCCGCTCGGGCGGCCTCACCCGGGTGAAGGGCGCGAAGCCCGCCGAGGCGTTCTCGATCGCGATGGAGGATCGCATCGCGGTCGAGGGGCTGGCGGTGATGACCTCGAGCGCGGCCGGCGAGGACAGCCACGAGAGCGATGCGCTGCGGGGGTCGTTCTTCACGCACCACCTGCTGGCCGCGCTGGCCGGCGCGGGGGACGCCGACCGCGATCAGCGCGTGACGCTCAACGAGGCCTACGCCTATGCCTACCGCAACACGCTGCGCGCCAGCGGGCGCACCGCCAGCCTGCAGCACCCGACCTACGCCTACGACATGAAGGGGCGGGGCGAGTTCGTGCTGACGCGCCTGGACGCGGGGCGGGGGCAGGGGGTGGTGCTGCTGGACGACGCCGCCACCTGGCTGGTGCGGGACGAGGCCGAGGAGGGGCCCGTGCGTCTGGAGGTCACGACCGACGACGAGGGGGTGCCGCTGGTGCTGCCGACCGGGCGCTACTTCCTGCAGGCCCGCCACCGGGATCACTACGACGAGTACGCGGTGACGCTCGAGGCCGGGCAGCGCCTGGATCTGGCGCGGCTGCCCGCGCGGCGGGTGGCCTACGCGCGGCTGGTGCGCAAGGGCGCGGCGCCGCGGGCGCACGGGCTGTACGCCCTCGGGGGCGTCGAGGGGCCGACGCTCGCCGGGCGGGGGCCGACGCCGGTGGCGCTGCTGGGGTACAGCCTCGACCTGCCTTGGGCGACCTTCTCGCTGCGCGGCCGCTTCGGCCAGTCGGACGAGGTGGTCGACGGCCTGCGCAGCGAGGTCCGGGTGATCGGCGCCGGGCTGACCATCGAGCGCGTCTTCGATCCCGCGCGCTGGCTGAGCGTCTCGGTGGGGCTGCGCGCCGAGGGGCTGTACCTGACGCAGGACTTCGAGACGTCGGGGGTGATCGCGCCGGATCGCACGTCCTATGGCCTGGACTTCGGGGGACTGTTCGCCCTCGAGGTGCCGATCTTCGAGGGCGTGTCGCTGCGCCTGGAGGGCGGGCCGATGACGCGCGTGCTGCGGGTGGCCGAGGTGGACAACGGGGCGCAGGTGGGCGACGGCGTGCTCAGCCGGTTCACCGGGTGGGGCGCGGCGGGCGTGGGGGTGCGGTTCTGATGCGGCGCCGGACCTGCGGAGCGATCGGGGTGGCCGTGACGCTCGCGGCCTGCGGCGACGCGCTGGTCGAGCGCGGCTACCGCGGCGAGCCCCTGCACACGTTCCAGGGGCAGGTCACCACGGTCGTGGGCGACGGCACCTTCGAGCGTCCGCTGCGCGCGGCCGTGTTCTGGAGCCCCTCGGGCCAGACGGTGCTGGACGACCGGCTCGTCGAGCAGTCGGCCATCGCGGTCAGCGTGCGCTTCCCGGCGACCTTCGAGATCAACGTCTTCGAGCCGCCGGCCAGCGTCCCGTGGGACGATCCGGCCGCCCCCTTCCGGGTGGGCGTGGTGCTGCTGTACGAGGACGTCAACGGCGACGGCCACTACCAGCCCAGCGAGCGCCGCGGCGGCGCGCGCAACCAGGCGTTGCTGTTCGTGCCCTCCCCCCTGGACGCGGCGGCGTCGCCCACCGGCGTGGCGCTGAGCGCGGGCTTCCACGACGAGCGGCTGCCCATGCCCTGCGGGGTGCAACAGGAGGACGAGGTCGCCGAGGGGGACACCTGCGGCGTGACGCTGGGCGCGCCGTGCACGCTGGACGCCGACTGCCTCGAGGCCGGCAGCGCCGCGGGCGCGGCGGCCCGGTGCCTGCTGCGCGACAGCCACACCACGTGGCCGGGTGGGTACTGCGTGCTCGACGCCGCGGCCAGCGCCTGCCGACCCATCGGCGGGCGGCGCCAGTCCACCGACGTCAACGGCGGCCCCGTGGGCGACTACTGGCACCTCGGCTGCAGCGACGGCGACGACTGCCGGCTGTCCGAGGGCTATCAGTGCAAGGACAACCGCGTCTGCGTGCCCGGCGAGCCCGCGTCGCTGGAGATTCGCCCCGACTTCGCGGTGGTCGGCCTCTGCCTGATGGACGACGAAGAGCACGAGAACGACGACTGACCCCCCCGCGCCGACATTTCTCGCCGTGCCCCTTGCCCACCTGCGCCGGCTCACGGGTTCCACCTTCGAACACCGAACAGCCGCCCGCCCGGGCAGGAGCCTTCCGATGCAGACCACCTGCGAAGCGACCTTCGTCTGCCCCTGCTGCCACAAGTTCGTCGACACCGAGATGGTGCTGCGCCTCACCGAGGTCGACGGACCCCCCCTGACCCCACCCCGCCCGGTGCGCCGGGATCCCACCGTCGCCGGCCTGGTGCTGTTCGTCGCCGGGTGCGCGGTGCTGTGGGCCGCGCTCGCCTCGTTGCCGCCCTTCCGCGACGCCCAGAAGAAGCGGAGCGGTGAGTCGCTGACGCCCTACGTCGTCGTCGTCGAGTAGCGCCGAGCCCGAGCCTTCGAACCGGAACCGTCCCGCGTCGCCGTCGCGACGCGCGTGGGGAGCGTGAGTCATGTGGAGAGCGATCCTGTCGTGGTCGCTGCTGGGGGTGGTGTGCCTCGGCTGCGACCTGGGCGATCAGCCCCTCAGCGAGGTCGACCCGGAGGCCGCCCCGGCCGAGCCCACCTGGACCGAGCACGTCCAGCCGCTGATGGAGATCTACTGCACCGCCTGCCACGCGCCCGACGCGCAGACGGGCGAGAGCGAGGGCTACGGCTTCGACACGTGCGCCAAGACGAAGCGCGCCTGGGGCCCGCTGTACCAGTCGACGTTCGTGGTGCGCGACATGCCGCCCGGCGGCGCGCCGCGGCCGCTGTCGTGGGAGTTGTTGACGCTGGAGCGTTGGCACGCACAGGGGGCGCGCTGTGATTGACCGCCGAACGCCCCTGCCGCTGACGACGCTGCTGCTGCTGACGCTGCTGCTGGTGCCGACCGCCGCCGACGCGCTGCCCCTGTACGGCGCGCGCTCGGGCCGCACCTGCGACAACTGCCACAGCCTGCCGAACCAGTGGTTCGATCCGCCCGAGGTGTCGCGCCGCAAGTGCACGCTCAGCTGCGTCGGCTGCCACGTCGATCCGAGCGGCGGCGGCCTGCGCACGGTCTCGGGGCGCTACTACGCCGAGTCGACGCTGCCCATGTTCGGCGCGCGCAACCGGCCCCTGGACGATACCCACCGCGATCTGGCCGATCTGTCGTGGTTCCGGCAGGACGCCGACTATCGCTACCGCGACACCCCGAGCTCGCAGCCGACGTCCGGCGCGGTGGCGCCCGCGGCGGATCGGCAGGTCGATCCCCGCGGCCCCGGCGCGCCGCCCGCCGACCGCGGACCGCTGGCCTTCGGCCGCCCCCTGGGCCACGGCAGCAGCGAGATGGCGTGGCTGGACGGTCGCTACGGTGATCTCAACGCGGATCCGCTGCTGCTGTTCGGGCTGGACGCGCGGCTGGGCTTCTGGAGCGCGGGGCCGCTGTTCTTCCCGATGCAGGCGGACGTGCACGCGGCGGTGCACCCGGTCGAGCACCTGACGCTGGCCGCGACGGCGGGCGCGCGCGGACGGTCGCGCAGCCTGACGCTGGACGGCGTGCCCTACGACGATCAGCCGCGCTTCGGCGTGCGCGATCTGTGGGTGATGACCCACGAGTGGCCGATGCTGACCTACGTGCGGGCGGGGCGCTTCCTGCCGGCCTTCGGCACGCGCGTGGCCGATCACACCGCCTACATCCGGCGCGGCTTCGGGCTGAGCCAGGAGGATCCGGCGAACCGCGTGCTGGGGGTCGAGGTGGGCATCAACCCCAACTACCCCTACGTGACGGCGTCGGCCTTCAAGACCAGCACGCTGGACGCGCAGAACCCGGTCGAGCCGGGGGAGGGCGCGGGCGCGGCGCTCAGCGCGGGGTGGCGGGATCTCGGCTGGCAGCTGGGCGTCAGCGGCATGGTGCGGCGGCGGCCCGAGCGCGAGGGCGGCGACACCGACGATCTGTCGCTGCAGTGGGCCTTCAACCCCTGGCGCTACCTGAAGTGGCTGCCGCTGACCTACCTGGGCGAGACGGCGGTGGGGCGCTTCCAGCGCCCGAACAGCGGGCGGACGAGCTGGCAGGTGGCGCACTACCACCAGCTGGCCTGGACGGCGCTCAACGGCGTGGTGTGGCGGCTGCGCTACGACTTCTGGGATCCCGACGTCGAGGTGAAGGACGACGCGATCCATCGACCCGGCGTCGGCCTCGACCTGACGCTGCTGCCGGGCCTGAGCATCAACGGCGACGTCCGCGCCGGGCTGCCCGTGGGCGGCGAGGTGGGCCGGAGCGTGGACGCCTTCGTCCAGCTGCACGGGTGGTTCTGATATGCGCACGACACGCTCGATTCCCCACTGGCTGACCTTCGCGCTGCTGCTGACCGCGAGCCGCGCGAACGCTCAGGCCTGGACGCAGGCGCCCGGCCACACCTACCTGAAGCTGTCCTACGGGTCGGCGACGGCGGGGGAGCAATATGGCTTCGACGGCCAGGTGAAGCTCTACGCCGACGACGTCTACGAGCCGGCCTTCTTCGACCGCAGCGTCTACCTGTACGGCGAGACCGGGCTGACCGAGTCCCTCACCGTCGCGTTCGTGCTGCCCTACAAGCGGGTCATCGTGCGCGACGCGACCTATCGCTACGACACGGCGGCGCTGGGTGATCTCGAGCTGGCGGCGCGCTACGCGCTGACGCCCTACCTGAGCTTCCTGCCCTCGAGCGGCGTGGCCGCGGTGAACCTGAAGGTGGGCCTGCCGCTGGGCTACGACCGCAACCTGCTGCCGGCGCCCGGCGCGGGGCAGGTGAACCTGACGGCGTCCCTCGATTACGGCCACGCCTTCGGCGGCTGGGGCTACGGGCAGCTGGGCCTGGGCTACCGCGTGCGGACGCCCTGGTACGGGCTGTCGAGCGCGGTGCCCTGCGTCGCCGGCGTCGACCGCGGCTGCACCGCGGACGAGCAGCCCGATCTGGGCGACGAGGCGGTGCTGCGCGCCGAGGTGGGCGTGCGGCCCTGGGGCCCGCTGCTGCTGCAGGGGCTGAGCGAGGCGGTGCTGTCGCTCGAGGCGCCCAGCGTCGGCTTCGCCGTGGGCGAGACGATGCCCACCCGCCAACGCTACGTGAAGGTGGGGGCGGGCGTGCTGGTCGAGCCGGTGGCGCACCTGGGCCTGAGCGCGCAGGCGTTCGTGACGCCCTGGGGCCGCAACACCGTGCGCAGCGTCGACCTGTTCTTCGGCCTGAACACCGACTTCGACCTGTGGAGCAACCCATGAGCATCAATCACTCGCCCCTGGGGGGGCCGATGGACCGCCGCGGCTTCCTGTGGCGCAGCGCGGTGGGCGTGCTGGGCCTGAGCCTGGCGCGCTGCACGACGCACGCCGTGACGCCGCTGGTGCCGGGCGTGGCGCTGCCCTTCCTGACGCCGACCGGGGAGCACTACACGAAGAACGGGGCGGAGGGATCGCTGGCCGGCTGGTCGATGCCGAACCTCGCGGCCGACGCGTGGTCGCTGGACATCGGCGGGCTGGTGTCCGAGCCGCTGACGCTGACGCTCGACCACCTGCGCGCCGAAGAGTCGCGGGCGGTGGAGATCGTGAAGACGATGCAGTGCGTCGTCGACGCCAGCGCGGGGCAGGGGCTGGTGGGCACCGCGCGGTGGCGGGGGGTGCCGCTGTCGATCTTCCTCGACCGGGCGGGCATCGATCGGTCGCGGGCGAAGCGGGTGCACCTGTTCGGCGCCGACGGCTTCACCAACAACCTGCGGCTGGATCGCATCTACGGGCTCGATCCCGCGGACGGCGTCGTCGAGCCGCTGCTGGTGACCCACATGAACGGCGAGCCGCTGACGCGCGAGCACGGCGCGCCGGTGCGCCTGATCGTGCACGACGGCTTCGGCTACACGGCGGTGAAGTGGCTGGTGGGCATCGAAGCGACGGCGGACGACAGCGCCTTCGGCACCTACCAGGAGACCGGCTTCACCGATGCCAACCGATCGCCGGTGTTCAGCCGGGTGACGACGCCGACGGACAACCTGACCGTGCCCGCGGGGGCGGTGGAGATCACCGGGTTCGCGACGTCGGGCGTCGAGGGCATCGAGGCGGTCGAGGTGCGGGTGGACGGCGGGCCCTGGCAGCCGGCGACGCTGGCCGACCGCGAGGCGGTGCTGCGCAGCCACCCGGAGCTGGCCGGGACGCTGCAGTTCGCCGCGCCCGAGCGCTTCGTGTGGCCCTACCGCGCGGTGTGGGCGCTGTGGAGCTTCACCTGGCAGGCGACGCCCGGCCGGCACCGCATCGAGGTGCGCGCCATCGACCGCACGGGCGCGACCCAACCGGAACGTGATTCGGACATCAGCGACGGGGTGAACGCCGTCGCGGCCATTCGAGTGGGAGTGAACGGATGAAGACGCAGATGCGAGTGAAGACGACGGGACAGACGATGTGGCTGGCGGCGCTGGTGGTGGCGCTGACGGTGGGGTGCGACGCGCTGAGCCCCGACCCCGGGCCGCAGCCGACGGGCTTCACGCCCACCGGCAACGGCGGCGGCGGGGTGGCGTCGCCGGGGCGGCGGCGCGGCGCCGGGCGGCGGGGCGGCGCCCGGCGGCGGCGCGAACCCGGCGGGGGGGCGGCGGCGCCGCGCCCGGCGGCGCGCCGTCCACCAGCGAGGGCGAGGCGCTGTACACCCAGTACTGCCTGGTGTGCCACGGGCCCGAGGGCGCCGGCGCGCCGCCCTACCCGGGGTCGATCCAGGGGCACGCGGACCTGTGGCCCGTCATTCGCGACGGGATGGGTGAGATGCCCGCGTTCCCGCAGCTGACCGTCGGCGACGCCGCCGCCATCGAGGCCTGGCTGGCCAGCCTGGTGGCCGACGCCGCGCCCCCGACGCCGCGTGACGTCTACGCGACCGAGTGCGCCGCCTGCCACGGCGCGAACGGCGAGGGCGCCCAGCGGGGCCCGCAGATTCGGAACCCGGTGGTGCCCTACGCGACGTGGGTGGTGCGCAACGGCCGGCCCGGCAGCGGCTACGCCGACGCGATGCCGCCCTACGGCGAGGACGAGCTGACGCCGGGCGAGCTGGACGAGATCCTCGGCTGGCTGAGCGCGATGCCGAAGCCCGCGGACGGCGCGGGCCTGTTCCGGACGTTCTGCGCGAACTGCCACGGCGCCAACGGCCGCGGCGGCCCGGTGGGCGAGGGCATCGTCGGCGAGGGGGTCGGCGAGTGGATCGAGGTGGTGCGCGAGGGCGAGGGCGGCCGCAACTACGGGCGGCGCGGCGGCTACATGCCGAGCTGGTCGCGCGCCCAGCTGACCGACGCCGAGATCCGGCTGATGTACGAGGCGGTGGCCGGTGGGCGCCGGGGCGGCGCGCGGGCGGGGGAGGAGGAGGAGGACGACTGAGGCAGACGAGAAAAGTGGGCAGTCTTGCACGATAGTGTGGCGCGACCCCATCCGAGCAGCCATCCCCAACCCCCACCCACCCGTTGAGGGGTATCGGACAAAAGGCGCACGTGTTGCACGAAAACGACGGCGCCCCCGAAGCGCCCGGCGTCGCGACGGCGCGCCGCGCCGCCGGGGCGGCTGACGCGTCCGGGCACCTCGTGCTACAAGCCGCGCGATGGATCGGACCGAGGGCGGCGACCGATGGCGGAGGCGGCGAAGGTGGGGCGCACGGCGCTGAAGACGGCGACGCTGGCGGGGTGGGGCAACCACCCCCGGGTCGAGTGCGCGGTGGCGCGGCCCGAGACGGTGCCGGCGCTGCGGACGGCGGTGGACGAGGATCTCGGCGATCCGCGGCGCATCGCGCGCGGGCTGGGGCGCAGCTACGGCGATCCGGCGGTCAGCGACGCGGGCGTCGTGCTCGACTGCACCCGGCTGGATCGCTACCTCGACTTCGATCCGGCGACCGGCACGCTGACCTGCGAGGCGGGTACGACGCTCGAGATGATCCTGCGCGACTTCGCGCCGCGCGGCTTCCTGCCGATGATCACGCCGGGCACCAAGTTCGTCACCGTGGGCGGCTGCATCGCCAACGACGTGCACGGCAAGGCCCACCACGTCGACGGCTGCTTCTCGCGCTGCACCGAGTCGTTCCGCGTGCTGCTGGCCGACGGGCGCATCCTGAACGCGAGCCCGGACGAGAACGCCGACCTCTTCTGGGCCAGCTTCGGCGGCATGGGCCTGCTGGGCGTCATCGTCGACGCGACCATCCGCCTGCGCCGGGTCGAGACGACGTTCTTCCGGCAGACGGCGCTGAGCGTGCCCAACCTGGACGCGATGCTGGACGCGCTGGACGCGCACCAGGACGTGCCCTACTCGGTGGCCTGGGTCGACGCCCTGGCCACCGGCGCCGCGCTGGGCCGCGGCGTCGTCACGATGGGCGATCACGCGACGCTGGCCGATCTGCCCGAGCGTCAGCAGGCGGCGCCGCTGGCGATCAGCTCGCCCTCACCGCTGGTGCTGCCCTTCGAGCTGCCCAGCGCCGCGCTGAACACCGCCACGGTGCGCCTGCTGAACCTGGTGCTCGACCAGGTGCAGAAGCGCGGCGCGGCCATCGCGCACTACGAGAAGTTCTTCTACCCCCTCGACTTCGTCGGCGAGTGGAACCGAGGCTACGGGCCGCGCGGCTTCACGCAGTACCAGTTCGTCGTGCCGTTGAAGGGCGGCCGCGAGAACATCCGCGAGCTGCTGAGCACCATCGCCGCCAGCGGACAGTCACCCTTCCTCAACGTGCTGAAGCGCTTCGGCGCCGAGCGCCCCGAGACCCTGCTGTCCTTCCCCTTCGAGGGCTACACCTTCGCCATCGACTTCCCCGTGCGCGACGGGCTGACCGAGCTGCTGGCCGCGCTCGACGCCCGCGTCCTGGCGATGGGCGGCCGCGTGTACCTGGGCAAGGACGCCTTCCTGCAGCGCGACACCTTCGAGGCGATGTACCCGCGCCTCGACCGCTGGCGCGCCGTCAAGGCGAAGTACGATCCCGACTCGGTCTTCTCGTCCAACCTGGGCCGCCGGCTGGGCCTCTCGCGCTGAGCCGGGCGGGGCGGGGCGCGACGGTCCGGCGCCCGCGGGCATCGACCACGCGATGAGCAGCCAGAACCGCCACCGGGTGCTGTGGTGCGCCGCCACCGACCGCACCTTCCGCCGCGTGACGCCGCCGCGCGGCGGCGCGTGCCTGGTCGGCAAGTGCATCCACTGCCGCTCCCGCCTGACCGTCGAGCTGGACGGCAGCAGCGGCGCCGAGGTGACCCTCGAGCACATCGTGCCGCGCACCCACGGGGGCACCGACGACCTCGACAACCTGGCCCTGGCCTGCGCCCGCTGCAACGCGCAGAAGGGCTATCGCCTGGATCACCGCCGCCTGGACGATCCGACGCTGCAGCAGGTGATCGCCACCCTGCGCGACCGTCGCGCCGAACGCTGGCGCGATCCGCCGCCCGATTGGGCGCTGCCGCCGCGGCCG
Organism: Myxococcales bacterium; assembly: GCA_020633465.1. Classification (GTDB taxonomy): domain Bacteria; phylum Myxococcota_A; class Bradymonadia; order UBA7976; family UBA1532; genus JACKDN01. Next base: position 124,129 of record JACKDN010000009.1, read on the forward strand.
ACGTGAACGCCGCTTGAACCGGTCGCCGCGCGCCCGGATGATGGCCCCGCGACGCCGGGGAGGATGATGCGGATGCGACGCGCCGGGTGGTGGGTGCTGGTGGCGGTGGCCGTGGTGGGCTGCGAGCTGGACGACGGCCTGGACGAGCAGCCCTTCGACGCCTGGGTGGCCGGCGAGTGGGTGATCACCGGCCGCGGCCGGCTGGAGGGGTGCGCGGATCCGCGCTTCGCGACGGACGGCTTCGCGCTGCGCTCGCTGCCCCTGAAGGTGCTGCACGATCCCGACACCGACGCGCTGTCGCTGGCCGAGCAGCCCGATCGCGGCGACCTGCGCTTCTTCAACGGGCAGGTGCGCGGCGACCGCATCAGCTTCGAGACCCGCGAGGCCACCGACGACGGCGTCATCACCTTCGTCTTCGAGGGGCGCGCGCGCTCGAACGTGACCATCGAGGGCACCTTCGAGGGCACCGGGCCGGCGGCGTGCCGCAGCCGCGGCGATTTCCGCGTGCGCGTGGACTGCAGCGCCCTGGGCATGTGCGATCGTCCGGGCCCGCCGCGGCCCGACGGCGGCGTCGACGCCGAGCTGGACGCCGCGCCGATGCCCGACGCCGCGTTGGACGCCGCGCCGATGCCCGACGCCGCGACGATGAACGACGCCGCGACCGACGCCGCGCCGATGGCCGACGCCGCCCCCACGCCCGACGCCGCGCCGGCGGCCGGCGCGTGCGAGGACGATCTGCCCGAGCTGGCCGGCTTCGACGCCCTGGCCACCTTCGACGACTGCCGCGACGACACCTGCTTCGGCAACCTGGCCTGCGCCGGCACCTGCTTCGCCGCCGAGGTGCCCGTCGACGCCGACTGCGGCGCCTGCCTCGGCCGCGCCGTCCTGTGCGCGGCCGAAGAGTGCGGCGCCTGCACCAGCCCCGGCAGCGCCGCCTGCCGCACCTGCTTCGCCGCCGAGTGCGCGCCCGCCTTCGAGGTGTGCGCCGGCGTGCCCTGGCCCTGATCAGGGTCGGATCAGCGTCGGCGGCGTGACGGTCACCGGCCCGTGGTCGAGGGCGCGGGGCAGCGCGCCCGGGAGCGGCGCGTCGCCCTCCAGCGGCACCCACCACGGCCCTGGCCCGGCGACGCGCAGGCCCACCTCGTAGCGCAGTCGCGCCGCCGGCGCTGCGTCGAGCGTCTCGTCGGCCTCGATCAGCGCCCAGGTCGTCTGCGCGCCGGCGCTGTCGCGGATCGGCCAGCCGCCGTCGCCCAGCAGCGCGGTCAGCCGCGTCGCCGCGGGCTCGACCGCCGCGCGCTCGTCGGCGGTCAGCGTCGCCCCTCGGCAGTCGAGCCCGGTCTGGCGCAGGGCGCCGCCCCGAGCCTTCGGGGTCGACGCGAGGCCGCCCGTGCCGACGTGCACCAGCCACCGCAACGCGCCGTCGGCCGCGCTGCCGCCCGGCCTGGCCACCCGGACGCACGCCGGGGTCTCGCCCGGGCGCCCGGCCAGCCAGACCGCGCAGCCCGGCGCCGCGCACCCCCGCGTCACCCGCCAGGCGCGCGCGCCGCGCAGCCCCAGCAGCGCCACGCGAAGCGGCCGCGCCGGCGCGCTCTCCAGCTCGACCTGCACCTCGACCAGCCGCGTCGTGCCCGCGAGGCGCGGCGTCGCGCCGCCGAGGCGCTCGGCCGCTTCGGCCGGGGTCAACGCGCGCAGCCGGATCCGCGGCGCGGCGGCGCGCACCACCGCCCGCGCGATGCGGGCGTTCGCGTCGAGGTCGCCGAAGCGGCTGCGCGGCGCGGTCAGGGCGACACTGGCGCGCTCGGCCTGGTCGATCCGCCCAGCGGCGAGCGCGTCGTCGACGGCCCGGGGCGAGGGCCCGCAGCCGGCGAGGGCGAACAGGGCGAGCGACAGCGATGGGGCGGCGCGCATGGCCCGAGCATGCCGCGTCGGGCGGCCGCGCGCGACGGGTTCGGCTTGCGCGTCGGTCGGCCGCTGTGGCTTCAATCACCCTTCGGCCACGGACGGGGGGCAGGCGTGGACGCGGCGCAGATGGACTTCTCGCCGGGCGGCCTGGTGGTGCTCAACGCCATCCTCGGCGTCGTCATGTACGGCGTGGCGCTCGATCTGCGCGTGGCGGACTTCCGGCACGCCGTGAAGGTGCCGCGCGCCTTCTTCGCCGGCGCCCTCAGCCAGCTCGTGCTGCTGCCCGCGCTGACCTGCGGCCTGACCCTGCTGCTGCGCCCGCCGCCGAGCGTGGCCCTCGGTATGATGCTCGTGGCCGCGTGCCCCGGCGGCAACGTCTCGAACTTCCTCGTGCACTTCGCCCGCGGCAACACCGCGCTCAGCGTCACCCTGACCGCCTTCTCGACGGCCGCGGCCATCGCCGCCACGCCGATCAACCTGGCCTTCTGGGCCAGCCTGAACCCCGACACCGCCCGGCTGGTGGCGCGCATCGACCTCGATCCGCTGGGCATGCTGACGACCGTGCTGGTGATCCTCGGCGTGCCGTTGGTGCTGGGCATGTGGACCGCGAAGCGCTGGCCCGACGTGGCCGCGAAGATGCGCAAGCCGATGAAGATCGGCTCGCTGATCGTCTTCGGCGCCTTCGTGGCCATCGCGCTGGGCAAGAACTTCGGCCTCTTCCTCACCTACATCGGCCAGCTGGTGGGCATCGTCGCGCTGCACAACGGCGTCGCCCTGGCGCTGGGCTACGGGGTGGCGGCGGCGGCGCGCCTGCCCGCCGCGGACCGCCGCGCCATCGCCATCGAGACGGGCATCCAGAACTCGGGCCTCGGGCTGACCCTGATCTTCACCTTCTTCGGCGGGCTGGGCGGCATGGCGATGGTCGCCGGCTGGTGGGGCATCTGGCACATCGTGGCCGGGCTGACGGCGGCGTCGTTCTGGCGGCGTCGCGCGCCCGCGGTGCCCGCCGAGGTCCTGTGAGGCGGGACATGCGCGTCCCCAGGTGAGACCTGCGTGCCACGGTCGGGCACGCCGTCCGCACGGCGCGACGGTCCGGCGTCGCTGGCACTGGGCGTGCAGCCCAGCGCTGGTTCGACGAGCGCTCGGGGGGTGACCATGGCGCGTTACGGCCGACTGACCACCGCACTGCTGATCTCACTGACCGCGGCGCTGCTGGCGCCGGCGTGCGGGGGCGAGGACGAGGCCCCGCCGCAGCCCGGCGCGCTCGAGGCGCCCCTGGCCGGCAGCGGCGCCGTCTTCGACGCGCTCGAGGCGGCGGCGGACGCCTACGACGTGCCCATCCGCCTGCTGGTGGCGGCCGCCTACAGCGAGACCCGCCTGGCCCACGTCGACAGCGAGAAGGAGGGGCGCGGCCTCTTCCAGCTCGACCCGCTGGCCATCGACCGCGCGGCGCGCCTGCTGGACGTGCCCGCCGAGCAGGTCGCCACCGACCTCGACACCCACGCCTTGGCCTTCGCCGCCCTGGTCGCCGACAACGTCGGCAGCCCGCGCCCCGACGCCGACGACCTGCCGCAGTGGCTGGACGCCGTCGCCGGCGTGCGCACCGCCGACGTCGCCGCGGTCGCCCTGAGCGAGGGCACCCGCATCGCGCTGCGCGAGGGCCTGGACGTCGAGCTGGCCGACGGCCGCGTCAGCCTGGCGCCGGCCCCGCTCGGCACCTTGACGCAGGCCGCCCGCCCCGACAGCAACCTCGCGCGCTGGGTGGCCAGCCCCAACTACACCAACGGCTCGCGGCGCCGCGGCGCAGTCGACACCGTCGTCATCCACGTGACGCAGGGCGCCTACGGCGGCGCCATCTCGTGGTTCCAGAACCGCAACTCCCAGGTCAGCGCGCATTACGTCATCCGCTCGTCCGATGGACAGATCACGCAGATGGTCGAAGAGGAGGACGTCGCCTGGCACGCGCGCAGCTGGAACGGGCGCTCCATCGGCATCGAGCACGAGGGCTTCGTCGCCGAGGCGCGCTGGTTCACCGACGCCATGTACCGGCAGAGCGCGGCGCTCACCCGCGAGATCTGCAACCGCTGGGGCATCCCCAAGAACCGGCAGCACATCAAGGGCCACAACGAGCTGTCGGGCAACGACCACACGGATCCCGGGCGCCATTGGAACTGGGACCGCTACATGCAACTCGTCAACGGCGGCGGCGGGGGCAACCCGGCCCCGGCCGGCGGGCGCATCCTCGGCTTCGTGCGCGAGGGCGACATCATGAACGAGGCCGGCGCCATCGCGAACGCGCGGGTGCGCATCGAGGGCGGACCCGAGGTGCGCACGGCGGCCAACGGGCTGTACACCTTCGAGGGCGTGGGCAGCGGCCACAAGGTCATCCTGGTCACCGCCGACGGCTACGCGGCCGGCCGCAAGGAGGTCGACCACGTCGCTGGCCAGGACACCTGGGGCTCGGTGGCGCTGCAGCGCGGCCAGGCGACGGGCAACGTGCTGGGCTTCGTGCGCGAGCGCGACCTGATGAACGCCGACGCGCCCATCCCCGGCGCGCGGGTCGCGGTCGAGGGCGGGCCGACGGTGCAGTCGGGGGCCGACGGTCTGTACCGGCTGGAGGGCCTGCCGGTGGGCGACGTGCGCATCACGATCAGCAAGGACGGGTGGCAGAGCCAGACCATCGAGCGGACGGTGGCCGCGGGGGCCGACAGCTGGGGCTCGGTGGGCCTGCAGCCGGCCGGCGCCGAGCAGCCCGAGCCGGAGCAGCCGGAGCCCGAGCAGCCGGAGCCCGAGCAGCCCGAGCCCGAGCAGCCCGAGCCGCCCGCCCGGACGACGGGCGCGGTGGTCGGCACCGTGCGCGCGGCCGCGGACGGCCAGCCCATCGACGGCGCCATCGTCTCGGTCACCGGCGTCGCCAGCGTCACCACCGAGGCCGACGGCGTCTTCCGCATCGCGGGCCTGGCGCCGGGGCCCGTCGAGGTGTCGGCCCTGGCGGCGGGCTACGCGACGCTGACCCGCACCTTGAACATCGAGGCCGGCGTCGACACGACCTTCGACGCGACGCTCGCGCCCCGCGCCGAGGTGCCGGCGCAGCCCGCCGATCCGGGGCCGAACGATCCGCCGCGCACCGGCGTCGACCCCGGCCCCAAGCCCGGCGGCGACTACGAGACCGTGCCCCCGCCGGATCCCGTCGACGAGGCGCCCACCATGGAGAAGTCGTCCGGCTCGGGCGGCTGCACGCAGGCGCCCGGCGCCCCGGCCGGCGCCCCGTGGCTGCTGCTCCTCGCCGCCGCGGTCATCGCCCGCCGCCGCGTCGCCGCCCGCCGCTGACTCACTCCCCCTCGCCGCAGGCCGCCTCGACGAGCGCCTCGAGCATCCGCCGCTCGTGCAGCACGACGGCGCGGATCAACGCCTGACACCGGCGCAGGTGCAGGGGCACCCAGCCGTCGGCGGCGAACCACGCCGACACGTCGGGCGCGGCGCCCGCCGGCAGCGCCTTCAGCGCGCCCTTCAGCGCGGCGCCGAAGCCCTGCTCGCAAGCGGACAACGCGCGCAGCACCAGCGCCTCGACGCCCTGATGGGCCGCGCCGGCCAGGGCGGCGTCCAGGCGCTCGAGCCGGGCCGCGTCGGCGCTGATGCGCGGCAGCTGCTCGGCCAGCTCGGCGCGGGTGTCGCGCAGGGCGAAGCGCGCCCGCTTCAGGTGCGTGTCGAGGTACTCGGCGAAGGGCGCCCAGAGCGTGCGCGTGGCCGCGCGCAGCGGCGCCCCCTTGGGGTTCTCGAGCACCCCCGACTGGGCCAGCACCTGCTGGGCGCGCTGGGCGGTCGGCAAGCGGTAGCGCGGCTTGAAGGCGTGCTCGAAGGCGTCGGCCATGCGGCCCTCGATGTCGCGCACCGCGGCCTCGAGGCGGGCGCGCACCGGGGCCGGCGGCAGCGGCTCGGCCGGCGCCTCGATGGCGTCGAGCGTCGCCAGCGCCTCGGCCAGCGCCACCCCGCCGCGAAGGTCGATCAGGTCGCTCAGCAGCGTCGCCGGATCGATCGGCGGCGGCGCGTCCTCGGGCAGGAAGGGCTGCGCCGCCGCGTCGATCGGCCCCAGCGGGATGAGCGTCAGCTGGCTCACTCCGCGGCGTCCTCGCCCCGACCCATGCGCACCACCTCGTCGAAGTGCCGGGGCGCCACCGGCTGCACGCTCAGCCGCTGGCCCTTCTTGCGCACGGCCATGCCGCTCAGCCGCCGGTTGGCCTTCAGATCGGCCAGCGACACGATGCCGGGGAAGCGCTCGACGAACGCCACCTCGACCAGGAACCACGTGGGCGCCTCGGGCTTGCTCTTCGGATCGTAGTGCTTGTCGTTCGGGTCGAAGGCCGTCGGATCCGGGTACGCCTTCTTCACCACCTCGGCGACGCCCACGACCCCCGACGGGTTGGCGTTCGAGTGGTAGAACAGCACCCGATCGCCCACCTTCATCTTGTCGCGCATGAAGTTGCGCGCCTGGTAGTTGCGCACGCCGTCCCAGGGCTCGGGGTGGCCCTGCCGCTCGAGGTCTTCGATCGAGAACTCGTCGGGCTCGGACTTCATCAGCCAGTAGCGCATGGGGCCTCCCGGTGCTGGCGCGTGGCCGCGCATTCTGGCCGAAGCGGGCGTCGGTTTGAAGGGCCGCTACCAGACCTGGTCGAGGGGCAGGCGCCACGCGGCCTCGGCCGCGGCGGCCACCGTCGCCCGGTCGGCGTCGAGCGGCGCCAGGCTGCGCCGCCGCACGGCGCCGTCCCAGCCGCCGCTCAGCAGCGCGTCGCCGTCGGCGGCGAAGGCCAGGGCGGCCAGCCGCTCGCCGTGATCCCGCAGGCGGGCGCGCGGCCGCGGCTCGCCGTCGCGCCAGACCCACAGCGTGCCGGCGCGGTCGCCGGCGGCGACGAAGCGGCCATCGGGCGACACGGCCAGCTCGATCAGCTTCGGCGTCGGGCGCGCGGCCTCCAGGCGCCTGCGCGGCGCGCCGTCGGGGCTGTACCGATCGACCGCGCCGACGACCGCGGCCAGCAGCGTGCCCGTCGCGGCGTCCAGCGCGACGGCGCGCGCGCGTCGGGCGCCGGACGCACGGCCCCAGCCGCACGGTGGGCCGCGCGTCCACCCGGCACACGGCGCGCGGCGACTCGCGCAGCACCGCGGCGTGCCGCGCGTCGATCGTGGTCGCGAGGTCGAGGAAGACGGCCTCCGGCGCGATCACGGTGGGCGGCGCCCCGGCCGGATCGATCACGCGCAGGCCGGGCTCGTAGGTGGCCAGCACCACGCGCGGCCCCGCGGGCGTCGCCAAGAAGCCGATGCGTTTCGCGATCTTGCGGTCCACGGTGGGGGCCTCGGTGAGATCGGCCCCCAGGCGCCAGCGCCGGGTGCGGTGGTCGCGCGCGCTGGTCGCCACCACGTCGCCGTCGGGCAGGAACACCGCGCCCTTCACCACGCCGGGCCAGGCGACGCGCGCTCGGGCCGCGCCCGTCGGCAGGTCGAAGACGTCCAGGCCGCCGCTTCGGCTGACCGCCAGCCGATCGGCCCGGAGCGCCAGCGCCGTCACGCCGGTCGCGACGTCCAGGCGGGTGGGCGCCGACCCGGGCAGGCGCCACCGGCGCAGCGTCGGCCCCACGGTCCACAGATCGCGGGGGGCGTCGGCCGCGAAGCGGACCTGGGCGGCCCACCGCGCCGGAGCCGCCCCAGCCAGGCCCCCGTCGCGACGTCCCAGAGGCGCGCGCCCCCGCGATCGCTCAGCACCGCGGCGACGCCCCCGTCGGCGCTGACGTCGATCGTCCGCGCGGGCCCCGCGTCGCCCGCCGCGCGGCGCAGCACCGCGCCGGTGGCCGCGTCGAGCAGCACGACGTGGCCGGTCAACGTGCCGACCACCAGGCGCGCGCCGTCGGGCGTGAAGGCCGCGGCCGCCGCGGGCTGCCGGTCGGCGGTCAGCGACAGGGGCGCGACCGCCGGCGTCGCGTCCTCGGCCAGCCCTGCGACGCGCAGCTCGCCCTGCGAGCACAGGGCCGCCCAGCGCGCCCGGGCCTCGTCGATGGCCACCGCGTCGATGGCGCCGGGCGCGCACGCCCGCCGCGTCCACGGCGCGGCGTCCCCGCGCTGCACGGTCAGGAAGCCCGCGTCCCACCACACCCGCAGCCCCGGGCCGACGTGGCGCAGGGGCCGCGAGAGCGTGTCGGGGCAGGTGAGCGCGCCGTCGGGGGCGGGCAGCGGCGCGGCGCACTCCCCGGCCAGCGGGCGCTCGTCGATCAGCGCGGGGCGCGGCGCGCCCCCGAAGCGCATCAGCACGCCGCGCGCGTCGGCCGACTCGGCCAGCCGCAGGGCGTGGGCGGCCAGCACCTCGGCCTCGGGGGCGGCCTCGTCGGCCGCGCGGTCGATGGCTTCGGCCACCAGCGCGCGGGCCAGATCGCGGTCGGCGCGCTCGAGGGCGGCGCGGGTGGCGGCCTCGGCCGACTGGGCGCGGACGCGCTCGGCGTCGGTGGCGCGCCAGCCCACGAGGCCCGCGACGGCCAGCGTCGCGAGGGCGACGGCGCCCACCGCCAGCGGCGCCCGCCAGGCGCGCAGCACGCGGCGCAGCAGGTCCACCGTCGAGTAGCTGTGGGCCTCGACCCGGCGGCCGTCGAGGTAGCGGGCCAGGTCGTCGGCCAGCGCCTTGGCGTCGGCGTAGCGCGCGGCGGGGGTCGGGGCGAGGGCGCGGTCGACGATCGCGCCGAGCTCGAGCGGCACCCCCACGGCGCGCCCGGTCGCCGCCGGCGGGGGCGCGGTGCGCGCGGCGTCCAGCACCTCGTCGGCCGAGCCGCCCGCGTGCGGCGCGCGCCCGGCGACCAGCTCGAAGAGCACCGCGCCCAGGCTCCACACGTCGCTGCGCGCGTCGGCCGGGCGGCCGGCGGCCTGCTCGGGCGCCATGTACTGCGGCGTGCCCAGCACCGCGCCCACGCGGGTGAGCGCGGCGTCCTCGCCCGGCCGCGCGCCCTCGGGCGGGGCGTCGTCGGGCTGGTCGAGCACGCGCGCGAGCCCCCAGTCGACCACCTGCGTCTCGCCGAACTCGCCGACCAGGATGTTCGCCGGCTTCAGATCCCGGTGGATCACCCCCAGCGCGTGGGCGAAGCCGACCGTCTCGGCCGCCGCCAGGGTGGCGCGCAGCAGGCGGTCGCGATCGGGCGCGGCGTCGGCGAACAGCTGCGCCAGGGTGCGGCCACGCACGACGCGCATGGCGAAGTAGACGGTGCCGTCGGGCCAGCGGCCGCGGTCGTGCACCGGCACGACGCCGGGGTGATCGAGGCGCGCCAGGATGGCCGCCTCGCGGGCGAGGCGCGCGCGCAGCACGGGATCGGCGTCGGGCGGGACCTCCTTCAGGGCGACCTCGCGGTCGAGCAGGCGATCGTACGCCAGCACCACCCGCCCCATGCCCCCGGCGCCGACCAGGGGTCCGCGCACGTACCGATCGCCCTCGAGCGGCGGCGGGGGATCGGCCGCCTCGCCGCCCGCCCGGCTGAGCGCGGGCCGGCTGCCCGGCTCCTCGTCGGCCGGCCAGTCGGACCCCGAGCGCGTCACAGCTGGAGATCCAGGGTGTCACCGCGCGCCAGGAACAGCTCGACGTTGCCGGTGCCGTCGGCGCGCACCAGATCGTCGCGCAGCCGGGCGTCGCGCAGCTTGCGGCGCAGGCGGGCCAGCCCGACGTCCCAGCGCCGGCGCAGGGTGGCGGTGTCGATCTCGGAGGGCCACAGCTCGCGGGCGACGACCTCCCAGGGCGCCGGCACGCCCATCGCGGCCAGCTCGCCCAGGATGCGCGCGGGCAGGCCGTCGATGGCGACCGGGGGCGCGGCGCCGCGGTGCACGTGGGCGGTGTGATAGCGGACGATCAGGTGCAGGGGTTCGTCGACGCCGCCGCGCTCGAGCGTCACGACCTGGCCCGCCTGGCCCAGCGGCACCTCGACCGCGCGCAGGGTGTGCGCGCCGAGCGTCAGGGTGCCGCCCGCGCGCAGCGGCGCGCCCGGACCGGCCTCGCCGCGGCGGCGCGCGCGCCAACCGCGACCGTCCGACCAGACCACCGCGTCGGCGTCCGGGCGGTAGCCCGCCGCGATGGTCGGCCGGGCCCCCGCGCGCAGCGACACGACGCCGTCGAGCACCTGGCGGGCGACGCCCTCGCCCTCGAGGGCCAGCACCTGCGCGGGCAGCTCGACGGCGGCCACCTCGAGCGCCAGGTCGCGGGCGAGCTCGATGCGCTGACCGGCGGCCAGGGCCAGCTCGGTCAGGGGGCGGGCGCCGAGGGCGAAGCGGCCGCGCAGCGCGAGCAGCTTCAGGGCGCTGCCGCGCAGGCTGATCATCGCGTGGGCCTCGGAGACGCGGGGATCGTCGAGGGCGCAGGCGCACGACCAGTGGCGCCCGATCAGATCGCCGGGGCCCAGGTCGCGGCAGGTGTCGTCCGGCAGGCGGAGGCGTACGTAGGCCCGCATCGAGCCGCACGGTAGCCCGCCCGGACGACCGTGTCAGCGGGATCCTGCCCCCGGTCTCACAGCGAGCGGATCATCGAGTTGCCGGTCGACACCTCGAGCTCGACGATGCCCACCGCGTCCTGCGCGAACCACAGGTTGCCGGTGCGCGGGTCGAGCCACATGCCGCCCAGGTTCAGCGAGTTGATGCGGATGGGGCCCTCGGCGCACAGCGGCATCCAGGGGGCGACCGGATCGGCGCAGTCCTCGAAGATGTCGATGATGTCGGGCACGTCGCCGAAGCGCACCGCGGCGACGGTGGTGGTGTTGCTCAGGCCGGCGGTCCACATGACCTCGCGCCCGGCGTCCCACACCGTCCAGCGCTCGCCCAGGATGCCCGCCGAGTTGGCGGTGGCGACGGCGCGGCGGTCGCCGGTCTCGAGGTCGATGGCCAGCAGGGCCTTCTGCTGGGTGCGGAAGGCGTACAGCTCGCCCGCGTGGATCGTGAAGCCCTGCAGGAAGCCGCGCAGCTCGGGGCCGGCGCCGACCGCCAGGTCGTCGGCGCGCGCGCCCTGGGCGGTGACGAAGGCGCAGGACTGGCCGTCGGCGCCGATGCGGACGACGCCGCGGCCGTCGCGCACCGTGTTGGCGTAGGCGGCGTAGTAGTTGCCGGCGGCGTCGAGGGCGAAGCCGGCGGTGGTGTACTGGACGGACTGGCCGCTGCGCTCGAAGTCGCCGGCCGGGCACTGCGCGAAGGCCGGGTCGCCGCCGCGCCACACGAGGGTGCGGTCGCCGGTCGCCGGATCGACGCGGACGACCTCGGGCGCGGCGACCGCGTCGGCCTCGACCCACGCGTAGAGCGCGCCGTCGGGGCCGCGGCGGACGTCGATGACGAAGCCGAAGGCCGGGCCGGCGCCACGCGTGGCGGGCTCGAGGTCGCCCGAGATCAGCGTGCGATCGCCCGTGGTCAGATCGACGCGGACGACGGCGCCGCGGCGCACGTCGCCCGGGCCCCAGCCGGCGCCGACGTAGAGGGCGTCGGCGTCCGCGTCGAGGAAGCCGCCGTTGTAGCGGCCGTTGAAGCGGCCGGCGACCGCGGGGCCGTCGCCGAGGCGGACGCCGGCGTTGGCGAGGTCCTGCGGGCGGCGGCAGGCCGGGATGCCGCTGACCGGCGTGCGGTTGTCGAGGCAGCGGCAGTCGGCGGGCAGATCCGTGGGCAGATCGAGGTGCTGCACGAGGATGCAGCTGTCGGCGTAGTAGGGGCTGTCGGGATCGCGCACCGAGCTGAGGCAGGCGCCGTCGCGGCACACCAGGCCGCGGAGGCAGGCCTCGGTGGTCGGGGGCGCGTCGCAGGCGTCCTGCCGGGTGACGGCGGGCAGGAAGCGGGCGCCGTTCTCGGGATCGACCACGTTGGTGCAGGCCGGCGGCGTCGTCGGCGTGCACGCGCAGGCGCCGAGGTCGTCGCAGGCGTAGTCCGCCGGGATGCAGGCGAGGCTGTCGGGGGCGTCGGCGCCGCAGGCCGTGCCTGGGCCGCAGGCCTCGGCGAGGTCCGCGGCCAGGCCGTCGCCGTCGCAGCGCCACAGGTCGGGGCCGGCGCAGTAGACCGCGTCGGCGACGCCGCCGGGGCAGGCGACGGGCGCGCCGCCCATGCCGGGGTCGCCGCCGACGCCGGGGTCGCCGCCGACGCCGGGGTCGCCACCCATGCCAGGCTCACCGCCGACGCCAGCCGGCTCACCGCCCACGCCGGGCCCAGCCTGCCGCCGGCGCCGGGCTCAGCGCCAGGCTCACCGCCGCCGCCGCTGCGCCGCCGGCGCGGGCTCGCCGCCGCGCCGGGCTCGCCGCCCGCGCCGGGCTCACCGCCGGCGCCGGGCTCGCCGCCCGCGCCGGGCTCGCCGCCCGCGCCAGGCGCGCGCCCGCGCCGGGCGCGCCGCCCGCGCTGGGCGCCCGCCGGCGCCGGGCGCGCCGCCGCGCGGGCGCCGCCCGCGCCGCCAGGCTGCCCGCCCGCGCCGCCAGGCTCGCTGGCCACCGCCGACGCCGGGCTCACCGCCGCGCCGGGCTCGCCACCCACGCCGCGCTGGCTGCCGACGCCGGGCTCGCCACCCATGCCGGGCTCGCCGCCCGCGCCGGGCTCGCCGCCGACGCCGGGCTCGCCACCCATGCCGGGCTCGCCGCCCGCGCCGGCTCGCCACCGCGCCAGGCTCGCCACCCACGCCGGGCTCGCCGCCCACGCCAGGCTCACCGCCCATCCCAGGCTCACCGCCCATCCCAGGCTCACCGCCCATCCCGGGCGCGCCGCCCATCCCGGGCGCCGAGCCGCCCTCGCCCCCGGCGCCGCTGGAGGCGGCGTCCGGCCGCGCCCCGCCCGCGTCGGCCGCGTCTTCGGCCCCGTCGTCACAGCCCAGCAACGCACCCAGCGCCGCCACCACCACCCACCGTCGTCTCCAGAACCGCATCGCTCCCCCCTCGTCGTCCAGCGCCTCGGCGCCCCGCTCGGGGCGCGCGCCGGCCCCGCCAGCGATTGACTAGCAGAGGGGCCCCGCCCAGGGCGCCGCCGCGTAAGATCGGTGAAGGACGCGCCTCGCCGTCGGCCCGCACGGCGTTGCGCTCACCGGGCAGGCACGCTAGTTTCGGGCGCCGCCTGTGCGCCCGTGCGTCGCCGGCGGCGCATTCGTCCTCAACCGGCGGGGGGTCTCGACGTGAGCAAGTGGAGCGCGATGCTGACCGGCGTGGCCCTGATCGGCGCGGCCACCGCCCTCGTCACCTGCGGCGGGTGCAGCGGCAGCAAGAAGGACGGGGCCCCCAAGGCCGGCAAGACCACCGCCATCGGCACGCCGACGCCCGGCTTCGCCGGCGAGACGCCCAAGGGCGCCTACAAGGTCGAGGACATGGACGTCGGCCGCTACGGCGGCCGCCTGGTGCTCGGCATGCCGGGCAACCCGAAGTCCTTCAACCCGATCCTGGCCAACGACGTCCCCTCGATGGACATCGCCACGCTGCTGTTCGCGACCTGCTACGACTACCACCGGCTGAAGCAGGAGGACGAGCCGTCGCTGTGCGAGAAGTACGAGCGCTCGGAGGACGGCCTCACCTACACCTTCACCCTGCGCGAGGGCCTGCGCTGGTCGGACGGCAAGCCGCTGACCACCGACGACTTCGAGTTCAGCTACGGCATCGTCACGAACCCGGACATCGCCAGCTCGGTCAAGGACCTCTTCAAGCAGGGCGTCGGCGCCGACGGCAAGCCCATCTTCCCCACCTTCGAGAAGATCGACGACCGCGTCTTCCGCTTCAAGCTGACCAGCAAGGACGTGCTGTTCCACGTCAGCGTCGGCTCGATCTACGTCGTCCCGAAGCACAAGTGGGAGGCGTCGGTGAAGGCGGGCGAGTACGCCAAGCAGATGACCATCCAGATCGATCCGAAGGATCTGGTCACCTCGGGCCCCTTCGTGCTCAAGAGCTTCCGCGACGCCGAGAGCGTCGTGCTCGAGCGCAACCCGCACTACTGGAAGGTCGACCGGGACGGCAACCGCCTGCCCTACCTCGACGGGATCATGTTCCTCATCGTGCCCGACTTCAACGCGACGCTGCTGCGCTTCCGCGAGGGCAAGACCGACATGCTGACCGTGCGCCCCGAGGACTACGAGGCCCTCAAGCGCCGCGAGGCGAAGGCGGATTACGTCGTCAAGGATCTCGGGCCCTCGTTCAGCACGAACTACCTGATGTTCAACCTCGATCAGCGCAGCGGGAAGGACGGCAAGCCCTTCGTCGATCCGATGAAGCAGAAGTGGTTCCAGAACAAGAACTTCCGCAAGGCCATCAGCCACGCCATCGATCGCGAGGGCCTGGTGCGCACGGTGCTCAACGGGCGCGGGCAGCCGCTGTGGTCGTTCTACTCGCCGGCCAACACCAAGTGGTCGGCGGCGGACGTCGTCGAGAAGTACCCCTACGACCTGGACAAGGCGCGCGCGTACCTGAAGGGCGAGGGCTTCGAGACGCGCGACGGCACGCTCTACGACGCCGACGGCAACAAGGTGGAGTTCACGATGATCACGAACTCCGAGAACTCCACCCGCATCGCCATGCTGAACGTCATCCAGGACGACCTGAAGAAGCTGGGCATCCAGGCGCACATCCGGCCGGTGCCCTTCAACGACGTGGTCAGCTCGATCCGCGACCTGCGCAACTTCGACGCCGTGCTGCTGGGCTGGGGCACCGCCATCCCGCCCGACCCCGCGCAGTCGAAGAACGTGATGCTGTCCAGCGGCCGCAGCCACGGCTGGCACCCGCAGCAGGAGAAGCCGGCCACCGAGTGGGAGGCCCGGATGGACGAGCTGCTGTTCGAGAACATCGGCGTGTACGACTACGCCGAGCGCAAGAAGTACAGCGAGGAGATGATGCGCATCTTCAGCGACCAGCAGCCGCAGATTCAGCTGGTGGTGGCCAACGCCGCCTTCGCCGCGCGCAAGAACCTGGGCAACTTCAAGCCCTCGGGCCTGCGCCCGGAGCTGTTCTGGAACGCCGAGTCGCTGTACTTCAAGACCCCCAAGCAGCGCTGACGCCGGCGCCGCCATGTGGACCTACATCGCCCGGCGCTTCCTCGCCGTCCCCCCGCTGCTGCTGGCGGTCAGCTTCCTGACCTACGCGCTGCTGTACGCCGCGCCCGGGGACTACTTCACCCGGCTGGAGGAGGATCCCAGCGTCACCGCCGAGTACATGGCGCAGCTGCGCACGCAGTACGGCCTCGACGGCGGTCTGTTCACGCGCTACTGGCACTGGCTGGTCAACGCGGTGCACTTCGACTTCGGGCACAGCTTCCGCTTCGACGTCCCGGTCTTCGACCTGATCACCGAGCGCCTGTCGAACACGCTGCTCTTGTCGGTGGCCTCGCTCGTGCTGGCCTGGGGCCTGGCGCTGCCGCTCGGCGTGCTGGCCGGCGTCCACCAGGGGCGCCTGCTGGACAAGGTGGTGGGCTTCATCTCGTTCTTCGGCCTGTCCATCCCCCGCGTCTTCTTCTCGCTGTTGATGGTGATGTTCGCGGCGACCACCAAGTGGTTCCCGGTGGGCGGCATGCGCGACCAGATCTACTGGGACGTGATGACGCCCTGGGAGCAGTTCGTCGACGTCGCCCACCACCTGGTGCTGCCGGCCATCGTCATCGGCACCACCCAGACCGCCTCGTACATGCGCCAGATGCGCGCCGAGATGGTCGAGACGCTCAGCAAGGACTTCGTGCGCACCGCCAAGGCCAAGGGCCTGGCGCACTGGCAGGTGGTCTACAAGCACGCCTTCGGCAACGCGGTGAACCCGCTGATCACCCTCTTCGGCTACAGCCTGGCGGCCTTGTTGGCGGGCTCGTTCCTGGTCGAGATCGTGTTCGCCTGGCCCGGCCTCGCGCGGCTGACCGTCGACGCCGTCTTCGCCCAGGACGAGCCGGTGGTGATGGCGTCGGTCATCATGGCGACGACGATGCTGGTGCTGGGCAACCTGGTGGCCGACCTGCTGTTGGCCTTCGTCGACCCCCGCATCCGGCTGGAGTAGGGCGATGGCGCAGCAGCATCGATCGCCCTGGCAGATCATGTGGGCCAAGCTGCGGGGCAACCGCACCGCCATGGTCGGCCTGGCCGTCCTGGGCGTGCTGTACCTCGGCGCCCTGTTCGCGGGCTTCATCTCGCCCTACAGCGACACCCACCAGTTCCGCGAGGACAACTGGCACCCGCCGCAGATCGGCCAGCTGCACCTGTGGGACGACGAGGGCACCTTCCGCGGCCCCTTCGTCTACGCGCAGAACCGCGTCGACGACTTCCTCGCCGAGTACGAGGAGGATCGCAGCACGGTCGTCGAGATCGACTTCTTCGTGCGCGGCGACAAATACGAGCTGTTCGGCCTGTTCGAGACCGATCTGCACCTGTTCGGCGCGGCCGATCCCGACCGCGCCCTGTTCCTGTTCGGCAGCGATCGCTACGGCCGCGACGTCTTCACCCGCATCATGTACGGCAGCCGCATCAGCCTGTCGGTGGGCATCATCGGCATCCTGATCAGCATGACCCTGGGCATGTTGATCGGCGGCGTGGCGGGCTACTTCGGCGGCCGGGTCGACTTCGTGCTGATGCGCCTCGTCGAGGTCATCCTCGCGGTGCCCGGCCTCTACATGATCCTCACCGTGCGGCAGGCCTTCGGGCAGGACATGTCGTCGACGCAGTCCTACTTCATCATGGTGCTGGTGCTGGCCTTCATCGGCTGGGCCGGCAACGCGCGCGTCATCCGCGGCATGGTGCTGTCGATCAAGGAGAACGAGTACGTCACCGCCGCCGAGGCCCTCGGCCTGCCGCGCCTGCGCATCATCGCCCGCCACATCCTGCCCAACACGTTGAGCTTCGTGATCGTCACCGCCACGCTCGCGGTGCCCTACTACATCCTGGGCGAGGTGGCCCTCAGCTTCATCGGCGTGGGCATCCAGGAGCCGGACGCCTCGTGGGGCAACATGCTGCGCGAGGCCCAGAACGTGCGCTACCTGACCGACTACTCGTGGGTGGTGACCCCGGGCTTCTTCATCTTCTTCGCCGTGATGGCCTTCAACTTCCTCGGTGACGGCCTGCGCGACGCGGCCGATCCGCGCAGCCTGGAGTAGCCCGTGGCGCCGCCCATCCTCGAGGTGTCGAACCTGCGCACCTACTTCAAGACGGCGGCGGGCGTCGCGCGCGCGGTCGACGACGTCTCGTTCTCGGTGGCGCCGGGCGAGACGCTGGGCATCGTCGGCGAGAGCGGCTGCGGCAAGTCGGTCACCAGCCTGTCGATCATGCGGCTGGTGCCCCAGCCCCCGGGCTATCACCCGTCGGGGGTCATCCGGTTCGACGGGCAGGATCTGCTGCAGCTGCCCGAGCGCGCCATGCGCAAGCTGCGCGGCGCCGACGTGGCGATGATCTTCCAGGAGCCGATGACCAGCCTGAACCCCATCTTCCGGGTGGGGTCGCAGATCGGCGAGTCGCTGCGGCAGCACAAGGGGCTGACCCGCAAGGACGCTCGCCTCGAGGCCATCCGGCTGCTCGAGCGCGTGGGCATCCCCGATCCGTCGAAGCGCGTCGACGACTTCCCGCACCAGATGTCGGGCGGCATGAAGCAGCGCGTGATGATCGCCATGGCGCTGGCCTGCAACCCGAAGCTGCTCATCGCCGACGAGCCCACGACGGCCCTCGACGTCACCATCCAGGCCCAGATCCTCGACCTGCTGCGCGATCTGCAGGCCGAGTTCAACATGGCCATCCTGCTCATCACCCACGATCTGGGCGTCGTCGCCGAGATGGCCCACCGCGTGGTGGTGATGTACGGCGGGCGCATCGCCGAGCAGGCGCCGGTGGAAGAGCTCTTCGCCGAGCCCCGCCACCCCTACACGCTGGGCCTGTTCCGCTCGCTGCCCGATCTCGACGCGAAGCGCAGCGACCGCCTCGCGGTCATCCCCGGCATGGTGCCGTCGGCGACGGCCTTCCCGTCGGGCTGCCGCTTCCGCAACCGCTGCGCGTTCGCGACGGACGCGTGCGCCGAAGAGCTGCCGTCGCTGGTGAAGGTGGGGGCGGTGCACGACGCCGCCTGCATCCACCTCGATCGGGTCGCCGAGGCGCAGGCGGCGGGCTGACGCGGGCGGGCGCCCCTGGCTGGGCGCCCCCCGGCGGGGGTGGACCTACAGGTCCTCTTCCTCTTCCTCTTCCTCGTCGGGCCCGTCCTCGTCGTCGTCGGCGTCGCCGAGATCGACCTCCTCGTCGGGCAGATCGTCGTCGTCGAGATCGTCGAGATCCGGATCGTCCTCGTCGTCGCTGTCGTCGTCCTCGCCCTCGGCGAGGCCCTCGGTCATGCGGCGCTCGGCTTCGGCGTCGTCGAGGTTCAGCTCTTCGACGTCCTCGTCCTCGTCGTCGTCGTCGCTCTCGTCGTCCTCGTTCTCGTCGTCGTCGTCCTCGTCGTCGTCGTCGTCGTCGTCGTCGTCCTCATCGTCGTCGTCGTCGTCGTCGTCGTCGTCGCGGTTGTCGCGGATCTCCTTCAGCTTCTCCGCGGCCCGGCGGCGCTTCGCGCGGACCAGCGGCGACTCCTCTTCGGGGGCCGCCGTGCCGCAGCGGGGGCACTTCGGCGCCTCACGGTGGAGGTCGTAGTACTTGGAGCCGCACTCGGGACAGGTGTGCTTGCGGCCGAGATCGGGCTTACTCACGCTGGCTCCTCCGCTGTTTCGCTGGAGTCGGGGTCACAGGCGCCCCACGGCGGCCTTATCAGCCATGATGGGGGGCGCGTCAACCTCAAAAACCGACGCCGGCAGCGCGCCGTTTGACACGGTCTCGCGCCGGCGGCACGCTGCCCCGGCATGTTCGGGCTCGTCACCGCCCGGCCCGTCGCGGTGCTGATGTTGGCCGCGGCCGCCGCCTTGTTCGGGGTGCTGTCGTACCAGCAGCTCGGCGTCGAGTTGATGCCCGATCTGGCGTACCCGACGATCACCCTCCGCACCGCCTACCCGGGCGCCGCCCCGGAAGAGGTGGAGAGCGAGGTCACGCGCACCGTCGAGGAGCGGGTGGGCACCGTCGAGGGCCTGCTCGGCCTGCGCAGCAGCAGCCGCGCCGGCCGCAGCGAGGTGGTGCTCGAGTTCGCCTGGGACACCGACATGGACCGCGCCTCGCAGCGCGTGCGCGAGCGCCTGGGCCACGTGCGGCTGCCCGAGGTCGTATCGAAGCCCCAGCTCCTTCGCCACGATCCCTCGCTGGCGCCCGTCCTCACCCTGGCCCTCGGCAGCGAGCCCGGCGGGCCGTCGCTGGCGCGCCTGCGCACCTGGGCCGAGGACACCCTGGCGCCCGAGATCAGCAAGATCGACGGCGTCGCCGCCGTGCGCGTGGCCGGCGGGGTCGAGCGCGAGGTCCAGGTGCGGCTGTCCGAGGCGGCGCTCGCGGCCCGCGGGCTGTCGGTGGCGACCGTGGCCGAGCGGCTGCGGCAGGCCAACGTCAACCTCGCGGGCGGCACGCTGCGCGAGGGGACGGTCGAGTTCCTGGTGCGCACGCTGGCCGAGCTGCGCACGGTGGCCGATCTGCGGCAGGTGGTGGTCGACAACCGGGACGGCGTGGTCGTGCGGCTGGTCGACGTGGCCGAGGTGACCGTCACCGGCAAGGAGCGCCTGGCGCTGGTGCGCGTCGACGGGCGCGAGGCGGTGCGCGTCGACGTCCTGCGGCGGGCCGACGCGAACATCGTCGAGGTGTGCGATCGCGTGCGCGCGGCCATCTTCGGCGACGCGGCGCAGCAGGCCTGGGTGGCGGCGCACGGCGAGGGCGATCGCGACGCCGAGGCCGAAGGGCAGGGCAAGAAGCGGCGGCGCGCGCAGCTGGCGCAGGTGGCCGAGCGCAAGCAGATGACCGACTTCGTCGCCTTCCGCCGCCCGACCGGCTCGCGGCTGGACGTGCTGGGCGATCAGTCGCTGTTCATCCGCGCGGCCCTCGACGAGGTGCGCAGCGCGGCCCTGTGGGGCGGCCTCTTGGCCGTCCTCGTGCTGTACGTCTTCCTGCGCTCGGGCTGGTCGACGCTGGTGGTGGCGGTGGCCATCCCGCTCAGCCTGGCCGTCACCTTCGCCCCGCTGATGTTCCTGGGCGTCACCCTCAACATCATGTCGCTCGGCGGCCTGGCCCTGGGCGTGGGCATGCTGGTCGACAACTCGGTCGTCGTGCTCGAGAGCATCCACCGCTGCCGCGAAGAGGGCGACGACGCCCGCGCGGCGGCCATCCGCGGCGCGCAGGAGGTGGGGGCCGCGGTCACCGCCAGCACCTTCACCACCGTGGCGGTCTTCTTCCCGATCACCTTCGTCGGCGGCGTCGCCGGCCAGGTCTTCGGCGATCTGGCGCTGGCCGTGGTGTGCTCGCTGCTGGCCTCGCTGGCCGTCGCGCTGTTCGTGGTGCCCACGCTGGCCGCCCGCGGCCCCGGCCTGGGCAAGTCGACGCCCCGCCTCGAGCGGCCGGACACCTGGCGGGTGCCCTTCCGTGCGCTGCCCGCCTGGTGGGCCTGGCGGCGGCGCCGCGCGGGCTGGCTGGTGATGCCGCTGCTCTTGCCCTACAGCCTGCTGCAGGCGGCGCTCGAGGTGCTGGGCAACGTCCTGGTGGTCGCCTCCTCGCTCGTCGGCGGGCTGGTGGTGGTGATCGGCGGGGCTTTGGCCAAGGGCACGCGCCTGGCGCTGTGGCCGCTGGCGGCGGCCAGCGGCGCGGCCGTCGAGGCGCTGCGCCGCGGATACGGCCCGGCGCTGGGGGCCTGCCTGCGCACTCCCCTGGCGGTGGCGCTGGTGCTGGGCGGCCTGGGGTGGGCGGCGTGGTCGGTGGCCGACCGTGGCGGCGCCGAGCTGCTTCCCGACGTGCGGCAGGGCGTGCTGACCGCCGAGCTGTCCTTCCCCGTGGGCACGCCGCTGGTCGACACGGCGGCGCGGGTCGCCGGGCTCGAGCGGGCGCTGGCCGAGGACGCGGCCATCGAGCGGGTCGAGGCGCTGATCGGCGCGCCCGAGGACGCCGACGACGAGGGGGGCGACCGGGGGCCGCACACGGCCACGCTGACCCTGCGGCTGGCGCCGACGGCCGAGCTGGTGGCGGCCGAGGAGGCGGTGAGCCGCCACACGCGCGCCGCCGCCGCGCAGGTGCCGGGCGCCGAGCTCGAGCTGGGGCGCCCGGCGCTGTTCAGCCTGCGCCCGCCCATCCGCGTCGTGCTGCTGGGGCACCACCTGGGGCTGTTGGCCGACGCCGCCGGCGCCATCGTCGAGCGCCTCGAGGCCGTGCCGGGCCTGACCGACGTGACCAGCAGCGTCCGCCGGGGTTACCCCGAGCTGCAGGTGGCCTACGACCGCGTGCGCCTGGCCGCGCTGGGCCTGCAGCCGCGCGACGTGGCCGAGCGCACGCGCGGGCAGCTCGAGGGGGTGGTGGCCACCGAGCTGCGGCGCACCGACGTGCGCATGGACGTGCGGGTGCGCCTCGATCCCGAGCGCGTGGCGTCGCGCGAGGCGCTGGGCAGCACGGTCATCAACGCGGGCGAAGAGACGCCGCTGCCCCTCGAGGCCGTCGCGACGCTGAGCCCCGGCGAGGGCCCGGCCGACATCCGGCGCGTGGACGGCCAGCGCGCCGCCGAGATCACCGGCCGCGCCGAGACCTTCGACCTGGGTCGCACCGCCGAGGCCGTGCGCGCGACGCTGGCCACGCTGCCCCTGCCGGCCGGCTTCGAGCTGCGCACGCTGGGCCAGGACGCCGAGATGCAGGCCAGCCTGCGCGATCTGCGCTGGGCGCTGTTGCTGGCCATCTTCCTCGTCTACGTCGTGCTGGCCAGCCAGTTCGAGAGCCTGCGCGCGCCGCTGGTCATCCTGGGCAGCCTGCCCCTGGCCGGCGTGGGCGTGTTCATCGTGCTCGGGCTGATGGCGGTGCCCATCTCGGTGGTCGTGTTCGTGGGCCTCATCACGCTGGCCGGCATCGTGGTGAACAACGCCATCGTGCTGGTGGACTACGCGAACCAGCTGCAGCGGCGCGGGATGGATCTGCGCGAGGCGCTCGTCGAGGCGGGGCGCGTGCGCCTGCGCCCCATCCTGATGACCACGCTGACGACGGTGCTGGCGCTGCTGCCGATGGTGATGGAGGGCGGCGAGGGCGCCGAGCTGCGGCGCCCGCTCGCGCTCACGCTGGTGGCCGGCCTGGTGTTCGCCACCGGCCTCACCCTGGTGGTCATTCCGGTGCTGTACCGCTGGGTGGTGGGCGCGTCGGTGGCAGGCGGGCCAGGTTCCGCCGAGCGCTGAGATCGTTCGGGTTCAGCGTCAGGGCGCGGTGCAGCAGTACGCGCGCCATCTCGGTGCGCCCCAGCCCCATCAGCGCCGCGGCCGCGTTGCTCGGGTGCTTCGACTTGCGGGGCGCGCGCTCGGCGGCGGCCAGGAACGCGCCCGCGGCCCCCTCGAGATCGCCCGCCCGGAAGAGCGCCTGCCCCAGCCGATCGAAGCCCCAGTCGCTCTCGGGGTACACCTGCGTCATCCGGCTCCACAGGCTGACCGGATCGCGCCAGGCGGCCTGCTGCTGCAGCGTCAGCGTCACCAGCGCCGCCGCCAGCACCGCCGCCAGGCCGCGCTGCAGCCGCGGCGCGACCCCCGCGCGCCGCAGCCCGTCGGCGGCCGCGAACACGGCCAGCACCGCGACGAAGGGCACCACCAGGAAGAGGTAGCGGTCGGCCATGTAGACGACGCCCGGGCGCAGGTGCAGGTAGGGCAGCATCAGCGCCATCGGCACCAGCAGCAGCGGTCCGCGCGGATCGCGCCGCCGCAGCCACACCGCGGCCAGCGCCAGCAGCGCCAGGGTGACGATCACCGACGCGACCGCCAGCGCGGTGTGCGCCGCGCCCAGGCGACCGGTGAGGTAGATGTGGTTCAGGTCGACCGGCCACACCAGGTGGCCCAGGTAGCGCAGCGGGAGCTGCAGCCGATCGCCCATCACCAGGCTGAACTTCAGGCTGCCCTGAAGCTGAGGCGCCAGCATCACGCCGCCGCGCGCGATCAGCGGCACCGCCGCGACCGCCAGCGCGCCGACCACGCCGACCAGCGCCGCCGGCGCGCGCCAGGGCACGGGCGCCTGCAGCCGGCGGACGCCCCACACCAGCGCCAGCACCGCCGGCGCCACGACGACGTGCCCCTTCGCCATCACGCCCAGCGCGAAGCAGGCCACCACCGCGGCGCCGGTGAGCGCGCGCCGCCGCCCGTCCACGAAGGCCACGAAGGCGCGCAGCATCAGGAAGAAGAACAGGCCGGCCAAGAGCTCCTTGCGCCCGCTGACCCACGCGACCGCCTCGACCTGCACGGGGTGGGCGAACGCCACGAACAGCGCGAACGCGCCCAGCGCGCCGCCGAAGCCGAGCGCGCCGAAGAAGGCCCCGGCCGCCGCGACAACCCCCGCCAAGAGCACGAGGTTGTGCAGGTGGGCCCAGAAGGGATCCTGACCGTGCACCAGGAAGTCGAGCCAATGGGACAGGTCGCGCAGCGGCCGCCAGTCGGGCCGGTCGAAGGACAGGATGTCCCACAGGGCGCCCGCGTCCGTGCGCCGCAGCAGCGGGTTGTTCAGGAAGATGACGTCGTCGTCGAAGTCGACGAAGCCGTGGCCGAGGCACACGGCGTGGGTGGCCACCACGCCGATCACGGCGGCCCACAGCAGGCGGCGGGACACGCTCAGTCGGGCGGGGAGGGGAAGGCCAGCTCGCCCCGCAGCACGACCGCGAACACGAGATCGGGTCCCTCGAGCGCGGTGAAGCCGTGGGCGCTGTCCGGGCCCATCTCCAGGGCCTCGCCGGGCCCCAGCACCCGGCCGTCGTCGAGGCGCTTGCCGCCCTGCAGGACGAGCGTGCGCTCGGTGTCGCCGTGGCGGTGGTAGGGGAAGTGGGCGCCCGCGGGCACCCGCACGAAGCCGACGTCGGCGCCGGCCGTGGCCGGGCCGCCGGCCAGGTGCATCAGCTGCACGCCGGGCCAGGGCGAGCCCTGCCACGCGTCGGCGTCGTGGATGCTGGCCAGCAGCGCGCGCGCCGCGTCGGCGCCGCGATCGATCAGCCGGCCCAGCGCCTCGGCGAAGCGCCCGGCGCGCTCGGGCGCGGGCGTCGCCGCCGCCAGCAGCGCGTCGCGGGCGCCGGGCCGCGGCGCCACCGCAGGCAGGTCGTCGCCCAGCGCCACCAAGCTGTCGGCCACGGCGGCGAAGCGCGCGCGCAGCGTCGACGAGATGGCCAGATCCGCCTCGAGCGCGGCGGCCTCGTCCGCGGGCAGCGCGTCGAGCGCGTGCAGCGCCAGCGCGTCGTCTTCCCAGGCGCGCATCACGAGGCCTCCGCGCCCAGGGCGCCGCGCAGCTTCTCGAGGCCGGCGCGCGTGCGCGACTTCACCGTGCCCACCGGCACGTCGAGGCGGTCGGCGATCTCGGTCGAGGACAGCCCCTCGAAGTAGCCCAGCTCGAGCACCGCCCGCTGCGCCTGCGGCAGCGCGCCCAGCGCGACGCGCACCCGCCGGCGATCCGGCGCGAGATCGGGCGCCTCGCCGGCGCGCGCGGGCCGATCGTCGCCGGGCGCGGCGTGCAGCACCTCGCGCCGCGCGCGCGCCGACCGCAGTCGATCCAGCGCGCGGCTGCGCAGCCGCAGGGCCAGCCAGGTGCGCACGGCGCCGCGGCCGGGATCGAAGTCCGCCGCGCATCGCCAGGCCTCGAGGAGAACGTCGTGCACCAGGTCGTGTCCCGCGTCCGCGTCGCGCAGCATCCGGATCGCCAACGCCAGGAGGGCGCCGGCGTGGCGATCGTAGAGCTGGCCCAGGGCGCGCCGATCGCCATCGGCCATCGCCTGAACCAGCAGCGTGTCGGGGTCGAGCGCGCGGTCGGACATGCAGGCCCTCGGGTGGACGGCCGCACGCTAGCCCCAGTCGTCGCCCGGGGTCAACGCCCGGGCCTTCGGCTGTCGCCGCGTGTACGACGCTCGCGGCGCCTCGGATCATCCGCCGATGTTCGGCCGCGCGGGCGCCCCCTCCACAATCCGGCCGCGGTGAGTATGATGGCGCCCGATGTATGCCACCGTCGCACTCACGGCGCTCAAGGTGCTGATCCTCGCGGGCGGGATCGACGCCAGCGAGAACCACCACAGCCACTACGTGCACGTCACCCGTCTGCTCGAGGTGCTCGACGGGCGTGGGGTGCCGGCGCAGGACGTCGCGGTGTTCTGGGCCGACGGGGTCGATCCCGGGCCGGATCGGTCCGTGCGCCGGGGCCGCCCGTCGGCCGACGCCTGGCTGATCGCCGACACCCGCATCGATCGCGACACGGCGCCGGTGGCCGAGCAGGTCGACACCCGCTTCCCCGATCGGGTGGTGCGGCCGGCCCAGCGCGCCGCGCTGCAGGCCTGGTTCGAGGAGGTGGGGCCGACGCTGGGGCCGGACGACACGCTGCTGGTGGCGGTCACCGATCACGGCGAGGCCGATCCCGACGGGGGCTTCGACACGCGCATCAACCTGTGGGGCGAGACCTGGAGCACCGAGCAGCTGCTCGAGGATCTGGGGCCGGTGCCGCAGGCCACGCGGGTGGTGCTGTGGATGTCGCAGTGCCACTCGGGCGGGTTCGCCGAGCTGTTCCGCCGCCGCGAGAACCTGTGCGGCGCCTTCAGCGCGACGCCCGATCGGGTGGCCTACGGCTGCTACCCCGAGCTCGCCGAGCGCGACGACGTGGGGCACTTCCTGCGCTTCCTCGAGGCGCTGGCCGAGCACGGCGACATCGCGCGGGCCAACGACGCCGTGCTGCTGAGCGACGACGCGCCGGACACGCCCCACCTGACCAGCGACGTGCTGCTGTGGGGGGCGCTCGAGCGCGGCGCCGAGCAGAAGCAGGCCGATCTGGCGCGCTTCGTGGACGCGCGGCTGGACGCCGCGGCCCACGACGATCCGTCCTGGGGGCTGCTCGCCAGCCTGTCGGTGGCCTACGGGCTGGGGGTGCTGGACGGCTACGCGCGGGTCGAGGAGCTGCTCGACGCGCTGGGCGCTGCGCGCTTCGCGCTCGACACCTGGACCGAGCGGTGGAAGGCGGCGCTGGATCAGGCGCGCAAGCTGCTGGGCGAGCCGGTGCTGCGGCGGATGAAGGAGCCGCGGGGGGCGCGGGCGAAGGCGCGGGCGCGGACGCAGGCCATCGAGGCGGTGGACGCGGCGAGCCGCAAGCGGGTGGGCCTGCGCGCGCGCCTCGAGACGCTGCGCTCGCGGGTGGACGGGGGCGATCGAATCCGCGCGCAGATCGATCTGCAGGAGGCCGCGGCCATCCGGGCGGCGTACGTCTTGGGGCGCCTGGCGGGGCCGACGGTGCTCACGCGCGACGAGCGCGCGCGGCTCGACGCGCTGCGCGTCTGCGAGACGACGCCGGTGCTGCCGCCCCAGCTCGACGCCCCGGCGGTCACCGGGCCGGCGGCGCCGACCTCACCGCGCCCACCGGCGGCGCGGGTGCCGGCCGCCGTGGAGTCGCTGCGCCCGGGCTATCTGGGGCTGAACTACCGCGACGGGACGGACGGCGTGGCGGTGGTGACCGAGGCGCTGCCCGCGAGCCCCGCGGCGGCGGTCGATCTGCAGGCCGGCGACGAGGTGGTGGCCGTCGACGGCTGGCAGCTCGAGCGCAACGGCGGCCTGCGCGAGTCGGTGCTGCTGGCCAACCCGGGCAGCCCGGTGGTGCTGACGGTGAAGCGGGGGCGCGAGACGCTCGAGGTGAGCGCGATCGCCGCGCCGATGCCCCTGCCGCCGCCGCCGCCGCGGGTGGGCGAGGTGGTGCCGCGCCTGCGGCTGACGTCGCTCGAGCCGGGCACGACGCTGCCGCCCATCGGCGAGGGACGGCGCGTGGTGCTGTTCTTCTGGGCGACGACCTGCAAGCCCTGCAAGGCCGCGCTGCCCGCGCTGGCGAAGTGGGCCGACGCCCGCGGCGCCGAGGTCATCGCGATCACGCGCGAGGACGCCGCCGAGGTGCGGCGCTGGCTGCGGCGCAAGGGGCAGCGCTTCCCGTTCCCCATCGCCCTCGATCCGCACCGCGAGGCCACGCGCCTGTTCGCCGTCGACAGCACGCCGGTGTTCGTGCTCGTCGACGCCAGCGGCCGGTTCGCCGACGAGGGCGCCGGCTTCGAGGACGCCGTGCCCCTGCGTTGAGTTTGCCGCGCCGAGCGGCTACCCTCACCGCATCATGTGGTTCGGCCAGAACGTCCTTCACCAGCCCGACGTCTAGCGCCCCCCGCCCGGGGCGGCCCCGCCGCCGATCCACGCGCGCCCGGCGCGCCTCCGACCACTTCGCACCGCTCGCCCGCACCCTGGAGACGTCCATGTCCGCAGTCGATCTGCCCGTCATCACCGACGCGCCCAAGGCGCTCAAGCCCCCCGTCGACGCCGCCGCGCTGGCGCACAAGGATCTGCTCGACGGCCCCTTCTGGCAGCGCATCCCGGCCTACGCCGACGTCGACGAGGCCACCTTCCTCGATCACCGCTGGCAGTCGAAGCACACGATCACGCGGCCGGACAAGCTGCTGGCCGCCATCGAGGGCCTGGTGCCGCAGTCGTTCATCGACGACGCCGCGGCCGGCTTCGAGCGCGCGCCGATGGCGGTGCGCGTCAGCCCCTACCTGCTCAGCCTGATCGACTGGGACGATCCGGTGAACGATCCGCTGCGCATCCAGTTCATCCCGCTCGACTCGCGCTTCCTGCCCGACCACCCCAAGCTGGGGCTCGACTCGCTGGGCGAGCAGGCCGACGCGCCGGTGCCCGGGCTGACGCACCGCTACCCCGACAAGGCGCTGTTCCTGGTCATCGACACCTGCCCGGTCTACTGCCGCTTCTGCACGCGCAGCTACGCGGTGGGCCTGGACACCGCGCAGGTCGAGAAGGTGCAGCTGAAGCCCAAGAAGGAGCGCTGGGACGCCGCCTTCGCTTATGTCGCCTCGCGCCCCGAGCTCGAGGACATCGTCATCAGCGGCGGCGACGCCTACAACCTGCGCGCCGACTGGATCCGCGAGATCGGCACCCGCCTGCTGAACATGCCCAACATCCGCCGCATCCGCTTCGCCAGCAAGGGCCTGGCGGTGATGCCGATGAAGGTGCTGACCGACGAGGACTGGTTCCGCGCGCTGGTCGAGGTGCACGATCTGGGGCGGCGCCTGGGCAAGGAGGTGGCGTTTCACACCCACTTCAACAACGCCAAGGAGATCACCGCGTACTCGCAGCGCGCGCTGCAGCGGATGTTCGAGGCGGGCATCATCGTGCGCAACCAGTCGGTGCTGCTGCGCGGCGTCAACGACACGCCCGCCGAGATGGGCCTCTTGGTCAAGCGGCTGGGCTACATCAACGCCCACCCCTACTACGTGTACGTGCACGACCTGGTGCAGGGCGCCGAGGACATGCGCACCACCGTGCAGACCGCCATCGACCTCGAGAAGTACGTGCGCGGCCTGACCGCCGGCTTCAACACGCCCACCTTCGTGGTCGACGCCCCCGGCGGCGGCGGCAAGCGCAACGCCCACAGCTTCGAGCACTACGATCGCCACAGCGGCATCTCGGTCTACACCGCCCCCTCGGTGAAGCCCGGCCAGTTCTTCCTCTACTTCGATCCCATCGACCAGCTGGCCCCCGAGTGGCAGATCCGCTGGCGCGATCCCGCCGAGCAGCAGCGCATGATCGACGCCGCCCTCGCCGCCGCCCGCTGATCCTCGGGGGTCGATCCTCGGGGGTCGTGCCAAACTATCGACCGAACCGTACACTTCTTTCACTTTTTGCCACGCCCCCCGCCGATCTGACCGACAGATCTGCCAAGCCGACGCACCCAGCGGAACCCGGACGCCCGCTCGATGCTCCGTGTCTCGGCACCCGACACATCGACCAGCCGGGCGTCGGCCGGGGGGTGAACGCCGCACCCCTTATCCAGCCAACGGCCGCGTCCGACGAAGTGGGGGAAGCCTGCTGGACTTGCGGGCGAGAGGGGACTGCGGATGATGGCATCCACGACCAGCTTCGATCACGACGCGAACGAGCGGCCGCCCATGGCGCTCGTCGGGGCCTTCGCCGCCGGGGCGTTGCCCGCGGCGCTGGCCGAGCGACAGATCGCCTTCGAACACTTCGACCGGGGCGAGGCCCTGCTGCAGGCGATCGACGGCGGCGCGACCTTCGTGGCCGTCTTCGCGCACGTCGAGGCGGGGGCCGCGCGGCTGGTCTCGGCCCTGTCCGAGCGCCTGGCGACCGGCCGCCCGCCGCTGGTCGCCGTCGGGGGCGAGGTCGCGGGCGCCGACGCCGTGATGTCGGATCCCCCCGGCCGCCGCGAGGTGCAGACCACCCTCAACCTGCTCGAGCGCCTGGCCGAGCGCACCGCCGATCTGGCGGTGCTCCGCGGCGTCGACCAGCGGCTGCGCGCGGCCACCCGGCACGACCTGCGCAACCCCCTCGCGGCCGTCGAGGCCTTGGCCTCGGCCCTGGGTCAGCGCGAGCTGCTCAGCCCCGAGGGCCGCGCCGACGTCGACGGGCTGGTGGCCGCCACCCGCGGCCTGCTGCAGCGCCTCGAGGCCCTCGATCCGGTGCCGACGCCCACCGACGACGAGCACCGCATCGCGCCCACGGCCACCAGCGTGCGCGCCCTGGTGCTCGAGGCCGCGCGCATGACCGGCTTCCCCCAGGCGGCCATCGACTGGTCGCCCGCGGACGCCGATCCCATCCTGCAGGTCGATCCCCTGCAGTTCCGGCGCGTGCTCGAGCACCTGCTGACCAACGTTCGTCGCCACGCCCACGGGGCCGGCACCCTGGCGGTGCGCTGCGTCGACGACACGGTGGTCGTCGAGGTCGCCGACAGCGGCCCCGGCCTGCGTTCGGACGCCAGCGGCAGCGGCCTGGCCTACTGCCGCGTCGCCGTCGAGGCGCACGGCGGCCGCTTGACGGTCCGCGACCGCCACGCCGGCGGCACCGTGGTCGTCGCCGAGTGGCCGGGCCTGATCGACGTCCCCAGCGCCCACGGCCTCGAGGCCAGCGACACCGCCGAGGGCCGCCCCCCCGTCGTCTGGTTCGCCGACGACGAGGAGCTGGTGCGCAAGGCCGTGCAGCGCGTGCTGCGCCACGCCGGCTACGTCATCCACACCTACCCCGACGGCCAGGCGCTGCTCGACGCCCTGCGCGCGGCCACCGACGACGGGCCCGACGTCATCATCTGCGACGCCGACATGCCCGGCCTGCACGGCCTGGACGTGCTGCGCGCGGTGCGCGACATCGAGCCGCAGATCGCCCGCGTCCTCTACACCGCCTACTGGCCCACCAACCTGGTGGTCGACGCCTTCAACGAGGGCGTGGTGCACCGCTACGTGAACAAGGGCCAGAGCCGCAACGAGATCGAGGCCTGCCTCAGCCAGGTGCTCGAGCAGCGGCGCGCCGCCAAGAAGGCCCAGCGCGATCCGCGCCGCGCGCACTTCGACAACATGATCGACGAGGAGCGCCTGACCCTGCACGTGCAGCCGCTGTTCGACGCCCAGTCGGGGCGGCTGGTGGCCTGCGAGGCCCTGCTGCGCAGCCTGCACCCCGAGTTCCGCGGCCCGCTCGACGTCATCGACGCGTCGCGCGCCTACAGCCGCGAGTACTCGCTGCAGCGCGTGCTGGCCGGCGTCGCCGCGCGCATCCGGCAGGCGCTGCCCGGCGACGTCGATCTGTTCGTCAACGTCGATCCGATCATCCTGCGCGATCCGGATCAGCTCGACCTGGCCTTCTCGCCGCTGTACCCGGCGGCCGATCGCATCGTGCTCGAGCTGACCGAGCGCGCGCAGCTCGGCTCGGACGGCGGCTGGGAGCAGGCGGTCCGCTATCTGCGCAGCAAGGGCTTCCGCATCGCCCTCGACGACGTCGGCGCCGGCTACAACTCGCTGGGCGCGGTGGCCGCGGTCACGCCCGAGGTCATCAAGCTCGACATCTCGCTCATCTCGGGCATCCACCGGAACCCGCAGAAGGCCGAGCTGGTGCGCCTGCTGTGCGACTACGCCGAGCGGCAGAAGATCCGGACGGTGGCCGAGGGCATCGAGGAGGCCGAGGAGGCGCGCCACTGCACCGAGATCGGCGTCCGCCTGCTGCAGGGCTATCACCTGGGCCGCCCGATGCCCCTCGACGACCTGCTCGAGCGCCACTGCGGCACCGCCCGCCGGCCGACCGTGCCGCTGACCACGCTCGTCGACCGCCCCGAGCCCGGGCCGCGGCTGCGCGTGGTCGAGCCGCCCACCGACGAGGGCTGCTGACCCTCCGCGCCGTCGGGAGTATGCTGCCGGCCGTCCACCGTGACCGCCGGAGGCCAAGATGCCCGACTTCCGCTACGCGCCCCTGCTGCCCCTGGGCGCCGACGACACCCCCTACCGCCTGATCACCACCGACGGTGTGTCGACCTTCGAGGCCGCCGGGCAGACCTTCCTGAAGGTCGAGCCCGAGGTGCTCACCCGCCTCACCCGCGAGGCGATGGGCGACATCGCGCACCTGCTGCGCCCCGGCCACCTCGCCCAGCTGCGCCGCATCCTCGACGACCCCGAGGCCTCGGCCAACGACCACTTCGTCGCCCGCGAGCTGCTGCAGAACGCGGTCATCGCCGCCGGCCGCGTCCTGCCCAGCTGCCAGGACACCGGCACCGCCATCGTGATGGGCAAGAAGGGCGAGCGCGTCTTCACCGGCGCCGACGACGAGCAGGCCATCGCGCGCGGCGTCTTCGACACCTACACCGAGACCAACCTGCGCTACTCGCAGCTCGCGCCCCTGGGCATGTACGCCGAGAAGAACACCGGCAACAACCTGCCCGCCCAGATCGAGATCTTCGCCACCCCGGGCGACCACTACGGCTTCCTGTTCATGGCGAAGGGCGGCGGCTCGGCCAACAAGAGCTACCTGTACCAGGAGACGAAGGCGCTTCTGAACGAGGCCAGCCTGATGGCCTTCCTCGAGGACAAGGTGTCGAAGCTGGGCACGGCCGCCTGCCCGCCCTACCACCTGGCCATCGTCATCGGCGGCACCAGCGCCGAGCACAGCCTGAAGGTGGCCAAGCTGGCCTCGGCCCGCTACCTCGACGCCCTGCCCACCGAGGGCACGATGGCGGGCCACGGCATCCGCGTGCCCGCCGTCGAGCAGCAGGTGCTCGACATGACCCGGCGCCTGGGCATCGGCGCGCAGTTCGGCGGCAAGTACTTCTGCCACGACGTGCGCGTGGTGCGCCTGCCCCGCCACGGCGCCAGCTGCCCGGTGGCCATCGCGGTCAGCTGCTCGGCCGACCGCCAGGCGAAGGCGAAGATCACCCGCGACGGCGTCTTCCTCGAGGCGCTCGAGCGCGATCCGGCCAAGTACCTGCCCCCGGTCACCGACGACGAGCTCGGCGGCGAGGTGGTCGACATCGACCTGCGGATGCCGATGACCGCCATCCGCAACATCCTGACGAAGTACCCGATCCGCACGCGCCTGCGCCTGAGCGGCCCCATCGTCGTCGCCCGCGACATCGCCCACGCGAAGATCAAGGAGCGCCTCGACGCCGGCGACGGCCTGCCCCAGTACCTGAAGGATCACGTCGTCTACTACGCCGGCCCGGCCAAGACGCCCGAGGGCTATGCGTCGGGCAGCTTCGGCCCCACCACGGCGTCGCGCATGGATCCCTACGTCGACCTCTTCCAGAAGGCCGGCGGCAGCTACGTCATGCTGGCCAAGGGCAACCGCTCGCAGATGGTGACCGACGCCTGCGGCGCCAACGGCGGCTTCTACCTCGGCAGCATCGGCGGCCCGGCCGCCCGCCTCGCGCAGGACTGCATCAAGAAGGTCGAGGTGCTCGAGTACGAGGAGCTGGGCATGGAGGCCGTCTGGCGCATCGAGGTCGAGGACTTCCCCGCCTTCATCGTCGTCGATGACAAGGGCAACGACTTCTTCGCCGACATCGCCCGCCGCCGGAAGGGCGAGGCCCTGCCCGTCGTCGGCTGAGCCCGGTCAGGCGGACTGGCGCTCGAGGGTGGGCTGCCCGGCCGACTCGCGCGCGAGCGCGGCCTGCATCTGCGGCGCGGTCAGCGTGCTGCCGTCGGCGCTCCACCCCGGCCGCCCGAACACCGCGTGCCACGCCTCGCGCGGCGAGCCCGCCCGCCGCACGGCCTTCAGCATCGCGGCCCACTCGTGGAACGCGATGTAGAACAGGTTGTACGAGTCGATGTTCTTCACCAGCCCGTAGGTGACCGGCTCGCGCTCCGGCTCGAAGCTGCCGAACAGCCGATCCCACACGATGAAGACGCCCGCGTAGTTGCGGTCGAGGTACCGCACGTTCGCCCCGTGGTGCACGCGGTGGTGGCTGGGCGTGTTCATCACCCACTCCAGCGGCCCCAGCGTGCGCACCCGCTCGGTGTGCACCGCGAACTGGTACAGCAGGTTGAAGGCGAAGCTGACGGTGATCAGCAGCGGCGAGAAGCCCAGCAGCGCCAGCACCAGGAAGAAGGGGATCGACGTGTAGTGCTCGGTCCACGACTGGCGCAGCGCGGTCGACAGGTTGTAGCGCTGGCTGCTGTGGTGGTTGACGTGCGAGCACCACAGCAGGCGCACCTCGTGGTGGGCCCGGTGGATGACGTAGAAGCACAGGTCGACCGCCACGAAGGCCAGCGCCCAGCCCCACCAGGCGTCCTCGGGCACGCGCCACGGCGCGAGCTGCACCAGGAAGCCGGCGCCGAGGACGATCAGCGCGTCGGCGCCGGCCGACCAGAGCAGCGACACCGTGCCCATGCCCAGGCTGGCCTTCGTGTCGCGCGCCTCGTAGCCGCCGCCCAGCCCGGCGGTGCCGGCGCCGACGAAGGCCTCGACCAGCATCGCCAGCGTGAACGCGGGGACGGCGAACAGGTAGACGTCGAGCGGTTCCATGGTCACCTCGGCGGTGGCGCGTCATGATGCCGCGGCCGGCGGGCGCGCAGCAAGCCGACGCGCAGCGCGGCGTTTGGTAACGTGCGTCACGCTGGCGTAACGATGCCGCCCGGCGCGTGGGTCGCGCGGGCCGCAGGTGGGTCGGGGCACGGGACTTGCTGCATCGGCGCCGGGACCTGGGGGTCCCCGAGAGGAAGGAGGCTGCGTGCGCACGCTGCTGCCGGTCGTCCTGCTCGGCGTCGCCGCGGCCGGTGTGCCCGCGGCCGCCGCGCCCGGGCCGCTGCCGCCCGAACTGCAGATGGAGGGCAGCGAGACCATCGCGTCGCCGCCCGACGACCGTATCCAGGACGCGCGTTGGTGCCGCCTGTGCCACCAGGCGGAGCGCTTCGAGCGCAGCGCGTGGCGCACGACGGCGCATCACGAGCAGACCTGCACGGACTGCCACACGGGCTACCACTTCAACCCGCACGAGCCGGTGACGCTGGGCGCGGCCGCCGACGCCGACGAGGGGTCGACCCCGGCGGCGCGCCGGGCCGCCGCGCGCGAGCGGTGCCGCGAGTGCCACGGCGAAGAGCTGCCTACGAGCGGCCACATCGAGCACGGCCCGGGCACCGAGGGGGCGGTCACGCCGCAGTGCCACGACTGCCACGGCGACCCCCACACCATCGTCACCGAGGCCTCGCTGGCCGCCCCCGAGCGCCGCCGCCGTATGAACGGCCGCTGCGCCACCTGCCACGGCGACGAGGAGAAGATGAAGGCGGTGGGCCTCACCACGCACTCGGTCGAGAGCTACGCGCACTCGGTGCACGCCCGCCTCCTCGACCTCGGCTCGGACGAGACGCCGGGCTGCGTCGACTGTCACCAGTCGCACACGCTGCGCGACTTCGAGGCCGACGGCGTCGCCGCCTGCGAGCAATGTCACGAGCACGCCACGGCGGCCTTCGTGACGCTGGGCGACCACCGCCCCTACACCCGCGAGGAGCGCCCGGTCAGCTTCTTCACCCTGAAGTTCTTCGCGTGGCTGACCTTCCTCAGCGTCTTCGCCTTGGCGATGCACGTCCTGCTCGACGTCTTCTCGGTCGTCCGGCGGGCTTTGTTCGGCGGCAAGGCCGAGACCCCCAGCGATCGCGCCGGCGGAGGCGAGGCATGAGCGACGTCCGGAACCCGGCCGAGGCCGAGGTCGACCCCACCGCAGAGGTGCAGCGCTTCGATCTGCACCAGCGCCTGCAGCACGGGCTGATGGCGATGTCCTTCACGCTGCTGGTGCTGACCGGCTGGCCCCTCACCACGCACGGCGTGGGCGCCTCGCGCGGGTTGGTGAGCCTGTTCGGCGGCCTCGAGGCGACCTCGCTGCTGCACCGCATCGCCGCGGTGGGCATGATCGTCTCGGCGCTCTACCACCTGATGTACCTGCTTTCGAAGGCCGTGCGCGGCGGGCTGCGCTTCTCGATGCTGCCCACGCCCAAGGACATGGTCGACGCGGCGGGCAACCTGATGTACTTCGTCGGCCTCAAGAAGGAGCGCCCGCGCTTCCCCCGCTTCACCTACTTCGAGAAGTTCGACTACTGGGCGGTGTTCTGGGGCGTGATGATCATGGCCGGCTCGGGCTTCCTGCGCTGGTTCCCCGATCTGGCCACCGCCTACCTGCCCGCGTGGGCCTACGAGATCGCCCTGCACGCGCACGCCGACGAGGCGCTGCTGGCGGCGCTGGCCATCTTCCTGTGGCACTTCTACAACGTGCACCTGCGGCCGGCGGTCTTCCCGATGTCGCGGGTGTTCATCACCGGCAAGATGACGATGGCCGAGCTCGAGGAGGAGCACGGGGCGGAGTACGACGAGATGCTGCGGAAGAAGGCCGAGGCCCGAGCCGCGGCGAAGCGCGCGCGCCCCGCCGCCCGCCCAGCCCGCCCCCGCGGCGCCCGCCGCCCGCCGCGGCGGCTCAGGCCGCGCCGCCCGCCCCCGACGCCCCGCCGGACGAGGACGACGTCCCGTGAAACGCCGCACGCGCGATGGGCTGGCCGTGATCACCGTGATGGCCCTCGTCGGCCTGCTGGTGCACGTCGCCATCGAGTCGGACCTGTCCACCAGCACCATCGGTGCGCAGGTGCGCGCCCGGTTCGAAGAGGCGCACTCGGCGCAGGCGCACGGCCTGCCCAAGGCGCCGCTGCCGCCCAGCGTGCAGCCCGTCCCGACCAACGAGCGCCTGGCCGAGATGCCCTGCTTCGGCTGCCACAGCCTCGACCGCTACCTGACCGAGACGCGCTTCGGCCACCCGCAGCACGCCGGGGCGGGCCACTGCCACGTCTGCCACGCCTTCGAGTCGCACTTCGAGGTGATCGTCCGCAAAGAGAACTGCGGCGAGTGCCACAAGGACGAGTAGCCGCGCGCCCTTCGCCGGCGACGGCCCTCGCCCGCCGCGTCTCTTCGCCCCCTCCCGAGTCCACGCTCACCGCCCGCGATCGAGGGTCCGGCCCCGCGCCGTGCGCCTGCACCGCGCAGCGGCCTGGGGCGCGCGGGCGCGCGCGGGGTGGATCTGCCGTGGCCGATGGGCGCGGCGCGCCGAGGTCGTCGCTCGGAGGCGGCGCGGGCCGTCGAGCGGCGGCGCCACGGGGCCGGGCGACGCCCTCGGGCCGCCGAGGACCGGGCGGCCCGGGGTCCATCGGGGCCATCGGGGCGGGTGACGACCTCGGGCCGCCGAGGACCGGGCGGCCCGGGGTCCATCGGGGCCATCGGGGCGGGTGACGACCTCGGGCCCGACGCCCCGAGCGGGCGGGCCGGGGTCCATCGGGGCGGGCGATGCCCTCGGGCCCGACGCTGGGACCGGGCGACGCCCGGACCGGGCGACGCTGGGACCGGGCGACGCTCGGACCAGGCGACGCTGGGACCGGGCGGGTCCGGACTGGGCGGGCCCGGGCCACCGGGGCCATGGACGCCGGCGACGGCCGCGCGCCCGGCGCCCGCGCTACT
The DNA here is from genome assembly GCA_020633465.1 of Myxococcales bacterium. Lineage (GTDB taxonomy): Bacteria > Myxococcota_A > Bradymonadia > UBA7976 > UBA1532 > JACKDN01. The sequence continues at coordinate 160,816 of JACKDN010000009.1, forward strand.
CGTCGATGAAGCGGTGGCAGCCGTTGCAGACGGGCGCCTGCGGCTCGTGGTTCTGCTGCGCCTCGTGGCAGCGCAGGCAGTTCTTGCGCGACGCGTCGAAGGGCCCGTGCGCGGTGTGGCACTCACCGCAGGTCTCGTGGCCCTCCATCCGGTGCAGCGCCAGGGGCTGCGCGGCCTCGCCGTTCGCCTTGTGGCAGGTGGTGCAGTCGGGCGTCTTCGGCGCCGCCTGCGGGTGCACCTGGTGGCAGCGGTCGCAATCCGTGTGCTGCGGCAGCGCCTGGGCGGGGCGCGCCTTCTCGGCGTGGCAGTCGGCGCAGTCCTTCTTGCCGCCGCGGCCGCCGTCGTGCGGACGGTGGCACTCGCCGCACTGCCGGTGATCGGGCACGGTGTGGCGCAGGTGGTCGGCGTGGCACTCGGTGCAGCCGCCCGGCATCGCCGCCTTCACCGTGTGCGTCGCGTGGCACGCCGAGCAGTCCTGGTGCTCGGCGATCTTCGCCGTCTGCGTCCGCACCTCGTCGTGGCAGTCGCGGCACTTCGCCAGCAGCGCCGGCTTGGGCAGCTGCGCGTGCACCGGGTGGCAGCTGGTGCACTGGCGGTGGTCGGCCGGCGTGCCCGCCACGGCCCGCACCTCGGCCTGGTGGCAGGCGTCGCAGGTCTTCGGCTGGGGGCGGTGGGGCTTGTGGCAGTCCTCGCAGCGCGACTCGGGGTGACCGGCCCGCACGTCGGGCTCGCGGTGGCAGTTGACGCACGTGCGGACGTCGCGGCCGCCCGCGAAGGTCTCGTGCATCGCGTGGCAGTCCTGGCAGCCCGCCGAGGCGTGGCGGACCCGCACGGTGTCGTGGCAGGAGTCGCAGTCCTCGGGCTGAGGCCGGTGCGGGGCGTGACAGCCGTCGCAGCTGGCGGCGGTGTGGCGGCTGGGGGGCTGCACGTCGTCGTGGCAGTCGGTGCAGACCTTGGCCACCATCACGCCGGGCTTGGCGTGGGCCGAGTGGCAGTCGATGCACGTCGCGTGGGCGGTCACCTCGGCCACGGCGGTCAGCAGGTCGTCGTCGTGGGCCAGCGACGCGCCGCCGCCGGGCAGCGCCTCGAACACCTGCTCTTCGTGGCAGCCAGCGCAGCGCGTCGCCGCGACCGACCACTCGTCGTGCGGGCCGTGGCAGGTGGTGCAGTAGACGGTGTCCTCGACCTCGGGGTGCGCGTGGATCACCTTCGGGTGACAGTCCTCGCAGCCCTGGGCGACGGTGAAGGGCTCGCGGTGCGGCTGGTGGCACACCGAGCACGGCATCTCGGCGTGCAGCTGCACCGGGATCGAGGTGGCGCGCTCGCCGGGGCCGTGGCAGCGGTCACAGCGGGCGAAGCGCGGGCGCTTGCCCGACTCGGCCGCCGGCGCGAGGAAGTCGTGGCACTCCATGCAGTGCAGCTGGGCCATCGGCGACGACGCCATCGTCTGGTCGTCGTGGCAGTCCTTGCACAGGGCGTTGCCGGGGCGGCCCTCGTGGCCGGTGGCGGCGTGGCAGTCGTTGCAGCCGAGGGGCTCCTTCGCCTCGAGGTGGCTCTGGTGGCCGCCGGTGTCGGCGATGCGGGCCCAGTCGGGATCGGTCTGCTGGTGGCAGTCGAGGCAGGCCTGGGCCGGGGCCTCGCCGTGGGCCGCGACGTTCTCGCCGAGCACCTGGTCGGCGCGATCGATGGTGACGCTGGCGCGCAAGAGCGAGAGGCCGGTGGAGGTGGCGATCGGGTGACAGGCCTGGCAGGTGGTGTCGGGGTGCGAGGGCGCGGCGCCGTGCAGCAGGGTGAGGCCGTCGGCGGCGGTGTCGGCGTGGCACGAGGTGCAGAGGTTGGGCTCGTCGTGCAGGTAGCTGCTCGTGCGGTGCCCGAGAATCACGGCGCCCGCGGCGAGGACCCCCCCGGCGAAGACCAACCACCCCTTCGAGATGCGCATCGCGGCTCGCTTTCCGACCGGACTCGAGGGGCTTCGCGCGTGCAATCCATATGCCGCGGAGGCGCCCGCGCGCGGGCCGTCGTGGCACGTCGATTGTATGGCCAGCCGGTCGCCGGCGCATCCCCGCGCCGGCCGTTCCGCGCGGCCCGCCACCGGACCGGTGGCCCCGCTGCTCGAGAGGACGACGCATGAAGGACACGCAGCACAAGCGGTGGCCCGAGGCCTGGTTCGGCGCCGCCGTGGCGTTGGTCGCCTACCTGCTGACCGGGTTCGTCCCGGCGATGGTCTACGGCGGCTACATGGGCCTGATGACCACGCGCATCCTGTTCGGCACCCAGCCCGACGAGTCGCTGCTGGTGCGCGCCATGGCCGGCGGCGGCATGGCGCTGGCGGTGGTGGCGACCTTGTTCCTGTACCTGGTGCTGGGCGCGGCGATCTTCTCGGGCGCCGGCGCCTTGATGCGCGTCGTCACCCGGCGGCCCGAGGACGAGCCCTCCGAGGCGTGACCGTCAGCGTCACGAATCGGTAGCGCGCGCGCCGCGAACGCTACCGAGAGCGGAACGTCGCCGCCGCGGCGTCACCGTGCGGCGCCGGCCGGTGGAGGGTCCCCTCGGGCTCGGCCCCGCCCGCCGGTGGCGCGAAGGGCGCCGTTGTCGTGCGAGCCGTCCCGCCCGCCCACCCCGGGCCGAGCGCGTGCGCCCACACCGTCCACGCGCGGCCTGCGTCCGGCGGCGGCCCGGTGAACGTCGCGGTCCCGTCGGCGCCCGTCGTCAGGTGGGGCAGCCACAGGGGCGTCTCGCCGACGTCCGGCGGCAGCCGCAGATCGAGGCCGAAGCCAAACGACCCCCCGTGGTCGCCGGGGGCGCGCAGCGGGCCGCTGCTCCAGCGCGCCCCCGCGCCGGTGGGTGGCGGGACGCCCAGAGTGAAGCCCCAAGTCCGCTCGAAGGCGTGGTCGACCACGGCCGGCGGGGTGTCCGGCGGTTGGAAGGGGTACCGCGCGAAGACGGGCAGCGTCGGCGCCTGCGGCCGCTTCCACCCGAGCCACCTGGGCCCGGGCTTCGACGCGGGCCGCGCGACGCGCACCTCGGGCACCGTCGCGCTCAGGTTGGGCGTACGACGCTGTCGGGGGTACACCCCCTCGAGGGTCTGCACCCGGTGCGGCGCGCGCCGCTCGATCCGCGCATCGTCCACGGACGCCACCACCTCGGCCGCCACACCGGCCCCGTCCGGCCCGGTCACCCGCACGCGCCAAGTGGTCGATTCATCCGCGCCGGGCGTCGGGGGCTGCGCTTCGATCGCGACCGACAGCCGCTTCGAGGTCCACGGCACCTCGACCACCCGCCGCGCGCTGAGCCACCGCTGGTCGCGCACCCGCAGCAGGTCGAAGGTCAGCCCGCCGCGGTCGGCGTCGGTGACCGGGAACCGGAGCCGGGTCGGATCCTGGCCGGCGATCCAGGTCACGCCCTCCACGCGCTCGGCGCCGCGCCAGCGCTCGAGGATCAGGTGCTGGCCCGGCGGGGCGGTGTGCAGGAACACCTCGACGAAGCCGCCGGCGGGCACGGTGGCGTGCTTCACCTCGAACACCGTGGGCAGGTCCAACGCCATCGTCGGCGCCGTGATCAGCAGGTCGTGCTCGGCCTCGAAGGCGGCGCCGGTGGCGTCGGCGGTCGCGTAGCGCAGCCGGTAGGCGCCCGCGCTGGCCGCGGGCAGCGTGAGGTTCGCGATGCCGTCGGGGCCGTGGGCCGCCGTGCCCTGCGCCACGGTCGGGCCGTCCGTCCAGTCGCGCAGCACCGTCGCCAGGTCGGCGGGCCTCGACTCGGGGTCGGCGGGCGCGTCCGCGGGCGCCGTCAGCCGAACCAGCCGCCAGCGTCCCTGCCCCGGCGCCGGCGAGCCGTCCAGGTGTGCCCGGCGAACCTTCACGGCGCCGCGCTCACCCGCGTCGAAGAACCGGGCCGTCGGCTCGATGGTGGCCTTCACGCGGGTCAGCGCGCCGGCGAGCACCCGCGCCTCGACGTTGCGCGCCGCGCCGCGCGGGGACGCCACGTCCACCAGGACCGGGAAAGCGAAGGCGGCGTCCTCCGCGTCGGCCTCGGGCGTGAAGGTGACGTCGAACCGGCCCGCGGCGTCGAGCGGTCGCTGACCGTAGCGCACGAACCGCTTCCCCCGCGGCGCCGGCCGCCTCGCGGGGCCGTCGATCGGCTCGCGCGTCACGCGCCAGGTCGCCACGCCGGTCGTCACCGGGCGGCCGCGCTCGTCGCGCACCTCCGCGGTCAGGGTGACGGGCTGGCCGAGGCGCACCGGCGGGTCGGCGTCGACGAAGCGCACCTCGATGCGCGGCCGGTCGTGCACCTCGACCCGCACGGCGCCGCCGATGGTCGGGTGGTCGGGCGCGCGGACGATCCACTGGCCCGCGACGCGGCCGGCCGGCACGTCGAACCGGCCCGACGCGGTGCCCCACGCGTTGGTCGTCACGGCGGCGGTCTGCACGACCTCGCCGTGGGTGTCCTGCAGGTGCACGGTGAGCGACGTGTCGGGGGCCGGCGTGGGGACGTCGTCGCCGCCTCCGCGGTAGGCGATCACCTTCGTCCGCGCCGCGTACAGGTGCAGGGTGGCCCGCGCCAGCGGGTCCGTGGGCCACGTCTCGGATCGCAGGAAGCGCAGCGCCTCGGGATAGCCGGCGATCGCGCGCAGCTGGGCGCCGCGGAGCAGGGCGCGGCCGGCCGCGGCGTCGTCGCCGGACGCGCGCGCGGCCGTCAGCAGCGCGTCCACCTGGGCGCGGGCCGCGTCGAAGTGTCGCTTTTTCTGGAGGCGCTCGACCTCGGACCAGCTCGGCGGTGAGGGGGCCGCCGCAGGGGAGGCCGAGGGCGGGCGCTCGCCGCCGCAGGCGACCACCGCCACGCCGAGCGCGAGGAGCCACTGTGCCCGCATCGCCATCCCGCCTCGGCCCGTTCGCCCGCGGGCAGCATAGCTCAGGCTCGGGCGAGCGTCAGGGCTGGCGGCCGATCGTCAGGGTCGCCCCGCTCGAGTAGGCGTTGAACTCCGGCGCGTACATCGGCTGCACCGTCGCGGGGCCCACCTTGAAGCTGCCGGCGGTGGTGGCGCGCAGGCGGTACTTGAACGTGTACTCGCCGTGCGGCAGGGCCTCGAAGAAGAAGTTGGTGCCGCTGTCGCGCACCTCTTCGTACCAGCGGATGCCCAGGTCCCACTTGTGCTCGGACCGCAGGCTGACCGGCTCGAAGCCGGCGCCGCGCGGGTCGCGCAGGTGGACGTACTCGAGGGCGTGCTTCGAGCGCAGGGACAGGTGCACCTCGACCTCGTCGCCCACGGTGATCGGCGTGCCGTCCTTCAGGGGCTCGAGCGTCACCTCGCGGCCCTTCTTGTCGCGGCGGAAGTAGGCGCGCTGCACGCTCAGGAAGTCGCCGTGCGCGGCGTCGGGCATCTTCTCGGTCGAGAAGTGCCAGGTGGCCGACGCGAGCTGATAGCCCGCCTCGGTCTTCTTCTGCAGCGTGATCTCGGCGTGCTTCGGCTCGATCTCACCGCCGGGGATCACCACCTGGTTCTTCTTGCCGGTGAAGACGTCGGGCTCGAACACGAACAGCTTCTGGCGGTCGCCCACCTTCACCAGCGTCTCTTCGCGCGCGCCGAGCTGGCCGGTCGCCTTCAGGTAGTGCGCCAGCGAGTAGACGACCTCGGCGGTGGCCTTGGTGCTCTCCCAGTGGTTCAGCTTCTTGTTGAGGAACAGCCACAGCACCAGCCCGTCGAGCTTCGGCCAGTCGGGCTTTAGGGCCATCGTCGTGCGCAGCGCGAAGGCGTGCGTCTCGATGCGGTCGTTGTACCAGAGCCACGCGCGATCCTCGGGCGCCCAGTAGGTGCCCTGGTCCTCGCCCTCCTTCGCGCTGTCGAGCACGCTCTCCCACACCAGCAGCGCGTCGTCCTTGCGGCCGGCGCGGTGCAGCGTCAGCGCCAGGTAGGCCTTCAGGTAGGGGCTGTGCTGCTTCCAGTGCCCGAACGAGAAGTCGAGCATCGCCTTGCGGTCGGCGTCGCTGAACGTGCCCGCGTACCAGGACGCGTCGGGGTAGTTCGACAGCACGTAGTTGAGGAACGTGATGAACTCCCAGCAGCAGTCGTGCGCCTGCGCGTCGCGGAAGGCCTCGTCGACGTGGTGCTGCTTCAGGTAGCGCCAGGCGCGCTGCACCATCGGCTGGGGCACCTCGACGCCGAACTCGAGGCCCTTCGAGAAGCCGTGCAGCAGGTACAGCGTGATGTAGGGCGAGGGCGGGCCGCCGGGGAACCAGGGGAAGCCGCCGATGGCCGTCTGCGCCTTCTCCAGCTTGGCCAGCGCGGCCTTGCGCTGCGCGCGCGCGATGTCGGGGTCGAGCACCTTCTCCAGATCCTCGGTGCCGCCGCCACGGGCCTCGCGCAGCCAGGGCGTCTCTTCCAGCGCCATCTTGCGGTTGGGGTCGGGCGCGTCCCACGCTTCGAGGCGGGTGTCGCGCTTCGACAAGGTCTTCGCCATCGCCGCCACCGCGGGGTAGTCGTCGAACAGCGACGACAGGATGCCGGTGGCGAGGAAGCGGTTGAGCGTCTGCTCGGTGCACTCGTAGGGGTAGTTCACGAGATAGGGCAGGGCCGACAGCACGCCGTAGAACAGCTGGCCGTCGAGCGTCACCACCAGGCTCTCGTTCTCCAGCGTCGGGTCGTCGTTCTTCGCCAGGTCGGCGAAGCGCAGCGTCTTCGTCACCGCGCCCTTCAGCGCCGCGAAGCGCGACTGCGCCAGGTGCACGCGCCCGGGCAGCACCGGCAGCGGGCGCAGCTCGCCGTCGCTGAACGCGCCCGTGCGCGCCTTCACCCGGAAGGCCACCGTGCCCAGCTTCGAGGGCGCCTTCACCGGGAAGCTGAGCTTGGCGCTGCCCCCCTTCGGCGCTTCGAACGCCACGCCCTGCGTCTTCACCGCGTCCAGCCCGAAGTCGCCCAGCAGGCTGGCCTCGGTCTCGGGATCGAAGATCTCGAAGTCGAGCGTCCCCTTCAGCGCGCCGTCCGACGCGTTGTTCACCACCACGTCCAGCGTCGCGGTGTCCGTCTCGCGCAGGAAGCGCGGCAGGTAGGGGCGCACGATCAGCTCCTTGACCGTCCGCGCCTCGGTCTGCAACGAGCCGCCCGCCAGATCCTTGCTGATCGCGTGTACCCACACGTTCCACGACGTGACCGAGTCGGGCACCTCGAACGTGATCTTCACCGACCCGTCGGCGTCGGTCGTCAGGTGCGGCGACCAGAACGCCGTCTCGCTGAAGTTCGATCGCACCTGCTCGCCGCCCGCCTCGTTGGGGGCCGCCACCTCCGACTCTTCGGCCTCGTCGACGGCCGGCTCGGGCTCGGGCGCCGGCTTGCGCATGGCGGTGGCCGCGGGCGCCTCGGCCGGCGCCGGGGGGGGCGGGGGCGCGCCCTCGGCCTCGGCCAGCATCATCCGGTCGGCGCTGATCGTCACCCGCCGCGCGTAGCGCCCGCCCGGCCCGCCGACACCGTAGCCGTCGAAGAACTCCAGGTGCGCGCCCTGCGGTCGGCTCCAGCCGGGCACGCGCGGGAAGTTGCCCGACTGCAGGTACAGCCGCCGCGCCACGCCCAGCGTCGAGCGCACCGGCGGCGTCCAGCCCCGGTTCGGATACAGCGCCTGCACCGACGGCGGCTGGTGCGGCGCGAAGATGTCGAGGCTGCGGTCGTACATGTACGCCAGCACCTCGGCCGCGCCGCCGGCCGCCTTCGGCCCCTTCACCTTCACCGTCCACGTCTCGGCCTGCCCCGGGCGCAGCGTGTCGCGGAAGGTCTCGAACGACACCTCGAGCGTCTTCGAGTCCCAGGGCACGTGCACCGACCGGCTCTGCTGGATCAGCTGGTGGTCGCGCGCCATCACCAGCACGAAGCCGACGCCGCCGCGGTCGGCGGCGGTCACCGGTACCTCGAAACGCGCGGGATCCGTGCCGGCGATCAGCGTGCGCTGCTCGATCCGCTCTTCGCCCCGCCAGCGCTCCAGGAACAGCGGCTGCCCCGGCACGCCGCCGTGGACGAACAGCTCGATCGTGCCGCCCACCGCGGCCGACGCCGCCTTCGTCTCGAGGACCGCGGGCAGCGGCAGCGCGGCCTTCGGCGCCGCCACCAGCAGGTCGTGGTGCGTCTCGAAGGTGGCCCCGAAGGGATCGGTCGTCGTGTAGCGCACCCGATAGGCCCCAGCCTCGAGCGCGGGCAGCGTCACCGTCGCGTTCCCGTCGGCGCCGTGCGTCAGCGTCCCCTTGGCGACCTCGGCCCCGTCGGCCCAGTCGCGCAGCACCTGCTGGGGCGTGTAGTTCGTGTCCCACCGCGCGCGTTGGCGGTCGCCGGGCGTCGCGAACTTCGCGCGATCCGGATCGATCTTCACCGGCAGGTCGGCCGGCATCGGCGTCTCGGCGGGCGCGTCCAGCTTCACCAGCCGCCACTGCCCCTCGCCGGCCGCGGGCGCGCCGTCGAGGTCGGTCCGCCGCACGGTCACGGTCCCCGCCTCGCCGGCGTCGAAGAAGCGGGCGTCGGTGGCCACCGTCGCGTCCACCGCCACGAAGCCCAGCCGCACCCGCTTCGCCGCGCTGCGCGTCTCGCCGCCCTCGTCGGTGACGTCGGCGTCGACGCTGTAGGCGTAGGTGATCGCGCGCCCGTCGCCCTCGGCCAGCCGCTCGTCGGCCTCGGGCGTGAACTTCACGACGAAGTGGCCCTCGGCGTCGAGCGGGCTCTCACCCGTGGCCACCGTCTGCGTGCTCGACCGCTGCGCGCCCCACCACCACCACGGGTAGATGGGCCGCCGCTCGACCCGCCAGACCGCCTTGCCCGCCGTGACCGGCAGGCCGAAGTAGTAGCGCGCCTCGCCCTTCAGCGCCGCCGGTCGGTTCAGGCGCAGCGGCCCCTCGGCGTCGAGGAACTTCACCTCGAAGGTGGGCCGCTTGTACTCCTCGACCCGCACGCCGCCGCCGGTGGTCGGGTGATTCGCCCGCACCGACCACTGCCCCAGCGCGCGCCCCGGCGGCGCGACGAAGCTGCCCGACGCGCTGCCCCAGGCGTTGGTCTTCACCTCGGCCGTCTGCACGACCTCGCCGTTGGCGTCGTACAGCTGCACCTTCAGCGCGCTGCCCGGGGCCAGCGCGGGCAGCGTGTCGTCGTCGCCGCTGCGGTAGGTGACCGCCTTCCACTGCACCGTCTGGCCGGGCCGATACACGCTGCGGTCGGTGTACATCAGCACCGACAGGCGGACGTCACGCGGCCGCGGATAGGCGCCCTGCAGGTGGTTGCCGTCCAGCGCGATCTCGTCCCCGCGCTCGGCCAGCAGGAAGTGGCTCTGGTGGTTGGCCACCGCGAAGCGCACCCGCCCGTCGGCGCCGGACCGCACGCGGCCGACGCGCTGATGCCCCTTCTGCCAGTCGAAGCGGTACAGCGACACGTCCACGCCCTCGAGCGGCGCGCCGGTGCCCCCGGCGAGCACCTGCCCCTCGATGGCGCCGGGCCGCGCGCGGTGGACGACGATCAGGTCGCCCAGCAGCACCAGCGTGGCGCGCATCGGCGCCTCGTCTCGGTCGAAGTCGGGGTCGGGGGTGGCGGCGATCACGTACGCGCCCGCCTTGGTCATCGGCGGCACCACCCAGGTGCGGTGCGTGCGGTGGTCGGCCGTCGGGGGCAGGTCGACCGACCACGCGGCGTCGGGCTTCGTGTCGTCGACCAGCCCCTCGACGAAGCCCCGGTCGGGCAACAGGTTGTAATCCTTCTGCTTCTCGACGTAGGCCTTCAGATCGACGCGCCAGGCGCGGAGGTGCATGCGCGGCACGTGCTTGTGAGTCAGGCCGACGCTGCGCCGATCGGGCGCGTCGTGGCTCATCGCGTCGAGGTCGTAGGTGGGCTGCTCGATCGAGCGCGCCAGCGCGGTGCAGCGCTGGCCGCCCACGCTGTCGGGGTAGGCCGCCGCGCCCTCCTTGGCGATGCGCAGGGCCTCGATGTTCGCGTCGGCGTCGTCGACCGCGCGCCGCATCTCGGCCAGCGCCCCCATGCCCATCGCCCACCACGGCGTCTCGCGCGCGGCGGGCAGCGCCTCGGCCAGCGCGGCGCGCAGCGCGTCGCGGTCGTCGGCCGCGTCGAACGCGCCGTGCAGCATCTCCAGCCGCGCCAGGCGCGCGGCGAAGGCGGCCTCGGTGCGGCCGGCGGCGGCGTGCCACGCCTCGAGATCGGCCAGCAGCGCCGCGGCCTTCTGCAAGGGGTGAACGTCGGGGTCGGCCAAGTCGGGCAGCGGAACCGCGGGCGCCCGAAGCGCCGCGAGGTCGAGCCGGAACACCCCGTTCGAGTGCTCGGGCCGCCACCCGCTGCGATCGGTCAGGCGATCGATCCACAGGTAGGTCGTCGTCCCGCGCAGGGTGGCGCGCAGATCGCGCGGGTACGAGCCGGGCTTCAGGTACGCCGACAGCACGTCGTTGCCCTGCGCGCCCAGCTGCTCGCGCAGCAGCCACACGTCGCGGAACGCTGCGTCGGCCTCGGCGTGGATCTGCTCCCAGGTCCACTTCTTCAGATCGACCTCGTCGGTCGACACCACGCGCTCGCGCTGCCGCACCTCCCAGCCGTACTGCCGCGCGTAGGTGACCAGCGCGTTCGCGTAGAACAGCTTCAGCGTCACCTGCGCCAGCAGATCCTCGGGCCACGCCTGCTCGCGCAGGAAGCGCACGGCGGTCTCGTAGCCGTGCAGCGCCGTGCGCAGCTGAACCGCCCGCACCAGCGCCCGCACGATGGCCTCGTCGTCGCCCCGCTTGCGCGCGTCGGCCAGCACGGCGTCCACCTTCTCGGCGGCGGCCTCGAACTTCTGCTCTTCCTGCAGCTTCTCGACCTCGGACCAGCCCGGCGGCCGCTCGCCGGTCCACGGCTTCAGGGGCAGCCGCTCCGTGGGCGCCGCGGCGCCCTGCTGCGCGCCGGGGCCGGCCTCGAGCGAGGGCGCGGGCGGCCGATCACCGCTGCAGGCGGCGAGGGCGAGGGCGAGGATGACGGCGAGGGATGGGCGGGACATGGCACCTCCAGGCTGGGGGCGCCGGCAGCTTAACCCGATTGCGCGCTGGACCGGAGGGTCCTCAGAGGCTCTCGCCGATGAGGTTCAGCAGATCGCGCTGGGGCAGGTCGCTGGTGACGGCGTAGACCAGCGGGCCGCGCTGGTACAGCGCCACCTGATAGCCGTTGGCGTCGTGCAGGTGCACCTGCTTGTTGCCCGCGCGCAGGGCCTCGCCGTTGGCGATCTTCAGATCGCTGCCGTCGAAAACCAGCACGGTCATCTTGCGCTCGCCCACCGAGTACATCAGGTAGGCGGCCGGGCGGGTGCTGGGCCCGGCCTCGCCGCCGCCGATGCGGCTGAGGCGGCCGCCGAGCAGGGTGACCTTGTCGCCGGGGAAGGCGGGGGCCTGCATGTGGAAGGGCACCTTGTCCTGGAACCAGGTGTCGACCTCGGCCACCTCGGGGCTGGGGAACTCGACGGGGAAGTCCGCGCAGTGCTGCTCGACGGCGTCGTCGACCATGGGCGCGGGCTTGAAGCCGGCGAGGGGCATGACGCCCAGGCCCACGACCCCGGCCACCGCCAGGGCGGGCAGCGGGATCATCAGGCGGCGCGCCATGCGCCGGGCCCGGGCGGGGCGCTGGGCCACCCGCAGCGAGGCCTCGAGGCGCTCGCGCGCGCCGGGCGGCAGGCGCGTCGGCCGCTGCAGGGCCGGCCGCACCGAGCGCAGGAACCAGGCCTGCTGCTCGTAGTGCCGGCGACACGCGGCGCACTCGGCCAGGTGCGTGTCGAAGTCGGCCCGCTCGCGGTCGTCGAACTCGCCGTCGAGGTAGGGGTCGATGAACTTCTTGAAGTCGTCACAGTCGATGCGGCTCATGCGCACCACCTCGTCCTTCGCCACCGTCGCACGGGATCGCTCATCCGTTCGCCGCCCGCTTCTTCCGGCGCCGGAAGGCGTCGAGCTCGGCCACGTTGTCGGCCGTGACGCCTTCGGGCGCCTCGATGACGCCGCGCTCGACCGCGTACTCGAACAGGCGCGCCTGCAGCAGCTTGCGCGCGCGGTGCAGCCGGCTCATCACCGTGCCCACCGGGCAGTCGAGCACCTCGGCGATCTCTTTGTACGACAGGTCGTGCATGTCGGCGAGCAGCACGGTCATGCGGAACTCGAAGGGCAGATCGTCGAGCGCCTGCATCACCTCGTCACCCACGACGCGCTTGAGGAACGCGTCGCGCGTGTCGGGCGGCAGGAAGGTGCTCTCCTCCGCCGCGTAGCGGTGCAGCAGGTCGTCGATCTGCCGATCGTCGAGCACCTGCTGCTCGGTCTGCTTCTTTCGGTACCGGTTGATGAAGATGTTGGTCTGGATGCGGAACAGCCAGGCCTTGATGTTCGTGCCCTGCTCGAAGCGGTGCCAGAAGCGGTAGGCCCTCATCAGGGTCTCCTGCACCAGATCTTCGGCCTGTGTGGGGTTGCGGGTCATCCGCAGGGCCGCGCCGTACAGCGCGTCGGCCTGCGGCATGGCGACCTGCTCGAACTCGATGTGATCCTGCTTCTTGCTGAAAAGGCGTCCGATCATGGCGCCCACCCCCGAGAGTCAAAAGCGTCGAACGAGGGTACGAACAACGCCGGTTTTCGATTCAATTCCCTTGCAACTCGCTTTCGACGTTGGTCACGAGCCGGGGTCGACGCAAGGGCAGGAATCGACCCGGGGAGCCTGGTGCGCATAGAGGGGTCGAGCGGGGTGCGTCACCGAAAGCTCGGATCAAGGCGCGAAAGCACGACGATATCCGTAGATATCGCCTTGTTTTCGCAACGCCGAGCCGAGCATTCGGGGGCGTGCACCGCGAAGTGCCCCGAATGTGCAACAGGCTCCCGAGGGTCAGAAAGGTGGGGGCACGTACTCGAGGTCGAGGCTCTCGGCGACGGCCGCGTGGGTGCAGGCGCCGTCGTAGGTGTTCAGGCCCAGGCGCAGCGCCGGATCGTCCGCGCAGGCCTTGGCCAGGCCCTTGTTGGCGATGGCCAGGCCGTAGGGGCGGGTGACGTTGTTCAGCGCGAAGGTGCTGGTGTGCGACACGGCGCCGGGCATGTTCGCCACGCAGTAGTGCACGACGCCGTCGACCACGTAGGTCGGATCGGCGTGCGTCGTCGGCTTGCAGGTCTCGATGCACCCGCCCTGGTCGACGGCGACGTCGACGACCACCGTGCCGTCGTCCATGTCCGACAGCAGCGCGCGGGGCACCAGCGTGGGCGCGCGCTTGCCGGTCACCAGCACCGCGCCGATGACCAGATCGGCCCGGCGCACCTGCATCGCGATGTTGTCGGCGTCGCTGTACAGCGTCTGCACCCGACCGAGGAACACGTCGTCCAGGTAGTTCAGCCGCCGGGTGTTGACGTCGAGGATCGTGACGTTGGCGCCCATGCCCACGGCCACCTTCGCGGCGTTGATGCCCACGACGCCGCCGCCGATGATCACCACCTCGCCGCGCTTCACGCCGGGCACGCCGCCGAGCAGCACGCCCTTGCCGCCGTGCTCGCGCTCGAGGCACCGCGCGCCGACCTGCGGCGCCATCTTGCCGGCCACCTCGCTCATCGGCATCAGCAGCGGCAGGCTGCCGTCGGGCTTCTCGATGGTCTCGTAGGCGACCGCCGCGATCTTCTTCTCGAGCAGCACCGCCGCCAGCTCGGGCACCGCGGCCAGGTGGAAGTAGGTGTAGACGGTCTGCCCGGGCCGCATGCGGCCGTACTCCTCGGCGACCGGCTCCTTCACCTTCCACACCATGTCGGCCCGCGCCCACACCTCGTCGGCGGCGTCGAGCAGCGTCGCGCCCGCCTCGAGGTACAGCGCGTCGGGCAAGCCGCTGCCCTCGCCGGCCCCGCGCTCGACGAACACCGTGTGCCCCGCGCCGACCAGGCTGCGGACGCCGGCGGGCACGAGGCCCACCCGGTATTCGTGGTTCTTCACTTCCTTGGGGACGCCGACGATCACGGGGCACCTCGCTGGGCTGTGTGGCCGCGGCAGTATACGTCGCGGTCGGCGCACGTGAAATGGCCGGCGCCGCGGCGTTCGCCCTAAGGTGGAGCGGTGTTCGTCGCGCTGCTCACCGTCCTGACGCTGCACGCGCCCACCGTGGACTCCGTGGGCGCGTGGCTGTCGGCGCACGGCTGGGGGCGGCCGGCGCGCTCGGCGGCGCTCGACGCCGTGGCGGCCGACCTGGCGGCGCGCCTGGCCGGGCCGGTGGGCGAGCCGCCGCCGGCCGGGGGGCGCGCCCACCTGGACTTCCTGCTGGCCGAGGCGGGCATCACCGACGCGCGGGTCGAGGCGCTGACCGTGCGCCATCGCGACGCCGGCGGCTTCGAGGCCCGGCTGCCCGGCCTGCTGGGGCGCCTGGATCGGCGGCAGCCCCCGACGCACCTGGGCCTGGCGACGCGCGCGGCGGACGGGGCGCTCACCTCGACGGTCGTGCTGGTGCACCGGGGCGCCACCCTCGACGCGCCCCTGCCGCGCCGCGCCGCGCCCGACACCACCGTCGCGGTGCGCGGCGCTCTGCGGCGCGGCTACTTCGCGCCGCGCGTCCTGGTGGCCCCACCGCGGGGCCCCGTGCGCGAGCAGCCGGCGCGCACGCCGTCCCGGCGGCTGGACGCGACGGTCGCCTTCGACGCGGGCCCGGGGGTGTACGGGGTCGAGGTGGTGGCCGACAGCGCGGCCGGGCCGGTGGTGCTGCACAACGCGCGCGTCTACGTCGGCGTCGCGCCGCCGGCGCTGCCGGTGGTGCGCGTCGGCCCGGCGAGCGACGGCGCGGCGCCCGCCGAGGCCCTGGCCACCCTCATCGCGCGCTTCCGGCAGTCGAGGGGGCTGCGGCCGCTGGCCTGGCACCCGGCCCTGGCGGACATCGCCCGCGCGCACGCCCGCGATCTGGCGCGCGCCGGCACCCTGGCGCACACGCTGCCGGACACCGGCTCGTTGGTCACGCGGGTGCGCGCCCGGGGCCTCCACGCGCGCTGGGTGGCCGAGAACCTGGCGGTGGCCGACGATCCCGGCGCGGCGCTGGCGGCCTTCCTGCGCAGCCCGGGGCACGCGCGCAACCTGGCGCTGCCGGGCCTGAGTCACCTGGGGATCGGCGTGGCGGGGCGCTACTACGTCGTCGCCCTGGTGGGCGCGCCGCAGTGAGCGGGACTACATCCCGTCGCCCTCGCCCTCGCCGCCGTTGCCCTCACCGCCGCCGCCCGCGATGGTGCGCTCGCCGGTGATTGACATCTCGGCCTTGCAGTCGAACAGCGCGGCCTGATAGCGCCGGTGCGAGAAGCCGGTCAGCGTGGCGCTGGTGCCGTTCTCGCCCAGCTTCATCTTGCCCTCGGTGATCTCGACGAACTCGATGCCGCCGGTCAGCTCGGTGCTGATGCCGTAGCGGAAGTCACCGTTCTTCTCGACGCTGCCGCGGAACAGGTACAGCTCGCCGACGTCGTCCACCGCGCGCGTCAGCTCGCCGTTGTTCTGGGCGAGCGGCACGTCCTCGCTGAACATCTCGTTCGTCTGCGGCAGCCCCGGCACGCCGGGAATCACGTCGCAGTTCGTCTCTTGGACCTTCAGCTCGATCGCCCAGGTGCCGGTGAAGACGACACCCTGGCCGCTGCCTTCGGTGATGCCCTCGACGTCGCTGCGCTTCAGGCCGTTCTCGTCGTTGTCCGCGGCGGTGCACCCCACGGCGAGCGCCACGGCCAGGCAAAGGATCCCACGCATCGCAACCCTCCTCGGTCGGCGGCGCAGGGTAGCAGACGGCGCGCCGTCCGATCGGCACAAAGCGTGGGTCAGCCGGACACCGGCGTGGTGACGCTGCGCTCGACGAAGCGCAGGAACAGGTTGAGGCAGGCGTTCTCGAAGGCCCGCTGAGCCGACAGCTGCGCGTCGTCGGCGCGCGCGGCGAGCAGCTCGGCCCGGTGGCCCTCGTCCTGCTCCTCGAGCTCGAGATCGGCGAACACGCGCTGCACCTCGACCTGCTCGGCCAACAGCAGCGCCACCTGCTCGGCCCCGCGGCGCTCGCGTCGGCGGGCCTTCGCGGCCTTCTGGTCGAGGTCGTTGCGCAGGGCGAGGTGTTCGCGCAGCGCCGCCGCCACCGGCAGCACCTCGGCGCTCGAGAAGCTGCCCAGGGTCGTCGGCCCCAACGCCTGCAGGGCCGCCAGCTCGGCCCGGTAGTCGGCGTCGAGCACCTCGCGCTGGCGCACCGCGTGGTCGACGTCGCTGGTGGCCTCGACCAGCGCCGCGCGGGCCTGGGCCAGCTCGGCCTCGACGGCCTCGAGCTGCACGCCCAGCCGCGCGCGCGCCGCGATGCGGCGGCTGGCCAGGCGGTCGGTGCGGGCGCGCTGGGCGCGGGTCGACTGCTCGGCGTCGTCGACCGTGTGGCGCGCGCCCTTCACCCAGTCGGCGGCCTGCTCGACGCGCGGCGGCAGGCCGGCCGGCCAGCACACCGTCAGGTTGGTCAGCAGGGCGTCGGCGAAGTGGCGCCACTCGGCGGTCACGCCGGCGGGCGGGACGGCGGGCAGCTCGAGGCCGGCGCGGGCGTCCACGTGCGCCTCGCCCGCCAGCTGCATCAGCGCCTGGTCGAGCCCGGCGATCAGCTCGACCGGCGTCGCGGGGCGGGCCGCGGGGTTCTTGTCCAGGCACCGGGCCACCAACGCCTGCAGCATCTCGGGCAGCGGCTCGTCGGTGGCCAGCGGCGGCGCCGGCTCGTTGATGTGGCGCTCGATGACCGCGGTGGGCTCCTCGCCGTCGAAGGGCGGGGCCCCGCCGAGCAGATGGAAGAGCACCGCGCCCACCGCGTACAGGTCGCTCATCGGGGTGGGCGGCGCGCCCTGCGCCAGCTCGGGCGCGAGGTACAGCGGGGTGCCCATGATGATCGGGCCGGTCACCGGGTGGGCGCGGTGGGGGTCGTCCTCGTCCACGCGCAGCACGCCCAGATCGATCAGCTTCACGTGATCGGCGAAGTTGCCGGCGGCGCAGACGAAGATGTTCTCGGGCTTCACGTCGCGGTGGATCACGCCGCGCCGGTGCAGCACCAGCAGCGCCTCGCACACCTGGCGCATCACGTGGACCGCGCGGGCCGGCGGCAGGCGCCCCTCGGCGTCGAGCACCTGCTGCAGATCGCGCCCCTTCAGGCGCTCCATCACCACCCAGGCGCGGCCGTCGCTCAGGCGGCCGCCGTCCAGCGTCGCCACCAGGTGCGGGTGGCGCAGACCGCGGCCCACGTTCCAGGCGGTGAGCAGGCGCTCGGTCACCGGGCCGGGATCGACCAGATCGGGGGCGGTCACCTTGATGGCCACCCGCCGGCTGGTGGTCGCTTGGCGGGCTTCGAACACCTCGCTGGTGGCGCCGCGGCCCAGCCGCTGCAGCAGGGTGTACCCGCGCAGGCGCAGCTCGTCCGACAGGTTGGCACGCACGATGGGCTCGGTCACCAGGGCACCGCCGAGGCACGGGGATGCCGATCAAGTAGCACGCGGGGGCGGGGCGCGCCCACTTCGCGCCGGGCTGATATGCTGCGGCGATGATCACCGAGCTCGACCTGGGCCCCCACACGCTGCGCGGGCAGTCGCTGGGCGGCATGTACACGGCGCTGCACGTGCCGCAGTTCGACGCGCTGCTCGACGTCGGCGTGGCGCTGCGCACCGGCGCGTCCAGCAAGCATCTGTTCCTGAGCCACGCGCACGTCGATCACCTCGGCGCGCTGCCGTCGCTGCTGGGCATGCGGGGGCTGATGGGCGTGGCCGAGCCGCTCACCGTCTACGCGCCCGCGCCGGTGGCCGAGGGGTTGAACGCCGCGCTCGCCGGCTTCGGCGCGCTGCACCGCTGGCCGCTCGAGGTGGCCGTGGTGCCGATGCGGCCGGGCGACGAGGTGTCCCTGCGCCGCGACCTGAGCGTGCGGGCCTTCAAGACCTTCCACCCGGTGCCGTCGCTGGGCTTCCTGTTCTTCAGCCGGGTGCAGAAGCTGCGCGCCGCGTTCATCGACCTGCCGGGCGCCGAGATCGGGCGGCGCCGCAAGGCCGGCGAGGATCTGTTCGACACCGTCGAGCATGCCCACCTGGCCTATGCCACCGACACGCTGCCGCGCGTGCTCGAGGCCAACCCCGAGCTGCTCGACGTGCGGACGTTGGTGCTCGAGTGCACCTTCCTCGATCACCGGAAGACCATCGAGGCCGCGCGCGCGGGGTGCCACATCCACCTCGACGAGCTGCTGCCCTTCGCGTCGAAGCTGCGCAACGAGCATCTGGTGCTGATGCACTTCAGCCAGCTGTACCGGCCCGACGAGGTGCGCCGCATCCTGCGCGAGCGGTGGCCCGCGGACGCCGCCCCCACGGTCCACGCGTTCGCGCCCGCGGGTGAGGACTGGTGGAACTGAGCGTGGGTCAGGCGCGGCGGCGGCGCACCTGCAGGCCGAGGGCGAGCAGGATGGCCAGCCAGGGCAGGGTGGCCGCGGCGTCGATCGCTTCGCAGCCGCCCTCGTCGGGCTCGGTGCGCGGCACCTCGCCCTCGACGCAGCGGTTGCACTCGCGGAACGACGTCTCGGGCTTGTCGGTGCAGCGATCCTGCGGCTGGCACACGCCGTCCTCGCCGGTGATCTGGACGCAGTAGCCGCCCCCCTCGTCGGTGCCCCAGCAGGGGTCGACGCACAGGACGCACTCGTCGACGTGGGTGTCGGGGTCGTCGGCGCACAGGGTGTCGCGCACGCAGACGCCGTAGCGGGGGCCGGGCAGCGAGCAGTTGGCGCCCTCGGCGAGATCCTCGCAGGCGAAGAAGGCCGCCGGCACGTTGGCCGCGGCGGGGCCGGCGAGGGCGAGCAGCAGCAGCAGGGGCAGGGCGCGCATCGCCCTACTCTGCGTCGCCCTCGGCGTCCGGATCAATCGGCGGCCACGGCTCGCCGCGCAGCAGGGCGTCGGGCAACAGCGGCGAGGGCCGGCCCGAGCACACCATCCACAGCTGGTGGGCCGCGCGCGTCATCGCGACGTGCAGCAGGTGGCGCGCGTCGACGGCGTCGGGGTAGTGCTCGGCGGTGGGCTCGAGCAGGACGATGTAGTCGTACTCCAACCCCTTGATCTGAAAGACGTCCGTGACGTCGACGCCGGGGGTGAAGCTGAACTCCTGGCGGCGCACGCGGCGGAGCTCCGGCACCTCGCTGCGGCGCAGGCCCTCGTAGTACAGGTCGGCGACGGCGGGCGTGCGCGCCACCAGCGCGACGGTGGCGCGGCGCTCGCGATCGCGCAGGCTCTTGAGGGCGTCGCCGAGGAAGGCGACCGCCTCGCCGGCCTCTTCGAAGCGCATCAGCTCGACCGGCGCGCCGTCGCGGGCGTCGCGCGCGGCCTCGTCGGGCGCCAGGGGTCCGAGGACGTGGTGGGCCAGCGACATCACCTGGCGGGTCGAGCGGTAGCTGACCGCCAGGGGCGGTAGGACGTGCGCCTTGACGCCCAGGATCTTCACCAGCGCGTCCCAGTCGTCGAAGCCGGTGTCCAGCCACAGCCGCTGCGCCGTGTCGCCGGCCAGGGTCACCGGCCCGCCGCGCTTCACCGCGCCGCACAGCACCTTCAGGATCATCGGCGACAGATCCTGCGCCTCGTCGACGACGACGTGCTCGAACTCGACCACCTGCTTCGAGGGCCCGGTGAGGCGGTCGTACTTGAGCTGGCAGACGCGCAGGATCAGCGCCAGATCGTCGCTGTCGAAGGTGGCCCGCAGGCTGTCCTCGTCGATCGACGCGCCGTCGACGCCGGTGCGGTGGCTGGCGTCGAAGTCGCTCAGATCGGCGGGCTCGTCGGCCTGCTGCGACACCGTGTCGACCAGCTGATCGAGCTCCCACTCGTAGTACTCGACGCCGGCCTTGCCGAAGCCCTCGGCCAGCCGGCGGCGGTCGGTGAGGAACATCGCCCAGGTCTCGACGGGATCCCCCAGCGCGTCGAGCGCCTGCCGCACCAGCTTGCGGGCGGGCACGATGCGCGGGCCGAGGACGTCCTTGCCCTCGGCGTCCAGCCACCGGCGCAGCGCCATCACGCGCCGCATGGTCGGCAGGTTGCGGCGCTTCACCCACGCGTCGAGCAGCGGCTTGCCGCCGGCGCCCTCGAACAGGTCGTCCCACTCGCGGGCCTCGTCGCGCAGGGCCTCTTCGAGCATCGCCAGCAGCGCGGGGTGGCGCTTGAGGCGGCGCGCGCCCATCGGCGTCTCGTCGGTCAGGCGGCGCTTCTTCAGGCCGGGCACCAGGCGCTTGACCGTGTCGAAGGCCCAGGCCGGGAAGGTGCGGATGGGCACGTTGGCGACGTCCAACGCCGGCAGCACGCGCTCGACGTAGCGGCGCAGCGCGTCACCGGGCGTGATGACCAGGATGCGGTTGCCGGCGAAGCGCTGGCGATCGTGGAAGTGCAGGAAGGCCACGCGGTGCAGCGCGATGGTGGTCTTCCCGGTGCCGGCGCCGCCGCGGATGATGACGACACCCGAGCGGTCGCCGCTGATGATGCGGAACTGCTCGGGATCGATCAGCGCGGTGATCTCGGGCAGGCGGCCGTCGGGGCCGCGGCGGCCCAGGCGCTCGGAGGGGGCGCGCACGGCGGTGCCCACGCCGCCGGCCAGCCGGGCGCGGTCGGCGGCCAGGCGGCGCCAGCCGGTCTCGGCGTGGTGCACGAGGACGGTGTCGCCTTCCTGCACGCGGGCCAGGTGGCCGTCGGTGATGTTCAGCGTGCGGCGGGCGGCGACCGTGCCGGTCTGCAGCTCGTTGGCGAAGCGCTCCTCGTACTCGTCGCCACCCCGATAGCAGTAGTAGATGCGGCTGATCGGCGAGTTGCGCCAGTCGACGATCTGCACGTCGCGCTGGGTGTCGATGAAGGCGCGGCGCCCGATGAACACCTCGCGCGTGCGCGGGGCGCCGTCCTTCACGTCGCGCAGCCGCAGGTGGGCGAAGTAGGGGCTGCGGGGGTCGGCGGGCAGCTCCGACTCGCGATCCTGGGCGGCGCGAAGGGCCGCCAGGCGGGTCATCGTCTCGACCAGCATCGCGTGGTCCTCGGCGCGCTCCTCGAGCATCTGATCGCGCAGCGCGACGATCTCGCGGTCGTAATCCGCCCGCCCGCCGCCGCGCGTGACCGCGTGCGCCAGCTCGTTCTGGATGCGGCGCAGCTCGCCGGCCTCGTCTTCGATCAGGGCCAGCTCGTCGGGGGTCAGCGCGTCGTCGCTCATGGGGCTCCCGAGGGGGCAGAAACGAGCCGGGGGTTGTAGCAGACGGGGTGCGCGGGCGCCACCGAGGGTGGGCGTCGACAGCGGCCGGTCGGACGCCTACGGTGGCGGACGCCCAACGACGAGGAGGCACCATGAAGATCGATTACGTCGAGATCCCCGGCCCCGATCTGGAGGCGATGAAGGCCTTCTACGGCGCGGCCTTCGGCTGGACCTTCCAGGACTACGGCGGCCACTACGTCGACTTCCTGGGCGCCGGCCTGTCGGGCGGCTTCAACCCGAACGGCACGCCGGCGCGGGTGGGATCGCTGGTCATCCTCTACGCCGACGACCTCGACGCGGCGGAGCAGGCGGTCACGGGCGCCGGCGGTGAGATCGTGGCGCGCCACGACTTCCCGGGCGGGCGGCGCTTCCACTTCGTCGATCCCTGCGGCAACGAGCTGGCGGTCTGGACGAAGGCGGGCTGATCAGGCGGTCTGCCGCAGGCGCTCGAGGTCGCGGCGCGTCTTGACCAGCGCTTGCAGGCAGGGCAGGGCGTGCAGCGGGGCGTCCTCGACGGCGCCCGCGGCGTCGGCGCCGAGCGCGCGGGTCAGCACGCGCACCCACACCAGCAGCTCGCCGGTGGCCGGGCGCTTCTGCCAGTCGGGCAGGGCGTCGCGCAGGGCCACGAAGCGCTCGACCGCGCGCGCGGCCAGGCCCTCGCCGACGGCGTCCGGCGGGAAGTGAGCCGCGACGATGCGCGCCAGGCCGGCGGCGTCGGGGAAGTCGATGTGGTGGAACACCACGCGGCGCAGGAAGGGATCGGGCAGCTGGCGCTCGGCGTTGCTGGTGATGATCACCACCGGGCGCAGATCGGCGGCGTGGTGCTGGCGCGGCTCGACCTCGTCCACCCAGAAGCGCATGCGATCCAGCACGTTGAGCAGGCTGTTGGGGAAGTCGCGCGGCGCCTTGTCGATCTCGTCGATCAGCACCACCCGGCGGCGCGGCGCCTCGCCGCCGCCCTCGGCGATGGCGCGGCCGAGCGCCTGCAGCGCGACGTAATGGCCGGGATCGGCGGCGCGCGCGTCCTGCACCTGGGCGTCGTAGAAGCGGCGCAGCCCGTCGTAGGTGTACAGCAGGTCGCGCGCCCGGTGGTCGCTGCGCGTGTAGAACTCGAGCGGATCGCCCAAGCCCAGCTGTTCGGCCACGGCCCAGGCCAGGCGCGTCTTGCCGGTGCCCGGCTCGCCGGTCACCAGCAGCGGCTGCTCGGCCGCCAGCGCGGTGTTCACGGCCAGCGCCAGCGCGGCGTCGGGCACGTAGCCGGCGGCCTCGACGGGGCGGAACTGCTCGAAGCTCATGGGGGGCTCCCTTCGGTGAGGACGATGTCGATGTCGCTCGCGCCGGGCCAAGCCGGCTTCGCGACGCCGCGTGCGGTCATCGGGGCGGTGACGCCGGCTCGGCGGAGGGCGTCGATCACGACCGCGGCGCGGCGCAGGCTGAGGCGGTCGTCGCCGACGGCCGTGACGCGCACGGACGTGCCCGCCGGCGCGGCGCCGATCACCGCGGCCGCCTGCTCGAGCGCCGCGAGCGCGCGCGCGTCGAGCCGATCGTCGCCCGCGGCGAAGCGGACGGGTTCGGCGAGCTGCAGCCGCCGCGGCTCGGGGCGTCCGCCGGCGGCGCGGTCGGGCCCCTGGCCGTCGTCGACCTCGACCACCTCGGCCTCGGCGCCGCCTGCGTCGCGGTCGGGCCCCTGGCCGTCGTCGACCTCCACCACCTCGGCCTCGGCGCCGCCTGCGTCGCGGTCGGGCCCCTGGCCGTCGTCGACCTCGACGGTGTCGCCTTCGTCCGGCGCGGCGGGCGGCTCGACCACCTCGGGGCCCTCGGCGTCGACCGGCCGCTCGCGGCCCGACGGTGGGGGGTGGCCGGCCGCGCCGCGTCGGGCGCGCCCGCGTCGGCGGCGACCGCGCCGGCGACCTCGCGCTCGAGCGCGGTGGCCAGCCCTCGACGCTCGCGTCGGCCTTCGCGGCCGGCGGCGCGGCCAGGGCCGGTCGGGTGCCGGCGCTCAGCAGCCGCGGCGCACGGGTCCACCGGGCGCCGCCCAACGTCGCCGCGCCGCTCTCCCAGCTCAGGTAGTAGCAGCCGTCCACGCGCGCCACCGGCGTCGGCCCGTCCGGGTTCACGACGCCGTCGACGCCGGGCCCGTGCAGCCGCACGTCGGCCGTCGACAAGGTCGCCCAGACGCCGGGCGCCGGGCGCACCCAGGTGCGGCCGGTCGATGGATCGAAGGCCGACTCGAGAGCACGACGTGGTCCTGCAGCAGCGTCCGGCTGCTCGCGCTCCACCACGCCAGCCCGGTCAGCGCGGCGGCGGCCAGCGCGGCGCCCCACGACGGCCAGCCGAAGCCCACCGGGCGCCCGCCGCCGTCGCCGAGCACCGTGGCGTCGGGCGCGGCCAGCCCGCTGGCCTCGGCCACGTCGCGCCCCAGCGGCGTCGCGGCCAGCGCGTCCAGCTCGGCCTGCCCGCGTGCCCGGGCCGGGCGTCGCCCAGCCGCAGCTCGAGCAGCGCGCGATCGTGCCGCCAGCGCAGGCCGGCCGCGCTGTCGGCGCGCGCGGGCCGCGCCGCGTCCATCGCGTCGAGCAGCACGCGCCGCA
This sequence comes from Myxococcales bacterium, assembly GCA_020633465.1. GTDB lineage: Bacteria > Myxococcota_A > Bradymonadia > UBA7976 > UBA1532 > JACKDN01. The sequence continues at coordinate 184,618 of JACKDN010000009.1, forward strand.
GGTGGGCCGGGCGGCGCACCAGCGCGTCCCTCGTGATCGCGCAGCCACCGCTCGGCGGCCGCCCCCGTCGTCGCGCGCCGGATCGGCGGCCAACGCGACGATGGCGGCGGCGCGCGTGTCCGGCGCGACGGTGCGCGCCAGGGCCAGCGCCTGCGCGCCGTCGGGCCAGGGCAGCAGGCCGCGCAGGAACCGCAGGCGCTCGACGTCGCGCCGCCGCACTGCGGCCGGGCCGCCCTGCGCCGGCGGCGCCGCGTGCCCACGAGGTGCTGCGCGGCGGCCAGCAGCCCGCCGCGGGTCAGCGGCCAGGCAGGCACCTCGGCCGCGGCGAACCCGGGCGCCCACCACGCGGGGTCGGGCACCGGGTTCAGCCAGGCGGCGGCGGGCGAAGCGGCGCAGGGCGGGCAGCTCGACGGGCGCGCGGGTCCCCAGGCCCAGCAGCGGCAGGTGCCCCGCCCGCTGGGCCAACGTCGCCAGCGGAACCGCCGCGCCGTCGAACTCCACGACGTCGGGCGGTCGACGAAGCGCGCGACCTCGACGTGGACGCCGCGCGTCCGCAAGCCGGCGAGCAGCGCGTCGACGTGGGCGCGCCAGGGCGCCATCGCGGCCCCCGTGTCGTGCAGCAACAGCACCGCGGCCGGCGCGGGCCGCGGGCGGAAGCGCGGCGCGCGGGCGCGCCGCCCGCCGCGACGGTCGCCTCGAGCGTGCGCTCGACGTCCAGCTCGCCGTGCCGCGCCGTCAGGCGCCCGCAGCCAGCCAGGTGGCGGCGTCGTCCAGGTCGGCGCGCGGGATGGGCGGCGTCGTGGCGGCGGCGAGGTCGAGGTCGTACCAGCGGGGCGCGGGCAGCGCGTCCATGGCCTCGCGCCACCGCCGCGCCGACCAGGCGCCGCGACGCGCCCGCCCCGGCGTCGGCTCGAGACGCCGAGCAGCAGCGCGGCGCCCAGCGCCAGCAGCGCCGCCTGCGTGGCGTCGTCGCGCGTCGGCGGATCGCACGGGTCGGTGGTCCACCGCAACGTGTCGGGCGGGCGCGCGGGGGCCGCCGCCGGCCCCGTCGCCGGCGCCAGCTCGGGCGGTGCCGAGGGCCGCGCGACGAGCACGACCGCGACGCCGGCCGCGATCAGCAGGCCCGCGCCCACCGCCCACGGCCACCGTCGGCCGGTCGCGGGCGTGGACGGCGCGACGTCGACGGCCGACGGCGCGCTCGCAGGCGGGTACAGCAGGTCGAAGGCGGCCCGCACCTGCTCGACCTCGTCGGCGTCCCGGGCCAGCAGCGCCGCCAGCGCGCCGCGCAGGTCGTCGCGGGACGCGCCGTCGTAGCGGTCGAGCAAGCGGGCCACGCGCAGGTGGTCGTCGGGCCCGATGGCCAGCCCCTGCGCCCGCAGCACGTCGAGCAGGTCGGCGAAGGGCAGGCTCACGGCTCGGCCAGCCACCGGCGCAGGTTCTCGTACACGTCCGCCGAGCGGTCGCCGCGCCCCACCAGCTTCAGCGCCAGCGCGGCGGGCGTGAGGCCCGCGCGCTCGCGCGCGGTCAGGGCGCGCTCGGCGAAGTGCTGCACGTCCGCCCGGGTGATGGGGCGCAGCTCGGGCAGGGCCAGCACCTCGACGTTCGGCCCGCCGGCGGCCAGGGCGCGCGCCAGCGCCTGCGCCTTGCCGACGGTGTCCAGGTGGTCGGCGCGCCCGAACCAGCGTCGCCACCAGGGCACCGCGCTCCAGCCGACGGGCTGCAGCAGCAGCACGCGCGCGTCGGGCGGCGTCAGCCGGGGCAGATGGCCGGTGACGAACTCGACGAAGCCCGCGTGGTCGTGCAGCTCGCGGCGCAGCAGGCTGCAGCCCACCACCAGCGGCGCCAGCGCCGACGCCGCGCGCAGCAGGTCGGGCAGTGCCGTCGAGGCGTCGCCCAGCGCCGCGCGCACCGCGCGCTCGAAGCGCTCGGCGTGGTCGGCCGCGCCGCGCGGGCGCTCGCCGCCCCAGTCCACCCGCGCGAAGCGGTAGCGCGCCAGCGGCTCGCCCTCGACCAGGTCGACGAAGCGCCCGTGCGCCTCGTGATCGGCGCCGGTCAGCAGCGTGAGCCGCACCGCCGGCGCGCCGACCAGGTCCACCAGGCGCGTGCGCTGCGGTTCGCGGTCGCAGCGCAGCCAGCGCAGGTCGACGGCCGGCGGCACCGGCGCGTCGGCGAACACGACCAACGAGGCTGCCTGCACCCGCGCCCGCAGCGCCGCGACCGCCGCCGCCCGCGCCGCGTCGTCGCGCAGGTGCCGCTCGAGGCCCCGCAGGTAGGTCGCGAACCAGCCGCGCACCTGCGGCGCGTCGGCGCCCCGCGCGCCGTTCAAGTGGTCCAGGTCGAGGTCGATCTGCTCGGCCGGCGCGTCCGCCTCGGGGATGCGCCGCATCCAGGCGGTGTCGGCCCCCGCCAGCAGCCGCCCGCGCAGCCGCCGATAGCCGTCCACCGCCAGCAGCACGTCCCGTAGACGTGCCACCCCGTCGTCATCGAGGAAGCCAGGCCGCACCCGGCGACCATACCCCAACAACGGTCGATCACCGCCGCAACTCGTCGTCGTGGTCGTTGTCGTCGTCGTCGTCGAACTTGCGGCCCGCGCCCCCACACCGCAGCCTGCCCTGGGAGGTGCCATGGTCGACCCCAACTTCCGCTACCTCGATCCCGACGCCGTCTGGGATCTCGCCGACGCCCTCTTCGCCCTCGACCTCGACGCCGACGGACGCCGTCGCCTGCTGGCGCGCCTGCCGCGCACCTTGGCCGCCTCACTGCCGCCGGCCAGCGACGGGCCGGGCAGCCTCGCCCAGATCGAGCTCGACCTCGACCGCCTCAACCGCATCGAGCGCCTGCGCGACGGCGAGGTGCCCCTCGATCTGTACCTGCAGGGCGCCCAGCGGCTGGCGCGCGGCCGCGGCGGCGACGTGGTGACGGCCATCGAGGACGCCCGCGCCCGCGTCGCCACCGGCGGGCCGGCCGCCCCCGACGCCCCGCCCGAGACCCCCGAGCGGGTCATCGACTTCGACGCCCGCCTCGACGTCGCCTTCCTGGCCGCCGGCGCGCGCGCCGCCGAGTCGGTGGGCCTGGTGCGCGTGCCCGCCCTGCGGGACGGCGCCGCGCTGCTCGACGGCGCGGGCAACCCGATCCACTGCACCGGCACCGTCTGGGTCGTGGCCCCGAACCTCGTGCTCACCAACCACCACGTCGTCCGCGTGCTGGCCGCGGCCGAGCCGGTCAGCGACGCCGATCTGCACCGTCAGGCCGCCGCCGCCCAGGTCACCTTCCACCCCGACGGCGTCGACGCGCCGCCCGAGGCCTGGCAGCCGGTCGAGGGCCTGCGCGCCTTCGCCGCCGGCCCGCTCGACTACGCGGCCCTCGCCGTCGCCACCGATCACGCGCCGCTGCCCCTGCGCACCGCGCCCTTCAGCGTCGAGCGCTTCTCGGTGAACATCATCCAGTACCCCCTGCGCGGCGCCGAGCAGCGCAAGCTGGTCAGCCTGCGCAACAACCTGGCGGTCGAGGTGGGCGACACGGCGCTCGCGTACCTGACCGACACCAGCTTCGGGGCGTCGGGCGCGCCGGCCTGCGACGACGCCTGGCACGTCGTCGCCCTGCACCGCGCGGCCAGCGCGACGCAGCGGTGGGCCTTCAACGGCCGCCAGCTGACCTACGTGAACCTGGGGACGCCCATCCCGACGCTGCTGGCCGATCTGGCCGCGCGCCACCCGGACGTGCGCGCGCTCATCCCGCCGGCAGCACCAGCAGGTCGACCTTGAGCCCGCCGTTGCGCAGGGGCACGCGCCGCTCGACCCGGCGGCCGAGGGCGCCCTCGAGGTCGCGCCGCGGACACAGAATCGCGGCGCGCCAGCCCGCGAACGGCCCCTTCAGCAGGGCGCCCAGCGCGCGGAAGGCGTCGGGGCCCTCGGCGCGCTTGCCGTAGGGCGGGTTGCACACCAGCAGGCCGGTTTCGGCGGGGGGCGTCGCGTCGGCGGCGTCGCCCTCGGCGATCGCGATCTCGACCCCCGCCCGCTCGGCGTTGCGCCGCGCCGCCGCCACCGTCGCGGCGTCCTGGTCGCGCCCCGTGATCATCGTCGGCACCGCCGGGAAGCGCGGCATCGCCTCGGTGCGCCACCACGCCTCGCAGGCGAAGGTCCGCAGGCGCCCCGGCGCCAGACCGGCCGCCGCGCCGGCCGCCTCGATCAGCAGCGTGCCCGACCCGCACATCGGATCGAACAGCGCCTCGCCCGGCGCCCACCCGGCCAGCGCCAGCATCGCCGCCGCCAGCGTCTCGCGCATCGGCGCCGGCCCGTTCTCCAGCCGCCACCCGCGCTGATGCAGGCGCTCGCCGCTGGTGTCGACGCTCAGCGTGCAGCGATCCCGGTGCAGCCGCGCCCGCAGCGTCACGTCGCCCGGCGGTACGATGGCGGCCAGCCGCTCGGCCACCGCCCCGCTGTGGTACAGCCGCGACTTCGTGCAGGTCACCTGCGGCGTCAGCCCCCCGAAGGGCGCCCAGTCGATGGCCATCGCCCCCGCCTCCAGCGCGTCGAAGCTGGGCGCCTCGAAGCGCGCCACCCGCTGCAGGATGCGCGTGGGGATGGCCAGAATCCGGTTCGCTTTCAACGGGTTGCCCCGGAAGCGCACGCCGCCGTCGAGCGGCGTCACGTCCCGAAAGCGATGCCGCCGCAGCTCGTCGGCGGCGACGCCCTCGAGCCCGGGCGGGACGACGGCGAACAGGGTCGGATGGTCAGGCTTCTTGCCCAAATCAGGTGCCGATCGTGCAGGGAGCCGCGCCGCTCGGCGCGATCCACGTGGTGGGTCGTGGATCCGCGGCCCGCGCGCCGCCTCGATCGGCTGACCGCTGACCGCTGACCGCTGATGGCCGTCCGCGCGCGAGCAGGACGGCCAGGAGGTCGCCTCAGATCTCGAAGCCCGGCGTGCAGTACGTCGCCGTGCCCCCGCCCACGCGCGCCTTCACGTTGCAGCCGTAGCCCTCGCGGCAGGTGCCCGCGCCGTTGCCCACGCAGGGCTTCGCGCAGTAGTTGCCGTCGTCGAAGCGCGCGCACTGCCCCTCGCCCCCGCAGTCCTGGTCGTTGGCGCAGGTGCGCGTGCAGTAGCCGTTGGGCACGTCCGGCGACGGCCCCAGGCAGTCCATGCTGCCGATGCAGTCGGTGAAGTCGAAGCACGACGCGCCCACGCCCACGAAGCCGGGCAGCGCGCAGAAGTCGCCGTCGGCCAGCGCCTTGCACACGTGGTCGGGGTGCCGGCACGCGCCGCCCGCCTGGCAGTCCTCGATGCACCACTCGCGGTCGCAGGTGTAGCCCGCCGGGCAGCCGACGCCGGCCAGGTCGCAGAACGCGTCCACGCAGGCGCCGGTGGCGTAGTCGCACACCGACAGGTCGTCGCAGGTCTGGTTGGCGGGCGCGCAGGCGTTGCCCATCATGCCCATCTCGATGTTCACGTTCAGGTCGTAGGCCTGGCCGACCACGCCCTGGTGCACCTCGTAGTGCACGAACCCGCCCGGCGACGGCACGGTCAGCAGGCGGCAGCCGGCGCGCTCGGGCCGGCACTGGTCGCTGACGATCTCGACCGCGTAGCTCTGCCCCTCGATGCGCGTCCCGTCGGGCCGGTACGCGGTCATCATTGGCGGCCGCGGGCCGTCGAACGACAGGTACACCTTCAGCACCTGGCCCGCCGGCACGTCGGTCTTGTACCAGTCGGGATCCCCGCACCAGGTCAGGTTGCGGTACAGCTCGGCCGGGAAGGGCTCGGCGTCGGCGCGGCTGTCGTTGGGCTCGACGCGATCGTCGTCGCAGGGCGCGGCGGCCTCCTCCTCGATCTCCAGCCGGTAGGTGTTCTCGGCGCCGCTGAAGCCGAACACCTCCAGCGTGTAGACGCCGGTGGCCGGCACCGGATCGAGCACCAGCTCCTCGTCGTCGGTCGACGAGTTCCCCCGCCGGTTGAAGTCGCCGGGGCCGGTCAGCTGCACGTCCACGTCGCCCATCGCGTGCGCGAAGCGCGCCCGCAGGGTGACCGTCGCGCCCGCCTGCAGCTCCACCGCGTAGAAGTCGCGGTCGTTGGCGCAGATCTGAAGGTCCTGGCCCACCGCCGCGCGCAGATCGGCGGCCATGCCCGCCGCGTCGTTGCCCGCGCCGTCGTCGAACGCGTCGTCCTCGCACGTGGGCACCGGCATGTCGTCCACCGTCAGCTCGATCGTGTAGTCGTTGGTCACGCCCGCCACGCCGTAGATGACCGCGGTGTAGGTGCCGGCCACGCGGGCCACGGCGCGCACGGTCTCGACGTCGGCCACGCCGGCCGAGAAGCCCACCTGCTGGCCGTTCGGCCCCTCGACCACCACGTCGATGTCGCCGTCCGCGTGCGTGAAGGCCACCTCGACGGTGAACGCCGTGTCGGCCGCCAGGTCGAACTCGAAGCGGTCGCGCTCGCCGGCCGGGCAGATGTTGCGGCCCGCCACCACCATGCCCACCGGCAGCTCGACCGGCCCGTTGACGCCGTCGCCCTCGCACTCGCCCGGCTGCACGTTGCCCTGCGGCACCACCTGGAAGGTCACCCGCTCGATGGCCCGGAACTCGCCGTCGCTGACCTGGAACACGACGCCGAACGCCTGATCGGCCTGCTCGGCGGTGGGCGTCCAGGTGAAGGTCGCGGTGCCCGCGTCGAAGTTGGCGCCGTCGGGCAGCGTGCTGGCGATGGCGAAGGTGAGGTCGTCGGGGTTGTCGTCCTCGGCGCGCACCACCAGCTCGACGCGCTGGCCCACCATCACCTGCTGATCCTCGATGGGGGTGATGCGCGGGGGCAGGTTGCCGGGATCGCCGCCGCCGCCGCTCTCGCGCACGGCCAGCTTCACCGCCTGCTCGTCCTCCAGCTCGCCGTCGCTGACGATGAACACCACCTCGAAGTCCGAGCCGGCCAGCCCCGCTTCGGGCGTCCAGGCGAACTCGCCCGAGCTCGCGTCCAGCGTCGCGTCGGGCAGCATGTCGCCCTCGTAGCGGTAGGTCAGCGTGTCGCCGTTGGGATCGCTGGCCTCCAGCCGCAGCATGAAGGGGCGCCCCGCGGTCAGGCGCTGATCGCCCAGCTCGTCGAGCACCGGCGGCCGGTTGCCGCCCGCGCCCGCGGGCACCACCGTGATCTGGATCGTCTCCTGATCCTTCAACGCGCCGTCGCTGACCTCGAAGGTGATCAGCACCAGCGTGCCGTCCTGATCGGGCGTCGGCGTCCACGTGAACTCGCCCGTGGACTTCTCGAACTTGGCGCCCGCGGGCAGGCTCGACCGCACGTTGTAGGTCAGCGGATCGCCCTCGGGATCGCTGGCCTCGAGGCGGATGACCAGCTGCTGACCCACCGGCGCCTCGCGATCGCCGATGCGCCGCAGCTCGGGCCGCTGGTTGCCGCCGGGCTCGCCGCCGCCGAAGCCGGGGTTGCCGCCGACGCCGGGGTTGCCGCCGACGCCGGGGTTGCCGCCGACGCCGGGGTTGCCGCCGACGCCGGGGTTGCCGCCGACGCCCGGGTTGCCGCCCGCGCCGGGGCCGCTGTCGGCCGTGCCGCTCGAGTCCTCGTTGCCGGCGCACGCCGTCGCGAGCGCGGCGCCCAGCGCGCAGGCCAGGAACGAAGCCAGGTGACGGTTGCTCATCGATGCCTCCTCGACGCCGCGCGCTCTCCCCGCGATCGGCGCCGGATCATAGCGACGGGTCCGAAGCTGGCGCCACCGGCCGCAGCACCAGATCGCCGGCCAGGTCGCCCCCCTCGAGGCGCAGGAACGCGCCGTCGCGGCGCGCACGATACAGCACCGCCTCGCCGTCGTCGAAGGTCAGCACCAGGGTGCCCTCGGCCAAGTGCCAGCGACCGCGGGCGTGGGGCGTGGCGAAGGCGCCGTCCGCGTCCAACCGCAGGGTGAAGGCGTCGCCCGGCTCGGCGACGGCCCAGGCGCCCCACAGCGCCGGCGGCCGCTCGGCCGACAGCCGCCACCACGGCGTCGGCGCGGGCAGCGGGGCGGGCGTCAGGCACAGGCGCTCGACGACGGGGCCGACGAGGCAGGGCCCCGCGTCCACGCGCAGGCGCAGCGGCGCCGGGCCGCCCTCGAAGATCAGCGCGTCGCCCTCGGCGCGCCAGCGCAGGGCCGCGCCGCCGAGCACCGCCGCGCCGTCGGCCCCCAGCTCGAGCACCATCGTGCCGCCCGGGCCGGTGCCCAGGTAGCGCCCCGGCGGCAGGGGCGGGGCGAGCAGCAGCAGGACGAGCAGCAGCATCGGCGCGAAGAACCGGGTGACGGAAGGCCACGACCTCCATACCATGCGCCGCGTGCGCATGACCGTCCCGCTGCTTCTCGCCGCCGCCCTGCCCTGGGGCGCGGGCTGCTCCGACGACGACGCCGAGCCCGGCCGGGCGCCGGTGATCGAGGACGCGCGGCCCGCCGCCGCGCGCCCCGGTCAGCGGGTGACGTTGGTGGGGCGCAACTTCGGCCTGCCGGGGCCCCTCGACCGGGTCACCCTCGGCGGCGCCGACGTCGCGGTGGAATCCTGGGCCGACCGCGCGCTGTTGGTCACCGTGCCCGCCCTCGGGCCGGGCGTCTTCGACTTCGTGGTGCGCAACGGTGACCGCGTCAGCGGGCCGTGGCCCTTCGAGGTGCGGGGCGCCGCCGACGCGGGCCCGACCGTCGATCTCGGGGTGGGAGATGTCGCACCTTGACGTACCTTGACCCCCGTGCTACTGCCTCGACTCGGCGCAGTCGGATCATGAAGGCCTGAACCGATGGACAGCATTCTCGTCAACCTCGTGACCGTCACCGAGGGCGCGCAGGACATCAGCATCTCGAAGTTGATCGCCGACGCCTCGCCCGTGGTGAAGGGTGTGCTGGCGGTGCTCGTGCTGATGTCGGTCATCAGCTGGTACATCATCGTCTACAAGTGGCTGTACCTGCGCCGCGCCCAGGGCGAGAGCGCCCTGTTCCTCGAGACCTTCTGGCAGTCGAAGCGCCTCGACGAGATCTACCAGACCAGCGAGCACCTGCGGCGAAGCCCGGTCAGCCAGGTCTTCCGCGCGGGCTACGTCGAGCTGACGAAGCTGAAGAGCGGCGGCACCGGCGACACGATGCACGGCCGCATGGACGACATGTCGAACATCGAGCGCTCGCTCAGACGGGCGCAGACCGCCGAGTCGATCCACCTCGAGAAGTTGACCGGCTTCCTCGCCACCACCGGCAGCGCGGCGCCCTTCGTCGGCCTGTTCGGCACGGTGTGGGGCATCATGGCGGCCTTCCTGAACATCGCGAAGGAGGGCAACGCGTCGCTGCTGACGGTGGCGCCGGGTATCGCCGAGGCGCTGGTGGCCACCGCCATCGGCCTCGTGGCGGCCATCCCCGCGGTGGTGTTCTACAACTACTTTCTCAACCGCGTTCGGGTGCTCGAGGCCGACATGGACAACTTCGGCCACGACTTCCTGAACATCGTCAAGCGCCACTTCTTCAACTAGGCCGGCGGGGGAGGGCGCGTCATGGGCATGAGCTCCGGCAACGGCCGCCAACGCGGCGCGATGAGCGAGATCAACGTCACGCCGCTGGTCGACGTGATGCTGGTGCTGTTGATCGTGTTCATGGTGACGACGCCGATCATCGTCAGCCCGCCCACGCAGCGGAACGTCGACATCGATCTGCCCCCGACCAACGCCGAGCCGGTGACGCCCGACGCCCTGTCGAAGATCCTCACCCTGCGCGCCGACTACTCGGTCGGCCTCAGCATGGGCAAGGACGAGAGCAAGATGGTGTCCTGCGCGGAGGCGAAGAACGGCGACTACGCCACGTGTCTGGGGCCGCTCGAGGGCCTGCTGAAGAACAACGAGCCCCTGCACGACGACCGCCCTCTGTTCATCATGGCCGACCGCAACCTGCCCTACGGGTTCGTGCTGGACGTGATGGCGCGGGTGAAGAACGCCGGCATCCGCAACGTGGGCATGGTCACGAACCCGCCCGGAGGCACCGAAGGGTGAGCATCGCGACGGCCCACGAGGACACCGGACTGCAGGCCGCCGCGTCGGCCTCGGCGCTGGTGATCAACGGCCTCATCTTCGCGGCGATGGTGTGGGCCGGCTTGACGACGGAGGTCGCGGAAGAGAACCCGGAGCCGCCCGCCATCGACGTCACGCTCGCCGAGCTGCCGCGCCTGGGCAAGGAGCCCGAGCCCAACGCGCTGCCGCGCATCACGAAGCCGCCCGCGCCGCCGCCGCCCGAGACCGACACCGCCAGCCTGAGCCGCGAGATCAAAGAGGAACAGGAAGAGAAGAAGGCGGAAGAGGAAGAGAAGAAGCAGCGCGAGCTGGCCGAAGAGAAGAAGCGCCTCGAAGAAGAGCAGCGCAAGAAGGAAGAGCTCGAGGAGCGCCAGCGCAAGCGCAAGGAGGCCCGCGAGCGCAAGCGGGCCATGCAGGACGCCCTGCGCAACCTCGACGATCCGCGCGCCGACGAAGAGGACGCGCCCGGCCTGAAGGAGGGGGTGCCCGAGGGCACCTCCACCGACCCCAACTCGCTCTACAACAAGCAGGTGTACGCCAGCCTGGTGAAGACCATGCTGCAGCGCCAGTTCAAGGTGCCGGCCAACATCCCCGCCGACGAGCGCAACCGGCTGCGCGCCACCCTGCAGTTCTCGATCGACGAGGGCGGCAAGGTGAAGGGCGAGCCCAAGATGAGCCGGGCGAGCGGCAACAAGTTCTTCGACGACGCCGCCCTGGCCGCGGTGCGTCGCTTCGGGCCGGGCAGCGCGCTGAAGTTGCCCTTGCCCAAGGACGCCTCGCTGCGCAAGACCGTGCTGCACACCGGCCTCACCGTGACCATGGACGGGAAGCAGGCCCAATGAGGCCTTGCCCCGCGAGCCAGGAGATCGACCCGATGTTCCGACGGAACCTCCTCCCCACCCTCGTCGCGCTCATGGCCCTGTGCTCGGCGGCGGGGGCGTACGCGCAGGACGGCGAGGCCAAGGAGGGCGGCGGCGTCGACATCGGCACCGTCCAGGCGGGCGACATCGTGCTCGTCCAGATCGCCGTGCCCGACGCCGTCAACCTCGGCGGCGCCCCCGACACCCGCGGCGTCACCGAGGCGCTGACCGGCACCATCGTCCGCGACCTGCAGATCTCGGGCTACTTCAACCTGCTCGACAAGGCGGCGTACCTGGTCGATCCCGCCAAGGAGGGCATGAACCCCGACTACACGGCGTGGTTCAACATCGGCACCCAGGGCCTGGTGAAGGCGGGCTACCGCATCGACGGCGGCAACGTCACCGTCGACCTGCGCCTCTACAGCGTCGACGGCAACAAGCAGATCAAGCTGCCCGCCCCCTACGACGGCCCGGCCGTGCTGCCCGTCGACCCGGGCAAGCTGCGCTTCCACGCCCACGGCTTCGTCAACGAGGTCATCCGCTACTACACCAAGGCGCCGGGCCTGTTTCACACGCGCATCGTCGCCGTGAAGCGCCTCGCCCGCGCCAAGGAGCTGGTGATGCTGGCCCCCGACGGCTTCGACGAGGTGCAGCTGACCCGCACCGGCGGCATCAACATGCTGCCCAGCCTGTCCGGCGGCCGCATCCTCTTCACCAGCTTCCGCAACGGCGGCGCCCACCTGTTCACCCTGCAGGGCGGCAACGCCAAGTCGCTGGCGGCCTACGAGGGCCTCAACACGGGCGCCCAGCTCAAGCCGGGCGGCGGCCAGATCGCCCTGACCCTGTCGAAGGACGGCAACCCCGAGATCTACCTGATCGACGCGAACAGCGGCTCGGTGGTGAAGCGCCTGACCGACTCGTGGGGCATCGACACGAGCCCGAGCTGGTCGCCCGACGGCCGGCAGATCGCCTTCGTCAGCGATCGCCAGGGCTCGCCGCAGATCTGGTTGATGAACGCCGACGGCAGCAACCAGCGCCGCATGACCTTCCAGGGCGACTACAACCAGACGCCGGACTGGAGCCCCAAGGGCGACAAGGTGGCCTTCACGGCCCGTGACGAGCGCAACGTGTTCGACCTGTTCGTGCTCGACGTCGGCAGCGGCCAGATCAGCCGGCTGACGCAGAACCAGGGCAACAACGAGGAGCCCTCGTTCTCGCCCGACGGCCGCTACATCGCCTTCACCAGCACCCGCGACGGCAGCTCGCAGATCTACATCATGACCGCCGACGGGCGCTTCCAGACGCGCATCAGCCGCGGCAAGGGCGGCTACCTCACGCCGCACTGGGGGCGGTGATGCGGGTCGGCGTCGTCCTGTTGAACCTGGCCGTCGGCGTGGCCTGGGCGTGGGCCCAGCCGGCCGCCACGCAGCCGATCGTGCGGCCCCCGCGGCCGCGCGTCGATCCGGCCAAGGTGATGCCGCGCCTCGGCGGCCCGCCGCCCGTCCTCTACGGGCCGCGCCTGGGCCTGCTGATCGAGAGCGCGCTGCCCGCGCCGGCGGTCGCGCCGACCAAGCGCCACCGCGCCGTGGTGCGCGTCGTGCTGGACGAGAAGGGCTCGATCACCGTCGGCGATCTGGCCACGCCCAGCGGCAGCCCCGCCTTCGACGCCACGGTGCTGACCACGCTCAAGGCCTTCGGCCCGACCGGCAAGCGCACGCTGCCGCTGCCCACCGACGCCAAGCTGCGCCGGCAGGTGACGACCGCCGGCGTCGAGGTGCCGGTGCGCGAGCGCGCGCCGGCGAAGAAGCTGCCCGCGGGCGTGCTGAGGCCCATGGCGCCCGCCCGCCTGAAGACCACGAAGGTGCCGGCCAACGTGCGGCTGATGGACGCCCTCAAGGCGGCGCCCAAGGCCCCGACCCCGGCCCCCGATGCCTCGAAGAAGCCCAAGGAGCCCTGACGTGCGACCCGCCACCCGACTGACCGGCATCCTGTTGCTCGTGCTGCTCACGGCCTGCGGTGGCCGCCCGACGAAGACGCTGGCCGAGGCCGAGAACGCCCTGGCCGACGCCATCCTGGCCAAGAAGTGCGCGCCCGAGGAGTACGCCGCCGCCGAGCGCATGTACGCCAAGGCCAACGCGCTGGCCGACGAGGGCAAGAACGACGAGGCCGCCGCCGCCGCGCGCGCCGCCAAGAAGCTGGCCGAGCAGGCCCGCCAGAAGGCGATGCTGCGCAAGGACGAGTGCCTGAAGCCCAAGCAGGATCCCACGATCGATCCCAACGACTTCATCGACCGGTCGGGCGCGGGCCTCGACGATCCCGACGCGCAGAACTCCGGCGGCCTGAAGACGGTGTACTTCGACTTCAACGCCTTCGATCTGACGCCCGAGGCGCGGCAGACGATGACCAGCAACGCCCAGTGGCTGCTGAAGAACGGCGAGAAGCGCATCATCATCGAGGGCCACTGCGACAGCCGCGGCAGCACCGAGTACAACCTGGCGCTGGGCGAGAAGCGGGGGCAGGTGGCGCGCAAGTACCTGGTGCAGATGGGCGTCGATCCCAACCGGATGAGCGTCGTCAGCTACGGCGAAGAGCAGCCGCTCGACTTCAGCGAGACCGAGGCCGGCCACGCCAAGAACCGCCGGGCGGAGTTCACGGTCCGGTGAGTGCAGCGCTCTGTGCGGCCTTCGACCTGGGCAGCAACTCGGTCAAGGTGCTGATCGGCCGCCCCACCGGCGGCCCCGTGGACATCGTCGAGCAGCGCGTCGCGGTCACCCGGCTGAGCCAGGGGGTGGACGCCAGCGGCCGTCTGCACCCCGACGCGGTGGCCCGCACGCTCGAGGCGCTGCGCGCGATGGTCGCGCGGTGCAGCGAGCTGGGCGTCGACCGCCTGACCGCCGTGGGCACCGCGGTGCTGCGCGACGCCCAGGACGCCCCCGACTTCCTCGACGCCTGCCGCGACCTGCTCGGCCTCGAGGTCGAGGTCGTCGACGGCGCGACCGAGGCCGAGATCGTGCGGCTGGCCGCGCGCTACGAGGTCGAGGACGTCGACGACGACGCGATGCTGGTCGACATCGGCGGCGGCAGCACCGAGGTCGTCTGGAACGGCGGCGCCGAGAGCACCGAGCTGGGCGTCGTGCGCCTGACCGAGCGCCACGTGCAGGCCGATCCGCCCGGCGCCGAGACGCTCGACACCTTGCGCCGCGTGGTCGCCCGCCGCCTCGACGCGCTGCCCGTGCCCCCCGACGTCAGCGCCGTGGTCGGCAGCAGCGCCAGCTGCTCGCTCTTGGCGCGCATCAGCCTGAAGCTGGCGGTGCACGACCCCCAGCGCATCCACGGCCACCACCTGTCCCTGCGCGAGATCGGCCGCATCGCCGGCATCCTCGCCGGCCAGACCGAGGCCGAGCGCGCCGCCTGGCCCGGCATCGACGCCCGCCGCGCCGACGTCCTGCTCGCCGGCGCCGCCGTGCTCGAGGGCGCCGCCCGCCGCGCCGGCGTCGAGGGGGTGATCGTGAGCGATCGGGGGACGCGCTTCGGCGTCTTCCACCGCGCCTTCACCGCTTCGCGGTGAGCTACGCCGCCTTGGCGGCGGCGACCTCTTCCTCGCTGGGCGGGTTCAAGAGACCCCAGGTGAGGCCCACGCTCAGGTACAGCGCGCAGAGGAACAGCAGGTACTCGGGCAGCACCTTGAACGGCGTCATCGCGTAGACGATCACGATGTTCGCGAGCTGGAACGCGTTCACCAGCTTGTTGGCGCGCATCTTCAGCTTGGGCAGCCGCAGGTTGCTCACCATGGCGGCGCCCGCGACGATCAGCAGGAAGGGCAGGGCGCTCAGCGCCTCGGGGCTCAGGTCGTACTTCGACCAGGTCAGGTACGCGGCGGCCAGCACCGCGCCGACCAGCGTGGTGGGGATGCCGTAGAACAGGCGGTCGCCCAGGGGCGGCTCCGAGATGTTGAAGCGCGCCAGCCGCGCCGACGTGGCGACGACGAAGAACCCCACGCAGAACAACAGCAGCGGCCGCGCCACCAGATCGCTCATGCGGAAGTACACGAGGGCCGCGGGCGCCACGCCGAAGACGATGAAGTCGGCGAACGAGTCGAACTGCACGCCGAACTCGCTGCTGGCCTTCAGCAGGCGGGCGCTGGCGCCGTCGAGCTTGTCGAGCAGCACCCCCCACAGCACCATCCAGGCGGCGGTGTCGAAGTCCCCGCTCGCGGAGGCTGCAACCGAAGCCAGGCCGAACAGCATCGACATGGCGGTGAACCCGTTGGGGACTGCGTACTTCAGGTGCGATCTCATGGCGGCCATTGATAGCGACCTGCCAGGGGGCTCGCAAGTCGGGATCGTCGTCGAGATCGCCCCCGCGGGCACGTGGCGGCTGGGCTAGCCGCAGAGACCGGGTCGGTCGACCCCAGCGCCGCCGAAGGCGCGCGCGGGACGTGCGTGCAAAACTGCACCGGGAGATTGGCGCCGCCGGTCGTCTCCGCTAGATTGATGGGGCTCATGCGCCCCGAGGCGGGGCGATGGGCGGGTGCCCCGGCGGGACCTTCGGTTTGGCCCGCTCGTTGCTAACCGTATCGGGCGCACCGTCTAGAACGACGCACACACGGGAGAAACCGATGCGCAACCTGCTCAGCCGCCTGCGCCACGAGGACGACGCCGCCACCGCCGTCGAGTACGCCATCATCGCCGCCATCGTGGGCGTGGCGCTCATCGGCACCCTCATCGCCTTCCGCGACAGCATCTCGGCGATGCTGAACCGCGCGGCGAGCGTCATCCAGAACCAGTAAGCCCTGGCGCTCGGCTTCGGCCCGTACTTCGGGCCCCTGTTCTGGCTCGCGCTGGTCGCCGCGAGCGTCAGCGACCTTCGGGCCCGACGGGTGCCCAACCCGCTCAACGGCGCCATCGCCGCCGCCGGCCTCGGCTGGCAGGTCACGTCCCACGGTTGGGCGGGGCTGGGCGCGGGCGCCGCCGGCTTGGGGGTCGCCTTCGCGCTGGTCATCGTGCCCTTCGCGATGCGCCTGTACCGCGGCGGCGACGCCAAGCTGGTCATGGCCCTCGGCGTCTGGCTCGGCCCGACGCGCGCGGCCTGGATGTTCTTGTGGGGCGTGGCGCTCGGCGGCCTGGTGGCCGCCGCCCTCGTGCTGACCGCGGGCTCGGGCCTTCGCCAGCGCGTGCGCCGTAACCTGACGACCGCGGCCCGCACGGTCACCCTGCCCCAGGTGGAGGGCGACCGGCCGGCCCGACTCCACGTGCCCATGGCGCTCGCCTTCTCGGCGGGCGCCCTGGTCGCGCTCATGTGGGAGGTCACGTGAACGTCCGACACCGCTCCACCTCCCCCCGCGGCCTCCGCCACGCGCTGCGCAGCCGCGCCGCGCGCGGCGCCGCCGCCGTCGAGCTCGCCCTCGGCCTGCCCATCCTCGTCTTCGTCATGGCCGGCGCCATCCACTTCGGCGACGCCATGGTGGTCCGCCAGCGCCTCACCACCGCCGCCAGCCGCGCCGCCCGCATTTGCGCGCCGCGGGGCGAGGTCGGCATCCTGGACTGCGTCAACCAGCAGGTGCGCGCCTCGATGGCCGGTCTGGTGCTGGGCAACAACCGCTGCGATCCCCTGCAGACCAACGGCACGCAGATCGTCGCGGTGGACGCCAACATCAAGATGCTGACCGTCCGCGTCACCTGTCAGTATGCTGGCGGCATCGCACGGATCGTGCGACGGTACGCGCAAGGCGCGAACGTGATGACGCTGCGGTCCCAAGCCAGCATGCCGATCACCGAGCGCTGAGGCGCCGCGCGGCCGCGGCGAGTTCGGCCGCTGTTCAATGTGGGCGCTGGCGACGCGGGCCCGTTTGGGTCACCATGAGCCGGGCGCGTCGCGCGCGGGCGCGACGTCCGAACGCCCGACGTCGAGTTGCCGCCGGCGCGCACGCCGGCGAGAGGAGAGCCGATGAGCCGCAAGGTGGGGGGTGCCCGGGCCTCCCGAATCGGTGCCCTGGGTTTCACGTTCCTCGCGCTGGTCCTCACCGGCCTGACGGCCCTGCTGCTGGCCCGCATGATGGGCGACAGCAAGTACGCCGACGAGCCCGTGCAGGAGGTCGTCGTGGCCGCCACGACGATCAACGCCAGCGAGGTCATCAACGAGACGCACCTGAAGGTGGTCAAGTGGCCGCAGTCGTCGGTCCCGGCCGGCGCCTTCAAGTCCCTCGACGAGATCCTCGGCCCCGATCCCCGCGTGCCGGTCAGCACCCTGTTCGAGGGCGAGCCGGTCATCGCGCAGCGCCTGGCCAACCCCGAGAAGGGCACCGGCATGGCGGCGCAGGTGCCCAAGGAGCTGCGCGCCTTCCCGGTGCCGATCGACAACTGGATCGCCGACGCCCGCCTCGTCTACCCGGGCGCCGTGGTCGACGTCCTGAGCACCATCCGCAACTCGCTCGAGCGCAAGGTGAGCACCAAGCTGGTGCTGCAGCGCATCCGCGTGCTGGCCGTCGACGGCCTGCTCGACTCGGCGGCGGTGGCGGATCCCAAGAAGAAGAACAACACCGGCGGCGGACAGAAGTCCGTGGTCACGCTGCTGGTCACCCCGGAGCAGGCCGAGATGCTGGCGCTGGCCAGCCGCGAGGGCAAGATCGACCTGATGCTGCGCAACGCGGGCGATCCGGGCACCGTCGAGACCCTGGGCATCACCCCGCCGGAGCTCTTGGGAGAGGCGGATCCGGAAGAGGTGGCCGAGGCGCAGGCCGAGCTGGCCGCGTCCGAGAAGGCGGCCGCGGCCGCCAGCCGCGCGCGGCGTCGGCCGCGGCGCAGCCGGGTGGTGCGCCCGGAGCGTGAAGAGCCCAGCGGGCCCCGGGTGGAGCGCCGGGGCAACACGAAGACGATTACGATCGGAGGCGAGTGATGCCGCGCGTGGGGCGGATCCGGCTTGGGTCCGCGGTTGTGCTGGTGGGGGCCGTGCTGTTCGCGTCGGTGGCCTGGGGCCAGGGGCGGGCGCGGCGCGAGATGCGCAACGTCATCGAGGTGTCGCTGGGTGGCTCGACCATCCTGCGGTTGAGCGGGGCGAGCGGGAAGATCACGCTGACCGATCCGACCATCGCCGAGATCACGCCGGCCAGCGGCGGCCTGCTGGTCATCGGCCGCAAGGTCGGTGAGACCAACCTGATCATGCACGGCGGCGGCACGCAGGACAGCTGGCTGGTGAAGGTGTCGCTGCCGGCGCAGGCCATCCAGAGCGAGCTGCAGCGTATCTTCCCCCGGGAGGACGTCGAGGCGCGCGCGGTGGGCGGCGCCCTGGTGCTGACCGGCGTGGTCAGCGACACCCACATGGTGAAGCAGGCCGAGGATCTGGCGGTGGGCTACCTGAAGAGCCCCGCCATCGCCGGCCTGGGCGTGCAGCCCCACGTCATCAACCTGCTGCAGGTGCGCTCGCGCCAGCAGGTGCAGCTCGAGGTGAAGTTCGCCGAGGTCAACCGCCGCTCGCTGCGCGAGATCGGCATGAACCTGGCGGGCGGCGCCAACAACGGGCGCGTGGGCACGGCCATCGGCGACGTGGCGCACCAGGACGTCAACCCGCGCAACAACCCGCCGCCCGTGCCGCAGGCCACCGTGGTGGGCCGGCCGGCGCAGGTGTTCGCGGCGCCCACCGGCAGCTTCGGTTCGATCTTCTTCGGCATGCCCGACGGGCCCTTCCCCTTCGCGGCCACGCTCAGCCTGCTGGCGATGCGCAACCTGTCGAAGACGCTGGCCGAGCCGACGCTGGTGGCGATGAGCGGGCAAGAGGCCAGCTTCCTCGCCGGCGGCGAGCTGCCCTTCCAGACCACCGGCTCGCTGGGCCAGGTGAACATCGAGCTGAAGCCCTACGGCATCCAGCTCGACTTCGCGCCGACCGTGCTGGCCGACGACACCATCCAGCTGAAGACCAAGGTGGCGGTCAGCGCCATCGATCCGACGAACGCGCTGGGCCTGAACCAGGCCTTCAAGACGCGCTCGGCCGCGACGACGATCCGCATGCGGGACGGGCAGAGCTTCGCCATCGCCGGCCTGCTGAACGACGAGATCGAGAACACGATCTCCAAGGTGCCCGGCCTGGGCGACATCCCCATCCTGGGGGCGCTGTTCTCGAGCAAGAGCTTCGAGCGCCGCGAGACCGAGCTGGTGGTCGTCGTCACCGCGCGGCTGGTCGAGCCGATGGACGCCGACGTCGCGCCGGCGCTGCCCGGCGAGGAGACCATCAGCGATCCCACCGATCTCGAGCTGTTCCTCTTGAACATCCACGAGGCCAACGGTGAGGCGCCCCGGCGCCGGTCGGCGGCCCCGCAGGCGGGCATCGCGCCGCGCCGCCAGCCGGTGGGCAAGGTCGGTTTCTGGCGATGAGCGACAACCCCTTCAAGCGGCCGGCGAGCCGGGCGGGCATCCGCGATCCGCGGAACGCCACGTTCATCTCGAGCCTGAAGGACATCGAGGCGGGCCGGCATCGCAAGAAGCAGCTGTCGGCGCACACCTCGATCCTGCGCTTGGAGGATCTCGAGGAGATCGAGGAGCTCCCCGCCGACGAGCCGCTGGGCCAGGCGCCGCAGCCCACCACCGTCGCCTCGAAGATGATGGCCTTCTTCGGGCCGAAGGGCGGCATGGGCACGACGACGCTGGCGGTGAACGTCGCCGGCACCCTGGCGAAGCTGACCCGCAACGCGGTCATCGTCGACATGGATCTGCAGCTCGGGTCGGTGCCGGTCAGCCTGAACGTCAAGCCCGAGCGCAGCATCGCCGAGCTGGTGGTCGAGGCCACCAACGCGGGCTCGGGGCCCATCCAGTCGGGCCTCGACCGGCACCCCAGCGGCCTGACGATGGTGGCGCAGGGCGACCGCATCGAGGAGCTGTCGACGGTCACCAGCGATCGGCTGCCGCGCTTCTTCGACGCGCTGGGGCAGTCGTTCCCCTACATCGTCATCGACGGCCTGCGCGACTTCAGCGACCACGCCGTCGGCGTCATGGACATCGCGCACCTGGTGGTGCTGGTGGTGACGCAGGACGTGCCCGCGGTGCGCGCCGCGGCCCGCTCGCTGCGGCTGTTCCGCCGCCTGGGCTACGGCCCGGATCGCCTCAAGATCGTGGTCAACCGCTTTCACAAGAAGGCGCCCGTCACGCTCGAGGCCATCGGCAACGCGTTGGGCCAGCCGGTGCACGCGGTGGTGCGCAACGACTTCCCGCTCGTCGAGGAGGCCCTCAACTGCGGGGTGATGATCAGCGAGCTGAAGGCCAGCGGCGGGCTGGCCCGCGACATCGAGGCGCTGGCGCGCAGCCTCGGCGGGCTGCAGGCCGACGCCGGCGGCGGGCGCAGCCTGCTGGGACGCCTCTTCCGGCGCAAGTGAGCAAGCACGGGGTCTGACCGATGGCCATGCGCATCATCGACCGGTTGACGACCAACGCGGACGGTTCGCAGCCGGCCGGTCGCAACCTGGACAACCTGCGACGCGGGCTGCACCAGAAGGTGATCGACCGCCTCGACGTGGCGGCGGTGGCCAGCCTGACGCCGGAGCAGCTGCGCACCCGGCTGAAGGACATCGTCGAGCGGGTGGTGCAGGCCGAGGGCCTGAACCTGTCGGCCGTCGAGCGCGACAGCACCATCAAGAGCATCCTCGACGAGATCACCGGCCTCGGGCCGCTCGAAGAGCTGCTCGCCGACGCGCGCGTGAGCGACATCCTGGTCAACGGGCCCAACGTGATCTTCGTCGAGCGCGGCGGCCGGCTCGAGCAGGTCGACGCCCACTTCCGCGACGACGCCCACCTGATCAACACGATCAGCCGCATCGTCGGCCGGGTGGGCCGGCGCGTGGACGAGTCGTCGCCGATGGTGGACGCCCGCCTGCCCGACGGCAGCCGCGTCAACGCCATCGTGCCGCCCCTGGCGCTGGACGGCGCCGCCCTGTCCATCCGGCGGTTCGGCCAGAACCCGCTGACCCACAAGGATCTCGTCAAGTACGGCGCGCTGACGCCGGACATGATGAACTACCTGAAGGCGGCGGTGCGGTCGAAGTGCAACATCCTCATCAGCGGCGGTACCGGCGCCGGTAAGACGACGCTGCTGAACGCGCTGAGCAACTTCATCCCCACCAGCGAGCGCATCATCACCCTCGAGGACAGCGCCGAGCTGAAGCTGCAGCAGACGCACGTGGTGCGGCTCGAGAGCCGGCCGGCCAACATCGAGGGCCGCGGCGCGGTCACCATCGGCGATCTGATGAAGAACGCCCTGCGGATGCGCCCCGACCGCATCGTGGTGGGCGAGGTCCGCGGCGGCGAGGCGCTGGACATGCTGCAGGCGATGAACACCGGCCACGAGGGGTCGATGGGCACGCTGCACGCCAACACGCCCAGCGACGCCCTTCAGCGCCTGATGACGATGATCACGATGAGCGGGGTGAAGCTGGGGCCCGAGGCCCTGCAGCAGATCATCGGCCGCTCGCTGCACGCCATCGTGCAGGCCAGCCGCCTGTCGGACGGTCAGCGCAAGATCACCAGCATCACCGAGGTGCTCGGCTTCGACGTCGACGCGGAGCGCGTCATCACCAACGAGGTCTTCGTCTACGACCAGCAGGGCATGGACGACGAGGGCCGCATCCACGGCGAGCACCGGTACGTGCGCGAGAGCGGGCTGCTCGAGCGGTTCTACCGGTCGGGCGCCCTGAAGAGGCCCGGGTGAACCTGTTCGTCCTCATGGCGGCAGCGTCGGTCTTCTTCACGCTGCAGGCGCTGTATTGGATCGTCGTCAGCCGCAAGGGCAGCAAGCAGGCCCTGCTGGCCGAGCGCCTGGGCACCGACGAGTCGCTGTCGGCCAGCGCCGCGCTGATGCGCCGCGAGAACGAGGGCGCGCTGGCGCAGTCGCTGGCGCAGCTGCTCGAAGAGGCCGGCGAGGAGACCTCGCTGGGGCCCTTCCTGGTGCGCGTGGGCCTGTGGTTCTTCATCGTCTTCACGCTGGTGCTGCTGATCACGGGCAGCCTGGGCGCGGCGATGGTGATGGGCATGGCGGGCACGGTGCTGCCCTACCTCGGGCTCTTGCGCAAGCGCCGCAAGCGCGTGCAGCGCATCGAGGAGCAGCTGCCCGAGGCCCTCGAGGTGATGATCATCTCGCTGCGCGCCGGCCAGTCGCTCGACCAGACCATCCGCCTGACGGCCAGCGAGCTGGACGCGCCCATCGGCGACGAGTTCCACCGCGTCTCCGAAGAGGTGCAGCTGGGTCGGCCGCTGGAAGAGGCGCTGGTCGCGATGAGCGCCCGTCTGGCGGCCGCCCGCACCGTGCGCACCTTCGTGACCTCGGTGCTGGTGCTGCGGCAGACCGGCGGCAACCTGATCGAGGTGCTCGAGCAGATCATCGACACCATGCGGCAGCAGGCGCAGTACGAGCGCAAGCTGAGCGCGATGACCGCCGAGGGCCGCAGCAGCGCGCGCATGCTGGCCGGCCTGCCGCCCATCTTCGTGCTGCTGGCCTACATGGCCGACAGCAACTACATCGGTACGCTGGTCAACGATCCCGTCGGGCGCGTGCTGCTGACGGTGGCGATCATCATGTACACGGCGGGCGTGGTGTGGACGCGCCGGCTGACCAACCCGAAGACCTGAGGCGGCGGCGGTGGACGGCAGCGTACTGAACATCGCGACCGGCGCGTCGGCCCTGGCCACGGCGTTCTGCGTCGTGCTGGCCGTGCGGTCGGTCTTCCGGGCGCGGGCGCTCGAGGCCGAGGAGGCCGAGCGTCGCAAGGGCAGCGGCGACGAGGCCGAGCCCGAAGAGGCGGCGCCCGCCGAGGGTCGCTGGGGGGCGCTGGCCAGCCTGCTGCGCCCCAAGACCACCGAGGAGATGTCGCAGCTTCGGCTGCGCCTGGCGCGCGCCGGCCTGCGCAGCCAAGAGGCCATCGAGCTGTTCAACGTGGCGCGCGCCATCGCGCTGCTGGTGGGCCTGTTCCTGTTCTTCGTGATGATGGTGGGCCTGGGGCCCAGCGCGCTGATCCTGGGCTCGCTGGTGCTGGGGCTCGCGTTCTACGGCCCGACGCTGTGGCTGCGGGTGCGCACGAACGCGCGGCAGGAGGCGCTGCAGCGCTCGCTGCCCGCGACGCTGGATCTGCTGGTGACGTGCATGGAGGCCGGCCTGGGCCTCGAGCAGGCCGTCGCGCGCGTGGCCGAGGAGATCGACTTCAGCGATCCCGAGATGTCGGAGGAGCTGTCGGTGGTCATCGGCGAGATGCGCGCGGGCCTGACGACGGCGTCGGCGTTCAAGAAGCTGTCCGACCGCGTCACCTCGGACGAGGTGCGCAACCTGACCAACGTGATCATCCAGTCGGCCACGCTGGGCGCCGCGCTGGGCCGCACGCTGCGCGAGTACGCGTCGAGCGCGCGGCGGAAGCGCGAGCTGGCGCTCGAAGAGCTGGCCGGCAAGGTGACCGCGGGCCTGACCCTGCCGCTGACGCTGTGCCTGCTGCCCTCGGCGGTGATCGCCATGCTGGGGCCGGCGGTGGTCATCGTCATCAACTCGCTGTTCGAGTGATGTGCGCGCGGGCCCTCCTCGGGTGGGTGGTGCTCAGCGCGGCGGCGCTGGCGGCCCTGGGCTGCGGCGGCGCGCGCGAGATGCCGGACGAGCCACCGGCCGATCCCGACAAGGGCGCGTTGACCGGCGATCTGGCCGTTCAGCTGGCGCAGACGCTGATCGAGGCGGGCGCGCACGGCACCGCGGTGCCCATGCTGCGCAGCGCGTTGGCCAAGGATCCGAAGGACGCGCGGCTGCACTACCTGATGGCGACCGTCCTGCGCGATCGGGGGGTGTACCGGCAGGCGCGCGAGGAGTACGCCATCGCCCTCGAGCTGCAGCCGTCGCTGGCGCCGGCCCACGCGGGCCTCGCGGTGCTGCTCGACCTCGAGGGCAAGCACGACGAGGCGAAGCCCCTGCACGAGAAGGCGATCGCGTTGCAGCCGGACGTGCCTAGGTACCTGAACAACCTGGGCTTTTCCCGCTACCTGGCCGGCGACCACCAGGCCGCCATCGAGGCCTTCGAGAAGGCGCTGCGCTTGGAGCCGAACGCGCCGACGGTCTACAACAATCTGGGGTTCGCGTTGGCGGCGCTGGGGCGGGACGACGAGGCGAAGCGCATGTTCCGGCAGTCGCTGGACGAGGCCGCGTCGCTGAACAACCTGGCGCTGGCACATGAGTTGCGAGGGGATCCGTCGGCTGCCCGACGGATGTACCAGGAGGCCTTGTTGGTGGATCCGAGCCTGAAAGCGGCTCTGGCCAACCTCGAGGCTCTGGACAAGGGCGGCGCGCCGCCCGCGGAGGAGACCGAATGAAGGGGACCCTGCTGCTGATCGTCGTCGGCGCGTTCGTGTTGCCCGCGTGTGGCGGGCGCGCGAGCCTCGACGACACCTCGGGCCTGGCCTTCCGGCGCGTCTGGGATGCCCAGGCGACGAGCCAGCCGCGGCGGCCGTCGGCGCCCATCGGGGCGGACGAAGCGAAGATCATCGTCGCGAACCACGCCGCGCGCTACGGCACCGGCCAGACCGCTTCGGGTGGCCAGGGCAGTGGCGGGGGGGGGTCGGTCGGCTCGGGTCTGGTGACCCCAGTGACCGGTGACGTGTTCGGCGGCGGCGGTGGGGGCGGCGGCGGCTACGAGGCGCCGCGCATCAACCTGCGAGCGGAGTGAGCGCGGGCGGCCGGCGGGCCGCCGCGCGACGAGGAAGGAGACAGCACGTGCAGCACAAGCTTCAGCGCCGCGGTCAGCGTGGGGCGGTCATCTTCCTCATCTTCAACTTCATCGTCTTCACGTTCCTGCTGATGTGGGTGGGCATCTACCTCGGGCAGATGCAGACCCGCAAAGAGGAGATGCAGGCGTCGGCCGACGCCGTGACGGTGACCATCGCGCAGATCGCGCGCACGGGCGGTGTGGCCGCCGTGTGCAACAACCCCGCGCTCGACTACGTGCTGCGCAACAACATCGGCGGCAACCCGAACAACCCGCAGTGGGAGATGCGCATCGCGACGCCCTGCGACCAGCTCGTGACGGTGGTCGACGACGGCGACGGCGCGGAGCGGCTGCAGATCAACGCGCAGCTGATCGCGCGGCAGGCGCCCCCGGATCCCATCTTCGGGCGCATGCTGGGCTTCGAGGACGACGTGGTGCTGAACTCGCGGTCGGTGGTCGACCTGCCGCAGTCGAACCTGCGCGACGTCGAGCGCAAGCTGCCGCGGCTGGTGCTGGTGTTGGACTACTCGGGATCGATGAAGTACTGCTTCAACAACAGCCTGCCGCCGTGTCCGGGGGGGCAGCTCGTGCGTATCGACGCGCTGCGCGAGGCGGTCGACGCGCTGCTCGACGTCGAGAACATCGAGTTCGGCGGGGTGCTGTTCTCCGACGGTATCGTCGACTTCGAGCCCGACATCGACTCGGACGGTCCCCACCGAGATGCCATCGCGGACATGGTGTTCGACAACAATCCGGACGGATACACCCACTACGACGCTGGCCTTCGCAAGGCCGAGGATATCCTGCGCTTCGACGATGGGCCGGGGAAGGGCTACGTGCTGCTCGTCAGCGACGGCGCACCGACGGGTGGGCACGAGGGGCTCAACGACGCGCGGCGCTTGTGGGCGCGCGGGTACACGATCCTCACGCTGAGCATCGTGCTCGATGGCCAGACGGCGCGGCCTCAGCTCATCGACGTCAGCGGCGAGCCGGGCAACCCGGGGGATCGCAACTTGGCGCTGGTGGCCAGCAACGGCGCGCAGGTCGCGGCCATCTTCCGCAACATCGCGGGCGAGCTGCTGTGCCGCCTGGGCCCGATCAATCCCGAGCCCCAGGCGGGCGAGCGCGTCTTCGCGTTCCTCGTCGACCGCTTCGGCACCGAGACGCCGCTTCAGCGCTACGACGGCATCGCGGGCGTGCGCGACCACGAGGACGAGAAGGGCTTCACGCACCTCCCCGACGAGAACAAGGTGATGCTCACCTTGTCCGCCTGCGACGAGGTGCTCGACCGGGGCGCCCACGTGGTGGTCCGCCTGCAGGGGCAGGCGCTGGTGCAGTAGCGGCCGTGCCCCCGATCACCGTCGATTGCGCCGTGCGCTGGGGGGACCTCGATGCCCTCGGCCACGTGAACAACACCGTCTTCTTCCGGTTCTTCGAGGAGGCGCGCATCGCGCTGCTCGATCACGTCGGCCTGCGCGCCCTGCGCGACGCGACGCGCACCGGGCCCATCCTGGCCGCGACCAGCTGCCGCTTCCTACGACCCCTCGGCTTTCCCGACGCCCTGCGTTGCGTCGCGTGGGTCGAGTCGATCGGCACCACCAGCTTCGTGGTGGCGTACCGGCTGACCAGCGAGGCGGTGGGCGAGGCCGCGACCGGCGACTCGGTGGTGGTGCACTACGACTACGCGGCCGAAGCGAAGGCGCCCCTGCCCGACGCCGTGCGCGCGAAGCTCGAGGGGCTGCGCGCCGCGCCCTGAGCCAGCCGCGGTGGCCCGCGTTCCTTTTTTATGCCTCCAAGGTCACTCCGGGTTAGGGTCTCGCTGTCAGGTGGGCGGACGGCAGGAGCGGGCGATGACACGGTACGGTCGGTGGCTGGGGGTGGTGCTCGGCGTGGTCTTCGTCGTCGGATGCGACGACGAGACGAAGACCGAGGTCGAAGACGCCGTGGTCGACGCGTCGCTCGACGCGCGGGTGCGCGACGCGATGCCCGGGCCGCCCTGGGGCGAGGGCGAGCGGCCGGCCGAGGTCGTCTACGACTCGGTGTCGCTGCTCCTGGCCCGCGTGGTGCTCGCCGTCGACGTGTCGGCGGGCATGGCGCGCTGCGTCGGCGGCGGCGCGCCGCCCTGCGCCGCGCCGGACGCGGTCCGGGCCGACGTGGTCCGGGCGTTCGTCGACCTCGTCGCCGAACGGACCGATCTGGCCATCGGCGCCGTCTTCTTCGCCGAGCGGGTGCGCGGCGTCGTCCCGATTGGCGCCGACGCGCGGCACCGCACCGCCGTCTCGGTCGAAGCGGCGCGGCTGCAGCCCGGCGCCGGCTCGAACTACGCCGTCGGCCTCGCGCGGGCCCTCGAGCTGGTCGAGGCGGATCCCGACACCAGCAAGGCCTACGTCTTCCTGGTGTCGGCCGTCGCGCCCGACGCCGGTGACCACGTGGCCGCGGCCATGGCCGTGCGCGACGCCGACATCGACCTGCTCACCGTCGCGGTGTTGCCCGATGACGCCGACGACCTCGAGGCGATGCTGGCGGTGGCCAGCGATCCGAACCTCGCCCTCCGCGCCGACGCGCGGCAGGCGATCAACCTCGCCCGCAACGTTTTCGGCGAGCTGCGCTGCCTGGTCGGTCCGACGCCGCGCCGGGCGGACGAGCGGCTGGAGGTGGCCCTGCTGGCGACCGACGGGACGGAGCAGGCGCTGGAGGAGGTCGCCGACATCGCCGGCTTGCGGACGCACGACGCCGATCTCGTCTTCCTGTACGGCCCCGACGGCGAGAGGCTGCGGCTGAGCCGCCTGGCCTGCGAGGCGATCCTCGAGCAGGACGCCCGGGTTCGGGTGCGGTTCGTCCCGCGGGCGCCCTGACCCGCCGCTGGGTCGCTGCGTTGCCATGGCGGATCGATCCGCCACCTTTCGAGCACATCGAAACGGCCTGGGTAGGCGGCGTGGGCGCTGGCACGGTCGCTGCACAAGGGGCCGGCCGACCAGGGGACACCCGCAACGGGGAGAGCACGATGAAGCTTCGTCACACGATTCTGGCCGGCATCGCCTGCACCGGCCTCGCGGCCTGCGGCGCCGAGGACACCACGGACAACGGGCCCGGCACCGAGCAGCCCGCCGCCACCGGCAAGTTCGATCAGAACGGCAACCGCAAAGAAGACGCCTGGGATTATCGGAACGACCCGGATCGCCTGGCCGAGTTCGCCAGCGTCAACCTGGTGAAGAAGCTCTCCGAGCTGCCCACGAAGGCCTACCTGGCGACCGCCGCGTGGACCGACACCTACTGGCCCACCTACATGGACAGCACCAACGTCCAGTGGCAGGGCAAGGGCACCCTGAGCCCGCTGCAGAAGTACGACGCCGCCTTCAACGAGTGGATGGTGCCGGGCAACTTCAGCGAGCTGCGCGCCTACGATCCCCGCAACTGCGACGACGGCTTCGACGCCGAGTACTACGAGAGCCAGGGCCCGGCCGCGCGCTGGATGAGCGAGAACAAGGGCAACAAGAAGGCCCGCGACCTCGTGTACCGCAACGGCGCCGACAGCGAGCCCGTCTGCGACGACCAGACCAGCGAGGCCGTCGAGACCTGGTGGGGCCTGTGCCACGCGTGGGCGCCCGCCTCGATCAACGAGCCCGAGCCCATCCACCCGGTCACCCTGAACGGCGTCACCTTCTACGCCGCCGACATCAAGGCGCTGATGCAGACGGTCTACGACCGCTCGACCTCGCGCATCCTGGGCGGCCGCTGCAACACGAAGGAGCCCGAGCGCGACGAGCGCGGCCGCATCAAGGACGCCGCCTGCCGCGACACCAACGCCGGCTCGTTCCACGTGATCATGAGCAACTTCCTGGGCATCCACAACATGGCCCTGCTCGAGGACCGCACCTACAACTACGAGGTGTGGAACCAGCCGGTCGTCGGCTTCGAGGTCACCCAGATGACCGAGATCGACGTCGCCAAGGCCAACGAGCTGCTCGGCGTCGAGGGTGACACCTACATCTACAACGACGACGCCAAGCGCTTCGCCGAGGTGTTCGCCACCGTCAAGTACATCACCGAGTCGGGCCCCGAGGCCGAGCCGCTGATGCCCTCGATCAGCCGCTACACCCGCAGCGACAACTACCAGTACATCCTCGAGATGGACGCCGACGGCAACATCATCGGCGGCGAGTGGCTGCAGGGCCGCGCCCAGCACACCCGCTGGGGCATCAGCGAGCAGCCCGACTTCCTGTGGTACTCGACGGGCCCCGCCGACGGCGCCTACGGCCGCAACCCCTACGTCAACTACGAGAAGGTCAAGCAGCTGCTCGAGATGTCGCGCCGCGCCCCCGAGGGCGACGGTGACGAGACCCGCAAGGTGTACGCCTTCGAGACCCCGACGCTCATCCCCGACAACGACCCCGCCGGCGTCTACATGGATCTGAACGTCGAGGACGACTTCGAGGCCAAGTCGGTCAAGCTGCAGCTGGACATCGAGCACACCTACGTCGGCGACCTGTACATCGAGCTCGCCCACGAGGACGGCTTCTCGGTCACCATCCGCGAGAAGGGCACCGGCGGCAGCGCGCACGACATCAACGAGCTGATCGACGTGCCCGAGCTGGCCGGCAAGACCATCGGCGGCGAGTGGAGCCTGCTGGTGAGCGACAACGCCCGCATCGACGAGGGCACCGTGAAGCGGTGGGCCCTGGTGGTCGAGGCGGCGGAGTAAGGTCGACCCTTCGCCGGTCGGCGCGACGGCCCGGGCTTCGGCTCGGGCCGTTTTCATTTTCGGGGACGCGAGAGGGGGCACGATGGACGCGCGGTACGGCGCCATCTACGACCAGCAGGCGGCGCGCTACGACCGGCTGGTGGCGCGCGAGGATCACGCGGGCAACCTGTGGCGCGCGCTGGACGCGCTGGGCATCGGCGGCGGGCGGGTGGTCGAGTTCGGCGCGGGCACGGGCCGCCTGACCCGTTGGCTGGCGGATCGCGGCGCCACCGTGCTGGCCTTCGACGGCGCGGCGCCGATGCTGCGCCTGGCCGCCGAGCAGGTGACCGGGCGCGTCGCCTTCGCGGTGGCCGACAACGCGCGGCTGCCCCTGCCCGACGGCTGCGCGGACGTCGCCATCGAGGGCTGGAGCTTCGGCCATTGGGCCGACGACGGCGCCGACGCGATGGTGGCCGAGATGCTGCGCGTGCTGCGGCCGGGCGGGCGGGCGGTGATCATCGAGACGCTGGGCACCGGCGTCGAGGCGCCCAGCGTCGCGCTGAACGGGGGCAGCCCGCGGCTGGCCGCCTTCTATGCCCAGCTGGAGCAGCGCCACGGCTTCACCCGGCAGGTGGTGCGCACCGACTATCGCTTCGCCGATCACGCCGAGGCCGTGGAGCTCGCGGGCTTCTTCTTCGGTGACGGCATGGTCGAGCGCGTGCGCGACGCGGCGCTGCCCGAGTGCACCGGCGTCTGGACGGCGATCACGCCCTCAGATCGATGACCACCTTGCCGCGCGCGTGGCCGGTCTCCTGGTAGCGGTGCGCGTCGACGATCTGGTCGAGCGGGAACACCCGGTCGACCACGGGCTTCATCGTGCCGTCGGCGTACAGCGCGGCGATCTTCGCCAGGCGCTCGCCGTCGGGCTTGCGCAGCGCGACGTGGAAGCGCTTGCCGCGCAGCCGCGCCGCGACGATGTCGCGCACGACGCCGGCCGCCACCACCACCAGCGCCAGGTAGGGCCCGTAGCGCTTCGCGGCCTCGGGCAGGCCGCTCACCAGCGTCGACAGCCGGCCCCCTCGGCGCAGCACGGGCCACGTGCGGTCGCGCACCTCGCCGCCCAGCGCGTCGATCGCGACGTCGTAGCCGCTGAGGCGCTGCGCGAAGTCGTCGCGCGTGTAGTCGATCACCTCGTCGGCGCCCAGCGCCTTCACCTGCTCGACGTTGCGCCCGCTGCAGGTCGTCGCGACGTGCGCGCCCAGGTGCTTGGCGAGCTGGATGGCCGCCGACCCGACGCCGCCCGCGCCGGCGTGCACCAGCACCTTCTCGCCGGCCCTCAGCCCGGTGCCGTCGACCAGGCTGTCCCAGGCGGTCAGCGCGACCAGCGGCACCGACGCCGCCTCGACGTGGCTCAGGTTGGCGGGCTTGTGCGCGGCCTCCGCCGCGGTGATCACGGCGTACTCGGCGTAGCAGCCCATGCGCTTGTGGCTGGGCGACGAGAAGACCGCGTCGCCGACCGCGAAGCCGTCGACGCCCGGGCCCACCGCCTCGACGACGCCCGAGACGTCCATGCCCAGGATGGCCGGCAGCTTCAGCCGCACGGCGGCCCGCTGGGCCCCGCTGCGCATCTTGCAGTCGACCGGGTTCACCGCCGCGGCGTGCACCCGCACCAGCAGCTCGCCGGCGCCGGGCGCGGGGCGCTCGACGTCGTCTTCGACCTTCAGGTTCTCGGGCGGGCCATAGGCGTGGAGTCGGGCTGCGCGCATGGGCGCCACCATGCCACGCGACGCGGCGGGGGGCACGCGTCGCGATGCACGCCCGGCGGACGCCCACGCGGAGGGTGACCGTCACGGTGGCGCCTGGGACGTCGGCGCCTCAGTGGAAGGTCAGGCTGCCGGGCTCGCCATGCAGTCGGTGAGGGCGTCGACCACCTCGCCGAGGCGCAGCGGCGTGCTCAAGTGGCCGCGCACGCCGGCCGAGAACGCGTGGGCCATGCCGATGGTGTCGATGGTCTCGCCCACCAGCAGGATGGGCACACGGGGCAGGTCGGGTATCTCGCCGAGGGCGCGGGCCAGCGCGAGGCCGTCGATGGTGCGGCCCCGCTCGGCCACCAGCGCCGCGTAGCCGCCCCGGCGCAGCCGCGGCGCGATGTCGGCCGCGTCGTCGACCGTCTCGACCTCACAGCCCATCGGCTCCAACAGCGCCTGCATCACCACGGCGACCAGGCCATCGGCGTCGTCGGCCACCAGCACCCGGGCGGGCACGTCGAAGTCGAGATCGTTCATCGGGCTCTCCGTTTCCATGGCGGGCGCCCCCGACGGGCGGAGGCGGGCCGCATTCATGGGCGGAGGGGCTGAGCAATCCGCGTGCCCGAAGTTGACAGCGCGCTGCGAACGCTGTAAGGGCGCCGGCGGTCAGCGCCCGGGGCGGGCGAAGAAGGGCAGGGAGACGGCGGGATCGAGTTGGCGGGCCTTGCGCGCGGCGGCGAGCGCGTCGTCCAGCTTGCCGATCTCGAAGGCGGCCTCGGCGCGGGCGGTCCAGATCAACGGATCCTTGCTGCCCTCGCTGGCCTTCACCGTCAGCGCGTGGGCCTCGGCGAAGCGCCGCGCCTGCACCAGCGCGACCATGCGCGACTCGAAGGTCGCGTTGTCGGCCTCGAGCTGCTCTTCCACCATCTTGTCGGCGTAGGTCCAGAAGGCGTCGTCGAACAGGATGGTCTGGGGGCCGATCGACTCGCGCAGGGGCCACGCGCGG
The DNA here is from genome assembly GCA_020633465.1 of Myxococcales bacterium. Classification (GTDB taxonomy): domain Bacteria; phylum Myxococcota_A; class Bradymonadia; order UBA7976; family UBA1532; genus JACKDN01. Next base: position 216,626 of record JACKDN010000009.1, read on the forward strand.
ACGGCCGTGACGTGCCAAGCGCCCTTGGCGGACTTCTTCGCGGTGTAGACGCGCATCCACTCGTCGCTGCCCCCGAAGAAGTGCCGCGCGACGCGGGCGCGAACGGTGCCGTCGTCGCCCTCGATGGTCACCTTCTCGTCCTGCAGGTAGACGCGGTCCTTGCCGGCCACGGGCAGCTCGAACCGCTCGGTCTGCTGGGCCACGTGGTCGGCGTAGGGCACGACCGTGTCGTACTCGCCGGGCTTCTCGCGCCGGCCGATGGTCCAGGTGCAGGTGGGCGCGAAGGCCTCGAGGTAGCGCTTCAGCTGGTGGCGCTCGAAGCCCGCCTGCTCGGCCTTCTTGATGGTGCGCAGCAGCGCGGCCTCGTCGGCGGTGCGGGCGTGGGCGGCGCCGACCAGCAGCAGGCCGGTCAGCGCGAGCAGCAGCGGTCGCATCGGCAGGTCCTCCCGGGGGTCGGGGGGCGGCAGGCTCAGTCGAGCGCCGCCCGCGTGTTCTCCGCCGCGCGGGACAACGCGTCCAGCACGGCGGGGTCTTCCTCGCGCGCCAGGCGCTCCTCGACGAAGGGCAGCGCGCGGGCGTCGCGGGCGTTGGCCAGCGCGGTGGCGGCCACGCGGCGCTCGACGGGCAGCGGGTGCTCCAACGCGCCCACCAGCCGCGCCACCAGGCCGGGTCGGGGGTGCCGCGCCGCCACGATCCACACCGCGTGGGGCACCGGCCGACCGGCCGCCACGCGCTCGTCGGCGTACTCGCAGAGGCTCTTCGCCAGCTCGGCGTCGGCGCGCTCCTCGAGCCCGATGAAGCCGTCGACCGGCACGTCGCAGAACAGCGCCTTCAGCACGGCCTTGCGGTACTCGGTGTCGTTGAGGTGCGCGGTGGCGAAGGGGTTGTGCGTCCAGGCCGCCGCCATCAGCTCTTCGAGGTAGGTGCGCCCGGCGTCGAACACCATCTCGAGGCCCTGCTCGGGGTTGGCGTCGTCGACCAGGTTCAGGGCGCGCAGGGCCGCCACGCGGGCCTCGGTGTCGCCCTGATCGTACAGGGCGTACAGCGTGCGGAAGGGATGCTCGGCGGCGTCGGCCACGTGCGCCAACAGCAGCGAGCGCACGGCCTCGTCGGTGCGCCAGTGCCCGATCTTCATCGGCCCGTGGGTGCCGGTCAGCGTCGCGTCCTCGCGCTCGGCGAAGCCGGCGATCAGGGGGCGCCGACCCACCGCGCGCCCGGCCTCGAGCAGCAAGCGCCCGACCGACTCGGGGGTGGCCTCGGCCAGGCTCGCCTCGAGCCACCCCGCCCGCTCGCCGAGCCGCTCGTCGAGCAGCGCCTTCAGGGCCGCCCGCGCCTCCGCCGCCTTCACGTTCATCGACCGTCCTCCTCGACGTCGCGCGCAGTGTACGGCGCAAAGCGCGGGCGCGCCAAACCCCCCGGCGCTACTTCAGCCGCGTCCAGCTCGCCTTGGGGAAGGCCTCGCCCTCGGGCGGCGCGTTGGTCAGCACGTACAGCGCGCGGCGGTTGTGGGGCTCGTCGACGTCGTCGGCGGTGGCCACGGCCTGCACCGCCTCGCCGAAGCCCTGGTAGTAGATGGGCAGCGTGACGCCGTGCTTCGCGAAGTACCCGGCGATGGCGCGCGCGCGGTTGCGGCTCAGCACCAGGTTGTCGGCGTCGCTGCCCACGGTGTCGGTGTAGCCCGCGACGTACACGCCGCCGTCCACCGCGGCGGCGTCGTCGCCCAGCTCGGCGCGGAACTTCGCGATGGCCTTCTGCAGCGCGGCGATCGCGCGGTCGAGCTTGGGCGCCTCGTCGGGGCGGATGTCCCACTTGCCCGACTCGAACTCGACCCGGTCGTGCTCGACCTCGTCGTACCAGCGCACCACCCGCAGGCTGGCCCAGGTGCCGTAGGCGTCGTGCAGCTTCAGCTCGACGCGCCGCACGTTGGCCTCGTCGGGCACGTCGAAGGTGACCGCGAAGCGCTTGCCGCCCTCGAGCGCCTGCGGCTCGACCTCGTCGTCGGCGATCTGCGCGCCCGTGGCGTCCCACGCCTTCAGCTCGGCCTTCGCGAGCGGGTTGCTGGGCACCACGACCAGGCGGCCGCCGACCAGATCGATGTCCTTCTTGGCCAGCTGCACGTCCAGCGGGGCCACCGCGGCGATCTTCAGCTCCAGCTTCGCCGTCGTCGTCGCCCCGTCGGCCGAGCCGGTCAGCTCGCCGGTCCACGTGCTGACGCCGCCCGGCACCGCCCACGAGAAGGTCTTCGCTTGCCCGGCGGGCAGCTTCTTAGCGCGGAAGGTGACCGCCTTGCCCGCGCCGCCCGGGGTGAGCGTCAGCGTGACCTCGTGCACCGTGTTCTGCGGCTGCAGCGTCAGGGTCGCCTTCTGGCCGGGCTTCACCACCTCGGTGACCTGGAACTGCCACTTCGGCCCGTCGGCGCGGGCGGCGCTCGCCGCCAACAGCACCAGGGTCGCCAGCGTCGTCGCGCGCATCAGGGTTCTCCTTCGGCCGGCTTCAACACGAACGGGTACTTCACGACCACCTCGCCCTGCCCCGACGGCGCGGGGTAGTCCACCTTGGCGAGGGCGTCGATCACGCACATGCCCAGGAAGGGGTTGCCCAGGCCGTCCTCGATGACCTCGGCGTCGCCCAGGCTGCCTTTGCCCTCGCCCTGCCGGATGGTGAACTGCACCAGCAGCCGGCCCCCGAGGTCGGGGGTGCGCTTCAGCGCCTGCTCGTAGCAGCCGGCGACCGCGGGCTTGGCGGCCTGGATGGCGGTCTGCACGTCCTCGGCGTCGAGGCGGGCGGTGGACGCGCCGGCGTCGCCGGCGGGGCGTGGCGGCAGCGCGGCGGGCTCGGGCAGCTTGGCTCTCATCGCGGCCAGCCGGCGCAGGTCGTCGGCGTCGAGGGCGCGCTCGCCCTTCGGGGCGCCCGGGGCGAGGGCGGCGCGGGGACGCCGCTGGCCTGGGCGCCGGAGGGCGGGGGGCGGCGCGCTCGGGCGGCGCGCTGCCCAGGGGCGGCAGCGGCGCCGGCTTCGTCGGCTGGGCCAGGGGTCGCGGGATGGGGGCGGGCGGGGGCGCGGCCTCGGGCCCGTCGGCGTCGGGCATCAACAGCGCCCACCCCACGATGACCGCCGCGACGACCGAGAGCAGGCCCACCAGAGCCGCTGTGCGTGAGTTCATGCCCGCCTCCTCGGCGCCTTGACGCGTCCCCATCAGACCGCTACCAAGGCTCGAAGTTCAATCCTCGGGGGCCCGCATGCGGCCGAGTCAGGTGTTTCGGGCCGACCTGCTGGCCGACAAGGTGGTCGTCGTCACCGGCGGCGGCTCGGGCATCGGGCGCGCCATCGTCGAAGAGTGCGCCGCCCTCGGCGCCCGCGTGGCCATCGGCGCGCGCAAGATCGAGCGCCTCGAGGCCACCGCCGCCGCCCTCGCCGCCGAGGGCGTCGAGTGCTACCACGCCGCGCTCGACATCCGCGACGACGACGCCGTCGCGGCCTGGGTCGACGCCGTACACGCCCACTTCGGCCGCATCGACGTGCTGGTCAACAACGCCGGCGGCCAGTTCCCGTCGCCGGCCATCGACATCCGCCCCAAGGGCTGGCGCGCGGTCATCGACACCAACCTCAACGGCACCTGGTACGTCAGCCAGGCCGCCGCGCGCCACATGGTGAAGCAGGGCGGCGGGCGCATCATCAACATCGTCGCCAACATGTGGCGCGGCTTCCCCGGCATGGCGCACACCGGCGCCGCGCGCGCCGGCGTCGTGAACCTGACCAAGACCCTCGCGCTCGAGTGGGCCAAGCACCACGTGCTGGTCAACGCGGTGGCCCCGGGCATCATCGAGTCGACCGGCCTCGAGACCTACCCGACCGAGGTGCGCGAGCAGATCATCCCCGAGATGAACAAGCACGTGCCGCTGAAGCGCCTGGGGCGGGTCGAAGACGTCGCCTGGGCGGTGGCCTACCTGGCCGGTCCGGGCGGCGACTACGTCACCGGCGAGACGTTCTGCGTCGATGGCGGGCAGGCGCATTGGGGGACCCCCTTCCCCATCTGAGGATCCCCGGACCCACGAGGAGGTGTGACATGGCGAAGATCGGAGTCGTGCTCAGCGGCTGCGGCGTCTACGACGGCGCCGAGATCCACGAGGCGGTGCTGACGCTGCTGGCCATCGACGAGGCCGGCCACGAGGCGATCTGCATCGCCCCGCGCGGCCCGCAGATGCACGTGGTCGATCACAGCACCGGCGACGTCACCGGCGAGACGCGCGACGTCTTCGTCGAGGCGGCGCGCATCGCGCGCGGGGCGCCGACGGGGCTGTCCGAGATCACCGCCGACGACCTCGACGCGCTGGTCTTCCCGGGCGGCTTCGGCGCGGCCAAGAACCTGTGCGACTTCGCGGTCAACGGCAAGGACGCGAAGGCCCGGCCCGACGTGGCGGCGCTGGTGAAGGCGATGCACGCCGCGAAGAAGCCGCTGGGCTTCGCCTGCATCGCGCCGGCCCTCGCCGCGGTCATCTTCCGCGACGCGGGCGTGAAGGGCGTCGAGCTCACCATCGGTGACGAGGAGGGGCCAGCGGCCGCCATCGACGCGATGGGCGCCCACCACGTCACCTGCCCGGTGACCGAGACGCGCGTGGACGAGGCGAACAAGGTCGTCACCACGCCGGCGTACATGCTGGCCGGCCGCATCACCGAGGTGCGCGACAGCACCAAGGCCATGGTCGACCGCGTCGTGGCGATGCTCTGATCGCGCAGTTTCCGGCATGTCCGCCCCGCCGCTAACATGGGCGGCCCGAGGGGAGGGGCACCGATGCTTCGAACGCGCACCCTTGCGCTGGTGATGCTGGCGCTGGTCGCCGGCTGTGACGACGGCGACGAGCGGCCGGGCGAGATCACCGACGCGCAGCCGGCCGACGCGCAGCCCGCCGACGCGGCGCCGCCGGCCGACGCCGAGCCCGCCATGGACGCCGGCCCCGACGCCGCGCCGGTCGATCCCGACGCCGCGCCGTCGGTGGACGCCGCGATCGTCGACGCCACGCCGATGGCCGACGCGGCGCCCGACGCCGCCCCCGACGCCCAGCCGCCCGACGAGGTGGCGCCCATCGTCGCCTTCACCGCGCCCGCCGACGGCGCCGAGGTGTTCGGCGAGGTGCCGGTGGCCCTCGAGGCCGCGGACGACCGCGGGCTGGCCTCGGTGACCGTGCTGGTCGACGGGCTGCTCGCCGCTCAGCTGGTCGAGGCGCCCTACACCTGGCAGTGGGCCACCGGCGGCCTGGCCGACGGCCCGTACCGGCTGACCGCGGTGGCCGAGGACGACGCCGGCAACACCGCCGAGGCGTTCGTCGATCTGCGCGTGCTCGATCCGTGCGTCGGCGGCGCCGCCTGCCCTCCGCAGCGCGTCGAGCTGGTGGCGCCGGCGGCGGGCGCGGCGGTCTGCGGCGTCACGCGCCTCGCCGCGACGGCCGACGAGGCGGGGCCGGTGACCTGGACCTTCGATCTGGACGGCCAGGCGTTGCCTGGCGACGGCCCGTGGCGCGCCTGGGACACCACCGCGGCCGAGAACGGCCCCCACCGGCTGCGCGCGCTGGCCGAGAGCGTCGGGGGCGGTCGCGCCTTCGACCTGGGCACCGTCACCGTGCAGAACCCCTGCGCCGAGCCCGCGCCGGGCCTCGTCGTCATCACGCCCGAGGCGGAGGCGCTGCTGTCGGCCGACGTCGAGATCACCGCCGACGCGCCCGGCGCCGCCGTGGTGCGCTTCGCGGTCGACGGCGCCGAGATCGCCGTCGACGACGCCGCGCCCTTCGGCGCGCCCCTCGCCGTCGACGCGCTCGCCGACGGGGCCCACACGCTGCAGGCGTGGGCCATCGGCCCCGACGGCCAGGTGACCCCCGCGACGGTCGCCTTCACGATCGATCGCACGCCCCCCACCGTCGAGATCGTGGGCCCCGCGGCCGACGCGCCGGTGGCCGGCGTGGTGCCCGTGGTCGTCAGCGCCGACGACGCCTCGGGCGTGGCGGGCGTGCAGGTGACCGTCGGCGACCGCGCGCCGGTCGAGCTCGAGGCCGCGCCGTGGACGCTCGCGGTCGACACGGCCGACCTGCCCTCGGGCGACGTGCCGCTGCGGGTGGTGGCCACCGACGCCGCGGGCAACACCGCCGAGGCCCAGGGCACGCTGCGCGTGGATCGCGCGCCGACGGTCGCCTTCGTCGCGCCCGCCGAGATGGCCGTCGTCGCCGGCGAGGTGCAGGTGCAGGTCGACGCGGCCGACGATCTGCAGCTGGCCGCGGTCGACCTCGAGGTCGACGGCTTCTTCTATGGCAGCTTCGACGGCGATGGCCTGCTGACCTGGACGCCGCCCTACACCGCGGGCGTGGTGACGCTGACGGCGGTGGCGACGGACGGCGCGGGGCAGGTGACCCGCGCCGAACGGATGGTCGAGATCGATCACCCGCTCGAGCTGTCGCTGCGCCTGTGCGTCGACGACGCCTGCGCGCCCCTCGAGCCCGACACCGAGATCACCGGCGCCGTGCGCGTCGAGGTCGAGGCCCGCGACGACGACGGCCCGCCGGCGCGCGTGGTGGTGCTGGTCGACGACGACCGCCTGCTGGACGCGCGCATGCCGCCCTTCGCCGCGGCCGTCGACACCACCGGGTACGCCGACGGCGCGCACGACATCGTCGTCTCGGCGGTGGGCGCCAGCGGCGCGCTGGCCGATCTGCGCGTGCCGGTGCGGGTGAACAACTGCGATCGGGATCACGACGGCTTCGCGGCGCGCGGGCCGGCCTGCGGGGGCCGCGACTGCGACGACGGCGACCCGACGGTGAACCCCGAGGCCGACGACCTCGAGATGGACGGCACCGACCAGAACTGCGACGGGCGCGACGGCCCCGAGCCGGACGCAGGCATCGACATGGGCGTCGACCTGAACCCGCCCGACGGCGGCCTGCCGCCCCAGGAGTACTTCGGCCCGGCCACGCGCACCAGCGCGCTCGACTTCCCCGCCGACGTCGCGGCGGCGCGGGCCGCCGGCTGCACGGTGGTCGGCAGCAACGCGGGCACCACGCTGCGCAGCTGGCTGGGTCAGCTGCGCATCGACAGCCTGCAACCCTACGTCGAGCTGCGGCCGGACGGCGGGGCGCCCATCTTCAACTTCAGCGTCGCCAAGGGCTTCAACACCGGCGACACGCTGGCCACCGTCGGCGCGGTGGATCTCTGGACGATGGCCGGGGTGCGCGACAGCGCGCGCAACCTGGTCAACCCGATCTCGCTGGTCGACCCCGAGGCCGAGCTGCCCGAGCCTCGGCTGATGTTCCCCGCGGTGGCCATCGCGCCCGACGGCAGCTATCGCACCGATCCCGGCAGCTTCTTGCTGCCCTTCCCGGTGGGCAACGACATCATCATCGACATCAACCTGCGGGCGGCGCAGCTGAGCGGCCGGCTGATCCTCGACGGCCCCGGCTACGGCTTCGAGGACGGGCTGATCGAGGGCTACTGGATCGAAGAGGACATCGTGGCCTGGTTCGGCCAGGTGCAGTCCGCCTGCCTCGAGCCGGGCGCGCCGGCCATCTGCCAGACGCTGCTGTTCGTGCTGCCGCCGGGCACGCCGCCGGCGACGATCATCTCGACGCTGCGCCAGTTCTTCGGGGGCTTCGACACGGCCTGGGTGGACGGCCAGCCGGTCGCCTGCGGCGGCGCCGATCAGCCGGTCTGCGACTCGGTCAGCGTCTGCCTGCAGGCCGCGGGCGAGGGCTCGGTGCTGCACGGCGTGCAGGGCGCGCTCGAGGATCCCTGCGTCGTGGCCTGCGATCCCTTCGCCGACTGCGCCACCTGGACCGGCGACTCGACCTGCGGCGCGCTGACCCCCGGCCACCGGCTGCTGGTGCGTCGCGCCTGCACCCGCGCCTGCGCCGCGGGCGACTTCCTCGCCGAGCAGCTGCACGGGCAGGCCACCTGCGCCGACCGCGTGCAGTTCGGGCGCGACCGCATCGCCGACTTCGGCGTCCTGTGCGACGGACCCTGAGAGGGAGAACGAGATGAGCGACGTGGTGTGCGACCTCGCGGACAAGTCCTGCGAGCCCTGCCGGGGGGGCGTGCCGCCCTTGACCGCCGATGAGATCGCCCCGCTGGCGGGGCAGCTCGACGCCGCGTGGTCGGTGGTCGATCACCACCACCTGCATCGGCAGTACGACTTCCCGAACTGGAAGCAGGCGCAGGCCTTCGTGAACGTGATCGGCGATCTGGCCGAGTCCGAGGGCCACCACCCCGACCTGCAGCTCGGCTGGGGCAAGGTGGTGGTCGAGCTGCACACGCACAAGATCGATGGGCTGGCCGAGGCCGACTTCGTCCTGGCGGCGAAGATCGAGCGCGCCTTCGAGCAGCGCTGACCCCGAGCGCGTCTACCGGCGGATGCCCAACAGCAGGCCGTCGGGCGTGGGGATGCACACCGAGTCGAAGTGGGCGCCCACCTGCTCGTGCAGGCGGCGCACGGCGGCGGCCTCGGCGCGCGCGGGATCGAGCAGCTTGCCGAAGAAGTAGGCGTTGTCGGCCAGCAGCAGGCCGCCGCGGCGCAGGTTCGCCGCGGCCCAGGCGCCGTAGGCGTCGTAGCGGCCCTTGTCGGCGTCGATGAAGACGGCGTCGAAGGGGCCGAGCGGCTCGAGCGTGGGCAGCGTGGCGACCGCGTCGCCTTCGACGACGGTGACGCGGTCGCTCAGCCCGGCGGCGGCCAGGTTGGCGCGGGCCACGCGCGCGTGCTTCGGCTCGAACTCGAGCGTCCACAGGTGGCCGTCCGGCGCCAGGCCGCGGGCGAGGTGGACGGCCGAGAAGCCGGCCAGCGTGCCCACCTCGATCACCTTGCGCGCGCCGACGAGGCGCATCAGCAGGTGCAGCAGGCGGCCCTCGCTGCGGCCCACCTGGATGGCGGGCATGTCCTCGTTGCCCGGCGCCTCGAAGGCGCGGGCGAGGGCGGGATCGAGGCCCGCGTGGCGGGCGTCGGTCCAAGCGAGGATGTCGGGATCGGCGTAGCGCGCGCCGGCGCGGGAGTCGTTGTCGGCCATGGGGCCCCTCTCAGCGGGTGGGCTGCCAGGTGACCTCGCGCAGGAACGAGCCCTTCAGGTACTCGCGCTCGATCACCGTGGCCATCTCGTCGACGTCGCGGAACTGCTCCCAGCACACGCGGATGACCGGGACGCTGCGGCTGATGTCCTCGATGAACTCGTTGTAGGCCTGGTGCAGCGACTCGAGGTACGCCATCGAGATGCCCGACTCGACGTCGCGGCTGCGCAGCTGGATGCGCTTCATCGACGACTCGGGGCTGAGGTCGAGGTAGATGATGACGTTGGGCCGGCACATGAAGTTGCTCATGTGGCGGAACAGCTGGCGATACGTGTCGTAGTCGCGGGCGTCCATCAGGCCCTGCTGCACCAGCGTCTTCGCGAAGACCGCGTCCTCGTAGATGGTGCGGTCCTGCACGCCGCCGCCGCCGCGCCAGATGATCTCCTGGTGCTGCTGGAAGCGGCGGTTCAGCAGGTAGATCTGCGTGGCGAACGCGTAACGCTGGGTGTCGCGGTAGAAGTCCTCGAGGTACGCGTTGTCGGCCACCGGCTCGAAGTAGACGGGCAGGTCGAGGTGCTCGCCGAGCGCCTTGGCCAGCGTGGTCTTGCCGGCGCCGATGAGCCCGGCGATGCCGATGAACAGGTCCTGCAGTGCCTCTCGCTTCACGGGCCGCCCCTCCGGTCGAAGGCGGTGTTGTACCACAGCGCGCGCGGGGGCGCGGCGGCTTCGCATTCTCGGGGCACGCGCGTTGCACCCTGGGTCTCTCGTTCGAATCCGCTTTTGAAATTGGATTTCAATGCCGCTACTCTGAGCGAGCCTGGATGGCGGGAGGTCGATGGTGATCATCTGTCTCTGCGAAGGGGTGACCGACCGGGACGTGCGCGACGCTGCGAAGCGCGGCGCGGCGTCGCTGGACGATCTGGTGCAGACCTGTCGGGCGGGCGGCGATTGTGGGCAGTGCCGGGCCGATCTCCGGCGCCTGCTGCGCGAGCAGACGGCCCGGCCCCGCAAGGAAGAGCGCTGATCCGAGGGCGCCGCCCGGCGCCGGGTTGACGCGACGTCGCGGGCGTGCGACGCATCCGTTCGATTCGGACCGCACCAAGGAGCGCCCCGTGGCCCGCAAGCCCGATCAGACGATCATCAACGCCCTCAACGAGATCCTCACCGCCGAGCTGACGGCCATCAACCAGTACTTCCTGCACGCCAAGATGTGCGCGGACTGGGGCTACTCGAAGCTGCACAGCTACGTCCGTCACGAGTCCATCGACGAGATGAAGCACGCCGAGCAGCTGATCGAGCGCATCCTCTACCTCAACGGCGTGCCCAACGTGCAGCGCCTGGGCAAGGTGCGCATCGGCGAGACGGTGCCCGAGCAGCTGGCGCTGGATCTCGAGCTCGAGTACCTGGCCGTGCCGCGCCTCAACAAGGCGATCGAGCTGGTGCGCGAGGCGGGCGACAACGGCACGCGGGCGCTGCTCGAGGAGATCCTCACCAGCGAGGAGGAGCACATCGAGTGGCTCGAGGCCCAGCACACGCTCATCGAGCAGATGGGCCTCGAGAACTACCTGGCCCAGCAGATCTGATCCGGCCGGGCCGGCCGGCCCGTCACTTCGGCGCGTCCGCCTTCTTGCCGGCGTCCGCCGCGGGTGCCCCCGCGTCTCCGGGCGCCGCCTTCTCGGCCTGCTTCACCCAGTACGGCTTGCCCATGTAGCGCACCGTCGCGTTCTCGAAGGTGCCGGCCAGCCAGCTGTTCTGGAAGTCGCCGCTGCCCTTGTAGTTCACGGCCACGCGGCCCGACGCGGTGCCGCCCTCCTGGAAGACCGGCCCCTCGGGGTCGTAGGGCTTCACGTCCCACTGCGTGAACTCGAGCACGTAGGCGTTCGACGCGTTCCAGCTGGTGGCGCCGCCGCTGTCGTCCCCCGGCTTGGGCACCTGCCAGTAGCCCCCGCCGAAGGTCATCTTCTTCTCGTACTTGCTGCCCACCGCCGGCGTGTCGCCCTGCAGGTGCAGGTCGAGGTGGTGGCTGCCCACGATCAGCCCGGTGGGCCGCTTCAGCGGCTGATCGTGGAACGCGATCTTCCACCCCTTCAGCCCCGGCTCGACGAGCACGGTCACCACCGGGAAGGGCTTGCCGTTGACCATCCCGCCCGCCGGCGCGGCGGGGATGCCCTCGAAGGTCGGCGTCTCGGTCCACGTGTAGGCCGGCGGCGCCGCCCCCTCGGCGCCCGCGGCGCCCTTCGCGGCCTCGCCCGCCTTCGCGTCCGTGCCCTTCGCCGCCTTCGAATCGGCGGGCTTCTCGGCGCCCGCCTTCTCGGGGGCCTTCGGTCGACTCTTCGGCGGGTCGTCGCCGCAGCCCAGGGTGGCCACCGCCAGCCCGGTGATCAGCCACGCGCGCACGCTCATTCGACTCTCCTCACTCGACGTTCGCGGCGCCTACCTTAGCCCGCTCCGCGCCGCTGGGCCACGCGCGCGCCGGGTTTTCGGGTGAACCGGTCGGGCGGCTCCCGTATCTTCGTGGCCTCGCGAAGGGGGTGAGCGTGACCGAGCCGATCCATCTGGCCCTGCCCAAGGGGCGCATGCAGGAGGGCATCTTCCGCCTGCTGGGCGACGCGGGCGTGCGCATCTCGGTCGGCAGCCGAGCCTATCGGCCGACGCTGTCGCTGTCCGGCTTCGAGGTGAAGCTGCTCAAGCCGCAGAACATCGTCGAGATGCTGCACGCGGGCACGCGCGACCTGGGCTTCGCCGGCGCGGACTGGGTGGCCGAGAAGCAGGCCGAGCTGGTGCGCGTGCTCGACACCGGCCTGGATCCCGTGCGGGTGGTGGCGGCGGCGCCGACCGAGATGCTCGAGGGGGGCGCCCTGCCGAAGCGCCACCTGGTGGTGGCGTCGGAGTATGCCCGGCTGACGCGGGGCTGGATCGCGCAGAAGGGCCTGGACGCGCGCGTGGTGCGCACCTACGGCGCGACCGAGGTGTTCCCGCCCGAGGACGCCGACGTCATCGTCGACAACACGGCCACCGGGGCCACGCTGCGCGCGAACGGGCTGACCATCGTCGACGAGGTGATGCGCTCGTCGACCGGGCTCTACGCGCACCCGGCGGCGTTGGACGACCCCGAGAAGCGGGGGGGGATCGAGCACCTGGCGATGCTGCTGCGCTCGGTGCTCGAGGCGCGAAGGCGCGTGATGCTCGAGCTGAACGTGACGGTGGAGGGGCTCGAGGCGGTGGTCGCCATCCTCCCCTGCATGCGCCAGCCGACCGTCAGCCGGCTGCACGGCGAGGCGGGCTACGCGGTGAAGGCGGCCGTGCTCCGCGAGGGGCTGCCGCTGCTCATCCCGCGCCTGAAGGCGGCCGGGGGCAGCGACATCGTGGTGTCGCCGGTCGGTCAGATCGTCCCGTGATCGCCCGGCTGCAGGCGGCGGGGGTCGACGCGCGTGACGTCGAGGGCGGCGTGTGGATCGGCGTGCCGGATCGGGCGTTCGCGCAGGCGGCGCTGCGCGCGCTGGGCGTGTCGGCGGTGGTGGCCGGCGGGGGCGTGCAGGTGCCGGCCGACGCGGTGGACGCGGTGCTGGCCGTGTGCGCGCCGGAGTGCCTGCTGTTCGACCTCGACGGCGTGCTGGCGGACGTGTCGCAGAGCTACCGCGCGGCGATCGTGGCGGCGGCGGCGGCCTTCGGGGTGACGCTGACGCCGGCGGCCATCGCGGCGGGCAAGGCCGAGGGCGACGCCAACAACGACTGGGTGCTGACGCGGCGGCTGATGGCGCGGCAGGGGGTCGAGGTGTCGCTCGAGGCGGTGACCGAGGCCTTCGAGGCGGCCTATCAGGGTACGGACGACGCGCCCGGGCTGTGGCGCACCGAGCGGCTGTTGGTCGACCTCGAGTGGCTGGGCGCGCTGGGTGAGCGGTGGCCGCTGGGCATCGTCACCGGGCGGCCGCGCGGGGACGCCGACCGCTTCTTCGGCGAGACCGGCCTGGGCGCCCTGGTGGCGGCGAGCGTCACGATGCACGAGGCCGCGGCGAAGCCGGATCCCGCGCCGGTGCGGCTGTGCCTCGAGCGGCTGGGGCGGCGCCGCGCCTGGCTGGTGGGCGACACACCCGACGACGTGCGGGCGGCGCGGGCCGCGGGCGTCGTGCCCATCGGCGTGGTCGCGCCGGGAGACGACGCCGGCGAGACGCGCGCGGCGCTCGAGGCGGCCGGCGCCGCGGTGGTGCTGGATCACGTGCGCCAACTGACGGAGTACCTGCCATGAACCCGCGACGCGCCTACGTGCAGCGCACGACCAACGAGACCGACGTCGAGGTCACGCTCGACCTCGACGGCGCCGGCGAGGCCCACGTCGAGACGGGCATCGGCTTCCTCGACCACATGCTGGGCAGCCTGGCGAAGCACGCGCGGCTCGACCTGCGGCTGAGCTGCGAGGGCGACCTGGAGATCGACGATCACCACACCGCCGAGGACTGCGCGCTGACGCTGGGCCAGGCGCTGGATCAGGCGTTGGAGGATCGCGCGGGCATCGCGCGCTTCGGGTACGCCTACGCGCCCCTCGACGAGGCGCTGGCGCGCGCGGTGGTCGACCTCTCGGGGCGTCCGCACGCCGAGATCGACCTCGGCTTCCGGCGCGAGATGCTGGGCACCATCGCCACCGAGAACCTGACGCACGTGCTGCGCTCGCTGGCCATCGCGGCCCGCGCGTGCCTGCACGTGGACGTGCTGAAGGGCGAGAACGACCACCACCGCGCCGAGGCGGCCTTCAAGGCCGTGGCCCTCGCGCTGCGCCAGGCCGTGCGCCGCGACGGCACCGGCGTGCCGAGCACCAAGGGCACGCTGGTCTGACGCGCGTTCACGAGAGGGTTTCCTCGGCCGAGCCCGTCTGGTAGGGGCTTTGGCACCCCTAGGACTGGAGGCAGGCTCGTGGAGACGGTGATCGACTACGCGGTGCGCGTGGTGGGCGTGGGCGCGGTGCTCTTCGCTGGCAACTGGCTGTCGAAGCTGGCCGAGCGCATGACGCTCAACGCCATGCGCAAGGCCGAGATGGACACGACCGTGCGCCGCTTCACCGCGCGCACGGTGCGCACCGCGCTGCTGACGCTGGTGATCATCGCGTGTCTCGGCGTCTTCGGCATCGAGACGACCAGCTTCGCCGCCATCATCGGCGCCGCCGGCCTGGCCGTCGGCCTGGCCTTCCAGGGCACGCTGAGCAGCATCGCGGCCGGCGTCATGCTGCTGACCCTGCGGCCCTTCAAGGTGGGCGACCTGATCACGGTCGCGGGCTTCGAGGGCATCGTGCAGGAGATCGGGCTGTTCACGGTCGAGCTCGACACCTGGGACCTGCGCCGCATCGTCCTGCCCAACAGCGCCGTCTTCGGGGCGCCCCTCGAGAACCACAGCCACAGCCCGAAGCGCCGCGTCGAGGTCGACGTGGGCGTCGATTACGGCTGTGACATCCGCGCGGCGCGCAAGGTGATCTTCGAGGCCTGCAAGACGATCGAGGACACGCTGGACGAGCCGCAGGCCTACCTGGTCGGTCTGGGCGGGTCGTCGGTCGACTTCCAGGCGCGCGTGTGGGTCGCGCCGGAGCGCTACCTGGCGGTGCGTGATCAGCTGACCGAGGCGGTCAAGCTGGCGCTCGACGAGGCCGGCATCAGCATCCCGTTCCCGCAGATGGACGTGCACCTCGACAAGCTCGAGGGGTGACGGTTTGCCGCTGCTGCTGGCGCTGAGCTGCCTGCAGGGGCGGCCCATGGCCGACGCGTTCGACGCGCTGTGCGCGCTGGGCGCCGACGGCGTGCAGCTGACGCCGGGCAACCGGCCGACGCCCGGCTTCGCGCCCCACGTCGCGCGCAGCGGCGTGCCCATCCGCACGCACCACACCTTCAGCTTTCGCCAGCGGAAGCGGCCCGCGGCCTGGGACGGGGCGCGGTGCCTGACGCCGGCGCAGTCGGTGCACCCGCCGGCGCTGGAGGCGGTGCCCGGCTGGCTGGACGCGGTGTGCGCCGCGCCCGACGGGCTGCCCGCGCTCGAGACGATGTACCCGGGCCAGCACCTGGGCGACGGCGCCGCGCTGCGGCGGGCGATGGACGCCGGCCTGCGGTTGGCGGTGGACGTCTCGCACCTGTACCTGCAGCGGGTGGCCGGGGTGCTCGACGACGCGACGCTGCGCCGCGTGCTCGATTACGACCGCGTCGACGAGGTGCACCTGTCGGCCAACGACGGGCGCGGCGACCAGCACCGCCCGCTGGCGGCGGACACCTTCGGCCTCGGCTGGGCGCAGGCGCGGCTGCGCAGCGGGACGCCGGTGGTGCTCGAGTGCTACATGCACCGGCTGGACGACGCGGCGCGCCGGGCGCAAGTGGCGCGGGCGCGGGGAGGGTGAGGTGAGCGATCCCGAGACGCCGGCCGAGATGCGGGCCCACATGGTCGATCGGCTGTTCCGCCCGAAGGCGAGCGAGTGGCTGCGCGCGCACCCCGAGCACGAGAGCGTCGTGCTGTGCGTGGCCCAGTACTGGTGCGACGAGGCCAACGACGCGGTGCACGCGTTCGTGTACGCCAGCGCCGAGCGGGATCCGTCCTGGCCGTTGGGCTGCGACGACGACGCCCGGTGGGGGGGCGAGGCCGTCGCTTGCGAGGGCAAGCGCTGCGAGAACTGCGACGAGGGCCTCTACATCACCTGGTACGACAACGGGATGGCCATCCCCGCCTTCGAGGCCTACTGCATCGAGGGCTGCCACCAGGAGATGGACGAGGCCGAGGCCTACCTGCCCTACGCGGTGGCGCGGCGCGACGGCGAGGGCGTGGACATCGAGATCGTGGGGCAGGTGGTGCGGCCGTGGATCGACCGCGCGGCGGTGCTGGCCGAGGTCGTGGCGCCCGACGACGAGGAGGCCGAGCTGCTCGAGTGCGTCTACGCGCGGCCCGACGACGACGCGCC
Source organism: Myxococcales bacterium (assembly GCA_020633465.1). Lineage (GTDB taxonomy): Bacteria > Myxococcota_A > Bradymonadia > UBA7976 > UBA1532 > JACKDN01. Next base: position 232,582 of record JACKDN010000009.1, read on the forward strand.
CCGGCTGGTGCTGGCCGACTGGCTGCTCGAGCGGGGCGACGCGCGGGGCGAGCTGATCGCGCTGCAGCTTCGCCCCGAGCTGGGGCCGGCCCAGATCGCGCGGGCGACGCGCCTGCAACGCACGCTGGGCATGCGGCTGCTGGGGCCGATCGCGCCGGTGGTGTCGGTGGCCTCGGCCCAGCTCGAGCGGGGCTTCCCCAGCCGCGTCGAGGTGCGCTTCGAGACCGAGCAGGACGTGTCGGTGTACGGGCACCTGTCGGCCTGGGCGACGGTGCGCCACCTGCGGTTCCACGAGGACGGGCTGGACCGCGTGACCACGGCGATGCACGGGCTGCGTGTGCTCGAGGGCGTCGAGGCGGACGCGCTGGCCGGGCTGCAGGCGGCGGACTGGCCGTGGGCCATCGAAGAGATGGAGGTGCTGGCCGACACCGCGGCCGCGCTCGAGATCCTGAGTCGAATCGAGACGTTGCCGGCGCTGCGCCGATTGACCCTGCGCGGGGTCGCCGCGACGCCGGGCGCCCTGCTGCTGCGGCGCGCGCCGTGGGCGGCGCAGCTCGAGACGCTGCGGGTGCCGCACGCGCCCTGCGCCGACGCGGGCGCCTGGGCGCGGGCCGCGGGGCGTACGCCGGCGCACACGCTGCTGCTCGACGGCGACCAGGAGGGGTGGTCGGCCGGCCGCTTCGACGCCACGCTCACCCGCGGCCCCAGCGGTGCCTTCGACGCGGTCAGCCTGCGGCTGGGCAGCGCGGGCTACGGCGAGAACCGCCTGGTCAACGTCCAGCGCTTGCTGCGCTCGCTGCGCGGCGTCGGGCTGCGCCACGTGACGATCGAGGGCGACCGGCAGCCCATCGACGCCGATCTGAACCTGCTCCGCGCCGCCGCCGGCCGCGCCGTGACCTGGACGTTGCCGCTCGATGACGCCTGAGGATCTGCGCGCGCTGCACCGCGCCCTGTGCCTGCCCCGCGCCATCGAGGGGCGCATGCTGCTGCTGCTGCGCCAGGGGCGCCTGTCGAAGTGGTTCGCCGGCGTCGGTCAGGAGGCCGTGTCGGTGGGCGTGATGCAGGCCCTGCGCCCCGACGACTGGGTGCTGCCGCTGCACCGCAACCTGGGCGTGTTCACCGCGCGCGTGGACCTCGACCGGCTGTACCGGCAGCTGCTGGGGCGCGCGGGCGGCTTCACGGCGGGGCGTGATCGCAGCTTCCACTTCGGCGATCCGGCGCGGCACGTCGTCGGGATGATCTCGCACCTCGGCGCCATGCTGCCGGTGGCCTGCGGGCTGGCGCTGGCCGATCAGCTCGCGGGGCGCGACCGCGTGGCCGTCGGCTTCGTCGGCGACGGCGGCACCAGCGAGGGCGACGTGCACGAGGCGATGAACCTGGCGGCCGTGTGGCGGCTGCCGGTGGTGTTCGTCGTCGAGAACAACCAGTGGGGGCTGTCGACGCCGGCGCACGAGCAGTACGCCTGCGCGCGGCTGGCCGATCGGGCGGCGGGCTACGGCATGCCGGGCGTGCAGATCGACGGCAACGACGTGCGCGCGGTGACGGCGGCGATGGGCGAGGCCGTGGCGCGGGCGCGGGCGGGTGAGGGGCCGACGCTGATCGAGTGCCTCACCTACCGCATGCGCGGGCACGAGGAGGCCAGCGGGGTGGCGTACGTGCCGCCGGACGAGCTGGCGGCGTGGGCCGAGCGGGATCCGCTGGCGCGCTTCGAGGCCGATCTGTTCGCGGACGGGGTGATGACGCCCGAGGAGGCCGAGGCGGTGCGCGCCGAGCTGGACGCGGCGGTGCGCGACGCGGTGGACGCCGCGCTGCTGGCGTCGCTGCCCGACAGCGACGCGGCGACCGAGCTCGCCGCGGTGTACGCGCCGGCGCCCGCCCCGCCGCCCGAGCCGGCCGTCGAGGGCCCCGAGCGCCGCTATGTCGACGCCGTGGCCGAGGGCCTGGCGCAGGCGATGGCCGAGGACGACCGCGTGCTGCTGCTGGGCCAGGACGTGGCCGAGTACGGCGGCGTCTTCAAGGTCAGCGCGGGCCTGGTCGAGCGCTTCGGAAAGGGGCGGGTGCGCAACACGCCGATCATCGAGTCGGGGGCGCTGGGCGCGGCGATGGGGCTGGCGCTCAACGGGCTGCGGCCGGTGGTCGAGATGCAGTTCGCCGACTTCGTCACCTGCGGCTTCAACCAGATCGTCAACAACCTCGCGAAGACGCACTACCGCTGGGGCGCGGCGCTGCCCGTGGTCGTGCGCATGCCCCAGGGCGCTGGGACCGGCGCCGGGCCCTACCACTCGCAGAGCGTCGAGGCGTGGTTCACGCACGTCGCCGGGCTGAAGGTGGTGGCGCCGGCGACGCCCTTCGACGCGAAGGGCCTGTTGCTGGCGGCGGTGGACGATCCGAACCCGGTGCTGTTCCTCGAGCACAAGGCGCTGTACCGCGCGGCCCGCGGACCGGTGCCCGAGGGCGCGTACCGCGTGCCGTTGGGCGTCGCGCGCGTGGCGCGGCCGGGCGTCGACGCGACGGTGGTGACGTGGGGATCGGGCGTGGGCCAGGCCATTGACGCGGCCGAGCGGCTGGGGCTGGACCTCGAGGTCATCGACCTGCGCACGCTGCTGCCCTGGGACGTCGAGGCGGTCGCCGCGTCGGTGCGCCGCACCGGCCGCGCGTTGGTGCTGCACGAGGCGCCGCTGACCGGCGGGTTCGGCGGTGAGATCGCCGCGACGATCGGCAAGGTGTGCTTCGAGTGGCTGGACGCGCCGGTCGAGCGCGTGGGCGCGCTGGACACGCCGGTGCCCTTCGCGAAGGCGCTGGAGGCGATCCACCTGCCCACCGCGCGGCTGGACGCGGCGCTGCGCGGGCTGGTGGCGTACTGAGGGGGCGCTTCGGGCCCGTCGGTGGTCCTCGGTACGCCTCGCCATGACGGTGGGGCTGGCAGCGAGGGCGCGATGCTCGCTGTGATCAGGCGACCGCGCTGGTGCAGCCGTCGATCGTGCGTGGCATCACAGCGATCGCCGGCCGTTGCCGTCGCCGTTGACGTCGCCGTCGCCGTCGCCGGGTTCGCTTCGGTTCGAGCGAGCTAAGTCGGGGTGTCGCAGCGCACGCCTCAGCGCGTTCGTTCTCGAAACGTGAGCCGTGCCCGAGCGGGGCTTCGGCCGCGCTGCGAGCGCCACCAGGCTGGCCGGCCGTCGCAGTCTGGGCGAGGCTCCTCGGCGACGTCGACGGCGACGGCGACGGCAACGGCAACGGGCCGTGTGCGCTGGCGGACGCTGACGGCGGGTGCAGGTCGAGCAGACGTGGGGCGCTTGATCTTTCGGCGCGCGTCGCGTCGGATGGGCGGCGGAGCGGAGGTCGGCGAATGAGCGTGGTGCGGGTGGTGCGGACGGGCACCGCGAACCTGGCGTCGGTGGTCGCGGGGCTGAAGCGCGTGGACGCCGAGCCGGTGCTCTGCGCCGACCCGGATCTTCTGGCGAAGGCCGACCGGGTGGTGCTGCCGGGCGTCGGCGCGCTGGCCGCCGCGATGGAGACGCTGCGCGGCGGGCTGGGCGACGCGCTGAGCGCGCGCGTCCGCGCCGGGCGGCCGACGCTGGCCGTCTGCTTGGGGCTGCAGCTGCTGCTCGAGGGCAGCGACGAGAGCCCGGGCGTGCCGGGCCTGGGCGTCGTCGCCGGGCACGCCCACAAGTTCACCGGCGTCGGCCTGCGCGTGCCGCACCTGGGCTGGAACCGCGTCGAGCCGGACGCCGACTGCCGGCTGCTGCGGCCCGGCCACGCCTACTTCGCGCACAGCTTCTATCTGGCCGAGGCGCCGACGGGCTGGGCGGCGGCGCGCACGACGCACGGGCGCGCCTACGTCTCGGCCTTCGAGCGCGGCCCGGTCCTGGCCTGTCAGTTCCACCCCGAGCTGTCCGGCGCCTGGGGCCTGGACCTGCTGCGTCGCTGGCTGGAGGCCTGATCGATGCTGTGCGTGCGGATCATCCCCTGCCTGGACGTGCGCGACGGGCGCGTGGTGAAAGGCGTGAAGTTTCAAGGTCTTCGCGACGCGGGTGATCCGGCCGAGCGGGCGGCCGCGTACGAGGCGCAGGGCGCCGACGAGCTGGTGATGCTCGACGTCTCGGCCACGCCCGAGGGGCGCGCGACCGCCGTCGAGACCGTGCGCCACATCCGCGCCGAGCTGTCGATCCCGCTCACCGTCGGGGGCGGCGTGCGCAGCGAAGCCAACGCGGGCGCGCTGCTCGAGGCGGGCGCCGACAAGGTGGCGATGAACACGGCGGCGGTCGAGCAGCCGGAGCTGCTGACCCGCGTGGCCACCCGCTTCGGCGCGCAGTGCGCGGTGGTCGCCATCGACGCCGCGCGCCGGCTCGAGGGCGAGGGCTGGGAGGTCGTCACGCGCTCGGGCAAGCACCGCACCGGCATCGACGCCATCGGCTGGGCGCGCGAGGCGGTGGCGCGCGGCGCGGGCGAGATCCTGCTGACGAGCTGGGATCGCGACGGCACGCGCTCGGGCTACGACCTCGACCTGCTGACCGCGGCATCGCGCGCGGTGCCCGTGCCGCTGATCGCCAGCGGCGGCGCCAACGATCCGAAGCACCTGATCGAGGCGGTGCACGCCGGCGCCGACGCCGTCCTGGCGGCCTCGATCTTCCACGACGGCGACTACACGGTGCGCGCGGTGAAGCAGGTGATGGCCGCCGCGGGCCTCGAGATGCGGATGGAGGCGGGGCAGTGATCGTCCCCTCGATCGACCTGATGGGCGGCCACGCCGTGCAGTTGGTCGGCGGCAAGACGCTCGAGCTGGACGCGGGGGATCCGCGGCCCATCGCGGATCGCTTCGGCCTGGCCGGCGAGGTGGCGGTCATCGACCTCGACGCGGCGCTGAGCCAGGGCGACAACCGCGCGGTCATCCACGACCTGCTGGGCCGCGCGCGCTGCCGCGTGGGCGGCGGCATTCGCAGCGTCGAGGCCGCGCTCGACTGGCTGGACGCGGGCGCCGAGAAGGTGATCCTCGGCACGGCGGCCCGACCGGACGTCCTCGACAAGTTGCCGCGCGAGCGCGTGATCGCGGCGCTGGACGCGGTGGACGGCGAGGTGGTCGTCGAGGGCTGGCGCACGCGCACCGGCGCCACCGTGCTCGACCGCATGGCCGAGCTGCGGCCCTACGTCGGCGGCTTCCTCGTCACCTTCGTCGAGCGCGAGGGGCGCCTGGGCGGCAGCCGCGTCGACCAGGTGGCGGCGCTGGTCGAGGCCGCGGGCGACGCGCGCGTGACCGTCGCCGGTGGCGTCACGACCGCCGACGAGTTGGCCGCCATCGACCGCCTGGGCGCCGACGCGCAGGTCGGCATGGCGCTGTACAAGAACCACCTGCACCTGGCCGACGCCATCGCCGCGCCGCTGCGCAGCGACCGGCCCGACGGCCTGTGGCCGACCGTGATCTGCGATCCGCACGGCGTCGCGCTGGGCCTGGCCTACAGCGACGCCGAGAGCCTGCGCGTCGCGGTCGACCGCGGCGTCGGCGCGTACCACTCGCGCAGCCGCGGCCTGTGGGTGAAGGGCGAGACGTCCGGCGCGACGCAGCGCCTGCTGGCCATCGACGTCGACTGCGATCGCGACACGCTGCGCTTCACCGTCGAGCAGAGCGCGCCCGGCTTCTGTCACGAGGACACCTGGACCTGTTGGGGGCCCGCGAAGGGCCTGCCCGCGCTGGCCCGCACGCTGGCCGCGCGCGCCGTCGACGCGCCCGCGGGCAGCTACACGCGGCGCCTGCTCGACGATCCGGTGCTGCTGGGCAAGAAGTTGCTCGAGGAGGCCGGCGAGCTGCGCGACGCCGAGGACGCCGAGCAGGTGGCCTGGGAGGCGGCCGACGTCATGTACTTCGCGCTGGTGGCGGCCGCGCGCGCGGGCGTCACGCTGGCCGACATCGAGGCGCACACCGATCGGCGGTCGCGGCGGGTGCGGCGGCGCAAGGGGGACGCGAAGTCGTGAGCCAGGCGAAGCGGATGCGGCGGGTGACGCTCGAGACGATGCCGGTGCGGCGCGGCGGGGCGGTGGATGCCGAGACGCTGACCGCGGCGGGCGCCATCGTGCGCGACGTGCAGGATCGCGGCGAGGCCGGCCTGCGGCACCACGCCGAGCGCCTGGGCGACCTGCCGCGGGGCGCGCCGCTGGTCATCGAGCGGGCGGCGCTGGACGCGGCGGTCGAGGCGCTGCCGGCCGACGCGCGCGCGCTGCTCGAGCGCACGGCGGACCGCATCCGCGCCTTCGCCGAGGCCCAGAAGATTTGCCTGGCACCTCTCGACACCGCCGTTCCCGGCGGCCGCGCGGGGCACGCGCTGGCGCCGGTGCGCGCCGCGGGCTGCTACGCGCCGGCCGGCCGCTTCCCGCTGCCGTCGTCGGTGCTGATGACCGCCGTGACCGCGCGCGCGGCGGGCGTCGAGACGGTGTGGGTGGCCTCGCCGCGCCCCAACCCGGTGACGCTGGCCGCCGCGGGCATCGCCGGGGCCGACGCCGTGCTCGCGGTGGGTGGCGCGCAGGCGATCGCCGCGCTCGCCTACGGCGCCGGGCCGGTGCCCGCGGTCGACGTGGTGGTCGGCCCCGGCAACCGCTGGGTCACCGCGGCCAAGCAGCTCGTGTCGGGCACCGTGGCCATCGACATGCTGGCCGGCCCGTCCGAACTGGTGGTGCTGGCCGACGACACCGCCGATCCCGCGACCGTGGCCGCCGATCTGCTGGCCCAGGCCGAGCACGACACCGACGCGCTGCCCATCCTCGTGACGACCAGCGCGGCGCTGGCCGACGCCGTCGACGCGGCGCTCGCCGCGCAGCTCGCGACGCTGCCCACCGCCGACACCGCGCGCGTCGCCTGCGAGGCGGGCTTCACGGTGCTGGTGGACGACCTCGACGCCGGCGTCGCCGCCTGCGACGCGCTGGCGCCCGAGCACCTCGAGGTGATCACCGCCGACGCGGACGCGGTGGCCGCGCGCCTGGGCCACTACGGTGGCCTGTTCGTCGGCGGCGGCGCGGCCGAGGTGCTGGGCGACTACGGCGCGGGCCCCAACCACGTGCTGCCCACCGGCGGCACCGCGCGCTACACCGGTGGGCTGAGCGTCTTCACCTTCCTGCGCGTGCGCACCTGGCTGCGCATGGACGATCCGCGCGCGCTGGCGGCCGACGCCGCGGCGCTGGCGCGGTTGGAGGGGCTGGAGGGCCACGCCCGGTCGGCGGAGCGCCGGTCGTGACCGCCCGCAAGGGCCCGGTGACCATCCGCGAGATGACCCTCGAGGACGCCCCCGCGGTGAGCGCGCTGGCCGACCGCCTGGTGGGGCAGGACTACTACCCGCCCGGCCTGGTGCGGCGGTACCTCGAGCGCGCGCGCACGGCCATCGGCACCCTCAGCTACGTCGCCGAGCGCGACGGCCAGCTCGTGGGCTTCCGGTTCGTCCTGCCGCCCGGTCGCTGGGACGAGGGGCGGGGCAGCGGCCTGACGCCCGAGCGCTGGCCCGGCCCGCTGAGCGAGGCGGGGTACTTCCAATCCTGCTTCGTCGACCACGCCGAGATGGGGCGCGGCATCGGGCGCCGGCTGGCCGAGCGCGCCTTCGCCGACCTGCGCCGCGTGGGCGCCACGCTGGTGGTCGCGCATTCGTGGAAGGAGTCGCCCCACGACTCGTCGCGCCGCTACCTGAAGCGGCTGGGCTTCGCGGCCGTCGCCGAGCACCCGCGCTACTGGGCCGAGGTGGACTACCTGTGCGGCGGCTGCAAGCAGCCGGACTGCGTCTGCACGGCCATCGAGATGGTCAAGGTGCTGCCGCCGGCTTGACGAGGGCCGCGCGGCGCACCGCCGCGGCCAGCTCGGCGTGCAGCGAGGCCCGCATCATCGGCGGCACCGCGTGGCCGACCCCCTGAAACGTGCCCAGCGTCGCGTCCCAGCCGTTCGCGGTGAGGTGCCGCATCAGATCGCGCGCGTCGTCGACCGCGATGACCCGATCGGCGTCGCCGTGGAAGGCCCGCACGCGCGTGGTCGGCGCGCCCTTCGCGGGCCACATCGACTTGGGCAGCGCCCCCGCGATGGGCAGGGCCGCGGCGAAGACGTCGGGGTGCGCGGCGGCGAGCGCGAAGCTGAGCATGCCGCCCTGGCTGAAGCCGGTGACGATGGGGCGCCCGACGGTGGGGCGGGTGGTCGACAGGTGCCGGGCCAGGGCGGCCAGCCGGGTGGTCGAGGCGCGCAGGCCGTCCTCGAGGCCGGGCTGCGGGCCCGCCACGGGCACGCGGACGGGGAACCAGCTGTAGCCGCGGCCATGGGCGGCGGGGGCGCGCGGGACGACGACGCGCGCCGGCACCGGCAGATCCTTCAGCAGCGCGCCGAAGCGCTCGGGGCGGTCGCCCAGGCCGTGGATCGCGATGATCAAGGGCAGCGGGGCGTCGGCGGCGGCGCCGGCCGTGGTGAACTCGACGAACTGCAGGGGCGGCGGCGCGTCGGCCGCGGCGGGCCGGGCGAGGGTGAGGAGGGGGAGGAGGGTGAGGAGGAGGATGCGGGTGGGCACGGCGGGGACTCCGGGGGGGGGGGGGGGTCAGGGGGGGGGGAAGTTCAGGTCGGGGGCAAGGGCGAGGTCAGCGGCAGGGGCAGGGGTAAGGTCAGGGGCAGGGGCGAGGTCAGGGGCAGGGGCGAGGTCGGGGGGCAAGGTCGGGGGGGCAAGGTCAAGGTCAAGGTCAAGGTCAAGGGGGCAAGGTCAAGGTCAAGGTCAAGGTCAAGGTCAAGGTCAAGGGGGGGGGCGGGGCACAGTGCCCCGTTTGGGGCGGGGTGCCCCGGGGGCAGGGGTCAGGCGGCCTTGGAGGTGGGGGCCTCGACGGGCAGGTGGATGCGGACCGTGGTGCCCTCGTCCGGTGTGGATTGGACGTCGAACCAGCCCTTGTGGTCGCGCACGATGCCGAACGCGGTCGACAGGCCCAGGCCGGCGCCCTCGCCCACGTCGCGCGTCGTGAAGAAGGGCTCGAACATGCGGTCGCGCACCTCGGCGGACATGCCGACGCCGTCGTCGCCCACCGCGATGAAGGCGCGCGCGGGGCCGCGCTCGTCGGCGGGCTCCTCGCCGGTGACGATGCGCACGGTGCCGCCCTCGGGCAGCGCCTGGATCGCGTTCATCAGCACGCTGGTCAGCACCTGCTCGAGCTGTCCCGCGTCACCGCGCGCCTCGAGATCCGGGGTCCGGTGCTCCGCCTCGACCTTCACCTGCGCCTTGCGCAGCGCGGGGTTCATCAACGCCAGCGCGCTGTCCACCGTCTCGGCGATGCGCACCTGCGCGCGGGGCGTCGGGCGCGAGCGCGCGAAGGTGAGCACGTTCCGGATCAGGGCGGTCATGCGCGTGCACTGCTCGCCGATGGTGCGCGCGCTGTCGATCAGCTCGTCGCCCTCGACGTAGCCCTTCTCGATCATCTTGGCGTGGCCGCTGATGACGTTCAGCGGCGTGCCCAGCTCGTGGGCGACCCCGCCGGCCAGCTGGCCGACGGTCTTCAGGCGCTCGACGTGCCGCATCTCGTGCATCGCGCGGACGCGCTGGGCGGCCTCGTCCTCGAGGGCCGCGCGCGTCTCGGCCAGGCGCGCCGCCATGTCGTTCAGCTGGCCCGCCAGCTGCCCCAGCTCGTCCCGGCGCCGCGACGTCACCCGGGCCTCGAGATCGCCCTCGCCCACGCGCCGCGCCATGTCGGCCATGGCCGCGATGGGGCCACCCACCTCGCGCCGCAACGTGATCACCAGCACGGCCACGCAGGCCAGCAGGGTGAGGGCCGCGAGCATCACGTGCTCCTGCAGGATCATGGCCGCGCGCGCGTCGCGGTCGCTGCCGCGGGTGCGCACCTCGACGGCCCCCAGCACCGCGCCCTCCTCCTCGCCGACGAAGGGCACGAACAGCACGCCCAGCCCGTTGTCGTCGTTCTCGACGTAGTGGGGCGCGCCGCCGAGCACGGCCTCCCAGTCCGCGTCGGACAGGCGCTCGGGGCGCATCGCGCGGCTCCACCAGCGCACGCCCTGGCGGTCGTCGGTGGGCCCCTGCAGCCACACGTCGCCGGTGGGCGTCTCGTGCACCATGCGGGCGGCGGTCATCAGCTCGATGGTCTGCTCGGCGCGGGCCTCGAGCCGGTCGGCGAAGTCCTGCTCGACCACCTCCAGCGCGCGACGGGTGGACCAAAGCGCGTGCAGCGCGACGACCGCGACGATCGCCGCGCCGAGGACGAGGCTGAGGCGGCTCGACAATTTCATGGATTCTCCCCCGGACGTTCGCGGCCGGCCCGAGGATTGCTAGCAAACATGCTGCCATCCCTCGAGGAGCGCACATGACCCGACAGATCGACGTACTGGTCGCCGACGACGATGCGCAGATGCGGCGGCTTCTTCAGCTGGCCCTCTCACGCAGCGGGTGCGTGGTCCGCACCGTGGCGAACGGGGTCGAGCTCATCGACGCGGTGCTGCAGCAGACGCCCGATGTGGTCATCACCGACATGCGCATGCCCGGGATGACCGGCCTGGCGGCGCTGAACCGTCTGCGTGCGTCGCACCCGGACCTGCCTTGCGTGCTCATCACCGCCTTCGGTGACCACGACGTTCACCGACGCGCCCACTCGCTGGGCGCGCGCAGCATGGACAAACCACTCGATCCCGATCAGCTGGCCCAGGTCGTGGGCGAGCTGATCGGCAGGAGGCCTGCTTGAACAACCGCGTACTCGTCGTCGACGACGACGTTGCCATGACCGACATGGTCACCCGCGCCCTGGGTGGCCGCTTCGACGTGCACACCGAGAACACGCTCGAAGACGCCTGGGCGCACCTCGTTCACCACCCTGCGGACGTGGTGCTGACCGACCTGATGCTGGACAACGGCACGGGCGTCGACCTCGCGCGGCGCCTGCGCGAGGACGGCCGGCGGACGCCGGTGATCGTGATGACGGCGTTCGGCAACCTGGACAACGCCGTCGAGGCGATGCGCGGCGGCGCCTACGACTTCCTCACCAAGCCCCTCGACATCGAGCGGCTCGAGCTGGCCGTCGAGCGCGCGGCCAAACACCACGCGCTGATCGGCGAGGTCGAGATGCTGCGCCGGGCCGTCGAGGGGCGGCGCCGGGCCCGCTGGATGGTGGGCGAGAGCGAGGTGATGCGCGATCTGGCCGACATGGTCGAGCGGGTCGCGAACACCGACGTCACGGTGCTGGTGACCGGCGAGAGCGGGACGGGCAAGGAGCTGGTCGCGCGGGCCCTGCACGACCTGAGCGAGCGGCGCCAGGGGCCCTTCATCCCGATCAACTGCGCGGCCATGCCCTCCACCCTGCTCGAGAGCGAGCTGTTCGGGCACGCGCGCGGCGCCTTCACCGGCGCGCGGGAGTCGCGCGAGGGGCTCTTCGTCGCGGCGAACGGCGGCACCCTGTTCCTCGACGAGATCGGCGAGATGGCGCCCGAGGTGCAGGCCAAGCTGCTGCGGGCGCTGCAGGAGCGCGAGGTGCGCCCGGTGGGCGGCAATACGTCGGTGCCCTTCGACGCGCGCATCGTGACGGCGACGCACCAGCAGATCGAGCAGCGGGTGCGCGAGGGCAAGTTCCGCGAGGACTTGTTCTACCGCATCAACGTGGTGAACCTGGCGGTGCCGCCGCTGCGGGACCGGGGCAACGACATCCTGTTGTTGGCGCAGCACTTCGTCGAGGAGACCGCCCAGCGGTTGCGCCGCGAGGTGTGGGGCTTCTCGAAGGCCGTGGCGGGGCGGCTGTTGAGCCACGACTGGCCGGGCAACGTGCGCGAGCTGCAGAACACCGTCGAGCGGGCCGTCGCGCTCGCCCGGTTCGAGCGCCTGGGCGTCTCGGATCTGCCGCCCAAGCTGCAGCGGGCGCGGACTACGGCGTCCGCCTTCCAGATCGAAGATCCCGACTTCATGCCGGCGCTGGCCGATCTCGAGAAGCGCTACATCCTGCACGTGCTCGACCGCTGCGACAGCAACCGCACCCGGGCGTCCGAGGTGCTGGGCATCGACCGCAAGACGCTCTATCGGAAGCTCGAGCGGTGGAGCGAAGAGGAAGATCAGGACGAGGCGTGAGCCCCCTCGGGCTCAGCCCGGGGCCGGCGGGATGTGGCGGCGCAGCATGGCCGCCAGCTCGTCGAAGGCCACCGGCTTGAGCAACGTGCCCTCGGCGCCCGCGGCGCGCGCGGCGTCGAGGGCCTCGAGCGCCCCGCTGATGACCAGCACCGGCAGCGGCGGCGTGCGCGCCTTGCACGTCACGCACAGGTCGACGCCGGATTCGCTGCCCTGGCCCAGGCGGTGGTCGGTCACGACGGCGTGGAACGGGTGCCCGTTCCCGTCCGCCGCGGACAGCGCCTCGCGCGCGGCCGCCGCGCTGGGCACCGCCACCACGTGCAGCCCCTCGGCGCCCAGCAGCAGCGCCGCCAGGTGGCACATGTCGGGATCGTCGTCCACGAACAGCACCCGCCCGGCCACGCGCTCGTCCGACGCCGTCGCGGGCGTGCCCTCGGCCGCCAGCTCGGCCGGAGGCTCTACCTGATCGAGCACGATGGTGAAGGTGCTGCCGGCGCCGGGCGCGCTGTCCACCTCGATTCGCCCGCCGTGTCGCTGGACGATGCCGTGCGCGATGGCCAGCCCCAGGCCGGCGCCCGGGCGGCTGCCGGGCGCCTGGAACCGGCGCTCGAACAGCCGGTGGTGCAGCGCGGGATCGATGCCGGGTCCCCGGTCGCGCACCCAGATGCGCGCCGCGCCGTCCGGCCCCGCGCGCACGCCCAGGGTGACCGCGTGCCCCGGATCGCTGTACTTCAGGGCGTTGCTGATCAGGTTGTCGAAGGCCTGCGCCAGGCGGCTGGCGTCCGCCTCGACCCACAGGTCGGCGTCGTCGACCTCCAGCTCGACGTCGATGCCGCGCCGGTGGCCGATGAGCTGATGCTGGGTGTGCACGCGCTCGATCCACTCGCCGAGGCCCAGCGGCCGCCGCGTCAGCTTCAGCTGCCCGCGCGCGATGCCGTCCGCGTCGCGCAGATCGTTCGCCAGCCGGGCGGCGTGCAGGACGCCGCGGCGGGCGGCTTCGAGCACCTGATTGCGCGCGGCCGGGCGCAGATCGGGGTGGGTGAGGGTGTGGTCGACGCCGGCCCGCACGACGCTGAGCGCGTGCCGCAGATCGTGCGAGACCACCGCCAGGACGTCGTCGCGCGCCTCGACGGCGCGCTGGGCGCGGTCGTAGAGCGCCGCGTTCTGGAAGGCGATCGAGGCCCAGTCGGCCATGCCGCGGGCCAGGCGCTCGCTGTGCTCGTCGAAGCGCTCGGGCTCCGGGTGGCCGAAGAGCAGGCCGCCGAAGGTGCCGTTGTGGTCGAGGTGCACCGGGACGGCCAGGTAGCTGCGCACCGGCAGGTGGCCCTCGGGCAGGCCGTCGAAGGGGGTGTTCGTGCCGTAGCGCCCGTCGCGGGTCAGGTCGTCGGAGCGGACGACGCCGGTGCCCTCGAAGGTGGGCGCGAACAGGGTGGTCGTCCGGGGCGTCGGCAGGCCGCGGAAGGCCGCCCGGGGGGCGCCGGACAGCGCCCACAGCAGCAGATCGTCGGTGCCCGATTCGCCGAGGCGGTAGAAGAACGCGCCGTAGCGGGCGCCGACGAGGGCGGTCGCCTCGTCGGTGACGACCTGCACCAGCAGCTCGAGATCCAGCTCGGCCGTCACGGCGCCGGCGAACCGCTGCAGGGCCTCGTTCAGCCGGGCCGAAGCGCGGCGCGCGCGCGCCTCGAGCAGGTCGGTCAGGTCGTGGACGACGCCGACCATGCGCAGGGGCAGGCCCGCGTCGTCGCGCTCGAGCTCGCCGCGGGTGCCGAGCAGGCGGACGCTGCCGTCGGGACGAATGATGCGCAGGTCGGTCGCGTAGGCGGGGCCGCCGTCGAGGGTGCCGGTGATCGACCGACGCACGCGCTCGCGGTCGTCCGGGTGCACCAGCTCGAGGAAGGCCTCGAAGCTGGGCTCGAAGGTGTCCGGCGAGACACCGTGCAGCCGATACGTCAGCGGCGACCAGTACAGATCGCCCGACGCGATCTCCCAGCTCCAGAGGCCGAGCTCGGCGAGCGCCGCGGCCTGCGTCAGCAGGCGGTGGGCGAGGTTCGATGATGGTCCAGCGGGGGTTGCCACGCGCGAAGCGTAGGCGAGGTCGGGGCGCGCCGCCAGTGGATACGCCCGACGCGGCAGATTGGTGAAGCGAGGGGATCTGCCTCCGGCGCGGCCGTGACCGCGCCGGAGGCAGGGCCATCAGCCCGGGCTCTTGCTGAGGCCGGCGATCAGGCTGATCGCGGCCACCACCAGGAACGCGAAGAACAGGATCTTCGCGACGCCGGCGGCGGCGCCGGCGATGCCACCGAAGCCGAGGAAGGCGGCGATCAGGGCGATGACGAAGAACGCGATGGTCCAGCGAAGCATGGGAAACTCCTTTGCTTTCGGTCAGTGGCGCGGCGCGGCGGCCTCGCCGGTTTCGCTGGGAACGGTTCGCAAGGCCCGTGCCGACCGGCCGAGGCGGGGGGCTACGCGCGCGCGGGTCGATCCCGTGTCCCGCGCGCGGCCCGAGGTCGGGACGGGCTGCCCCGACCGGGGGCACAGCGCCTCGGGTGGGCGGCCGGGCGACGCGGCGGCGGGGTCGGTACGGCGGGTGCAAACGTCGGGGGCGCCACCGACAACTCTGCACCGTCGCGCCGCTCGCCGCGCGGCCCCACCGAGGAGCACGGCCCGATGGTCGACCCCGATCCTTCACCGCACGCCGACACGGCCTCCATCGCCCTCGCGCCGACCCTGGGCGACGCGCCCGCGCCGACCGCCGGCTTCCTGCCGCCCGCGCCGCTGCCCCGCCCGACGCCCGCGCGGCCGGTCGAGCTGCCGGGCACCGGCTACGTGCTGATCGAGGCCCTCGGCCGCGGCGGCATGGGCGAGGTGTTCCGGGCCTGGGATCGCGGTCGCGATCGTCAGGTGGCGCTGAAGCTGGTGCGGGCCGATCTGGCGCGCGACGACGCGGCCGTGGCGCGGCTGCGGCGCGAGGCGTTGGCGCTGCAGCGCGTGCGGCACCCGGCCGTGGTGGGGGTGCACGCCGTGGGGGTCAGCGCGGACGCTCGACCCTACGTCGCGCTCGATCTGGTGCGGGGGCGCGACCTGCGGACGGTGCTGAAGGACGGGCGCCAGGTGTCGGCGCGGCGGGTGGCGCGGCTGGGCGTGGCGGTGTGCGACGCGCTGGCGGCGGTGCACGCCGCGGGCATCGTGCACCGCGACTTGAAGCCGGGGAACCTGATGCTGGGTCGCCGGTGGAGCGACGTCACGCTGCTGGACTTCGGCGTCGCGCGCATCGAGACCGAGGCCCGGCTGACGCTCGAGGGGCAGAACCTGGGCACGCCGGGCTACATGGCCCCGGAGGTGTTCGACGGGGGCCCCATCGACGCGCGGGCCGACCAATACGGGCTCGCGATGATCCTGTACGAGGCGCTGACCGGCGACCACCCGTACCGGCGGGCGACGCCCTTCGAGACGTTGCTGGCGCAGACGCAGGCGCCGCCGCCGCCGCTGACCGGACGGGCCGATCTGATGAGCGCGCCGCCGGCGCTGCTCGAGGCCGTCATGCGCGGGCTCGCGCGGGATCCCGCCGACCGCTACCCCGACGTGCGCCGCTTCGGAGCGGCCCTGCGCCGCGCGGGCCGCGACCGGGCGTCGCGGGGTCCGGGCGCGTGGATGCGACGGGCCGCCGGCCTGATGACCCACCTGCGCCGAGCGCCGGCCGCGCGCTGACGGCGAACGGCCTGCCACCCCCGCCGCGGGGCGAAGCGTCCCGTCGAGGGACTTCCTGCCCTGCGGGAACACGGCGGGTGGCCGCTGGCAGCGAGGCCGGCGCGCTGGCACCGACCTTGCGAAACCCCGGACGGTCAACCGACGAACAGGAGTACCCCGTGCACAGCCTTCGACAGACCCTGATGGATCCGCCCCGCGCCGCCTGTGATTGGGACAGCGTGCGCGGCCCCCGCCACGACGAGAACGAGGACAGCGTCGCGTTCGCGCCCGGCCTGCCGCTGGCCGTGGTCGCCGACGGCATCGGCGGCCACAACGCCGGCAGCGTCGCGAGCAGCATGGCCGTCGACACGCTGATCGACACCCTGTGGACCGAGCAGCGGCGCGCCGGCCCGCCCGGGAGCGCCGTCGCGCACGCCCTGCTGGAGCGGGCGGTGCGCGCCACGAGCGCCCGGGTGTACCAGAGCGCGCGGTTCAAACCCGAGCTGCGGGGCATGGGCACCACGCTGGTGGCCGTGTGGATCGTCGACGACGAGGCGCTCGTCGTCCACGTCGGCGACAGCCGCGCCTACCACGTGCGCGACGACACGATGACGCGACTGACCGAGGATCACACGTTGGCACGTGCCATCGGCATGGACGCCGCGCAGCGCAGCCGCGCGGATCACGTGCTGGTGCAGGCCGTGGGCACGCGGCAGAGCGTCGAGCCCACGCTGACCAGCGTGCCGGTGCAACGGGGTGATCGCTTCCTCCTGTGCACCGACGGCGTGACCGACGTGCTCGACGATCGGTCGCTGGCGGTGTTGATGGCGAAGGGGGGCGAGCCCGAGGCGCAGGCCGCGCGGGTGACCGGCGAGGCGGTGCGCCGGGGGACCAAGGACGACGCGACCGCGTTGGTCCTGGCGCTGGTCTGATGCTGACCACCGCAGCCGAGCCGCGCCCGGGGACGCCCGGCGCGGTGCCCCCGGAGGCGCCGGCCGACGCCGAACGCGGGCCGCGCGTGACCCTGCCGTTGAGGCGCACGGTGCCCGGTGAGGGGCCCACGCGCGGCGGGCGGGCGACGGTGCGTACGGCCTGCCTGCTGCTGATCTCGGCCGTCGCGGCGATGCACCTGCTGCAGGTCGCGCAGGTGGTGCTGCTGCCGCTGGCCATCACGGTGTTGCTGAACCTCGTGTTCGGGCCGCTGGTGCGGCGGCTGGCGAAGTACAAGGTGCCGCCGGCGGTGGGCGCGGGGCTGGCGGTGGCCGGCCTGCTGGCGTTCCTCGGCGGCGCCGTGGTCGTGTTGGCGACCCCGCTGAGCGTCTGGGCCGAGCGCATCCCGGCGCTGCTCGAGGCGCTCCGGAGCGCGCTGCAGGACGGCGCCGGCGCCGGGCTCGGCGGCGCGATGGACACGCTGCACGCGACGCGCGAGCGCTTCGCCGAGCTGCTGGGCGGCGACACGATGGCCATCCCGGTGCAGGTCGACTCGACCGGCACGGCCACCGACTGGCTGTCGTCGGGCTCGAGCGTGTTGGGCCAGGCCGTCGTCGTGCTGTGCCTGACCTTCCTGATGCTGGCCTCGGGCGACCGCTTCCGGGCGCGGCTGCGGGCGCTGTCCGAGCACTGGCGCCTGCAGGTGCCCGTCGAGGACATGATGGACGCCGTCGAGGACCAGGTGTCGGCCTACGTGCTGACGATCACCGCGATCAACATCGGCCTGGCCGTGGTGGTCGGGGTGGCGATGAGCCTGCTCGATCTGCCGCGCCCCTGGCTGCTGGGCGCCGCGGCCGGCTTCCTGAACTTCGTGCCCTACCTGGGCCCCATGCTGACCGCCAGCATCGTCGCCCTGGTCGGCTTCGACAGCTGGGGCTCGCTGAGCGGCCTGCTGGTGCCCACGCTGGCCTACCTGGCCTGCAACGGGCTCGAGGCCTTCCTGGTGACGCCCGCGCTGCTCGGCCGCCGCCTGCAGCTGAGCCCGGTCGCGGTGCTGGTGTCGTTCATCCTGTGGACCTGGATGTGGGGTTTCGGGGGCGCCCTGATCGCCATCCCGCTGCTGCTGGTGGCCTACGCGGTGGCCGATCAGATCGACGGCCTGCGCCCGATCGCCCTGCTGTTACGCCGCTGAGCGCGCCGTTAGGTAGAAACCCGGGCCGCCGCGGCGTTGCCCCCCGGGGGTTCACCGGGGACACTCCGATCGTCCGGCGTGACTCCCCCGTTCGGACATCCACTCCGCGCGCCCGAGTCGGGGATCATCCGCCCCCGGCTCGGGCGCGTCTCCCTCGCCCAACGGCTCCCTACGCTCGGGGCCGCGTCGTCGCGCGCTCGGGCCTGCCTTGCGACCATGCCGTCTGGCTCCTCTGCCTGCTCGGAAGGGCGCCATGCGCACTCTGCTGCTGCGTGCGGTTGACGGCCGCTTCGCAGGCCTCGAAGGGCGTGGCGGGGGCGGTCGCAAGGGGCGCTCGGTGGGTGCGGGCTCGGTGGGCGGGGCGGATGGAGAGCGGACCCCTCAGTTGCCGCGCAGGGCGCGGAGCTGGGCTTCGAGCTCGGCGACGCGCGCGTCGGCGGCGCGCCGGGCCTCGGCTTCCTGCTCGGCGCGGGCGGCGGCCTCGTCGGCGCGAGCGGCGGCCTCGTCGGCGCGGGCGGTCTCCTGGGCGGCCAGCTCGTCGTAAGTGGGCACCAACGCGCCCTCGGGGGTGAACCAACGCAGCCACGGCCCGGGCTGGCCGCGATGCGGGATGTCCGAGACGCCGAGGCTGAGGTCGAGGCGCTCGCAGCGCAGGCGGCCGTCGGGGTCGGGCTGCAGGGGCACGTAGTCGAGCTTGCCGAGCGAGAGATCGAAGCCGTCGAGGTGGCCGGTGAGGGGATCGAAGAGGAAGTCGTGCGGCACGCGAAGCGACTGGCCGTAGATGGTCTTCTTGCGGCCGTAGTCCTCGTCGCGCGTGCTGGGTGAGGTCAGCTCGACGATGACGTCGGGCGCCTTGGCCACCTGCCACATCACCCATGACTTGCGGAGCCTCGGGTCAGTGCCCAGCACGACGAAGAAGTCGGGCCCGCGGAAGTCGTTGCGCTTGGTCTGCAGGGCGCTGAAGTACAGGAACATGTTGCCGCCGATGAACACGTCGTCCCGGTCGGCGAGGTGCAGGGACAGGGAGCTGATCAGCAGCTCCCGTTGGGCGCGATGCTGGCTGGGCTCCATCCCGAAGGGGCCTTCGCAGGGCAGGGCGTCCTCGGAGGGGGGCGCCTCGATTGGCGGGGCGTCGGCGAACGGGTCGGGCATGGCTCACTTCCGGTGCGTCGAGGGTCGACGTCGATGGACTCTCGCCGCTCATGGCCCCAGGTACCGCAGCCGCGGGATCTGCCCGGCCCAGAACGGGCTGGGCACCAGCGCGTGCGTCTCGCGGATGGCGTCGAGGGTGGTGAGGTGGGGGTGGGCGGCGTCGAGTTGCTCGGCGCGCTGCGCGCGCTCGGTCTCGAAGTAGGCGAAATCCTCCTCGCGCACGGCGTCCGCGAGGTTGGCGTCCCACGCTTCTTGGGCAGGTCGAGCCACGCTGGGCTGCGAAAGGGCTCCGACTCCAGGTCCTCGGCGGCGCGCAGCAGGAAGAAGCAGTAGCAGCCGAGGGCGAAGGCGGGCGGCAGGACCGCGAAGGCCTCGCCGACGTTGTCGCGCAGCAGGTCGTCGACCAGATGCACGGGCGGACGGTCGTTCAGCTCGGCGAACGTGAACGCCAGCAGGGCGCGCTCGTGCAGCGCGTTCTCGGGGACGGCGTCGCCCCACTTGTACCACTGCATGGCGCGCGACACCTCGCGGCGGGCGTCGTCGACGACGTAGAGCTCGTACCAGCCGCGCGTCGACATGGTCAGCCCTGGCTCGCGGCGCGGGGGGCGGCGTGCCGGGTGCGTGGGGCCGTCACCACAGCCGCTTCACCGGGTAGGCGTCGAAGGCCGCGTCGCCACTGACGATCACCAGATCCTCGACCATGCACTGGGCCACCAGCAGGCGGTCGAAGAGGTCGTGGTGGTGAAGGGGCAGCGTGGGGACGACCAGGGTGTGGGGCAGCTCGACGGGCAGCAGGGCGATGCCGGTCTGGGCGGTGGCGCTGCGGATGAGCTCGGTCAGGGGCAGGTCGAGCCGAAGCTGGCCGGCGCCGAGTTGGGCGGCGATCTCCCAGACGCTGGCGACGCTGATGACGAGGTGGGTGGTCGGGTCGGCCAGCGTCTGGCGCGCCGTGTCGCTGAGGCGGTCGACGTCGCCGGCCATCCACAGCAGCGTCGGGGTGTCGAGCAGGCAGCGAGGGGGCACGGCGGCGCTACTTGGCGGCGTCGAGGTCGACGACGGGGGCGTCGACTTCGCTGACGTGGTGGATCTTGCCGGCGGCCCAGCCGAGCTGTCGTTCGACCACATCGGGCGGTAGGGCGACGAGGCGCACGACGGGCTTGTTGCGGCGCGCGATCACGATGTCCTCGCCGTCGATCGCGCGCTGCACGAGCTCCGACAGCCGCGCCTTGGCTTCGTGGATGTTGATGGCTTCGCTCATGGGTCCGCACGTTAGTTGGACCCGTTGAGTTGGTCAAGTGGCGAAATCAGCGCGCCAGCAGGCGCCCCAGGTCCGACACGCGCTTCACCTGCGCCTCGACGCCGGCGGCGAACACGTCGGGGCTGCCGAGGACGGTGACGCGGGCGCTGGCGCGGGTGACGGCGGTGTAGAGCAGCTCGCGGGTCAGCAGCGGGCTGGGGCGGTCGGGGAGGACGACGACGACGTGGTCGAACTCCGAGCCTTGGCTCTTGTGGACGGTGGTGGCGAAGACGGTGTCGTGCGGGGGCAGGCGGGCGGGGTTGAAGGCGCGCAGGGTGCGGCCGCCGTCGGCGGGGAAGAAGGCGCGGCGGCCGTCGGGGGTGTCGCGGACGACGCCGACGTCGCCGTTGAAGAGGCGCAGGGGGGCGTCGTTGCGGGTGATCAGGATGGGGCGGCCGGGGTACCAGGGCTCGGTGGGGTGGACGTGGCCGGCGGCGGCGAGCCAGCGCTCGATCTGGGCGTTGAGGGCGGCGACGCCGCGGGGGCCGCGGCGGTGCGCGCAGAGGACCCGGAAGGCGCCGAGGGCGGCGAGGGCGGCCTCCGGATCGGGGGCCTGGGCGACGGCGCCGTAGCCGACCTCGGTCAGGAGGCGCAGGGCGCGGGCGAGGCCGTCCTTGTCGTGGGGCGCGGGCGGGTCGAGGCGGGTGAGATCGTCGTGGGCGGCGAAGCAGTCGAGGGCGGCGGCGGCGTCGCCGGCGTTGATGGCGGCGGCGAGGGCGCGGATGCCGCTGTCGGGGCCGAAGCGCCAGGCGTGGGTGAGGCGGACGGCGGCGTCGGCCATGCCGGGGGCGTCGTGGGCGCCGGCCAGGTCGGGCGGCAGGGCGTCGCCCACCTCGGCGACGCGGCCGCCGGTGGCGGTGGACATGGGGCCCTCGCCGGCGCGGCACAGGTCGCCGAGGACGGCGCCGGCCTCGACCGAGGCGAGCTGATCCTCGTCGCCCAGCAGCACGAGGCGGGCGTGGGGCGGCACGGCGTCGAGCAGCTTGGCCATCAGCGCGAGGTCGACCATCGAGGCCTCGTCGACGACGACGACGTCGACGGGCAGCGGGTTGTCGGCGTCGTGGGCGAAGCGGACGCTGCCCCAGCGGAAGCCGAGGCGGCGGTGGATGGTGCTGGCCTCGTCGGGGATGGCGTCGCGCACGGCGTCGGCGACGGCGAGGCGGTCGGGGGCCTTCTGCTTGCGGATGGCCTCGCTCATGCGCGCGGCGGCCTTGCCGGTGGGCGCGACGAGGGCGATGCGCAGGCGCTGGTCGCGGGCGTGGGCCTGCTCGACCAGCAGGGCGAGCACCTTGACCACGGTGGTGGTCTTGCCGGTGCCGGGGCCGCCGGTGATGACGGTGAAGCCGCGGCGCACGGCGAGCAGGGCGGCGAGGCGCTGGCGGTCGCAGTCGACGCCGACGGGCAGGCGGTCGGCGGGGAACAGGCGGTCGAGGCCGGCGCGCAGCAGCGCGGGGTCCACGTCGTCGCGGAAGGGGCGCTTGAGGCGCGCGCGCACGGTGTTCACCAGCAGCGCCTGGTAGCGCCAGACGCGGTCGAGGTACAGGGCGTGGCCGTCCAGCACCAGGGGCGTCCTGGCGGGCTCACCGGGCGCGCGGGCCAGGCCGCTCTGGCGCAGGGACTCGACCCACGCGTCGGCGTCGGGCAGGGGCGGCGGCTCGGTCTCGGGCGGCAGCTCGTCGGGCAGAAGGTCGGCCAGGCGGGCGAGGTCGGCGCAGACGTCGCCCCGGCTGGGCGCCCGGTTCGCGAACGCCGCGCCGAGCAGCGCGTCGGCGTTGGCTTTGGGCGCCAGGCGCGCGAGGGCGCGGGCGAAGTGCAGGTCGAGCGGGGTGAGCGCGCCCAGGTCGTGCAGCTGCTGGAGGACAGTCATGTAGCCGCCCCCGGCAGCCCGCCGAGAGGTGCCACCCAAACCTCAACGGCCCGTGCCCGTGCCCGTGCCCGTGCCCGAATAGGCGCTGCAGCTCCTCCGAGAGGTGCCACCCAAATCTCAGCCCCCCACCGCCCCTGCACGCCGGCGTCCCCGAGAGGTGCCAGGCGAGGCGCTGCATCTCCTCCGAGAGGTGCCACCCAAATCTCAGCCCCCCACCGCCCCTGCACGCCGGCGTCCCCGAGAGGTGCCAGGCAAATCTCGGCGCGTCGCCGCCGGTGCCCTCGGCCGCTCATCCCGCCCCCTCCGGCGCGCCGCACAGCGTCGCCTCGAGATCCTCGATCAGCGCCGCCGTCGGTCGGTGATGCCACACGCCGCGCGCGCTGCCGTGCGCCGGGCTCATGCCGCGCAGGAACAGGTAGAACAGGCCGCCCACGTGCGTCTCGTACGCGTAGTCCGGCACCCGCCAGCGCAGATACCGGTGCAACGCCACGGTGTAGAGGTGCCCCTGCAGCCGGTAGTGGTGGTCGCGCATCGCCGCGGCCACGCCGGCCGGGTCGTAGTCGTCGACGGCCGGGCCCAGGTTGTTCGACTTGTAGTCCACGACGTAGGTGCGGCCGCCGAGCGCGAAGACGAGGTCGATGCTGCCGGTCAGGAAGCCGCGCGCTGCGCCGAAGGGCAGCTCGAGGATCTGCTCGGCCAGGTCGGGCTCGGCGTGGCGGCGGAACACCTCGGCCAGCGCGACGCGGTCGAGGGCGGCGCCGGGGGGCGCGTCGAAGCCGCCGCGCAGGGGCAGGTAGAAGTCGAGCTCGTCCAGGCGGCGGCTGCGGGGCACGGTCGACAGCGTGGGGCCGTCCGGCGTCAGCGGAGTGTCGAGCGCGGCCTGCAGCGCGGCGGTGAGCGTCTCGCTCAGCGCGGCGTCGAGGCCGTGCGCGATGAGCTGGGCGTCCACCAGCGCAGGCAGCGCGTCGGGCTCGGTGAAGTCGTGCAGCTCGAGGATGCGGTGCAGGCACGTGCCGAAGCGGGCGCCGCCTCGGACGGCGTGCAGCGGCACGCGATCGGCCTCGGCGGGCGGGGCCGGCGGCGGCGCCTCGTCGTCGATGGCGACGATCTCGTCCTCGGGCGGGCGCGCGTCGTGGTCGCGTACCACCGCCACGTGGGCCGCGCCGCGCGTCATCGAGCTGAAGCTGACGCGGCGCCAGGTGAGGTCGAGGGTGCGGTCGAAGGTGCGCGCGCGCAGGGGCTCGGCCGGCGCGTCGGCGGCCGGCGTCGGCGGCCCGGGGTACGGCGGCAGGGCGACCGCCGCGACGCCGTGGCCCAGCGCCTCGAGCTCGCCCCACAGCGTCGCGTCGTCGGCGTGGCGCAGGAAGCGCGCGGTCTCGGCCTCGACGCGGGCGTCGGGCGCGTCGACCCGCTGGTGCAGCAGCCAGCCCAGCGCCGAGTGCTCGGCGCCCTCGAAGGCGCCCCACACCACGTGGCAGCGGTGGCGCGCGCGGGTCAGCGCGACGTAGGCGAGCCGCACGTCCTCGGCCCGCGCCGCCTGCTCGGCGAACGTACGCGCGGCGCGCATGGCGCTGCCGATGGCCAGCGTCGGCCGGCCGTCGTGGCCGGGATCGGGGAAGCGCACGACGCTGTCGTTGCCGACCGGGGAAGGCGACCAGAGGAAGGGCGCCCACACCAGCGGCCAGGCCAGCCCCTTGCTGGCGTGCACCGTGGTCACCGTCACTGCGTCGGCGTCGCTGGCGCGGCGCAGCTGGCGTGCGTCGGGCGCCAGGTCGGGGCCGCCGGCCGCGAGCCACCCCAGCAGGCCGGCCGGGCGCAGGTGGCGGCGCCGCTCGGCGGCGTGCAGCAGCTCGCCGATGTGCAGCAGGTCGGTCAGCGCGCGCTCACCGTCGGGCCGGGCCAGCAGCCGCGCGGGCACGTCCGCGTCGCCCAGCAGGCCCCGGAACATCGCCATGAACCCGCGCTGCATCCAGGCGTCGTGCCACGCGCGCAGGCGCTCGACCCAGCGGCCCCACGCCGCCTCGTCGTCGCCCAGCGCCACCAGGCCGGCGGCGTCGACGCCCAGCAGGTCGGTCGCCAGCGCGGCGCGCACGGCGCCCGCGTTGCTGGGGTCGAGCACGCCGTGCAGCACGCGCAGCAGGTCGGCGGCCTCGGGGCGCTCGAGCACCGAGGCGGGCGTGCGCAGGACGGCCGGGACGCCGCGCGCGCGCAGGGCGGCCTGCACCGCGGCGGCCTGCGCGTGCGTCCGCACCAGCACGGCGACGTCGCGCGGCGTGACCGCGACCGTGGTGCCCTCGGCGTGGCGGCGCAGGCCCGCCGCGAGCGTCTGCTCGATCTCGACCGCGACGACCTGCGGCACCAGCACGCGGGCGGTCGCGCGCGGGATGCGCCCGCCGCGCAGCGCGCCGCCCGCCGCCTCGCGGGGCACGAAGGTGACGCGCAGCGGCGTGGCGTCGGGCGGCTCGAGGCGCGAGGGGTGCGCCGCCTCGGCGGGCGGCGGCGCGATGGCGTCGTCGCGGAAGGGCCGACGCAGGCCGGCGCGTCCGAACAGGTGGGCCACGGCCTCGACTAGCGGCGCGTCCGTGCGGTGGTTCCGCGTGGCCGGCTTCGCGCGCGTCGCGGCCGCGCGCGCGACGAAATAGGTGGGCAGGTCGGCGCCGCGGAAGGCGTAGATCGACTGCTTGGGATCGCCCACCAGCACCAACGGGTGGCCGTCGCCGAAGGCCGCCTGCAGCAGCGCCCACTGCGCGGGGTCGGTGTCCTGGAACTCGTCGACCAGCACGGCGCGGTACCGGCCGCGAAGGGCCGCGCGCAGGGCGGGGCCGGCGTCCACGTCGTGCAGCGCGTCGCGGACCGCGCCGACCAGGCCGTCCAGGGTGCGCTGGCCGCCGGCTTCGAGCGCGCGCGGTAGGTTCGCCCGCACCGCGGCGGTCAGAGCGTGCGCGGCGGCGGCCTCGGGGCGCTCGGGCGGCGGCAGCAGGGCCGCGTCGGGCAGGGCGACGGCCGCGTGGGCCAGCGCGCGCCAGCCGGCCAGCGTCGTGTCGCCGGCCAGGGGCGCCTCGGCGAAGGCCACGCGCGACACCCAGGCGTCCTCGACCAGGCGATCGATCAG
Organism: Myxococcales bacterium; assembly: GCA_020633465.1. Lineage (GTDB taxonomy): Bacteria > Myxococcota_A > Bradymonadia > UBA7976 > UBA1532 > JACKDN01. Next base: position 257,869 of record JACKDN010000009.1, read on the forward strand.
CGCGGTGGCGTCGCCGATCAGCTCGACGCCCGGGGCCGCGCCGGCCTCGAGCCCGAAGCGCAGCAGCGTGTCGGCGCAGAAGCCGTGCAGCGTGCTCAGCGGCGCCTCGTCGAAGCGGCGGGCCACCTCGCGCAGGCGGGTGAGATCGGCCGCGCGGGTGGCGGCGCGCTGGGCGACGAGGGCGGTGAGATCGTCGGTCGCCCCGGCGCCCTCGAAGGCCGCCACGGCCGCCAGCAGGTAGGCGCGCAGCCGCCCGCGCAGCTCGGCCGTCGCGGCGCGCGAGAAGGTCATCACCAGCACGGCGTCGACCGGCAGCCCGTCGAGCAGCAGCCGCAGCCACACCTGCGCGATGCGGTGCGTCTTGCCGGTGCCGGCGCTCGCTTCGACCAGCTGCAGGCTCACGACAGGTGCTCCAGCAGCGGGCCGAAGACGCCGACGGCCAGGCCGGCGAAGTCGCACTTCGGGGGGACGAGCGCGGGGTCGACGGCGGTGGGCAGGGCGTCGCCGAGCACGGCGCGCGCGTAGACGTCGGGCTCGCCGTACTTGCCCCAGAAGCGGAACGCGCGCTCGACGGCGCCCTCGGCGCCCGCCCGGCCCACCTCGCGGGCGAAGGTCTCGCTGGGCTCGGGGAAGAACATCAGCGGCGTGCGCTGGCCCAGCCAGTACAGCGCGACCAGCGACTCGAGCAGCGCGGCCGGATCGCGCCGCAGCGGCTGCAGCACGCAGGTGCGATCCTTGCCGACGATCGCGCTGCGGCCGGTCCAGCCGCTGGCGTGCAGCGCCAGATGGCGCACCCACGCGGCCAGGCGGTGCTTGCCGCGCACCTTCGACATCTGGTGGTGCAGGTGGCCCTCGGCCCACAGGCCGCTCACCCGGCCGGACAGGCGGGTGTCGCCCACGACCAGGTCGACGTCCACCGGCGCGCGCGGGCCGCCGGCGCGCATCTGCTGCACCTGCAGGACGACCGGCTCGACGTCGCCCGCCGCCGCGGTGAACAGCGCGTCGCCCGGGGCGCCCGGCGGAAGCAGGCCGGCGGCGCGGGCGCGCAGCCGCGCGGCGTCGGTCAGCGGGTGGCCGTCCAGCGCGCGGCGCAGCAGATCGTCGGCCAGCGCCCAGCGCTGCAGGGCGTCCGGCTCGAGCGCCTCGCGATCGGGCACGGCCTCGGCCGCCTCGCCCAGCCACACGCCCAGCCGTCGCCCGAACACGGCGCGCACCGGGTTCATCAGGAACGCGATCAGCGCGTCGAGGGTGAGCGCGCGATCGCCGTCGACGGGCGGGGGCGGCAGGGGGCCGGCGAAGAAGGGCGGCGCGGCGGTCCGCGGCCCCCGGCCGGCCTCGGCGGCGGCCCGCAGGCGGGCGTCGAAGCTGCGCGGCGCCTCGGGGTCGAAGTTGATCGGGTCGAAGGCGTGCAGCGGGTGCTGGTGCTGCAGGGCCGCGGCGTCGGTGGTGACGGTCGGCAGGTGGTCCTGCAGCGCGGCCAGCGGCTGAGCGGGCAGGCGCGGCGCGCCGTCGCGCGGATCGCGGGCGGTGTAGAAGGCGATCAGGTGGTCGCGGGCCGCGAGCGTCGCTTCGAGGAACAGGGCGCGATCATCGTCGCGGTCGGGGCGATCGCCGGCGCGCTGCTCGCGCACCAGGGGATCGAAGGCGGGCCGGCGGTCGGGCCGCGGGAAGGCGCCGTCGTCGAGGCCCAGCAGGCACACGACGCGGAAGGGGATGCTGCGCAGCGGCACCATGCCGCTGAAGGTGACGCCGCCGGTGAGGAACGCGCGGCCGGGCTCGGGGCGCTCGAGGCGGGCGCGCAGCAGCGTGCGCACGCCGGCGCGGTCGAGCGGGCGATCGACGCCGGCGGCCTCGTCGGCCAGCGCGGTGAGGGTGTCGCGCACCTGCTGCAGCCACCAGGCGGTGTCGTCGTCGGCGGCGCACAGGGCGTCCACCGCGCGCAGCAGCGCCGCCGACCAGGCGACCATCGGGCGCGGCGCCTCCAGCGCGTGGGCCGCGGCGGCCAGCGCGTCCACGAAGGCGACCAGCGCGCCGAGGACCGCGCGATCCTCCTTGCCCTCGACCGCCTCGTGCGGCAGCACGCCCAGCACCAGGTCGTCGTAAGCGGTGGCCTGGCCCAACAGCAGGCGGTCCAGGCCGAAGCGCCAGGTGTGCTCGGGCGTGCCGGGCTGGCCGTGCGCGGCGCGGTGGTCGGCGTCCAGGCCCCAGCGGACCCCGGCGTCGGTCACGAGGCGCTGCACCGCCTCGAGATCGTCCTCGTCCAGCCCGAAGCGGCGCAGCACGGGAGGCAGCGCCAGCAGGTCGAGGACGGCGCTGGCCTCGAAGCGGCCGCCGACCAGGTCGAGGGTGGCCAGCAGCGCCTCGGCCGCCGGGTTGACGGCGCGCGCGCCGCGGTCGGCCAGCACGAAGGGCAGGCGGGGCAGGCCGCCGTCGTCGTCGGCGAAGACGGCCTCGACCAAGGGCGCGTAGGTGGGCACGTCGGGCGCCATCACCAGCACGTGGTGGGGCTCGAGGTCGGGGTGGCGCACCAGCAGATCGAGCAGGACGTCGCGCAGCACCTCGACCTGGCGAAGGGGGCCGGCGCAGCCGTGGATCTGCACCGAGTCGTCCGGCGGCAGGCGGGGCGCGTCGCCGCTCAGCAGGTCGCGTTGGAGGGCGCGCAGCACCGTGTCGGTGCCGGGGTCGACGTGGTGCACGCGCTGCTCGGCGCCGTCGAGGGCGCCGATGGCCGCGGCCAGCTCGCGGGGCAAGCGGCCCAGCGCCGACAGCAGCGGGTGGTCGGCCGGCGCGTCGCCGGGGTCGAGGGCGAAGAGGTGCACCGTCCGCTCGCCGGCCAGGCGCGTGAGCAGCTCGAGGTGCAGCGGGGCCAGCGTCGAGACGGCGAAGACGCACAGGCGCGGGGGCAGGTCGGTCGGCGCCAGCGCCGCGGCGGCGGGTGAGGCCACGCCGACTCCCGCCTCGACCGCGCGCCACACGCGGGCCATCCACTCGTCGCCGTCGCCGGCCGACCAGGCGCGCGCGCGTTCGGGCCGGTAGGTCGCGACGCGCGCCAGCGCCTCGCCGACCTGCGCGGCGAGCCCCACGAGGTGGCGATCGTCGCGCGAGCGCGCCAGCGCGACGGGCACGGGGCCGTCTTCGAGCGCGTCGAGGGCGACCAGCGCGGGCCACAGCAGGCGACGCGGCGACCACGCGTCGGCGCCGTCCCCCTGCGCGGCGCGCACCAGCTCGGCGGGCGCGGGGAAGTGGACGCGGGCGCAGATGCCCAGCCGGTGGGCCAGCCACAGCTCGAGCCAGCGCTCGAGGCCGGGGGCCGCGACCGCCACGCACTCGGCGTCGAAGGGACCGCCCGAGGGCACGCGCAGCACGTCCGCGAGCGCGTCGGCCAGCGCCTCGATCCGGTTGCCGCGGTGCACCACCAGCATGCGCGACTTGTAGCAGAGGGGCGCGGCGGCGCGAACCCGTCCCGGGCCGCGCAGGACGGCCTGCGCCCGGGCTGCGCGAAAAAGTGACGACCGCGCGTAAGACCCGACGGACTGCGCGGCACTAGGGTGGGTGAACGCGTGTTCAGGTCTTTGACAACCAGGACAGGTGAGGCGCCGGCCCGGGTCGAGGGCTGCCCGTGCGGCGGTGCGGGGGCCAGCCGGCCGGCGCCTCTGGTACGCTCGCAGTTACTCGGCGGCGGGCTGGAGCACGAGGTTGAACCACGCGCCCGGGTGGTCGGTGCACCGCACCTGGTCGTAGGTGGTGGCGTTGCGCACCTGCAGCTCGAGCGGACCGCCCAGGGTGGGCGCTTCGATCGTGCGGGACTCGCCGATGCCCGCCGACAGCGCGCGGGCGTCGGGGGCGCCGACGGAGACGCGGAAGAACGTGGCCAGCTCGCCGCAGTCGAGCGACAGCCACGCCGGCGCGCAGGCGGCGGTGGTGCGCAGCGTGAGGCCGGCGCGCGTCCAGGGCCCCGCGTCGAGCCACTGGCGCGAGCCCGTGATGCCCGCCGCGATCAGCGGGCCGTCGGCGGCGGCGCGCAGCACGTAGGCGCCCTCGACCCAGAACGGCATGACCGTCTCGCCGTCGAGCCACAGGGTGTCGCCCACGGCGGGCGGCGCGGGGTGGTCGGGCGACAGGGGCACCTGGATCGGATCGGCGCCGTCGGCCAGGTGCACCGTCACCCACTGCGTCTCGTCGTCGATCTCGACGCGGTCGACGATGACCTCGCCGGTGGTCTGCGCGGTGCCCTCGAGGGCCCCGTTGCCGAAGATGCCGGGCTGCTCGGGCTCGGGATCGGGCGCCACGCAGGCCGCGTCGGCGGGGTGGCGCTCGGCGGTGACGGCGAAGCTGCCCTGGGGCAGCTGCTCGTCGGCCGGGGCCTCGCCGAACACGGCCTGGCCTCCGCCGCTCGACCCGCCCAGCGTGAGCGTCAGGTCGAGAGAAGTCCGGTAGCCGCCGCTGCCGCACGGCCCGGTGGTGCGCTGCACGCGCAGGGTGCAGCCGGACGCGCCGACCCAGCCGGCGTCGAGCACCGGCGGCGCGTCGCACTCGCCCGCCTGGTAGGTGTCCACCGTCAGGCCGGCGGGCGTCAGGTGCAGCACGTCGCTCGGCTTCCAGCCCGCGTTCCGTGCTGCTTCGTCGGTGGGATCGTAGTCGACGCGCCAGAACCCACCGGCCTCACAGGCCGCGAGGCGCTGCGCGAACGTGCCGGGGCCGGGACCGCCGTCGCCGGGGACGCCGTTGTCGTCGTCACTGTCTTGGCCACAGCCGGCGGCGCCCAGGGCGGCCAAGAGGATCCATCGTCGCGCGTCCATCTCACACCTCCGGGCCACCCGACGCGCCCGCCCGGCAGGTCTTACGCCGGCACCCCGTCGAGCTCGGCCATCGGTTCGTCGGCGCGAAAGCGCCCACGCTCGTCCTGATGGACACGGGCGAGGGCGACCTCGGGGTCGTGGGTGAAGAACAGGCGGCCGCCCCGCGCCTTCAAGTCGGTCAACAGCGCGCGCTTCTCGTCGATCAGCTTCTCGGGATAGCGGTCGTAGCCCATGGTGATGGGCAGGTGCACCCAGGGCGCGCCGGGGATCAGGTCGCCGCAGTACAGGATGGGGCCGTCATCTCCCGGCACCTCGGTCAGCATCAAGCCGGGCGTGTGGCCCTCGCTGTAGTGCAACCGGTAGTCGGGGCCCAGCGTATCCGAGCGGTCACCGGCGACCACCTCGAGGCGACCGCTGGCCTCGAGCAGCGCGGGCAGCTCGGGGATGAACGAGGCGCGGTCGCGGTCGTGCGGGCGCCCGGCCCGCTCCCAGGCGGCGCGGCTGACCACGAAGGTGGCGTTCGGGAACAGCAGCCGCGGGGCCTCGCCCTCGGCGAAGGCCGCCAGCAGGCCGCCGGCGTGGTCGAAGTGGAGGTGCGACAGGACGACCACGTCGATGTCGGCGTCGGTCAGGTCCAGCGCTTCGAGGTTGTCGAGCAGTACGTGGCGCTCCTCCTGCACGCCGTAGCGGGCGCGCAGGTCGGGCGGGAAGAAGGCGCCGATGCCCGTCTCGAAGAGGATGCGGCGGCCGCCCACCTCTTCGACCAGCATCGCCCGGCACGCGAGCGGGATGGTGTTGCGCGCGTCGGGCGTCAGCCAGCGCTGCCACAGCGCCTTCGGCGCGTTGCCGAACATCGCGCCGCCGTCCAGGCGCTGGCTGTTGCCCAGCACCGACCACACCTTGCGTCCGTTCATCGGGTCCTCCCGCGTCGGCGCGGAGTATGGCGCGTCGCCGCGACGCGCACCACGGGGGCAGGTGAAACAGAGGGCCGCCTTCAGTAGACTGCCGCGGTTTTCGCCCTTGGGGAGGGATGCCATGCGTGGCGCTCTGGTTGTTCTCGTGGCCGCTCTGGCGGTCGGCTGTCATCCCGGCGGCGGGGGAGGCGGCGGCGCGGGCACGCCGGGCGCGGGCGGCGGGCCGACGGTCGACGGCGGCGTGCCGGGCCAGGGCGGCGCGCCTGGGCAGGGCGGCGCGCCGGGCCAAGGCGGTCAGCCGGGCGCGGGCGGTCTTCCCGGCCAGGGCGGCGAGCCGGGTCAGGGCGGCGGCGGGCCGCCCGGCGATCGGGACGACGATGGCGTGCCCGATGGCCAGGACAACTGCCCCGACGACGCGAACAACCGGCAGGAGGACGCGGACGACGACGGGGTGGGCGACGCCTGCGACAACTGCCCGTCGGACGCCAACGCCGGCCAGGGCGACCGGGACGGCGACGGCCGCGGCGACGCCTGTGACGACGAGCCCCCGCCCAACCCGAACGATCCGGACGGGGACGGGATCGCGGGCGACGCCGACAACTGCCCCGACGACGCCAACCCCGAGCAGGGCGACGCGGACGACGACGGGGTGGGCGACGCCTGCGACAACTGCCCGGACGATCCGAACTTCAGCCAGCAGGACGCCGACGGCGACGGCGTGGGCGACGCGTGCGAAGCGGCGGATCGGGACGACGACGGTGTGCCGGACGGCGAGGACAACTGCCCGCGGGTGTCCAACGGCGGGCAGACCGACACCGACGGCGACGACGTGGGTGACGCGTGCGACAACTGCCGCGAGACGCCGAACCGCAACCAGGCCGACGCGGACGGGGACGGCGTGGGCGACGCCTGCGAGGTCGTGGAGCCGCCGCCGATGGGCGAAGGGCTGCGCGTGTCGCTGACCTGGGAGGGCAACGACACCGATCTCGATCTGCACGTGGTCAACCCGTACGGCAAGTGGGGTGATCCGCAGCAGGACCTGCACTGGCAGAACGCGGAGCCTCGGTGGGGCTTGCCGGGCTTGACCGTCGACTCGACGATGCCGCCGGGGCCCGAGGAGATCAGCATCGAGCGGCTCGGCACCGGCAAGTACCTGGTGGGGGTGTTGTTCTTCGGGGACGGCTTGGAAGGCAACGACGCGATCGCCGAGGTGACGATCCGCTGCGGCGACAGCGAGCGCACCATCAGCGACGGCAGGCTGCGTGCGCCGCTGTCCAACGGGGCGCAGGGCGACATCTGGGAGGTGGCGCGCGTCGACGGCGCCACCTGCCGCATCGAGGTCATCGATCGCGTCGTCCAGGGCGCGTGCAACGCCGGCTCGGTGTGCAACTGCCCGCAGTGCTTCAGCGGCGTGTGCCACGCGAGCGGCTGCCCGGCCACGTGCGATCGCGAGACCGGCGCCTGCGTCGATCCGTGCGACGGCGTCAACTGCGGGGCGGGCCGTGTGTGCGACCCGACCGACGGACAGTGCCTGCCCGCGGGCCAGGACCTGTGCGAGCCTTGCGAGATCAACGCCCAGTGTCGCGGCGACGGCGCCATCTGCGTGTTGATCGACAACCGCGAGTCGTTCTGTTCGCCACCCTGCCAGGACGACTGCCCCCAGGGCTACGAGTGCAGCGCCATCAATGGCGCGGAGACGCGCCACTGCACGCCGACCGTCCGCACCTGCAACGACATGTGCGTCGGCGTCCGTTGCCCAGCGGGCGAGCAGTGCAACCCGCTCACCGGGGTCTGCAGCGATCGCTGCGCGGTCCAGGCGGACTGCCCGGGTGCCCCCTACTGCCACGTGGCGAGCGGCGAGTGCCGGCCCAGCGGCGGCGGCAACACGGCGGCGGGCAACCCCTGCACCGCCGACGACCAGTGCGCCTCGGGCCTCGTGTGCTCGGGCTTCGTGATCCTCAGCGTCTGTACCACGCCGTGCGACGTGGACGCCGACTGCGGCAACGGCACGATGTGCAGCCAGGATCTGAACGATCAGGGCCGCAACGTGTGCCTGCAGCTGCCCTTCCCTTGATGCGCGCCGCGACCCAGGTGGCGCCGCCGGCGCCCAGCAAGGCCGTCCTGGCGCTGGCCGAGCGCGCGGTGCGCGACTTCGCGCTCATCGAGCCGGGCGATCGGGTGGCCGTGGGCATCTCGGGCGGCAAGGACTCGCTGCTGCTGGCCATGGTGCTGCGGGCGCTCGAGCGACGCGGCGATCTGGACTTCACCTGGCGGGCGATCCACCTCGACCAGCACCAACCGGGCTTCGCGCGCGCCCAGTTCGACGCCGTGTGCGCCGCGCTCGAGCTCGACGTCGAGGTCATCCGCGAGGACACGTGGAGCATCGTCGAGCCGCAGCTCGCGCCGGGGCAGATTCCTTGCGCGCTCTGCGGTCGGCTGCGGCGGGGCGTGCTGAACCGCTGGTGCGCCGAGCACGGCTTCACCAAGCTGGCGCTGGGCCACCACCTCGACGACGCCGTCGAGACCTTCTTCCTCAACCTGCTGTACCAGCGGCGACTGGAGCCCCTGAAGCCGGCGACGCCGGCCAGCGAGCACCCGGTCACCACCATCCGGCCGCTGATCCTGGTCGAGGAGCGCCGCGTGAAGGCGTGGGTCGAGCAGCACGCCATCGCGCCGGTGCCGTGTCCGGTCTGCGACACGTTCCCGGCGTCGCGGCGCCGCGACCTGAAGCAGCTGATCGACGGTTTCGCGGCGCTGAACGCCGACGTCCACGCGTCCGTGCGCGAGGCCCTCTACGGCCGGGGCGAGCCGGGACTGACGGTGCTCGGGTGAGCGACGACCTTTACACCGAGCTGCGCCGCGAGGTACAGCACGCCGAGTGGCGCTGGGTGCGCCCGCACCACGAGGCGGGGCGCCTGGTCTTCGTGCGGGGACTGGACGTGGTCGCGGTGGGCGTCGCGCTGGCCACCGACGACAGCGCGTCCGTCGGCGCCTGGTTGGCCGATGGCCGACTGCGGCGCGGCGAGGACGTCGACGTCTCGGCCTGGACCGACGACGACCGCCTCGTGTTCCTGATCGTCCAGCCCTTCGTCGTGGCCCTCCTGCCCGACGCCTGACCCCATCACGCCGATTCCGTCCCGACCCTCTCGCCGGACGGCTGCGCATGTCGTAGAAGGCGATTCCAATCCGAATGTGACTCTCGGGCGGCCGCGCGGTCGAACGGGCCGAACGACGTCCAGACCATGGTGGGAGGGGAAGACCGTGAAGACGATCTCGAAGCGGGCGGCTCTGCTGGTGGCGGCCGCGGCACTGCTGGCCACGCCCGCGGCGGCGCAGGTGCGTGAGGGCAGCGTCGAGCTGGGCCTCGGCGCCGGCTATCAGTGGTTCGGTGAGCAGGAGAACCTGGAGCACGCGCCCTATTTCGTGTTCCGCGGCGGCTACAACTTCAACACGATCTTCGGCGCCGAGCTCTCGGTCGGCTGGACGCCGACCGAGCTGTACGAGGCCGTGCAGGGCGAGAAGTCGTCGGTCGACGCCTGGGACACCGACGCCGACTTCATCGTGCACCTGCTCGAAGGGCGCTTCGTGCCCTTCGCCAAGGTGGGCGCGGGTCTGCGCATCCACCAGAACGACAGCTTCCCCAGCGATCAGCAGACCGACATCGACTGGACGGCGCACTACGGGGTGGGCGCCAAGGTGTGGCTGTCGCAGCACGTCGGCCTGCGCCTCGACGTCGCCCATCAGTTCCTGCGCGACGCCTACCCCTACGAGCTGAAGGGCGTCGCCGAGGTCGACGGCATCAACAACTACTTCAACCACCTGATCGTCGCCGGCGCGCTCACCTTCCAGTTGGGCGGTGACGCGCCGGACAAGGACGGCGACGGCCTCGACAACGACGTCGACCAGTGCCCGGACGAGCCCGAGGACAAGGACGGCTTCGAGGACTCGAACGGCTGCCCGGATCCCGACAACGACGCCGACGGCATCCTCGACGGCAACGACCAGTGCGCCGACGAGGCCGAGGACAAGGACGACTTCCAGGACGAGGACGGCTGCCCCGATCCGGACAACGACGGCGACGGCATCGCCGACGCCCAGGACAAGTGCCCGAACGAGGCCGAGAGCCAGAACGGCGTCGAGGACGAGGACGGCTGCCCCGAGGCGGACAGCGACAACGACGGCCTCGTGGATCCGCGCGATCAGTGCCCGCAGCAGGCCGAGGACAAGGACGGCTTCGAGGACGAGGACGGCTGCCCCGACGAGGACAACGACAAGGACGGCGTGGCCGACGCGGCGGACAAGTGCCCGATGCAGCCCGAGACGGCGAACGGCTACCTCGACGAGGACGGTTGCCCCGACGAGATCCCCATCAAGCTCAAGCAGTTCACCGGGACGATCGAGGGCATCCAGTTCGAGACCGGCAGCGATCGCATCAAGAAGCAGTCGCTCGGCAAGCTGCGCAAGGCGGTGGGGGTGCTGCAGGAGTTCGGCGACCTGAAGGTGATCATCGAGGGGCACACCGACAACGTCGGCAAGGACGACTTCAACCAGGAGCTGAGCCAGAAGCGCGCGGAGTCGGTTCGCAAGTACCTGATCGATCAGGGCATCGACGCCGGGCGGCTGACGGCGCAGGGCTTTGGTCCGTCGCGCCCGGTGGCCGACAACGACACCAAGGAAGGCCGCGCGAAGAACCGTCGCGTGGAGTTCCGCCTGACGAAGTAGCTGCGCCCGGCGCAGGGGTCGGCCATGCTGCGCTGCATGGCCGATCCCCTCCTCGACTTCGTCGTGTCCCGCCTGCAGGCCCAAGCCGACCCCGAGCGGGCGCCGGCGATGGCCGCCTACATGAAGACCGACATGCCCTTCTTCGGTGTCGCGGCGACGCCGCGCCGCAAGGTGGGCCGTGCGGCGGTGCGGGCCTTCGCGCCGGCGGACCGCGCCGACTACGAAGCGAAGGTCGCGTGCTTGTGGGGCCACACGCACCGCGAGACCAAGTACGTCGCCGTCCAGTTCGCCGCGCAGAAGCGCTTTGTCGACGCGGCCAGCCTGCCGCTGTACCGGCGGCTGGTGGTCGAGGGCGCGTGGTGGGACTTCGTGGACGAGATCGCGGCCCACCTCGTCGGCGGCGCGCTGGCCGAGGCGCCGGACGTGGTGTTCCCGGTGCTCGACCGCTGGATCGAGGACGACGTCATGTGGTTGCGGCGGACGGCGATCCTGGCGCAGCTGAGGATGGGCGAGCGCACGGACGCGGCGCGCCTGTTCCGGTACTGCCGCGCGCGCATGCACGAGACCGAGTTCTTCGTGCGCAAGGCGATCGGCTGGGCGCTTCGCCAGTACGCCTCCGTCGACCCCGAGGCGGTGCGGGCCTTCGTGGAGGCCGAGAAGGGCAGCCTCAGCGGCCTGAGCTACCGCGAGGCCACCAAGCACCTCTGATCCATCCCCGGGTCAGCCGCCGAAGCGGCGGGCGCTGACCCACGGCGGCTGCTCGCCGTGCAGGATCAGGTCGGCCAGCAGCTGACCGGCCTTGAAGCCCCAGCCGATGCCGTGACCGGTGTAGCCGCCCAGCAGGTACAGCGAGGTGCGGCCGGGCAGCGCGCCGATGATGGGCAGGCTGTCGGCGCTGAAGCCCATGGTGCCCGACCACCGGTACTCGATCGGCGTGGCGGCCAGCGCGGGGAAGTGGTGGCGCAGGAAGTCCTCGAGCGCGCGTTGGATGTCGGGGTGGACGACGTCGGCGGTGCCCACCTCGGTGTCCTTGGCCAACTGCCGGAACCCCCCGATGAGCACGCGGCCGTCGGCGAGCTGACGGAAGTAGTCGAGCACGAAGTTGGCGTAGCAGGGGGCGGCGAGGAAGGGGGCGACCGGGGCGGTCACCATGATCTGGCCGCGCGTCGGGTAGATCTTGTCGGCGAACCAGGGGTGCAGGTCGGCCGAGTAGCCGTTCGTGGCCAGCACCAGGGCGCCCGCGTGGAAGGTTCGGCGGTGCGTGTGCACCGTGACGCCGTCCTGCGTCTCGGCGACGCGGTGCACCTCGTGGTGCGTGAAGACGCGCGCGCCGCTGCGCTCGAGGATGCCCCGCACCAGCTTGACCGGGTGCACCTCGCCGTCGTCGAGGTACAGGGCGCCGCCCGGGAAGTGGCGCGCGCCCAGGTGCCGGGCCACGTGGGCCTCGTCCACCATCTCGACGCGCACGCCGTGCCCCACCAACTGCTCGGCGGTCTGGGCCAGCTCGGTCAGCTCGTGGTCGCCACCGGCCAGCGAGTAGGTGCCGCGCCGTCGGAAGTCGCAGGCCAGCCCGTCGCCCACGAGGTGGTGCTCGATTAGATCGAGGTTGTCCTGCGACAGCCGCCAGAGACCCAGCGCCATGGCCTCGCCGTGCGTGCGCACCTGGCGGCTGAAGTGCTCGACCGACCCGCAGGTGACGAAGCCCGCGTTGCGGCCGCTGGCGCCCGCGCAGACGTCGCCGCGATCGACGACCACGACGTCGAGGCCGCTGTCCTTCAGCCACCAGGCCACCGACGCGCCGCTGATGCCCGCGCCGACGACGACGACGTCGGCGTTCACGGGCGTGTGCTCGGGGCTCTGATCCTGCCAGTAGGGGACGGTCATCGGGGCCTCGCGCCGGGTGTTTGCGACGCCCAGAAGTAGCCCGCCCGGGGGGCCGCGTAAACCGGGACGACGCGATCAGTCCGCCGCGCGCGGGCGCAGGGTCATCCTCAGGCCATCGACCGGGCGCAGGGTGATCTGCGGGGCGAGGGCGGGCGCGGCGCCGGGCACGGGATCCAGCGTGTACCGCTGCAGCAGGGTCGCCAGCACGAGCACCATCTCGAGCTCGGCGAAGCGGTCGCCGATGCACTGGCGCTGGCCCCGGCTGAACGGGAAGTAGGCGAAGCGACCGGGCGCGGGGCGGTCGGGGCCGAAGCGATCGGGATCGAAGGCCTCGGGGTTGGTCCACAGCCGGGGGCTGCGGTGCACGGCCCACTGGCTCATCAGCACCATGGTGCCCTTCTTCACCCGGTAGCCGCCGAGCACGTCGTCGGCCTCGGCCATGCGCTCGACGATCCACACGGGGGGGTACAAACGCAGCGCCTCCTGGACCACCTGCCGCGTGTAGGGCAGCGCGCGGTGGTCGTCGGGCGTCGGCGCGCGATCACCCAGCACGGCGTCGAGCTCGGCCTGCAGCCGGCGACGAATCGCCGGGTGCAGTCCCAGCAGATGGAGGGACCAGGTGAGGCCGTTGGCCGTCGTCTCGTGGCCGGCCAACAACATCGTCAGCGTCTCGTCGCGCAGCTGCTGATCGCTCATGCCCTCGCCCGTCTCGGGATCACGCGCGGCCATCAGCAGGCCCAGCAGATCGTCGTGATCGCCGCCCTCGGCGCGGCGGGCGCCGATCAGATCGTCGGTGACGCGCCGCAGGGTGCGGGCCGATCGCCAGAAGCGCAGGTTGCCCAGCGAGGGCCAGTACTGGGGGGCCGGCAGCGGGGCCATGATCAGCCGGTCGATCTCGGCCATGCCCACCTTCAGGGCGTCGCCGATGGCCGCCGCCTCGCCGGTGACGTCGGTGCTGAAGAGGGTCTCGCCGGCGATGCGCAGGGCCAGGTGGTTCATCTCGGCGTGGACGTCGATCGTCTCTCCGCGGGTGGCCGGGCCCGCCCAGGCGCGGGTCAGATCGACCGACGCGGTCACCATCCGCTCGCCCAGCGCGGCGATGCGCTTGCGAAGGAACGCGGGCTGGGCGATACGGCGCTGGCGCAGCCAGTGCTCGCCCTGGCTGGTCACCAGACCGTCGCCCAGCAGCAGCTGGATGAGGCGGTAGCTGCGGGTCGACTTGCCGTAGGCCGACGCGTTGCCGACCAGCACCCGCTCGATGGCGGCCGGATCGGTGAGGGACAAGGTCTCGACGGGGCCGAAGCGCAGGCGCGCGATCGGCCCGGCCTCGGCGCTGGCGCGCACCAGCAAGCCGAGAGGGTCGCGCCCCATCTCGGCGGCGTGGCCCCAGACGAAGGTGCCGCCCGAGACGAGGGGGGCGCGGTCGAGGTTCGGGGCGATCGAGGTGTCGACGTGAACGGACATGAGCTCTCCTGGAAATCCGAGCGATGACTCAGGTATATTGCCGAGCGATCGCTCAGGTTTCTACTCGCTTTCCACCGGAGCGCCCATGAGCCCCCCACAGCCCCGCCGCAAGCCCACTCAAGCCCGCGCCCGCGCCACCGTGGACGCCATCCTCGAGGCCGCCGCTCAGGTTCTGGTCGATCGCGGCTTCGACGGCGCCAGCACCAACCGCATCGCCGAGGTGGCCGGCGTCAGCGTCGGCACGCTGTATCAGTACTTTCCCAACAAGGACGCCGTCTTCGTCGCCCTGATCGAGCGACACTGCGACGAGCAGATCGCGCTCTTGCAGGCCATGGTGGGCGACATGGTGGCCGCCCCCTTGCCGACCGCCGTGCGCACCTACGTCGCCGCGCTGATCGCCACGCACGACCGCGATCGCGCGGTGCACGACGCCATCTTCCGGCAGGCGATGCACCTGGGGTTGCCCTCGCTGCAGCGCATCCACGACGGGACGCGCGCCATCGTCCGGGCCTACCTCGAGGTGCACCGCGAGGGCATCTTGCCCGAGGACCTCGATCTCGCCGCCTTCCTGCTGGTGAGCATGGTCGAGGGCATGATCGACACGGCCTTCTTCGTCACCGCGCCGCCGAACCGCGAGGCCCTCGCCGACGAGGTCAGCCGCGTGGTGCTGCGCTACCTGCTGGGGCACGCGGACTGAGCAGCGGCGTTGACCGTGCCCGCGGCGCGGTCTATGCCTGGGGCCGGGCCAGGCAGATCAGGAGACCCCATGAAGAGCCTACGGCGGCGCGTGACCGAGCTGCGGACGATGTTGCAGGCGGCCGATGACTTCTCCCCGGTGTTGAACGCCTTCTTCGACCTGGTCGAAGACGAGGGGTTCATGGGCATGGGTCGTCGCGTGCGCGATCCGAAGCTCGAGGGCATCGTGGCGCGGGCCGGCACCCAGATGGTGACGGCCGCGGGCGCGGTGCCGGTCGAGGTGATGATCATCCGGGTCTCCGAGCTCGGCATCACCCACGGCATGCTGAACGTCGGCGGCCACCCCGGCGGCTTCTTCTACTTCGCGTCGCTGGATCAGGGGCTGGCCAGCGTCACGCTCGCGGGCGGCACCACCGCCATGGCCCGCTTCACGGTGAAGGCGCTCGACAGCGACACGCCGGTGCTCGTCGCGGGCAACGACACCGTGCACTGATCCCGGGCGTGGATGGAGCCCGATCAGCCGATGCGCGTGCCGGCCAGGCGTCCCTCGTGGTCGAGCAGCCAGCGCTTGATGGCCACGCCGCCGGCGTAGCCGGTGAGGTGGCCGTTGGCGCCGACCACGCGATGACACGGCACGACGACGGCCCAGGGGTTCTGCCCGTTGGCGGCGCCGACGGCGCGGGTCGCGGTGGGGCGGCCCAGCGCCTCGGCCAGCGCGGCGTAGGTGGTCGTGTGTCCGAAGGGCACGGTCTGCAGCGACGCCCAGACCAGGCGCTGGAAGTCGGTGCCCCGCGGCGCGAGGCGCAGGTCGAAGGCGCGGCGCGCGCCGGCGAAGTAGTCGCGCAGCTGCTCGGCCGCCGGCGCGAGCGCGGCCGGCGGCTGGCCGAGGTCCGGCGCAGCGTCGGGCGCGAACGTGATGGCGGTGACGCCGTCGGCGTCGCCCTCGATCCGCAGGGGCCCCGCGGGCGTCTCGATCACCCAACGCACGCTCACTCTCCGTTGCAGCCAGGATCGAGGCCGTCGGTCGGGGGCCGGTGGCCGTAGGTCAGCTCGAGCCGGCGCTGGCCGTCCGCGCCGAGCGCGTGCCGCGGGACGAGGACGTGCAGACCGCCGGCGGCGTCGCCTCGCAGCGGCAGGCGCCCGGCGTCGGCGTCGACGTCGCCCAGCGCCGCGTGCGTCGACCAGGTGGCGCCGGCGCGGGCGGCGACGAAGACGGCCGACGTGCCGGGCGCGCCGGGGGCGGGGGCCAGCCAGGCGACGCGCGGTGTGCGGTCCGGGGCCAGGGCCACGCCGGTCGGGCGGGCGACGGCCCCCGCGAAGTCGGCCACCCGGCTGGGCGCGCCCCAGGTGCCCGCGGCGCCGCGACGTGCGTGGCGCACGACGCCGGCGTCGAGATCGACCCAGCTCAGGTGAAGTACACCCAAGCGCCCGGCGCCGGCGAGGCCGTCGCCGGGCATGGCGGTGACGCGTTCGGCGCCGCCCCCTTCCCAAGGCAGCGCCCACACGCCGTCGGCGGCGGTCCAGGCCAGCATCGTAGCGTCCTCACGCGTCTGAACCCACGCCGCGTCGCCGCCGCCCGCGCCGGCCCAGAGAGCGGCGACCGCCGGGACCCAGTCGGTCTCCTGCGCGACGACGGTGAGCGTCCCCGCCGAGCGGTCGGCCCAGGCCGCGCGCAGCCCCGCCTCTCCGCGCTGCAGCGCCGGCGCGCCCCGGACGTCGGCCGTCGCGCCGACCTCGGTCGAGGCCCACCCGTCGTCGGCGCGGACGGCGACCTGCAGCAGGCCGTCGAGCGCGTCGGCATCGAGGCCCGGATCGGGCGCCCACCAGGCCAAGGCGACGTCATCCGCGCAGGCGAGCGCGACGTGGCGGCGCGCCGCCGCTGGCGCGACGTCCTCGATGCGCCAGCCCTCGTCGTCGCGCGTCGCGTAGCGCACGGTCCGGGGCGGGCCCGGTGGGCCCTCGAGCCAGGCCGCGTGCACGCGCCCGAGGGCGTCGACGCACAGGTCGGCGTCGCGGGCCGTCGCCGCGACCACGAGCTCGAAGGTCCAGTCGTCCGGCTCCGCCACGCCGGGGTGCACGGTCGCGTCCTGGTCGTCGCAGTCGGATCCGGCGCTGGCGGTCGAGGCGTAGCCGTCGCCGTCGGCGTCGACGCCGTCGACGCCGTCGCAGTCCTGGTCCAGCCCGTCGCCCACGCGATCCGGCGCGCCGGGGAACGTGTCGGCGGCGAAGTCGACGCAGTCGTCGCCGCCGTTGTCGAGCGCGCGATGCCCGTCTCCGTCCGCGTCGACGCCGTCGCTGCCGTCGCAGTCGGTGTCGCGCCCATCGCCGAAGGGATCGGGGCGGCCCGGCCGGACGTCGGGATCGGCGTCGTCGCAGTCGCGCCCGCCCGACGCGACGCTGTCGCTGCCGTCGACGTCGGCGTCGGTGCCGTCGCGGCCGTCGCAGTTGCGGTCGCGGCCGTCGCCGGTCGAGTCCTCGGCGCCGGGGTAGGTGAGCGGATCGGCGTCGTCGCAGTCCTCGCCCGCCAGCACGCCGTCGCCGTCCGCGTCGGTGCCGTCGACGCCGTCACAGTCCGCGTCGAGCCCATCGCCGAGGGCGTCGGCGGCGCCCGGATGGACGTCGGCGTCGTCGTCGGCGCAGTCCTGCCCACCCGAGGCGGCCGAGGCGTGGCCGTCGCCGTCCCGGTCGACACCATCGACGCCGTCGCAGTCCTGGTCGATGGCGTCACCGACCGCATCGACGGCGCCGGGGAAGCGCGCGGGATCGTCGTCGGCGCAGTCCTGATCGCGCTGGGCCCCGTCGCCGTCCGCGTCGAAGCCGTCGGCGCCGTCGCAGTCCTGGTCGACGCCGTCGCCGAGGGGATCGTCCGCGCCCGGGTGGCGATCGGGATCGGCGTCGTCGCAGTCCGCGGGCGGCGGCACGCCGTCGCCGTCGGCGTCGCCGCCGTCGGTCCCGTCGCAGTCCTGGTCGACGCCGTCGCCGGGGGGATCCGGCGCGCCCGGATGGCGGTTGGGATCGCCGTCGTCGCAGTCGCCCTCGGGCTCGAACAGCCAGCCGTCGCCGTCGCGGTCGACGCCGTCGGCGCCGTCGCAGTCCTGGTCGACGCCGTCGCCGGCGGGATCCTCGGCGCCCGGGTGGCGGGTGGGGTCGCCGTCGTCGCAGTCGGGTCCCTCACCCCCCGCCGCACCGTCGCCGTCGCGGTCGACGCCGTCGGCGCCGTCGCAGTCCGTGTCGCGGTCGTCGCCGAAGACGTCCTCGGCGCCCGGATGGACGGCGGGATCGGCGTCGTCGCAGTCGCTGCCTCCGCACGCGGCCGAGAGGAAGAGGTCGCCGTCGGCGTCGTTCTCGGCGCAGGCCGAATCGGCGTCCGGGCGCGCGTCGGCGGGGGCCGGCGCGCCGTCGGCGTGCGCGGCGTCGACCGCCGGCGGCGCGGCGTCCGCGCTCGTGTCGGCGCCGCCGTCGCAGGCCGCCAGCGCGACCGCCAGCAGCGCCCATCGAAGTGCGTCCCTCCCCACGGCGCGAAGCTATCCCGTCGCCCCGGGCCGGCGCCAACCTGACCCGGTCATCGCGCGGCCCGCTTCAGCCCCGCCGCGATGATCACGCGCTGGATCTCGCTGGTGCCCTCGTAGATGCGCAGCGCGCGGATCTCGCGGTACAGCCGCTCGACCGGGACGCCGCGGGTGACGCCGAGGCCCCCGTGGATCTGGACCGCGCGGTCGATGATGCGCTGGGCGGCCTCGGTGGCGAACAGCTTGCCCATCGCGACCTCGCTGCTGACGCGGTCCTCGCGCGTGTCGCGCGCCCACGCGCCCCGATAGACCAACAGCCGGGCGGCGTCGAGCTCGGTGGCGCCGTCGGCCAGGTAGGTCGCGATCTGCTGCTGCTCGATGATGGGCTGGCCGAACTGCACGCGCGCCGTGGCGCGCGCCAGGGACTCGGTCAGCGCGCGTCGGGCCAGCCCCAACGCGGCGCCCGCGACCGTGTTGCGAAAGGCGTCCAGCGTGGTCATCGCCAGCTTGAAGCCCTCGCCCGGCGGCGCCAGCAAGCGGTCTGCGGGCAGGCGGACGCCGTCGAAGCGGAGGGCGCCGATGGGGTGCGGCGCGATCACCTCGAAGGGCTCGACGCTCAGCCCGGCGTCGTCGGGCTCGACGACGAAGGCGGCGACGCCCCGGCTGCGCGCCTCGGGGTCGGTCTGGGCGAAGACGACGTACTGCCCGGCGACGCCCGCGTTGCTGATGAAGGTCTTGGCGCCGTCGAGGCGCCAGCCGTCGCCGTCGCGCGTGGCGCGGCACCGCATCGACGCGACGTCGCTGCCGGCCTCGGGCTCGGTGAGCGCGAAGGCGCCCAGGCGGCTGCCGTCGAGGATGCCCGGCAGGTAGCGCGCGCGCTGGGCCTCGGTGCCGGCCAGCGTGATGGGGTAGCTGCCCAGCCCCTGCATCGCGAAGGCCGTGTCGAGCAGGCCGTCGGCCTGGCCCAGCGCCTCGCGCACCAGCGTCAGCGCGCGCACGTCGAGGCGGTCGGGCGCCTTGCCCCCGAAGCCGCGGGGCACGCACCAGCCGAGCAGGCCGGCCGAGGCCAGCAACGCGGCCGCCTCGCGGGTGCGCTGCGCGGTGTCGGCCTCGTCGACCACCCACCCTCGGGCGACCTCGCTGGCGACCGCCGCGACGCGATCGTGGTGGGGCTCGAACAGAAACGGCAGGTCGGTGACCGACGTGCCGAAGGGGGTCACGACAGGCCCTCGAACACCGGCGGGCGCTTCGCCTTCCAGGCCTCGTGCGCCTCGCGGAAGTCGGGGTGCTGCATGCAGATGGCCTGGGCCTGCGCCTCGGCCTCGAGCGCGGCGTCGAGCCCGAGGTGGGCCTCGTCCTCGAGCATCTTCTTGGTCATCGCGTGGGCGAAGGCGGGCCCGCGCGCGAGGCGCGCGGCCAGGGCGAAGGCCTCGGGCACCACCGCGTCGCCGGCCACGACCTTGTTGACCAGGCCGATGCGCGCCGCCTGCTGCACGTCGATGACGTCGCCGGTCAGCAGCAGCTCGCTGGCGTGGCCCAGCCCGACGACGCGCGGCAGCAGGTAGGCGGCGCCCATGTCGGCGCCGCACAGGCCCACCTGGGGGAACACGAAGCCGAAGCGCGCCTTCTGGTTGGCGATGCGCAGGTCGCAGGCGAGGGCGATGACCGCGCCGGCGCCCACGGCGATGCCGTTGACCGCGGCGATGACCGGCTTGGAGACGCGGCGGAGGCTGCCGATGAGGGCGCCGGTGACGCGGGTGAACTGAAGCAGGCCCTTCATGTCGCGGCTGAACAGCTCGCCGATGATGTCCTCGACGTCGCCGCCGCTGCAGAACGCGCGGCCGGCGCCGGTGAGCACGATGGCGCGCACGTCGTCGCGCGCCTCGAGGTGGTCGATGTAGGCGCGCAGCTCTTCGTACACGGCGAAGGTGAGGGCGTTGAGGCGATCGGGCCGGTCCAGGGTGATGGTGAGGACGTGCTCTCGGAGCTCGATGTGGAAGGTGTTCGGCGTCACGGCTGCTCTCCTTTCGGCGCTGGCGTCGGCAGCACCGCCAGTCCCTGGATCTCGACCTGTGCCTCGGGCTCGACCAGCCCGGTGACGCCCACCAGCGCCATGGCCGGGTAGACGCGGCCCATCACCCGTTTCCACACCGGCCCCAGCGCCGCCAGGCTGGCTCGGTAGGCGTCGAGGTCGGTCACGAAGACGGTCATCTGCACGATGCACGCGGGCTCGCCGCCGGCCGCGCGGACGACGGCGACGAGGTTGTCGAGCGCCTGCTCGAACTGGCCGACGAAGTCGTCGCGCTCGAACACACCGTCGGGCGTCCAGCCGACCTGACCGCCGAGCGCGAGCACCCGGCCTTCGGCCACGACGCCGTTGCTGTAGCCGCGGGGGCGCGGCCAGCCCTCGGGCAGGATGGGCACCGGGGCGCTCAATGCAGCACCTGCCCGCCGTCCAGCGCCAGCGCCTGCCCGTTGACGCCGCGCGCGCCCTCGTCGACCAGCGCGCGCACCAGGTGCGCCACCTCGTCGGGCTGCATCAGGCGCTTCTGGGGCGACAGCCTCTCGAGCGCCCCGCGCGCCGCGGCGGCGTCGCGTCCGGTGCTGCGCTGGATGTTGCCCACCGCGCGCGCCGCCATGTCGGTGTCGACGAAGCCGGGGCACACCGCGTTGACGGTGACGCCGGTCGAGCCCAGCTCGACGGCCAGGGCGCGCGTCAGGCCCACGACGGCGTGCTTCGCGGCGCAGTAGGC
This sequence comes from Myxococcales bacterium, assembly GCA_020633465.1. Lineage (GTDB taxonomy): Bacteria > Myxococcota_A > Bradymonadia > UBA7976 > UBA1532 > JACKDN01. The sequence continues at coordinate 278,610 of JACKDN010000009.1, forward strand.
GGCGGTGTAGGCGTACCCGGTGAGGCCGGCGTTGCTGGCGATGAAGATCACCCGGCCCCAGCCGCGCTGCACCATCGAGGGCACGCACGCGCGGGTGAGGCGGAAGCCGCTGGTCAGGTTCACGTCGAGCATGCGCTGCCAGTCGGCGTCCGAGGTGCGCGCGAGGGGCGCGCTGACGGCGGCGCCGGCGTTGTTGACCAGGACGTCGACGCCGCCGAGGGCGTCGCGCACGCGCTCGACGGCGGTGAGGCAGGCGGGCGCGTCGGTGACGTCGAAGGGGACCGCGAGGCCGCCGGTCTCGTCGGCCAGCGCGGCCAGCGCGGCCTCGTCACGGCCGCCGAGCGCCACCCGGTGGCCCTCGGCGGCCAGGGCGCGCGCGATCGCCGCGCCGATGCCCCGCGAGGCGCCCGTCACCAACACCGTGCGTGGGATCTGCATGCTCGCAGCCTGCCGCAGCGGACCGGGGCGCGCAACGGGGCCGGCGGTGCGCCGCCGGGGGGACTGCGCTATGCTGCCCGCCAGGAGGTGGACCGTGCACGCGCAGACCCAGCACCGCACGCGGCGCTTCACGGTGGACGAAGTCCTGAACATGATCGACGCGGGCATCCTCGGCGAGGACGAGCCCCTCGAGCTGATCGACGGGGAGCTGATCTACGTGAGCCCGCAAGGACCCCCCCACGCGTCGCTGACGAACAACATCCGGGACGACCTGTTCCTCGCCTATGGCGCCGGCGCTCATGTTCGCGAGGCGAAGCCGATCATCGCGGGCGACGACAGCCTGCCCGAGCCCGATGTCGCCGTCTTCCGGGGCCACCGTGACGACTACGCGGGGCGCCACCCGCGCGGCGACGAGTGTCTGCTCGCGGTCGAGGTCGCGCACACGTCGCACTCGGCGGACCGCGCCAAGGCAGCCGTCTACGCGGCCGCCGGCGTCCCCGTCTACTGGCTGGTCGACCTGCCCGCGCGCCGGCTGGAGGTGCATGGCGAGCCCCGGCCCGACGGCCGCTACGCGCTGGTGCGGGTGCTGGCCGGCGACGATCGGGTGTCGCTGCCCGGCCTCGACGTCACCTGGCGGGTGGGGGATCTGTTCGCCGGATTCGCCGACTGAGGCGGGCGCGGACGCCCGATCGACTCTCAGGCCTGGGCCTTCGGCTCCTGCCGCGCGATGAACATGCCCTTCACGAAGTCGCGGTTCATGCGGGCGATGTTCTCGAGCGTGATGCCCTTCGGGCACACGGCCTCGCACTCGCCGTGGTTGGTGCAGCCGCCGAAGCCCTCGGCGTCCATCTGCGCCACCATGTTGCGCGCGCGGCTGTAGCGCTCGGGCTGCCCCTGGGGCATCAGGCCGAGGTGGGCGATCTTGGCCGACGTGAACAGCATCGCCGAGGCGTTCGGGCAGGCCGCCACGCAAGCGCCGCAGCCGATGCACGCCGCGGCGTCCATCGCGCGGTCGGCCTCGGTCTTCGGCACCAGGATCTCGTTGGCGTCCGGCGCGCTGCCGGTGTTGACCGAGATGTAGCCGCCCGCCTGGATGATGCGGTCGAAGCTGCCCCGGTCGACCACCAGATCCTTCAGCACCGGGAAGGCCTTCGCCCGCCACGGTTCGATCCAGATCTCGTCGCCGTCCTTGAACTTGCGCATGTGCAGCTGGCACGTCGTGGTCAGCTGCTGCGGCCCGTGCGCCATGCCGTTGATCACCATGCCGCAGGTGCCGCAGATGCCCTCGCGGCAGTCGTGATCGAACGCGATGGGCTCCTTGCCCTGCTCGATCAGCTGCTCGTTGAGCACGTCGAGCATCTCGAGGAACGAGCTGTCCGGGCTGACGTCGCTCAGGCTGTGCTTCTCGAACCCGCCCTTGTCGCTCGGGCCCTTCTGTCGCCAGACGTTGAGGGTGAGTCGCATCACTTGTAGCTCCGCTGGGTCAGCTTGACGTACTCGAAGTCCAGCTGCTCCTTGTGCAGCGTGGGCTCGGCGCCGACGCCGTTGAACTCCCAGGCCGCCACGTACGAGAAGTTCTCGTCGTCGCGCAGCGCCTCGCCCTCGGGCGTCTGGCTCTCTTCCCGGAAGTGGCCGCCCGCCGACTCGCGGCGGTGCAGCGCGTCCTTGGCGAACAGCTCGGCCAGCTCGAGGAAGTCGGCCACCCGGCCGGCCTTCTCGAGGCTCTGGTTCAGCTCGGCGCCGGTGCCCGGCACCCGCAGGTTCTCCCAGAACTCGGCCCGCAGCGCCGGGATGCGCTCGAGCGCCTCCTTCAGCCCGGCCTCGTTGCGCGCCATGCCGCACTTGTCCCACATCAGCTTGCCCAGCTCGCGGTGGAACGAGTCGACGCTGCGCGTGCCCTTGATCGACAGCAGCTTGGTCGTGCGCGCCTCGACGTCGGCGATCGCCTTCTTCACCTCGGGGTGGTCGGCCGACACCGGCTTCTGGTCGGTCCGCTCGCTCCAGAGGTAGTTGCCCAGGGTGTAGGGCACCACGAAGTAGCCGTCGGCCAGACCCTGCATCAGGGCGCTCGCCCCCAGGCGGTTGGCGCCGTGATCGCTGAAGTTGGCCTCGCCGATGACGAACAGCCCGGGCAGGTTGCTCATCAGGTTGTAGTCCACCCACAGGCCGCCCATCGTGTAGTGCACGGCCGGGTAGATGCGCATCGGGACCTCGTAGGGGTCCTCGTCGGTGATGCGCTCGTACATCTCGAACAGGTTGCCGTAGCGCTCCTCGATGGCCTTCTTGCCCAGGCGCTCGATGGCGTCGGCGAAGTCGAGGTACACGCCCAGGCCGCCCGGGCCGACGCCCCGACCCTCGTCGCAGACCTCCTTGGCGTTGCGCGACGCGATGTCGCGCGGCACCAGGTTGCCGAAGGCCGGGTACTTGCGCTCGAGGTAGTAGTCGCGGTCGGCCTCGGGGATCTGGCTAGGCTTCTTGCCGGTGTCTTCCTTCTTCTTCGGCACCCACACCCGGCCGTCGTTGCGCAGCGACTCCGACATCAGCGTCAGCTTCGACTGGTGGTCGCCGCTGACCGGGATGCACGTCGGGTGGATCTGCGTGTAGCAGGGGTTGGCGAAGAAGGCGCCCTTGCGGTGCGCGCGCCAGCTGGCGGTGACGTTGCAGCCCTTGGCGTTCGTGGACAGGTAGAACACGTTGCCGTAGCCGCCGGTGCCCAGGATGACCGCGTGCGCGAGGTGCGCCTCGATCTTCCCGGTGACCATGTCGCGCGTCACGATGCCCCGCGCCCGACCGTCGACGACGATCAGCTCGAGCATCTCGGTGCGCGGGTACATCGTCACCTTGCCGGCCTGAATCTGCCGCTCGAGGGCCTGGTAGGCGCCGAGCAGCAGCTGCTGGCCGGTCTGGCCGCGCGCGTAGAAGGTGCGGCTGACCTGCGCGCCGCCGAAGCTGCGGTTGGTCAGCGTGCCGCCGTACTCGCGCGCGAAGGGCACGCCCTGCGCGGCGCACTGGTCGATGATGTCGACGCTGATCTGGGCGAGGCGATAGACGTTGCGCTCGCGCGAGCGGTAATCGCCGCCCTTCACGGTGTCGTAGAACAGCCGATAGATGCTGTCGCCGTCGCCCTGGTAGTTCTTGGCGGCGTTGATGCCGCCCTGCGCCGCGATGCTGTGCGCGCGCCGCGGGCTGTCCTGATAGCAGAAGGCCTTGACGTTGTAGCCCAGCTCACCGAGCGTCGCGGCGGCCGCGCCGCCCGCGAGCCCCGTGCCCACCACGATGACGTCGAACTTCCGCTTGTTGGCGGGGTTGACCAGCTTCATGTCGAAGCGGTGGCGGTCCCACGCGGTCTCGATGGGGCCGCTGGGGGCGTTGTCGCGCAGTTCGTCGTTGCGCTCGGCCATCGTCGGGCCTCCTCAGGACGGCAGCTTGATGACGCCGGCCATGATGGCGAGCGGCATCGAGAGGTTCCCCACCAGGATCACCGTCGCGAAGGCGGCGGCGAACTTCTTGCGCAGGGCGTTGTAGCGGGGGTGGTTGAAGCCCAGCGTCTGCAGGAAGCTCCACCCCCCGTGGTACAGGTGCAGGCACAGGGCCAGCTGCGCCAGCACGTACACGCCGACGATCCAGGGCACCTGGAAGCTGGCGACGACGTTGTAGTAGACGTCGGTGCCGGCCAGCGCGCCCGGCATGCCGGCGGGCGGCGCGGCGGCGTGGCCCCCGGGCACCGTGACGCCGAAGGTCAGGTGCGCGATGTGGTACAGGATGAAGAACAGCAGGATGAACCCACCGTAGCGCATGGTGCGCGCCGCGTAGGTCGTCGCGACCGGCTGCACCACCTGGTACTTGATCGGGCGGGCCGCGTCGTTGGCCTTCACCAGCGCGATGGCCGCCCAGATGTGCGCCAGCACCGCGCCCAGCAGCACCGCGCGGGCGATCCACAAGAGCGGCCCCAGCTTGCGCAAGCCGTCGGCGTAGCTGTTCAGGGCCTCGGGGCCGGAGAACACCAGCAGGTTGCCGGCCATGTGCACCAGCACGAAGCCCAGCAGGATGGCCCCGCTGACCGCCATGACGGCCTTCTTGCCGATGGTGGTGTCGGCCAGGGAGAGGGTTCGGGTGGCCATGCGCCCTCCTCGATCACGCGGGCGCGCCGGGCGTGCCCGAAAGGATGGGGGGATCTATCAGCCGAAGGGCGTTTTGTCCACTGTGCGCGGGCCTGCCGCGGGCTTCCCGCAGGCGGCGAAACAGGTTAGGAAGGGGCTCCGGGTTGCGCCCGCGCGCGACGCAGCATCCCCAGCCCCGAGGAGGACCGCAGATGGCCGACGTGAAGGTGACCCAGCCCCACAGCGTGGGGATCGCCGAGGCGAAGACCCGCATCGCCGGGTTCGAGGAGATGATGTCCAAGTACGGCGTCAAGGCCGACTGGGCCGGCAACGCCGCCAAGCTGAAGGGCATGGGCGTCTCGGGCTCGATCGACGTCACCGACTCGCTGGTCACCGTGGTGGTGAAGCTGGGCATGATGGCGAAGGCGGCGGGCGTGAAGCCGGACAAGCTGAAGGCCAGCATCGAGAAGCGCCTGAAGGCGGCCTTCGAGGGTTGAACTGGGACGTCGCCGTCGAGGTCGGCGAGGACGCCACGATCGCCGCGCCGGGCTGTCTGGTCGCGCTCGACCGCCTGGGCGACGACGTTTGGCGCATGGCGACGCACGACGCGTTCCGCGACGTCTGGTTGCCGCGCGGCGCGGCGCGCGTGTCGCTGCGGCCCGCGCTGCCCGCCGAGCCGCTGGCGCTCTGCTTCGCGGTGCCGTTGCAGGCCGTGGGCGGCGCCGGCGCGCTCGAAGGGTGGGGCGCCATGCCGGTCGAGGCCGTGCTCGAGGTGCGCACCGACGCGGGCGTGGTGGACGTGCTGACCATCACGCCGCCACGGCTGCGCCGCAAGCTGGCCGTGGGGCCCGTGGACGCCGCCGAGCTCGCCCGTGCCGTGGACGTCGCCTTCCGCCCGGGGCCCCTGCCCGAGGTGGGGCCGCCCGGTGAGTGCGTGGTGCCGCTGCGCTTCGAGCGCCCGGGCTCGGCGGCCACCATCGATCGCCTGGTGGTGCCGGCGGGCGTGCTGTCGCTGTACAGCCGCGGCCCCCGCCTGGTGAGCGCGCGCTTGAACGTGGGCGTGCCGCGCGAGAACGACGTGCACGTGGCGGTGCAGTCCGGGCCGCCCGCCCCCGACATGGTGCGGCGCTTCGGCCCGCCCGACGGGCCCCGCAGCTTCTCGGCGCGGCTGGGGCAGCTGGCGCGCCGCGGCCTGGGGTTGGAATACGGTGCTTGACCGGCTGCGCGCCTGGCTGGCCAGCGAGGGCCCCGCGAACCTCGGGACCGCGGCCGCCATCGTCTTCGGCGCGTGGCTGATCGCCCGGGTGCTGTCGTCGGCGCTGTGGCGGGACGCGCGCGATCCGCGCACCAGCATCATGCGCAAGGTGCTGTCGTTCGGGCTGATCGGCGGCGGCCTGTTCGCGGCCCTGCACACGCTGGGCTTCGACCTCAGCGGCCTGCTGGTGACCGGCGGCCTGGTGACCGTCGCGGTGGGCTTCGCCAGCCAGGCCGCCGTGTCGAACATCATCAGCGGGCTGTTCCTCGCCGGCGACGAGCCCTTCGCCGTGGGCGACTTCGTGCGCGTGGGCGAGGTCGAGGGCGTGGTGCTGCAGATCGATCTGCTGAGCACCAAGCTGCGCACGCTGCAGAACGTCTTCGTGCGCGTGCCCAACGAGGTGCTGCTGCGCGGCAACATCCACAACATGAGCCGCTTCGCCATCCGCCGCGTGGACGTGGTGGTCAGCGTGCCGCTCGACGCGAACCTCGAGGCGGTGCGCGCCGCGCTGCTCGAGGCGGCGCGCACGTCGAGCCTGGCGCTGCTGTCGCCCGAGCCGGTGGTGCTGGTCGAGGCGCTGGGTGAGTATGCGGTGCGGGTGCAGCTGCGCACCTGGGTCGAGACCGGCCAGGTGGTGCAGGCGCGCGATCAGCTGACCGTGGCCGTGCGCGACGCGCTCGCGGCGCAGCGCGTGGTGCTCGGCGCGCGGCTGCCCGGCCTCATCGCGAAGGAGACCCCATGAGCCTGCCCCCCGGCGAGGGCGAGCGCAGCTTCCGCGCGCTGGTCGGCGCGCAGTTCTTCGGCGCGTTCAACGACAACCTGTTCAAGCAGCTCATCGCGCTGCTCGCCGCCGCCACGCTCTTCCCCGGCGAGGACAAGCAGGGGGTGGCCTTCGCCGTCTTCGCGCTGCCCTTCGTGCTGTTCAGCGGCATCGCGGGCGATCTGAGCGAGAAGTTCTCGAAGCGCTCGATCATCTGGCGGATGAAGGTCGCCGAGATCGTCATCATGCTCGGCGCCATCTGGGCGCTGCAGGCGGCCAACTGGCAGCTGATGTTGGCCGTCCTGTTCGTCATGGGCAGCCAGTCGGCCATCTTCGGCCCCAGCAAGTACGGGGTGATTCCGGAGCTGGTGCGGCCGAACCGCCTGGTGGCGGCCAACAGCACCATCGCGATGACCACCTTCCTGGCGGCCCTGTTCGGCGGCGCGCTGGCCGGGCCGCTGCTGGATCACTTCGGTCCCGCTGCCGAGACGCCCCGCATGTGGCTGCCCGGCATCTTCTGCGTGGGCTTCGCGGTCATCGGCACCGTCTTCGCGCGCTACATGCACCGCGTCCCGCCGCTGCAGCCCGATCTGGTGCTGCCGCGCCAGCCCCTGGGCAACCTGCCGGCGACCATCGGCCGGCTGCGCCGCGAGAAGGGGTTGTTCCGCCTCGTGCTGCTGTACTCGCTGTTCTGGTTCGACAGCGCCGTCATCAACCAGGCCATCAACGCGATGGGGCGGCCCGGTTATCTCGAGCTGCCGCCGGGCAACAAGACCAAGCTGTCCATCCTGCTGGCGCTCATCTCGGTGGGCATCATCACCGGCAGCCTGCTGGCGCGCTTCCTGGCGCGGCGCTTCCCGCTGTCGACGCTGGTGATGGGCGGGGGCACGCTGATGGTGGGCTGTCAGGCCGCGCTGCTGGCCATCGGCACCGTCTTCGTCGGGGGCGACGTCGCCTATTCCTATGCGGCCGTCGTACTCGTGGTGACCGGCATCGCCGGCGCGGTGTTCGTCGTGCCGCTGCAGTCCTATCTGCAGGACGGACCGGCGCCGGGCATGCGCGGGCAGACCTTCGCGGTCAACAACTTCATGAACTTCCTCTTCATGTTCCTCGGCGGCGTGTTCTGGATCTTCGCCGGCGACGGCCTGGGGCCCGCGCTGGGTCAGATCGTCGGCGGCAGCCTGATGCTGGCCTTCCTGTGGGCCAACCGCGCGGCGGTCCGCTCGATGCGCATCGGAGAGGGGGCTTGAGCGCGAAGAAGCGCGTCAAGGTGCGCAAGCGGGCGCCGCGGCGGGCGCCGGCGGTCACGTCCGGGCGGCCTCTGCTGTCGCTGGCGATGATGGTGAAGGACGAGGAGGACTTCCTGGCCGACGCGCTGCGCTCGGCGCGCGGGTGGTGCGACGAGCTGGTGGTCGTCGACACCGGCAGCACCGATCGCACCGTCGAGATCGCCCGCGACCTGGGCGCGCAGGTCAGCTTCTTCCCCTGGTGCGACAGCTTCTCGAAGGCGCGCAACGAGACGCTGAAGCGCGCCACCGGGCGGTACGTGGCCATCCTCGACGCCGACGAGCGCTTCGTGGGCCGCCACCCCGAGGCCATCCGCCCGCACCTGAGGCCAGGCCCGCAGCACCCCTACGAGGCGCTGAGCGTGCAGGTCACCAACACGCGGCTCGACGGCAGCCCCATCTCGTCGTTCTTCAGCGTGCGCTTCTTCGCCAACGACGGGCACCTCGGCTACAGCGGTCGCGTGCACAACCGCTTCGGCGCGCTGAAGCCCGGCGCGCCCAAGGTGAGCGTCACCAAGTACCTCGGCCTCGAGGTGGTGCACCTGGGCTACGACCCCGACCTGTACGCGCTGCGCAAGAAGGCCGCGCGCTCGCTGCCGCTGATCGAGGCGACCGTCCGCGAAGAGCCGGACAACCTGCACTATCGCTACTACCTGGGCCGCGAGTACCTGCTGCTGGCCCGCGTGGACGACGCCATCGCGGTGCTCGAGCCGACGGCGCGGGCGCTGCTGAAGGCGCCCGGCAGTGGGCCGCTGGCCGAGACGGTGACGACGCTGACGCAGGCCTACGAGGCGGCCGGCGGGCACCCGGAGCAGGCCCTGAAGCTGGGGCAGGCCGCGCTGGCGCACGCGCCCACGCACCCCGACGTCTGGTTCGGCGTGGCGCGCGCGCTGGCCGCCCTGGGCCACGCGGATCCCGCGGCGCAGGCCGCCGAGCGCGCCCTGGCCGCGCTGGGGCAGGTGCACGACGCGCAGGTCCAGCTGGGGCACCGCCGCTGGGAGGCTCACGAGCTGCTGGGCAAGCTGTACTGGCAGCTTCAGCGCTTCCCCGACGCCTACCGCCACGACCTGGCGACGCTCGAGGGCAAGCCGGCCGACGCGCCGGGCTGGCCGGTGCTGCTGAACTCGCTGTGCGCGCTGGCCATCGAGCTGGGCGACGGCGAGCGCGTCGCGCCGCTGCTCGAGCGCCTGCTGGCGCATCCCGAGGCGCCGCTGGGTATGTTCTTCTTCCAGCTGCAGCGCGTCGCCGGCGCCGAGGGGGCCGAGGCGGCCCGCCGCATGCTGCAGGACGCGGCGGCGCGCCACCCGCGGGTGACCGCCGACGCCGAGTACGCGCCGTGGGCGCAGCGCTTGGGGGTGACGTGAAGACGATTCGGGTGTGCTTCGTGTGCTTGGGCAACATCTGCCGGTCGCCGCTGGCCGAGGGGGCCTTCCGCCGCCACGTCGAGGCGGCCGGGCTGGCCGACCGCTTCGAGATCGACTCCGCCGGCACCGGCCACTGGCACGCGGGCGAGCCCCCGGATCCGCGCAGCGTCGCCGAGGCAAAGAAGCACGGCGTCGACATCAGCCGCCAGCGCGCGCGGCAGTTCGTCGCGGCCGACCTGCAGCGGTTCGACGTCGTGTGCGCGATGGACGGCAGCAACCTGCGCAACCTGCTGGCCCTCGGCGAGGGCGCCGCCGAGGTCGCGATGCTGCTCGACGAGGACGTGCCCGATCCCTACTACGGGCGGGGTGACGGCTTCGCGCGGGTGTGGTCGATGGTCGACCGCGGCTGCGCCGACCTGCTGGCGGCGCTGCGCGCGCGCCACGGACTGTGAGGGGACGATGCGGTACCTGATCGGTGTGCTGTGCGTGTTGGGCCTCGCGGCGCCAGCCCTGGGGGTGGCGAAGGACGAGGCGGCGGCCCGGGCGACGCTCGACGCGTGGCTGAAGGCCCAGAACGAGGGCGACTTCGCCGCCTACTCGGCCCTGTACGCGCAGAAGTTCAACGGCGTGAAGCGGGCGGGGGCGCGCACTTCGCGGTTCCAGCGTGACGGCTGGCTGGCCGACCGCGGCAAGATGTTCAAGGGCCGGTTCACGGTGGCCGCCGCCAACGTGAAGGTGCTGCCGCAGCCCAACGGCGCGGTCGTCAGCTTCGAGCAGACCTGGGCGTCGAAGCGCTTCAAGGACGTCGGGCCCAAGCAGCTGGTGCTGGTGAAGGAGGGCGACGCGCTGCGCATCGCGCGCGAGGAGATGCTGGCGTCGACCATCGTGGGGGGCGAGCACGGTGGGCCGCCGCCCAGCGAGCGGCTGTCGCTGGCGATGGTGCTCGACCACCCCTACGTCGTGCTGGCCACCGAGGCGGGCGAGGACGCGGTCGAGGGGCCGGTGCACGATCTCGGCAACCACACCACGCGCCGGGCCGTGCGCGCGGGCGGGCCGGGCAGCGCGTGGATCGGGCGCGCGGTCGAGCTGTACGCGGGCGGTCGGAAGGCGTGCGTGGGCAAGGTGGCCGACGTGCACGTCGTCAGCCGCGTGACGCCGCACTTCGGGGCCGTGCAGACCTGGCAGGAGGACGGGCTGACGCCCCAGCAGCAGGCCGAGGCCGCCTGGGAGATGGCCGGCGACGGGCGTCTGCTGGTGGCGCGGGTGGACGCGAAGGCCGACGACTGCAAGGGCGCGCGCTGGGCCCGCGCGGCGGACGCGCCCGCGCCGACGACGCTGCAGGCGATGGCGACCGTGCCGGGCTGGCTGGCCACCGCGGCCGTGGCCCAGACCCGCGCGCTGCCCGGCTACGCGGCGATCCAGAAGGGCTGGAAGGCCGAGGCCCGCGACGCCAAGGGCGAGCGCTGGGAGCTGCACGGCGGCGCCACGCCGCAGGTGCAGGCCTTCGCCGCGGACGGCAAGCCGACGGTGGTGCTGGTGACGATGCGCGCGGGCTACGGCTGCGGCGACTTCTTCGGCTCGTTCTGGGCCGCCTACACCGTCGAGGGCAAGACGCTGACCCGCATCAGCGATCCCGACAACCCCACCGAGTTCGACTTCGTCAGCGACGACGCGTTCGTCGCGGTGGTCGACGCCGACGGGGACGGCCGATGGGAGGTCGTCCGCAAGGAGGGGCTGCACCGCCAGGACGCGAAGGGCGTGCTGCGCGAGGTGCTGCGGCTGCCTTACCCCTACTACGACTGCCCCTGCTGAGCCGGGGGCGTCAGTCGCGGTCGACCTGCAGCACCAGCAGCCCCCGCAGGGCGCGCCCCGCGGGGTGATCGGGCTGCAGCTCGAGCAGACGCTCGACGTGCTCGAGCGCGCGATCGTACCACTGGCGCTGGTTGCAGAAGTCGACCAGCGCCAGCAGGTTGTCGGCCTTCAGCTGGTCGGACAGGCGATCCGACTGCAGCCCCAGATCGGTCGCGCGATGCAGCGCGTCGTAGGCCCGCTCGTCGTTGCCGGCGTCGGTGTGCAGCTGGCCCAGCAGCTTCCAGGCGAGGCCCCAGCGAGGCGCGCGGGCGACGACCTGCTCGAAGACGTCCAGCCCGTCCTCGAGGTGGTCGGCTTCGGCGCGGCACAACGAGGCCAGCTCGACGTAGGCGGCGCGGCAGCGCGGCGCGCGCTCGATGACCTCGGCGTACAGGCGCAGGCGCTCGGCGGGCGCGTCCGCGGCGCGGGCCGGCGCCAGCAGCGCGTCCGTGTCGTCGGGGGGCGCGCGATCGGCGACGCGGGGGTGGTCGGGCGCCAGCCGCGCGACGCGGGCCAGCTGGTGCTCGACGCGCGCCGGCCAGCCGTGCGCGTCGCAGAAGTCGGCCAGGCGCAGGCGCAGGTCGACCTTGCGGGCCACGTCCAGCGTCGGGCTGGTGTCGGACAGCTCGGCGGCGCGCTCGAGCACGGTGTAGGCGTCCTCCAGGCGGCCCGCCGCCTCGTACAGCTGGCCCAGCAGGTTCAGCCCCAGGCCCCAGCCGGGCTGCGCCTCGGCGAGCTGTTCGTAGAAGCGCACGCCCTCGGCGCGCTGCGCTTGGGGCAGCTGCGCGTAGGTCTGGGCGAGGAAGATGTAGGCGTTGGTGCAGCGATCGTCGCGCTCGAGGGCGCGGTGGTAGAGGGCGCGGGCCTCGTCGTAGGCCGCGCCCTCGAAGGCGTCGCGGGCGCGGCGCAGCAGCCCCTGCACCTCGCGCCGCTTGCTGACGTGATCGGCGACGACGGCGCTGGCGTCGCCCTCGGCCATGCGCGCGCGCAGCGCCGCGACGAGGGGGTGGCGCGGCGCGAAGTCCACCAGATCCTGCAGGTGGGTGCGGGCGCGCCGCTCCCAGCCGCGGCGCAGGCAGAAGTTGATCACCTTCAGGACGAGATCGGCCTTCAGCTCGCGCCCCAGGCGCCGGCTGCGCAGGCCGATGTCCATGCCGGTGCGGAAGGCCTCGTAGGCGCGCTCGTCCTCGCCGGCGGCCTCGAGCAGGCGCGCCAGCAGGTCGTAGGCGAGGCCCCAGCGCTGGTTGTCGAGGCAGATCTGCTCGAAGGCGGTGACGCCGGCGCGAGGATCGTCCTCACGGTGCGCTTCGTACAGCGCGTACAACGCCTCGGCGTCCAACCGCCCGGCATCGTTGGGCGTGCTCACTGTTGGCCCTCCACGGGGCTGCGGGCGCCCGCGCTTCGCGTCGGCCGCCGCGCCTGCTTTTGTGAGCCCACGCTAGCACGGCTGGGCGCCGGACGTCGCACTCGGGTGACAGGCGGGGGCCGGCCCGGCTACGCTGCGCGGCCGACCCGTCACCCTCCGGATTGGAGCGTCCCGCATGAACGCCTACGCCGCCCTCGAAGCCCACTACGGCCGCATCGGTCGCCTCGACGACGCCCTCGAGATCCTCTTCTGGGACATGGCCACGATGATGCCCAAGGGGGGCGCCGAGGGCCGCGCCGAGACGCTCGCCACCATGAAGGTGCTGCGCCACGAGCTGGCCGCGGATCCGGCGCTGGCCGAGCGGTTCGAGGGCGCGGCCGGCCAGGAGCTGGACGCCTGGCAGCAGGCCAACCTGCGTGAGATGAAGCGCGCCTATGCCCACGCCACCGCGGTGCCCGGCGACCTGGTCGAGGCGCTCAGCAAGGCGGGCTCGGCCTGCGAGATGACCTGGCGCGAGGCGCGGCCGGCCAACGACTTCGCGCGGCTCGCCCCGAAGCTGGCCGAGGTGTTCCGGCTGGTGCGCGAGGTGGCCAACGTCAAGGCCGCCGCGCTCGGCGTGTCGCCCTACGAGGCCCTGCTGGACCAGTACGAGCCCGGGGGCAGCGCCGCGCGCATCGACGCCGTCTTCGACGACCTGGCGTCGTCGCTGCCGGCGCTGATCGAGCAGGTGATCGCGCACCAGGCGAAGCGGCCGGCGGTGATTCGCCCCGACGGGCCCTTCCCCATCGATCGGCAGCGGGCGTTGGGGGTGAAGGTGATGGGCACCCTCGGGTTCGACTTCGATCACGGGCGGCTGGACGTCAGCCACCACCCCTTCTGCGGGGGCACGGCGGACGACGTGCGCATCACCACGCGCTACGACGAGGGCGACTTCACGAAGGCGCTGATGGGCGTCATCCACGAGACCGGGCACGCGCTGTACGAGCGCGGCCGCCCCGCCCGCTGGCGCTTCCAGCCGGTGGGCGTCGCGCGCGGCATGAGCGTGCACGAGAGCCAGTCGCTGCTGATGGAGATGCAGGCCTGCCGCAGCCGCGAGTTCATCGGCTACGTCACGCCGCTGCTGCGCGACACCTTCGGCGGCGAGGGGGCGGCGTGGAGCGTGGACAACCTGCACCGCCTGTACACGCAGGTGCGCCGCGGCCTCATCCGGGTGGACGCCGACGAGGTCACCTATCCCGCCCACGTCGTGCTGCGCTATCGGCTCGAGCGGGCGCTGCTGGCCGACGACCTGCAGGTGCAGGATCTGCCCGGGGCCTGGGCCGAGGGCATGCAGACGCTGCTGGGCGTGAAGCCGCCGGACGATCGCGACGGCTGCATGCAGGACATCCACTGGATGGACGGCACGGTGGGCTACTTCCCCACCTACACGCTGGGCGCGATGACCGCCGCGCAGCTGTTCGACGCGGCCACGCGGGCCGACGCCGACATCCTGCCGGGCGTGGGCCGGGGCGACTTCGCGCCGCTGCTGCGCTGGCTGCGGGCCAACGTCCACCAGTGGGGCAGCCTGCTGTCGACCGACGAGCTGCTGACGCAGGCGACCGGAAAGCCCTTGGATGCCGCGGTGTTCCGCGCGCACCTCGAGAAGCGCTACCTCGGCGACGCTTGACGGCCTTGCGCACAATGTAGGACATTGTGCGCCATGTGGCGCACGGTCCTACCTTTGGCCCTCCTGCTGCTCGCCGGCTGCGGCGCGCGCCAAGGCGCCGTGGTCGAGGCGCACGAGCGGTCGCTGGACGATCTGATCGCCCAGCTGATGGTGGACGACGCCGACGAGGACGCGCCCGGCGACGCGGAGGGCGGCCTGGCGGCGGGCGATCTGCCGCCGGCCGACGATCCGGCGCTGCCGCCGGCCGTCGAGCCGCTGGACTTCGGCGACACCTTCCAGGGCGTGCTCGACCCCGGCGCGCGCGTGCTGCGGCTGGTGGGCGAGGTGCGGCGTGACAGCGAGCTGGTCGTCCGGGTGGACGCCTTCGAGGTGCGGGGGCTGAGGGGCGAGCTGGTGGTCTACGACGACGACGGCCGGACGCTGGGCCGGGCCGCGCTGGACGGCCGGGGCTCGCGCCTGGGCCCGCTGCCCGTTCGGCGCGGCGCGATCTACGTGATGGTCGAGGCCGCGGGCGGCGCCGCCGAGGTCGACGTGCGGGCCGATCTGCGCTCGCGCGCGGTCGCGCGCCGCTGAACCCGGTCGCGCAGGTCAGCCCCAGCCGCGCAGCTTCGACTCCTTGTCGCGGTACATGTTGATCGCGTCCTTGACGATCTGCACCGCCTCGGCGCGCCCGAGGAAGCCCTCGACGGCGACGGCCTTGTGCTCGAGCACCTTGTAGTCCTCGAAGAAGCGCTTGATCTCGCGGAAGGTGTGCTTGGGCAGCTGGCTGATGTCGTCGTAGTCGGCGAAGGCCGGGTCGTTGACGTGCACCGCGATGATCTTGTCGTCGGCGTCGCCCTCGTCGGCCATGTGCATCACGCCGATGGCGCGGGCCTGCATCATCGAGAGGGGCTGCACCGGCTCGTTGCCCAGCACCAGCACGTCGAGGGGGTCGTTGTCGGGGCAGTAGGTGCGGGGCAGGAAGCCGTAGTTCGCCGGGTAGATGACCGACGAGTAGAGCATGCGGTCGACGCGGAGCAGGCCCGACGGCTTGTCGAGCTCGTACTTCACCTTCGACCCCTTCGGGATCTCGATGACGACGTTGAAGGCCTTGTCGGCGTCGTCGAGGTTGTTGGGCAGATCGTGCCAGGGGTGCGCGGCCATGGCGCGGCTCCTTGGTGCCGTGAAGGGCGCGGACCTTAGCCGATCCGGCGGGCGCGGCGCCACCGGGCGGCCGATCCGCCGGGGGCCCTGTCGCGTAGCATGCGGGGGCGAGGGGGGGATGGTGCGCTTCAGTCGATGGTGCTTGGGGGCGACCGTGGCGCTGGGCCTCGGGTGCGACGACGCGGGATCCGCGGGCTCGGCGGACGTCGGGGGCGCGCTCGACGCGCGCGCGCCGGACGCGATGCCGGCCGATCTCGGCGATCGGGACGACGCGTCGCCGGGGCGGCGCGACGGCGGACACGCGCCGCCGGACGCCGGACGCGACGCCTCGGAGGCCGAGGTGGACGCGGCCTCCGGGGCGGCCGACGCCGCGTCCGCGATGGACGCCGCTCGGGCGCACGACGCCGCGGCGCCGAGGGACGCGGCGCCCTGGCTGGACGCCGACGCCCGGATGGCCGACGCAGCGGCGCCCCTCGTCGACGCCGCCGACGCCGCCACCCGGAGGGCGGACGCAGGGGCGCCGGTCGTCGACGCGGCGGCCGCCGACGCCGCCGCGCAGGTCGTCGACGCGGCGGCCGCGGCCGACGCCGCGCCCGCATTGGATCGGGGGCCGGCCGACGCCAGCGCGCGGCAGGACGCAGCGCCCCCGGCGGGGACGGGTCGGTGGCGATCGGCGGCGACGCCGCGGCCGACGCCGCCGCCGACTCGGGGCCCGACGCGACGCCGGACGCCGCGCCGGACGCCGCCGCCACGCCGGACGCCGCGCCGATCGTGTGCGCCCCGGTCGACGACCTCGTCGACGATCGCGACGGCGACTGCGACGGCCAGATCGACGAGGGCCTGCCCTATCGCGCCGAGCAGGTGCAGGCGCTGTTCGATCGCCAGTGTCTGGGCTGCCACGTCGGGCCCGGCGCCTCGAGCGATCTGCGCCTGGCCGGCGACTTCCGCGACCAGACCGTCGGCGTCCTGTCGCTGCAGAGCCTTCAGCCGCTGATCGCCCCGGGGGATCACGAGGCCAGCTATCTGTGGCACAAGCTGGCCGGGACGGCCGCGCGGCTGAACGGCGGGGGTGACCGGATGCCGGTGGGTGGGCCCTATTGGGACGCCTACATGCTCGATCGCCTGGCGCGCTTCATCGACGCCCTGCCCCGCTGATCCGGTCAGCGGCGGTCCGGCACGTCGACGCGCAGGAAGAAGCGGCCGTCGGCCTGCGGATCGGCGCCGTCGACCACCACGTACACCGTCTCGCCGGCCTGCAGGTCGAGGGACAGCCGCGAGCTCTGGTCGCGGTCGTCGTCGTTGCAGGTCACCTCGGCCGAGGTGATCGGATCGCAGCCGTCCCGGACGCTGAGCACCGTGTCGAAGCGCGTGCCGGCCGTCGAGAGGGTGTAGCGGCCGTCGCGGGGCGCGGTGAGCCCGACGACGACGTCCGCGCTGCCCGCGGTGCCCCGCGCGCAGGCGCTGACGAAGTCGTCGCCCATGCCCACGGTCGTCTCTTCCAGCACGAAGCCGCCGCCGCCATCGGGCTGAGCGAGGTCGAAGTAGGCGGGCGTGCGCTCGGCGCAGTCCTCGGCGCAGGGGCCGCACAGGGGCGGCTGGCCTTCCGCCTCGGCGCCGGCCAGGGGCGGGTTCCAGACGCCCGGGCAGTTGTCCTCGGCGTCGGGCACCCCATCGGCGTCGGCGTCGTCGGCGCCCTCGCCCAACGGCGCCATGCTGTCGACGCGCACGTGGCTGACGTCGGGCGCGCGGCCCGGGCGCACCTTGATGCGGTGCACCCGGCCGTCGACCGCGCCCACCTGCGGATCGGTGTTGGGCGCCTGGAAGTAGACCCAGAACTCGCCGTTGTCGATCGGCTCGACGTCCAGGCCGTAGCGGATGAACGACCGCCCGGGCACGTCGGCGAGGGTGACGGCGGTGTGGGCGGCCCCGTCGAGCGGGCGCTGGTACAGCACCCGGTGGCGGTAGTTGCCGTCGAGGCCGCGGCTGGACTCGCTGTAGAACAGGTGAATCGCGCCGTCGGCGCCGCGCCGCAGCCGGATGCCGTCGGTGTTCAGCTCGAAGCGCCCGGTCACCAGCGAGGGCGCGCCGCCGAAGGGGCCGAAGTAGACGCGCGTGTCGGCGTAGTACGCGACGTACAGCTTGCCGTCGGCGCCCTCGGCGGCGTCGAGCAGGTTCACCGGATCGTCGTCGACCGTCCAGGTGCGCGTCGTCGGGGCGTCGATGTCGCTCAGGTCGACGTCGACGATGCGGCCGCGCAGATCGCTGCCCGGCGCCGACGTGATGGTGCTGTAGAGCACGTGCGGATCGCCGTCGACCAGCACGGTCAGCACCGACCGTCCGACGGTCTCGGTGCCACCCACGTCGGCGCGCGCGTACACCCGCTTCACGGTCGAGATGCCGGGCCGCCGGCGCCAGTACACGAGCTCCTTGGTGGCGTCGCGGATCCAGGCGGTGTGCAGGTTGCCCCCGCTCTCGACCAGCCGCAGCTCGGAGCGCGCCGCGAAGTTGCCGCCGTAGAAGGTGGTGTCGGCCTCGAGCAGCTCGGGCGGGTCGTTCACCGTGAAGGGGTGCATCTCCTTGAGGTACAGCGAGCCGGCGTTGCCGGTGACGTAGAGGACGTAGGCGTAGGCCGTCGGGCTCCCGCGGTCCACGAGGGCCAGCGCCAGGCCGCCGCCGACGTTGTCGCCCCCGGTGGCGGGGCCGTCGAAGGGCTGGTCGGCCGAGAGGTTGTTGCTCCGCAGGTACAGGTTGTAGAGGGCGTCGCGGTAGGCCATGAAGTAGCCCCCGGTGCCGCCGACCCTGGCCGCGAGGCTGTCGCCGCGGTAGACGCCTTGGGGCGACAGGGCGACGTCCTGCTCGGCCGCGGCGTCCTCGAGCACCCGATCGAGCGTGAACACCGTCAGCCCATGGGGCTCGTCGTCGACGAAGATGCGTGGGCGGTCGAAGGTGTCCGTCGCCACGGCGAGATGCGGGGCGTCGAGGGTCTCGGATCGGAAGCGGCCGATCACCACGCCGTCGTCCATGAAGCCCTGAGAGTCGTCGTTCTGCTCGAAGCGGACGAGGAAGTCGGTGCCCTGCTGGTCGGTGGCGGCGATGACCACATAGCGGCCGTCGGGCAGGCGCACCAGCTGCGGCGCATAGACGTTGGCGACCGGCTGACCCACGGTCTGCGCGGTGAGCAGCGTGGGGTTGCGCATGGTGGCGAAGTGCAGCGTGGTGCCGTTGACCGCGTGCTCCTCGCGCCAGGTCAGCCTCGTGGTGCCGCTGTGCTCGTCGATGTCGATGATGCCGCGGCGGTCGGCGTCGAGCAGGGGGAAGGGGCCGGTCAGCGCGGTCTTCTCGGCGTTGCGCCCGATCTGCAGGTTGTGGTGCACCACCCGGCCCTGCCCCGCGCCGGGGCGGTCGACGTAGATGGCGCCGACGTTGCCCTGGATGGCGACGAGGTGCACGTCGCGCCCGGCGTAGTCGCTCGCGTCGACCGTGGCGAACTGCGGTGCGCCGGCGCGCTGCCAGACGCCGTAGCGCAGCTCCCGCTGCACCGGGTGGTAGTAGGCGATGTGCAGGTCGCCGCCGGCGTCGTACAGGGCGTCGGCGTAGATGCGGGCGCTGATGCAGCCGGGCTCGGCGCAGATCTGGCCCAGGTCGCGCACCACCGGGGCGGCGGGATCGCCCAGGTCGACCAGCGCCGCCGTGCCGTTGCGCACGTCGTAGGTCACCACCTGGGGCGCGCCGTCGCGGAGCATCAGGTCGAGCACCACGTTGGCGGCGGGATCGGCCACGAGCCACGTGCGGCTCTCGCCGTCGGGATCGTAGACGGTGTAGGTCAGGCGCTCGGCGCCGCGCTCGATGGACGCGACGTGGATGCGCCCGTCCTCGTCGCCCAAGGCCTTCACGTACGAGCCCGAGTCGTAGGCGTGCTCGATGGGCTGGCGCGCCACGCCGAAGCCGCGCACGGTCGACGCCCACATCACGCTGCGATCGTCGTTGGCCACCTGCATCTGGAAGGCCTCGACGGGCAGGATGTCGCCGCCGGGCAGCGGGGGCAGCACGAACTGGCCGATGCCGAGGGGCGCGGCGATCTCCTCGAGCACCGTGCCGTCGCCGTCGAGCTGCTGGTAGGTGGCGCGGTCGACGATGAACGCGCCCTCGGGCAGGCGCCACTGCACCCGGCGATCCTCGCCGCCGTGCAGGTAGGAGAAGGTCGGCGGGTTCATCGGCGTGCCGGCGCTGAGGGGCACCGAGAAGGCCGAGCTGTTGCCCAGATCGTCCACCGCGCGCACGCGGTACAGGTGGCTGATGCCGGGCACCACCGTGCGATCCTCCACCAGCACGACCTCGCCGGGCGCCACCGGGTACCGCAGGCAGTCGGCGGTCTCGGCGCCGCAGGTCGTGTCCTGGACGGGGCAGGCCAACAGCGGCGCGTTTGCCTCGTCGTCGGCCACCGCGGGGTGCAGCCGCACGGGCGTCCAGGCGGCGTTCTGGGCGTCGGGCAGCGAGCGCTCGATCACGTAGTAGGCCAGATCGGGATCGGCGGGCGGCGTGATCTCGAGGCGGATCTTGCGCGGCGAGATGTAGTGGCGGCGCAGGCCCGGGACGCCCGGGCCCTGCTGATCGACCTCGACCTCGAGCTGCACACCGACGGCCTGGGGATCGGAGGCGTTGCCCGCCGGATCGCGCATCTGCACGTAGATGCGGCGCAGGCCGCTGACCGGGGGCAGCTGCAGGGGCGTGTCCTGGTCGTAGACGCGGAAGGGCACGCCCTCGAAGTTCGGCGACAGCGCCACGCGGCTCTCGAGGCGGCAGCTGCGCGGGTCCGGGCAGTCGGGATCCCCGGCGGCGGCGGTGACGCGCACCGTGACCAGGGGCTCGTTGATGCGCGGCGGATCGCCCTGCAGCAGCGCGCCGTCCTGCAGCAGCGCGACGTCGAAGCTGGGCGGCGCCCGATCGAGCCGCACGGGTACGGTGGCCGTGCTGGTGTTGCCCGCGTCGTCGCTGAGGGTGATGGCGATCTGCTTGTCGCCGTCCGCGCCCAGCAGGGTCAGGGGCAGCTGCAGCGGGAAGTCGGCGGGCGTGCGCTGCACGGGCGTGATGTCACCGCTCAGCGCGTACTGCGTGGCGCGGTCGGCCTCGATGGCGAGCACCACGTCGACGTCGTTGACGATCGGTCCCTCCTGCAGCGAGGCCGTGATGCGGCCGGGCGGCTCGAGATCGTTGACGACGACGGCGGTGACCGTCGACGACTCGTTGCCGGCGTCGTCGACCAGGTGGACGCCGATGAGCGCCGTCTGCACCGAGCCGTCGCGCGCCGGGATGGCGATGTCGCGCAGGGTGCACGCGGGCGGACCGGCGTTGAGATCGACCGTGCACCGCTCGCCGCTGGCCGCGTGGTAGGCGGTGAGGGGCTCGGCGGCGCCGTTGACCTGCACGCGCACGTCGACCAGGCGCACGTTGTCCTCGCCGGGCAGCCGCACGGTGGCGCCGGGCGCCAGGGGCTGCCCCTCGTCGTCGAGCACGTCGACCGCGGTGGGAGCCTGGGCCTGGCGGTCGAGCTGGAAGGTGACCGCGGGCAGCGGCTCGACGTGACCCGCCGCGTCGCGCACCTCGCCGCGCACCGTGCGGTCGCCGTCGGCGCCCTCGCGCAGCGCCACCAGGTGCCGATGCGGCGTCGCGTCGAGGGGCAGGAACGCGCCCAGCGGGGTCGACTCGTCGGCGACGCGGTAGCTCAGGGGCGAGCCGTCGGGATCGGCGGCGTCCACCAGCACCGTCACCGTCGTGCTGGCGGTGCGCGTCCGGCCTTGCAAGGCGACCAGCGGCTGCACCACGGGCGTGGCGCCGTCGACGTGAAGCACCAGCGTCGTGGGATCGCTGCGGTTGCCGGCGCCGTCCACCACGCGGAAGCGGAAGGTGTGCTCGCCGGCGACGTCCAGGACGCGCTCGACGCGCGGCGCGTAGGGCACCGTCGGCTGGGGCGCGCCGTCCTGCTCGACCTCGATGCTGACGAGGCCGGTGCCCGGCGCGGCGTCGAAGGCGAGCACCTCGAGCGCCGCCGCGGTGTTGCGCGCCACGTAGCCCACGTCGGCGCCCGGGGCCGGGATGTGGTTGACGCCGGCGATCTCGGGCGGGGCGCGGTCGATCGTGAAGCGGGCCTCGAAGGGCGCGCTGCGGTTGCCGACGGCGTCCACCAGCTCGACCGCCAGCCCGACGATGCCGGTCTGCGCGGCCAGATCGACGCCGGCCAGCGTGCAGCGCGGCGGCGCCAGGCCCAGGTTGATGGCGCAGGTGAGATCCGGGCGGCCCACCAGGCGCGCGGTGGTCGGCTCGCCCGCGCCCTGGGCCTGCACCTCGATGTCGACGGCGCGCGCGTTGGTCAGCCCGCCGGGGGGCACCACCGTCTGCCCGTCGCGCACCACCAGCCCGCTGGGGGGCGGCGCCTCGCGGTCGACCTGGAAGGTCACCTGGTTGAGCGCCACCGTGCGGCCGGCCGCGTCGCGCACCTCGCCGACGACGGTGCGCTCGCCGTCGTCGCCGCCGTGCAGCGCGACGTCCACGGTGGCCACGCCGCCCGCCAGGGGCAGGAAGGGGCCGGCCGGGGCTTCGGCGTCGCGCACGCGGAACCAGAGCGGGGCGCCGTCGGGATCGGTCGCCGACACGCGCACGCGCCCGGACAGGCCGGGCACGCGGGCCGGCCCCGCCAGCGCCAGGGCGACGTCCTCGGGCGGCGCGGCGTCGGCGTGCACGACCACGGGCTGCGGGGCGGTGACGCTGTTGCCGGCGCCGTCGACGACCGTGATCGTCAGCGGCCAGTCGCCCGCCTCGGGCAGGGGCACCTGCACGCGGGCCGAGTAGGGCAGCTGGATGGGGGCCATGCCGGGGGCGCTGACGCGCACGAAGGCGAGGCCGCTGGCCGGGGCGGGATCGGCGGCGTAGACCTCGACGAGGGCCGGATCGGGCAGGGCCACCCACCCGGGCTCGGCCCCGACGGCCGGGCGGTCGGTCACCGCGGTCAGGTCGGGCGGCGTCTCGTCGAGCAGCACCGTGGCGCTCAGCGTGGGGCTGACCGCGGCCAGCACGTCGTTGGACGGATCGTCGTCGGTGAAGGCCGCGTTGGCGACCTCGGCGAAGATGCGGTGGGTGCCGTCCCGCGGCAGCATCAGCTGCACCGCGCCGTCGGCGGGCAGCGGCCGGAAGGCGGGCGCCTGCTGGCCGCCGTGCCACACGCGGCCGAAGGTGTTGTCCTCGTCGGCGGTCAGCGTGACGATCAGCGGGTTGCGGGTCACCGGCGGCGCGTCCAGGCCGTTGCGGCGCGGGGCGAGGGTGCCGCTGGCCTGGGCGAGCGCCTCGGCGAGCACCGCGATCGGCTCGGCCAGCACCTCGGTGCGATAGCCCGGCGCCGCGGCGGTCACCTCGTAGCGCCCGACGGGCAGGCCATCGAGGCGGTAGCGATCGTTGGCCGGATCGGTCACCGCCACCCAGGTGAAGTTCTGCAGCGCTGCCTCGCCGGGCGCGCCGCGCACCAGCACGGTGACGCCGCCGGTCTGGGCGCCGTCCGCGCGGGGGAACGCGCCGGTCAGGCCGCCGCGCAGCAGGTCGACGGTGCGGTTGCCGAGCCCCGTGTTCAGCCCCGGCGCCACCGCCACCTGCTCGCTGTGCGGCGCGCGGCCGGGCGCGGTGATGCGCAGCGTGTACGCCCCGCCGCGCAGGCCGCCGATGACGAAGGCGCCGTCGTCGACCGTGGTGACCTCGCCGCGCAGGGCCTCGCCGTCGGGCGTGATCTCGTAGACCGCCACCTGGGCGCCGCCGAGGGGCGCGGCCGCGCCCTGGGGGGGCAGGCCCAGCACGACGCCGCTGACGCTGCCCGGATCGATGGCCAGGATCACGTTGCCGGGGCCGGGGGCCGTCTCGCCCTCGGCCACGCGGATGACCTCGGCGGGCACGACGGTGCGGTAGCCCTCGCGGCTGAAGCGCAGGGTGTAGTCGCTCTCGACCACCTGCAGGCGGTAGGCGCCGGTGCGCGTGGTCAGCGCGGCGAACCCGCCGGCGCTCGACTCGACGCGGATGCCGCCGTGATCGCACTCGCCGTCGCACTCGAGGCGCGCGACGCCCTGGATGTAGCTGGGCTGGGCGTCGGGGCTGCCCAGCTCGGGCACCAACGAGACGCGGCCGATGAAGACGCTCTGCCCGACGCCGACGGTGGCGGCCGAGAAGCGCTCGCGGAAGCCCTGGCGGGCGAAGGTGACGCCGTAGCTGCCCGGCGCGACGTTCTCGAAGACGAAGCGGCCCTCGCCGTCGGGCGAGACGGTCCGCTCGGGGGCGGGCGCGCCGTCGGGCACCTCGAGCTCGGCCTCGATGAGGGTGACGACCACGTCCTCGACCCACGACGGGTCGAAGCCGCCGTCGGCGGTGGGCTGCAGCTCGACGAAGCCGTGCACGCGCCCGGGCTGCGCAGTGAGGACCACCACCTCGTCGAGCTCGAACATCGCGTCGGGCCCCAGGCCAGCCAGGCCCTCGAGGCGCGCGCTGTTGTAGCCGTCGGCGGTGAACACCAGGTCGTAGCCCTCGGCGCTGACCGGCACGACCAGCTCGAAGCGACCCTCGGCGTTGGTGGTGGTGGTGTTCGGCGCGCCGACCAGATCGACGCGGATGCCGCCGTGGCCCTGGCGGCCCTGGCGCTGGGCGACGCCGCTGATGGTGGCGGTCTGCGGGACCGGCTGCAGCTCGACCGAGCCCACGTCGACGGAGGCCTCGGGCGTGACCGTCACCGGGCGCTCGTAGGGCACGAAGCGATCGCGGGTGATGCGCAGCGTGTAGTCGCCGGGGGGCACGTCGGGGAAGAGGAAGGTGCCGTCCTCGCGGCGGGGGTTGGTGGTGGCGTCGACCGTCTCGGGGTCGTCGTCGGCCAGGGTGACCTCGACCTGCGGCAGGCTGTCGGCCTCGCCGAAGGGCAGCACGACGCCGCCCTGCACGCGGCCGGGCAGGGCGACGAGCACCACCGGATCGGCCAGCGGGACGCTGGCGCCGGGGCCGACGATGAGGCGCTCGGTCACGGCGGGGCCGTAGCCCGGGCGGCTCAGGCGCAGGGTGTAGGCGCCCTCGGGCACGCGAAGAGTGAAGCTGCCGTCGGGCTCGGTCTCGGTCAGGTAGGGCTGGTTGACGGCCTTGACCAGGACACCGCCGTGCGCGTCGTCGGCGCGGCCTTGCAGGCGGGCGACGCCGGTGATGCTGCCGGGCGCCTGGTCGACGTTCGAGAAAAGGGTGATCAGCGCCAGGTCGTCGGTGCCGCCCGGCGCGACGTCGGCGCGGCGGACCTCGTCGAAGAAGCCCATGGCGGTGACGCGCACTTCGTACTCGCCGGGGGGCACGTCGGCGAAGACGAAGGCGCCATCGGCGCTGGGGTTCGTGCGCTGCAGCGCCTCGCCGTCGCCCTCCCCGGCGAACAGCGCCACGTCGGCGGCCATCAGCTGCGCCGGATCCTCGAAGCCGGGCTGCAGGCGCACGCGCCCCTGGACGCGGCCGGGCTGGCCGTTCAGGACGATGGGCTCGGGCAGGGTGAGCTCGGGCGTGTCGGGCTGGACGACGACGCTGACCGTCTGCAGCCCGTAGCCCGGGAAGCTGACCGCCACCGTGCGCTCGCCCGGCGGCGCCTGCACGCGGAAGGTGCCGTCGCGCGCGGTGAGCGCGTTGTAGGGCGTCTCCTGCACCTCGACGTAGATGCCCTGGTGCCCGCCCTGCGGCGCGCCCTCGAGCTGGGCGACGCCGACGACGAACAGCGCGTCGGGATCCTCGGTGCCCGGGGCCTCGAGCGCGATGGGCGGCAGCCGCGTGGTCTCGCCGCGGAACACCTGCACGGGGCGCTCGGCCACCACCAGGCCGGGCACGACCACCCGCACGAGGTAGGCGCCCGCGTTCACGGCCTCGAAGAGGAAGGTGCCCTCGGCGACGCCGCCCGTGAGCGCGATCTCGCCCGCCCCGTCCACGAGGTCGACGCGCCCCTCGGCCAGGTTCGAAGCGCCGAAGCCGTCGGGCAGGGTGACCGTGCCCTCGAGGCGCGCCTGGGCCTGCTGCGAGACCGGCGTGGCGGGGTCGAACGGGTTGGTGGCCGGCACGTCTTCGCAGCCCGCGAGGGCGGCGAGGACGGCGGCCGAGGCGAGGACGACGTGTGCGCGCATGGCCCAACTCCCAGATGCGGGCGCACTATACAGACGTCCGCGCGATCTCTCTCGGCAGGGACCGCCGCGAGCCTGAGCCGGCCGACCCCGTCGGTGGCCGGTGGCCATCGCCGCGGGCGGCCGCTAAGGTGCCCCGCCATGAAGCCCTACCGGACCGTCCTCTTCGACCTCGACGGCACCCTGCTCGACACCGTCGACATGATCGTCGCCTCGGTGCGCCACGCCCTCGCCGAGCACCTGCAGTACGATCCCGGGCGCGCGCTGGCCGTGGCCGGCATCGGCATGCCGCTCGTCGAGCAGCTGGGCGGCCACGCCACGCGGGCCGGCGCCCGGCTCGACGACGTGTTGATGGGGCGCCTGGTGCAGAGCTACCTGACCCACAACCACGCGGTGCACGACGAGGCGGTGCGCGCCTATCCGGGCGTCGAGGACGCCCTCGAGCAGCTGCGCCGGCGCGGGGCGCGGCTGGGCATCGTCACCAGCAAGGCGCGCGGCATCGCCGACCGCGGGCTGCGGCTGTGTCGCCTGCGGGACTACTTCGAGGTGCTGGTGGGCTCGGAGGACGTCGAGCGGCACAAGCCGGACCCCGCGCCGGTGTTCGAGGGCCTGCGCCGCATGGGCCTGCCGGTGCAGGGCACGGTCTTCGTCGGCGACTCGCCCTACGACGTGCGGGCCGGGCGCGCGGCGGGCGTGTCGACGGGGGCGGCGCTGTGGGGGCCCTTCCCGCGGGCCGATCTGGACGCCGAGCGGCCCACCTACGCGTTCAGCCGCGTCGCCGAGGTGCTGGCGCACGTGATCTGATCGGGCTCGAGGGAAGGGGGGGGAGCGGGCGGGGCGCCGCGCGGAGGGATGGGCGCGGCCCCGCCCGCTCGGGGAGTCGGACGCGGATCAGCCCGCGGGATCGCTGCCGTCGTCGTAGCTGGACTCGGCCACCTCGGTGCCGGCGAACACCCGGAACTCGACGCGGCGGTCGCGGGCGGTCGCCGCGCGATCGGACGCGTTCACCGTGGCCCGCTCCTCACCGAACGAGATCACCTTCAGCTGCGCCGGGCCCACGCCCAGGTTGGCCAGCAGCTTCGCGACGGCGTTCGCCCGCCGCTCGCCGAGGGCCAGGTTGTACTCGGTGGTGCCGAAGTGATCCGCGTGGCCCTCCACCTCGACGCGCACGTTGGGGTACCTCGCCAGGATCGCGGCGTTCTCGGTCAGCAGGGCGCGGCTGTCGGCGTTGATGTCGGCACGATCGAAGCCGAAGTACACGCGCTCGAAGCGCGCGCGCAGCTGGGCCGCCACGGCCGCCGGGCCGGGCTCGAGCTCGCCCTGCGGCATCGGCTGCACAGCGGGCGGCGTGGCCGCCTGCGCCACCACCGGCTGCTGCTTCGCACCACACCCGACCAGCGCGCTCGACGCCAGCACGCACCCCAGCACCACACCCCGCACGGGACGACGCTCGATCATGTTGATTCGACTCGGCTTTCTGTTGGACCTGTCGGTCCGGGAGAGGACGGCCCTCCGGGGGCCGCGCCGCCGGCGGGGTCGCCGCCGGGTACGGTCGGACCGCATTGCGACCGGCGTGCCAGCGCCGCGCGCGCGGCGGTCGGGCCTGCCGCGCGCGCGGCGCGGGGTCGCGCGGCGACCTCGGGCGTCTCGCCGCAGCCGGGGTGGGACGCTCGGGCGAATCGCCGCAGGGGGGTCGGTCACTGGCGCTCGCGCACGTGGCCCAGCGCGCGCAGCACGCGATCGAGCATGGGCTCGGGGCCGCCGTCCATGTTCTCGGACGTGGCCCGGGCCCGGGCGCGCGCGTCGAGCGCCCACTGCTCGAGCAGGGCCCGCCGGCGCTGCAGCGACAGCGAGTCGTCCTTGGCCAGCGCCTCGGGGGTCGAGTGCAGCGTCGTCGGATCGACGTCGGGCGTCGGGGCGCCGTCTTCCTTCTGAATCTCCATGTTGCCTCCTCGGCTCCGATTCGCTGGGGCAGGACTGCATCCAGCGTTCCGGCGCCGGGCGGCGCGGCGCGCGCGGATCCGCGGGGCACGCCGCCCCGCGCCGCTGGGGCGGCGGGTCAGAAGCGCACGGTGAGATCGGCCCCGAAGGTGGCGGGCTCCTCCACCCAGGCCAGGCCGTCGCCCCAGGGCTGCGTGTGGCCGGGGTCGTACAGGTAGCGCGCGTTGTCGCCCAGCAGGGGCACGTCGGCCGCGCGGACGGCGACGGTGAGCCACGGATCGAGCGTCCACGCCGCCCGCGCGCCCAGCCGCGCCTGGCTCAGGTGCGCCCCCGCGTCGCGCGCGGCCTCGACCGTCGCCAGCGCCCGCGCGGTGCGGCGCACGGTGGTCAGCCCGTCGAAGGCGCCCTGCCGGCCCCACTCGGCGCGCACGTCGACGTGCAGTGACAGCGTGCCCACCGGCAGTCCGAGCTGCGCGTCGGCCCACAGCCGCGTGGTCTGGTCGGGCACGTTGTTGGGCGCGTCGCCGGTGGCGGTCAGCGTGGCGTCGTCGTCCAGCGGGAAGGCGTAGTCGGCGTAGCTGACGCCCGAGCGCGTCCGACCCTCGGCCAGCGCGAAGTCGATCTGGGCCACCAGCGCGTGGCTCGCGCCCACCCGCAGCGGGCCGCGGCGCCAGGCGGCCTCGACCTCGACGCCGGCCAGCCGCTGATCACCCACCTGCAGGATCTCGCGGTCGGTGAGCCACCCGGTGAGCCGTCCCTCGAGGCCCCACGAGGGCGCGGCGCCGGCGTAGGCGGCCTCGACGGCCCGCGCGCGGGCGCTGCGGCGGACGCCGTCCAGCCGGCGCTCGGCCGTGTCGGCCCGCAGGGCCTCGTGATAGCGCGCCTCGAGGGCGTGATCGGCGGTCAGCGCGTAGCGCAGATCGGCGCCCGGCGTGAACAGCCAGGCGGTGTTCGAGCGGCGCCGCACCTGGCCGCCCAGCCCCAGACCAAGCCCGGCCGCGAGCGTCGCCGCGGCGCGCAGGTGGGCGTCCACCGCGTGCTCGACGAAGCCCGTGCCCACCCGCAGGCCGCCCGGCGTGGTCCCGCTGACCTGGCCGGGTCGCGTGCCCACCGCCTCGCTGGTGGCCGGCCCCACGACAGGCCCCAGCCGCAGGCCGTCCTCGGCGCTGCGCCCCCAGGCCGACGTGAAGACGGTGCGCTCGTAGCCCGCGCCGCCCTCGACGCGCACGGCGCGGCGCACGCGCCAGGTCGCCTCGGCGCGGGCGTACAGCCGGTGCGCGGCGAAGCGCGCGTCGAAGGCGGTCAGGTCGTCCAGATCGCGCGTGCGCAGGTCGGGCGCGCGCTGGCGCACGTCCGTCGTGACGTAGCCGCCCTCGGCGCCCAGGGTCAGCCGATCGGTCAGGGCGCGGTGCCACGCCGCGGTGGCGGCCGCCTGCTGCGTGCGCGTCTCGGGCAGCGTGATGGCGAGGCCGTCGACCACCGCCCGGAAGGCGCCGTCGCCGGGCGCCAACGTGGCGCGGCCCGCGCGGACGTAGCGCAGGCGCAGGATCAGATCGTCCAGCACCGCGACGGTCAGCTGGCCCTTCATCGGCGGCGGGCCGTCGGCGTCGGCGAAGGTGCGCGTCGGCGTGTTCGACCGGAAGCGCCCGGCGGGGCCCAGGTCGTCGCCGACGTACCCGCCCCCCTCGGCGTGGGTGGTGTAGATGCGCGCCGCGTCGTCGCCCGGGGTCACCTGCACGGCGGCGAAGCCGAAGACGTCCACCGGGCCCAGATCGCGCGCGCCGTAGCGCGCCCAGGCGCCGGCCGCGTCGTAGGCGCTGGTGTAGGTCAGGCCCGCCGCGCCGCCGGGGGCCGTGGCCGCGTCGCGCGTGTACAGATCGATCGTGCCGCCGACCGCGTCGCCCGCGGTGACGGCGTCCGGGCCGCGCCGCACGACGACCCGCTCGAGATCCTCGAGCCGCCAGGCCATCAGCTCGAGCTGATCGCCGCCCCAGGCGCCGGACTCGACGCGTCGGCCGTCCACGCGCACCGCGTACAGCACCATGCGATCGTCGACGACGCCGCGCACGGCCAGCGTGGCGCCGCCCGGCGTGTGCAGCCAGGTCGCGCCGGGCACGTACAGCTCGATCAGGTCGAGCACTGTGCGGGCGGGCGTCGCGTCCAGGCGCGCGCGGTCGATCACCGTCGTCGCGCCGCGCGCCGGGGCGCCGACCAGCAGCAGCAGGAGCAGCAGGGCGCGCATCGTCGCGCATTGCACCACCGGCCGCCCGCCGACGCCAGCGCGCGGTTGATCGCGCGACCGGCCTTTGCGACCGTGCGGCCACACGTCACCGGGGGTGAGCGATGCGCGTCGTGTGTGTGGGCGGTGGCCCGGGCGGCCTGTACCTGGCCGTGCTGCTGAAGCGCGCCGATCCGTCGCGCGAGGTGGTCGTGTACGAGCGCAACCCGCCCGACCGCACCTTCGGCTTCGGCGTCGTCTTCAGCGACGCCACGCTGGGCAACATCGAGGCGGCCGATCCCGAGACCTACGCGGCCATCGCCGCGCGCTTCAGCCACTGGGACGACATCGACGTGCACGTGCGCGGCGAGGTGTTCCGCTCGACGGGGCACGGGTTCGCGGGCATGGGCCGCCAGACGCTGCTCGAGGTGCTGCAGCGGCGCTGCGCGGCGCTCGGCGTCGAGGTGCACCACGAGACCGAGATCACCGACGCCGCCGAGGTGGGGCCGGCCGATCTCGTCGTCGCCTGCGACGGCCTGAACAGCCGCCTGCGCACGCAGTACGCCGAGCACTTCCAGCCGACGATCGACCCGCGCCCCAACCGCTTCATCTGGTTGGGCACGACGCGCCGCTTCCCCGCCTTCACCTTCGACTTCGTCGAGGACGCCCACGGGCTGTGGCGGCTGCACGCCTACAACTACGACCGCGATCACAGCACGGTCATCGTCGAGACCACCGAGGACGCCTGGCGCAGCGCGGGCCTCGAGGACGCGGACGAGACCACCTCGGCGAAGTGGTGCGCGCAGCTCTTCGGCCACCACCTCGACGGCCACCCGCTGCTGACGCACAACGCCATCTGGCGGCAGTTCCCCACGGTGACCAACGCCCGCTGGTCGCACGGGAACGTGGTGCTGCTGGGCGACGCCGCCCACACGGCGCACTTCTCGATCGGGTCGGGCACGAAGCTGGCGATGGAGGACGCCATCGCGCTGGCGGCGGCGCTGGACAGCGAGGCGGACGTGCCCGCGGCGCTCGCGCGGTACGAGGCCGAGCGCCGCCCGGACGTCGAGAGCACGCAGCGCTCGGCCGCGGTCAGCCTGCGCTGGTTCGAAGAGACCGAGCGTTACTACCAGCACCTCGAGCCGCGCGCGTTCGTGTACTCGTTGCTGACCCGCTCGCTGCGCATCAACCACACCAACCTGCGCCTGCGCGATCCGGCCTTCACGGACGCGACCGAGCGCTGGTTCGCGCGGCGGGCCGGCGTGGCGGTGCAGCCCGACCGGCCGCCCCCGCCGCCGATGTTCACGCCCTTCACGCTGCGCGACCTGACGCTGCAGAACCGCGTGGTCGTGTCGCCCATGTGCATGTACTCGGCCACCGACGGCACCGTGGGCGACTTCCACCTGGTGCACCTGGGCGCGCGGGCCGACGGCGGGGCGGGCCTGGTGATGGCCGAGATGACCGACGTGAGCGCCGAGGGCCGCATCACGCTGGGCTGCGCGGGCCTGTACGACGACGCGCACACGGCCGCGTGGGCGCGCATCGTGGACTACGTGCACGGCCACACCGGCGCGGCCATCGGCGTGCAGCTCGGGCACGCCGGGCGCAAGGGCGCGACGCGGCTGATGTGGGAGGGGATGGATCAGCCCCTGCCCGCCGACCGGGCCTGGCCGCTGCTGGCGCCCTCGCCGCTGCCCTACCTGCCCGACTCGCAGGTGCCGAAGCCGATGGACCGGGCCGACATGGATCACGTCGTCGCGCAGTTCGTCGCCGCGACGCGGCGCGCCGACGCGGCGGGCTTCGACCTGCTCGAGATCCACCTGGCGCACGGCTATCTGCTGGCGTCCTTCCTGTCGCCGATCACCAACCGCCGGACCGATCCCTACGGCGGCACGCTGAGCCGCCGCATGCGCTTCCCGATGGAGGTGTTCGAGGCGGCGCGCGCGGCCTGGCCGGCGCACAAGCCGATCAGCGCGCGCATCTCGGCCAGCGACTGGATGGAGGGGGGCACGACGGCCGAGGACGCGGTGATCCTGGCGCGCGCGCTGAAGGCCGCGGGCTGCGATCTGGTGGACGTGTCGACGGGCCAGACCGATCCGGGGGCGCGGCCCGAGTACGGCCGGCTGTACCAGACGCCCTTCGCCGAGCGCGTGCGGCTCGAGGCCGACGTGCCGACGATGACCGTCGGCGGCATCAGCAGCTACGGCGACGTCAACGCCATCCTCGCCGCGGGCCGCGCCGACCTGTGCGCGCTGGCGCGGGTGCACCTGTTCGACCCCGCGTGGACCCGTCACGCCGCCTTCGAGCAGGGCTGGGCGCTGCCCTGGCGCCCGCAGTACCCCCTGGATCGCTACGTGCCGCGCGTCGAGTGGAGCCCGCGCGGCGCGGGCGGCTGATCAGGCGCGGCCGGCGCCGCGCACCCAGTCGACGTAGGGCCCGTGGCTGGCCGCGGCGTCGACCGTCAGCACGACCACCTCGGGCACGTCGTAGGGGTGCAGCTCGACGAGCGCCGACCGCAGCGCGTCCACCCCGTCGGCGGCCACCTTGATCAGCAGCGTGCTCTCGCCGTCGTCCTGCACCGCGCCGTCCCAGACGTAGAAGCTGCGGACGCCCGGCACCACGTTCACGCAGGCGGCGAGCCCCCGCTCGACCAGCGCCCGCGCGATGTCCGCGGCGCCGTCGGGCGGGCAGTTGCACAAGACCACGCGCATCGCTCCCTCCTTCGCGCTCGTCGCCGCACCGTGGCCCGCCGACGGGGCGTTTTCAAGACCGTCCGGCGGTGGCATCCTGCCCGGTGCTGCTCGGCCGGTCAGAGGCCCCCAGCGCTCGGAGCCGAGGAGGACGAGATGACCGGTGCGCGGACAGCGGTGGCGCTGGTGGCAGGCGGCATGGTGGCGGGCGCGTTGGCGATGTGGGCAGGGCAGCGCGCCACGGGTGACGACGCGCGCGGCGAGGCGCCGCCGACCCCCGGCGTCGTGGAGACCATCGACGAGGCGCCGCGCGATCGCCTGGCCGAGGCCGAGGACGCGCTGGCCGCCAGCCGGCGCGCGCTGCAGGCCGAGAAGGCCGAGGTGGCGCGGCTGCGCGCGGCGCTCGAGCGGAAGCCGGTCGCCGAGCCGCCGCCGCCCGCGCCCGCCGAGGCGCCGGCGGACGCCGAGACCGCGCGCGAGACGATCCGCACGCTGGCGCGCACCGCGGGCATGGCCGCCTACGCCGGCCTGACCGCCGACAGCCCCGCCGTGGCGCAGGTGCGCGCCCTGGGCCCCGAAGGCATCCGGCTGATGGGCGAGCTCTTGCGCACGGGCACCGAGATGGAGCGCTTCGTGGCGGCCGCGGTGCTCGAGAAGCTCGAGGACTCGGCCGCCGTGCCCACGCTGGTCGAGGCCCTGCAGAGCGACGATCCGGGCAGCACCATCGTGCAGCGCATGGTGTCGCACGCGCTGGGGCACCTCGGCGGCGCCGAGGCCGTCGGCCCGCTCGAGACGCTGCTCGAGGGCGACGCCGACTGGGGCGTGAAGGCCAACGCGGCGTACGGGCTGGCGATGATGAACCGCGACGCGGGCGTCGACTTCGTGCGCCGGCGGTACCTCGACAGCGAAGACGCCACCGAGCGCCTGGTGATGCTGCAGGTGATGGGCACGGTGGGGCACGCGAGCTATCTGCCGCACCTGCACGACGCGCTGAAGACCTCGACCGAGTACTCCGCGCGCCTCCTGGCGGTCGGCGGCATGGCCAAGATCGGCGACGCGTCCAGCCTGCCGCTGCTCGAGGCGGTCATCGAGGATCCGGAGGCCGACCGCGTGCTGGTCGTCGAGGCCAAGAAGGCCTACAACGCCATCGCCGACGAGGACGTCTACCCGCTGGGCGAGTGATCGCGCCCCGCCTTGCGCTCGAAGGGCGTACGGGCGACTGTCCCGTGCATGCGCCTCGTCGCCCTCGCCCTCATCGTCTACTTCGCCGCGTGGGTGCGCGTGGGCTTCCAGGTCGTCACCCAGCCCTCGCCCGCCCAGCCGATGCGCTTCGTCGGCGCCTTCGCCACCCCCGACGAAGGGCGCTTGCCGCACTGCCACGGCCCGGCGCTGGTGGCGGGCGACGCGATCTGGCGCACCTGCGAGTACAGCCTGCAGCACCAGGGCAACCCGGGGGGCGGCTTCATCCGCTTCGACCCGGCGACGGGCGAGGCGCGCATGGACTGGCGCCTGCGCGACCAGCCGCTGCACGGCGAGCTGCAGACCGCGGCCTGGGCCGAGGATGGGCTGCGGGTGGCGCTGCGCGGCGGCGCGGTGCTGCGGCTGAAGCCCGAGGGCGGCGTCGAGGTGCTCACCGAGGACGCCCGGGGGGTGATCGCGGTGGCGGCCGACGCGGTGGTCGTCGACGGCAACCCGCGCGTGCGCGACGTCGCCCCCGAGGTGCGCCCCTTCGACGGCGGCGAGGTGCTCGCGCTGCCGCCGCTCGAGTGCCCGGTCAGCCACGTCTGCCAGGCCCAGCGCGCGCGGCGCGGGGCCGACGGCTGGACGGTGTGGTATTCGCGCGAGGCGCCGGGCGCCGACACGCTCGAGCTGCTGCGCGCGGGCCCGGGCGAGGCGCCGGCGGTCGTCCAGTCGCTGCCCATCGACCGCGAGACCAGCCCGCTCGGCGCGAAGCTGGACGGGCGGCTCTTGGCCTTCGACGAGCGCGGCATCGCGGTGCGCGTCGGGGACGCGTGGGCCTACCTCGATCCCGGCGCGGACGGCGAGGCGCGGTGGGCCTTCGACCAGACCGCGGTGGTCGATGCGGACGGGCTGCGCCTGTTCGCGCCCGCCTTCGAGATCGACTTCGGGCCGGTGGTGCGCTGGCTCGACGGCGGCTGGCATCGCTTCGCGCGGCAGGACGGGGGCCTGGCCGTCGACGGCGCGCCCCTGGACGCGGACGCGCGGTGGCTGGGGCCCTCGTCGGTGCTCGCGCCGGCCGCGGGCGGCGGGTTCTGGCTGCTGGGCGCGTTCGGCACGCACGTCCGCCTCGACGCCGGGTTCGCCCGCACCGACACGCTGTCGCTGCCCGCGCGCCTGCGCCGCGTGGTCGAGCGCTTCGGCTTCCTGCGCAGCTACAACGACCTGTACCTGTACGGCGCGCCGGTGAAGATCGCCGGCTACCTGCTGACCCTCTTCGGCCTGCCGCCGCTCTTGCTGCTCGGCTTCGCCCTGCGCCGCCGGCGCCCGCGCGTGCTGCCCACGGCGGCCGCCCTCTGGTCGTTGGCCGTCGTCGGCTTCGGCTGGTGGTTCTGGCAGCTGACCCGCCACCTGTGAGCCCGACGGAGCGCCCATGATCGCGCTGTTGCTGCCCCTCGCCCTGCTGGCGCCGCCCGCCGACCCCTTCGCCGTCGACACCTTCCGGCCGGCCGTCGACCGCATCCAGCAGGCGGCGCTGGCCGACGAGACGACCTGGCTGCGCATGCAGCAGCTCTGCGACGACATCGGGCACCGCCTGTCGGGCTCGAAGCACCTCGAGCGCGCCATCGAGTGGGCCAAAGCGACGCTCGAGGCGGACGGCATCCGCGTGCGTCTGCAGCCGGTGAAGGTGCCCCGCTGGGTGCGCGGCGAAGAGTCGCTGCGCCTGGTGGCGCCGCGCGAAGAGCCGCTGCCCATGCTGGGGCTGGGGTGGTCGAGCGGCACGCCGAAGGGCGGCCTGACGGCCGAGGTGGTCGTCGCCACCGACGAGGCCAGCTTCGAGGCGCTGGGCGACCGCGTGCGCGGGCGCATCGTGCTGTTCGACAACCCGATGCCGGCCTATCACCCCGCCCACGGGCCGGGCTACGGCGAGACGGTGCGCTTCCGCGTGAAGGGGGCCGCGATGGTGGCCGAGAAGGGCGGCGTCGGCGTGCTGGTGCGCTCGGTCACCGCCCGCAGCCTGCGCACGCCCCACACCGGCGCGCAGGCGTCGGCCGACGGCGTCTCGAAGATCCCCGCGGCCGCCATCACCACCGAGGACGCCGATCGCATCCACCGCATGGTGAAGCGCGGCCAGACGGTGAAGGTGCACCTGCAGATGGGCGCGCGGCTGGAAGGCGAGGCGTTGTCGCACAACGTCGTCGCCGAGATCCCCGGGCGCGAGCGGCCCGACGAGGTCGTGGTGGTGGGTGGTCACATCGACTCGTGGGACGTGGGCCAGGGGGCGCACGACGACGCCGGCGGCGTGGTGATGGCGATGCAGACGCTGCGCACCCTGAAACGCCTGGGCCTGACGCCGCGCCGCACCGTGCGCGCGGTGCTGTTCACCAACGAGGAGAACGGGCTGAAGGGGGCGCTGGCCTACGCCGAGGCCGAACAGAAGACGCGGCACGTCGCGGCCATCGAGGCCGACATCGGGGCCTTCGCCCCCACCGGCTACAGCGTCGAGCACCAGGATCCGCAGCGCGCCGGCCTGGCGTTGGTGCGCCTGCACGGCCTGCGGCCGCTCTTCGCGCCCTTCGACGCCACCCGCATGGAGGCCGGCTTCAGCGGCGCCGACGTACGCCCGTTGATGCCCGCCGGCGCGCTGCTGTTGGGGCACCGCACCGACATGGCGCGCTACTTCGACGTCCACCACACCGCGGCCGACACCCTCGACAAGGTCGACCCCCTGCAGATGCGCCAGAACGTCGCGGTGATGGCGACGATGGCCTGGGTGCTGGCCGAGGCGCCCGGTCGCCTGGACCAGCCGGCGCCCGCGCCGTGAGGAATCGCCACGTGATGGTCACGCCCTCGCCGCGGCACCGTGGAGGACGGCCGGCAGGGTGGCCCCGAGGAGGAACGCGATGCGCGCCGCCCTGATCGCCGCCACGCTGCTGCTGGCCACCGCCGCCGTGGCCGCCCCGCCGCCGCGCTTCGACGCGCCGCCCCCGCGCCTCGTGGTGCTGATCGTCGTCGACCAGTTCGGCGCCGGCTACTTGCCGCGCTTCCGCGACCAGCTCGGCCCCGACGGGCTGCGCGCCTTCATGGAGCAGGGCGCCTATTGGCCCCTCGCCACCTACGACGTCGCGCAGGCGATGACCGGCCCGGGCCACGCCACCATCGCCACCGGCGCCTGGCCCGCCCAGCACGGCATCGCGCTGAACGTCTGGTACGAC
Source organism: Myxococcales bacterium (assembly GCA_020633465.1). GTDB lineage: Bacteria > Myxococcota_A > Bradymonadia > UBA7976 > UBA1532 > JACKDN01. Next base: position 315,245 of record JACKDN010000009.1, read on the forward strand.
CGCGCCCGCGATCTCGACTTCTACTGCGTGCGCGACGACGACCATCGGTGGGTGGGGGTCGAGACGCCGCCCAGCCCCGGCACCAGCCCGCGCACGCTGCGCGCGGACACCCTCGGCGACGCCCTGCGCCTGCGCGGCGGCGAATCGAAGGTGGTGGCGGTGGCCCTGAAGGATCGCTCGGCCATCTTGCTGGGCGGCTTCGCGGCGACCGCGGTCACCTGGTTCTCGCCGAAGGACTTCCGCTGGACCACCAGCACCTTCTACGCGCCCGACGGGCAGGTGCCCGACTGGCTGGACGACCTCAACGCGCCCCTGAAGGCGCGCGAGGGCCAGGCCTACACCTGGACGGTCGAGGGGCCGGGCAACGGGCGCTCGGCGCCGGGCGAGGCGTCCTCGAAGACCTGGACGCTGGGCAAGGACGGCGGCGCGATCGAGTCGCCGCTGGGGGGCGAGCTGACCGTCGAGGCTGCGCTGGCCGCCCGCGCGCGCTTCGCGCTGGGCGCCGACGCCGAGCCCGACCTCCTGGCGGTCAGCTTCTCGCAGTTCGACATGGTGGGGCACGACGTCGGGCCCCACGACCGCCGCATGGAGGCGCTGCTGGTGGCGCTCGACGCGCAGATCGCGCAGCTGCGCCGGGGCATCCTGCAGGCGGTGCCGGCCAACGACGTGCTGTTCGTCCTCACCGCCGATCACGGCGTCGCGCCGAAGCCCGAGTGGGCGGCGACCTACCGCCTGCCGGGGCTCCGCGTGGATCGCGCGACGCTGACCGACGGCCTCGAGAAGCACCTGCGCGGCCGCTTCGGCCGACCGCCGCGGGGCGCGAAGGCGTGGGTGCGCCGCTTCAAGGAGCTGCACCTGTACCTGGCCGGCGACCGCCCCGACGTGCGGGCCGCGGCGGCGGCCTGGGTGGCCGCCCAGCCGGGCATCCTCGCGGCCGTGACCCCCGACGACATCGCCCAGGGACGCCTGCCACCCGATCCCGTCGGCCGCCGCCTGCGCAACCAGTACCGGGCCGACCGCGGGGGCGACGTCGTGGTGCTGCTGGCGCCCTTCGCGATCTACGACAAGGACGTCGCCGCTCACCTGACCGGGCACACCTACGATCGCACCGTGCCCCTGGCCTTCCTCGGCGCGCGCACGCCCGCCGGCGTCCACCCGGGGCCGGCCGAGGTGATCGATCTGGTCAGCACGGTGGCGTGGCGCCTGGGCGTCGTGCCGCCGGCCGCGGCGCAGGGCAAGGTGTTGGTCGAGGCGCTGCCGCCGCGGTGACGGCAGCGCCGAGGGGGGTCAGTCGTCGTCGCCGACGCGGCTGTCGCGCACGTGCGACGCGGCCGCGCCCACGACGCCGCCGACCGGGGCGATCACCGGCACGAAGGTCGCGGCCATCGTCGAGCCGGCGGCGGCCGTCCAGGCCCAGCGCCGGGTCGACGGCGCCGTGGCGTCGCTGCGCTGCAGCGCCACCGCCTTCATCAGATCGCGCGCGGCCAGGTACAGGTTCAGGCCGGGCACGTAGCGCTTCACCAGCCGGCGCACGAGGAAGCGCGTCACCATCGAGGTGGCGCTGCGCTTCTCCTCCTGCTCGCCCTGCGCCTCCGAAGCGCCGGAAGCGTCCTCCGCCTCACGCGCCTCGGCGCGGGCCGGCCCGGGCGCCGCCACCGACGGGCCGGGCCGGGTCATCGTCGGCTCGCGCAGCGGCTCGGGATCGACCGGGGGCACGATGGACTTGCCCTCGGGGTACACCGCGACGCGCCGATAGCCCTTGCGCTCGGCCAGCATCGCCGCCTCGGCGGGGCCGGGATCCTCGGGGCCGTTGCCATAGAACAGCAGCGGGGTGTCGGGATCGGGGGCCACGTCGGCCAGCCGATCCGCGAAGCCGCGCCCCAAGGGCACGTTGATCGCGTAGGGCAGGTGGTTGGCGTCGAAGGCCGCCTCGCCCAGCACCTCGACCAGCAGATAGGGGTCGGGGGCGTTCAGGCAGTCGTTCAGCTCGTCGCGCGGGATCGTCTTCATCTCTCCTCCTCGCCGGCCTCGGGGCCGCGATGTTCGACGTCCGGGACGGTGCGAGGTGCGTGCCACCGGGCCTCGGCGCTGGACGCGGCCGACCGCGTGGCAGGCTGCCCCGGCGCGCCCCCGCGCAGCACCACCCTGCAACGGCGGTCGCCCGACGCGCGCCCGCCGCGGGCGCTGGAACGACGGGTGCACCGGGCGGCGGCGTCCCCACGTCGAGGAGTGAGATGTCATGGAGTGGATCGATCGCATCATCGGGTACGTGAAGGCCCACGCGGGCCCATGGACGCTGCGCGTGCTGGTCGGCCTGCTGATCGTCGCGGCCGCCTGGTTCGTCGGCCGCACGCTGTCCGGCTGGGTGAAGCGCGCGCTCGCCGGGACGCACCGCGAGAGCCTCGGCGGCATCGTGGGGTCGACCGTCTTCGTCGTCGCCATCGGCTTCGGTGTCATCACCGCGCTCGACCACATCGGCCTCGACGTCGCCACGCTGCTCGCCGGCGCCGGCGTCGCTGGCCTGGCCATCGGCTTCGGCGCGCAGCAGCTGGTGAAGGACGTGATCTCGGGCTTCTTCCTGATCTTCGACGACGTCGTGCGCATCGGCGACGTGGCCGAGATTCAGGGCGTGGGCAGCGGCACCATCGAGAAGATCGGGCTGCGCACCAGCGAGATGCGCAGCTTCAGCGGCCAGCTGTTCTACGTGCGCAACGGCGAGATCAACGTCGTCGGCAACTACAACCGGGGCTGGATGCGCGCCATCGTCGAGGTGGGGCTGTCGTACGAGCAGGCCGTGGACGACGGCATGCGGGTGCTGCGCCAGGTGGCCGACGAGTGGGCCGCCGAGCACGCCGACCTCGTCATCGAGCCGCCCGACGTGCAGGGCGTGCTGGGCCTGAACGACTCGGACGTCACCGTGCGCATCGTGATCAAGATGCGCGCGCTCGAGCAGTGGGGCGCCGAGCGCGACCTGCGCGCGCGGGTGAAGGCGGCCTTCGACCGCGAGGGCATCGAGATCCCGTTCCCGCGGCGCGTGCTCTACACGCGCACCGAGGCGGGCGAGGCGGCGGACGACGCCGAGTCGCACGCGGCGTGAGGCCGGGCGGCGGGCTCAGCCGGCGTCGACGTCGTGCTGCGGCGCGATCCGGCGGCGCGGCGACGACGGCAGCTCCTGCGTGGCCTGCGCCGGCAGCTCGGCGTCCCCGGCGCGGCGCGGCGACGACTGGCCCTCGCCCGCGACGACCACGCGATCGCGACCGCTCGTCTTCGCGCCGTACAGGGCCTGATCGGCCATCTTCAGCAGATCCTCGAAGCGCTCGCCGGCGCTGCCCACCGCCACGCCGAACGAGGCGGTGAAGGCGGGCACGCTGGCGCGCCCGATCGCCTCGCGCAGGGTCGCGCGGATGCGCTCGGCGACGGCGACCGCGCCCTCCACCGCGGCGCCCGGCACCAACACCACGAACTCCTCGCCGCCCAGGCGCGCCACCACGTCGCTCGGGCGTACGCTGCCCGTCATCGCGCTGGCGAACACCCGCAGCGCGCGATCGCCGGCGGCGTGGCCGAAGGTGTCGTTCAGGCGCTTGAAGTGATCCAGATCGCCCGCGACCACCGCGATGGCGACGCCCTGCTCCAAGAGCTCGCGCGCGCGGTTCTCGAGGCTGCGGCGGTTGAGCAGGCCGGTGAGGGGATCGGTCGTGGCGGCCAGCTCCGAGGCGGCCATCGCCCGCAGGACACCGAAGCGCGCGCCGATCTGGCCGCCGAGCACCTGCAGGCTGGCGACGTGCTCGGGCGTGGGCGGCGCGTCGGCGGCGGTCAAGACGTGCAGCACGCCCGCCGCGCGGCCCGCGATGCTGACCGGGACGCAGGCCGCGGCCTTGGGCGCGCCGGCGCAGCCGACCAGCTTGGGGCACGCGTCCAGCGCCCGGCTGTCGGGGAACACCACGGGCAGGCCGCGGCGCGTGGCGACGCAGGCGCGCGGGGTCTCGACGCCGCACCCGCCGTGCAGGGGCGCGGGCCCCTCGGCGCCCGCGTCGAGGCCGGGCAGCACGGCCGGGCGCAGGTGCGCGTTGGACGAGTCGGCCAGCAGCAGCTGAACCGGCAGATCCGGCACCACCTCGGCCAGCGCGCGGCTGACGACGCCGAGGGCCTCGCGCTCGTCGTCGGCCATCTCGAGGGCGCGGTACAGGCGGGTGTCGAGCTGGTGGCGCGCCATCTCCTGCTCCAGGCGCGCGCGCTCGGCGCGCACCCGGTCGCGCTCCTGGCGCAGGCTGACCAGCAGGGGCCGCACCAGCGTCAGCCAGGTCAGGGCGCCCACCAGGGCGGCGAGCAGGACGCCGACGACCAGCCGCTCGGCCGGACCGCTCAGCTCGGGGAGCAGGCGGTCGAGGGCCGCCATGACCACCACCTCGCCGACGAACGCGAGGCCGATCAGCAGCAAGAAGCCCTTCAAGATCAATCGGCTGTGCGTCATGAGCGCTCCGCGCGTCGGGGCCGGCAGAGGCCCGGTGCTGCGGAGGCTTTCGAACGCGGCGCGGCCCGCCTTGAGCCCGCTGCGCGCGATGACCCGGGCCGGCACACCCGACGGGGCCGGGCCCCCGATCAGCCGCTGATCTTGCCCCAGGGCAGGCCGGGCTCGTCGTCGCGCAGCTGGTAGCGGGCGACGCTGATCGCGTCCAGGCGCGCGCGCAGGCAGTCGGGGCAGGCGGTCGTGGCGCCCAGCGAGGCGACGACGGGTCGCTGGGTGTCGCAGACGCCGCAGTGGGCGGTGAGGCTGTCGTCGCGGCGCACGTCGTCGCCGACGACCTCGCCCCGCTGATGGACGGTGACGCGAATCTGGCTCATGGCGGACCTCCCGGCGGGCACCCTAGCAGGGCACCGGCGGGCTGTCTGCCCATCGGCGCGCGCTCAGCAGCCGCCGCCCTTCTTGGTCTTGCGGGACACGGCCTTGCGGGTGGGCATCACGGGCGGGGGCGCGGCCTCGGCGCCGGTGAACCAGGCGTACAGGGCCTGCTTGCGCTCGAAGTCGGCCAGGGTGCGCGGCGTGGCCTCGGTGGGCGCGGGCGGCGGGGTGAGGATGTCGCTGCGGAAGGCCGCGTGGCCGCCCTTCAGCACGGCCACCTTGCCGGTGAAGCGGCGGGCGTCGGCCGGCGCGTCGGCCACCTCGGCGTCGCCGTAGACCCCCAGCGTGCGGGTGGCGGGCAGGGTGGCGAAGAACGCGCCGGGCTCCT